>NZ_JBIBBW010000005.1:0-471136 GCF_042900885.1 Streptomyces sp. NPDC012835
CTAATCCACCCCGAAAGGCTTCATCGTTCGACTTGCATGTGTTAAGCACGCCGCCAGCGTTCGTCCTGAGCCAGGATCAAACTCTCCGTGAATGTCTGCTCGTAATCGAGCCACACGCACGGGAGCCGGAACCACCGGTCGGAATAAGACCCGTGGTTCACAGCGTCCTCGCTGTGTTTTTTCTTCAAAGGAACCTCAACCCGCCGGAGATCCGGCAGGTCGGGGTATCAACATATCTGGCGTTGACTTTTGGCACGCTGTTGAGTTCTCAAGGAACGGACGCTTCCTTTGTACTCACCCTCGCGGGCTTTCCTCCGGGCGCTTCCCTTCGGTGTTTCTTTGTTTTGTTTCCGTCTTGCGTTTCCGACTCTATCAGACTCTTTCGTGTCCGATTCCCCGTCGGAGCGGGGTTCGCTTTCCAGTTCTTCGCTCTCGCGTTTCCCTTTCCGGCGGTTCCGACTCTACCAGATCCTTTCGGGCCTGATTCCCAGTCAGAGTGGGCTGTCGTCCGGGCTGTTGGGCCCTTCCGACGTCCCAAACACTAGCGGATTCCGCAGGCGACTCATAATCGAGTCTTCGAAATGAATTCCGGCATGCCGAAATTCTTCCCGGCTGGGAGATCTTGCTTGGTTTGAGTGCCGCCGACGCGGCTGGAGTGGCTGCCACAGATCCGTGTCGGCTCCGTGACAACTCGAAGAACCTTACGGATCGCCCAGGGGCCTGTCAAACGCGGTCCTGGTCACTCGCTCCGGTGCGCTCAGGCCGCTCTGGAGCGCTCCGGAGCGCTCCAGAGACCGTCCCGGGTCACTCCAGGCCCGTCAGGCGTCCGCCGGCATCCGGCTGCGCGTGCTCCACGCGGCGCAGCAGGCGGATGAGCATCTCGCCGAGCACTCCGCGCTCGTCGCCGGAGAGGTCCTGGAGCAGTTCCTCCTCGAAGTCCGAGGCCATCCGCATCGCCGCCAGCCACTTCGTACGGCCCTCGTCCGTCAGCTCGACGATGACCCGCACCCGGTTGTTCTCGTCGCGGTCGCGCGTCACCAGGCCCTCGCCCGCCATGCGGTCGATGCGGTGGGTCATCGCGGCCGGGGTGAGGCCCAGGCGCTTGGCGAGTTCGCCGGGGCCCAGGCGGTAGGGGGCGCCGGCGAGTACGAGGGTCTTGAGGACCTCCCACTCCGCGTTGCTGATGCCCAGGTCGGAGACCTGTCTGCCGTACGCGACGTTCATCCTGCGGTTCAGTCGGCCGAGCGCGGAGACGACCTTTTCGACCTGGGGGTCGAGATCGCGGAACTCGCGCTGATAGGCGGCGATCTGCTCGTCGAGGCTCGGCTCCTGGAGATCCGGTGCGCCGGGCTTCTCGGGGGTGGTCTCTGGCATCGGGGCAGTATGCCACGCACCTCTCCTGGCGTTGAAGTCCTTCGATGTGTACAGTTCACCTTCTAAGTTTAGCTTTGAAGTGTTGAGGGGTGAGTGTGACCAGGGCGATGGGCGCAGCGATGCGCCGGATCCAGGCGGGGAACGCGCTGAGCGCGTTCGGGCTGGGATTCACGGTTCCGTATCTCTATGTGTATGTGGCTCAGGTACGGGACCTGGGCGCGAGTACGGCGGGGGCCGTACTGGCGGTCTTCGCCATGGCCGCGCTGGTCGTGCTGCCTTTCACCGGCCGGGTGATCGACCGGAAGGGCCCGGTGCCGGTGGTGGTCGGGGGCGCGGTGCTGGCGGCCGTGGGGGCGCTCGCCATGGGGTTGTCGGGCAGCGTGCCGGCCGCCGTCGTCTCCGCCGGGCTGCTGGGCGCCGGGACCGCCGTCATGCAGCCTGCGCTCGCCACGATGATCGTCTGGTGCTCGACACCGGCGACGCGGACCAGGGCGTTCGCGACCCAGTTCTTCCTCGCGAACCTCGGGCTGGGGGTCGGTGGTCTGATCGGCGGGCAGCTCGTCGACGAGAGCCGGCCGGGCAGTTTCCTGCTGCTGTTCTCCGTCGAGGCGGCGATGTTCCTGGTGCTGGCCGCCGTGGCCGGTACGGTCCGGATGCCGCGCCCCGTCGCCGATGTGGCGCCCGCTGACGTGCTCGCGGAGGAAGGCCCCCGCCCCGGGCTGCGGGCGATGCTCCGGCACCGGGCCATGGTGCAGCTGTGTGTGCTGGGCTTCGTGGTGTTCTTCGCCTGCTACGGGCAGTTCGAGTCGGGCCTGGCCGCGTACGGCACCGAGGCGGCCGGGATCGATCCGTCGACGCTGGGCATCGCGCTGGCCGCCAACACGGCGGTGATCGTGATCGCGCAGTTCGTGGTGTTGCGGCTGGTCGAGCCGCTGCGGCGCAGTCGGGTGATCGCCGCTGTGGGGCTGATCTGGGCCTTCGCCTGGATCATCGCCGGATACGCCGGGCTCGGGGACGGCAGCCGGACGATGGCGACGGCCGCGTTCATCTCCACGTACGCCCTGTTCGGGCTCGGTGAGGCGATGCTGTCGCCGACCGTGGCCCCGCTGGTGGCGGATCTCGCGCCGCCGTCGATGATCGGGCAGTACAACTCGGGGTTCGCGCTGGTCAAGCAGCTCGCGCTGGCGGTCGGCCCGGCTGTGGGCGGGCCGATGGGGGCCGCGCTGCACGGCCCGTACATCCTGACGTTCGTGTTGTTCTCGCTGGGCATCACCGTGCTGGCGCTGCGGCTGGGGCGGCGGCTCACGCCCGTACAGGACCGGCCGGCGCTCATCTCCGCTTCGCGGGTGGTGGCGCGGCACGCGCCGGAGGCCGGGACGGAGAGCGCGGGCGAGCTGGCTTCCGCTCGCTGAGCCCCGGCGCCGCGCCGTCAGTGCGGCAGGGCGAACTCGCACCAGACGGCCTTGCCGCCTCCCGGTGTACGGCGGGTTCCCCAGGACGAGGCGATCGTCGCGACGATCGAGATGCCCCGGCCCGCCTCGTCGGCCGGCTCGGCGCGGCGGCGGCGCGGCAGATGGTCGTCGCCGTCCGTCACCTCGATGATCAGCCGGCGGTCCGTGCGGCGCAGCCGCAGGCGCATGGGCGGGGTGCCGTGCTGGAGGGAGTTCGCCACCAGCTCGCTGGTGGCGAGGACGCCCAGATCGCGCAGTTCCACGGGGAAGCGCCAGGAGGCCAGGACCCCTGTCGCGAAGGCGCGGGCGCGCGGGGCCGCCTCGATGCCGCCGAGCAGGTCGAGCGCCGCGTTGTGGAACAGCTCCGCTTCCGCTCCCGTACGGGCGGGGTGCTGGAGGACGAGCACCGCGACGTCGTCGTCGTGGTCGTCGGTGATGCCCAGGGAGCGGATCAGCCGGTCGCACATGACCTGGGGTGATCCCTGCGCGCCGGACAGGGCGCGGGCGAGGGAGGCGACGCCCTCGTCGATGTCCTCTCCTCGACGCTCGACAAGGCCGTCTGTATAGAGGACGGCGGTGGAGCCGGGCGGGAGGGGGATCGTGCCCGAGGTGTGGAGCCAGCCGCCGGTGCCCAGGGGCGGGCCCGTCGGGTCCTCGGCGCGTCGGACCGAGCCGTCGTGCGCGCGCACCAGGATCGGGAGATGGCCGGCCGAGGCGTATTCGAGCAGGCCCTCGTTGGGGTCGTGGACGGCGTAGACGCAGGTCGCGATCTGGCTGGCGTCGATCTCGGCGGCGAGTCCGTCGAGGAGCTGGAGGACTTCGTGCGGCGGCAGATCGAGCCGGGCGTAGGCGCGGACGGCCGTGCGCAGCTGGCCCATGACGGCGGCGGCCCGGACGCCCCGGCCCATGACGTCGCCGATGACCAGGGCCGTACGGCCGGCGCCGAGCGTGATCACGTCGTACCAGTCGCCCCCGACGGCGGCGTCCTCGCCGCCGGGTCGGTAGGTGGCGGCGACGCGCAGGTCGTCGGGCTGCTCCAGCTCCTGCGGGAGCAGGGAGCGCTGGAGGGTGACGACGGTGCTGCGGTGGCGGCGCTCGCTGGCGCGCAGCCGCTCGGCGGCTTCCGCGTGGTCGGTGACATCGGCCGCGTAGATGAGGATGCCGTCCGTGCCCCGGCAGTCGACCGGGGTGCAGGTGACCGTGTAGGAGCGGTCCGCGCGCGGGCCGGGCCCGGCGGCGGCGGGCGGCGCGGGGTCGCGGACCGGCTGCTCGGCGGAAACGGGAGCGGGAGTGGGAGCGGACGCTGGAGCGGGAGCGGCCGGTGGCGGCGACGCGGGTGCCTGGGCCTGTGTCTGGGCCTGCGGCTGCGCTTGGGCCTTGCGCGACTTGACGGTGCGGGGCTTGCCGCTGCGGAGCACCTGGTCGAGCAGCGGGAGCAGGCCCAGCTCCGCCAGCTCGGGGCAGCTCTCGGCCGCGGCGGCTCCGGGCGGGCGCGGGCCGAAGGCGGTCGCGTAGGCGTCGTTCACGTACGCGACGCGGTGTTCGGGTCCGTACACCAGGGCGACCAGGGCGGGCAGCTCACCGAGGAGGTCGCGCACGGACAGGTCGTCCAGCCGGGGAATGTCCGTCGCGGACGTGGACCGCCGCTCGCGCTCACCACCCGTACCCCGGGGCCGGTCCCTGTCCTCGTGCTCACCGCGCTCGTACTCGCCACGGGCCGCCGGCACGGAACCCCGGTCCGTCCGCGCGGCGGCGGCGCGCCACGTACCGGGGAGGCGGGCGCTCCAACGCGTGAAGTTCACGGATTCTCATGCCTCATGGTGTCGGGATGGTGTCGTGTCGCCGTACGTCGCCGCCGCCGGTTGAGCGCGCCGCGCCTGGATGAATCACTCTGTGCAGATGTGAACCCACCTATGGTCACACGTCCAGTGTGACCGACCGTACTGACAGTCGCCTCTCGCCCTGTTCGGATCGCTGCCTCCGGTTGTCGCTCGGACGGCTGACCTCACCTGTCCCGCCGGGGCTCGCGGCCTGCGGCCAGTTCGAATTCGGCACGCGGGTGCTCCAGTGAGCCGAGGGAGACGATCTCTCTTTTGAAGAGGCCGGAAAGCGTCCACTCCGCGAGTACGCGGGCCTTCCGGTTGAAGGTGGGGACGCGGCTGAGGTGGTAGACGCGGTGCATGAGCCAGGCCGGATAGCCCTTGATCTTACGGCCGTGGACATGCGCGACCCCTTTGTGGAGGCCGAGGGAGGCCACCGAACCGGCGTACGCGTGACGGTAGTCCCGCAGAGGTTCGCCGCGCAGGGAAGCGACGATGTTCCCGGCGAGAACTTTGGCCTGCCGTACGGCGTGCTGGGCGTTGGGCGCGCATTCCTTGGCGGTCCCGTCGGACGTCAGGTCCGGTACGGCGGCGGCGTCGCCGGCCGCCCAGGCGTGTTCGGTGTCCTCGACGGAGAGGGCGGCCGTGCAGCGGAGCCGGCCGCGGCCGTCCAGCGGCAGATCGCCGGCGGCGAGGACGGGATGCGGCCGGACGCCCGCCGTCCACACGACCGTACGGGCGGGGAAGCGGGCGCCGTCGCTCAGCACGGCCACCCGGTCCTCGCAGGACTCCAGGCGGGTGTCGAGCCGTACGTCGATATTGCGGGCCCGCAGCTCGCGCACGGCGTACTTGCCCATCTCCTCGCCGACTTCGGGGAGTATCCGGCCGGTGGCCTCGACGAGGATCCACTTCATGTCCTCGGCCTTGATGTTGTGGTAATAACGCGAGGCGTAGCGGGCCATGTCCTCCAGCTCCGCGAGGGCTTCGACGCCCGCGTAGCCGCCGCCGACGAAGACGAAGGTCAGCGCGGCGTCGCGGATCGCGGGGTCGCGGGTGGAGGAGGCGATGTCCATCTGCTCGATGACGTGGTTGCGCAGGCCGATGGCCTCTTCGACGGTCTTGAAGCCGACGGCGTGCTCCGCCAGCCCGGGGATCGGGAGGGTGCGGGCGACGGAGCCGGGCGCGAGGACGAGTTCGTCGTAGCCGAGGTCGACGGTGCCGGTGCCCTCCGCCTCGGTGCCGAGGGTTTTGAGCGTGACGGTGCGGTCGGCGTGGCGGATGGCGGTGGCCTCGCCGATGACGATGCGGCAGCCGGGCAGCACGCGTCGGAGCGGCACCACGACATGGCGGGGCGAGATGTTCCCGGCGGCCGCTTCCGGGAGGAAAGGCTGATAGGTCATATAGGGGTCGGGCGTCACCACGGTGATCTCGGCTTCGCCGCTCTTGAGTTTCCGCTGGAGGCGCAGCGCGGTGTACATCCCGACGTAGCCGCCGCCGATCACCACAACGCGCGCCGCGGGCGGGGGTGCGGGGGTCTTCCCCCGAGAGATCTCAGCCTTCACCTTCCCATAACGCATCGGGCCCGGGTGTTTGTCCACAGGCGTGACACATTGTGTGACCGGAGGCCGTCGGGGACGACGTCCCGTCAGCGGACCGGGCCTCGCGGCAGGAACGCAGGTCAGCGGTGGCGTGGGGGGTGCCGGGAGACGGGCGAATCAGGCATCTTCCGGTCCTTGCTCCGATCGGGGGGCGCTCTGTGCGGAACCACCCTCTTCTGAATTGCCCCGGGCTCAACTATGTTCGTATCTCGACGGGGTGACGGGCATGTGACTGGACCGCACGCCCCGGCTGTCAGGGCGGGGAGTCTCCGGGGGGAGACATCATTACCGGGGGAACGCTTATGCATATTCAAGGTGCTCGTTGGCAAGCCGCTGTCGTCGAGAGCGGCGAGGGACGAGTGGGTGACGAGGGACGGTCAAGTACGGGTACGGGTACGGGCACTGGTGCGTCGGTCGCCGGGGGCGCGGGCGGGGCGGGCCCGGTGAGCCCGGCGGTTCCGGCCGGCTCGGCGGGCCCGGCGGCGCGTTCGGCGCCGCTGCGGGTGGACGCGCAGCGCAATCTGGAGCATGTACTGCGGGCGGCCCGTGAGGTGTTCGGGGAGCTGGGGTACGGGGCGCCGATGGAGGATGTGGCGCGTCGCGCGCGGGTCGGGGTCGGCACGGTCTACCGGCGCTTCCCCAGCAAGGACGTGCTGGTGCGGCGCATAGCGGCGGAGGAGACGTCCCGGCTGACCGACCAGGCACGGACGGCGCTCGGCCAGGAGGACGAGCCCTGGTCCGCGCTCTCCCGCTTCCTGCGCACCTCGGTGGCGTCCGGCGCGGGGCGGCTGCTGCCTCCGCAGGTCCTGCGGGTGAGCGTGGACGGGGACGAGTTGACGCTGCCGCGCACCGCTTCGGACGAGACACGGGTGCCGCACCAACGGCAGTCGGGTCACCCCGATTTACGAGTGGTCGGACCGCGCATCTCGGCTTCGGCGGAGGGGCTGGACGCGCCGGGAGCGGTCGAGTTGCTCGATGTCGTGGGCCAGTTGGTGGACCGGGCGCGGGGAGCGGGTGAGCTGCGCGGCGATGTGACCGTGGCGGACGTCCTGTTGGTGATAGCCACGGCCGCCCCCTCGCTGCCGGACGCGGCACAGCAGGCGGCGGCCTCGGCGCGGTTGCTCGACATCCTTCTGGAGGGGCTGCGGTCGCGGCCCGCGTGAGGGGAGCGGGAGCGCGGCCGGTGCGCGTACCCGCCGGGCCGCGCACCGCCGGGCCGCGCACCGCCGGTCCTCGTGTCGCCGGTCTTCGTGCGCGGCTGGTCCGCGTGCCGTCGGTCCTCGTACCGCCGGTCTTCGTCGGCCGGTCTTCATCGGGGGGTCTTCGTCGGCCGGTCCGGCTCTGCTCCTCGAACAGCCCTACCGAATAGGGCCGTTGATCCTTCCCCGAATGGGTGAAGGTTAATGACCTGATCAGGGAATCCGCCCCGGACGAGTGGTTGACGGTCTCGAACCCTCCGGGCCGCATGGCGCGCTGTGGCACTCTGGCCCGGTGTTTGGGTCGGAGCGGTGCGTACGGGAGCTTCCGCGATGAGCGGTGACGGGCGGAACGAGCCACTCGGTGGCGGCGGTCGCGGCGGCAGCGGTCGCGGCGGCAGCGGTCGCGGTCATGGCGTCGAGCCCGGTGGGACGTGTGCCGAGTCCGGCGGGGTGCCCCCGTCCGAGCAGGTGCCGAGCCAGGGTGGCCCCAAGGGGGGCTCCGGGCCGGGTGGCCGCGATGCCCGCGCCGGTCAGGGCGAGGCGGAGGGCGGTGTGCCGCCGCAGCGGGGGCGGACCGATGTGCCCCCGCCCGCCGACCCGCCGACGCTCGAACTGACCGCCGTCCGGGCCACGGGCGGCACGGCGGGCCCCGAGACGCCCCCGGCGGACGCCGAGCTGGTCCAGCGGATGCGGGACGGCGACGACAGCGCGTACGCGGAGCTGTTCCGCAGGCACGCGGGGCCGGTGCGGCGTTACGCCCGCACCTGCTGCCGTGACGCGGACACCGCCGACGATCTGACCGCCGAGGTGTTCGCCCGTACGTTGCAGGCCGTACGCGGCGGAGCCGGGCCCCGGCAGGCGGTGCGGGCCTACCTGCTGACGACCGTACGACGGGTGGCGGCGACCTGGACGAAGTCCGCCCGCCGCGAGCAACTGGTCGAGGACTTCGCGGTGTTCGCGGCGCAGGCCACGGACTCCTCGGAGATGCCGGAGGCGGAGACCCTGGAGCTGGGGGCGGACGTCCTGGCGATGCACGAGGCCGAGCGGTCGATGGCCGTGCAGGCGTTCCGCAGCCTGCCGGAGCGCTGGCAGGCGGTGCTCTGGCACACCACGGTGGAGGAGGAGTCGCCGAGCCAGATCGCGCCGCTGTTCGGGCTCTCCGCCAACGCCACGGCGGTGCTGGCCAGTCGGGCGCGCGAAGGGCTCAAGCAGGCATATCTCCAGGCTCATGTGAGCGCCTCGCTCACCTCGGCCGGCGACTGCTCCCGGTACGCCGACCGGCTCGGGGCGTACGCGCGGGGCGGGCTGCGCATGCGCGCCGAGCGCGGGCTGCGCAAGCATCTGGAGGAGTGCGCGCGGTGCCGTCTCGCCGCCGGAGAGCTGGCGCACGTCAACTCCGGGATTCCGGCGCTGCTGCCGGTCGCGGTGATCGGTTGGTTCGCGGCGGGCTACTCGCTCAAGGCGGCGGGGATCGTGGCGGGCGGCGCGGTGGGCGCCGCGGGCGCCGGAGCGGCGGCCGCCGCGACCGGCGGGTCCTCGGCTCCCGGCGCAGCCTCGGCCACCGGTGAAGCCGCCGGGAAGGCCGCTGGGAAGGCCGCTGGGAAGGCCGCTGGGAAGGCCGGCGGCAAAGCGGCTGCTAAAGCCGCCGGTAAAGCCAGGTCCGAGGCGCTGGGGGCCCCGGCGAAGGCCGGGATCGCGGCGCTCGTCGCCGCGGCGGTGGCGGGCGGTCTGCTGTGGGCGCTGTCCGGCGGCGACCACAAGCCCGCGCCGAAGCCGGAGGCGAAGCCGCCGGTGGTGCAGCCCGTCGTACCCCAGGAGCCGCCGCCCTTCCCCGAGCCGTCCCCGCCGGAGCCGACCCCGCCGTCGCCCACACCGGCCCCGGCCTCGAAGCCGCCCGTACCCGCGGCGCCCCCGGCGAAGCCCACACCCACACCCACGCCCACCCCCGAGCCGAAACCCACGCCCACGCCGACGCCCCGGCCCAGCGCCCCCGCGCCCCCGTCCGCGCCTTCCAAGCCGGCTCCCCCGCCCGCCGAGTCCACCCCGAAGCCCCCGTCGCCGACGCCCGCTCCGGCCGTCTACCAGGTGAACCAGCTGTCGTACAGCCTCACCGGGGACGGCTCGAAGCCCGAGGTCCGGCTCGGGGAGAGCAGCTGGCTCTGGCAGCGCTCCGCCGTCTCCATCGGCGGCACCCGCTACGGCCACGGCGTGACCACGCAGGGCACGGCCTCGGTCACCATCGACCTGAACCGGAGCTGTTCCGCCTACGCCGCGCTCGTCGGTGTCGACGACCTGACACTGGGCCGTGGCTCCCTGCGCTTCTCCGTGTACGGCGACACGGAACGCCTCTGGCGCTCCCCGGTCCTCAGCGGCGGTGACGCGGCCGTCCCGGTCGAGGTCGGCATCTCGGGCCGGCGCACCCTCCGGCTGGTCGTCGAGCCGAGCACCGCGTTCGACGTGGTCGCGCTCGCGGACTGGGCGCACTCCCGGATCAGTTGTCGCTGAGACGGATTCCGCTGAAGGGGTCTTGCTGAGACGGACCCCGCTGAGACAGTCGCTCCGGCACCGGCCGCGCGCGAACGATTCCGCACGGCTGCGTCCGGCCCCCCGACCCGGCGCCCCGCGTCCCACCAGTCCCACACATTCCACCCGCCCCACGCGACCCACACGCCCCACGCGTCCCCGCCGGGCGGGCGGGACACGGGCCGCGCGCGAACGATTCCGCACGGCTGCGTCCGGCCCCCCGACCCGGCGCCCCGCGTCCCACCGGTCCCACATATCCCACCCGCCCCACGCGACCCACACGCCCCACGCGTCCCCTGCGTCCCCGCCGGGCAGACGGGACACGGGCGGGCAGCGTACGGGCCGGGCAGGACACAGGACGGACGGGACACGGGCCGGGCAGGCGTCGAGGATCGGGCCTACGACCGCAGCGTCGGGCGCGCGGTCACGCCGCCCGCCACCGCGCGCTGGCGCGGCGCCGCCGTCCCTGTCCAGCAGGTGCCGCGGCGGGAGAGCAGGCGGCGGAGCCAGAGTTCGGTGGAGACGAGGTCGGCGAGTCCGTCGAGCGGGACCGGTTCGCCCTCGGCCGCCGCCCGGAGCGCCTTGCGGACGACGCGCGCCTCGACGAGTCCGGCGTCGGCGAGGAGCGGCGCGTCGAAGAGGGTGATCAGCTCGCCCACGGCGGCGCGCAGGCCGGTACGGGTCGCCGCGGCGGAACCGGCGCGCGAGGTGGCGCCCCAGCCGGGGGGCAGGTCGTGGATGCCGGTGTCGGCGAGGACCGTACGGAGGACCTCCGCGCGGGCGCCGGGCTGGACGCGGAGGGCCTCGGGGAGTTCGCGGCAGGCGCGTACCACCTGGTTGTCGAGGAAGGGCGCGTGCAGCCGCTGGCTGCGGATCTCGGCGGCCTGTTCGAAGACGCGGTGATCGGCCGCGAGCCGGGTGAGGGCGGCGCGGGCGCGGGATTCGCCGGGGCGCTGGACGGAGGTGGGGCGGGTCGCCGCGGTCAACAGGCGAACCGATACTTCCGCCAGTGCCTCCCCGGTGAGCCAGCGCGCCGCCGGCCCGGGTCTGGACCAGGTGAGGGCGGCCAGCGACGCGTTCAGGGGGCTGTCGGAGACCGGGGAACGGCGGGATCTGTTGGCCTCGGGGAGGCGGGCGGCGGCCTCTTCGAGACCGGTGCGGTACGGGGTACGGGCGAGTCTTCGCGCCGCGCGGTACACGGTGAGCGGGAGCAACAGCGAGGCGGGCGAGGGGCCTTCGGCCTTGGCGAGCGCGCTGACCGGTTGCAGCAGATGGCGTCTGCGCCGGTCCAGCAGCAGGTCGGCCATGCGCGCCGGATGCGCGTCGAGCACCTCGCGGGCGCCCGCCCCGGTGAAGTGGTCGGCGCTGCCCGCCGCGAGCCGGCGGCGGTGCCGCTCGGCGGTGACCAGGGAGGGGCCGGGCTCGTCGGTGAGCGGCCCCTCCAGCTCCGCGTACGGCAGGGCCTCCTCGCCCGCCGCGACGACGACGTGGTGCAGCCGGGGGTTGGCGGCGATAGCCCTGGCCCGTTCGAGTTCGGCCTCGTCACGGCCCGCGCTGGACAGGTCGTTGAAGGTGACGGCGAGCAGCCGCTCCCCCGCGCCGGTGCCGTGTCCCAGGACCGTGCCCGGCGCGCCCGGCAGCCCGGCGGCGAGCAGCGCGAGCGTGCCGGACGCGCTGCCGCCCGACAGGTCGGCGCCGATGCCGGGCACCGGGCCGCCGCGGGCGGCGCGCCGTTCGGCGGGGCCCATGCCGGGGACGGGGCCCGGGTCGGGCGGCAGGGTCTCGGGCGCGTGACGCGGAGCCAGCAGCCTGGCCCGTACGGCTTCGACGAGCGCGTCCCGTACGCCCTCGACGGCGCGGTCGGCGTCCTTCTCCGGTCCGGCGACCGCGAGCGAGGCGACCGGCTCGTACCCGGTGATCTCGCGCGAGCCCTCGCGCAGCACCAGCGCGTGCCCCGGCGGGATGCGCTTGACGCCGTCGTACGGGGTGGAGTCGCGCAGCGCCTCCGGGGTCTCCGGGCAGGCGAGGAGGGCGGCCAGATGCCCGATGTCGAGCTGGGCCTCGATGAGGTCGGCGAGGGGCAGGGCGGCCGTGGCGTACGCCGTGCCGTTCGCCCAGGGGGTGTAGAAGACGGGCCGCGCCCCCGCCAGGTCCCCGGCGACGGTGATCCGGCGCCCGATCTGCGCGACGGCGGTGTAGCTGCCCGGCCAGGCGGTGAGATGGCGCAGCGCACCGCCGCGCGCGGCGAACAGACCGACGCGCAGCTCCTCGTCCGTGGCCCCGCAGCAGCCGAGCACGGCCAGCCGGGTGAAGGGGTCGACGGTGACGACCCTGACCTCGTCGGGCCGCCAGTCGCCCACGGCCCACAGCGGATCGGGGTCGCCCCACAGGAGTTGGGAGCCGACGGGATGCACGCTGCCGCTGTCGGAGTCACCGACCGGGCCGACGGCCCCTGCCGTGCCGAAGCGCGCGGCGATACTGCTCCATCCCACCAACCAGCGCATCGCCGCCTCCACAGCCTGTGGACAAGTCCCTTCCCGGGCCGCAGGATCGAGACCGGGAGACGGGTCGGACCAGCTCCGGTCGCACCCGTTCGGGAACATGCTGCCACGACAACGGCGCGCGGGAGGGCCCGCGGAGGGCCTACGGGAGCGGGTCCGGGTGGGGGCAAGCGCCCCTGGCATTGGCCATGTGGCGGAGAAACAGTCCTCGGCCCATAGGCAGCATTCAGCCAATCTCCGTGCCCAGTACGGCGCTTGAGCGCCGTCATATGTTCAGTCCGGGAGGCGAATCCCGCCTCCCGGACTGATCCACCGCCCGCGGGGATTGGGGCGGCGGGATCCCCCAGCCCACTCGTTCCAGTACGCAGTGGGCCGACCCACGCAGGTCTCATGGAAGCCCGGACGCTCCTTCCCGGCCAAGAGCGCACGGCCGGGCGCACGGCCACACGCCGGGAGCACGGGGCACCGTCCGGACGCCTGTGCCGCGATCCGCGTACGGACAACAATCCCGCCATCCGGAAGTCCGCCCCTTAACGGCCCGGATGTGGCGAACTACGCTGGGTTTACGAATGCCGCGCGCCTATGCCGCGACGCGGCGGCCGTCTGTGTCGAGGGGTGGCGCATGTCCAGAGAGCAACGAGGGCCGAACGAAAAACTCGGAACCGTTCTCGCCCTCGCGGGAATCAGCAACGCCGGCCTCGCCCGGCGGGTCAACGACCTCGGGGCCCAGCGAGGTCTGACCCTTCGCTACGACAAGACCTCCGTGGCGAGATGGGTGTCGAAGGGGATGGTTCCGCAGGGTGCGGCGCCCCATCTCATCGCCGCCGCCATAGGAGCCAAACTGGGACGCCCCGTCCCGCTCCACGAGATAGGTCTCGCGGACGCGGATCCGGCCCCCGAGGTCGGACTGGCCTTCCCGCGCGACGTGCGGGAAGCGGTGCGCACCGCCACGGAGTTGTACCGGCTGGACCTCGCGGGACGGCGGGCGGGCAGCGGCGGCATCTGGCAGTCGCTGGCCGGATCTTTCTCAGTGAGCGCTTACGCGACGCCGGCCTCCCGGTGGCTGATAACGCCCGCCGACTCCTCCGTCGCACGTGACGCGGCGGAGGCGGAGGCGGCGCGGGGGGCGCACGGCGCGGGAAACGGCGGACCGGCCCAGCACAACGGGCAGGCCGCGCAGAACGGGCACGGTGGTGCGGAGGCGAGGGCCGCGGACGCCAAGAACGCCGAGGCCAAAGGGGCCGAGGCCGCGGGCGAGATCCTACGGGTCGGCCACAGCGATGTCGCCAAGCTGCGGGAGGCCGCGTCGGACGCCCGGCGCTGGGACTCCAAGTACGGCGGCGGGGACTGGCGTTCGTCGATGGTCCCCGAGTGTCTGCGGGTCGACGCGGCACCGCTGCTGCTCGGCGCGTACAGCGACGAGGTGGGCCGGGGCCTCTTCGGGGCCACCGCCGAGCTGACCCGGCTGGCCGGCTGGATGGCCTTCGACACCGGGCAGCAGGAGGCGGCGCAGCGCTACTACATCCAGGCGCTGCGGCTCGCGCGCGCGGCGGCCGACGTCCCGCTGGGCGGCTATGTCCTGGCCTCCATGTCGCTCCAGGCGACCTACCGCGGCTTCGCCGACGAGGGCGTCGATCTCGCCCAGGCGGCCCTGGAGCGCAACCGGGGCCTGGCCACCGCCCGCACCATGAGCTTCTTCCGGCTGGTGGAGGCGCGGGCGCACGCCAAGGCGGGCGACGCGGCGGCGGCCGGGGCGTCGCTCAAGGCGGCGGAGGGCTGGCTGGAGCGCTCCCGCGAGGGCGACTCCGACCCGTCCTGGCTGGGGTTCTACTCGTACGACCGGTTCGCCGCCGACGCCGCCGAGTGCTACCGGGACCTGAAGGCACCACGTCAGGTACGCCGGTTCACGGAGACGGCGCTGTCCCGGCCGACGGAGGAGTTCGTGCGCTCGCACGGCCTGCGGCTCGTCGTCAGCGCGGTCGCCGAGCTGGAGTCGGGCAACCTCGACGCGGCATGTGCGGCCGGCACACGCGCCGTGGAGGTGGCGGGCCGGATCTCCTCCGCGCGCACCAATGAGTACGTACGGGATCTGCTGCACCGGCTGGAGCCGTACGGCGACGAGCCCCGGGTCGTCGAGTTGCGGGAGCGGGCCAGACCGCTCCTGATGGCGCCGGCCTGACCGCCCGGCGGAACGGGCGTACCGGCAGGTACGACATATGCCTCCGGTCGTACCCGCCGGTATGCCCCACCTGCCGCGGGCCGGGGCGGGAGCGGGGCCGGCGGCCGAGGTGCGGAGGGGGCTCCGCCCTGTGCACGCTCGTGGTTTAAGCAGGTCGTCCGCGGGCCAGTGCACATAGCGGGGTGGGAGGTGACGCGGGGTGGGAGGTGACGCGTGACGGGCGGAGACGCGGAGGTGGGGGGCGCCGAGGTCGCGCGACCGGGCTTCCGGCGCGCGGGGTTCGACTGCGATGTCCTGGTGATCGGCGGCGGCATCGTCGGATTGTCGACGGCGTACGCGCTCACCCGCGCCGCACCCGGCACCCGCGTGGTCGTCCTGGAGAAGGAGCGGGGCCCGGCCCGCCACCAGACCGGCCACAACAGCGGAGTGATCCACAGCGGCGTCTACTACCGCCCCGGCTCGCTCAAGGCGCGGTACGCGGTGCGCGGCTCCGCCGAGCTGATCGCCTTCTGCGAGCGCCACGGCATCGCGCACGAGATCACCGGCAAGCTGATCGTCGCGACCCGGCGGGACGAGCTGCCCCGGCTGCACGCCCTGGCCCAGCGCGGCCGGGAGAACGGCATTCCGGTGCGCGAGCTGGGCCCGGCGCAGATCGTGGAGTACGAGCCGCAGGTGCGGGGCCTCGCGGCGATCCGGGTCGGTACGACCGGGGTGTGCGACTTCACGGCCGTCGCCGAGCGGCTCGCCGCCTCGGCGCTGGAGTCCGGCGCGTCCGTGCGGTACGGCGCGCGGGTCACGGCCGTCGACCGCCGCGCCTGGGGCGTCGCGGTCCGCACGGACGCCGGGGAGACCGTCAGGGCGCGCGCCCTGGTGAACTGCGCGGGGCTCCAGTCCGACACCGTCGCCCGGCTGGCGGGCGACGACCCCGGCGCCCGGATCATCCCCTTCCGGGGCGAGTACTACGAGCTGGCCCGGCCGGAGCTGGTACGGGGGCTGGTCTACCCGGTGCCCGACCCGGCGTTCCCGTTCCTCGGCGTGCATCTGACCCGGTCCGTCGACGGCACCGTCCATGTCGGACCCAACGCCGTCCCCGCCCTCGCCCGCGAGGGTTACACGTGGTCCGCCGTACGCCCCGCTGAGCTGGCCGCCACCCTCGGCTGGCCCGGCACCTGGCGTACGGCGCGCGAACACTGGCGGTACGGCGCGGGCGAGCTGCGCCGCTCGCTGTCGAAGCGCGCCTTCGCGACGGCCGTGCGCCGGCTGCTCCCGGCGGTCACGGACGCGGACCTGCGGCCGGCGGCGGCCGGGGTACGCGCCCAGGCCGTGCTGCGCGACGGCACCCTGGCGGACGACTTCGTGATCCGGCGCGCGCCCCGTACGGTCCATGTGCTGAACGCGCCGTCCCCGGCGGCGACGGCGTCGCTGCCGATCGGGCGCGAGGTGGCGGCGCTGGCGCTGGCGGCGCTGGCGGAGGGATGAGCGGGGGGGCGGCCCCCCTGGCGGGCGGGGCGCCGGGGGCACTCGGCGGGCTCCGTAGAATTGGGGCACCGCGGCCGGGCACGCGCGGAGCACCGGACCACCGAGTCACCGGAGCACCGGAGCACCGGGCCGCCTCTGGTGAACCAGCCGGCGCACCGGCCGGCGCACCGGCGTATCGGGGCAGCCGACCGGCCGAACAGACCTGACGCGCCGAACACACCGAACAGACCCAGCAGACCGAGCAGACCCAGCAGACCGAGACGGATGAACGACATGGCCGAGGCGCCCGAGATCAGCGACGTGACCGGCGCGGCCGGCGCCCACCCCATGAGCCGGCTGTTCCCCGACGGCACGGGCCCGGCCGCCGACCCCGCCGGCTCCCACTTCGAGCGGCGTATCCGCAGCTTCCAGCCGCGCCGGAGCCGGGTGACCACCGGCCAGGCCGAGGCGCTGCGCCGGCTGTGGGGCGCGTGGGGCACGGATATCGACGGGCAGCGCGTCCTCGACCTGGACGAGATGTTCGGCGGCCTGCCGGTCGTCCTGGAGATCGGCTTCGGCATGGGCGAGGCGACGGCGCGGATGGCCGCCGCCGACCCCGGCACCGGCATCCTCGCCGTCGACGTGCACACCCCGGGTCAGGGCAATCTGCTCCGGCTGGCGGAGGAGAACGGGCTCTCCAACGTCCGGGTCGCCAACGGCGACGCGATCATCCTGCTCAGGGAGATGCTGCCGGCCGCCTCGCTCGCCGGACTGCGCGTCTACTTCCCCGATCCGTGGCCCAAGAAGCGGCACCACAAGCGGCGGCTGATCCAGCCGGAGTTCCTCACGCTGGCGGCCGGCCCGCTCAAGCCCGGCGCCGTGGTGCACTGCGCGACCGACTGGGAGCCGTACGCCGAACAGATGCTGGCGGAGCTGACGGCCCACCCCGGCTACGAGAACACCGAGCCGGGCGGCGGATACGCGCCACGGCCCGCGTTCCGGCCGCTGACCCGGTTCGAGGGCCAGGGGCTGGACAAGGGGCATGTGGTGCACGACCTGCTGTTCCGCCGCGCGGGCGGCTGACGCCGGGCCGGCGCCCGGTGGGCGTACGCGGGGCCCCGCACGCGGCCCGCGTCTCACCCCCCACTCCGTCGACCGCTGTCAGTGCCCCTCGTTAGGGTCATCGGGTGTCAGAACCGTCCTCGCAGCGCCTCGGCCACCGTCCGGCGATCCCTGTCTACGAGCAGCAGGAGCGTCTCGGCGAGCTGTGGAGCGCCGTGCCCGAGCCCGCCCGCAGGCGCTACCGGCCGCGCGGCGCGTTCTGGCGGCGTCGGGCGGTGCGGACGGGGGGCGTGATCGTGGCGCTCGCCCTGTGCGCCCTCGTGATCCTCGCGCTGGTCCGCGACGAGACCGGGACGCAGGGCTTCCTGGTCGGCCTCGGTCTGGCCGTCCTGCCCGTACCCCTGCTCGTGGCCGCCTTCCGCTGGCTGGACCGGGTGGAGCCGGAGCCGTGGCGGAATCTGCTGTTCGCCTTCTCCTGGGGCGCGTTCGCCGCCGCTCTCGTCGCGATCATCGCGAACTCCTTCGCGACGGAGTGGATAGCCACCGCCACCGCGGACCCGGCGGGCGCGGAGTCACTGGGCGCCACGGTGATCGCCCCGGTCGTCGAGGAGAGCGTCAAGGCGGCGGCGATCCTGCTGATCTTCCTCTTCCGCGGACGGTCCTTCACGGGTCTGGTCGACGGCGTCGTGATCGCGGGCCTCAGCGCCACCGGCTTCGCGTTCACCGAGAACATCCTCTACCTCGGCAGCGCCTTCGGCGAGGACCAGCACACCGGCGACTCGGGTCTCGCGTCCGTCACCGCCGCGACCTTCTTCGTACGGATCGTCATGTCGCCGTTCGCGCATCCGCTGTTCACCGTGTTCACGGGCCTCGGCTTCGGACTGGCGGCGGCGGCCGACCGGCGCCGCAAGGTCCGCCGGGTCGCGTTCCCGCTGCTCGGTCTGGTGCTCGCGATGGGGATGCACGCGCTGTGGAACGGCTCGGTGGACCTCTTCGGCCCGCTCGGCTTCTACGCGGTCTACGCGGCGTTCATGGTGCCGGCCTTCGCCCTGCTGACGTGGCTGGCGATCTGGAGCCGCCAGCGCGAGCTGCGCACGATAGCCGGGGAGTTGCCCGCGTACGCCAGGGCCGGCTGGATCAACCCGGCGGCGCCCCACGCGCTCTCCTCGATGCGGGCGCGGCGGATGGCGCGGGACTTCGCGGGGCGTACGTTCGGGCCGAGGGCGGCCGACTCGGTCGGGGAGTACGAGGCGTTCGCGACGTCTCTGGCTTTTCTGCGCCACCGCGCCCGGCGGGGCGCGGTGGGACCGGACTTCGCCGAACGGGAACGGGAGCTGCTGCACCATCTGTGGCAGCGCGGAGAGATAGCCGGGCCCGCGCTGACCCATGCGGCGCGGGCCACCGGCCGGGTGTGGGCACCGCCGCCGTACATCGACTACGACGGCTACAACCCGTACCGCCAGTACTGATACCCGGCGCGGAAGGGTACCCGCGTACGTACCCCGCCGCGCCGCGGACGGCCATGCTCCGGCGGGGTCGGGCGGGCTACTCGGACGCGGCCGTCAGCTCGGCCAGCTCATCCTCCGTCAGCTTCAGCTCCGCCGCCGCGAGCAGCGCGGGCAGCTGGTCCGTCGAGCGGGCGGAGGCGATCGGCGCGACGACGGTCGGCCGGGACGCGAGCCAGGCCAGGGCGACGGTCGCGAGTTCCGCGCCGTGCGCCTGCGCGACGCGGTCGAGCGCGCCGAGGACCTTCACGCCCCGGTCGCTCTCCAGATACTTCGCCGCGCCGCCGGCCCGCGCGCTGTCGACGGTCGTGCCCGGCCGGTACTTCCCGGTGAGGAAGCCTGCGGCGAGCCCGTAGTACGGGACCGCCGAGAGCCCGTGTGCGGCCACGGTGTCCTGGAGTTCGCCCTCGTAGGTGTCGCGGGAGACCAGGTTGTAGTGCGGCTGGAGCGCCACATAGCGCGCCAGCCCGGCGCGCTCGGAGAAGGCGAGTGAGGCGTTGAGCCGCTCGGCGCTGATGTTGGAGGCGCCGATCGCGCGGACCTTGCCCTCCCGCACCAGCTGGTCGAGAGCGGTGATGATCTCCTCGACGGGCACGGACTCGTCGTCGTAGTGCGTGTAGTAGAGATCGATGTAGTCCGTGCCCAGGCGGGTCAGCGACGCCTCGGCGGCGGCCTTGATGTTGGCCGCCGACAGCCCCTTGTACCGGGGGTGCGCGCCGACCTTGGTGGCGAGGACCACGTCGGAGCGGTTACCGCGCGCGGCGAACCACTTCGCGAGGACGGACTCCGACTCACCGCCCTGGTGCCCCGGAATCCAGGACGTGTACGTGTCGGCGGTGTCGATGAAGTTGCCGCCGACTGCCGTGTACCCGTCGAGTACGGCGAACGACTCCTTCTCGTCGGCGGTCCAGCCGAAGACATTGCCGCCGAGGTTGAGCGGGTAGACCTGGAGGTCGGACTTTCCGAGCGTACGCAGTTCAGTCATGCGTTGTTCCAACGCGGAACGCGGCCGTCCCATTCCCCGGCCCGACGTCCTGAAGACCGGCATCGGCCCGGGGCGGGAGGGGGCCGGGTCCGGGGAGCGGACCCGGAACCGGCCGGGGTTGTCAGGGGTTGATGCCCTTGCCGTGCAGCCAGGCCATCGGGTCGACACCGGCGCCGCCGGCCGTGTGGACCTCCAGGTGCAGATGGGGCCCGGTCACATTGCCCGTGGCGCCGACCCGGCCGATGACGTCGCCGGTGGAGACCTTCTGGCCCGCCGTGACGGTCATCGAGGACTGGTGGGCGTACCAGATCTCCGTACCGTCATCCAGCTCCAGGACGGTGCGGTAGCCGTACGAACCCGACCAGCCCGCCGACTTGACGGTGCCGCTGTGCACGGCCTTGACGGGCGTGCCCGTGGGGGCGGCGAAGTCCAGGCCGGTGTGCTGGCCGGAGGACCAGAGCGAGCCGGCCTGACCGAAGGTGGAGGTGATCGTGTACGACGAGGTGGGAAGGGCGTAGCTGGCGGCCAGCTTGGCGAGGCGCTCCGCCTCCGCCTTGGCCTCGGCTTCCGCCTTGGCCTTCGCCTTCGCCTCCGCGGCTTCCTTCTCGGCCGCGGTCTGCTGCTTCTTGGCCTGCGAGGCGGCCTCGACCGCTGCGGCGGTCTCGGTGGCCGCCTTCTGGGTGGCGTCGGCCTCGGCCTGCTGCTGCTCGGCCTGCTGGAGGATACGGGCGCGGAGCGCCTCGCCGGCGGTGGTGCCCTGCTCGCTGTCCGCGGCCGTCAGACCGGCGGAGGTGAGGGGCGCCTGCGCCAGAACCTCCGACGCGGTGTCCCGCTCGGCGGTGGAGGAGGACCCCATGCCCGGAAGGGATGTGGCGTCCGGGAGATTGTCCGCGATGACATCGGGCAGGGATATGGAGACGGCGGGCTTGTCCTGGGCCGTGGCGATGCCTCCGGCGCCGACGGCGGCGATGACACCCACGCCGAGGACCGTGGAGCTGCGGGCGAGTCCGCGCTGCTTGGCGACGCGGTGCCGGCCGCGTACGGGGCGGACGGTCTCCTCGGTGGGGTTCCACTCACCCCAGGACCTCTCCGCCTCGCCGCTCTCGCCCAGGCCATGGCCGTAGGGGAGATTGTCAGCCGGTGCGACGGTTGCTACGGGCCCTTCGAGGGCAGGCTTGTTGGACGCCACTGGGGCGCACTCCTTTCCTTCCTTCTCGCCTACCGGGTTAGCTGACGGGTTCGGAGCAGGAAGGTCTCCTACGAGGGTTCACGCTGCCCGCGCAAGGCAGCGAAAGCTCCCGATTCACCCCAATTGATGGTTCCCCGGTTCCCTCGCGGGATTCGGCGCGTGCGGCACGGTGCCATCTCTGGCGACGGCTGGGACAACCGCGCTGCGTTATCGAACGTTAATAGAGACCAGGGCGTTATTCCAAGCTGTTCCCGATGATCGTTAACAACTTCGCAACGGACACACCGGGACACAAGAGCGCTCAAACGGGCGAGTTGACCGGCCGTCCGGCACTTTCACGTTTCTGATGGTGTGTCATCTGTTATGCGGAGGGGCATCCGGCGATCACACAGCGTGGTGATCGCGCGACGGGGCCCGTCCGCTCACGGAACGGCCACGCCGGTGCCGCTCGCCCGCTCACGGAAGGACCACGCGGGGGCGGCGCGCTCACGGAACGATCGGCATCGTCCTGCGCCGCTCCGGCTGCGTCGGCGAGGGTCTGCTGACCGCGAGCAGCGCCATGTCGTCCTGGCTCCCGCCGCCGGTGTGCAGCCGTACGTCGTCGATCAGCGCCTGGAGCAGTTCGTCGGGCCCCGGGAAGATCCGCCCGTCCAGCCGGTCGCGCGGGGCGTAGAAGACGCCCTCGCGGTCGCGCGCCTCGGTGAGCCCGTCCGTGTAGAAGAGCAGCGTCGCACCGTCGGGGTACGGCTTCTGCTCGGCGCGGTCCGGCCACGAGCCCAGCTCGCTCATCCCGAGGGGCAGCGCGGGATCGCTCGGGACCAGAATCCGTACGCCCCCGTCCCCGAGCATGATCAGCGGTTCGGGGTGCCCCCGGTTGAGCAGCCGCACCACGGCCTCACCGTGCGGGATCTCGGCGAGCACGGCCGTGGTGAACCCCTCGAAGACATCGACCCCGGCCCGCCGTGTCCCCTCGCGCAGCAGCGCGCGCTCCAGCCGCCGCGCCACCCCCTCCAGCGACGCCTCCTGCTCGGCGGCCTCGCGGAAGGCGCCGATGAGCACGGCGACCGCCTCGACCGCCTCCAGCCCCTTCCCCCGTACGTCTCCGACCACCAGCCGCACCCCGTAGGGCGTGTCCTGTACGGCGAACAGGTCACCGCCGATGAAGGCGCCCTCCTGCGCCGCCTCGTACCGCGCGGCTATCCGCAGCCCGCCGATCCGCTCGGCGGGTCTGGGCAGTACGGCGCGCTGGGCGGTCTCGGCGATGATGCGGGCGGAGGCGAGCCGCTCACCGCTGCGTCTGACGACGCCGGTGATGTACAGGGCGAGCAGGGAGACGACCAGCACGGTCAGCAGCTGGCTCAGCGACTCCAGGGTCATCAGCGAATTCGCCCGGATGTGGAGCACGATCTCGGCGACCAGGGAGATGACGGAGACCAGGAACGTGCCGAGCAGCGGATAGAACGGCGCGGCGACCAGCGGCGCGGCGGCGAAGAGGGGCGCGGCGGTCACCCGGGTCGGGGTGGAGATGTCGAGGACGATGCCGCCGATGATCACGAGGGCCGGGAGGAACGTCACGATCCGGCGCCCGGCCCGACCGCGCGCACCGGGCCGCCGCCACGAGTCGCGACCGCGGCGGGTGTGCTTCGCGTGCTCCTCGCCGAGGTCGCCCGGCCCCCAGAAGCCCGCGCCGTCGGCCGCCCAGAACGCACCGCCGCCACCGGCCCGCCGGCCGTGGCCGCCGATGCTCGCGTAGAGCTTGCTCAGCTTCCCCACCAGTCGTCTCCTGCCCGGTCCGCTCGCGGCTGCGGACGGTACCGCGTCCACCCAGGCTGGCCGTCACCGCCGGGGGCGGCGACTCACCGTCGGCCGAGTGGGCTACGGTCCGGGCCCGGTGCCGGGTGCCGGTCGCCCGGCCCGCGTCCCGGCGAGGTCCCGGTGACGTCCCGTACAGCACAGCCGTACTTTTCACGGTACTTGTCAGGGCTTGTCATGGCTTGTCGTGCCCTCCCGCGCCCGAACCGCCGCCGGGGGAAGCCGCCGGAATCGCGTCGCACGCACGACGAAGGCCCGGATTCACCAGGAATCCGGGCCTTCGTTTTCTTCCAGTAGCGGGGACAGGATTTGAACCTGCGACCTCTGGGTTATGAGCCCAGCGAGCTACCGAGCTGCTCCACCCCGCGCCGTTGAAGACAACTCTACGGCATCCGGAGGACGGTCATGACCACCCCCTGCCGGAGCGGGTCAGGCGGCCTCCAGCACATCGGCCCGCACCGCGGCGGCCCACTCGACCAGCAGTCGCTGATAACGCTCCTGGTCAGCGGGGAGGAGCACGCCACCGGACCGCGTCCACAAGGCGCGGATCTCCTCATTGACCACAGCGGCGGACCTGATGGGCCGGGCCACGCGGGCACCACGTAAGGCGCCCCGGGCACCGGAAGAAGAAATGGATGAGGAAGCGAACATAGGAACAAGGCTACGGCCAGCCACTGACAATCGGCAGAGCGTATCCCCGTACATCCGTCCGAGTGACCCGACTCACCTTCCTCCGCCCGTCCTCCGCGCAGTCGCCAGGCCCCCTCCGCGCCTGACCCGGCTCATCCCTCGGCGCCGTACTCGTGTGCGGGTCCGCCCTGCCACTCCACCCAGGCGGGGTCGTCCAGCAACTCCCAGGCATCGGGCAGCCCGGCCTGCCGGAGGAACTCGATCAGGTGGTCGTCGGAGTGGGCCAGCCCCATGATCCGCCCCCGCACGGTCACCCGCCGGCCCCCCGTCCCGGACGCTCGGTGTACGACGATCGGCACTTCGTTCATATGCTCACACCACTCATACGGCCAAGGGTGCGACGTTCTCGCGCCGACCGCAGCATCTGGCCGCCGCACTTTCCGGAGCGGGGGCCCGGCAGCGCCGGTCAGCAGCCGGCCGGGGCGCCGCGTCCGCCGGTGAGCCGGTCCCCTCTCGGCTACGGGTCCGGGGGTGTCATTCCGCCTCGGCCCGGCCGCTTCCCGCGCTCGTCAGAATCGCGGTGGCGACCACCTCGAAGAGGTGGTCGGCGCGCGGCGCGAGCGAGGGTTGGTCGCCCAGCCAGGCGAGCGCCGCCACCAGCGCGAACAGATCGGCGCCATCGATGTCGGTCCGCGCCGCGCCCGCGGCCTGGGCACGGGCGAGGAGCCGTGCGCCGGCCGCGCGCAGGGTGACGCACGAAGCGTGCAGCGCGGATTCGGTGTCGTCGATGGCGGCTGCCATGAGGACGGTCACACCCCGGTACTCGGTTGTCCACGCGACGCAGTCGCGCAGCCACGAGACGAGAGCGTCTTCGGGCGGCCTCGACGTCGCGAACTCGTCGGCCTTCGCCGTCAGTGCGTCGAAGCTCGTGCGAAGCAGGGCATCGAGCAGCGCCTCGCGCGTCGGGAAGTGACGCAGCAGCGTCGCGAGCCCGACATTGGCCCTGCGCGCGATGTCACGCAGGGACACCTCGACGCCTTGCTCGCCGATGGCGGTGCCCGCTACTGCGAGCAGGTGGTCGCGGTTCTTCCTGGCGTCGGCCCGCATCTGCCCCTCTTGACTATCCGGATCAGTGGTCCATATATTCGGATCAGTGGTCCATTTATATGGATCGCTGATCCGGATAAGCGTATCCCGCAGCACGGGCAGGAGAAAACGATGCCGACACCCACGATGAGAGCGGTCCGGCTCCATGAGCACGGCGGCCCCGAGGTTCTGCGGTACGAAGAGGTGCCGGTTCCCGAGCCGGGGCCGGGCGAGGTGCTCGTACGCGTCCACGCGGTCGGCGTCAATCCCCCCGACTGGTACCTGCGCGACGGCATGTCCAACCTGCCTCCGGAGACGAGGCCGGCGTTCGACCTGCCGGTGATCCCGGGGACGGACCTGTCGGGCGTCGTCGAGGCCGTCGCCTCGGATGTGGCCGGCTTCGCCGTCGGCGACGAAGTCTTCGGCCTCCTCCGCTTCCCCAGCTTCGACGGCAGCACCTACGCCGAGTACGTGGCCGCTCCCGCGTCGGACCTCGCGCTCAAGCCGGCCGGCATCGATCACGTGCACGCCGCCGGGGCGCCCATGGCCGGGCTCACCGCGTGGCAGTTCCTGATCGACCTCGGGCACGATCACCCCTCGCCCTTCCAGGCGGCGCGGCATCGCCCGGTACCGCTGGACGCCGACGTGACGGTGCTCGTCAACGGCGCGGCGGGCGGGGTGGGGCACTTCGCGCTACAGCTGGCGAAGTGGAAGGGCGCACGGGTCATCGCGGTGGCGTCGGGCGCGCACGAAGCGTTCCTGCGCGAGCTGGGCGCCGACCGGTTCATCGACTACACCAAGAGCCGCCCCGAGGAACTCGTACACGACGCCGACGTCGTTCTCGACACCGTCGGCGGCCCCGGCAGCAAGCGTTTCCTGCGCACGCTCAAGCGCGGCGGCTCCCACTTCCCCGTCTTCTTCGGCGAATTCGACGAGGAAGAGACCGCCGGGCTGGGTGTCACGGTCACGGGCACGCAGGTCCGCTCGAACGGCGCGCAGCTGGCCGAACTGGGACGCCTGCTCGACGCGGGCACGGTCCGCACCGCGATCGACAGCACGTTCACGCTCGCGGACGCCCGAGCAGCGCACGAACGCGCCGCCCGGGGGCACATCCAGGGCAAGATCGTCCTCGCGGTCGCTTAGGAACGAGTCGTTTCACCGACGCGTCCGGCGCTCGCCCCCGGGGGACCTGTGGCCTTCGAGGCAGGACCCCGGAACCACGCCGGGAACGCCGACGGCCCCCGGTCGGATGCTCTCCGACCGTAGCCCCCGCGCGAGCGGGGGTGGTCCCCGCTCCGCGAACCGGCAGGCCCCCGGCTGACGGTAGTCCCCGCGCGAGCGGGGGGCCCGGGCCGCGAGTTTTCGCCCGCCACGTCCGCGTGCCCACCTGCTCCGCCGTGCCCCTCCGTCCCAGCATGCAGGCTCGGGCGGAGGGCACTCTTTCGTTCTTCCCCAGGGCCGCACGTGGGTGGGAACCTGGCGACGACCGCGAGAGTTTACGCAGATGATGCCGACGGGTCTTTGTGCGGCTCGTAGCCTGGCATCCCGAACACACGTACTGGGGGCAACAGCCATGGCAGCACGTCACATCGGGAAGAACATTCGTGAGGTGCGCAAGGTCCGGCAGCTGACCGTGCGCCAACTCGCCGGGAAAATCGCGGTCAGCGTGAGCACGCTGGAGAAGTACGAATCCGGCGACCGGAACCCCCCGCCCGGCGTCATCGCCCAGTTGGCGCGCCACCTCCACGTCGGGCCCGACCGGCTGACCGGGCAGCCCTACCTGGGCGGCGCCGAGACCGACGACCAGGTCCAGGCGGTCATCCCCGAGCTGCGTCGCGTACTCCTCACCTACGACAACCCGGACGATTTGATCACCGCTCCACGCCCACTCGCGGTGCTGGCCGCCGAGATGGATCACGTGGCGCGGATGCGGCAGGACGGCCAGTACGTACCGATGGGCCCGCTTCTGCCCGGCCTGCTCTCAGAGCTGACTCACGTGGCCCTCGCCGCCCGTGGTGACGAGCAGCGCCGTGCGTTCTGGTGGCTCGCACGCGGGTACCGGGCAACGAACTCACTCGCGCACAAGCTCGGGTACCACGACCTCAGCCTGACGGCGGTGGAGCGCGTGCACTGGGCGGCCGACCGCTCCGGCGACGCGCTCATGCAGGTCACGGCTGCGTACCTCAAGGCCGGCGCGATGGTCCGCATGGCCGCGTTCGGATCGGCCCGGCGGCTCCTCGAGGGCTTGGAGCAGGAAGTGGAGCGTCTGGCTCCCGAGGCTGCTCTGTCGGAAGCGCAGACAGCGATACAGGGCGCGATCTTGCTGAAGCTGGCGATCCTGGAAGCACGGGACGGAGCGCCAGAGCGGTCTGCGCAGCGACTGGCGGAGGCAGCTGCCGCTGCCGGCATGGTGCAGCGGGACACAACGCACTACGAGATGTCGTTCGGGCCCACGAACGTGCGGATCCACGAGGTGGCGGCTCTGATCGACTCGGGGGATACGGAGCAGGCCCTGGCCCGACTGCGGGAGTGGGGAGCCGAGCAGGACCGTACCGAGTGGGAGCTGCCCGATGGCATCGCCGCGGAGCGGGCGTCGCACCACCACATCGACGTCGCGGCGGCACGCCTGGCAGAAGGAAACCGCAGCGGAGCGTTCGCCGATCTGGTACGGGCGCGGGCCACCAGCCCGGCACACACCCGGTTCCATCCGACGGTGCGGCATACGGCCGCAACGCTTGTCCGTCTGGACCGTCACCAAAGCAACGCAGTCGCCGCGTTCGCTCGATGGACGGGCGTGTGACCCTCCGTCAAGTTTCGTGACAGAAAATCATCCGCACACTTTGTGAGGAACCCCCACACTTGTACGCGGGAGGATCCCGTCACTCATCCGTCGAGTGAGGGGATCCGCGCGTGTCCGACATTTCGATCAGGGCAGCCGAGGATGGGCTAGCATCTGCTGACATGAATTCCGACCGGACGCGGCGGTGGTTCAGCAGCGCACGAATCGCACTGCTACCGCTCGGGAAGCGGTGGTCAGCCGCCGAGGCGCCGGAGCGCGAGGGCCTCACAGCCGCTGCCGAGGTGCCCGGCCCGGTCATCCACGATCCTGCCGGCCGGAGCCTCTACTTCCTCGTCCCTGTGGGCATCGACTGGGACGCCATCGGCGAGACCGAACGGCTCGAGAACACCTATTACCTCGCCGTACCCCGGCCTACGGTCACCGGGCGCCCTGGGCCCTACAGGCTCTCGGCGCCCACCGGCGACGGCCGTTTCGTCAATCCCAGCCAGCTCCGCGCCGCGCTGCTCGCGGAGACTGCCTGATGAGCCGGGCTCAGCCGCCCCCGCCAGGGTTCCTCGCGGGCTGCACGCTGTCATCGTGGCTGGACCTGACCCAGGCCGGGCCCACGGCGTGGCCGCTGATCGGCCACAGCCGCCCGCGGCGGGCGCGTGAAACGGCAGCAAGCATCGAGGCTGGCCCGCAGGCGCTCGCCGACAGCATGGGACTGCGGCCGGCCACATCACGCATTCCGCGCGTCAGCGCGCGGTTGCGTATCCGCGCGCTGACCGTGGCCCTCGACTACGGCCACGACGACTACCTGCTGAGGGTGCGGTTTGTCGAGTGCGCGAACTGACTGATGGTGACTCATGGATCGCGGCCCGGCGACAGGCCATAGGCGGTCGCGTGCGCGCCGCGCGCCTCGCGCAGAACGCGACCCAGGAGCAGCTGCACCTCGCGGCTGGGATCGACCGAGTGACGCTCCAGCGAGTCGAGGCTGGCGAGGACACCCTCGTCTCCACTCTGCTGCGCATCGCCCCAGCGCTCGAAGTGCCGCTCTCCGAACTGGTGGTGGAGGAGGCGGACCGGCCGGGGCGGTAGACAGGCCGCGATCAGGGTCTGACCGCGGCGACGGTCACCACGACGGCGACGGCCGCCGCAGCCGCCAAGCAGGCGAGGAACGTGAGCCCAGCGGCGATCACCGCGACCATCACGCATCTCTGGCCAGGCTCCTCGTCCCTCATCCGGTACGGGCCGCCAGGACCAGCCCGAGCGCGATGAGGCCGCAGCACACCGTCACCCCGAGCCCCCAGCCGATATCGGCGACCGCACGCCGCGTGGTCCTCTTCATAGCTGCTCCTGGTCGGTCGGGAAGCCCCGGCCGGTGTCCACGGGGGACGACGGCCAACCGGAGCGGTAGGGGACCCCTGGGGTGTGTCAGCGGCGAGGTGAGAACGGCGCCCGGTTGGGCTCGGCCCACGGATCCCGTCGGCAGTCACGGTGCCGGGTGACCTCCGGCGCGGCCCCGGATCCGGTCTCGACGGGGGCGGTCACGACTGCCTGGCCGGGAAGGATCGGTTCGTTGCAGTAGGCACAGAACATGCGGTCCTCCTGTGTCGCGTCCGGTCCGTAGTGCTCCAGCAGCCACTCGCACCAGCGGCGTAGCAGCTCCAGCCGGACGTACCCGGACATCCGTGTGAGCGGCTTGGCTGGCTGCTCGGTCTCGGCCCGGATGCCGTCCAGGGTGGATCTGATGCCGTACCACTCGTGGCCGCCGCGCCACAGGGTGGCCGCGTGCGCCTCGGCGGCGGGAATCATGGCCTCGATGTGCTGCCGCAGGGCGACGGTGACGGTCGCGAGTTCCGAGGGGCTCGCCCGGAGCCCGGCGAGTCCGGCGGCCTCGGCGAGGGTGGCCTCGATGGCCGGGCGGGCAGGGGTGGAGACGCAAGCGGGGGCATGCGATGGATCGACCACGGGGCGCTCCAGTGACGGGCGGTCAGGTGATGTTCCGACCGTAGGAGCCCACCGTGGCCACAGGGGGCACAGTTTGTGCCCCCTCGTCAGGCAGCGAGAAGTCCGAGCTTCACCGCGAGGGCGGACGCCCTCTGTCGCCGGCCCGGGTGCCTCGACTCGGACTCTTCGAGGACGATGCGCTTCGCGTACCCGTTGTACTTGATCGTCTCGGGGGCCGACTCGTGGGCGCGGGCCAGCGTGTCGAGCGCGACATCCGGCTGTCCGTCCAGCTGGTAGGCCCGCGCCTCTTCGATCCGGTGCCGGGCCCGGCGCGGCCGGGAGGGAATCGGCATAGCGTCGGCGGCGGCGGCCTGGCGCACGGACTCCCCACCGGAGTGCAACTCGACAGCGACGGTGACGGCGTGCGCGCCCATGATTGCTCGGCCGAAGCTCGTCACCGGGTGGAAGTAGCCGGCCGGCAGTCGCGCGGCCATGTCCCGAGCCTGGTCCCAGTAGCGCCAGGCTGTGCCCGTCTCCGCTCGCCTCGCGGCCGTGTACCCGGCCTCGAAGGTGAGCGCCCCGGCGATGGCACGTACCTCGTCAGAGGTGTCAGGCAACAGCGGCGTGAGGTACGCCAGCGCCTCGGCTGTGACGTCGTCCGCCGCGTCGAAGTGGCCGGAGTCCCGGTGGGCCTGCGCGGCGAGCCACGCGGCGACACCGATCGTGTGTGGATCCTCGGACTCCTGCGCGGCGATCATGCCCCGCTCGGCCACGCGCCACAGCAGCGCGGCGTCCGGCTGGTACGCCACGAAGAACTGCGCCAGCGAGTAGACCTCGGACAGCGCGGCCTGCGCCGCGCGCCTGTCGGTCGCCCGGTCCGATTGCCGTACGGCCCGCTGGGCATCCCGGATGAGATCGGGCAGCAGCGCCCCGATGACGTCCCGGTGGTTCGGTGCTTCGTGGCGGGCCTGCCAGGCGCGTGCCAGCCGTGCCCGGATGTGCCGGGCCGAAGGCGCCTGGGCGGAGTCAGACAAGGGGAAGCGGTTGATCGCGGCCTGGACCGCAGGAAGCCGAGAGTGGCCGGGACCGACGAACAGGTCGACGTGCACCGATTGGTCTCCCGTGAGTTCGGACAGGTCACGCACCCGCAGCAGCTCGGCGAACTGCAGGACCAGGTGCAGCTTCGGCGTCTTCAGCCGGCCGGTCTCGACGGCCTTCACCCATGACCCGGTGCGCCCCATGAGGCCACCGAGCTGTTCGCGTGTCATCCCGCGACGCGTTCGCAGAAGTTGAAGTCTCTGCCCGAAGGCGAGGGGATCGGTGTACGGGTCCGGGGTAGCATCAGCAGGCATGGCCTTGCCCCTCTCTGTCCAGCTCGTCACTGCCAGGGTATGGGGCACGGCTCTTTCTGTGTGAGGTACGTCATGAAGAAGCGCCCCGCCCTCCCGGAGGAGAGCGGGGCGCGGTCATGCCCAGGGGCTGAGGCCCAGCTCGGGCGGAGGCTCGGGAACCGGATCGCCATCAGGGGCGACCCGCCGGCCCCACTTCACCAGGGCCACCAGAGGACCACCCCCGCTCGCGCGGGGACTACACATCTCCGCTCACGCACCGCTCACGCAGCAGCCCGAGAAATCAGGATGGCCCCAGGCCAGACAGTGTCTGACCTGGGGCCGAGGTGTAGGCCATGTCGGACTCGAACCGACAACCAACGGATTAAAAGTCCGCTGCTCTGCCAATTGAGCTAATGGCCCTTGGCACAACACCCATGAGCATAACTCGCCGGGGGCGGTGTGCCGATCGGGTATCCCCCCATGGGGATGTCGCCGGTCAACGGGCAGGGCCCGTGGCCACCTTGAGGGTGAACACGGGCCCTGCCACGTGGACGGCGGACGGATCAGCCGTTGCGCTTCCAGCGCGGCTTGTCGTCACGGCGGCCGAAGGAGCCGGTGCCGGTGCCGGTGCTGCCGCCACGGTGGTCGTCGCGGCGCGTGGCCGGGCGGTCGTGGCCGCTCGTGCGGGCGCCGGCGGCCGGACGGTCGTCGCGGCGGTCGCGGTTGACCGGGCGGTCGCTGCTGCGGTGGTCACGGCGCTCGAAGGGGCGCCCGCCACGGTCGTCACGGCGCTCCGGACGGTCCCCGCGGTCGCGGTTGAAGCCGCCGCCCGTGCCGCCGCCACGGCGGTCGTCCCGGCGGTCGTCACGACGCTGGAAGCCGCCACGGTCGTCACGGCGGTCGCCGCCGCGGTCGCGGTTGAAGCCACCGCGGTCGTCGCGCCGGTCGTCACGGTTGAAGCCGCCCCGGTCACCGCGGTCGTCGCGGTTGAAGCCGCCCCGGTCGTCCCGGCGGTCGTCGCGGCGGAAGCCGCCACGGTCGCCGCCCCGGTCGTCACGCGGCGTGTAGCCACGCGCGCCGCCCCGGCCGCTGCGCTCGCCTCGGTCGTCACGGCGGCCGAAGTTGCCGCGGTCGTCGCGCTGCGGCGACTGCTGCGGTACGGCGGCAGCGGCGGCGGCCGCCACCTCGCGCTCGGCCTCGGCGATGACCTCGGCCACCGCCACCTCCGGGTCGTCGCCCCGCTCGCGCGCGGCGCGGGCGACCAGACGGCCGGCCTCCTCGCGCAGCTCGACGGCGCGGCGCTGGGCGCGCTCCAGCTGCTTGGTCAGGTCGGCGGCCTCGCGCTCGGCCTGCTTGGCCGCGTTGTTCGCGGAGTCGGCCTGGACCTCGGTGAGCGAACGGGCGCCGGTGATCTCGGCGACCTCCGGGTCGAACGCGCCGGCCCCGCCGACCATGTGGCGCGTGGCGTCGACGCCCGCGTCCTCCATCAGCCGGAAGATCTGCCGGCGCTGGTGCGGCAGCGACAGCGAGACGACGACGCCGGACTTGCCGGCGCGCGCCGTACGGCCCGAGCGGTGCAGGTAGTCCTTGTGGTCGCCGGCCGGGTCCACGTTCAGCACCAGGTCGATGCCGTCCACGTGGATGCCGCGCGCGGCGACGTCGGTGGCGACGAGCGCGTTGACGTGGCCGTCCTTGAAGTCCGCCAGCGTCCGGGTACGGGCGCCCTGCGTCATGCCGCCGTGCAGCGCGTCGGCCTTCACACCGGACTCGCGCAGCTGCTCGGCGATACGGTCGGCGCCCAGCTGGGTCCGTACGAAGATGATCGTGCGGCCCTTGCGGGCGGCGATGGCCGCCGTGACCGGGGCCTTGTCCTTCGGCTTCACGACGAGGACGTGGTGCGTCATGGTCGTGACATTGCCCTGGGCGCTGTCGACCTCGTGGCTGACCGGGTCGGTCAGGTAGCGCTTGACCAGCGTGCTGATCTCGTTCTCCATGGTGGCGGAGAAGAGCATGCGCTGGCCGCCGGCCGGCACCAGGTCGAGCAGCTCGGTGACCTCGGGCATGAAGCCCAGGTCCGACATCTGGTCGGCCTCGTCGAGGATCGCGATCTGGACCTGCTGGAGCGAGCAGGCGCCGCGGTTGATGATGTCGCGCAGCCGGCCCGGGGTGGCGACGAGGATGTCGACACCGCGCTCCAGGGCGTACATCTGGTTGCTCATCGACGTACCGCCGCAGACGACCTTCATCTTCAGGCCGAGCACGTCGCCGTACGGCTGGAGCGCGTCCGCGACCTGCATCGCCAGCTCACGGGTCGGGGTGAGGATGATGCCGCGCGGCTTCTTCTTCTCCGTGTGGCCGCCGGAGAGCGTCGCCAGCAGCGGCAGACCGAAGGAGAGGGTCTTGCCGGAGCCGGTACGGCCACGGCCCAGGATGTCCTTGCCGGCCAGGGCGTCCGGGATGGTCGCGGCCTGGATCGGGAAGGGGGCGGTGACGCCGTTCTGGGCGAGCTTGCGGACGATGCCCTCGGGCAGGCCCAGGTCGGCGAAGGTGAGGCCCGGCGCCTCGGCGGGCTCAGCGGCCCCATCGGTCTCGGCGGAGACGGCGGTCTCGGCCGTCTCGTCGGCGGGAGCGGCGGAAACTGAGGGGCCGTCAGTCACAGGGGCCTCGGGGGTCTCGGGGGACTCAGCAACCGTCTCGGGGGCCGCTACGGCCTCTTCCGGGCTCGCGACGACAGCGACCGCTTCGGTGGTGTCGTTCTCGGGCATGACGGCGTGGTCAGTACTGGAAATGGACATGCGAAATGCGAAACCTTCCGGAGTCTCGGCACGCGCCCAAACTCCGTGAGAATTCGCAAATCGACCGCCTCAATGCGGTCAGCCACGGCAAGGGAGAGTACGCGCCACGCGGCGCTCTTCTGTGTCGGCGCCGGGCAATGATCAAACGATCTACTACCATACGCACTCTCCCCCCTCCCTGGCAAGCCGATGGGCGAATCCGTCGGCGAATCCATCCATGACCCCCGGCGCGAGCCCCCGGCGCGAACCCCCCGGCGGCCCGGACGGCGGGTCAGCTCCGGACCGCCCGGCTCACGCCACACCCCCGGGCCCGCGCCGGTCCTCGCCAGCCGCTCCCGGTCCACGCCGGCCGCTCCCGCCCTCACCGGCCCGCGCCGGCCGTTCCCGCCCGCGCCAGCCGCACCCGCCCGCTTCCGGCCCGCTCAGACCGGGCCGGTCTGCGGCGACGCCCTCGGCTCCTTCCACGCCCACACCCCGTCCGGCGCCGCGCCCGTCCGCACCTCCGCCGCCGGGGACGCCGTCGGCGGATCCGGCGTCTTCGTCTCCGGCTCGGGTTCCGGCTCCGGGTCCTGGGTCTGCGGCGGCTGCTGGGTCGGGGGCGGCGCGGTGCGCGTGGGCTCCTTGGTGGGTACGGGGTCCTCGCGCGGCGGGGTCGGCCTGCCCGGGTGCGGTCTGCTGCCGCGCGAGGGCTCCGGCGAGGCGGTGGCCGGCGAACTGGCCTCCGGCGACGCGTCCTTGCCGCCCTTCCCGTCCTCACCGCCCTTCCCGGCGGCGCGCTCGCTCCCGCCGCCCGCCTCCGCGTACGCGCCGGAGTGCTCCGCCGCGCCGCCCGGTCCCGTACGGCCCTGCCCGAAGTGCGGCACCCCGGTTCCGACCCCGGCGGCCGTCTCACCGTCGGGTTCGGCGGCGGCCCCGCCCCGGTCCGGGGAGCGCGAGGGCGCCGGCTCTCCCCCGCCCTCACCGACGCTCATACAGCCCGCGGAGGCCGCGACCGCCAGTGAGCTGGCGATCCAGACGGCGAGACGGCGGCCTGGGGCGGACAACTGGCGCACGAGCGGCACCTCCGGGGAAGGGAACGGGGAACACGGGCGGCCACCCCGCCGACGGCGAGGGAAGGTTGCACTGCACAACTTCCTTTTCCCCGCCGGGGACACGCCCGGAGCCGTCCCGGACGCGGAACAATGGCCGAGTGCTGGAGATGACACGCGAGACCTTCGAAGAACTGGTGAGCCAGGCCCTCGACCAGATCCCCCAGGAGCTGACCCGGGTCATGGACAACGTCGCCGTCTTCGTCGAGGACGAGCCCTCCCCCGACGACCCGGAACTGCTGGGGCTGTACGAAGGGACGCCGCTCACCGACCGGGGCGAGTGGTACGCCGGGGTCCTGCCCGACCGCATCTCGATCTACATGGGCCCGACCCTGCGCTACTGCGAGAGCCCCGAGGACGTGGTGCACGAGGTCTCGGTGACCGTCGTCCACGAGATCGCCCACCACTTCGGCATCGGGGACGACCGGCTGCACGAGCTGGGCTGGGGCTGAACCGGAGGCCCGGGGCCGGACCCGGTGGGCGCCGGGCCGAGCGCGGGGCTCCCCCGCCGGACTCCCGGACGCCGGACTCACGAACGCCGGACTCGCAGACGCCGGACTCGTGGACGCCGGACTCACGAACGCCGGACTCACGAACGCCGGACTCCCGGACGGCTGATTCGCGGATGTGCGCGAGGGCGTCCGCCACGCATGCCCGGCCGCCCTCCCGGGCATAGGGGACCAATGGTCCGCGCCCGCGCCGTACAGCGGCTGAAACGCCTCGCCCTCCGTACCCCGCTCGCCCGGGTCCTGGCGCCCCGCGCCGCCCCCGCCGGCACGCTCGTCCCCACCCCGCACCCCTGGGCCCGCGCCCTCGGGATGACCGCCGTCGTGGTGCTCGGCGCCTGGCTCGGGCTGCTGACCGTCGGCAGCGTGCTGACCCCGGTCGGCCCGATGGACACCCGGATGACCCTGCGGCCGTCCCTCACCGGCGGTACGAAGATCAATGTGTCGCCGCTGGGCGCGCTGGAGCTGGACACCCACACCGCGCCGCTGCGCCTGGACGTGGACGTGGACCGGCTGGACCCGGTCCGCTCCCAGGCGCTCGTCGAGCACCCCGAACGGTTCTCCGGCCTCCAGGACGAGGTCGGCGGCGATGTCAGGGACGGCACCACCGAACTGGCCGTACGCTCCGTCGTCGCCGTCGTGTCCGGCGCCACCGCCCTCGGCCTGGTCGTCTACCGGCGCCCCCGCCGCGCCCTCGCCGCCGGCGGGCTGGCGCTCACGCTGCTGGCCGCTTCCGGCGTCGGCGCCTACGCCACCTGGAACCCCGAGTCGGTGCTGGAGCCGAGGTTCTCGGGGCTGCTCTCCTCCGCCCCGCAGGTCGTCGGCAGCGCCCGCTCGATCGTCACCGACTTCGACGTCTACCAGAAGGAGCTGGCGCGGCTGGTCACCAACGTGACCAAGCTGTACGACGCGACGTCCACGCTCCCCACGTACCAGCCGGACCCCGGCACCCTCCGGGTGCTGCACGTGTCCGACATCCACCTCAACCCGGCGGCCTGGCACATCATCGGCTCGCTCGTGGAGCAGTACGGGATCGACGCCATCATCGACTCGGGCGACACCATGGACCACGGCGCCGCGGCCGAGAACTCCTTCCTCGACCCGATCGCCGACCTGGACGTCCCGTACGTATGGGTGCGCGGCAACCACGACTCGCGGACCACCCAGAAGTACCTCGGGCGCCTGAAGAACGTACGGGTGCTGGACGACGGCCGGGCCGTCACCGTGGCCGGGGTACGGGTGGCGGGCATCGGTGACCCGCAGTTCACCCCCGACCGCTCGGTGGTGGCCGAGGGCGACCCGGCGGAACGTCTGGCGGGCATCCGGCTCGCCTCGGCGCTGCGCGACCAGGAGCAGGCCGGTACGCCCGTGGACATCGCCGTCGCCCACGAGCCGGAGGCGGCGCGGCAGACCGACGGGCTGGTGCCGCTCGTGCTCGCGGGCCATGTCCACCACCGCGCGACGGAGGTCATGCGGCACGGCACCCGGCTGAAGATCGAGGGCTCGACGGGCGGCGGCGGACTGCGCGCCCTCCAGAACGACAAGCCGGAGAAGGTGCGCGCCTCCGTGCTCTACCTGGACCGCACGACGAAGCGGCTCCAGGCGTGGGACGAGATCACGCTCGGCGGGCTGGGGCTGACGACGGCCGAGGTCAGCCGCCATCTGCCGCGTGAGGCGGGAAAGCCGGGCACCGGGCCGTCCGTCACCCCCTCCGCCGGTCCGGCCACCGGCCCGACCGGCGAACCGTCCGGCAGTCCCTCCGCCGGGACGGGCGGGCGTACGGAAGACCCCGGCGCACCGCCCACCGGCTCCGCGTCCCGCTCGGCGCGGTCCTCCGGGGCCTCCACGCCCGTGCTCTCAACCGTTTTGGCGATAGCTCCACCCATCCCATATGCTTCGGACGTCCCCGACGCGCTGCGAAGCGCCCAGGCGGGCCTTTAGCCCTCATCGTCTAGTGGCCCAGGACGCCGCCCTTTCAAGGCGGTAGCACGGGTTCGAATCCCGTTGGGGGCACGCATCACCGTGTGCGAGACTGGTGCTCGCACATTGCTTGGTCCTGTGGAGCAGTTTGGAGTGCTCGCCACCCTGTCAAGGTGGAGGCCGCGGGTTCAAATCCCGTCAGGACCGCTTGCAGCCGCGAGGCTGCGTGGCTGGGTAGCTCAGTTGGTACGAGCGATCGCCTGAAAAGCGATAGGTCGCCGGTTCGATCCCGGCCCCAGCCACCACGGCCCGCGAGGGCGAGAGCCCCCACCGAGCATCTCGGCGGGGGCATTTCTCATGCGCCCGGCTTCACCGTCCCGGACCGCTCGTCGTCCGCCGCCGGACCGCCGTCCACCGCCGGACCGTTCTCAGCCGCCACCGGCCCGTCCTCAGCCGCCACCGCGACGGGTGCCGACGCCCTCCGCACCCTCCGCGGTGTCCGCCACAGCGTGACCGCGACCGCCACCAGCGCCACCCCGCCCAGCAGCGCCCAGTCGGGCACGGCGGCTCCGATCCCGCGCGCCCACTGCTCCACCGCGAACGACGCGTCGACCGAGAGCGGCCCCGGCAGCGCCGTCGTCCCGTCGAAGACGAGGAAGAGGGTGCCCAGGGCGATGAAGAAGAGGCCCGAGAGCAGGGAATTCGTGTGCAGTTGGAAGCGGCCGACACCGAAGGCGCGGCCTCGCAGCCAGCGGCGTCCGCCGAGGTCGAAGCGCTCCCAGAGCAGCGCCAGCACGAACAGCGGGACGGCCATGCCCAGCCCGTACACCGCGAGCAGCAGCCCGCCGTAGAGCGGGCTGCCGCTGAGCGCGGCCACCGTCAGCACGCTGCCCAGGATCGGCCCCGCGCAGAACCCGGCGAGTCCGTAGACCAGCCCGAGCGCGTACACGGACACCGCCGTCGTGGGCCTGATCCGGCCGGACAGTTCGGCCATCCGGCGCGACGCGAAGCCCATGCCGAGCAGCTGGGCGGCTCCGAGCGCGATGATCAGCCAGCCGCCGGTGGCGACCAGCAGATCGCGGTGGCCGTAGAACAGCCGCCCGGCGAACGACCCGGCGGCGCCCAGCGGGACGAGCGTGGTCGCCAGGCCGAGATAGAAGACGCCGGTGCGGGCGAGGAGCCGGCCGGCCGAGTCGATGGAGTACGCGAAGAACGCGGGCAGCAGCAGGGCGCTGCACGGGCTGAGCAGGGCGAGCAGACCGCCGAGCAGGGCGACCGGATAGCCGACGCCGGTCACCGGTCGCCCTCGCTGTCGCCCTTGTCGCTGCCGTCGCCCTTGCCGCTGTCCTTGCCGCTGTCCTTGCCGCTGTCCTTTTCGGCGCCGCCGTCCCCCGTACCGCCCTGCTCCGCCCCGCCGTCCGCCCGCGCCGCCGCGTGCGCCGCCTCGATGGCCCGGGTGAAGGTCTCCTTCGGCTGGGCTCCCGCGATGGGGCGGCCGTTGACGAGGAAGGACGGGGTGGAGGTGGCGCCCAGCCCGTACCCCTCCTCCTGGTCCCCGCGGACGGCTGCCGCCGCCTCCTCGCCGCCCCGGTCGCGCTCGAACCGTTCGAGATCCTGCACGCCCGCCGCGCGGGCGAGCGCGGTGAGCCGGTCGGCGCCGAAGCCCTTCTCCTTCGCGCCGTCGGCGTAGGCGGCGGAGTGGAACTGCCAGAAGCGGCCCTGCTGTCCGGCGGCCCAGGCGGCGTGTGCGGCGGCCTCGGACTCCTTGCCGAAGATCGGGAAGTTGCGCCACTCGATGCGCAGCGTGCCGTCCTCGACGTACTTCTCGATGAGCGCGGGCTCGGTGTCACGGGCGAACTTCCCGCAGTAGCCGCACTGGAAGTCGGCGTACTCGACCATCACGACCGGCGCGTCCGCGCGGCCGACCGAGAGCGGGTCGGCGCTCTCGCGCCGGGCGAGCTTCGCCAGCTCCGGGTAGACATCGGCCCCCGGTTCGGCGGAGACCCCGGCGGCCGGGCCGTCCACCGACTCGGCCGACTCGACCCGGCCGGGCGCGTCCGGCTTGGTCGCGGTGTACGAGACGACGCCGAGCAGCGCGGCGGCGGCCACCACGCCCCCGCCGATGGCGACCCGGCGCCAGGTGGAGGCGGTGGCGGAAGAGCGGGAGGAGGGCGAGGAAGAAGAGGAAGCGGGCATGACGGTACGGCTCTCCGTGAAAGGTGACGAAAGGGACGGGTCCGGGAGGGAGCCGTCCTCCTACACGCGCAGTACGGAGAGACCGACCGGTGACGGGCCCGGCAGCGGCGGCCGGCCGCGCTCGGGCGCCACGGCGGCGACCACCTGGTCGCCGGTGCCGTACGGCCCGCCCGCGCCGTGCGCGTCGTACAGCGCGGGCAGCAGCTCGGGCCCCGAGCCGCCGCGCGGCGGGACGACGGGCCGGCTGCCCACGTCGTCCTGGCCACCGCGGCCACAGCCGGGGACCGGCCGGTCGGGGCCGTCGGCCGTGGCGGCCACGACCTCGCCGGTGCCGCCGCCCGCCGCCACCGTCACCGGCCCGGCGGGCGTCGCGGGCGCGGGTGCGTGGACGCAGAACAGCAGCACCGCCAGCACCCCGAGCAACACCGCGCCGACGCCCGCGAAGCGACCGCGCGCACTGCGGGGGTGGCTCATCCGCGGGCCTCTCGGGTGGGGCGGCGACCGGCCGGGCCGGTCAGGACGTGCCTCGCATCGTAAGGGCTGCTCGGCCCGATCGGGCAATACGCCCGCCGCCACGCCGCGAGCGCGTCCGCCCGACCGACCGGGGCCGGTCCGGCCCGCCCCGGAGCGCGCCGGAGCGCACCGCCCGGCGGATCGCCGAAACTGGTTCGCCACTCCTGAGCCCCGGGTGAGATCCTGGGCTCGGTATGTCTACTTCCTTCGCCGACCTCCAGACCCTGCTGGCCGACGTCTCGCTGCGCGACGCGCGGCGACTCGGCCGCCGTCTCGAAGGCGCACGGCGCATCCGTAAACCCGACGCGCGGCAGGCCGTGCTGGACGAGATCGCCGGTGAGGCCGGGAAGGCCGCCGAGCGCATCCGAGGGCGACGGGAGCGGGCGCCGTCGGTCTCGTACCCGGAACAGCTGCCCGTCAGCCAGAAGAAGGACACGATCCTGGAGGCGATACGCGACCACCAGGTCGTGATCGTCGCCGGTGAGACGGGGTCCGGCAAGACGACCCAGATCCCCAAGATCTGCCTGGAGCTGGGCCGTGGCGTGCGCGGCATGATCGGGCACACCCAGCCGCGCCGGATCGCCGCCCGTACGGTCGCCGAGCGGGTCGCGCAGGAGCTGGACACCCCGCTGGGCGAGGCGGTCGGCTGGAAGGTCCGCTTCACCGACCAGGTGGACCAGGACGCGACGTACGTGAAGCTGATGACCGACGGCATCCTGCTCGCCGAGATCCAGACGGACCGCGAACTGCTCGCGTACGACACGATCATCATCGACGAGGCCCACGAGCGCAGCCTCAACATCGACTTCCTGCTCGGCTACCTCGCCCAGCTGCTCCCCCGCCGCCCCGACCTCAAGGTCGTCATCACCTCGGCGACCATCGACCCGGAGCGCTTCGCAAGGCACTTCGGACGCCTCGCACCCGTGGGCACGGTCGGCGGCGAAGGCGGAGCGGAGCGGAGCGCGCCCATCGTCGAGGTGTCCGGCCGTACGTATCCGGTGGACGTCCGCTACCGCCCTCTTCTGGAGGAGGACGGCGAGGAGGGCGACCGCGACCAGATCACCGCGATCGCCGAGGCCGTGGACGAACTCCAGTCGGAGGGCCCCGGCGACATCCTCGTCTTCCTCTCCGGCGAGCGGGAGATCCGCGACACGGCGGACGCCCTGGAGAAGCGCAAGCTGCGCTCCACCGAGATCCTCCCCCTCTACGCGCGCCTCTCGCACGCCGAGCAGAACCGCGTCTTCCAGCGCCACGCCGGCCGCCGGGTCGTGCTGGCGACGAATGTCGCGGAGACCTCGCTGACGGTCCCCGGCATCAAGTACGTGATCGACCCCGGCACCGCCCGGATCTCCCGCTACAGCCACCGCACCAAGGTCCAGCGGCTGCCGATCGAGCGCATCTCGCAGGCCAGCGCCAACCAGCGCAAGGGCCGCTGCGGCCGTACCTCGGACGGCATCTGTATCCGGCTGTACTCGGAGGACGACTTCACCTCCCGGCCGGAGTTCACCGACGCGGAGATCCTTCGGACGAACCTCGCCTCCGTCATCCTCCAGATGACCGCCGCCGGGCTCGGCGAGATCGAGAAGTTCCCCTTCATCGACCCGCCGGACCACCGCAACATCCGCGACGGCGTGCAGCTGCTCCAGGAGCTGGGCGCGTTCGACGCGGCGCAGAAGGACCCGAAGAAGAAGCTCACCCCGCTCGGCCGCAAGCTCTCCCAGCTCCCCGTGGACCCGCGGCTGGCCCGGATGGTCATCGAGGCGGACCGCAACGGCTGTGTCCGGGAGGTGATGGTGATCGCCGCCGCGCTCTCCATCCAGGACCCGCGCGAGCGCCCCGCCGAGAAGCAGACCCAGGCCGACCAGCACCACGCCCGGTTCAAGGACGAGACGTCCGACTTCCTGGCCTTCCTCACCATGTGGCGTTACGTACGGGAGCAGCAGAAGACGCTGTCGTCGTCCGCGTTCCGGCGCATGTGCAAGTCGGAGTATCTGAACTTCCTGCGGATCAGGGAGTGGCAGGACATCTACTCCCAGCTGCGCACGGTCGCCAAGCAGATGGGCATCCACCTCAACGAGGAGGACGCGGCGGATCAGGCCGTACACGTCTCGCTGCTCGCCGGACTGCTGTCGCACATCGGCGTGAAGGATGTGAAGGACGGCGCGAAGAACGAGTATCTGGGTGCCAGGAGCGCGAAGTTCGCGGTCTTCCCCGGCTCGGCCCTCTTCAAGAAGCCGCCGCGCTTCATCATGTCCGCCGAGCTGGTCGAGACCTCCCGGCTCTGGGCGCGCGTCAACGCGAAGGTGGAGCCGGAGTGGATCGAGCCGCTGGCCGGCCATCTCCTGAAGCGCACCTACAGCGAGCCGCACTGGGAGAAGGACATGGCGGCCGTGATGGCGTACGAGAAGGTGACGCTGTACGGCGTGCCGATCGTCGCGCAGCGCAAGGTCAACTTCGGGCGGATCGACGCGGAGGCGTCCCGGGAGCTGTTCATCCGGCACGCGCTCGTGGAGGGCGACTGGCGGACGCACCATCAGTTCTTCCATGACAATCGCAAACTTCTGGGCGAGGTCGAGGAGCTGGAGCACCGCGCGCGGCGCCGCGACATCCTCGTGGACGACGAGACGCTGTACGACTTCTACGACCGGCGGGTGCCCGAGGACGTGGTGTCCGGGGCGCACTTCGACGCCTGGTGGAAGGCGAGACGGCGGGACGAGCCGGAGCTGCTCGACTTCGAGCGGTCGATGCTCATCAACGAGAAGGCCGGTTCGGTCACCAAGGACGACTATCCGGACTCCTGGCGGCAGGGCCCGCTGAAGTTCCGGGTGACGTACCAGTTCGAGCCGGGTACGGACGCGGACGGCGTGACCGTCCACGTACCGCTCCAGGTGCTCAACCAGGTCACAGCCGAGGGCTTCGACTGGCAGATCCCGGGGCTGCGCGAGCAGGTGGTCGTGGAGCTGATCCGCTCGCTGCCCAAGCCGGTGCGCCGGCACTACGTGCCCGCGCCGAACTACGCCGCCGCCTTCCTGGACCGCGCGGTGCCCCTCCAGGAGCCGCTGCCGGTGACGCTGGCGCGTGAGCTCCGGCGGATGGTGGGGGTGCCCGTCACGGCGGACGACTTCGATCTCGCCCGGGTCCCGGACCACTTGAAGATCACCTTCCGGATCGTCGACGAGCGGCGCCGCCGGGTCGCCGAGGACAAGGACCTGGAGGCGCTCAAGGTCCAGCTGCGCCCCAAGGCCCGCCAGGCCCTCTCCCAGGCCGCCGCGGCCACCGCCGAGCGGTCGGGCGGGGAGACGATCGAGCGCACGGGGCTGACGGACTGGACGATCGGCGAGCTGGTACGGGTCTTCGAGACGCGGCGGGCCGGCCAGCCCGTCAAGGCGTACCCGGCCCTGGTCGACCAGGGCGCGAGTGTGGCCGTGCGCCTCTTCGACACGGAGGCCGAGCAGCAGCAGGCGATGTGGGCGGGGACCCGGCGGCTGATCATGCTGAACATCCCGGTGAACCCGGCGAAGTTCGCCTCGGACAAGCTCACCAACCAGCACAAGCTGGCGCTCTCCCGCAATCCGCACGGCTCGGTCCAGGCGCTGTTCGAGGACTGCGCCACGGCCGCCGCCGACAAGCTGATCGCGGACCACGGCGGTCCCGCGTGGGACGAGGAGTCGTTCCGGAAGCTGTACGAGAAGGTGCGCGCCGACCTGGTCGACGTGACCGTGCGGACCGTCGGACAGGTCCAGCAGATCCTGGCCGCCTGGCAGGCGTGTGAGCGCCGTCTGAAGGCCACGAACAGCCTGGTGCTGGTGAACAACGTCCAGGACGTCAGGGACCAGCTGGCGGCGCTCGTCCCGGCCGGTTTCGTCACCCGGACGGGGCTGCGCCGGCTGCCGGACCTGATGCGCTATCTCGTGGCCGTGGACCGGCGGTTGCAGCAGATGCCGACGGCCGTCCAGCGCGACACGACGCGCATGGAGAAGGTGCACGAGATGCAGGACGAGTACGCGTGGCTGCTGGAGCAGCTGCCCAAGGGGCGGCCGGTGCCGCGTGAGGTCCTGGACATCCGCTGGATGATCGAGGAGCTGCGGGTGAGCTACTTCGCGCACGCCCTGGGGACGGCCCGGCCGGTGTCGGACAAGCGCATCGTGAAGGCGATCGACGCGGCGGCGCCGTAGGGACCGGGGCTCGCAGCCGTCAGTTCGACCGCACCCTCCGGGCTGCTGTACAGTCTGTCTTCGCAGCCCACGGAAACAAGGGCCGCGAAACCTGGTCCTGTGGAGCAGTTTGGAGTGCTCGCCACCCTGTCAAGGTGGAGGCCGCGGGTTCAAATCCCGTCAGGACCGCAAGACAAGAACCCGCATCCTTCCGGATGCGGGTTCTTTCGTTGCCCGGGGCCTCCGGGCCGCCGCTCCGGGCCGCGCTCGCGGCCACCGCCCCCGGCCCGCCCCCGGCCCGCTCGCGGTACTTCCTCGGGTACGGCAAGCGCCGTCGACGCCGTGGTCACGCGGCGGTAATGGCGGGTCCAAATCGCGCGCCGCGGCGCCCTGTCGTCTTGACTGCGTCATCGCCCCGGGGGTACCTAAACAGGAGAGCCCCTTGTCCGTTTCAGTCGGGGGCCGCACCGGGGGTGGTGTGCGTGACCGCATCGACGACGAAGCCACTGAGGCACGAGACCCGCGCGCTGCTGCGCGCCCATCTGGCGGCCGCCTCCGGGCACCCGCACCGCACCGGGCACTGCCCGATCTGCCATCGCCTCCAGAAGCTCGCCATGGAGTCCCTGCCGGGCGACGACCTCTTCATCGGCACCCGGGGCACCGGGGAACTCTTCGCGTACGTCACGAGGGAGGCCACCGGCGGGGAGCCGGCCGGCTTACCGGAGGGCCAAAGCCCCCCGGCCGTCTGAGGTTTGGCTCCGGGTCAGGTCGCGGGGAGGGGATTCACCGAGCTGCGCGCGCCTCGTTGACAAGCCTCAGCGGGTGTGACGGGTGTCACTCGAACAGTTTTGAGAAGGGGCAGACTTACACCCTTCCTACAACGTACCAATTTAATATGTGCAATTGCACTGCCCGTCCAGCGCTTCCCCGCCACTCCCCCACACCCTCCGCACAGCCTCTCAACAGGGGCGCGACAGGGTTCCCGCACCGCACAAAAAAGATCGCGCTGGACTCGGCGGAGTCCAGCGCGATCGACGACTTACCCGTGTTGCGAGGGCATGGGACCTGTTGGGGCAGGTGCCCGTCGTATGGAGCTATGCACGGGGAAGGACCGAGTTGGGGGAAACCCGGCCATCACCCTGATCGTTGACCCCCAGGGGCCTGGTGGACCCCATGGGGCTCGGGTTGAGCCCTGTTGAGCGTTGCTGAGCCTTGCTGAGAGATCAGGCTTCGCTGCGCTGCTGCGGAATACCCGCAAGCAGTGCGCGAACCTCTGCCTCGCGATACCGGCGATGCCCACCGAGCGTGCGGATGGACGTGAGCTTGCCGGCCTTTGCCCAGCGCGTGACCGTCTTCGGGTCCACACGGAACATCGTGGCAACCTCAGCCGGGGTCAGCAGCGGCTCGGCATCAGGGGTGCGAGCGGTCATGAGCGGCCTCCTCGGGAGAACCGAACCTTCTCGGTTCTTTCCTCTAAATTCTGCACCTTGACCCGCGTTGCCCGAAATGGCGGACGCGGGCCGAGTCGGTTATAGGACGAACGGCTTGTCCTCGGCACTACAACTACACCATCCGTCCAGCCACGTCGGCCAAACCGATGGAATTGCCCTCTGAGGTGTTCATCAGCGGCGGAAGCCGATGGACCATGCCATAGCGGACAGTTACGTCGCAGATACGATCAGTCACAGAGCGATCAGGGGTCACCAGATCCCCCGCATAGCGTGCAATGCTGAGTAATCCGCCCAGACTTGGGCGGAAGGAGACCTCCCCGGACTCCTTGTCCTATTTTGGCACGAGGAGGGGTGATGGGCGCAAGAGCCCCGTTAGTGCGGTCCGTCACGCTTGAGGCAAAGGCCCGGATCGGGACTTCCGCCCCGGAGCCCGGTTCAAGTCTGGTTCAAGCCTTCCCCATGCCCGCTTCACGCCCGTTTCCCCTGCGGCGGGCAGCAGGCGGGCAGCCGCCCGGAAATCATCCGACAGTCACCCGTTCGCGTGACGGCGCGGGCACGCTCAGTTCGCGAACTGACGGTCCCGGACCGCTCGCCAGCGCTCGCCGAGCCGTCCGTACGCCTCGCCCGCCAGCTCCCCGTCGCCCTCGCGCAGCGCGGCGATCGCGGCGGACAGGTCGGCCGCCGAGCGGTCCTCGGCCAACTGCGCGCCGGACAGGACGTGGACCAGCCCCCCGTAGTCCAGTTCGACCAGTGAACGCGGGTGGAACTCCTCCAGCCACCGCCCCACGTCGACCAGCCCCTCGGTCATCGGCCCGTCGTCCACCGCGTCCCGCAGGGTCTTCAGCGACCGGGCCAGCCGGCGCCTGGCCTGCACCATCGGGGTCCGGTAGCGCAGCGAGGGGCCCTGCGGGGCGCCCGGCTCGTAGGCGCGCTCCTCGTCGGAGAAGAGCGCGAACCAGCGCACCGGCACCTGCCACACCGCCGTCCTGATCCAGGGCCGGGCGTCCGGATTGCGCTCGCGCCAGCGCGCGTAGTCCGCCTCGGCCTGCCCGCGCACCACCTCGGGCAGCACCGCGTCCAGCAGCTTCGGCGGGAGCGTCCGGGACAGCTCCTCCAGCGCCAGCCAGCCGCGCAGCCGGGTGCGCCACGGACAGACGCACACCACCCCGTCCACCTCGGTGACGAACGCGTCCCCGCTCTCGTGCACGGGAACGGCCATCGGCGGGGTGGGCAGCAAGTCGGCCAGGGAGCGGCGCAGTTCGTCCTGCGCGCTCGGCGTGCGGTCCCGGGCGGCGTAGCGCCGCCAATGGTCCCTCTCGGGTTCGGGAAAGGCCGCCAGCGGCTCGTAGACCCGCAGGTAGGACGCGTAGGGCACAGGAACAGAAGACACCGCCGGCATGGAGCGCATCGTCCCACGCCCGTCACTCTCCGGGGGGTGATCCTGGGTACTGAGGCCGAACCACGCGCGTGGAGGACTTAACCTCGTGCATGCCCCACCGGTCCCTCCCCCACCCACCGGAGGGACTACCCACCGCCGCTCCGTACTTGGGAGTCACCACAGTGACCGATGTTTCCGGCGCATCCGCTGACGTACTGCACACCCTGTTCCGCTCCGAGCAGGGAGGCCACGAACAGGTCGTGCTCTGCCAGGACCGGGCCAGCGGCCTCAAGGCCGTGATCGCCCTCCACTCGACCGCCCTGGGCCCCGGCCTCGGCGGCACCCGCTTCTACCCGTACGCGTCCGAGGAAGAGGCCGTCGCCGACGCGCTGAACCTCTCCCGGGGCATGTCGTACAAGAACGCCCTGGCCGGTCTGGACCACGGCGGCGGCAAGGCCGTGATCATCGGCGATCCCGAGCAGATCAAGACGGAGGAACTGCTGCTGGCGTACGGCCGGTTCGTGGCCTCGCTCGGCGGCCGGTACGTCACCGCGTGCGATGTCGGCACCTATGTCGCGGACATGGACGTCGTGGCGCGCGAGTGCCGCTGGACCACCGGGCGCTCCCCCGAGAACGGCGGCGCGGGCGACTCCTCCGTACTGACCGCGTTCGGCGTCTTCCAGGGCATGCGGGCCAGCGCCCAGCACCAGTGGGGCGACCCCTCGCTGCGCGGTCGCCGGGTCGGGATCGCGGGCGTCGGCAAGGTCGGGCACCACCTGGTGGAGCACCTGCTCAAGGACGGCGCCGAGGTCGTGGTCACGGACGTACGGGAAGAATCGGTTACCCGGATCACCGACCGGCACCCCCGGGTCTCCGTCGTCGCCGACACCGAGGCGCTGATCCGCACGGAGGGGCTGGACGTCTACGCCCCGTGCGCGCTCGGCGGCGCGCTGAACGACGAGACCGTGCCCGTGCTCACCGCTTCGATCGTCTGCGGGGCGGCCAACAACCAGCTGGCCCACCCGGGCGTCGAGAAGGATCTCGCGGACCGCCGGATCCTCTACGCACCGGACTACGTGGTGAACGCGGGCGGGGTGATCCAGGTCGCTGACGAGCTGCACGGCTTCGACTTCGAGCGGTGCCGTACGAAGGCCGCGAAGATCTTCGACACCACTCTGCAAATCTTCGCACGCGCAAAGATCGATGGGATTCCGCCGGCCGCGGCGGCCGACAGGATCGCCGAGCACCGGATGGCTCAGGGCCGCCGGGGCTGATCGCCTGGCCGCCGCCGGAGGAACGACCGGGGGCGGCCGGCAAGGCCGTGGAAAGGCCGCGAAAAGGACGCGGGGAAGCCCCGGAGGAGGCAGCCGGGAGGCCCCTCGCCCGGCTGCCGGACCACTCCTGGGAGCCCTCGGAGCGCCCGGGGGTCGCCGGGGAGACCAGACTCACCCCGGTCGGCGGGTCGGCTCCTCAGAAGAGGCTAAAATCGCAGCTGACCAGGGAGGACGGGGCGCCTCACTGGCCCTGCGCCGGGGCGCGTCATGCGGGCGGCGTACCGTATGGCCGCGAGAGCAGGTACCGTTGAAGCCCTACGGACGGGTCTCTCCGCGGAGAGCTCGTTCTGATTCATGAACGCGTGTCAAGACTCTGGGGCCGTCGAGCCCCGTCACCGAGGGGGTCGAGCCATGGGGCGCGGCCGGGCCAAGGCCAAGCAGACGAAGGTCGCCCGCCAGCTGAAGTACAACAGCGGCGGGACCGACCTGTCGCGTCTGGCCAACGAGCTGGGCGCATCGCCTTCGAGTCAGCCACCGAACGCAGAGCCGTTCGAGGATGACGAAGAGGAAGATGACCCGTACGCACAGTACGCGGATCGATACAACGACGACGAGGACGAGGACGACCAGTCCGGGCCCTCGGCGCGGCGCCGCGGCGCTTGACGTCCGTATCCCCCGAGCGTCAGCTCATCAACCCGGTCCGGGGCAGCAGTCCTGGACCGGGTTCTGTGCTGTCCGGCCGGGGTCGGCGGCGGCGTGGAGTCCGGGCGGGTGCAGCTCCGCGCGGGCGGCCGGGAGTGCGAGGCGTATGCCCCGCGCCTCCCGGTTTTCCGGTGGCCGCACCGGATCTTTCCGAGGGGGCGGCACCGGACCGGCGCGGTCGTCACCGGCACCGGCACCGCACGGTCGGTCCTGACCTCGCTCAGCCGTTGCTCGCGTAGTCGCCGGTCAGCGCCGCTCCCGTGGTGTGCGCGCCACGCTCGGTGATCTCTCCGGCGATCCAGGCGTCCACGCCCCGGTCGGCGAGGGTGGTGAGCGCGGAGTCGACCGCTTCCGCCGGGACGACGGCCATCATGCCGACGCCCATGTTCAGCGTCTTCTCCAGCTCCAGCCGCTCCACCTGTCCGGCCTTGCCGACGACGTCGAACACCGCGCCGGGCGTCCAGGTCGAGCGGTCCACCGTGGCGTGCAGCCCGTCCGGGATCACCCGCGCCAGGTTGGCGGCGAGGCCACCGCCGGTGATGTGGCTGAACGCGTGCACGTCGGTGGTCCTGGTGAGCGCCAGGCAGTCCAGGGAGTAGATCTTCGTGGGCTCCAGCAGCTCCTCGCCCAGGGTGCGGCCGAACTCCGCGACCTCCCGGTCCAGCGCCCAGCCGGCCCGGTCGAAGACCACGTGCCGGACCAGCGAGTACCCGTTGGAGTGAAGCCCGGAGGACGCCATCGCGATCACCGCGTCACCCGTACGGATACGATCCGCGCCGAGCAGCCGGTCCGCCTCGACCACGCCCGTACCGGCGCCGGCGACGTCGAAGTCGTCCTCGCCCAGCAGTCCGGGGTGTTCGGCGGTCTCGCCGCCGACCAGGGCGCAGCCGGCCAGGACGCAGCCCTCGGCGATGCCCTTGACGATGGCGGCGACGCGCTCGGGGTGGACCTTGCCGACGCAGATGTAGTCGGTCATGAAGAGGGGTTCGGCGCCGCAGACGACCAGGTCGTCCACGACCATGCCGACGAGGTCGTGGCCGATCGTGTCGTACACGCCCATCTTGCGGGCGAGGTCGACCTTCGTGCCGACGCCGTCGGTGGCGGAGGCGAGCAGCGGGCGTTCGTAGCGCTTGAGGGCGGAGGCGTCGAAGAGGCCGGCGAAGCCGCCGAGGCCGCCGAGGACCTCGGGGCGGCGGGTCTTCTTCACCCACTCCTTCATCAGCTCGACCGCGCGGTCACCGGCTTCGATGTCGACGCCCGCGGCGGCATAGCTGGCACCAGTAGTCGTTTCGGACATGGCTGGATACTTTCCTGTCGTCATTGGGGTCATCGAGGTGATCATCAGGTCGGTGATCGTCGAGGTCGGTGGTCGTCGACCGGCGCGGCCGGGCCGCCCACGGCGACGTGGGCGGGCCGGACGACGGATGGTGACCGGTCAGGGGCGCCGCAGCGCGTCGTTGGCGGCCGTATCGGCGGGTCCCGCCGCCAGCTCGGTCTCCAGCAGCCGCTTGCCGAGCAGCTCGGGATCGGGCAGCTCCATCGGGTACTCCCCGTCGAAGCAGGCACGGCAGAGGTTCGGCTTGGCGATCGTGGTCGCCTCGATCATGCCGTCGATGGAGATGTACGAGAGCGAGTCGGCGCCCATGGAGACGCCGATCTCCTCGACCGACATGCCGTTGGCGATCAGCTCGGCGCGGGTGGCGAAGTCGATGCCGAAGAAGCAGGGCCACTTCACCGGCGGCGACGAGATCCGGATGTGGACCTCGGCGGCGCCCGCCTCGCGGAGCATCTTGACCAGGGCCCGCTGGGTGTTGCCGCGGACGATCGAGTCGTCCACGACCACCAGGCGCTTGCCCCGGATGACTTCCTTGAGCGGATTCAGCTTGAGGCGAATGCCCAGCTGGCGGATGGTCTGGGACGGCTGGATGAAGGTCCGGCCGACGTAGGCGTTCTTGACGAGACCCGATCCGTACGGAATGCCACTGGCTTCCGCGTAACCGATCGCGGCGGGCGTGCCGGACTCCGGGGTCGCTATGACCAGGTCCGCATCGACCGGCGCTTCTTTGGCGAGTTTCCGCCCCATCTCGACTCGGGACAGATAGACGTTCCGCCCGGCGATATCCGTGTCGGGACGCGCCAGATAGACGTACTCGAACACACACCCCTTGGGCTTCGCTTCCGCGAATCGCTGGGTGCGCAGACCGTTCTCGTCGATGGCGATCAGCTCGCCCGGCTCGATCTCCCGGACGAACGAGGCGCCGCAGATGTCCAGGGCGGCGCCCTCGGAGGCGACCACCCAGCCGCGCTCCAGCCGGCCGAGGACCAGCGGGCGGATGCCCTGCGGGTCGCGGGCCGCGTACAGGGTGTGCTCGTCCATGAAGACGAACGAGAAGGCGCCCTTCACGTCGGGCAGGATCTTGGCGGCGGCTTCCTCGACGGTGAGGGGCTTGCCGTCGTCACCGGTCTGGCTGGCCAGCAGGGCCGTCACCAGGTCGGTGTCGTTGGTGGCGGCGACACGTGTCGTCCGGCCGTTCTCCTTGGGCAGGTCGGCGACCATCTCCGCGAGCTGCGCGGTATTGACCAGATTGCCGTTGTGACCGAGCGCGATGGAGCCGTGGGCCGTGGCCCTGAAGGTCGGCTGCGCGTTCTCCCACACCGAGGCACCGGTGGTGGAGTAGCGGGCGTGACCCACCGCGATATGGCCCTGCAGAGAGCTGAGGGATGTTTCGTCGAAGACCTGTGAGACGAGGCCCATGTCCTTGAACACAAGGATCTTGGACCCGTTGCTCACTGCGATGCCCGCGGACTCCTGTCCGCGGTGCTGAAGGGCATACAGTCCGAAATAGGTGAGCTTGGCGACCTCTTCGCCCGGGGCCCAGACTCCGAAGACGCCGCAAGCGTCCTGGGGGCCCTTCTCTCCGGGGAGCAGGTCGTGGTTGAGTCGTCCATCACCACGAGGCACGCCACCGAGTGTAGGCGAGATCGACCACTGGTCCGAATTGGGGAGGGGGGTCAGTGGTCCGGATCACCTCCGGTGGATCACTTCCGGGCGGCTCCACGGGCGCCCAGACCCACTCCGTTCTCGGCCAGCAGAGTCAGACGATTGTGGCTCAGCTCATAGCCGACCTCGCCCTTCAGGACCTTCGCGAAACGCTTTTCCAGTGCCGTTTCGGGCTTCGGGCACGCCATCCGGGTGGTGCGCATCGGACCGAAGGTGATCTTGTGCGTGTCCTCGGAGATCTTCGCGGAGCCGCGGAAGCGGTTGCAGCCGTCGTCGCCCTCCACGGTGCCGTCGCCCCCGACCGCGTCCTTACTGAACGTGAGGTGCGCCTTGCCCTCGGTTCCCTCCGGCAGGGAGCCCTCGGTGTCGCCGGGTTCGCTGCCGGAGTCGATGACCTCGTCCACGGTCCAGGTCGTCTCCGTGAGGGGCTCGGGCGGGTTCAGGGTGAGGGCGATCGTGTCGCCGCCGGCGGCGGTGAGGGTGAGGCGCTTGGTGTCGGCGGCGCCGCCGGTCCGCTCGTCCGCCTCGCCGGGGACGGTCCGCACCGCGGCCGTGAGCTTTCCGCGGAACACCTGGTCGAACGCCTGCTTGAAGTCCTCCTCCTTCTTCTCGCAGAGCATGAGCGTGCCCGCCCAGTTGACGGGCACGTCCAGGGTCGCGCCGTCGACCGGGACCTTCCTGGCGGTGCGGGCGTTGCAGTCGGGGGAAGGGGCGAACTTGCCGTCGGCGTCGACCCGTATGGTGGCCGGCCCGGTCGGGGTGGTCTTCTCGCCGCCGACCGTCACGCTGTCGATGTCCCAGACGGTGCCCTTGACGCCGTTGGTGCCCCGGGGGTTGCGGAGGGTCTCGGAGAGCGAGGGGGCTTCGTCGCCGGTCCCGGACACGGAACGGGCGTCCCCGCCCGCGCCGGAACCCGGCTCCGACTCGGTGCCGCAGGCGGACAGGAGGAGCAGGGAGAGCGCCGTGACCGCCGTGACGGCGACGGGGATGGTGGTGGTCTGCTGCTGCTTCGTCATGCCGTTGGGACGGAGGTCGCGGGGATACGGTTCCGCCCCGCCCGTGGCCGCGGGGTCCGGCGGGCCGTCAGGACATCAGCGGGAGCAGTCCGGAGAGGTCGGCGCGCTCCCCGCCGGCGCTCACCCGCGCCGTGCCGAGCGCCTCGGCCCAGGACGTACGGCCGGTGGCGAGCCTGATCCAGGTGAGCGGATCGGTCTCCACGACGTTGGGCGGCGTACCGCGCGTGTGCCGGGGGCCCGGTACGCACTGCACCACCGCGTACGGCGGCACCCGCACCTCGGTCGAAGCGCCGGGCGCCCTGACGGCGAGCGCGTCGGCCAGCAGCCGGGTGCACGCGGCGAGCGCCTGCCGGTCGTACGGGATGCTCAGCCCGGCGGCCCGGTTCAGGTCGTCGGTGTGCACGATCAGCTCGACGGTCCGCGTCACCAGATAGTCCCCGAGCCGCATCGCGCCGACGCGTGTCGCGAGCCACCGCCCATCGGACGCTGCCGGCAGCAGCTCGCCCAGCCGGCCGGCCGCGCGCCCGAGCAGCTCGCCGGGCGGCGCCGTCGCGGCGAGCGCCGTGACGTCCTCGTCGATCGAGGCGGCGTGCCGGGCGGTGACGAGCGGCCACTCGGACAGCGCGACGACGGGCCCGGCCTCGGCGACCACGGCCGCCTCGGACCGTAGCGGCTGCTCCAGGCAGAGGTTCACCGACTCGACCACCATGCTCAGATGCGCCGCCAGCTCCCGTACGGTCCACGCGCCGAGCCCGGTCGGCCGTGCCAGTCGCTCGGGCGTCAGCTCCTCGACCGCCGCCCGCACCTGCCCGAACTGGGCCGATACGGCGGCACGGATCTTGGCGGGGTCGTAGCTGCGCTGGCGTTGCTTGGCGGGTGACATGACGGCGAGCGTATGCGGTGCCGGCGGGGCGCGGCAGCCCGTTTACGGGGCACGCGGGAACCGGCGGGCTACGCGGCACGCGGGAACCGGCGCGCGGGCGCGGGACGGGGCGCTCCCGCCCGAGGCGTCCCGGAGCGGCGGCCTCTCCGCACGGCTTCCCCGGGCACTTTCTTCTCCCGACCGGTCGACTCACAACACCCCCTGGGGCCAAGGGGGTTGCTGAGGCGGCCGACGGTCGCAACCGGACGCCCAGAGTCACCTTTCGTGCACGGAAAGTAAAACTCGCGTCACAGGGAAGGTCTGTCCCTATGAACCACGACGGTGAACAGCGCGACCAGTACGACCAGTACGACCAGAGCCACCGGCACGACCACTGTGTGACCTTCCGGCTGCCCGGCCATCCCAAGAGCGTGGCGCGGGCCAGGGAGATCCTCCACCGGGACTTCGGCCTCCTGGGGGAGTCGGGCGATACGGCCGCCCTCCTCCTTTCCGAGCTCGTCACCAACGCGCTGCGCCACGGGAGTCCGCCCGGCCGGGAGGTCGCCGTCACGCTCCACCACAGCGACGGGCTGTTCAGGCTGGAGGTGGAGGACGCGGGCGATCATCTGCCGCGTCCGCGTATCCCGGAGCTGGACGACGAGTGCGGGCGGGGGCTCGCGCTCGTCGCGGCGCTGGCCGACGACTGGGGTGTGGCGCCGCGCCGCGGGCCCGGCAAGCGGGTCTGGGTGATGATCAAAGTGACGGGCCCTGCCGGTCCTCTCGGTTCCGGTGGTCCCGGCGGCCCCGGCGACCGGAGCGGTCCGGCCGGCCCGGCTCCGGTCGGTCCGGTCACTCCTTCCGGTCCTGTCCGCCCCGCTGACCGCGCCGATCAGGGGTGTCTGGCTCATCCTCCCGAGCGGCCCGAGCGGCCCGAGCGGTCCGAGCCGCCCGACGTGCTCGAACGGGCGCTGCGGCAGGGTCGTTGAGACCGGCCCGGCGGCCCGGGGACACGATCGCGCGCGCCGCTCGTACCTCATGACGCAGCGGCGCGAGCAGTCCCCGCTCGTCGGCCGGCCCCGTCGTCCAGGTCCGCGCGTCCGGGGACGTATCGGCTTCGGCCTCCCCTTCCGCCGCCGTGGCCGGTGACTCGTTCGCCCGCATGCCGTCCGCCAGTTCCCGCAGGGCGCGCTCGATCCCGGCCGTCTCGGCGGGATCGGGCGGCGCGGCGCCGTGGTTGACCCGGACGCGGGCGGCCGTCGCCGCGTCCACGATGCGTTCCAGCGCGACGACGAGCGGCCACCAGGCCATGGCTCGCGTGCCGGTGGGCGGGGGTTCGGTCAGGGCGCGCTGGAATTCGGAGCGTACGGCCGAGAGGTCGCGGTAGATACGGCGGCGCTGACGCAGCCGTTCCGTCTGGTCGGCGCCGGGCGCGAACGAGCACCGTACGTAGCGGGCCGTGTCCTCGACCGTGTCCGCGAGCCGGGTCCCGACGCGGGTGTGCCAACTCTCCGGCCAGAGCAGATAGCCCGCGACGAGGGCGATGGCGCAGCCGATCATGCTGTCCACGAAGCGCGGGAGGACCAGGTCGAAGCCCTGGTGGTTGAGGATGTCGGAGATCAGCAGGATCACCGGGGTGATGGCTGCCGTCTGGAACGCGTACCCCTTCGCTGACACCGCCGGGACGATCCCCGCGAGCACCAGCATCACCGCCACGTCCCACCAGCCGCGCGGTGTCGCCGACAGGACGGCCGCCGCGACGACGAGCCCGGCCACCGTGCCCAGCGCGCGCAGCACCGCCCGGGAGAAGACCGAGCCGAAGTCCGGTTTGAGGATGAAGGTGACGGTGAGCGCCACCCAGTACGAGCGCGGCACCGCGATGAGCGAGACCAGCGCCTGGGCGAGGCCGATGCAGAGCGCGAGGCGCAGCCCGTAGCGCCAGGACGCCCCGGACAGCAGCGCCTCGCGCGAGGCGCGGCGGGCCCGGACGCGCAGCGCGGCGGGGCGGCCGAGCCGGTCGTCCTCGGGGCCGCCGGGGACGGGAGCGGCGCCGTCCTCCTCCGCCGCGTCGGTCCGGTGGACCACCGCCGCGGCGTGCCGCAGCGCGGTGTCGACGGCGCGTTCGGCGGGGGTGGCGGGCGCGGGCAGCTCCGGGGGCGGGCCGCCGGTACGGCCGGTGGCGACCGCGTCGGCCAGTTCCCGTACGGCCGCCGGGACCGCGGCGGGCAGCGGTCGGCCCCCGCCGGTCAGATGGGCGGCGGGGGTGGCCTCGACCAGCGGAATGATCACGTTGAGCTGGGCGAGCAGCCGTACGAGCGCGGCGGACCTGCCGTGCTCGCGGGCGCGGCGGGCGAGCACGAGGTCGTACGCCTGATTGAGCGACTCGGTGACCGCCTGGCGTCTCGTGTCGTATGTGCCGGTGGGGTGGGGATACGGGTCGCGCGTGCCGTTCGCTTCGCCCGTGTCGCTCATGGCCCTCGTACCGTCCGTGCCGTGCCCGGCCCGCCCGCCGGACGCGCCGCCCGCGGCCTCCAGCAGGTCCGCCACCGCGCGATACGTCCGGGCGACGGCGGCCCGCTCGGGGCGCCGGCCGCGCAGGGGCCAGGCGAGCAGCGTCAGGGCGAGCACGAACAGCCCGCCCAGCGAGAGCAGCAGCGGGGCCGTCCACCACGGCTCGGGCATCGGCAGGCCGGAACCCACCACCGCGTTGATCAGCAGCAGCAGCCCGGCGACCGAGGCCACCGCGCCGATCGAGGAGATCATCCCCGAGAGGAGCGCGATCAGCGTCAGCACTCCGACGGCGAGCCAGCCCCGGCCGAGGACCAGCATGCCGACCGTGACGCCGACCGCGCCGAAGACCTGCGGAAGCGCGATGTTGAAGATCCGCATCCGGTAGGCGTCGGCGGTGTCGCCCAGGAGTGCGAACAGCGCGCCCATCGACACGAGAGCGCCGTAGGCCGTCCGGTCCGTGGCGAGGCCGACGGCCAGCGGTGTGGCCATGGCGACCGAGGCGCGGGCGACGGCGGCCCACGGGACGGGGGCCGGCTGGGGGCGCACGGCCGCGAGGAGCCATGCGGGCGGGGCGAGCCGTTGCGACCTCAGCCCTGGTACCCCTCGACCTCGCCCGCCGGCCGTACCGCCGCCTCGTCCGGGTTCTCCCCGAACTCGGACTTGGCGCGGCGCTGGCGCAGCAGGTCCCAGCACTGGTCGAGCTGGACCTCGACGGAGCGCAGCCGCTGCTGCTCGGCGTCGGCGAGGCCGAGGTGCTGGGTGGCGCGGGAGCGCAGGGTGCGCTCCTCGGTGACCAGCTCGTCGATGGTGCGGAGGATCTTCTCGTCGGGGCTGCCGGTGCGAGGACTGCCCGTGCGAGGACTGGCCGGCTTTCCGTTGTCGGGGCTTCCCCCGGGCTCGCCCTTGCCGGGCTTTCCCGCTCCCGGCGGCGGGTCGGTGGCTTCCATGGTTCGATCCTCGCGCCGTACTACGGCACCCGCATTTCGGTGCCGCGCAGTTCCAGCCCGACGAGCAGCGACCGGTGGTCCGTGTCCGCGAGGTCGATGAAGCGGGCGTCCCGTACGGCGAAGTCGTCACTGACCAGCACATGGTCGATCTGCGCCCCCAGCGGTCTGGGCAACCGCGACGGCCAGGACGGCGTGTGGCCCGCGCCCGCCGACAGCGCGCTGTCGCGCAGCCCGCCGTCCTTCAGCAGCGCCCGGAAGAGGGCGTGGTCACGGGTGGCGTTGAAGTCGCCCGCCACGATGACCGGGCCGCCCCGCCTGTGCGCCGCGGCGGCGTACGTACGGATGCCGCCCAGCTCGGTGCGCCAGTCGTCCACCATGCCGGGGATGGGCGGCAGTGGGTGGGCGAGCTGGAGGTGGACCGTACGGTCGCCGATCCGGGCGGTGGAACCGGGCATGGCGAGGACTCCCTCGACGCCCGCCGCGTCGGTGAGCGGGAAGACGGAGAGGATCGCGGAGCCCTCGGCCCGGCTGGCCTTGACGACGTTGCGGTACGGGTAGTCCGCGCTCGGGACGCGGTCGGCGAGGAGGCCGGCGCAGACGAACTCGCACTCCTGGACGAACACCAGGTCGGGCTTCTCGCGGCGGATGGTGTCGATGAGTCCGAGCGTCCCCTGCCCGAACTCGACGTTTGAGGTCAGCACCCGGACACGGGTCGGGGCGCCGCTGCCCGAAGTGCCGGTGGTGCCGGTGGTGCCGGTGGTGCCGGTGGTGCCGGTGGTGCCGGTGGTGCCGGTGGTGCCCGAAGCGGCGTACGTGTCGGATGCGCCGTCGTCGGTGTCGTACGCGTCGTACGTACGTGACGTCCACCCCGTCACGGCGAGCAGCACCAGCGCCCAGACCGTTCCCGTACGCCAGCGCAGCAGAGCGGCGAACAGCGCGGCCGGCACCATCGGGACCAGCAGCCAGGGCAGGAAGGCGAGCAACTGCGGTACGGGCGTGACGCCGTCGGTCCCCAGGACCCGGCAGCCGACGAGAACGGTGGCGCCGACGAGGAACAGGCCCGTGACGCCGGTCAGGAACCGCTCGTGGAGGGGGCGGGAGGTGGGGGCCCGGGCGGCGGGCTCCTGGGCGTCGGGCCCCTGGGCGTCGGGCCCCTGGGCGTCGGGCGGGGGCGTGGCGGGCGGCTGGCGGTCCTGGGCGTTCACGGGGATGTGCCTCTCGCTCGACGGCCTCGACGGCCTCGACGGGTCACGACGGGCCTCGTCGTGACCTCACATCGTCGTCCGGTCAGACGCCGTGCGGCGCGCGGCAGTTGTACGGGCGGGGCGGTGGCGGAAGACACATACGTACGCGCATACGGGGACAACGACAACGGCCGCTGTTCCCGTATGCGCGTACGTGTGGGTCGGTTAGGAGGGTTGGGGAGTTGGAGTTGGAGTTGGAGTGGGAGTGGATGCAGGGGTCGGAGTCGGCGTGGACTGTGGTCGGCGTCAGGTTCTGGCGCCGGATCGAAGTCCGCCCCGCTCCGAGGCCAGCGCCCAGATCATGAACGCCGACAGGGCCATGCCCACACCCGCCCAGACCGGCTGGTACGGCAGGTACATGAACTGCGCGACCAGGTTCAGCGCCGCGAGTCCTATACCGATGTACCGGGCCCAGCGGTGGCGGGTCGCGAGAAGCGCCAGACCCGTGACGGCGAGCAGGACGCCGATCCCGAGGTGAATCCAGCCCCACGAGGTGAGGTTGAACCGGTAGGCGTAGCCGGTGACGGTGTTGAGGAAGGCGTCGCTTCTGATGCCTGTGACGCCCTGGAGGATGTTTGTCGCCCCTGTGACCAGCAGCAGGACACCGGCAAGGATGCTGCCGCCGACTGCCCAGGCGGCCTTTCGCTCGGCATGCGAGCCGGTTCCCGCGCCGTAACCGGTGCCGGTACCGGACGTGCCCATGCCCCTTCCTGTGCCAGCGGTTGTGCCTGTGCCCATGCCCGTGCCTGATGTGGTGGGGGGCCTGTGTGCTGTGTTCTGGCTCATACCCACCATGGTGCTCCATATGGAACAAAAGGGATATTCGGTCGGGTGGTATCGGCATAAAGATTCAGTAAAGTCCGGCGCGTACGCTTCTCACCTGCGGATACGTCCGCCGCCCACCGCCCGCGTGGAGGAGCATCAGGCAGCGGACCGTCAGGCGCCGGGCCATCAGGCGCCGGGCCATCAGACAGCGGGCCATCAGGCGCCGGGCGTCCGGGGTCACCTGGGGCAGGGTCATCTGGAGCGGGGGTCACCTGGAGCGGGCATGCCACGCGCCCCGGAGCCGCCCGCTGAGCCACGTACCGACGGCCAGCACGAGCCCGGCGGCCAGCACGGACCAGGCCGTCATCCGGAGCGACGCGGTCAGCGCGTCGAAGATCGCGCGGGCCGCTGACCGGTCGCCGTTGTCCGGCAGGTCCGCGAGAACCGAGCCGCGTGCAGCGGCGACCGCGACGACCAACAGCCCGGCGCCGATGGCGCACGCCGTACCGACGCCGATCAGCGCCCGCGCCCGGCCGCCGCGCCCGGCGGCCAGCACGGCCACGGCCGCCGCCACCACCGTCCCGACGGCCGGCCAGATCCCGGCGGCGCGGAGCCCCCGCGCGACATCGCGCCAGACCCCGAGCCCGTTGGCCTCCAGGACGGTGATCTCGGCGTGCCGTACGGGGATGCGGTCGGAGAACGGCACGTTGTCCGCCATCAGTTGCTTCTTCACCTGTTCGGTGATGGGCGCCAGATCGATCGTCACCGTGTCGCCGCCGCTGCTCAGGACCTGCTCGGCGGCGGCGTGGGCGGCACGGACCGCCGTACGCCAGGCGTTCCTGAAGGCGTCGGTGGTCGCGAAGGAGAGCACGGCGTCGTGCAGGAGGTTGCGGACGCCCTGCTGGAGCGGGCCCACCTTGACCTCGGCCATGACCTCGTCGGTGATCCGGTCCGCGACCGCCTGCTGGACGTGGACGTCGGAGGCGAGCGGCGCCATGGTCGAGACGAAGCGTCCGGTGTCGCCGATCTCCAGATCGGACCAGGCGGCGACCGCGCTGACGGGCGTGAGGACGGCCAGCAGGACGATCAGGGTCGCCGAGAGGGCCGAGAGGACCCGGGACAGCGCGGAAGGGTGAGAGCGGGGAGAGGCAGGGGGGCGCGAGGGACCGGCAGGCGCCGGAGAGGACGAGGGAGACGAGGAGGACGAGGAGGACGAGGAAGAGGAGGACGACGGAGGAGTGGAGGCGAGGCGCGAGAGGCGAGAGATCCGAGAGGTGCGCACTCCTCTAGGGGATGGCGCGCGCACGGCCGACGCGAGCGGTGCTCCGCCGACCCGGTGAGCGCGCTGGGCGTTGGGGTTGACGTGCGTGACCGGCGGGTGTGCTCTGGAGAGAAGGGAAACGGGGTGAACGGGGGCAATGGGGGGACACCGGGGGGCGTAGGGAAGGAGTTCCCCACCATGGCCACACCCGTCCGGATGCCGCCGCGCCACCGCGCCTCCTGGCTCCGCGCTCCCCACCCGACGGCCGCCCCCGGGCGGCGCCGGACCGGCCCGCAGGGCGCTTCGCGGTACGACGCCTCGCGGGCCACGCGCGCCGCCTCCGCCCAGGGCGCCGCACCGGCCGTCGCGCACGGCACGGGCCGCCGGCTGTCACCGCTCGCGCTGGGCGTGCCGCTCGTCCTCGCCATCATCTACGGCGCGTACGCGGCGGCCATCGCCCGGGACGGCGGCCCGGCCACGAACGGCCAGCTCGTCCTGGCGCTCGTCGCGGGGGCGGCGCTGCTCGCGCTGCTGGTCGGCCTCCTCCTCGTACAGCACGCCCTGCCGCGCGAGATACGCGCCGCGGCCTGGGGCGCGGTGACCGGAGCCCCGATCGGTTTCCTCATGTGCCTCTCCGGGCACAGCGTCTTCTCGTCGTCCGGACTCGGACTCTTCATCGCGGCGTGCACCACGGCGGCGGTGTACTACATGCTGTACACGAGAGAACCCTGAGCAACGCCCCGCCCGGGGAACCTCGGGAACCTCCGGGGAACCCCGCCTGAGCCGGCCACGGGCAGATCCGTGGCCGGCCGCACGGGCATGACCGGAAGGCCACCGCTCCCGCTGACGTTCGGCACGTTCGCTCGGGGCTCGGGGCTCGGGCTCGGGCTCGGGCTCGGGCTCGGGCTAGGCGATGACCCGCCGTGTCGGTCCCGCGTCGGTCCGCGTCGGTCCCGCGTCGGTCGCCTGTCGGGGTGGTCGGTCGGCTGTCGGCGGCCTGTAGATGTGGTCTGGAACCTTGCGAGAGATCGCTGCCGGTGCCCATCCGGCAGGCGTCCACACGCGAGGAGCCACCATGACCACTTCCGAGGTCACGATCATCGGCGCCGGACTCGGCGGACTCACCCTGGCCCGTGTCCTGCACGTCCACGGCATCCCGGCCACCATCTACGAGGCGGAGCCCTCCCCCATGGCGCGTACGCAGGGCGGCATGCTCGACATCCACGACTACAACGGCCAGTTGGCCGTCGAGGCGGCGGATCTGATGGACGAGTTCCGCGCCATCATCCTGGAGGGCCGCCAGGCGCTGCGCATCCTCGACCGGGACGGGAACGTCCTGGCCGACAAGGCCGACGACGGTACGGGGGGACGCCCCGAGGTGCAGCGCGGCGAGCTGCGGCGCATCCTGATCGACTCGCTCCCGGCCGCCACCGTCCGCTGGGGCCACAAGGTCAGCGGTACGCGTGCCCTCGGCGAGGGCCGTCACGAGGTGACCTTCGCCGACGGCAGCACCGTCGTCACGGGCCTGCTGGTCGGCGCGGACGGCGCGTGGTCGCGGGTCAGGCCGCTGCTCTCGGACGCCACGCCCGAGTACACCGGTACCTCGTTCGTCGAGACCTATCTGTTCGACGCCGAGTCCCGGCATCCCGCCGCCGCGAAGGCGGTCGGCGGCGGGTCCATGTTCGCGGTCGACCCGGACGGGGGCGAGAGGTCGATCGGGGCTCACCGGGAGAGCGGCGAGACCCTCCACACCTACGTGGTGCTGCCCAGGCCCCTGGACTGGTTCGCCGCCGTCGACTTCACCGATAGGGCGGCGGCCACCGCGCGGATCGCCGAGGAGTTCGAGGGCTGGGCCCCCGAGCTGACCGCCCTGATCACCGACAGCGACACCGCGCCGGTCCTGCGCTCCCACCACGCGCTGCCGATCGAGCACCGCTGGGACCGGATACCGGGGGTGACCCTGCTCGGCGACGCCGCCCACCTCTCGCCCCCCAGCGGCGAGGGCGCCAACCTGGCCATGCAGGACGGCGCCGAACTCGGCCGGGCCATCGCCGCGCACCCCGGGGACATCGAGGCCGCGCTCACCGCGTACGAGCAGGCGCTGTTCCCCCGCAGTGCCTCGGCCGCCGCCGAAGCCATGGCCATGAACGACAGCTCACCGCAGGACATGGTGGACTTCTTCCTCCGAGAGGAGTGACCCTCACGGACCGCATGCCGTCCGCTCTCCGGCGGCCCTGGACCCCACCGGAGGGGCGGCTCGGGTCTCCGGCGGCCCTGGAGCCGCCGGAGCGGTTCAGCCCTTGGGCTGCGTGAAGCGGATGCGGTTGCCGAAGGGGTCGCGCAGGCCGCAGTCGATGCCGTACGGACGCTCGGTGGGCTCCTCGGTGAACTCCACACCCCGCCCCACCAGCGTCTCGTACGTCTTGCGGCAGTCGCTCGTGCTGAGGATGAGCCAGCCGCCCATCGCCCCCTTGGTCACCAGCTCGCGCACCTGCTCCGCCGTCTCCTCCGACATTGCCGGGGCGCCGGGCTTCTCCAGCAGGATCTGACGCTCGGGATGACCGGGAACGCTGACGGTCAGCCAGCGCATGAACCCGAGGTCGACATCAGCGGCGACCTCCAGGCCGAGCTTGCGGACGTAGAAGTCGTGGGCCTCGTCCTGGTCCAGGACATATATCTGTGACTGCGTGATGGCGTTGAACATGGACCTCACGTTACTGAGCGGCCGGCGCGAGAACTTATCCGAAACTGCTCAGTCGGCGAACGGCCGGGCGGACGGACGGACGGACGGGCGGACGGGCGGCTCGGTCAACCGGCCGGCCGGCCGAGTGCCTGAACCCGTGCCGGCCGAGCCGCCCGGCACGGGTTCAGGCACTCGGCCGGGTCCACGCCATCGTGAAGCACGTCGGCACGCCGGCTGCCGCCTCGGCTTCCTTGCGGTACGTACGCGGCGACCGGCCGACGATGTCGTGGAACGTACGGCTGAAGGTGCCGGGGCTGGTGAAGCCGACCTCGAAGCAGATGTCCGTCACGCTCCGGTCGGTGTCCCGCAGCAGGGTCATCGCCCGCTCGATACGGCGTCGTTGCAGATAGCGGTGCGGGGTCTCCCCGAACGTGGCCCGGAAGGTACGCGTGAAGTGCGCCGGTGACACATGAGCGATCCGCGCCAGGGCCGGAACGTCCAGCGGCCGCGCGTAATCGCGGTCCATCGCGTCGCGTGCCCGGAGCATACGGCGGTTGGTCTCTTCTGCGGCGCGGCTCACCGCGCCATCCCATCACGGCGCTCCCCCAACCGACATGCCTGATCCTCAGCGGGAGCCGGTGGCGGTCGATGGCGGCCGGCGGCGGCCGGCCGCGTTGGTGCGGGGATCGCGGGGGATCGCGGCAGACGGATGGCTGTCCGTGCCCCTGCTGTCGCGGCAGGACCGCGGGCTGTCGCGGCAGGACCGCGGGGCGACCTCAGCCGCCGGTCACCGCTGTACGGTCCGGCTCGGCGGACGCTCAGCCCGGCGGAGGCTCAGCCCGGCGGAGGCGGCGGAGGCTCGGTGGGGTCAGCGGCGAAGGTGCGCGTCCAGCATGCGCATCAACTCGCCAACTCTTCCGCCGCCCCCCGGCGCAGCCGGATAGCGCTTGAGCACATCAATGACAACCGGTGTCGCACGACGCCCCGCTCGCTCGACCTGTTCGGCACCCACGGTCCGGTCATCGCCCGCGACAAGCTCGGCGGCTCTGGCCGCGTGAGCGCCCGCCCCGAGGATGTGCTTGACCTGGGTGGCCTTGGCCAACGGATGCACGTAGGCGGCGCCTGCCGCGGCCATCGCCGCCCACGCCGCCTCGCGCGCGGCAGCCGTCTCCGTGTCCTTGGCCGCCTTGAGCGCCGCCCAGGCCGTGTCGCGCAGGGCTTTCCCCCGCTCGCCGCCCCGGGCGAAATCCCACGCGGCACCCATCGCGTCCCGTGGCCGCGGATCGTCCGGCTGATCGGCCTCGAATATCCCCAGCACCGTCGCCGCGCACCCTGCGGCGAACGCGCATACCTCACGAAGATCACTCTTGCTCAGAACGATCTCGGTCGATTCCCCATCCATGGGCCTATCCTCGCCTGCCGAACCCCACCCGCCTTCATCCAAAAGGGACTTGTTGCGCGGGCGGCGCCAACATTAGGTTTGCCTTACTTGGTCCGGAAGACTCCGGGCTGCCGTCAGGGAGGCCCCACCGTGCCCAGAACCTTCACCGGCCGCATCACCCTGGCCGCCGCCGTCGCCACCGTCACCACCGCACTCGCCGTCACGCTCACCGCGTGCGGCGGCGACCACGACTCCCCGGCCGCCAAGGGCGCCACCCCCGGCGGCGCGGGCAGCGCGGGAACGCACACCGTCAAGACGGCCATGGGCGACGTCCAGGTCAAGAACGCGCCCGAGCGGGTCGTCGTCCTGGACACCGACTCGCTGGACTCGGCCGTCACCCTGGGGATCACCCCGGTAGGGGCCACCACGGTCGCGGACAAGGCGCCCTTCTCCGCCTACCTCCCCGCCGGCAAGCTCAAGGACATCAAGCCCGTCGGGGTCATCGCCGCGCCGAACCTCGAAGCCATCAACGCGCTCAAGCCGGACCTGATCCTGAGCAGCAAGGTCCGCGACGAGAAGAACTACAAGTCGCTCTCCGCCATCGCCCCCACCGTCTTCTCCGAGACCACCGGCGGCCCGTGGCGCGCCAACTTCGAGCTGCACGCCGACGCCCTCGGCAAGAAGACCGAGGCGAAGCAGGTCGTCACCGACTACACCGCCCATGTGGAGCGGGTCACCGAGGCGCTGGGCGGACCGGCGAAGGCGGCACAGACCAAGGTCGGCTTCGTACGCTTCGTGGAAGGCGCCGACACGCGTCTCTATCTGAACGACACCTTCGTCGGCTCTCTCTTCAAGGACCTCCAGGTCGGCCGGCCGGCCAACCAGGACAAGGACGGCTTCTCGATCGACGTCAGCCCCGAGCAGATCGACCGGGCGAACGCCGACGTCCTCTTCTACTCCACCTACGGAGACGCGAAGAAGGCCAAGGAGACGGACACCATCGGCGGGCCGCTGTGGAAGAACCTCGGCGCCGTGCGGAAGAACAAGGCGTTCAAGGTGGACGACAACCTGTGGATGCTCGGCATCGGCTACACGGGCGCGGGCCAGATCCTGGACGCGATCGAGAAGGACCTGGCGTCGACGTCGTAGTACGGGGTCATAACCTGCCCCACCCACGACGGCACGGGAGTCGGGCCGCGCGTACGGTCACGAGGACCGGCGCGCGGTGGCAGCGGCAGGTGTACGAGTACGACGGGCCCGCCGCCTCGCCCCCCCCACCGGGCCGGACGCACACGGGGGTTCCTGCGTCACAGGGTGCGCGAAGCGGCACTGAGGACACACGAACCGTCCAACTGAGGACACACGAACCGTCCAGAGGGCCACTCACGTCATGTCCACCCGGCGGTCGACGCCGCTCTCGTAGCCGTCGAAGGCCGCCGCGTGTCGGCGAAGAGTTCCCCCGCAGGCGGCTCGACGCGGCGCGGCAGCCGGGAGGCTGTCCCGCGACTGCTGGAAGACCGTGCCTCGAAGAGGATGGGAGATTGAGGAACGATCGTTCTTGACTGATCGTTCCTCAACTGTCTACTCTCATGGCCATGGGCAGGCCGAGAGCATTTGACGAGGACGAAGCGGTGCGAGCCGCCGTGGGCCTGTTCGGCGAACGCGCGTATGACGGTGTGTCCGTCGACGATCTCGTCAGCCACCTCGGCGTGCACCGCAACAGCCTGTACAAGACGTTCGGCAGCAAGCGCGGCCTCTACCTGATCGCTCTGCGCCGCCATCTCACCGACGACGTCCGCCCTTTGCTCGACGCCCTCGCCGGCGCGTCGGATGCCACGGCCGCGCTGCGGCTCGTCACGTCGGCCGACCTCCGCCTGCTGCTGCTCGCGGCGATCGAACGCGCACCGGCCGACGAGGAGGTCGCCTGCGAGGTGAAGGCCGCGTTGGCCGCCGTCGACCGGGCGATCGCCGACGCCCTCGGCGTTCCCGCCGACCTGGCCGCCGCCCTCACCGCCGCCGCGCTGGGCATCCTCCTGCGTGGCAACCCCGACAACGCCACCACCGCGCTGACCCGACATCTCGACCCACTCCCCTGAAAATGGAGGCCGACATGGCACTGATACGTATCGACGGCGACGACCTCGTCGTCGTGATCGAGGGTCTCGACAAGCTCTGGTCCTTCAAGGGCAGCCTGACCATCCCGCTGGCCAATGTCCGTGGCGCGACCGCCGACCCCGGTATCGCCACCGGCCCCAAGGGAATCCGCGCGCAGGGCTCCCACGTACCCCGTGTGATCACCGCCGGCACCTTCCATCAGGATGGCGAGAAGGTCTTCTGGGACGTCAGAGATCCGTCGAAGGCGGTCGTGGTCGAACTCGCCGACGAGAAGTACGCACGCCTCGTCCTCCAAGTCGACGACCCGCGCGCCACTGTCGCCCTGGTCGAAAACGCCCTTGCCTGAAAACCCTTGCCTGAAAAAGGAGGTAGGCCCATGTTTCGCCACTTGGCAGCGGCTTTAATGGCCCTGGCCGTCGTCACCGCCACCCCGGCCGCGGCGACGCCCGCTCTCGTCCCTGCCGCCGACCGTGAGGTCGTCTTCACGGCCGACGGTACGACCGTGTACGGCACCCTGCACGTTCCCGAGCATCGTGCCGGGCAACGGCTGCGGGCGGCACTGCTGCTGCCCGGCAGCGGACCCACCGACCGCGACGGCAATCAACCGCCCGCGTACTCACCGGACACCCTGGCACAGGTGGCCGACGCGCTCGACGGGGACGGAATCGCCACGCTGCGGTTCGACAAGTACGGCACCGGCCGCACCGGACTCGGTGCCTACCAGGACCACCCGGAAAGGCTCGACTACCCGGCGTTCGTCCGCCAGGCACGGGCCGCCTACGCGTCGTTGCGCGATCAGCCGGAGACCGACCCGCGCGCGCTGCTGCTCGTCGGGCACAGCGAGGGCGCGATGACGGGGCTGCTGCTGGGTGGCACCGTCCGCCCGCGCCCGGTCGGCCTGGCGCTTCTGCAACCGCAGGCGATCCGCCTGCTGGACCTGGTCACGCTCCAGCTCAAGGCCCAGGTCGCCGAAGCGACCCGGCAGGGCCAGTTCACGCCGGAGCAGCAACGCGCGGTCAACACGGCCATCGATGCCGCCGTCATCTCCCTGCGCGAACGCCGACCGGTCGACACCACCGGCCTGCCCCCCGCGATCGCCCAGCTCTTCGAGGCATTCCAAGGCCCCAACGCCCGGTTCGTGCTGAGCGACGACGCGGTCTACCCACCGGACACCGCCGCCGCGCTCCGGCCGGGAACCAAGGTGCTGCTGACGTGCGGCACGAACGACGCCCAGGTCCCCTGCGCCACAACGAACGCCCTGACGACCGCCCTGCGTCACGCGCATACCGGTGGACCGGGCCGAGTGGTGCTGCCGGAAGTGGACCATCTGCTGCACGACGCCGACCACCCGGACACGCTCGCGCCGCCCGTACTCGACGCCCTGCGCCGGTTCGCCCGGCACTGACGCCAGCCGACTGCTCCTGACGCTACGTCGAGGCACACCAGGGCGTCCACGCACGACCGCGACTATGCGCGATGTTGCATAAACACGGGCCCTGGATCACTCTCACGGGCACCGCCGCGTATCCGCCTCCCGCAGCAGGAGAGCCACCGGCCCCATCCCGCGCGTCTCTCCAGCGGTCCGGCAGACCTTCACGGCCCTCGTCGGGCGCCGGTGGACCCGGTGTCCGGGCGTCACCGGAGGTTTCGGTGACGCCCGGACGTGTCGATCGGAACGGGAGCGGACTCAGTCGCGCTGCGCGTTCGCCGGGAGCTTGCGGAGCTTCATGTCCTTCGCGGCGTCCGAACCGAACCCGTAGTCCAGGATCTTCGCCGCGTCGCCGTACCGGTCGGTGCTGTTCAGGACCGTGCCGATGAGGGTCTTGTCGTCACGGGTGGCCGCGAAGACCAGGCATTCGCCCGCCGGGGTCGTCGTGCCGGTCTTGATGCCGATGACACCGTCGTACGAACCGAGCAGCTGGTTCGTGTTGTTCCAGGTGTAGTAGCGCGTACGGCCGTTGGCGGCCGGAGCCTCGGCCTTGTACTGCTTGGTCGCGACGACCGTACGGAAGGTGTCGTTCGTCATCGCGTACCGGGCCAGCTTCGCCAGCTCGGTCGGGGTGCTGGAGTCGGTGCCCACGCCGTCGAACGAGTCGAACTCGGTCTTCGGGAGGTACAGCTCGTCGGCCTTCGCGTTCATCTGGGAGACGAAGGACTCGGTCCGCTCCTCGGCGGTGTCACCGATGCCGAAGGTGTCGGCGAGGGCGTAGCCGGCGTCCGCGCCGGAGGGGAGCAGCGACGCGTACAGAAGCTGGCGGACGGTGAGCTTGTCACCGGTCTGGAGGTCCGCCGTGCTGGTGCTGTGCTCGGTGACGTAGTCGCGGTACTCCTGCTTGACGGGCACCTGGCGGTCCAGGTCGGCGCCCTTGTCGAGTACCACGTACGCGGTCATGATCTTCGCCGTGCTGGCCATGGGGCGGACGGTGTCCGCGTCCTTGCCGTAGAGCGTCTTCCCGCTGTCGCCGTCCATCAGGGCGGCGCCCTTGGCGGTGACGGTGGGTTCGGGCTGGGCGGCGGCCGCGGCGGTCTGGGTGACCAGTGGGGAGAGCGCGAGCAGCGCGCCACCGGCGAGGGCGGCTGCGGCCTTGCGCTTGGTCAGAGTTGTGGCAGTCAAGAGGTAGTGCTCCGTCTCTGCATTGCTTGGTGGAACTGTCCTACTGGGGGCTCGTGGGGTTTGGTGCCCCTTACATATAACGTTACGAGAGGCCCGGTTGGTTGCCTCGGACCTCGAAAAATGGGCGCTTCTGGATCTTTTCTCCAGGGGACCGCGCGGCCACCGAGGTAGCTGACGGAGCGTCGGACGCCGTGGGCAGGGGCCGGTGCGGGTCCCGCCGTGCCGCCGTACCCGCCGCTCCCCCTCGCCGGGCCTCGGCCCGGCCCACCCGTTCCCGCCGCGCCCCCGCGCCCGTTGGGCGTCCTCGCCGGGGCCGAGGTCAGCTCCCCCCGGCCCCGGCCCCGGCCCCGGCCTCGCCACCTTCCCCGCGCTCCCCGTCCACGGGCTTGTCCGGCATGGTGACGAAGCTGACGATGTGGCGGGTGCGGCCGTCGTCCGGGGTGTGGCGGGTGCGGCGGGTGATGGCGGTTTCGATCTCGTCCGCCAGCTCCCGGAACTCGTCGTCCGTGAGCCAGACCGCCCCCTGCCGGTAGAGGACGCCTTCCTGGGCGGGCTCGGCGTCGGCGCGGGAGACATAGCGGTCGAAGTCGGCCATCAGGCCGCCGGTGAAGACGGTGAAGGCCCGCAGGTGATCGTCCTTGGTCATCGCCGCGCGGGCGTCGGCGTCGACCAGGGCCCTGTCCTGGCGTACCCGGTAGCCGCGTTCGACCGTGCCGCGCACGGGCCTTTCGCTCACCACTTCCAGGACGCCGGCCCGGGTGAGCGCGGCGATGTGCCGGTACACCGTGGCCGGGGACACATCGGGCAGCCGGTCGCGGAGCTGGGCCGTGGTCATCTCGTCCGCGCCGAAAATGATTTGCACAATGCGCAGCCTGACGGGGTGCAGGAGGAGCTTCGAAGTCGACACGCCCCCTATGTTCTCACACCTGATAACGTTCTCGAAGTTGAGATCAATGAGAGCGAAAGGCAGCACCTTGCCCGACACCGGCACCGAACCCGGCACCGACCTGACGGTCACCACGGACGACGGAACCCCCCTGGCCGGTACGTTGACCCTGCCCGCCACTCCGGGCCCGCACCCCGCCGTCCTGCTCCTGCACGGCTCGGGCCCCCTGGACCGCGACGGCAACACCCCCAAGCTCCCCGTCGAGCTGGGCGGCCCGCTCGCCGCCCTCCTCGCGGCCGAGGGGATCGCCACCCTGCGCTACGACCGGCGCGGCACGGGAGCGAACCCGGGGAACTGGCGGACCGCCGGCTTCACCACCAACCGCGAGGACGCCTCCGCCGCCCTGCGCGCCCTGGCCGCCCATCCCGCCGTACGCCCCGACTCGCTCGGCGTCGTCGGCCACAGCGAGGGCGCCGTGCACGCCATGGCCCTCGCCGCACGCCACCCGGAGGTGCGGGCGGTGGTCCTGCTGGCCGGTTACGCCCGCCTCGGCGAGGACGCCCTGCGCTGGCAGGCCCGCTCGGTCGCCCAGGGGCTGCCCGCGCCCGTACGTCTGCTGCGGCGCCCGCTGGGCGCCCTGGGCAACCTGGCACTCGCCCGGATCAAGAAGACCCGCACGGATGTGGCGCGCATCGCCGGAGCCCCGATGAACGCCCGCTGGACGCGTGAGATGCTCGCCCACGACAGCCGTGACGACCTCGCGGGCATCCACGCGCCGGTGCTGGCCGTCACCGGCGACAAGGACATCCAGGTCGATCCCGCCGACCTGGACGAGATCCGCCGGCTGGTGCCGGGCAGCGCCGAGATCCACCGCGTCCCGGACCTCAACCACCTGCTGCGCCGCGACCCCGGGCGCCCCACCATGAGCTCGTACCGCCGTCTGCTGCGCGAACCGGTCGACGCGGACGTGCTCTCCCTCGTCACCACCTGGCTCAACCACCAACTGGTCCCGGCCGCGGGGGAGACGTCCGGCCGCGGGAGCACCGCCCTCCCGTCCTGACCTGCCGGGGGCCCGCGGCCTCCGGCCCTGCCGCCGCGTACGGCCCGCCCGTCAGACCCCCGGCGCTCCGAACGTCGTCCACGCCGCGCGCGCCGGCAGCCGCAGTACGGGGCGGCCGGCGAGCGCGTTCAGGATGGTCGCAGCGCGCCAGGCGCTCAGGGTCAGGTCGGGGGTGCCCACGCCGTGGGTGTGGAGTTCCGCGTTCTGTACGTAAAGGGCTCCGGTCACACGGGGGTTGAGGGAGACGCGGTAGTCGCCGTCGACCCGGTAGCGGCCCTGGTCGTCCCAGTCCACCAGCCCGGTGAGGGGTTCGAGGAAGGCGGGGCGGGTGGCCGCGTAGCCCGTGGCCGAGACGATGGCGGCGGTGCGGATCTCGAAGACCTTGTCCTGCTGGACGTGGCGGCAGGTCAGGACGTAGTCGTCGCCGGCGCCGTCGTGGCGGGCGCCCTCGATGGTGACGCCCGGGTGCAGGGCGGCGCGTGGTTCCGTACCGCCGACGGTCCGTTCGTACAGCTCGTCGTGGATGTCGGCGAGGGTCTCCTCGCTGACGCCCTTGTAGAGCTGCCACTGCTCGCGCACGAGGTGCTCGCGCCGTTCCTCGGGGAGGGCGCGGAAGTAGCGGATGTAGTCGGGGGTGAAGTGCTCCAGGCCGATCTTGGAGTACTCCATCGGCGCGAAGGCGGGGGTACGGGCCAGCCAGCGGACGTACGGGCCGCCCGCGCCGTCGCCGTCCTGGTGGCGGAGCAGGTCGAGGGCGACCTCGGCGCCGGACTGGCCGGCTCCGACGACCGTGACATCGGGGAGCGCGGCGAGCGCCGTGCGGTGGGCGCGGTAGTCGGCGCTGTGCAGGACCCGGCCCCGGTGGTCACCGGTCAGCAGGGGGCGCAGCGGTTTCGGTACGACCGGGTCCGTACCGACGCCCAGCACGACCTGCCGCGTCCATACGCGCGACACCGCGCCGTCCGCCGCCGACCGGTAGGTGACGGCGAACGCGTCGGACGTGTCGTCCCACGCCAGCTCCGTGACGCACGCGTCGAAGCGGCAGGACGGGAGGTGTTCGGCGACCCAGCGGCAGTAGTGGTCGTACTCGCGGCGCGGTATGTGGAAGCGCTCGGAGAAGAAGAAGGGGAACATCCGGTCGTGCTCGCGCAGGTAGTTCAGGTACGACCACGGGCTGGTCGGGTCGGCCATCGTCACCAGGTCGGCGAGGAAGGGGACTTGGAGAGTCGTTCCTTCCATGAGCAGTCCCGGATGCCAGGAGAAGGCGGGCTTCGCGTCGAGGAAGAGGGTACGGAGATCGGGAACGCCGTCGGAGAGCGCTGCCAGGGAGAGGTTGAAGGGACCGATCCCTATGCCGACCACGTCGTAGATCTGATGTCCGTCTTGGTGCTCGGTCGTCACCGGGAAGCCTCCGCCGGGGGTTGGGTGGGTCGTGTTCTGGGTGGGGGGATGCGTGTGTACGTGTACGGGGTGTGTGCCTGTACGGGGGGTGTGCCTGTACGGGGGCGCGGGGCGGGGCGTACGTCCAAGGGGACTGCCGGGGGCCGGGGGCCTGGGGCCGGGGGCGCGGCCCGTGTCCGCCCGTCCCCGGCCCCCGGCGGCACCGTCACCGCGCTGCCGCCGCCTCCTCCTCGGCCCGTCCCGCCGCCACCACCTCGAAGAGCAGCCGCTCCACCTCGTCGACGGTGGTGTGCGGGTTGAGCAGGGTGAGCTTGAGCCGTACGCGGCCGGGCCCTTCGCCCGGCAGCTCGGTGCGGCCGACCACGGCGCGGCCCTCGCGCAGCAGCCGTCGGCGGAGCCCGGCGTTGATGTCGTCGCTGCGCTGTTCGTCGTCGCCGTGTTTCTCGTCGGCGTCCGTCGGCCGGTAGCGGAAGACGAAGGCCGTCAGCACCGGGTCGGCGTGCAGCTCCAGGCAGGGGTGGCTCCGTACGGTACGGGCCCCGGCCAGGGCCAGTTCGTGGCAGGCGTCCACCAGCCGCCCGAGCCCCTCCCGGCCCAGGGTGCGCAGGGTCACCGCGATCTTGAAGGCGTCGGCGCGGCGGGTGGTGCGCAGCGAGAGGCCGAGCAGGCTCGGGTAGCCGGCCTCCTCGTCGTCGGCGGGGTTGAGGTAGACGGCCCGGCGGGCGAGCGAGGCGTACGTCTCGGACTCGGCCACCAGGAAGATCCCGGCGGCGGCGGGCTGCCAGCCGAGTTTGTGCCAGTCGAGGGAGACGGAGTCGGCGAGTTCGAGCCCGTCCAGGAGCGGCGCGAGCCGGTCGGAGAGCAGCGCGCCGCCGCCGTACGCCGCGTCCACGTGCAGCCAGGCGCCGTGCTCGGCGGCCAGGGCCGCGCAGGCGCGCAGCGGGTCGATCGAGCCGGTGTCGGTGGTGCCCGCCGTGGCCACGACGGCGATCGGCAGCTCGCCGCGTTCCGCGCAGCCGTCCAGCATCGCCGCCAACGCATTGGTGTCCATACGGAGTTGATGGTCGACCGGGACCGGCAGGACCGCGTTCTCACCGAGCCCGAGGAGCGCGGCGGCGCGCTGTACGGAGAAGTGCGCGACGGCGGAGGCGAGGATGCGGGGGCGGGGCTCGGGCCCCGGCCGGGCGCCCCTGGCCGGGTGCTCACCGGCGGCCGGGGGCTCAACGGCGGCCGGGTACTCGCCCACGGCCGGGTACTCGCCCACGACCTGGTACTCGCCCACGGCCGGGCCCCGGAGGCCGGTGAGTTCGATCTGCCGGCCGGACGCCGCGCCCAGGACGCGGTCCCTGGCCAGCATCAGCCCCATGAGGTTCGACTCCGTACCGCCGGAGGTGAGGACCCCGGCGGCCCGGTCGCGGTCGTAGCCGACCAGCCCCGCCAGCTCCTGGAGCAGCAGGGTCTCCAGGACGGTGGCGGCGGGTGCCTGGTCCCACGAGTCCTGGGAGGGGTTGAGCGCGCTGACGGCGAGGTCGGCGGCGACGGCGACGGCCAGCGGGGGGCAGTGCAGATGGGCGGCGCAGGAGGCGTCGGCGGGGTCGGCGCTGCCGTGGGCGAGGAGTTCGGTGAGCCGGTCCAGGGCGGCCGGGCCGGTGATGCCCCGGCCGGTCGCCCCGGAGCCGTGGAACGCCTCGGCCACGGCCGCCGCCGCTTCCTCCGGGCTGCCGGGGGCCACGGGGCCGCCCCGGGTCTTGGCGCCTTTGACGAGGGCGTCGAGCACGGTGGAGACCAGCGGGGCGAGCGCGTCGGGGCCCGCGACGCCGCCGGACAGCGCGGCGGCGGGATCGTGTGCGTCGCGCTGCGCGGGAAGGACGTGCTGCGCGGGCGCCTGCCGCGAAGAGGCGTGGCCCGGCGGGTGCCCGGCGGCCCACTCCCCTTCCTGCCCCGACGCCTGCGCGGGGACTCGTGGCTGCGTCTGCCTGGATTCCGTGGTCATGCCTGCCGTCCCTGCTTGTCCTGGCGACCGCCCGCCGAAGCGTGCGCGATGGCGTCCGTGAGCCGGTCGAGGACCGCCTCCGCCTGCTCGTCCGTGATGGTCAGCGGCGGGAGGAGACGGAGGGTCGCGTCGAAGCGTCCGCCCAACTCGATGATCAGGCCACGCTCCAGACAGGCCGCGCGGACCCGTACCGCCAGTTCGGGGGCGGCCGGGCGGGCGCCGCACGAGTCCACCGGGCCTTCGGGGTCGACCAGTTCGACACCGATCATCAGACCACGCCCCCGGACATCGCCGATCACGGGCAGTTCGTGGCGCAGCCCGTCCAGCCGCGCGGTCATCCGCGCGCCCACCGTCGCGGCGCGGTCGGCCAGGCCCTCCTCGGCCACGTACCGCAGCGTCGCCGCGCCCGTCGCCATGGCCAGCGTGTTCCCCCGGAACGTGCCGGTGTGGGCGCCGGGGAGCCACGCGTCGTAATCCTGGTCGTAGACGATCACGGCGAGCGGCAGACTGCCGCCGATCGCCTTCGACATCACCATCACGTCCGGGGTGACGCCGCTGTGCTCGACGGCCCAGAAGGCGCCCGTGCGCCCGACGCCCGTCTGCACCTCGTCCACGATCAGCGGGATTCCGCGCTCCGCCGTGATCCGCCGCATCTCGCGCAGCCAGGAGTCGGGCGCCGGCACCGCGCCGCCCTCGCCCTGCACCGCTTCGAGGATCATGGCCGCCGGGGGCGCGACACCGCCCACCGGGTCGTCGAGCAGCCGTCGCGCGTAGGTCGCGGCCAGCTCGGCGCCGCGCTCGCCGCCGACACCGAACGGGCAGCGGTACGGGTACGGATACGGCAGCCGGGTCACCTCGGCCACCCCCTCCGCCACCCGCTCCCTGGCCGAGACGCGGCCGGTCACCGCGAGTGCGCCCGCCGTCATGCCGTGGTACGCCCCGGTGAACGCGAGCACCCCGCGCCGCCCGGTCGCCGTCCGCGTCAGCTTCAGTGCCGCCTCGACCGCGTCCGTACCGGCGGGCCCGCAGAAGTGAATCCGGGCGCGGTCGGCGAAGTTCCCGGGGAGGGTGGCGAAGAGGGCGTCGGTGAAGTCGTCCTTCTCCGGCGTCGCGAGATCGAGGACGTGCAGCGGCGCGCCGCTCTCCATCGTGCGCCGTACGGCCTCCAGCACGACGGGGTGGTTGTGGCCGAGGGCGAGCGTGCCGGCGCCGGAGAGGCAGTCGAGGTAGCGGCGGCCGTCCGTCCCCTCGATCGTCATGCCCTTGGCGCGGGCCGGGACGATCGGGAACGAGCGGGCGTAGGTGCGTGCCGAGGACTCACGGGTGCGCTGGCGGCGCAGGATGCCGGCGGCGCGGGCGCCCGCGCCGGGAGCGGCGGCGGGAGCACGGTGGATGCTCGGCGCGTCCTGCACACGCGGGGCACCCGGGCCGTCGGCCGCCTCCGGCGCGCCCTCGGGGGGCCGTTCAGTCACGGGCGGGGAGATGGGGGGCACGGTCATGACACGGCTCCGGAGGAAGAGGAGGAAGGCTCAGAGCGGCGGGCGCTCGGCGGGGGGACGGCCGAGGACGGGCGGTACGGCCGGCTCCCGGCCGGAGGAGGACCCGTACGGGGCCCGGTGGAAAGGCCCCCAGGGGAGAACGACCAACTCGCCGACGCGTATTCGTTCGACCGGCGCGTCCCACGGAAGTGTGTCCACGGACCGGGCGCCGGGCGCGCCGAGGCGGATCGAGCCACGGGAGGCGGGCGGTGCGGGGTGGACGGACACGGCTGGCGCTACCTCGGGGTGGGGCGATATGGATCGGGCACATGCCAAGTAGCTTTCACCGCTGGGCCTTTGGTACGCATCCGGACGGGCGCCGCAGCGGCGGCGGGCCCTCTCGGCACACCCCCTCGACGGACCGACTTAGGCAACCCTAACCTAACGCTTCGTCCAGAAGGGCGCCAAGGAGGCGGGTGGCGAAGTGGCCGGCTCCGGAAAGCCCTGCGGGAGTTGGCTCCGGAGCCGCCCGCTTCGCGGCGGCAGGGCGGGTGTCGGAACCGCCGCCTACGCCTCCCGCGACGCCGCGACCGCCGCCTTCGCCGCCGCTTCCACGAGGGCGATCCCGGACTCCATGCTCGCGTTCCCCTGGGAGAGCACGGCCAGCAGATAGCCGTGCCCGTCGATCTCCGTCCGGCCGATGCTGTTGATGTCCCACAGGCCCGTGGCGCTGCGGGACAGCCAGCCGTTCTTCAGCCCCGTCGCGGTGCCCGCCGCCGACACGCCCCAGTCCTGGCCGTCCGCTATCCCGCCCATCAGGCCGCGCGCATAGCTCCGCGAGGCCGCACTGAGCGGGGACACGCCCTCGGCACCGTCGGCGTCCTCGGCGTCCTCGGCGCCCTCGGCGTCCTCGGCACCCGAACCGTCTCCGAACACGGCGGCCAGCAGGGTCAGTTGGTCCGGCGCGGTCGTCTGCGTGAGCCCCCACAAAGCGCCGCTGCCCGCCGTCGTATCCGTCAGCCCGAGCCGCCGGTTCGCCGCGTCCAGCCCGGCCGTCCCGCCGATGGTGCTCCACAGGGCGTCCGCCGAGGCGTTGTCGCTCACCTGGATCATCGCGGTGGCGTGGGTGCGTTCCGCCGCCGTGAGCACGCGGTCCTCGTCCTGCGCCATGAGCAGCAGCGCGGCCAGGATGTCGACCTTCACGATGCTGGCCGTGTCGTACGTCTCCCGCTCCCCCGCGCTGTAGCGCGCGGGAGCGCCCGCCTCCGCGAGGTCGAGTACGGCGACCTGGAGCGAGGCCGCCGGGTCCGCCGAGGACTTCATGACGGACGCGAGCCGCCCGGCCAGCACCTGATCGGCCTCTGTGGCGGTGGAGGTCGCGGACGGGGACGGGGACGGAGACACGGACGCCGGCACCGAGGGGGACGCGGAGGGTTCGGGTGAGGCCAGAGCCGCCCGCGAGGTCCGGGCCACGGTGTTCGCTCCCGACCCGGCGCCCTGCCCCGACCCCGCCCGCGTCACGGCCCACGCGGACAGCGCGAGCACCAGAAGCAGGGCGAGGCCCGTGAGAACGGGCGGCACGGCCCGGCGCCGGACGGCCCGGTGCGCGACAGAGCGGTCCGCGACGGACCGGTCCGCGACAGACCGGTGATGGACAGACCGATCCGCGACAGAGCGGTCCGCGACAGAGCCGTGCTGGACGGATCGGTGCGCGCGGGAGTCGAACCGGTGGCGTGGCATGGCGCGAGGCTAGGAACGGCGGCTGTGGCGGACCTGTGCGCCGGCTGGGCTCCGGCTGGGTCCCGGCGGAAAAGCAGCCGGGTCGCGGCACCCGGAGTACGCTGAGATCGCCGGGGACATTTCGGGCAGCCACTGCCACGCCCAGTGCCGTTCCCCGGCCGTCCCACGGCACCGGGTACGGGGTTCCGCCGGCGAACACGCCGAGGAGGCGGGTGCCGCATGAACAACTGGTGGGTCAGTGTGGTCGTGATCCTGGCTCTGATCGCGGTGGGCGCTCTGCTCATCCATCTGGTCAACGCGCACCACCGACAGGACATCGCCTCGTATCCGTACAGCCGGGGTCTGTGGGCTCCCGGCAGGAAGTCCCGGCGCGCGGACGCGCCACGAGCCGACGACGACAACCCCCACGGCACCCGTGGGGACGGGGAACGCCGCGACACCGACTGACACAGCGCGGCGGAGCGAAGAGGCGCGGAGAGGCGCGGCACGGAGAGGTGCGGAGAGGCGCGGCACAGAGAGGCGCGGAGAGGCGCCCGACCGCCCCGCCGCACGGTGGGTGCGCCGTCCCGCCCTGCCGATCGCCTTGTCGTAGGCATGACTTACTCTGCCCTCACCCTGACCGGTCTGACGGACAGGGGCTTTTCAGCGTGGGGGGTACAACTTCATCATGCGTACGCGCATACTTCCGGCCGCGACAGCTCTCGCGGTACTCGTCGGATCGGTGGTGCTCGCCTCGGGGACGGCGGCGGCCGACTCGGCGAAGATCCTGCCGGTGATGTCCACCGGGGACATCGTGGTGGACGGCGTCCACAAGAAGGTGTTCATCAGCGACCCGTCCCTGGGCAAGGTCGTCGCGACCAACTACGCCGGCACGGTGCTGGGCACTGTGACCGGTCTGCCCGGGGTGGACGGGCTCGCCCTGTCCGCCGACTCGGGGCAGCTGTACGCGGCGGTGCCCGGCGACGACTCCATCGTGTCCGTGGGGACGGACACGGTCACTCCGTCCGGCCGGTACCCGACCGGCGAGGGCACCGACCCGGAGCACCTGGCCGTCGCGGGCGGCAAGGTCTGGTTCGGCTACGGCACCGCGGGCGGCAACATCGGCTCGCTGGACCTGTCGGGCGACGAGCCCGTGGTGGCCCTCGGGCAGGACGACGAGACCGGCTGGCCGACCGCGCCCAGGCTCGCCGCCGCACCGGGCGCGCCGGACCTGCTGGCGGCCGGGGCCCCGACGTCCTCGACCATGGTCGGCGTGTACGACGTCGCCACCGGTGAGGCGACCCGTACCGCGCTGGCCGACAGCGGTCTCAGCAAGGACCTGGCGCTCACCCCGGACGGCGGGCTGCTGATCACGGCGGGCCGCGGCGACCACCACACCATCCTGCGCACCACGGACCTCGCCCGGGTGGGGACCTATCCCACCGCGTCCTACGCGAACGCCGTCGCCGTCCGGGCCGACGGGACGGTCGCCGCGGGGTCCGAATCCTGGTACGACAACGACGTCCACGTCTTCCTGCCCGGCTCCTCGAAGCCGGTCCGGCAGTACGACTTCCCCAACACCGGCACGCACAGCGGCAGCGACACCCTGGCCGCCGCCGGGCTGGCCTGGGAGCCGGGCGGCAGCCGGCTGTTCGCGGTCTCCAGCAACAGCCAGAACGCCTTCTCACTGCGCGTCCTCACCGAGCCCACCCGGTCGGTCACCACCCTGACGGCCACCGCGCCCGCCTCAGCGACCCGCGCCAAGGCGCTCACCGTCAAGGGCAAGCTCACCGCCTCCGTGGCGCTCCCCGCCGGGACGCCGCTGACCGTCACCCGGACCGACCTGGAGTCCCCGAAGGGCAAGTCGCTCGGGACGAAGAAGACCACCGACGCGAAGGGCACGTACTCCTTCTCCGACACACCGCCCGCCGGCGGCAAGGTCACCTACAAGGTCACGTACGCGGGCAGCGCCACGCACACCGCCGCCTCCGCGTCGGCCAAGGTCAACGTCTCGCGGGCCACGCCCAGCCTGAAGCTGGACCGCAACGGCAAGGTGTACGGATACGGCACCAAGGTCTCCTTCACCGCGCACCTCGGCACCACGTACAAGAACCGCACGGTCGCGATCTACGCCGACCCGTACGGCGCCGACAAGCCGAAGAAGCTGGTCAAGAGCGGCAAGGTCAACTCCAAGGGCAACTTCTCGGCGACGGTGAAGATGACCCGCAACACCACGGTCACCGCCACCTTCACCGGTGACGCGCGCTACGCCGCGAAGTCGGTGAAGTCCACGGCCCAGGCGAGGGCCAAGGTCTCCACCTCGGTCTCCCGTCACTACAAGACGGCCAAGATCGGCTCCACGAAGTACGCGTACTTCCACAAGAAGACCGACCCGCTGTTCACCACGACCATGACGTACCACAAGGGACGCTCGCAGCGGTTCACCATGGAGGTGTACTACGACGGCAGGTGGTACAGCCTCGGCGACGACTACTTCCCGCTGTCCGCCAACGGGAAGTCCGCCGTCCGGCTGACCGGCGGGCGGGACACCGGGCTGCGTGTCCGGATGCGCTCGTCGTACATCAAGGGCTCGTCGGGGGACAACGTGAACTACACGACGCACGGTGCGTGGAAGTACTTCATCTTCACGAAGTAGCGCGAGCAGCAGGTAACAGCACTGAGCAGCACAGGGCCGGCCGGGGCAGCAGCCCCGGCCGGCCTCGTGCTGTCCGGGACCCCCTGCCCGCGACCCCTGCCCGGGCCCGCTGCCCGGGACCCCTGCCCCGGGCCCGCTGCCCGGGACCCCTGCCCTGGGCCCGCCGCCCGGACGCGGCCTCGCGTTCCTCCCTCCGTCCGGGCGGGGCGGAATAGCGGGCGGGGGTCCACCGTTGTACAGTTCAGTTGAAGCTTCAACTAATACGGCCGAGAGCCGGCCGGGCCGGGCGGGAGCCCTACGGCCCAAGAGCGAGAGAAGTGGTGAGCGCGATGCAGTTCGGGATCTTCACCGTCGGCGATGTCACGACCGACCCGACCACCGGACGTACGCCGACCGAGCACGAGCGGATCAAGGCGATGGTGGCCATCGCCCGGAAGGCCGAGGAGGTCGGGCTCGACGTCTTCGCGACCGGTGAGCACCACAACCCGCCCTTCGTCCCGTCCTCCCCCACCACCATGCTCGGCCACATCGCGGCCACCACCGAGCGGCTGATCCTCTCCACCTCCACGACCCTGATCACCACCAACGACCCGGTGAAGATCGCCGAGGACTTCGCGATGCTCCAGCACCTGGCCGACGGGCGCGTCGACCTGATGATGGGGCGCGGGAACACCGGCCCGGTCTATCCGTGGTTCGGCGAGGACATCCGCAAGGGCATCCCGCTCGCCATCGAGAAGTACGCGCTGCTGCACAAGCTGTGGCGCGAGGACGTCGTGGACTGGGAGGGGCAGTTCCGTACGCCGCTCCAGGGCTTCACCGCGACACCGCGCCCGCTGGACGGCACCCCGCCGTTCGTCTGGCACGGCTCGATCCGCTCGCCCGAGATCGCCGAGCAGGCCGCCTACTACGGGGACGGCTTCTTCGCCAACAACATCTTCTGGCCGAAGGAGCACTTCCAGCAGCTGATCCGCCTCTACCGCAAGCGGTACGCGCACTACGGGCACGGCACCCCGGAACAGGCGATCGTCGGGCTGGGCGGCCAGGCGTTCATGCGGAAGAACTCGCAGGACGCGGTACGGGAGTTCCGGCCGTACTTCGACAACGCGCCGGTGTACGGGCACGGGCCCTCGCTGGAGGACTTCACCGAGCAGACCCCGCTGACCGTGGGCAGCCCGCAGGAGGTCATCGAGAAGACGCTGTCGTTCCGCGACTCCTTCGGCGACTACCAGCGCCAGCTGTTCCTGATGGACCACGCGGGGCTGCCGCTGAAGACGGTGCTGGAGCAGCTCGACCTGCTGGGCGAGGAGGTCGTCCCCGTCCTGCGCAAGGAGTTCGCCGCGCTGCGGCCGGCCGGAGTGCCGGACGGACCGGTGCACCCGGCGGCGGCCGCCGCTGCGGCGGCACGGAAGGAGGTCTGACCATGACCGGTCGGCTGAGGATCGTCACGGTCTCCGCGGGTCTGAGCAAGCCGTCATCGACCAGGCTGCTGGCCGACCGGCTGACGGAGGCGGCCGGCCGCGGGCTGGCCGCCGGGGACCGCAAGGCGGACATCACCGTCGTGGAGCTGCGCGACCTCGCGGTCGACATCGCGAACCACCTGGTCACCGGCTTCCCGGCGCCCGCGCTGCGGGACGCGCTCGCGGCGGTCGGCGGGGCGGACGGGCTGATCGTGGTGACGCCGGTCTTCGCGGCGTCCTACAGCGGCCTCTTCAAGTCCTTCTTCGACCTGGTCGAGCCGGACGCGCTGAGCGGTAAACCCGTCCTGCTCGCCGCGACCGGCGGTACCGCCCGCCACTCGCTCGTGGTGGAGCACGCGCTGCGCCCCCTCTTCTCGTACCTGCACGCGCTCACCCTCCCGACGGCCGTCTTCGCGGCCACCGACGACTGGGGCACCGGCGCGGACCGGCACGCGGGCGGGCTGCCGGCCCGGATCGAGCGGGCGGGCGGCGAGCTGGCGCGGCTGCTGAGCGGCGCGCCGGGGACGGGACACCCGTCCGGTGCCAGTACGCCTGAACCGGCGGTGGCGGGGCAGAAGGGGCGTGAGGGACGAGAGGCGGGAGAGCTGGACGACAGGGACGACACGGACGACGTCGTCCCGTTCGAACAGCTCCTCGCGAACGTCTCTGCGAACGGCCGGTAGCCCCGGCGACCAGCAAGGAAGTCGGAAGTCAGCGGGAGGAACGTCATGAGCAGCAGCACCATCGTGGTCGGCGTGGACGGCTCGGAGCCCTCGGTCGAGGCCCTGCACTGGGCCGTGGGGCAGGCGAAGCTGACCGGCGACCGGGTGGTGGCCGTGATCGGCTGGGAGTACCCGGCGACCGGCTGGGCGGGGATGATGCCGGGACAGGTGATCCCGGTCGACTTCGACGCCGAGAAGCTGGCCGGGCAGATCCTGGACGACACGCTCGCCAAGCACCTGGATCCCGAGACCGCCGCGTCGGTCGAGCGCCGCGTGGTGGACGGTCCCGCCGCCCAGGTGCTGATCGACAACGCCGAGGGCGCGTCCCTCCTGGTGGTCGGCGATCGAGGCCACAGCGGAGTCAAGGCGGTGCTGCTGGGCTCGGTCAGCGCCAACGTCACCCAGCACGCGACGTGCCCGGTGGTCGTGGTGCGCGGCGGGACCACCGCGGACTGACCGCGGGAACGGCCGGGGCCACGGGAACGGCCGGCCCGCTGTACGGCCGGGGCCACGGGAACGGCCGACCCGCTGTACGGCCGGGGCCACGGGAACGGCCGGCCCGCTGTACGGCCGGGGCCACGGGAACGGCCGACCCGCTGTACGGCCGGGGCCACGGGAACGACCGGCCCGCTGTACGGCCGGGGCCACGGGAACGGCCGGCCCGCTGTACGGCCGGGGCCGATCGGGCCGCCGGGACCGCCCGGCCCCCGACCGGGCCGCCGGGATCAGGAGCCCTGGAGCCGGTCCAGCTCCCTGCGGTCGCGCTTGGTGGGCCGGCCAGCGCCCCGGTCGCGGATCGCCACGGGCGCGGCGAGTTCGCGCGGCGGGGGCGGCGGGCTGTGGTCGGCGTAGCACTGCACCGCGACCGGCGGGCCCACCCGCTTGCGCACGGCGCGGGAGACCACCACCACCCTGTCCCGCCCGGCGTGGCGCAGCCGGACCTCGTCACCGGGCTTGACCGCGTACGCGGGCTTGACCCGGTCGCCGTTGACACGCACATGGCCCGCACGGCAGGCGGCGGCTGCCTGGGAGCGGGTCTTGGTGAGCCGTACGGACCAGATCCAGGTGTCGACCCGCGCGGACTCCGCGCCCGCGCCCGGGAACTCAGCAGCTGCCTCAGAAGCCATACGTCGAGGGTAAGCGCGGGCGGCCCGCCGTGGACATGGGCTGCGAGCGCGGCCACGACGCGGTACCGTCCACCGCACACGTGGGTCGCCCCTGCCGGAGTTCGCTCGTAGGGGCCGCTAACCTTACGTATCCGCCCTGGCCAGGAATGCGCGTTCCCCTGTGGCGGACACCGCACCCAACTCATCTGGAAGGGCTCGCCCATGGGCTTTCGGAGCTTGCTGCGCAAGGTGTTCGGACGCGACCGTGCGGAGGAGCGCAACGAGTCGGCGACAGCCTCCGTACCGGCGCAGACCGACCGTACGGATTCGGTGACGGATTCAGCGACGGATTCGGTGGAGGCGACGCCCGAGTCCGCTTCCACCCCCGCCACTTCCTCCTCTGCTTCCTCTACTTCCTCTTCCTCTTCCTCCTCGTCCTCTTCCTCCTCGTCCGCCACTGTCCCCGCGCCCGCGCGTGCGGAGAAGAAGGCGGAGCAGCCGGCGTCGGAGTCCTCCTCCTCGGCGCGTTCGAGTGTGAGCGTGCAGTCGCCGGCCGCGGCCGATCTGGTGGCGGAGGCGTTCGACCGGGCCCGTCCGTCCGAGTCGGAGCGCGGCGGGTCCTCGCAGGTGCCGAGGTCCCGCAACGGCGAGGAGCCGACCGCGCCCGCCTCCACGCCCTCGGTGCCCGCGCAGGCGAAGGCGGAGCCGAAGGCCGAGGCCGAGGTCAAGCCCGAAGCCGAGGTCAAGCCCGAAGCCGAGGCCGAGCCGGAGACCAAGCCCGTGGCCGAGGTAGCGGTCAAGGCCGAGCCCGAGCCCGAGCCGGCGGCCCAGGCGGACGTCGAGGCCGAAGCCAAGCCGGAGCCCGAGCCCGAGCCCGCGATCGAGCCGGCGGCCGAGCCCGAGCCCCGGCCCGCCGTGGCCGAAGCCACCCCCGAAGCCACCCCCGAAGCCACCCCCGCGCCCACGCCCGCCCCCATCCCGGAGACGGCTCCCGCGCCCAAGCCAGCCGCCGCCCGCCCCGCCTTCACCCTGGCCCGGGTCAAGTCCCGCGCCGCCGGGCTCGTGGAGCCCTACAAGGCCGCCGGGGCCGCCCTCAAGAAGGCCGGCCTCGCCGGGCAGCGGGCGACCGTCTACCTCGTCCTCGACCGGTCCCTGTCCATGCGGTCCTTCTACCAGGACGGCAGCGCCCAGCACCTCGGCGAGCGGGCTCTCGCGCTCGCCGCGCACCTGGACGGGAGCGGCACCGTCCCCGTCGTGTTCTTCTCGACCGACATCGACGGCGGCGGCGAACTCGCCCTCGACGCGTACGAGGGGAAGATCGGCGAACTGAACGGCGCCCTCGGCCGGATGGGCCGGACGAACTACCACCGCGCCGTCGAAGAGGTCGTGGAGCTGCACGAGAAGTCCGGCGCCACCGGTCCCGCGCTGGTGATCTTCCAGACGGACGGTGCGCCCAGCGCCGTACGCCTCGCCAAGCAGGCGTTCGCGGAGGCCGCGCGGCTGCCGCTGTTCTGGCAGTTCGTCGCCTTCGGCGAGCACGACGCCAAGGACTTCGACTTCGCCCGCAAGCTCGGCGCCGACGAGTCCGCAGCGAACGTCGGCTTCTGCCACGTGGGCCCGGCGCCGCGCGATGTGCCGGACGCCTCGTTCTACCGCGAGCTGCTCGCCACCTGGCAGCCCGCCCGCTGAAGCCGGCCCCGCCGCCCGCGCGGGACCACGTACCGGACAACCGCCGCCGCCGGCCCCCGTCGCCTCCCGACGCGGGCCGGCGGCGGTGTCATGTCACCCGTACGTCACTTCCCGCCCCGGGCCGGCGGCAGTGTCACGGTCACCGCGAGGCCGCCGCCGCCGTTCGGCGCCGCCGTGACCGTACCGCCGTGCGCCTCCGTGATCGAGCGGACGATGGAGAGACCGAGCCCGGCCCCCCGGCCCATCCGGTCGCGGCCCTCGCCCCGTCTGAACGGCTCGAACAGCACCGGGATGTCCGCCTCGGCCACCGCGGGCCCGGTGTTCCGCACCACGACAACGCATCCGTCGACCAGGACATGGACCGTCCCCGTACCGTCCGTCACGTTGTACCGCACCGCGTTGGCCAGCAGATTTCCCACCAACTGCCCGAGCAGCAGCCGGTTTCCCCGCACCACCCCGGCCTTCGTCACGGACAGGGACATCATCAGGGAGACGTCCCTGCGGCATCGCGCCGTCTCCTCCGACACCGCCTCGCCCAGATCGACCAGCTCCAGGTCCTCCACATCGCGCTCGCTGCGCGCCAGCACCAGCAGCCCTTCGATGAGCTGCTCGCTGCGCCGGTTGTTGTCGAGGAGGGTCTGTTTCGTCCGGGCCAGCTCCTCCGGCGAACCGAAGTCGTCCAACCCGACCTGGATCGCGGTGCGCTGGGTCGCCAGCGGGGTGCGCAGTTCGTGCGAGGCGTTGGCGATGAAGCGGCGCTGGCTGTCGAACGCCTTCTGGAGCCGCGCCAGCAGCGCGTCCAGAGTGTCGCCCAGCTCCTTCAACTCGTCGTCGGGGCCGGAAGCGCCGACCCGCTCGTGGAGATTGCGCTCGGAGAGCCGGCGCGCCTTCGCCGTCATCGCGTGCACGGGGCGCAGCACCCGCCCGGCCGTCCACCAGCCGACCCCGACCGCGCACGCCGTCATGGCCAGCAGCGCCACCAGGGACCAGAACAGCAGCTCGTTGGAGGCGACATCGGTGACGGTGTCGGTGAGCTGGTAGGCGGTGACCGGCGCGACCTGCTGTTCGGTGATCAGCCCGCTCACGGGGCCGGCGGGCAGCGTGGGCGCCACCTGGGCGGGCGTCACCCGGCCGGCGATCTGCTGGGCCTCGATCTGCGTACCGGCGCTGGAGAGCAGATTGACGATGGCCAGCAGCCCGCCGCCGAGGACGAGGAAGACGCCGCCGTAGATGAGGGCGATGCGGGTGCGGATGGTGGTGCCGCGCACCGGCAGGCCCCCCTCCGGCAGGCTCCGGCGCAGCACACCCAACGCCTGCGGCCCGCCGCGCTTCAGCCGTCGCTTGAGGCGGTGCCCGCACTCCTCGCAGCGACGCCCCACGAGGCGCGTCACGGTGCCCTTCACAGGGCGTACCCGGCGCCCTGCACCGTGCGGATCAGGGCCGGTTCGCCGAGTTTGGCGCGGAGTTTGCTCAGGCACACCCGGACGGCGCCGGTGAACGGGTCGGCGTGCGCGTCCCAGGCCCGTTCCAGCAGTTCTTCGGCCGAGACGGGCGCGCCGTCCGCCTCCAGCAGGATCTGGAGCACGGAGAACTCCTTGGGCGACAGGTCCAGCTCCACGCCGTCCCGCCAGGCCAGCCGGTGTACGGAGTCGAGCCGGACCCCGAGCCGCTCCAGCTGCGGCGGGACCGGCCTGGCGCTGCGCCGCCGCAGGGCGCGCACCCGGGAGACCAGCTCGGGGAAGTCGAAGGGCTTGCCCATGTAGTCGTCGGCGCCCAGGTCGAGCCCCTCGACGCGCTCCTCCATGGAGGCGGAGGCGGTGAGCATCAGGATGCGGGTACGGGAGGACTCGGCGACCAGCTTGCGGGCGACGTCGTCGCCGTGGACGCGGGGCAGGTCCCGGTCGAGGACGACCACGTCGTAGTCGTGCAGCCCCAGGTAGGCGAGGGCGGCGTCGCCGCTGTACACGGTGTCGACGGCGAACCCCGCCCGACGCAGCCCGGTGGCGACCAGCTCGGCCAGGACCTCTTCGTCCTCGGCGACCAGTACCCGCATGGTGTCGTCCCCTGCCCCTGTCCCGTGCCCCGTCCCGTTCCCGCTCGCGGCCCCCGCCGTCCCCGTCCCCGATTCGCGCCCCATTGCCTGCCCAGCCTCGTACATGATGCCCTTCTCCTCCCGGGATGGGCATGTCTACCGCGAAGGCTGTTTCCGAAAGCTCTCCTCACTCTCCCCACCCGGTGTTCCACGCCCCACCGCTCCCGTCGGCACCACTTGAGGGGGCGCTCCGTGCCGAGCGGGTCGGATACGATATTGACGTTCCGTAGACCAAATAATCACCCCGTGTAGCGACTTGGGAGCAGCCTGCAATGGCTCGACACCTCATCACCAGCGCCCTTCCGTACATCAACGGGATCAAGCACCTGGGCAACATGGTGGGGTCCATGCTCCCGGCGGACGTGTACTCCCGGTATCTCCGCCGGCGCGGTCACGAGGTGCTGTACATCTGCGCCACCGACGAGCACGGCACCCCGGCCGAACTCGCCGCGAAGGAGGCCGGCGTCCCGGTCGACGCCTTCTGCGCCGAGCAGCACGACGCCCAGAAGGCGATCTACGACGGCTTCGAGCTGTCCTTCGACTACTTCGGCCGCAGCTCGTCCGCGCAGAACCGCGAGATCACCCAGCACTTCGCGCGCAGGCTCCAGGAGAACGGCTTCATCGAGGAGCGCGCGATCCGGCAGGTCTTCTCGATCGCCGACGACCGCTTCCTGCCCGACCGCTACATCGTCGGCACCTGTCCGCACTGCGGCTACGACAAGGCGCGCGGCGACCAGTGCGAGAACTGCACCCGTGTGCTGGACCCGACGGACCTGATCGAGCCGCGCTCCGCGATCAGCGGCAGCGGCGATCTGGAGGTCCGCGAGACCAAGCACCTCTTCCTGCTCCAGTCGAAGCTGGCGGGCGAGGTCGAGGAGTGGATCGACGCGAACAGCGCGGAGTGGCCGCAGCTCGCCTCCTCCATCGCCCGCAAGTGGCTGACCGAGGGCCTGCACGACCGCTCGATCACCCGTGACCTGGACTGGGGCGTGCCGGTCCCGGCCGACACCTGGCCGGAGCTGGCGGCCGAGGGCAAGGTCTTCTACGTGTGGTTCGACGCCCCGGTCGAGTACATCGGCGCGACGAAGGAGTGGGCGGACCAGGACCCGGCGAACCGCGACTGGAAGTCGTGGTGGTACGAGGCCGAAGCCACCGTCCGCTACACCGAGTTCATGGCCAAGGACAACGTCCCGTTCCACACGGTGATGTTCCCCGCCACCCAGCTCGGCACCCGCGAGCCGTGGAAGAAGGTCGACTACGTCAAGGCGTTCAACTGGCTGAACTACTACGGCGGCAAGTTCTCCACGTCGCAGAAGCGGGGCGTCTTCACGGACGCCGCGCTGGAGCTGCTGCCCGCCGACTACTGGCGCTACTTCCTGATCGCCAACGCGCCCGAGTCGGACGACACGTCCTTCTCCTGGGAGCACTTCACGGCGACGGTCAACAAGGACCTCGCCGACACCCTCGGCAACTTCGTCAACCGCGTCCTGTCCTTCTCGCGCAAGCGCTTCGGCGACGACGTACCGGCGGGCGGCGCGCCCGGCGAGGCCGAGACGCGGCTCGGCGAGCAGACCGCGGAGCTGCTCGCGGAGTACGAGGGCCACATGGAGGCGCTCCAGTTCCGCAAGGCCGCCGCCGCGCTGCGCGCGCTGTGGTCGGCGGGCAACTCGTATCTGGAGGAGAAGGCCCCGTGGCTGGAGATCAAGACGGATGAGGCGGGCGCGGCGCTGACCCTGCGGACGGCGATGAACCTGATCCACCTGTACGCGGTGGTCTCCGAGCCGTTCATCCCGGCTTCGGCACGGGCGATGCGCGAGGCGTTCACGCTCGCCGAGGACACGGCGCAGTGGGTCACGGCGGACGAGGCGAAGGCGCTGGCCGCCGTTCCGGCCGGCACCCCCTTCACCGTTCCGCCGGTGCTTTTCGCGAAGATCACCGACGAGGATCTGGCGGCGTACAAGGAGCGCTTCGGCGGCGAGGAGAGCGCGGCGTAACGCGGGCCCGTCCCGGCGGGCAAGGGGCCCGGAGTCCGGCGGTGACCGCCGGGGCTCCGGGCCCCTGCTGTTCGGCCGGTACGGCCTGTTCGGCCGGCCGGGGTCAGAGGTACGTGCCGTCGTGGGTCTCGTCGGGGCCGTGCCGTCGTGGGTCTCGTCGGGGTCCACGCCCATGGTGAGGGAGCCGACGACGTGTTCCGCACGAGACGGCCGGAGCGGCCGGAGCGCGGGAGCCGCCGGAGCGCGGGAGCCGCCGGACGCCCCGCCCGGCCCGGCCCGGCCCGGTCAGTAGGACCCGGACACCCGGCCCGGCCCGGCCCGGTCAGTGGGACAGCGACTCCTCGTCGCCCATCACCACCACCGGCCGCTTGCGCGGGTCCAGGATGCGCAGCAGCTCCTTCATCCGCTCCTCCGGCACCGAGACGCACGCCTGGGTGGGGCCGCCGTGGTCCACGTGGATCCAGATGCCGCCGCCCTTCTCCGCGCCGAGCGGCCGGGTCCAGTCGAGCGGGGTGGTGCCCGCCTCCCGGTTGTAGTTGATCGCCACCACGTAGTCGAAGGAGCCTTCGAGGGGCTCGCCCTCGAACCCCTCGCCCGACACCGTGAAGGCGGGCCCCTGGTCGTACGGAAGCTTCGTGCCCGGGTCGGGCAGCCGGCCGCCGGCGTCGGTGAGCGCGAACACCCCGATGGGGGAGCGCAGGTCACCCTGTTCGTGGTCGTCCGTCCAGCCGTGCAGGGCGTTGTGGCCGGGCCAGGCGGCGGTGACGGGCACCCAGCCGTTGACCGGATCGCGTTCGTAGACCAGGACGGACGACTCGCTGGAGTCCCGGTCGGCGCCGGTCACCACGACGGCCTGGGTGGTCTCCGGGGAGATCTCGGAGCGGATCCTGCGGCCGAGGCCGGGGATCTCCAGCGGTACGACGGCCCGCGCCTCGGCCCCCGCCAGCCCCGCGCCGCCGACACCGCCCGAACCGCCGCCGTCACCACGGGACTCGGCGTTGGTGGAGCCCTTGTCGCTCACCGACGTGCCGCCGTGCGCGGACCCCGCCTTGTCGGCGGTCCCGGCGTCCTCCTCGGCGCCCCCGCAGCCGGTGAGCAGCAGACCGGTCGCCAGCAGCACGGCGGCCAGCGATCCTCCGCGGACAGGGCGGACAGAGCACACAGACATGGACGGACCTTTCATTTCGCGTTCCCGGGAGGGGTGGAGGTGGGGCCGTTGCGGGCGGGAGCGGTGGCCGCCTCGGAGGGGTTTCTGTCGGTTTCTGTCCCAAAGTCTGCGCTGGCGATCATCGTATGGACGTCCTCGACGGCCTCCGGCGCGTCGCCGGAGGCACAGAGGCTGACGGTCAGCTCCGCCGTGTCCGAGGGGCCGGCCAGCAGAGCCGTGTACTCCGCCACGCCGCCGGCACCCAGGCAGACCGGGGACAGGGCCTCCACCGGACGCAGCACGGGCGCGCCCGTGAGCACGACCGACCGGTCCTTCTCCGGGGCGGGCGCGAAGCCGACCAGGGCGCCGCCGGACAGCAGCGAGGCCATCGGCCCGCACCCCTCCCCCTCCCCTCCCTCGGCTTCTCCTCCGACGCACTCCGGGGAGCGGCCGGCGACCGGCCCGTTGACGAGAACGGTGTGGGAGTACGGGCCGGACCCCACGGCCTCGGGGTACTCCAGCGCCCGCCAGCCCGCGAGCAGCGGCAGGCTCACTCCGTTCAGCTCGGGGAAGTGGACGCGCCCGCCCTGTCCACCCGGCCGGGACGGGGCCGGCGAGGCATCGCGCCCGCCGTCGCCACGCCCACCGCCGCCGCCGTCAGGAGAATCCCCGTCGCCGCGTCCGTCTCCTTCGGGGTGGCTGAGGGAGGGCGCCGGGGCGGCGGGCGGTATCCGCTCGGAGCCGCCGCGCAGGGCACCGGGGAGGACCACCCCGGCCAGGACGAACGCGGTCACGGTGGCCGCCGCCGCCCCGACCGTACGGCGTCTGCGGCGGGCCCGTACGACGCGCTCCCGCACGTCCGCCCAGCGGCTCTCGGGGTCGGGCAGCCGGGGCACGGCCCGCTCCAGCAGAATCCGCAGCTCCTGTTCGTGGCGCTGGTCCGGGTCGCCCTCCCGCCCGTCCGGGGGGCCGGAGCCCGGTCGCGGCTCACCCACGGCGGTCACCGCCGTCCACCTGCGCGGGCAGCAGGGCCCGCAGCGTGCGCAGCGCCCGGGACGACTGGCTCTTGACCGTGCCGGTGGTACAGCCGAGCGTCGCCGCGGTGTCCTCCACGCTCAGGTCCTCGAAGTACCGCAGCACGACCACGGCCCGCTGCCGCACCGGCAGCGCCCGGACGGCCGCCGCCAGCGACTGTTCCAGGTCCACCCGCGCGTACGCGTCCACGGGTCCGGCCGTCTCCGGGACCTCGGCGTACGACAGTTCCCCGCGCCAGCGCCGCCGCCACCAGGAAGCGTGCAGATGCACCAGCGCCTTGCGGACGTACGCCTCGGGCCGGTCCCCCGATATGCGCGACCACTTCGGCCACACCTTCGCGAGCGCGCTCTGGAGCAGGTCCTCGGCCAGATACGGATCGCCGGTCAGCAGCCACGCCACCCGCAGCAGCCTGGCCCCCCGGGCGGCGACGAATGCCTCGAAGTCGGCGTCGCCCGGATTCATGTTCCCGTCCTCGCCAGTCTGTTCGGTTTGCCACGCCTGTGGAACGCGATGGGACCCGGATCGGGTTGCCCGCGCCCGGAAAATCATTCATGGACTCGACAAAGGGCCTGGTGAGGGGCTTACGAGTGGCCGGGCAACGGGCCGCCGGAACCAGGGCGGCACGACGGACGGCGCGACGGGCGGCACGACGGGCGGGCGGCCCGTCGGACCGCTTCACCGGGATTTGCTGTAACTTTCAAGTACAGCGTCCTTCACCCCCTCGTCCCCCTCGTCCCCGCACCCAGGAGAGAACGCCGTGATGTCCACCCCCACACGCACCGACGCCACCCCACCCACCACCGGACCCACCCGCCCGGACGGCCCCGACGCCCCGCACGCCGCCACACCGCAGGCGTACGACATCGGCCTGCTGCTGCTCCGCGTCGTGCTCGGGCTGACCATGGCCGCGCACGGCAGCCAGAAACTCTTCGGCTGGTTCGGCGGCGGCGGGATCGACGGCACGGGCGCGTTCTTCACCATGAGCGGCTACCCGTCCGGCAAGGCGCTGGCGGTCGTGGCCGGACTGAGCGAGACCCTGGGCGGCCTGGGCCTGGCGATCGGCCTGCTCACCCCGCTGGCGGGCGCGGCCGTGGTCGGCACCATGGTCAACGCCATCGCCGTGAAGGGCACCGGACACTTCTTCGCCCCGGCCGGCATCGAGTACGAGGTGCTCCTCACGGCCGGCGCCGCCGCCCTCGCCCTCACCGGTCCGGGCCGCATCGCCGTCGACCGCTTCCTCCCGTGGGTCAGGGCGCACCGCCTCGCCTACGGCGCGGCCGCCGTCCTCCTCGGCCTGGTGGTGGCGGGCGTCACCCTGCTGCTGCGCTCGTGACAGCGCCCCGGACCGGGACCCGGTCCGGGGCGTCTGACGTCGGCCCGCCGCTGGTCCGTCGCCGGTGCGGGCAGCTGCCTACCAGCGGTACCAGCGACCGCGACGGCCGCCGGCCCCGGCGGACGGCCGGATCAGGAAGCCGAGCAGCCAGAGGACGAAGATGACGACCGCGATCCACCAGAGGGCGTGCAGCACGAAGCCGAGCCCGAAGACGATCAGCACGATCAGAAGTACGAGAAGCAGTGCGGCCATGGCTACCAACTCCCAGCGAAATCAGCCCGGAGTGGGCACGGGCGTGCATACCGGGCATTTCTCACTTTACTCCGGCGCCCCCGCCACCTGACCGTTCCGCCACCGCCCACGAACGCGATCACCCGAGGCGGCCCAGGGCGGCCCGGAGCACGCGGAAACGGCCGAGGGGCCCGGGACTCTTCACAGTCCCGGGCCCCTCGGCCTTCGTCACCCTCGGCGCGGCTACTTCTCCGCCGGCTTCTCGGTCTGCTTCTCGGTCTGCTTCTCGCCGGACTTCGCCACCGGCTTGCGCAGCGCGATGTTCAGCTCGCGCAGCCGCGTCTCGTCCAGCTCCGTGGGCGCGCCCATCATCAGGTCCTGCGCGTTGCCGTTGAGCGGGAAGGCGATCGTCTCGCGGATGTTCGGCTCGTCGGCCAGCAGCATCACGATGCGGTCGACGCCCGGGGCGATGCCGCCGTGCGGCGGGGCGCCGAGCCGGAAGGCGCGCAGCATGCCCGCGAACTCGTGCTCGACGGTCTCGCGGTCGTAACCCGCGATCTCGAACGCCTTCAGCATCAGCTCGGGCTCGTGGTTGCGGATCGCGCCGGACGACAGCTCGATGCCGTTGCAGACGATGTCGTACTGCCAGGCCAGAATGTCCAGCGGGTCCTTCGTCTCCAGGTCGTCCAGTCCGCCCTGGGGCATCGAGAACGGGTTGTGCGAGAAGTCGATCTTCCCGGTCTCCTCGTCCTTCTCGTACATCGGGAAGTCGACGATCCAGCAGAACCGGAACACGCCCTCCTCGAAGTGCCCGGCGCGCTTGGCGGCCTCGACCCGGACCGCGCTCATGATCTTGGAGACCTCGTCGAACTCGCCCGCGCCGAAGAAGATCGCGTGGCCGGGGACGAGCGAGAGGCGCTCGGTGAGGACCTTGACGTTCTCCTCGGTGAGGAACTTGGCGATCGGGCCGCTCAGCGCGCCGTCCTCACCGACCCGCACCCAGGCCAGGCCCTTGGCGCCCTGCTCGACGGCGTAGTCGCCGAGTCCGTCGAAGAACTTGCGGGACTGGCCGGCGGTGTCCGGCACCGGCAGGGCGCGCACGTGCTTGCCGGCGAACGCCTTGAACCCGGAGTCCGCGAAGACGTCCGAGATGTCCACCAGCTCCAGCTTGGCCCGCAGGTCGGGCTTGTCGTTGCCGTACTTCAGCATCGACTCCCGGAACGGGATGCGCGGGAACGGCGAGGTGACGTGACGACCGCCGCCGAACTCCTCGAACAGCTCGGTCATCAGCTTCTCGATCGGCCGGAAGACGTCCTCCTGCTCGACGAAGCTCATCTCGACGTCGAGCTGGTAGAACTCGCCGGGCGAGCGGTCGGCGCGGGCGTCCTCGTCGCGGAAGCACGGCGCGATCTGGAAGTAGCGGTCGAAGCCCGAGATCATCAGCAGCTGCTTGAACTGCTGCGGGGCCTGCGGCAGCGCGTAGAACTTGCCGGGGTTCAGCCGGGACGGGACCACGAAGTCACGGGCGCCCTCGGGGGAGGTCGCGGTGAGGATCGGGGTGGCCATCTCGTTGAAGCCGAGCGCGGTCATCTTGTGCCGGATGGCCGAGATGACGGCCGTACGCAGCATGATGTTGCGGTGCATGCGCTCGCGGCGCAGGTCGAGGAAGCGGTACTCCAGACGCCGCTCCTCGTTGACGCCGTCCTCGGTGTTGATCGTGAACGGCAGCGGTCCCGCCGCGCCCAGGACCTCGACCTCGGAGACCTCGATCTCGATCTCGCCGGTCGGCAGCTCCGGGTTGACGTTCTCCGCACCGCGCGCGGAGACCTTGCCGTCGATACGGACGACGGTCTCCTTGGTGAGCTTGGACAGCTCCTCGTTGGCGGCGGTGCCGGGACGGGCGACGAGCTGCACCAGACCGTAGTGGTCGCGCAGATCGATGAAGAGGATGCCGCCCAGGTCTCGGCGATTGTGCAGCCAGCCGCTCAGCCGGACGTCGGTGCCGACGTCAGAGGCGCGCAGTTCGCCGCAGTTGTGGGACCTGTACCGATGCATCGTCGTTCATCCAGTCTTGGCAATCGAGGGGTGGGCCAGGAGACACAAGGTTAGCGCCCGGAGCCCCCGCCCCCTGCGGGCACCGGCCTCCGGCCCCCACGGTCCCGAGGCGCCGCCCGGTCCCGGCGCCTCGCCCTCCGGCCCGCGTACCGACCCGTTACATCCCCTCGGTGGCGTTTGGTATGCACATATTCATAAAGTGGGGCAATGCGCACCGAGGAAGTCCTGGCCGCCATCGCGACCGGACTGTGGTACTGGGACAACGCGACCGGTTCGGTCACCCTCGACGCGGAAGCGGCACGGCTGTTCGGGCTGCCCGCCGAATCCGCCGCGCTGACGGCGAGCGCGATGCGGTCCCACTTCCACCCCGTCGACTGGAACGAGATCTCCGGCATCGTCGGTCTCGCCGTCGCCGAGGACACCCTCGCCGAGGCCCGGCTGCGGATCGTGGACGACGGGGGCCGGGTGCTGCGCACCGTCCGGTCCCGCTGCAAGCCGACCGTCAAGACCCTGCCCGACGGCTCGCGGGACTTCGAGATGGTCGGCACCGTGCAGGAGGTGTCCGAGCCGCGCCCCGGTACGGCGGTCGAGGGCACCTCGATCACCGGCGACTGGCGCCGCTCCCGCGAGGCGTTCCTCCTGGACGCCGGCCGGGCGCTGGCCGAGGCCCGCTCCACCAACGAGGTGCTGCGGGTCGCCGCGTCCCTGTCCATGCCGGGCTTCTCGCCGGACGGCCTCGCCGTCTTCAGCGTCTCCGGCGACCGGCTGCGCATCATCGGGCACCACGGGCACGACGCCGGGGACGTCGGACCGTTCGAGGACATGCAGCTGAACACCGACTACCCGGCCGCCGAGGCGGTCAGGACCGGCCGGGCCGTCTATCTGCCCACCCCGGAGGCGTACGAGAGCCGCTATCCGACCACCTGGCAGTACGTGCAGCGCTTCGACCGCCACTCCTGGGCCTTCGTGCCGCTGGTCGTGGCGGGCCGCACCCTGGGCACCTGGATGGCCGCCTTCAAGCACCGGGTCGCCTTCTCCCCGGACGAGCGGTCCGTCCTGACGACGGTGGCGCGCATGCTGGCGCAGGCGCTGGCACGCGCCGGGGTCGCCGAGACCGAGCGCGAGCTGTCCCTCGGGCTCCAGCGCTCGATGATGCCGACGATCGGGCCCGCGATCCCCGGTATGACGGTCGCCGCGCGTTACGTACCGACCGGCGGCGGGCTCCAGGTCGGCGGCGACTGGTACGACATGATCCCGCTGCCCGGCGGTACGGCCCGCGCCTGCGGCCCGGAGGCGGGCAGCGGTCCGAGCGCGGCGGCGGGGCCGGCAGGTGCGGCGGGAACGAGCCGGTTCGCGCTGGTCATCGGGGACGTGCAGGGGCACGACGTACGGGCCGCCGGGCTCATGGGACAGCTGCGGATCGCGCTGCGGGCGTACGCCTCCGAGGGGCACCGGCCCGACGCGGTGCTCTCGCGGGCGTCCCGGTTCCTCGCCGGGCTCCAGCTGTACCCGGGACGGGACGGCGGGGTCATCGGCGGGGCGGAGGGGCACCTGGGAGCAGCGGCGGGCGGCGGTGGCGGCCCTGCCGGGAGCGATCCCGGCGACAGCGGCCCCGGCGGGAGCGGCGAGCTGACGGACGCGATGCGGGACGAGGAGGAGTACGCGGCCTCCGGACCGCGCTTCGCGACCTGCCTCTATCTGGAGATCGACACGGAGGCCGGCACGCTCGACATCGCCCGCGCGGGCCACCCCGACCCGGTGATCCTCGCGGTCGACGGGACGGCTGTCATCCGGCAGACGGCGGGCGGGCTGCCGCTCGGCATCGAGACGGACTCCGACTATCCGACGACCCGGCTGGACCTGGAGCCCGGCGAGACGCTGATGCTCTGCACGGACGGGCTGATCGAGACCGGCGGCCACGACCTGGCCACCGGCTGGGACCGGCTGCGGCCCGTCATGGAGGAGCACGGCGGCGGGTCCCTGGAGAAGCTGGCCGACGCCCTGATCGGGGCCGTGCACGGCCCCACCTCGCACTACACCACCGGTCCGCTGGCCGACCGGCGCGAGGACGACATCGCGCTGCTCCTGCTCGCCCGCGACCGCACCCCCGCCCGCGCCGCCCACCCGAAGGCCCGGCGCACCGCCCTGACCGTCGCCCAGGCGGAACCGGAACGGATCTCGGGCGCCCGGCGGCAGCTGCGCCAGCTGCTGCACGACTGGACGGACGCGGATCAGGTCGACGCGGCCGAGCTGATGGTCTCCGAGATGCTCACCAACGTCCTGGTCCACACGGACAACGACGCCCTCCTCGTCGCGGAGGCCAGGGGCGAGCCGGGCGGGCGGCAACTCCGGGTGGAGGTCGCCGACACCAGCGACGAACTGCCGCACCGCAGACGCCCGGGAGAGCTGGCGTCGAGCGGGCGGGGGCTGCTGCTGATGGAGATGCTGGCGCACGCGTGGGGGGTGGACCCGAGGGGCGACGGCAAGTCGATCTGGTTCGAGCTGTACGAGGGCGGGGACACGGACTCCTGACGGGACGGGATACGGGTACGGGTACGGGTCGGGTACGGGTACGGGTACGGGTACGGGTCGGGTACGGGTACGGGTACGGGTCACGCTCTCGCGGCCGTGCGGGCCTGGGAAGCGCGGGCGCGGACCTGCTCAGGCGAGAGGGGCACCGGATGCCGTACGGGCACGGCCAGCCCCCGGCACTCGCCGCACTCGCCGCCCACCAGCGCCTCGGGCCGCCCGGGAGCCCGGCACGTGGAGCACTCCAGGATGCGCAGGGGCGGCCGTACGACCACCTCGGGCCCGGGCGGCTCGGGCGGTCCGGTCGGCTCGGGAAGTTCGGGCGGGAGTTTGGCGGTGAGCCGGTTCCGGATCATTCCGGCGGGGTGGTGCACGACGGCGGGCAGCCCGTGCGTGAGCGCGCGCAGCACGTCGTCCTCGCGGGCACCGCGTACGAACCACTCGGCGGCCAGGGGCTCCAGCGCCGCGCAGTCGGCGGCGGACAGGGACACCGCCGGGTTCCTCCGTCCGACGGCGGCGAGCACGGTGTAGGCGCGGGAGCGCGATCCACTCCGGGCAGGTGTCGGCACGGGAGGCGCACAGCGGGCCCCGGCGCCCCCGGCGCCCCCGGCCCCGGCGCCCTCGCCCCCGGCGCCCTCGGCCGCGTCGCCGGGGACATCACCGGCGGCCTCGCCCGAGACCTCGCCCGAGACCTCACCGGAGCGCTCACCGGCGACGAAGGAGGCCCACCAGGAGTCGTCGCGGGCGGTGCGCGAGAACCACGTACGGGTGACCCACCGCGCGGCACCGACGGTCACCAGATGCTCGCGCCCCCGCCTCAAGTGGCCCGTCCGCTGAAGGTGGTTGAGGGCGGTACGCAGCGCGCACTGCCCGTAGTCCAGCACCTTGGCCAGGGCCTTCACGGAAATGTCGGCGCCCTCGGGCAGCCGGTCGATGAACCCGGCGATGGAGGCTTCACGCGCGGGCAGACCCGCGAAGTCATCGCCCGGCGGCCCGGATCGGCCGGGCACGGACCGTTTGCCGTAACCGGGGCTTGCCATGGGATGGCGGGATACGTGCGCGGAGCGCGGAGCACTACTAAAGTGGCTGTCAGCCATGGGGATCGCCGTTTTCGATCTCGGTGGTCAGGCCCTCGCCGGTGCTGCTAACACCGGGCGGGGGCCATTTGCGTCAGGTTGTGTCAGATATGTCTGAGGGCACGCTAGACCGCACTTACCCAAAGTCGCAACCCGGTAGCAGCACGTCACCCGACGCCCCGCCGGGCGCGGTAGGGAGGGTGGGTGGGTTCACGTACCAACCGATCCTTGAAAACAGGGCTCGCCCCTCGAAGCTCAAACCCCAAGCCTGCTCCCCACCCCAAACCCCCAGCTCAGCAGGGCCCCTTCACCCCACCCGAGCCCCGAGCGCCAAGCGCCGAACTCCGAGTCACGGTTCACGGAACCGGGACATTCCGCGAAATGCGACGGCGACTTGGTACGTTCCGGCGTATGACGCTGCGTTCGGTGGATCTGCGCAAGGAGCCCGTGGAAGCCGTACTCGACCGTGTGGAGCGATCGCTGGAAGTGCGCCTGGACCGGGAGCCACTGGTGCGCAAGCGCCGGTCTCTGGGCGCACGGACGAATCGCGGCACCTGGGTCCGCATCGAGCGGCGCGGGCTCGACCGAATCGGGGTTCAAGGAGGGGACGGCACCGCGTCCGCCGAGGCCCTGCTCGGGATCGCGAAACCGGCCTGGCTCGCCGGCGTGGCGTGGCGGGACGAGAGCGAGCCGGTGGTGTGGCGGGCGGACGAGACGGATCTGCTGCCTGGGGCGCCTGTAGGCAATGCGGTGGTGACGGAGGATCCACAGCTGTCCGAGAGGTGGTGGGCCGCGATGAACGCCTCTCTGGACGCCCTCGCCGCGCAGCACACCAACCGGATCGCCACACCGGATACCGAGCCCCTCACCCAGGAGCTGGTCACGGGAACGATCCACCGCGTCTTCCCCGGCATCGATACGACCGTAGGCGAATGGCGTCCGGCCCACGCGGATTTCAACTGGGCGAATGTGACGGCGCCCGTGTTCTGCGTGTTCGACTGGGAGGACTGGGGCATGGCCCCACGCGGCCTGGACGCGGCAAACCTGTGGGGCGCCTCCCTCGCGGTCCCGACTCTGGCCGGCCGAGTCCGCGGTGAGCGGCATGACGATCTGGAGAGCCGGGACGGCAAGCTGATGACGCTGTTCGTCGCCGCGAAGATCCTCGGACCTCACGCAGACCCGGACGACCCCCGGCCAGGGGCTGCCCGAGAGACGGCGGAGCGAGTGGTGGCGGAACTTCAGACGCGTTGACGGCGGGCCTTGAGGAGCTGGCGGTACTCCAGGACCACCTGGTCGTCGACCTCGTACACCAGGGCGCCGACCAGCTCCCGCAGGTGATCGACGTTGCTCGTACCGACCGCGACCGCGTCGACTCGGGGCAGGCCATAGGCGGAGCGGAACGCCGCCTGGACCCTCGTCACCGGCGGGGAACTCCGCAGAAAGATCCGCGGGTCGAACTTTCCCCACACCTCCTCGGTCGTACTGCCGCCGAAGGGGCTCATGCCCCACACCTGCGACGGCCGCCATCGCGTCACAAGGGCCTCGGCAGCTTCAAGGACGTCCGCACCCACGAGCAGTCCTGACCGGACCATGAGGACGTCAGGGCGGGGTGCGCCCAGGCCCACGAGCGGGCGTGGATCCCAGCTCGATACACCCCATCCCCCGCACAGTCCCGTCTTCGCGGCGTCGGCCAAGACCGCGCACGCCTGCGCCAACGTGTCGGCGTCGGGGTGGGAGTGCTCGGGATTGTGGAGGAGCACCGTGTCCGGCTCCCGTCCCAGATCATTCGCCGCGTGCTCGACGCCGACGCGCAGCCGGGCGGGAGCGAGCGAGTGTTCCCCCGGGAAATACCCGACCTTGGTGGAGACTGAGAAATTCGGCATGTCCGGGAAATCGCGCTGTACTCGTCGTGGCTGGCGCAGGCATACGTGGACGCCAACGAAATCGACGAGGCCACCGCGGTCGCCTCCCGGGTGTACGACCTGGCCGCCGCCTCGGACTCACCGCGAGCCGTCCGGCGCCTGGCCACCGTCCTGGACGCACTCGCACCACACCGGGACGCTCCTGCGGTGCGCGATCTTCTGGAACGCGCCATACGACGAAGCCCCGTCACTCCTGGACATCCGTGACGGGGCCCGAGCCGCTCTGAGGCGGAGGTCAGGATGCGTCGAACCGCCCCTGACGGACGGCGCCGACGAAGGACGAGAACGCCCCTGCCGGGACGAGCAGTACAGGCCCTTGGGGGACCTTCGAGTCACGGACCGGGACTGTGCCGGTGGCGGTCGCGTGCGCCGGGGCCCACTCGACGCAGGAACCGCCGCTGCCGCTGTAGGAGGACTTGAGCCAGAGGAAGGTTTCGTTCGTCACGGGATGCCCTTCGGTCAGACGGTGCCGAACTCTCCTGACTTGATACCCGTCACGAAAGACGCGAACACGCGAGTCGGGACAGTCAGCACCGGGCCGCGCGGGTCCTTCGAATCACGGACCGGGACTATGCCGGTGACGGTCGCGTGCGCCGGGGCCCACTCGACGCAGTCTCCGCCGTTGTTGCTGTAAGAGGACTTGAGCCAGAGGGGGATTTCGTTCGTCACGGGACGCCCTTCGGTCAGACGGTACCGAACCCTCCTGACTTGATACCCGTCACGAAGGAGGCGAACGCGCGAGTCGGGACAGTCAGCACCGGGCCGCGCGGGTCCTTCGAGTCACGGACCGGGACTATGCCGGTGGCGGTCGCGTGAGCCGGGGCCCACTCGACGCAGGTGCCGCCGTTGCCGCTGTAGGAGGACTTGAGCCAGGGGGAGGAGGGAGCGTCGGTCATCACGGGGTGCCCTTTCGTGCCTCGTTGATCATGGCCACGGATGCCGCCTGGGAGAGCGCTTCGGCCTGTAGTTGATGGTAGGCCCTCACCAGCGGCAGTACGGAAGTGATCTCCCGGTCCAGGTGCCCGTTGGTCTGGGACTCCACGTAGGACATGACGGAGCGGTCGGGCAGGGTCAGCAGATTCACCGCTCGGTTGAACGGGCAGCGCTCACCTATGGCGAAGGGGGCCAACTGGAGTACGGTATCCGGCTGTTCGGCGAACTCGACCAGATGGTCCAACTGCCGCTCCATGACCCCGCCTCCTCCGATCCGGCGACGGATGCAGCTCTCGTCCAGGACCACGATCACCATGGGCGCGATGCGACGCACCAGAGCCGCTTGCCGTTCCGCCAGGGACTCGACCCGCTCAGCGGCTTGTTCGGCGGTGAGCGTGCCCCGCCTGACGTTGCCCTCTTCCATGGCTCTGGCGTACTCCGAGGTCTGAAGCAGTCCGGGAATCGCCCCTACTTCGAATAGCCGGATCTCCGCCGCGCGGGCCTCCTGCCCCAGGTACTCCGGGAAGCCTTCCAGCAGACTGCCGTTCCGGATCTCTCCCCAAGCCCGTTCGAACGACTCAGCGGTACCCGTGAGTCCGAGGGCCGTATCCACGCTGCGCGAAAAACGAAGAGTCGGAGGCTTACGGCCGGTTTCGATTGCTGAGATGTGTCTGCCCGAGTAGCCGCTCAGCTCGGCCAGATCGTCCTGTTTCCAGTTGTGCGCTTCGCGACAACTGCGCAGGCGGGCGCCAAACGCCGCTTGCGGGCTCGCTTCGGGGTTCAACTCCTTGAGGTTTACCAACGTGCTCTCCGTCTCGGGAACGTTGAAGGCTGCTCAACCGTAGGTCACTCTGGTCGCCCTGGGTAGTGATTTCGCTACGGATAGGAGTGATCGTGCCCGGAAAGAGCGTTCTTGCCAAGCGGCGGGAACCCCACCCCCTCAGCGGCACCCACGAGCTTCACACGCTGGTCAGCGCCGGGGGCCTCCACCGGCTGACCCCCAACTGGTGGCCGGATCAGGATCAGTTCGCGACGCCCGACCGTCCCCTTCTCCTGCGGGTAGAGGCAGCACTCAAGGCGAGGTTGACCGATGGACAGTGAAGACAGGAGCGAGGCACGGGAGTTGTTGTCCCGGCTCTCCGACGCGTTCAGTGGGAACGGCGTTTTCGTGGTCAGCAAAGGGCCCGGAAGCGAAGGCGCGGACCTGGCCCCAAGCTCCGCCCTCACATGGCCCAAGTGCGAGTGCGGCAGGCCGGTTTGCCCGGACTACGACCCCGAGAAGTCGACGGATACCGAGCTTGCCGAAGACCCGATGAAGACCAAGCTCGCCGACCGCAACAGGCGCAGCAGCCGGGGTGGACTGTGACTCGGGTGCGACGGTGGTTCCGGGACAAGGCCGCGTCGCTGGACCTGTGGTGGGGGCTGTACGGCCGGTTCTCCGCGCCCGTACTTCTCCTGAGCCCGCGCCGCCGGCTCGCCGCCCGGGAGAACAGGGCGCGGCGCGCCGACCACGAGGACGTTCTGCGGCTCCTCCAGAACATCCGGCGGCGGGTCGCGTTGGTGCGGCAGTACGACGCGACGGTTGACCGACTGGGGAAGCGGCGGCAGGAGATGGTCGCGACGGAACTGCGCATGCTGGACGACGGCGTGATGTTTGAACGTATCTTCAAGCGCCCGCCGGAAAAGCAGCCGGACGAATGACCGGACCGGCGACCGGATGGCGACCGGACGGATCACCGGACGGATCACCGGATGAAGGGCCGATGAAGGAGTCGCCCACCGGTCGCCACCCGCCGGAGCCCAGCACCCAGGAGCCCCGGCCCCCGGAGCCCCAGCACCCCGGAGCCCCGGCGCCCCAGCGCCTGCCTACGGGCGAACCTCCCCGTCCGTACCCGGCTCACCCGTACCCGGCTCACCCGTACGCCGCTCCCCCGGCCCCTCCCCCGCGCCGTACCGCTCCCTCAGCTCGGAGAGCACACCGAAAGCAGCCGCCGTCAGGGGCACGGCGAGCAGCATGCCCAGAATCCCGGCGACGCTCGCGCCCGCCGTGATCGCCAGCATCACCACGGCCGGGTGCATCTGGACCGTACGGCTCTGGATCATCGGCTGGAGCACATGCCCCTCCAGCACCTGTACGGCGAGCACCACCCCGAGCGCCCAGAGGCCGATGATCCAGCCCCGGTCGGCGAGGGCGACCAGCACCGCCACCGCGCCGGAGATGAAGGCGCCGAGGTACGGGATGTACGCGCCGACGAAGACCAGCGCGCCCAGTCCGACGGCGCCGGGCACCCGCAGGATCAGCAGGCCCACGGTGATGCAGACGGCGTCGATCAGGGCGATGAGCGTCGTCCCGCGCATGAACCCCTCGACGGCCCCGAAGGCGCGCCGGGCCATCGCCTCGACGCTGTCGCCGGTCGAGGCGGGGGCAAGCGACCGGAGCCAGCGGGCCACCCGGTCGGAGTCGCGGAGGAAGAAGAACATCAGCAGCAGCGCGAGGACGGCGGTGGCGATCAGCTCGCCGACGACGCTGATCCCGGTGAGCACGCCGGAGGCGGCGGTGGCGCCGAACTTCCCGAGCAGGCTCTTGGCGTTCTTCGCGAGGTCGTCGAGCGAGGTCCCGGCGGCGCCGAAGTGCTTCGACAGCTCGTTCGCGGCCTGCCGGAGCGAGGAGACGATCTGGTCGCCGCTGTCGACGAGCGCGTTGACGACGATGTACCCGGCGCCGCCGACCACGGCCACCACGGCGACGCAGGTCAGCCCGGCGGACAGTGACTTGTTCAGCCGGGCGCCCGCGACGAGCCGCCGGTGGAGCGGCCGGAGCAGGGCGGTGCCGAGGACGGCGAGCAGTACGGGGGTGACGGCCGTCTTGAAGGTGACGCACAGCCAGATCGCCACCGCGCCGACGCCGGAGACCAGCAACAGCACCCCGCACCACGCGCCGAGGCGCCGGGCACTCTCGGGCAGGAGGGAGGGCGTCGACGGCGTCTGCACGTCTCCACCCGAGCACGCCCGCCCGGCGCTGTCCCGCCGGAGGCCGCCGCGCGGGTGACGCGCGGGGTCCGCCGGCGCCGGGGATCAGGCGTGGATCAGGCGTGGATCAGGCGTGGATCAGACGTGGATCAGACGCGCGGCGGGCGTGCGCCGCCGGTGCCCGGAGTCAGGCGTGCGCCGCCGGGACCGTGCCGAGGCGGCCGGCCTGGAAGTCGTCGAACGCCTGCTTGAGCTCGGCGTGGCTGTTCATCACGAAGGGCCCGTAGTGCGCCATCGGCTCGCGGATCGGCCGGCCGCCGAGCAGGACGACCTCCAGGTCGGGCGTGTGCGCGTCCTGCTTCTCGTCGGCGCGTACGGTCAGGGTCCCGCCGGCGCCGAACACGGCCGTCTGGCCGGTGTGGACCGGGCGGCGGTCGGTGCCCGCCGTACCGCGGCCGGCCAGCACGTAGGCGAGGCCGTTGAAGTCCTCGCGCCAGGGCAGGGTGACCTCGGCGCCGGGACGCACGGTGGCGTGGATCATCGTGATGGGGGTGTGGGTGATGCCGGGGCCCTCGTGACCGTCGAGTTCGCCCGCGATCACGCGCAGCAGCGCGCCGCCGTCGGGTGAGGTCAGGAGCTGCACCTGGCCGCCGCGGATGTCCTGGTAGCGCGGGTCCATCATCTTGTCGGACGCCGGGAGGTTCACCCACAGCTGGAGGCCGTGGAACAGCCCGCCGGACATGACCAGCGCCTCCGGCGGCGCCTCGATGTGCAGCAGACCGGAGCCGGCCGTCATCCACTGCGTGTCACCGTTCTGGATGGTCCCGCCGCCACCGTTGCTGTCCTGGTGGATGAAGCTTCCGTCGATCAGATACGTGACGGTCTCGAAGCCGCGGTGCGGGTGCCAGGGGGTGCCCTTCGGCTCGCCCGGCGCGTAATCCACCTCACCCATCTGGTCCATCATGATGAACGGGTCGAGGTGCTCGTACCGTATCCCCGCGAACGCGCGGCGTACCGGGAAGCCCTCGCCCTCGAACCCGCTGGGCGCGGTCGTGACGGCGAGCACGGGGCGGGCCACGGCGCCGGCCGGAGCCGCCACCCGGGGCAGGGTCAGCGGGTTTTCGACAGTCACTGCGGGCATGGAGAGCCTCCTCGGAAGTTTCGTCCAATTTAGTTGAACAGTGAACATCCTGCAAGGCGGCCCGCATTCCCGCGCGCCGGGCCCCGGCGCGCGGCCGGGGCCCGTACCGATACGACAGGTACGGGCCCCGGAGGCGCGATCAGGCGAAACAGTTATGAGAAGGCGGGCCGACGACGGTCGGCCGTACAGGTCGGCCGAGCAGGTCAGCGCGCAGGTCAGCCGTACATACGGCGCATCGCGAAGTCCACCATCTGCTCGACCGCCTTCGCGTCGAACACCATCCGGTGGTCCCCCTCCATGTCGAGCACGAAGCCGTATCCCGTCGGCAGCAGATCGATCACCTCAGCGCCCGTGATCACGAAGTACTTGGACTCCTTGCCCGCGTACCGCCGCAACTCCTTGAGCGTGGAGAACATGGGGATCACCGGCTGCTGGGTGTTGTGCAGCGCCAGAAAGCCCGGATTGTCACCGCGCGGGCAGTAGACCTTCGACGTCGCGAAGATCTGCTGGAAGTCCTCGGCCTGGAGCGACCCCGTGGTGAACGCGCGTACGGCATCGCCCAGCGACGGAGGAGACGGTTCCGGATACAGCGGCTGCTCGGCGTAGCCACCCGCGGCGACGCCGCCCATCGGCCCCTGCGCCTGATGCGACTGATGTGGCTGGTGTGACTGATGCGGCGGCTGCGCGTACTGCTGCTGGGCGCCAGGATTCTGGTCGTAGCCGTACATGAGCGCAAGAGTACTGAGGAATGGCGCCCCCGCGAGCCGCGCCCGCCCCCTCGTTCACCTCGTCACAGAAACCCGGCCGGGGTTGCATCTTATTACCGATGGGTAGCATCATCGTAGCTACTTGCCGGTACCTGCTGGCGCTCGCCGGCAGGTACGAGGAAACCGCCTTCCCGATCCATACGGAGTCGTCGCCATGGGGCACTACAAGTCGAATCTCCGCGACATCGAGTTCAACCTCTTCGAGGTCCTCGGGCGCGACAAGCTGTACGGCACGGGTCCCTTCGCGGACATGGACGTGGAGACCGCGAAGAGCATCCTCGACGAGGTCGTACGCCTCGCGGAGAAGGACCTCGCCGAGTCGTTCGCGGAGGCGGACCGCAACCCTCCGGTCTTCGACCCGGAGACCAACACCGCACCCGTACCGGCCGCCTTCAAGAAGAGCTACCAGTCCTACATGGACTCCGAGTACTGGCGGCTCGGCCTGCCCGAGGAGATCGGCGGCACCCCCTCGCCCCGCTCCCTGATCTGGGCCTACGCGGAGCTGCTCCTCGGCGCGAACCCCGCCGTGTGGATGTACGCGTCGGGCCCGGCCTTCGCCGGCATCCTCTTCGAGGAGGGCAACGAGGCGCAGAAGAAGGCCGCAGCCATCGCCGTCGAGAAGCAGTGGGGCTCCACGATGGTCCTCACCGAGCCCGACGCCGGCTCGGACGTGGGCGCGGGCCGCACGAAGGCCGTCGAGCAGGCGGACGGCACCTGGCACATCGAGGGCGTGAAGCGCTTCATCACTTCCGGTGAGCACGACATGTCGGAGAACATCCTCCACTACGTCCTCGCCCGCCCCGAGGGCGCCGGTCCCGGCACGAAGGGCCTGTCGCTCTTCCTCGTCCCGAAGTACGAGTTCGACTGGGAGACCGGCGAGCTGGGCGCGCGCAACGGCGTCTACGCCACGAACGTCGAGCACAAGATGGGCCTCAAGGCGTCCAACACGTGCGAGATGACCTTCGGCGACCGCCACCCCGCGAAGGGCTGGCTGGTCGGCGACAAGCACGAGGGCATCCGCCAGATGTTCCGGATCATCGAGTTCGCCCGGATGATGGTCGGCACGAAGGCCATCGCCACCCTCTCCACCGGCTACCTCAACGCGCTGGAGTACGCCAAGGAGCGCGTCCAGGGCCCCGACCTGGCGCAGTTCACCGACAAGGCCGCGCCCAAGGTCACCATCACGCACCACCCCGATGTGCGCCGCTCGCTGATGACGCAGAAGGCGTACGCGGAGGGCATGCGCGCCCTCGTCATGTACACCGCGTGCGTCCAGGACGAGATCGCCGTCAAGGAGGCCGAGGGCGAGAACGTCAAGGCGCTGCACGGGCTGAACGACCTGCTGCTGCCGATCGTCAAGGGCTACGGCTCCGAGCGGTCGTACGAGCAGCTCGCCCAGTCGCTCCAGACCTTCGGCGGCTCGGGCTACCTCCAGGAGTACCCGGTCGAGCAGTACATCCGGGACGCCAAGATCGACACCCTCTACGAGGGCACCACGGCGATCCAGGGCCAGGACTTCTTCTTCCGCAAGGTGGTCCGCGACCAGGGGCAGGCGCTGAACACCGTCTCCGAGGAGATCAAGAAGTTCCTCGCGGTCGGCACCGGCGGCACCGAGCTGGCCCCGGCCCGCGAGTCGCTCGCCAAGGCGGCCGGCGACCTGGAGGCGATCGTCGCCCGGATGTTGACGGACCTGACCGCCACCGGTGAGGACGTCAAGAACATCTACAAGGTCGGGCTCAACACGACGCGGCTGCTCATGGCCTCCGGCGATGTGATCGTCGGCTATCTGCTGCTGCGCGGCGCCGCCGTGGCCGCGGAGAAGCTGGAGACGGCCGCGGCGAAGGACGTGGCGTTCTACCAGGGCAAGATCGCGGCGGCGAAGTTCTTCGCGGCGAACGTGCTGCCGGGGGTCGCGACGGAGCGGGTGCTCGCGGAGTCGGTGGACAACTCGCTGATGGAGCTGGACGAGGCGGCGTTCTAGGACGGGACCGAGGCGGGGCGACGGAACCCAGGCCGGACGGGGGCGAGGCGGGACGGGGGCCGGACCGCCGACACCGGGAGCCGGACCGCCGAGACCGGGAGCCGGACCGCCGGCACCGGGGCCGGACCGCCGAGACCGGGGGCCGGACCGCCGACACCGGGTGCGGGCACTTCTCACGGGGTGCCCGCACCTGGTGCGTTGTCCGCCCCTCCGTTCGCCTCCCCGCCTCCCCCTTCGTTCGCCTCCCCGTCCGCCCCTCCGTTCGCCTCCCCGTCCGCGCGACCCCTCGTTCGTGCCCCGCTCCCTCCCCCGCCCCTCTCAGGGCCTGATCCACCCATGTGCGGAGCTTGTCCGGTCCTTGACACACCCCGTTGCAACCGGCGCGCGGCCCGTCCTCGGAGCCCGTCGTTATGGTGAACCCCATGAGCACTTCCGTCCGCTTCGACCGCGGCCACACCGACGACCTCATGTCCTTCCTCGCGGCCAGTCCCTCGCCGTACCACGCCGTGGCCAACGCCGGCGAGCGCCTGGAGAAGGCCGGATTCCGGCAGGTGCGGGAGACGGACGCCTGGGACGGGTCGGCGGGCGGACGGTACGTCCTGCGCGGCGGAGCGCTCATCGCCTGGTTCGTGCCGGAGGGCGCCGAGCCGCACACCCCCTTCCGGATCATCGGCGCGCACACGGACTCGCCCAATCTGCGGGTGAAGCCGCTGCCCGACACCGGGTCCTTCGGCTGGCGCCAGATCGCCGTCGAGATCTACGGCGGGACGCTCCTCAACACCTGGCTCGACCGCGACCTGGGGCTCGCGGGCCGGATCAGCCTGCGCGACGGCTCGCACCGGCTGGTCAACATCGACCGTCCGCTGCTGCGCGTGCCGCAGCTGGCCGTGCACCTGGACCGCTCGGTGAACACGGACGGGCTGAAGCTGGACCGGCAGCGCCACATGCAGCCGATCTGGGGGCTCGGGGAGCCCGAGGAAGGCGACCTGATCCGCTTCGTGGCGCAGGAGGTGGGCGTCGAAGCGGCGGACATCACCGGCTGGGACCTGATGCCGCACGCCATCGAGCCGCCCGCCTATCTCGGCCGCGACCGCGAGCTGCTGGCCGGGCCCCGGATGGACAACCTGCTGTCGGTGCACGCGGGCACGGCGGCGCTGGCCGGTGTCGTCACGGCCGCCGAGGGCGGCTCCCTCCCGTACATCCCGGTCCTGGCCGCCTTCGACCACGAGGAGAACGGCTCGCAGTCCGACACGGGCGCCGACGGGCCGCTGCTCGGTACGGTGCTGGAGCGCTCGGTGCTCTCGCGCGGCGGTACGTTCGAGGACCGCGCGCGGGCCTTCGCCGGCACGACCTGCCTCTCGTCGGACACCGGCCACGCCGTGCACCCGAACTACGTCGACCGGCACGACCCCACGCACCACCCGCGCGCCAACGGCGGCCCGATCCTCAAGGTCAACGTCAACATGCGGTACGCGACGGACGGCAGCGGCCGGGCCGTGTTCGCCGCCGCCTGCGAGAAGGCGGGCGTGCCGTGGCAGTCGTTCGTCTCCAACAACTCGATGCCGTGCGGCACGACGATCGGGCCCATCACGGCGGCACGGCACGGCATCCGGACCGTCGACGTCGGGGTGGCGATCCTGTCGATGCACAGCGCGCGCGAGCTGTGCGGGGCGGACGACCCGTATCTGCTGGCGAACGCGCTGGTGGCGTTCCTGGAGGGCTGACCGCCCGCCGCCCGCACCGGGCGGGCCCAGGAGGGGCCGGGCCCGCGGCCGATGGCACCGCCGGGCGCCGAAGTCCCGCCGCCGGCATGAGTGTTGCGTACCGGGGTACCCGATCGAACGGCCCGGTACGGCCACCACTCTTCTTCAGGAGGCGGGATCCATGGGCATCGGCGGCTGCATTCTTCTCATCGCGGTGGGTGCGATCCTCACGTTCGCGGTCGACTGGGAGGTCGACAGCGTCAACCTCGATCTGGTCGGCGTGATCATGATCGCGGTCGGCATCATCGGCATCGCCACCTTCGTCAGCATCGCCCGGCGCCGGCGGGCCATCGTCTCCCCGGTCGCCCCGACGGTGGTGGAGCGGGACGACCGTACGGGCTTCTGACCGGCGGACGCAGGCCCGCCGGCCTCGGGCTCGGACGCTTCGGCCGGGTCGGGCGCCGGGTGAGGAATCCCGTCAGGCGTCCGGTCGGGCGCCGGGTCAGGCGTCGAGTCCGGCCAGGACGAGCCCCAGCCGGGACGTCCCCGCCTCCGTCACGTGAACGGGGACGCCCCAGTCCTGCTGATGCATGTGGCAGGCCGGGTACTCGTTCAACGGGTCGTCGTCGCAGGACGCCGCCATCGCGGAGACGTGCAGCACGCCCTCCGTGACACCGCTGTCCGGGGCGGCCAGCACCAGCTCCCGGCTCAGCTCCGTACCGGCGCCCGCGCCGTCCGCCAGCAGCTCGGGCGGGGTGGCGGAGACGAGCAGCCGGGTCGAGGGACCGTAACGGGTGTCGAGCTTCTGGCCGATCGGCGCGGTGAAGACGACATCCAGCCGCAGCGCGCCGGGGGCGACCTCGGTCGCGGCCCGCTGGGTGCGGTGGGCGACGGACTCGACGCGCACCGCCTCGTCCGGCAGCCGCAGCCGGGTCAGCCGGTGGCGGGCGGACTCGACCACCACGATGTCCTCGCCGACGAGCACGGCGTCGCTCGGCTCCCGCAGATCGGTCGCGAGCGTGGTCACCTCACCGGTCGCCGGGTCGAAGCGGCGCAGCGCGTGGTTGTACGTGTCGGAGACGGCGACCGAGCCGTCCGGCAGCGCGGTGACGCCCAGCGGGTGCTGGAACAGGGCCTGCTCCGCCGCGCCGTCGCGGTGGCCGAAGTCGAAGAGGCCGGTGCCGACGGCGGTGCGGACGACGAACCCGTCGCCCTCGCCGTCGCGCTCCACCCACCGCAGCGAGCTGGTCTCCGAGTCGGCCACCCACAGCCGGTCGCCCGCCGCGCTCACCGCGAGCCCGGACGGCTGGGCGAACCACGCGGCGTCGGCGACCCCGTCGACCAGGCCCTCGTTGGTCGTACCGGCCGCGACCCGCACCGTCCCGGTCGCCGGGTCGTACGTCCACAGCTGGTGCACCCCGGCCATCGCGATCCACACCCGGTCCGCCCACCAGGCGACGTCCCACGGCGAGGAGAGGTCCACCTCCAGCGCGGGTCCCGAGGTCGGCGACCCCTGCCACCACTGCCGTCCGGTCCCCGCGACGGTCTCGATCGCGCCGTCGGCCGGGTCGTACGTCCGCAGCGCGTGGTTGACGGTGTCCGCGACGATCACCTTGCCGTCCGGCAGCAGCGCGAGCCCCTGCGGCTCGCTGAACGCGTCGGCGCCGAAGCCGCGCTCACCGCCGCCGATCCGCCGTACGACACGCTCGCCGTCCGGCGCCAGCTCGACCAGCTGGTGGCGGGTGGAGTCCGAGACGAGGAGGTTGCCGCCCGGCAGCACCAGCGCCTTCCCCGGGAACCGCAGATCGCTCGCCACGGCCTCCGGCTCCACGTACGGCCCGTCCCCGCGCCGCAGCGTCCCCTTCGCCGCGTGCTCCGCCTCCAGCTCGGTGACGAGCCTCTCGATGGCGTGCGCGTGCCCCTCGCCCGCGTGCTGGGCGACGACGTACCCCTCGGGGTCGATCACCACCAGCGTGGGCCAGGCCCGTACGGCGTACTGCTTCCAGGTCGCCAGCTCGGGGTCGTCGAGGACGGGGTGGTGCACCTGGTAGCGCTCGACGGCGTCCACGACCGCCTGGTGCTCGGCCTCGTGCACGAACTTCGGCGAGTGCACACCGATGATCACCACCGTGTCCCGGTGCTTCTCCTCCAGCTCGCGCAGCTCGTCCAGAACATGCAGGCAGTTGATGCAGCAAAAGGTCCAAAAATCGAGAATCACGATGCGTCCCCGCAGGTCAGCGAGGGTGTAGGCGGTGTCACCCGTATTGAGCCAGCCGCCCTTGCCGGTCAGTTCGGGGGCGCGCACGCGGGCGCGACGGGCGGGGGCGGGAGTCGCATCGTTCATGAATCAAGGGTGCCACTCCGCCGGGGCTGCCCGTGCGGGAGGTGCGCCTGCGGGAGGTGGGACCGCGGGGGCACCCGTACGCGTGCACCTGTACCCGTACAGTCATCGGACCGCCTCGCCGGGGTAGGCGTCCGGCATGAAATATCTCGTGCGCGACAAGATCTTCGCGATCGGCGACGACTACTGGATCGAGGACGAGCAGGGCCGGCAGGCGTTCCTCGTCGACGGCAAGGCGCTGCGGCTGCGGGACACCCTGGAGCTGAAGGACCCCTCGGGACGGGTGCTGATCACCCTCCGCGAGAAGCTGATCAGCCTGCGGGACACGATGACCATCGAGCGGGACGACGAGACGCTCGCGACCATCCGCAAGAAGCGCCTCTCGCTGCTGCGCAACCACTACCGCGTGAAGCTCGCCGACGGCAGCGAGCTGGACGTGAGCGGGAAGATCCTCGACCGGGAGTTCGCGGTCGAGTACGACGGCGAGCTGCTGGCGCACATCTCGCGCCGCTGGCTGCGGGTGCGGGAGACGTACGGAGTGGACGTCGTACGGGAGGACGCGGACCACGCGCTGCTCATCGCGGTGGCGGTGTGCGTGATCCGGATGGCGGAGAAGGAGCGGGAGGACGACTGACGGGGCCGCACCGGGCGGGACGGTGATCGGCCGTCAGGCAGCGGTGTCCCGTCATCAGGCGCCGGACGGAGGGGCCAGCCCCAGCTTCCGGTCCCGCAGCACCGGGAACCGCTCGCGGGTCGTGGCGACCGTCCCCGGGTCGAAGGCGACCGTCAGCACCTCCTCGCCCGTCCCCGCCTCGGCGAGCACCTCGCCCCAGGGGTCCACGACCATGCTGTGGCCCGACTGCTCCACCCCCGCGTGCGTACCGGCGGTGGCGCAGGCCAGGACGTACGCCTGGTTCTCCACGGCACGGGCCCGCGCCAGCAGCGTCCAGTGCGAGCGCCGGCGGGCGGGCCAGCCGGCGGGGACGACGAGCAGCTGCGCGCCCGCGTCGGTCAGACCACGGAACAGCTCGGGAAAGCGCAGGTCGTAGCAGGTGGCGAGGCCGAGCGTGGTCTCCGGCCGGTCACCGCTCGCGGGCAGCGCCACGGTGACGAGCGCGTCGCCCGCGTCCATCAGCGTCGCCTCGCCCTTGTCGAAGCCGAAACGGTGGATCTTGCGGTAGGTACGGACCGGTTCACCGGCGGGAGAGATGACGAGCGAGGTGTTGTACAGCCGTCCGTCCCCGGCCCGCTCCACCACCGAACCGGCGTGCAGCCAGACCCGCGCGTCACGCGCCGCCTCCGACACCGCCTGGAACGTGGGCCCTTCGGCCGCCTCCGCCTCCTCGGCGAAGGTCTCGTACGCGAACGCCCCGACCGGCCACAGCTCCGGCAGGACGACAAGGTCGACGCCGCGCTGCTCCCGTACCAGTGAGGCAACGCGGTGCCTACGGGAATCGACGGATTCGTCCGGGTCTACTGCGATCTGGAGCAGGGAAGCGCGCACAGTACCACCGTCCTGGCATTCGAGCCGTCAACACGGGCCTACGATCGTCACACGAAAGCACTGCCGGGGTGCCATCGGGCAGCGTAACTTAGCTGCCGAGCCTCCTACGCAGCCCGCAGCCGTACAGCCGTAGCCCGCCCGCCTAGCAAGCCAGCCCGCGTACCGCAGAACCGCCGAGGGGTCCCGTGACCGTCCATCCCAGCCTTCAGAACTACGCCGATGCCTGGACCCATTCCATCGAGGCCATAGTCGAGCTGGTGCAGCCACTCGTCGAAGGCGAGTGGAACCGGCGCACGCCGTGCCCCGGCTGGTCCGTACGGGACATCGTCTCGCATGTCATCGGCATGGAGTGCGAGATGCTCGGGGATCCACGGCCCATTCACTCGCTGCCACGCGATCTCTACCATGTGCAGAGCGAGTTCACCCGCTACATGGAGATGCAGGTGGACGTCAGGCGCCACCACACCGCGCCGGAGATCGTCTCGGAGCTGGAGTACACGATCATCCGCCGCAACCGGCAGATGCGGAACGAGACCCGTGCGCCCGAGACCATGGTCCCGGCGCCGCTGCGCACCCAGCAGACCCTGGAATCCGCCATGCGGCGGCGGGCGTTCGACCTCTGGGTGCACGAGCAGGATCTGCGGACGGCGCTGGGCAGGCCCGGCAACATCGACTCCCCCGGCGCCCTGGTCACCCGGGACGTGCTGCTGGCCGCGCTGCCGAAGGTGGTGGCCAAGGACGCGGGGGCGCCGCCGAATTCGGCGGTCGTGATCGATGTGACGGGCCCTCTGGAGTTTCTCCGTACGGTCAGGGTCAACGCGGACGGGCGCGGCTCGATCGACGGTTCGCCGTCGCTCGGTCCCGTGGTGACACTGGCGACGGACTGGGACACGTACTTCCGGCTGGCGTGCGGGCGGGTCCGGCCGGCGGCGGTCGCGGACCAGATCAAGATCGACGGGGACGAGGAGCTGGCGGAGGCGATCCTGCGCGAGTTCGCGGTGACGCCGTAGGCGCGGATCGGGGCGTGGGCGCCCGGGCGACGGGCTGACGGGCTGGCGTAGCGGGCTGAGGGGCGGGCCGGCTTGGCGGGCGGGCTCAGGGGCGGGCCGGCTTAGCGGGCGGGCTGAGGGGCGGGCCGGCTTGGCGGGCGGCGGGGGCTGCGGGGCAGGCGGCGGGGGCTACGGGGCGCCCGACGTGCGGCGCCCTGGCCCTCTGCCCCGACCGACCGACCGCCCCGCCCCGCCCCGCCACCGGGCCGAGGGCGCGTCCCCGCGTCCCGGCCTCACACGGGTACGTGCACAGCCTCCACCCGGCTCGCCACCAGCCGCTCCCGCTCCCGGCGGGCCGTGCGGTCGCGCAGCCGCAGGATCTGCACGACCCCGATCGCTTCGAGGACGAAGACGGACGAGAAGGCGATCCGGTAGTTGTCGCCGGTCGCGTCCAGGAGCACGCCGACCGCGAGCAGCGTCGTCATCGAGGCGACGAAACCACCCATGTTGACGATTCCGGAGGCCGTGCCCTGACGCTCCGGCGGGTTCGCGGGCCGGGCGAAGTCGAAACCGATCATCGACGCGGGACCGCAGGCTCCGAGGACCACGCACAGGGTGATCAGCAGCCACATCGGGGCGTGCGCGCCGGAGTGCAGCAGCGTGGCCGCCCAGAGCAGCGCGGTCGCCGCGACCGTACCCAGCGCGAGCGGGGCCCTGGCCGCGTGATGCCGGGCGATGACCTGCCCGTACACCAGGCCGACGACCATGTTGGAGAGCACGATCAGGGTGAGCAGCTCACCCGCGACGGCGCGCGACAGGCCCTGCGCCTCCACGAGGAACGGCATCCCCCACAGCAGCAGGAAGAACATCGCGGGGAACTGGGTGGTGAAGTGCACCCACATCCCGAGCCGGGTGCCGGGCTCGCGCCAGGACGCGCTGATCTGCTTCCGTACGTAGGCGGCGCCCGCGTGCTCGGCGGGCGGCGGCTCGTGGCCCTCCGGGTGGTCCTTCAGGAAGAGGAGCATCAGGACGAGCACGAACACCCCGGCGAGCGCGCTGCCGGCGAAGGTCGTCGTCCAGCCGAGGCCGTGCAGGGTGCGGGAGATGAAGATGGTGGAGACGAGGTTGCCCGCCATGCCGAAGAGGGCGGCGATCTGCGCGACCATCGGCCCGCGCCGGGCCGGGAACCAGCGGGTGCCGAGCCGCAGCACGCTGATGAACGTCATCGCGTCGCCGCAGCCGAGCAGCGCGCGGGAGGCGAGGGCCGTGCCGTACGACGGGGAGAAGGCGAAGCCCAGCTGTCCGACGGTGAAGAGGACCACGCCGAGCGTGAGCACCTTCTTGGTGCCGAGCCGGTCGACCATGAGGCCGACGGGTATCTGCATGCCCGCGTACACGAGCAGCTGGAGTATGGAGAACGTCGACAGGGCCGAGGCGTTGACCTGGAACCGGTCGGCGGCGTCGAGACCGGCCACCCCCAGGCTCGTACGGAAGATGACGGCGACGAAGTAGACGGCGACGCCGATGCCCCAGACCCAGGCGGCCCGGCGGCCACCGGGCGGATCGCCGGGCAGTGTGACGGCGGCGGCGCTCACCGGGCCTCCCCCCTGACCAGCACCTTGACCCGGCTGACATGGCTGCGCACACAGGCGGCGGCGCGGTCCGCGTCGCCCGCCCTGATGGCTTCGAGCATCTCGGCGTGCTCGGTGACGTTCTTGGCGATACGGTCCGGATGGGCCTCAAGCACGGCGACCCCCATCCGCAGCTGCCGGTCCCTGAGCTGGTCGTACAGCTTCAGCAGGATCTGGTTGCCGGCGTGGCGCACGATCTCGGCGTGGAAGCTCCGGTCGCTCACGGCCACCGCCGCGAGGTCCCCGTCCTCGGCCCGCCGGCGCTGCTCCTCCAGCCGCTCCTCCAGCCGGGCGATCAGCGCGGCGGAGGCGGGTACGGCCTTGCGTACGGCGAACTCCTCGACCAGCAGCCGGGTCTCGACGACGTCGGCGATCTCCTGCGCGGAGACCGCCAGCACGAGGGCGCCCTTCTTCGGGTAGAGCTTGATCAGCCCCTCGACCTCCAGCTTCAGCAGCGCCTCGCGCACGGGGGTACGGGACACCCCGACGGCCTCCGCCAGCTCCCCTTCGGTGAGCAGGGTGCCGCCCTCGTACCGGCGGTCCAGCACCGCTTCCTTGATGTGGCTGTAGACCCGCTCGGCGGCGGGGGGCGGTTTCACGGGCACGACGGACGCGGGAGCGGGCGCGGATGGCATGTGCACAGCTTAGATACAACAGAGGTGCAACAGAATTCGGCGTCCACCATCCGGACGCCCCACCCCTCCCCGGGTCCCCCAGGGCTCTCCGGGGTCGCTGTGGGCCACCCGCGCCCGGCCGCCGCGCCGGCCGTCCTCTCGGCTCAGCCGTGGGACGGGGCGGCACCGGGGGTGGTGCCGGGGGTGCCCGGGGTCGTGTCGGGGCTCATGTCGAGGGCGACCTTGCCGAGGGCGTGACCGTCCTCCACGAGGGCCAGGGCTTCGGCCGCACGGGAGAAGGGATAGGCGGTGACGCCGGGGTCGAGGCTCCCCCGCAGCATGAGCGCGGCCCCCTCTTCGAGATCGGCTCGCTCCAACCGGCGGCGCACCATCTCGCCCCCGAGTTCGGACACCGTCTCATCGGTGACGGACACCACCTTCTTGGGGTCCCTGGCCAGCGGCGCCACGGTGCGCAGGGACGCGCCGCCGACGAGGTCCACCACACCGTCGACGCCGTGCGGCGCGAGATCGCGCACCCGGCGGACGACATCACCTTCGGTGTAGTCGACGAACGTCACGCCGACCGCTTCGGCGAGCGCGCGCTTGGCGGTGCCGCCCGTACCGATGACCTTCAGGCCACGATCGCGGGCGACCTGCGCGGTCACGTACCCGACGCCTCCTCCGACTCCGTTGACCAGCACCGTGGCGCCGCTGGGCAGGTCGAGCTGATCGATCGCGTTGAGGGCGGAGGTGACCGCCACGGGGATGATCGCCGCCCAGTCGTCGCGGAGCCCCTCGGGCTTGCGCGCGGTGTGCGCCCCGGACAGGAGGGTGGTCCTCGCGTAGGTGCCGCCCCCGGTGAGCGCGCAGCCGAACACGGAGTCGCCCACGTCGAGCCCCTCGACCTCCGCCCCCACGGCCAGCACGACACCGGCGGCCTCCGCGCCGAGCACATGCGGGAACGGCCGTTCGCCGAAGAACTGCGGCGCGATGCCGGAACGCAGTTTGTGATCAAGGGGATTGACGCCGGCGGCGGTGACCCGCACCAGCACTTCCGACGGGCCCGGGACCGGGTCCGGCCGGTCGAAGAACTCCTGGACCTGCGGCCCGCCGAACTCGCGGAACCCGAACGCTTCACTCATGGTCATCTCCTGGAACACATGTCACGGGCGCCGACGCCGCACGGCGTCGCCTCCCTGCCGATGTCTCCAGACGCTAAGACTTGACATCAATGTCAAGTGCAAGCCCAGCCCGCGGGGCTGGGCGTCCGCGTCAGCGCGCGCGTGCGGCGGCGCAGTCGTAGTGGGGGTCGACCGCGGCGTCGATCACATCGTCCAGGCGGTCGCGCACCGTGAGCAGATCGGAGATCCGCCGCTCCACCCGCCGGCGTTCGGCCGCCAGCAGCTCCACCACCACCGGACTCCGCTCGCCCGCGTCCACGCAGGGCAGCACCTCGCGGATGGCCTTGCTGGAGAGCCCCGCCCCGTAGAACAGCTGAATGAGCCGGACCCGCTCCACGGCGGCCTCCTCGTACTGCCGGTGCCCGGCCGGCGTCCGCGTCGAGACGAGCAACCGCTGCTGCTCGTAGTAACGAAGCACCCGAGTACTGACCCCCGCTCGCGCGGCCACCTCACCGATGCGCACTGGGCTCTCCCTCCGTCAGGACACACTCCCTGCCACCCTGGCACAAACCACGACGAGAACGACGGCGCCCGCAGTCGCCCCCCAAAGCCCCGACGAACGCAGGAAGGGGCGCCCTCGACGAGGAGCACCCCTTCTGACCTGCACATATGCTGACCTGCTGCGGTGGGTGTGGGATTTGAACCCACGGTGACATCGCTGCCACGACGGTTTTCAAGACCTTTTGCCGGTCGAGCGACTTCTGGGCTCCGTCGCAGGTCAGACGAGTAAGGGCGCCCAGACGGAACCGTTGTCGACGCCATCGTGTCCGCTGCGTGCCCCTCACTCGCGATCGTGGCCCCGCCACCACGTGGACGCCGCCGCCGAGCTCAACGACCGCCCCAGGAAAAGCGCTCAGCTGGGAAGCCCCTCCGAGCCCCGGGGTCAACTCCCGCGAGCATCTGACCAAGCGGGCCGATCCGGGCGCCGGACACATGGACCAGCCCTAAGGTGGTGGCATGGCAGCGTCAGAGTGGGAACGACTCACACGCGTTCGGGCAGGTCAACGCATGAAGATGGTCGCGCGGCACATCATCCGACGTCCTCTGTTGATCGCTGGCCTCATCGGCGTGCTCGTCCTGTTCAATTTGGTGAGGGACGGCTTTGCCCTGGCCTACGGGCTGGCAGCCCCAGCCGGAACTTTTCTGATCATGGCCAGCATGGGCCGCTACCGCAGACCGCCTGAAGACCCGGCACCCGAAGACGCTTCGCTTCATGATCAGAGGTCGTCGGACTGAGCCGGTGGGACGTGGCAGTCAGTCCGACGCAGCGGACGCCGAGCCGTCGTTTTCAGCGTCCGACCCGCTGAGCCAGGAGTCCGACGCCGCCGCCACCTGGTCGTCACGGCCGACAACGGGCCGGGCGTATCCGTGCCCGACAGAGCGGGAAACCAGGGGGAACAGCGGCGCCCGGCGGGGAACGGCCATGGCAAAGGCCCCCGACCATACGTACTGGTCAGGGGCCTCTCACCTGGCGGTGGGTGTGGGATTTGAACCCACGGTGACATCGCTGCCACGACGGTTTTCAAGACCGTTCCCTTAGGCCGCTCGGGCAACCCACCCATGCCCCGCCCACCTGCTGCGGAGCGGCTACAGCCTACCGGCCCCGGCTGATGTCGGGGGCCGTTGGCCCGTCCCCGGCCCACGGGATCCGAAAACGGCCCGCGCCGAGGGACCCGGCCAGGATGCCACGCACGCTCAGCGTCACGCAGAGGCAGCATCGTCGTCGCGGCGAGCGGCGGGAAGCAGCAGATCCCGCTCCGGGTGATTCTCGCCGGTGACCTTGCCCTGAACCCCGAGGTTGACCCGGGCTGCTTCGTGAAAGGCGTTGATCCCGCGGAAGGCGGCGCGGTTCCGCTCCCGCCATTCCTCCAGCGTTCCCACGGTCTTCCCGGTCGCCTGCCAGTCGATGGCCCGCACCATGGCGTGCAGCTCGTGAGCCGCCTCCACCACCTCGTCACCACCGAGCAGCATCACCTGCTCGAACGACCGCCCGCGCTGCCGCTCGGCGTCGGCCATCTCCGCGAGCATCTCGACCTCAGAGTGCTCGCTCCGCCGGATCTGCTCCCGGTGCTCGTACAACTGCACAGCGAGGAAGATCCCGGCCCGAACCCGGTCGACGAAGCCCGCGTACGCGTCCAGCTTCCGGTCATCCCACCGGGTCAACAGCTGCCGTTGGTGCCGGCTCCGCTCCATCACGTAGTTGGTCAGATGCGTCGTGAACGCACCCAACAGCACGGCAGCGATGGTCACGAGCTGTTCGCCGGTACCCAACTTGTCCCCCAGCAGCCGAAGTCATCCAGATCTCTCAGGATCTTAGAAGCGCGGCTGCCGGGAGGCAGAGGGATCGTTGCGACAGGATGGCTCGGGTCGTACCTCGCCGCTCCGGGCAGGAGACCACCCTGACGCCGAGCAGCGCTATCGGCGGCCTGCGTCGAACCCGAGGACGACGATCACCAGCCCGACGCCGGTCATGGCAACGGTCAGGGGCACAGCAAGGCTTGGGTATCGGTGCGTCACGTCCATCAAGCCGACGAAGACAAGGGCGAGCACGATCAACAGAAGCGTCTGGGTGGGGTTCTGCGGGCCGGTCGGGTTCATCTGGCTTCTTTCGGATCCGGGCATGCGTCAGCCGCATACGAGGGGATGGAAGCGAGCGCTCGGGGACCAAGCGACGGGTCCGGGCTCGACGGGGCCACTATGAGGAGAGCGGTGGTTAGCCGCGCAAGCTCGCTGGGAGCGGCTCTGTCTCAGCTGCACCGGGCGGCGCCACCCGTTGTCGGCCTGGCACCGGACTTGCCAGTGAACGACTTCCATTCCACACCTCTGACCTGCGACTATCCAAAATTTCCACCCCTGTGCAGCCTTGAATGGACGGCGCGTCCACGCTACGGAGCGCGCAGCAGCTGCGCCTTGGACAGGCGCCTACACCAGCACCGGCATAGCCGCGCAACCCCGGCGCGAGCATCGCGAGCAGCCGCGGCAGGGCTACGGTTGACGCGGGACCCGGCGGAGAGGCCAGTTGGATGCTCAGTCGCAGCTCAGATCTCTTGATCACTCTCGGCAGGGGCTACCTGCGAGACGCCCCCGGGGCCCTCGGCAAGGCCACCTTGGCCGGGCGGTACGTGAACCCGCGGCTGCGCGAGCGCCCGCGACAGCGGGTTGTCCGCTCGCGGTTCGATGCTCGGTTCGCAGTGGACACTCAGGACCTGATCCAGCGGTATCTGTACATGTTCGGGGTGTGGGAGCCACACATGACGCGGTGGCTTCAGGGGCGACTACGGCCCGGGGACACGTTCGTCGACATCGGGGCGAACATCGGGTACTACAGCGTGCTCGCGGCCGGACTGGTCGGGGCCGAGGGCCGGGTCGTGGCGATCGAGGCGTCTCCCACATTCCATCAGAGGGTGCTCCAACACGCGCAACTCAACGGCCGCCCCAATATCCGGGCGGTGAACGGCGCCGTCTCCGACAGCAGGAGAGCCCTGACGTTCGTGCTCGCCAGCTCGGCGAACATGGGCGCGAACAGCATCGTCCCGTACGACGGGCCGGCCGAGTCGTCGTTCGAGATCGAGGCGCTGCCGCTGCCCGAGGTGCTCCTGGCCGAGGAGATCACGAGCGCCCGGGTGATCAAGATCGATGTCGAGGGAGCCGAGGGGCCCGTCGTGCGCGGGATGGTGCCCCTGTTCGACAAGCTGCGACCCGACGCCGAGATCACGGTCGAAGTGTCCCCCGACCGGATGGCACTGCTCGGCGACTCCGCCGAGGAGTTGCTGCGGACGATGCGAGACCACGGCTTCCACGTCTACCGGCTCGCCAACGACTACGCGCCCGAGAGCTACCCGGCGGCGATACGGAACAAGGCCGTCGTACCCGTGCGGTGGCGGGGGACCCTCGATGGCGAGAGCGATCTGGTCTTCTCCCGGATCGACGCGGAGACGCTCCCTTGACGTACGCCCGACGCGACTGCGGCCCGGCCCCTTCCCTTACGGGGGAGCCGGCTCGCAGCGTCACCCCCGGGATCACGGGACCGTCATCCTGGTCCTCGTCACCGTCCGGCTCCGGCAACCGCACCCCTCAACTCTCCGCCAACCGAAGCACATCACCGAGTGGCTCCGTCACCCGCGCCCAGTTGGGAGCCGTAGGACCTCATGTCGGGCACTCTCATCGTGCTGCCCGAGGGCGGTCGGCGCGCCGACGCGGGAGTCGTCGACCGCATGGCCGAGATCGGCATCACGGTCAGCCACGTCGTGGCGCAGCCCGAGCCCGGCCGGGCCGACATCGAGGAAGCGACGCTCCTCGGCGTACAGCGCGGCGCGCTCGTGACGCGCATCCGGCGGACGTACTGCAGCGACGACGCACGGCCGGTCGAGACGGCGGACATCGTCACCCCGGTGGCCACCTGCGAGATCGCCTACGAGATGCCGGTCAGCCCGTAACCGGTCAATGCCCCAGTGCCGCCGGGATGTCGGACCCGAGTGTCACACTGCGGCGTATGTCTCTCGCTGATCTCCGTCTCGACCAGTGGCGACTCTTCGAGCTGTCCGCCGCGCGCCGCGTCGCCCGGGAAGCGGCCTCCCAAGTGGATGGCCGCGTGACCGCCGTAGAGACCGTCGAGCACCTCGGTAGGCCGCTGCACCGCGTGCGGATCGAGCGGAAGGGGCAGGAGTTCGCGCTGATACCCGGTGGCCCTGTGGCCCTCGGATTCGACCTCGCCGCCTGGCGTCCGACGCCCGAGCAGACCGCCGACTACGCGGAAAGCCTGGATCAGGGTTTCGGCTACGGCTCTGGCCTGCGGGCCCACCTCGCCGAGGTACTCAGCCCGCGCCGGAGTGTCGTGCTGGCCGCAGTGCTCATGGCCGTGGAGGACGAGAACCTGACCGAACCGCCCGCCGACATGCCGAACGTCCTCGCGGCACGTGGCCTACGGATGCCGAGCTCCGACGAGTGGGAGCACGCCTGTGACGCCGGCGCGAACACCTTGTTCCGGTGGGGCAATGACTGCCCCCTCGACCGCATCCCCTACGCGGACCACACCGGCCCGCATCAGCAGCTGAGTGCCTTCGGGCTGCGTATCGCGTACGACCCCTACCGCACGGAGCTGACAAGCGACATCACCGCGGTCCACGGTGGCGACGGCGGCGAGTCGGTGTGCGGGGGATACGGCCACATGCTGGCGTGGCTGCCCCTGGCCACCGCCAACCGCAACCCTCTCTTCGCCGAGTTCGTGTACGGCCCCGCCGGTGAAGACCTGTGGGAGGACCTCTCCGTCCGCCCCGTACTCACGCTCTGATCCTGCTCAGGGCGTTCAGGACGCTCCTGAGAACTCGGGCCACTCAGGGAACAAGGCCGGGGCCTGCCGGAAAGCTCCACCCCAGCCCCGACAGCGCCCGCGCCCGCGCCTCCACCACCGCCATCCGCGCGTCCCGCTCCGCCGGGTCGACGTGCGCGGCCTGGCCGGTCGCCTGACCCGGCCACTTGCGGTACAGGAGCCCCACTTCGGGGGTGAACCAGCCGCGGCTGACCGCGTCCAGCGCGAGCAGCAGCCCGGTGTCCTCCGAGGCCGGCAGTGCCATCCACCCACCAAGAGCAAGGACCAGTTCCCGGCGCGCGAAGAGCGTCGCCGGGTGGACCTGTGCGCGGTGGTGATTGGCCGACCAGTACGCCAGCACGGCGCCGCGTTCGAGAGGCCCGGCGTCGGGGTCGCCCGGGAAGCCGGCCGTGGAGCCGTCCGGCAGCAGGTCCAGTACGCGCGACGTCGCCCAGCCGATCGTACGGTCGGCTTCGAGCGCGGCCAGGTCACGGGCGAGCGCGCCCGCCGGCAACTGGTCGTCGGCGTCCAGGACCTTCACGTACTCGCCGTCCGCGTGCGCGAGCGCGAGCGTACGGGCGGTCCCCGGGCCGCCGGGGCGACCCTGATGGAACGTGACGCGCGGGTCATCGGGCACGTGCGGCGCGACCTCGTCGCTCCGGCCGTCCTCCTGGATCAGCCAGTGCCACTCCCCACCCTCGGGCAACTCCTGCGCGCAGAGCGACTTGTACGCGTCCGGCAGGAAGTGGGCGGAGGGAGCGTGGACAGCAGTGATGACGACGATGCGCCGGCTGCTCACGGCGCTCACCACCTTTCCAGGGGAGTGACGAAGAGCATTTCTGTACGGTCACCGGGGAGCGTGACGTCGGACACCTCCACGACGCGGTCGTTGAGGTCGAACGAGGTTTTTCGGAGCAGGAGGATCGAGGTCCCGGGCGGTAGTTCCAGCTCCTCCGCTTCTTCCGGCGTCGGCGGCCGGGCGGTCACGCGTTCCTCGATACGGTCCAACTCGATCCCGATCGACAGCAGTTGGCTCTGCGTACCGCCGGGCCAGGGCTCATTGGCCGCGTCCAGGAGATCAGGGTTCGACTCGACCATCTCGCGGACCAGATACGAGGTGACCAGCGCGAACGGCGCGGTCTCGGCCGCGTACCGCGTCCGGTAGGTGCGCTCCACCAGGACGGCCCCCTCGGGGACTCCGAGCGCCTCGGCGATCCCCTCGTCCGCCTCGGTCTCGCGGTACGACGCGTGGAAGACGAGATCATTGACCCCGAGGCCGGTGTCATGCTCGGTGGAGCCGGTCTCCAGCCGCTTGGCCTCCGGCTCGCGCGCCCGGCCCTTCTCCCACTGGTGCCGGTCGTTGGTACGCAGCACCCGCGTACGGGCCCGGCGGACGAAGTTCCCGCGACCGTGCTGCTTCTCGACCAGCCCCTCGTCCTGGAGCAGCCGGAGCGCGTCCCGAATCGTCGGAACGCTGCGCCGGTACCGCTCCGCGAGCTTCGTCTCCGAGGGCAAGCGGTCGCCGGGCTTCAGCTCACCTGCGCGGATGGACTCCCGTAGCTCGTCCGCGATCCGCTCGTATGCCTTCGCCATGCGTACTCAACCGTCCTCTCGTGCGACAGCGCCAGCATACGACTCCTAAAGAAGAGTTGAGGAGATGACCTCTTTAGGAGTCACTTCGATCGGGTCCTCGGTGGCGCTCGACGGGTCACACGATGCCCGCCGCGCGCCGATTCGCCCTGCCCCAGCCAGCCCCAGGAGAGACCCCTCGTGCGTATGCGTATGTACGAGCCGGGCCCCTACGAGCCGGATCCCGAGAACTTCCCCGCTCTGTTCCTCGGCGAGTGCGGCGAGTCCACCGAGGAGCCCCGAATCCGAGAGGCGGCGGCCCGTAACGTGCTGGCTGAGCTGATCGTGCGAACGTCAGGGCGAATTACGACGGCGCACGAAGGTGATCCGGTCGCTGCCCCCGGTCACCTGCCCGGAGTCCAAGGTGACCACCGAACCCGCGTCGAAGCGGTCCCTCGGGCTGCACCCGACCATCGTCCGCGTCAACGAATGCCAGCCTGATTCGGACCGCCAAGTGCCGTGGGGAGTTCAAAGCACATCTACACGGAGCCGGTGAAGCGCGGGCGGCGACCGGGGTCGTGCCGCTGCCGGCCACTCAGCGGCCGGACAAGGACAGCATTCCGACAGCGATCAGCGCCGACGCCCCGGCCGGCTGGTGAATCAAGCTCCTGGGACAGGTCGAGCAAAGGCACCTCCTACGGGGCACCGCCCCGGACGGCCGCCTCTTCTGCACCGAGTACTGCTGGGAATGGGAAAAGGACGCATCAAAGCGCTCTCAAAGGAAGAGTCAGGCACCCTTCGCCGAAGTCCCCCACTCCCTCCGACACGCGGGCATCTGCCTTTGGCCCAAGGCCGGCGCAGACTCAGTAGAAGTAGCCCTGCCGCGCCGGCCAGAGCCCCGCCGTCCTGCACCACCTCTACGCCATGATCCTCAGAGGCCAGACCAGCTCGAACAGCCTGATCGACGCGGAATTGACCGAAGCCAGCACAGGACCAGCGGTTAAATACTATACAATTACGACATAATGGATATTATGTGATTACGAGTACAGAGGCCCAGACGAGCTGCTAGAAGTATGGCAGTAGTCCGACTATCAAGGGGCCAACATGCTTCTGGAAGACCTCTGTTCAACGCTTGGCCGCTCCACCGACTGGTACGGAATCCTCAGTAATGACTACGGCATCCGAGAGGAACGCAAAGAGAACGCCGATTACGAAATCCCGGAAGTCCGGGAAGTTTCGACATGCACCCCCCTGCCTCCCTCTCTCGTGCTTATTACGGCGCCAGCCGCAGTAGGAAAAAGTGCCGCCGCTTCCTACATCGGAAATACCCTTCATGCCCCGATTCTCGACCTTTCCAGATTGCAGGTCGGTGACGCGACCCTAGAAGGCGCTTTGGCAAAGTCGTTCGGAATTAGAAAGTACGCAGACTTTTCGGAAGCTATGCATGAAAGTAAAACCACACTAATCGTGGATGCGCTTGACGAGGCGGAAGTACGATCTGGCCAAGCAAACTTCCGAGCCTTTGTCCGAGGAATAGCCGATACTGCCGCTCAGATTTTTGGAGGCAAAGCAGCAATCGTAATTCTGTCACGCGCAGAGAGTGCTCGAACTCTTCAAGAACTCTTTGACGAGAGATGCCTTCAATATTCTCATTACGAGATTCGCCCGTTCGGAAAGGAGCAGGCCGAAAGTTATCTCGAGAAGAGGGTTTCTGGAGTTTTCCAGAGTGACAACAAAGAGCCATTGCATTTGCGGCACTCACAGCCCTACAAGGCGGCAAGAGATGGGCTGTTCGGCATCCTGGCTTCTGCAATTACGGAACGTTCCGTGAACATTTGGAGCGATCCGGACGTGCGAGACTTCCTTGGTTATGCTCCAGTACTCGATGTCGCGGCAGAATATTTGGCAGTCGAAAATTTCGCTACGCTTGAACGCTCGTTTAATCACTCCGGTGCTAATTTCGCTCATTGGGACATGATTGCTGACGTAATTGATCAACTCCTACTGCGGGAGCAGGAAAAGTTTGTCAATCAATACAAAGAAACCGACTCCTTCAAGCGCAACGAAAACGAAGCGCTGTTGCCCGTCCTCTACGCGCCTGAGGAACAGTGTGCACGCCTGCTCGATTACGTTGAAAATATGAGACTGGATCTCGACATTCCTGCATCACTCCCTTCCGAGTTGCGGGAATCGTACGATGCTGCCGTGGACACTCAGCTCTCAAATCATCCGTTCTTGCGAAAAGATGGATGGTTTAATGTAATCTTCAGGGATTATGTTACTGCGCGCGCTCAATCCAGTGCTCTGGTCTCGGAAAAATCCGCCCAGGCAATACGGAATGGAATCCTTAGCAGTTCGTGGAAGCATTCCCCTATGTATGCTTTCTTTTCACACAGCTTGGGACGGGCAAGCGAAGGGGACTCGTCCTCTTGCCATTCGGAAGACGTGGGCTCTTTGTATGAGTCGTTGAAATCCACATGTAAGGCCGACGACCGACTTTTCGTGGCGGTTGGAAAGACTGGCAACCGGCTCGTTGCTACCTTTTCCATTCACCGCCACGAAACGCGCGAGCCCGTAGTTTTTCTAGCCTTCGCTACACACGAAGGAACGACTAGTATTTCATTCCCTCGCGAATTGAGTCACGCCAATATCTGGAATGTCCCAGAGGTGACCCTCGGAAGCGATCACCCGTCGTTCAAGTTCGGCTCAAATGTCTACATTTCATGCGGCGATCTATTGCTTTCGTCCAACGAAATTCAAACTTACGTCGCAGCTGGCGAGAATCCGGTTCTGCTGTCTTCTGGATCACTTATCAGCGACGGAATAAAAATTCAGGCCGACCCAAACGACCTGTTTGTCATCTGCGAGGATGATTTGACCTTTCCGTGGTCACGCTATCAGCGCCGTCTAGACGTTGGAGGACTTGCTGCTGACGCTCGAGAGAGCCGTTATTTGTATCTCGAATTTCGTCGAATTGTGCTGCGCTTCAAGGATGCAAAGCGCCGCGAGGCAGCTGTTTACAAGCCCATGATGGATAACCTGGTAGTCGGCACCAATAAGAGAGCTCAAGTCGTTATGGATTACCTCTTGAGTATGGGTTATGTGAAAATTTCAAACAGTATGTACTTGCTGGATCTCGCGATCTTTGCGCAACTAGGAATATCGCGCTCTCAACTGCGAGACCTTGAAGCTACGGACGCCACTAAGCAAGTCTCGAAGGAGATACTTCGATTTTCAAAGAATTGAATGACCAACGTCTGCGGAGTCAGTTTGGTCGCATGCTCAGAGGGCCGTACGCTGGTCGGCAACTCGGAGAGGCTAGATATGGCCCGGAATGTGAACGAGCGGCACCTGGTCTTGTTCAACCCGAGTGAAGCCGACCACCCCAGCCACAGCAGGTTTCCCACGCCAAGGTGCTCGCTCCAGCCGCGCAGCCGCGCAGCCGGGCCAGAGCGAGCCAGCTTTTGGGTCCGTGGGTGGTCCGTGCGGGCTGATCTGGCGGGATACGGCAGCCGCACGCGGTGAGACAGCACGTACAGAGGCGGGGCCCCGGATGCATCCGGGGCCCCGCCTCATCTGCGCTTATGTGGAGCTGGTCAAGCTCCGACGCACCGTCGATCGAGGGTCGTCCGGGGCCGCTTCGGGTCTCAACGCCGTTCCATCAGGCCGCTCGGGCAACCCACCCTCGCGTCGTCCGGCGGTTCGCCGGAGTTGTGGTGACGCGGGGACAGCCTGAGGGCTGTCCCGTCATGCCTGGTGGATCAGCGCGCGGCGTCAGATGCGGTGCATCGCACGGCGGAGGAGCATCCGCATACCGGATGTACGCGGACGCTCCGACAACGCGGCGAGGTGGCGTAGCTGTCGTCGCGCGCCCGCCGGGCATTTCGGGACAGCCCTTAGCCGGTCAGCTGTCGCCTTCGCGCTTGCCCAGGGTGACTTGGGTCGTGGACTCCTTGCCGTCGCGCTTGTAGGTGAGGGTGACCGTGTCGCCGGGCTGGTGGGTCCAGATCTGGCCGATCAGGGTGGGGCCGCTGTCGATGGGGGTGTCGTTGAACTTGGTGATGACGTCGCCCGCCTTCAGGCCCGCCTTGGCCGCCGGGCCGTTCGGGGAGACCGCTGCGGCGCCGCCCTCGCCCTGGGGAGAGATGACCGCGCCCTCGCCCTCCTCGCTCATGGTGACCGTCGCGCCGATCAGGGGGTAGACGGGCTTGCCGGTCTTGATGAGCTGCTCGGCGACGTTCTTCGCCTGGTTGATCGGGATGGCGAAGCCGAGGCCGATCGAGCCGGCCTGCGACTGGCCGATGCCGCCGCTGCCCGCCGACTGGATGGCCGAGTTGATGCCGATGACCGCGCCCCGGGAGTCGAGGAGCGGGCCGCCGGAGTTGCCCGGGTTGATCGAGGCGTCGGTCTGGAGCGCGCTCATGTACGAGTTGCTGGAGCCGGAACCGTCCCCCGAGGCGACCGGGCGGTTCTTGGCGCTGATGATGCCCGTGGTGACGGTGTTGGAGAGGCCGAAGGGGGCGCCGATCGCGATCGTCGAGTCGCCGACCGCGACCTTCTCCGAGTTGGCGAGCGGGAGCGGGGTCAGGCCGGCGGGCGCACTCTTGAGTTTCACCACCGCCACGTCGTAGCCCTCGGCCCGGCCGACGACCTCGGCGTTGTACTTCTTGCCGTCGGAGAACGTCGCGGTGAGGTCACCCCCGTTGGCCGCGGAGGCCACCACGTGGTTGTTGGTGAGGATGTGGCCTTCCTTGTCATAGATGAAGCCGGTACCCGTACCGCCCTCACCGTTGCCGCCCTTCGCCTCGATGGTGACGACGCTCGGCAGGGACTTGGCCGCGACGCCGGCGACCGTGCCCGAGTCGCGCTTGATGTCCTTCGGGGCGTCCGCGGCCGAGACCGTCGTCGAACCGACCGAGCCGTCGCTGCTCTTCGCGCCCCAGTAACCGATCCCGCCGCCGATGCCGCCCGCGACCAGCGCGGCCACGACCACCGCGGTGACCAGGCCGTTGGTGCGCTTGCGCGGGGGTACGGGCTCGTGTCCCGGCACCGGCGCGCCCCAGACGGGGCCGCCACCGCCGCCACCGCTGCCGTCGCCTCCGTACGGCCCGCCGCCTCCCTGCGCCCCGTCGCCGCCGTGGCTCCCGTACGCGGGGAGTACGGGCGGGGGCGGCGGCCAGGCGGCGGAGGCGGCGGTCGGCGCACCCACGGGCGCGCCGGCGTGAGCGGCATCCTGAGCCGGCCCCTGCGGGGGCGCGGGGGCGGGCCCTGGCGCGGGCGCGGGCCCCTGCGCGGGGGCGGGTGCGTACGCCGGCGCGGGGGCGGGGCCCGTACGCTCCGGCGCCGCCGGGTCGTACTGCTGCTGGTCGTACTGCTGCTGGTGCGGCTGGTCCTGCTGCCGCTGGTCGCGCTGCTCGGGCGCGGCCTCACTCGGAGCGGACGCGGGTGTGCCTCCGGGAGTGGCATCCGGCACGGGAGGTACGGACGGGGCGGCGGGGACCGCGTTGCCCTCGTTCTCGGTGCTCACAGCTCTTTCTCCTCGGTTCCACATCAGTCTTCGGCAAGAGTTCCGCTGTTCGGCTGTCGCCCTGTGCAGGTGTCGCTGTGCAAGTGTCGCGGGTGCACGTGTCCAGCAAGTCTCTGCGGTCAGCTTTTCCCACAGCGCGTCAGGCCACTGTAAGCAGGACCTGTGTGTCTGGCCTGCCAACCTTTATTTACGGACATAACGCGCACGGTCCGCGACGACGGGCTGATGAACGCCCGCCGTTCACCCGTCCATCTCTCAGTTGTCCCGCCCGCCTACCCCGTCACGATGACACCATGGCGCGGTGACTCAAGCACGGCAGCGCAGCATCCAGGTCATCGCCCACCGCGGAGCGTCGGAGGACGCGCCCGAGCACACTCTGGGCGCCTACATGAAAGCCATCGAGGACGGTGCCGACGCGCTGGAGTGCGATGTACGGCTCACCGCTGACGGACATCTGGTCTGCGTCCACGACCGGCGGGTGAACCGCACCTCCAATGGACGCGGCGCCGTCTCCGCCCTGGAGCTGGCCGATCTCGCGACCCTCGACTTCGGCTCCTGGAAGGACAGCGAGGAGAGCCCGGACTGGCGGGACCCCGAGTTCACCTCCGTACTGACGCTGGAGCGGCTGCTCGAACTGGTCGCGGACGCCGGGCGCCCCGTCCAGCTCGCCATCGAGACCAAGCACCCGACCCGCTGGGCCGGTCAGGTGGAGGAGCGGCTGGTGCAGCTGCTGCGGCGCTTCGGGCTGGACGCCCCACCGACGAACGCCCCCGACGGAACGTACGATCCCAACGAGTCGGCCGTACGGATCATGAGCTTCTCCGCGCGCTCGCTGCACCGGATCGCCTCCGCCGCGCCCCTGCTGCCGACCGTCTATCTGATGCAGTTCGTCTCGCCGAGGGCGCGCGACGGCCGGCTGCCCGCCGGCGCGCAGATCGCGGGGCCCGGAATCCGGGTCGTACGCAACCACCCCGGCTACATCGCCCGGCTGCACCGAGCTGGTCGCCGTGTCCATGTCTGGACGGTGAATGAACCGGAGGATGTCGATCTCTGCGTCCGCCTCGGCGTGGACGCCATCATCACCAACCGGCCCAAGCAGGTGCTCACCCAGCTCGGCCGCCCGGTCTGACCGGCCGCACGGCCTGATCTCTGCCTGACCTCGGCCTGAGCCCCGCCTGACCTTGGCCTGGCCTCGGCCTGACCCCCGCCTGACCTTGGCCTGAGCCCCGCCTGACCGCGGTCTGACCTCGCCTTCAGCTCGGCCCGGCGGCTGCCCGGCCCCGGCCGACGCCGTCCGCTTCGCTGTCACGGACGTGACGTGAGGTGTACCGGCGCGTTCGTCCGGCGTTCCGCCGCGACGAGTGCGTCAATGGCCTCCCTCCGGCCGGTTTCCGGCCCAGGCCGTTGGGGCATCCACACCGTGGCGTGGGGCGAAGGAGGTCTCGGGGGTGGCGTTTGTGGTGGCACAGGAAGTGCCCGCGTCGTCGAGCATGGCCGTTCCCCATGGCCCTGCGGGCGTGGGCAGAGCACGGCAGCGGATGCGGGAGCAGTTGCGCCGCAGCGGGGTCTCGGACTCGGTCGTCGACGATGCCGTACTGATCCTTTCCGAGCTGCTCAGCAACGCCTGTCGGCACGGCAGGCCGCTGGGACGCGCGGAAATCGGAGACGGCGATGTCCGTGCCGCGTGGCGCGTGGACAAGGCGGGCCGGCTGACCGTCGAGGTGACGGACGGCGGTGGTCCGACCCGGCCCGTTCCGGCCACGCCATCGGTCACGGCGAGAGGCGGGCGCGGGCTCAACATCATCACGTCCCTCGCGCAGGACTGGGGCGTCCGGGACAGCGCTTCCGGCGAGGTGACGGTCTGGGCGGTCATTACGGAAAGCCATCGGCGCGACGATTTCGCTACGCGCGTCACAGGGCCGGGCCTCGCGGGGCTGAACGGGATCGACGGCATCGATGACGGCGTCGACGGCTTGGAGGATCTGGACGGTATCGACGGCAGGAGCCGACGGCTCGACAGCATCGGAGCGCTCGATGGGCTGGACGGCCTCGGCGGCCTCGGCGGGCTCGGCGGCCTCGGCGGGCTCGACGGAGTGGGCTTCGCGGGAGCGTTCGACGATGCGGGATGAGACGCCGGTGATGCCGTGAGACGCGGGTGTTCCGTGAGACGCGGTGATGCCGGTGATGCCGGTGATGCCGGGCGAAACGCCCGGTGATCCCCGGTGATCCCCGGCGATCACCGGGTGGTCCTCGGTGAGACGGTCGGGGCATCGGCGGGTCGGTGGTGTCTCGGCGGATTCGTGCGGCGGCGGGCGGCACCGAGCGGTCGGCGGCGGGCCGTTCCCGCGAAGCATTAGGCTCGCGCCGACACCGCATCGCCGCTACCGGGAGAAGCCACACATGGCCAAGAAGCGCCCCCAGACGAAGGCCGTGAAGCCTCAGCTCACGGACGGACCGGTTCCGGTGGTCGGGGCCCGTGAACCCTGCCCGTGCGGTTCGGGCCGCCGCTACAAGGCGTGTCACGGGCGCGCCGCCGCGCACGCCGTGACCGAGCTGGTCCAGCGCCCCTTCGAGGGCCTGGCCGGCGAGTGCGACTGGGTCGCGCTGCGCGAGCTGGTGCCCGCCGCGACCGTCGAGCTGACCCTCAAGGACGGGCTGCCCGACGGCGTACCGTCCGTGACCCTCGCGACCGTCCTGCCGATGGCCTGGCCGGCGCTGCGCCGCGACGACGGCTCGGTACTGCTCGCGCTCCAGAACGACACCTCGTCCGGCGATCTGAGCCGGGATCTCGCCGATACGCTCCGGCGTGCGCTAGTCGCAGAACCGGGCAGCCCGGTCGCGGCGCACCGGGTGGAGGCCGACGGTCCGCGGCTTCAGGACCTGCTCGACCCGCAGGCCGCGTTCACCCCGGTCGTCCATCCCGGATTCGAGTTCTGGGTGCCGGACGCGGAGAACGCCTCGGCCGAGGTGGCCGCCTCCCTGGAGCGCGCCAACGCCGCCGCGATCCCGACCGCCCTGCTCTCCGGCACGGACGCCGCTTACTGGTGCGAGACGCCGGAGAAGAACCACCTGCGCTGGGTCATGCCGTACCCGGAGGAGAAGCTGCTCGACGCGCTCGCGCGGCTGCACGCGGCGGGTACGTCGAGCCTCGGCGAGGGGACCCGGCTGGTCGGCTCCTTCCGGGCGCACGGACTCACCGTGCCGGTGTGGGACCTGCCCAGCGGCATGGGCGCCGAGGAGTGCGAGAAGCCGGCGGCGGAGTTCGCCGAGCGGCTGGCGGCGGCGCTCGCGACCGACGCTCCGCTGACCGGTGACGAGCGCAGGGCGCGCGGCGGGCTCACCAACCGGCAGGTGACGCTCAGCTGAGGCCGGGTGTCAGGGGCAGGGAGTCGTTGAGCCGGCCGGGCTCTCCAGGCTCCCGGGCCCTGCACCCAAGAGCCACGCGCCCCGAGCCACGAGCGCTGGCGGACCTTGAGTCGGGAGCCCTCAGCGGTTCGGCGGTAGTTCGGTGACACCTGTCACAGCTTGCCTTACTGGCAAGTAATTCGTTGTCCGAATACACCGGATCGAATTTGCTAACCGCCGATCTCTTGTTACGGTTCTAGAAGCCCGGTCGCTGGTGCATCCCCCGTCGCCAGCGACCGGGCGTTCGCGTTCCCGGGCACGCCCCGCCCGCCCCGCCGAATCCGAGGCCGCGGCCAACAGGGCTCCGGGGGCCGGGAGTTGCGCACCGCGCGTCCCTCGCCTCCCCCGACACCCCCCGCCCACGCACGCTCCTGGCGCACTTCCGCCGCGCACTCCGGCGTACGCGGGCAATCAGCACGTGAGCCCGCTGCCGCCGTCAGTACGTGAGCCCGCTGTCGCCGTCAGTACGTGAGCCTGCTGCCGCCGTCCGGCGCCCCGGTGCTCGCCTCGACCAACGCGTCGACGACCGCCTCCACGTCCGGCAGCCAGGGTGCGGCAGAGCCCTTCAGCGGAGCCCGCTCCCAGCGCACCTGGCCGCCCGCGGCCTCGGACGGGGGCAGTACGAGGTAGCCGCCCTCCCCGTGGAACCGGAGCGAACTCGGCACCCAGTCCTTGCTGTACAACAGCTCGCCGAGCTGTTCGAGGGTGTACGGAGCGACCAGCAGCGACCAGCGTGTGGGCGTCGCCACGACCGGTCCGAGCCGCATCCCCATCCGGTCGAGTTCCACCAGGGCGCGGGCGCCCGCGACGGCCGGCAGGCTCACCGCGCAGGGGGCGCTGCCGCCGGTGGCCAGGACGATGGGGGCGGTGGGGCGGTTGTTCCACCACCAGCGCACCATGCGCGCGTCGGTGGTCGCCGCGAGCAGCCCCGGATCGAAGGGGTGTGCGCCGGGTACGACGCATTCGGGGTCCGGGCAGGAGCAGCCCTGGCCGCGTGTTCCGCGTCCGCCGGCCGTCTTGAGCCCGGCGCCCGGGAGTACGGGCCAGTCCCACGCGGTGGCGCAGGTGAGCGCCGCCTCCAGCTGGCCAGGCCGCCGCCCGTTGCGTCGGAACCAGAGCCTGCGTCGCCTTCCGAGGATCTCGCGCATGAGCGCTCGTTCCTTTCCGTTGAACGCCGAGGTCCACATGACACTGACACCATGTGTGTGCATCACTTCACTGTGCGTACATCGCGTGCAGACATGCCCTGACGTGCGTTGACGTGCGTTGACGTGCAAAACGGTGCGTACATCGGTGCGTAGTTCGGTACGTGCGTCGGTGCGTGATCCAGGCTTGCGCCAGCGCGCGGTCCGGACGTTCCGCCGCCCCCGCGCGTGGCACCGGGACAGGTCCGGACCCTTCAGCTCAACGGCGCTTCCGCACCGTCCCTGAATCGATCACGGCCTGTCTTCATTGAACGTGTGGCGAGGGGTGGCGTGCGCATGGCGCTTACTGTCCCGCTGCTGTCCCGCTGTACTTTTCTCGCCACTCCGGGGAACGGGCGTTGCCTACGGCGGTTAAGACGCCCGGCCCCGCCGCCAGGTTCCGGGGCGGTCGCAACTGCCCCTGTCCGTCACCGTTTACGTACCCATCACGTTCGGAATGACGCTCCGCCCGGGCCTTACAGCAACCCGGTCCTGGAGGATCCCCCAGTCAAGCGCCCTCAGTCGATCGCAAAACCCAGTCAGGCGGGTCATTTTTCGGCCAAGCTGAGAGCCGCACGGACGCCCGGTGGATATCCGACGGATAGCCGCCATCACATCGGGACAATGCTGGACATTGCATCCGGTGTGCGTGTACATGTGGATGCACCGACAGCCGCGCAAAATGAGCGTAATGACATGGGGGTTCGCCATGCTATTGAGCGAAACGCACCGGTCGCAGAGCCGACTGCCATGAGCGCCCGGCACATGCCGAAAGTGGCTGGAATCGATGCCCTGGTACCTGCTCCCGCCCACACTGATCCGCCGCTCGGCGACGTGTCCCCCGCGCCCGGCGCGCTCATCCAGGACCGGTTGGCCGGCTGGGTCTCCGATCTCACCACCCTCCATGAACTCACCGAGCGGCTGGCCGGAATCCGTTCCCTGGACGCGGTGCTCCATGAGCTTCTGCGGGCCGGAGCGGCCCTGGTGGGGGCGGGCCGGGGGCTGGTCGTACTCGAACCGGCCGACGGGCTGGGCCCTGCCACCACGCTCGGACTGGGCCTCTCGCACGCCGAGCTGGGCCAGCTGGAGACCGTGCCGCGCCATGCCGTCTCGTACGGCCGGCTGTTCGCCGGGTCCGGCGGGAGCACCGACATGAGCACCGGCGGGAACACCGCCAGCCACATCGGCGCGAGCACCGGAACCGCCGGGCCCCGCACGCGGTCCGCGAGCGCCGGGTACGGGGCGGCCGTCGGGCGGCCGGAACCGGTGTGCGTCCCCGACCTGCTCGCCCTGCCCGACCTGGACCCGCTCGAACGCGAGGTCGCGGCCCGGCTCGGTTACAGCGCCAGTTACGCCGTACCACTGACCGGCACGGCTGAGGCCGCGCGCGGGACGCAGGTGGTGGTGGGAGCACAGGGGGCGCGGGGAGAGCCGCGGAGGGCGGCAGGTACGGGGAGGGGCGAACGCACCGAAGAAACCGCCGCCCGCACGGACACGGACGCCCGTACGGGCACCGTCGCCCGCACGGACAGGGACGCCGGTACGGGGCCGGTCGTCGGTACGGACACGGACGCCGGTACGGGGCCGGTCGTCGGTACGGACACGGACGCCGGTACGAGGCCGGTCGTCGGTACGGACACGGGCGCCCGCACGGACACAGGCGTCCACACGGACACGGACGCCGGTACGGGACCGAACACCGGCTCAGGACCGGAGACCGGCGGCGCGGCCACCACCTCCCTCCCCGGACAACTCGGCGTCGTCGTCTGGCTGTACGACGAGCCCGCCGCGCCGACCGATCGGCAGCGTCACCTCGTCCGCCTCTACGCCCGGTACGCGGGCGAACAGCTCGCCGGCGTCGTGGAGTTGCAACGGGCCCGTGCGCGGGCGACCAGCCTCACCGAGGAGCTGCTGCCCGGCCTGCTGCCCCGGATGCCCGGCGTGCGGCTCGCCGCGCGCCACCGCACGGGCCCGCTCGGCGGCGGCGACTGGTACGACGCGCTGCCCCTGCCCGAGGGCGCTCTGAGCCTGGCGGTCGGCTCGGTGAGCGGTTCCGGGCCCGGCGCGGTGGCCGCCTCGGGGCGGCTGCGCGCCTGTCTGCGGGCGTACGCCGTGATGGAGGGCGAGGACCCCGTCGCCGTACTCTCCGACCTGGAACTGCTGCTGCGGCTGACCGAACCGGCCCGTACCGCCACCGTGCTTTTCGCGTACGCGGAGCCCGACCGGCGCCGGGTCGTGCTGGCCGGGGCGGGACACGCGCCGCCGTTGATCGTCGGGGACCGGCGCACCGAGTTCGTCGAGACGTCCCTCTCCGCGCCGCTCACCGTGCTCAGCTGCTGGCAGGCGCCGAGCGTGGTGGTGTCGCCCGCGCCGGGCGAGACGGTGCTGCTCTACACGGAAGGGCTGCTGCGGCGTACCGGCGAGCCCATGGACCGCGCCTTCGCCCTGCTGCACGCGGCGGCGGCGAGCGTGCCGGCCGCCGCCAGGAGGGATCCGGGGGCGATCGTCGACCACGTACTGCGCCGGCTGTTGCCGGAGCCCGCGGTGGGGACCGGCAGAGGTGCGGGAGACGGCGGGGACGCAGGCGGGGACGACCTCGTGCTCCTGGCCGCCCGCTTCGACTGACCACCGACCGGCCACCCGGCCGACCGCCCGACCAATCGGCCGACCGACCGGCCACCCGGCCGACCACCCGAGGCCCCGCCCACCGGCGCTCCGGCGCTCCGGCGCTCCGATGCCCCGCTCACCGACCACCACTCACCACTCACCGCTCACCGACCACCCGCGCCCCGACCGGCTGACCGCCCCCGCCGGCTCCGGCGCTCCTCGGGTCACCTTCCCCTCGCGCATACGATGGGAAAGATGGCCCATTGTTGTAGTCATATGAGGAGAAGAAGCCGTGACTGAGGAGCTCACCCCGGTAACCCCGGATACGCCGGAGATCCCGGATGCGGAGTCGCCTGAGACAGAAGAAGCACCCATCAAGCCGAGGAAGAACGGTCTGTACCCGGGCGTGTCCGATGAGCTCGCAGAGAACATGAAGTCCGGCTGGGCCGACACCGAGCTGCACGGCCTGGAGCCGATCGCGCAGGCGTCCCACACCGCCGCCCGCCGCGCCGCGCTCTCCGCGCGCTTCCCGGGTGAGCGCCTGGTGATCCCGGCGGGCAACCTCAAGACGCGGTCCAACGACACCGAGTACGCCTTCCGCGCCTCCACCGAGTACGCGTACCTCACCGGCGACCAGACGCAGGACGGCGTCCTGGTCCTGGAGCCGAAGCCCAACCAGGACGGTCACGACGCGACCGTCTACCTGCTGCCGCGCTCCGACCGGGAGAACGGCGAGTTCTGGCTCGACGGCCAGGGCGAGCTGTGGGTCGGCCGCCGGCACTCGCTGACCGAGGCCGAACAGCTGCTGGGCATCCCCGCCAAGGACGTGCGCGAGCTGCCCGCCGAGCTGGCGGACGCCACGGGCCGGGTCCGTAACGTGCGCGGCCACGACGCCGGGATCGAAGGCGCGCTGGCCGACAAGGTCACCGCCGAGACCGACGAGGAACTGCGCGTCTACCTCTCCGAGGCACGCGCCGTGAAGGACGAGTTCGAGATCGGCGAGCTGCAGAAGGCCGTCGACTCGACGGTCCGGGGCTTCGAGGATGTCGTACGGATCCTCGACAAGGCGGAGGCGACCAGCGAGCGCTACATCGAAGGAACCTTCTTCCTGCGCGCCCGCGTCGAGGGCAATGACATCGGGTACGGCTCGATCTGCGCGGCTGGTCCGCACGCCACCACCCTGCACTGGGTACGCAACGACGGCGACGTACGCCGGGGCGACCTGCTGCTCCTCGACGCCGGCGTGGAGACGCACACGCTCTACACCGCCGACGTCACGCGCACGCTGCCGATCGACGGCCACTACACCGATCTCCAGCGGAAGATCTACGACGCGGTGTACGAGTCGCAGGAGGCCGGCATCGCGGCCGTGCGGCCCGGCGCGAAGTACCGCGACTTCCACGACGCCTCGCAGCGCGTGCTCGCCGAGAAGCTCGTCGAGTGGGGCCTGCTGGCGGGCCCGGTCGAGAAGGTGCTGGAGCTGGGTCTCCAGCGCCGCTGGACGCTGCACGGCACGGGCCACATGCTCGGCCTCGACGTGCACGACTGCGCGGCGGCCCGCCGGGAGGCGTACGCGGACGGGACGCTGGAGCCCGGGATGTGCCTGACGGTCGAACCGGGGCTGTACTTCCAGGCCGACGATCTGACCGTACCGGCGGAGTACCGGGGGATCGGCGTCCGGATCGAGGACGACATCCTCGTCACGGAGGACGGCAACAGGAACATGTCGGCCGGGCTGCCGCGCCGGTCGGACGAGGTCGAGGCGTGGATGGCCGGCCTGCGCAACGGCTGAGTCCGCGGCTGAGTCCGCGGATCTCCCGGGCCCGGACCTCCCGGTTCTCCCGTACCTCGGACTCTCCCGTATCTCGCTCGGGATCTCCCGTATCTCGGGCTCTCCCGGGCTCCCGGACCTGCCGGAATTTTTCGGACCGGCCGGCCCTCTCCCGGAGGACGCCCTGCTCAGTGCCGGCTCATACGGCCCTGAGCAGGGCGTCCTCCCGCCATTTCAGGGTCTTGTCGAAGCTGACCACGGCGCCGTGCCCCGGCCGGTTGCGCACATACACATGGTCGGTGAGCTGCTCGATCAGACACAGCCCCCGGCCGCTCTCGGCCATGAGGGCGGCGGGCGGCGGCGCGGGGGCGAGCGCGACGGGCGCGGACAGGGGCGCGGGCCCCACCGCAGGCATCACGGCGGGCGGGAGCGCGGGCGCGGGCGCGACGGCCGGCGCGGGGGCGTGCGCGGCGAGGGACGTGAGACGGCGGGCGGGGAAGCCCGGCCCCGAGTCGGACACCTCGATACGGCACAACTCGCCGTCCAGATAGGCCGTCACCCGATACGCGCCGGGCAGCTCGCCGGAGTCCTCGCCGCCGCCGTGCTCCACCGCGTTCGCACACGCCTCGCCGAGGGCGACCGACAGATCGAAGGAGACGTCCGGATCGACCCCCGCGGTCTCCATGGTGCCGAGCAGCAGGCGCCGGGCGAGCGGAACGCTCGCGGCTTCGCGCCGCAAGTGGAGAGACCACCAGATGCTCATGCTCCAGCCTCCTGGCTGCGGCTCGACATACCGATACGTATTGCCCTTCCCCTCCGGCCGTAAGCACATGATTGTCGTGATATCCCTCATTCGGCGGACGCGAATGGAACGCGGGCCGGTGTATAGGACGGCGAAGACACTCCCCGCCGGACACGCGGGGGTACGGCCGGACGGGCCTCGGCAGGTACGGGACGAGCCGCGTGAAGCGCGGCGTACGGGGGCAGACGCTGACCTTCCGGACCTGCCCCACGGAGCGTACGGCCGCAGTGCGATGATGACCCGGCCATGTCCATTCCCGTGCGCGTTCGTGCCACAGCGGCACCGCGGCTATTCAGGGCCGCGGTGTTCACCGCGCTCTGCGTCGTGCTGTCGGCGACGGGACATGTCGTGGCGGCCTGCGCCCCGGTGCCCTGGTGGACGCTGCTCATCGGCTTCCTCGCCGTGTTCGCGGTCGCCGCGACGCTCTCGGGACGCACCCGCTCCACCACCTCCATCGTCGTGGCCCTGGCGGGCGGTCAGTTCGGCCTGCACAGCCTCTTCGGTCTGGGGCAGCAGCACCTCACGGCGTCGGCGGCCAGGGACGACGTACTGATCAGGATGGCCGCGAAGCTGGTGTGCGGGGCGGGCCCCGGTTCACTCAGCCCGGTCGACGCGCAGCGGATCGTCGCCGACGCGGGGCTCAGCCCCGCGGACTCGGCGGGCGTGGCAGGCGCGGCGGCTTCGGCGGCGGGCGGCGTCCATCAGCACATGGTGACCGGCGGGGCCGGCTCGATCGCCGCCGATGTCACGAACGGGATCGCGGGCGGGGTCGCGGGCGGGGTCGCGGGCGGCGGCATGGGGGACGGCATGAGCGCCGGTCTGCTGCCGTCGCTGCCCATGCTTCTCGCGCATCTGCTGGCCGCCCTCGCCGCCGGCTGGCTGCTCAGGCACGGCGATCTCGCGCTGCTCCGGCTCGGCCGGCTCTCGGCACAGGGCATCGGGGACGTGACGGAGAACGCGGCGCTGCGGGCCCTGCGCGCGGCCTTCGCGCTCGTACGGGCGATGCTCGCCGGGCTGCCCGGCACCCGCGCGCCGCGCCCGCGCGCCCCGCGCACCTCCCACGCGCCTCCCCCGCTGTCCGGCGGGGAGACACTCCAGCACTCGGTGATCAGGCGCGGCCCTCCGGCCGTATGCGCTCTCGCAGCCTGACGCGACGCGCGCCGCACTCCGCTCACCACCCCGCAGTCCGCGAGGACGGTCGGGTGACGGGGGTGCCTGCCGTCGCCGTGCCGCCGCGCGTCCGCGTCGCGGTGCTCCTGACCGGTACGCCTGTTCACCTCACACCGTGGAGTGTCTCCGTGTTCTCAGCCTTCTCAAGGTTCTCGGCCCCCTCGATGTCCTCGTCCTCCCCGGCGACCCCGGCCTCCCCTGCGACCCCGGCTTCGGCTTCGGCCAGGAACGTCTCCCGCCTCTGCGTCGCCGGCGGTATCGCCGCGGGCGCGCTGCTGCTGCTGGCGGGCCCGGCCTCCGCGCACGTCAGCGTGCAGCCGCAGGGCGAGGCGGCCAAGGGCGGTTACGCCACGATCAACTTCAAGGTGCCCAACGAGCGGGACGACTCCGCCACCATCAAGCTCGAAGTCAACTTCCCCGCCGACCACCCGCTGGCGTCCGTCATGCCGCAGCCGGTGGCCGGCTGGGACATCAAGGTCACCAAGGACAAGCTGGCGAAGCCCCTGGAGATGCACGGCAACACCATCACCGAGGCCGTCTCCAAGGTCACGTGGACCGCGACCGGCGGCAAGACCGGGCCGGGCATCGAGGCCGGCCGGTTCCAGCAGTTCCCGCTCTCCGTCGGGCAGCTTCCCGAGGACGCCGACCAGTTGGTCTTCAAGGCCCTCCAGACGTACGACAACAAGGAGGTCGTCCGCTGGATCGAGGAGACCAAGGAAGGCGCGGCGGAGCCGGACAGCCCCGCACCCGTCCTGAAGCTCACGGCCGCCGCCGAGGGCGGACACGGCAGCTCGGCCGACAAGGCCACGGCCGGGGCCGGCACCGAGCAGGACGACGCGGACCGCGACAACGCCTCCACGTCCGACGCCGCGGCCTCCGCCGACAGCAGCGACACCACCGCCCGCGTTCTCGGCATCATCGGGATCGTCGTCGGCGTGGCCGGGGTCGCCTACGGAATCCTCGCCGGCCGCCGCCGCACCGCCTGACGCACCGCCTGACGTACGGCGGGACGCACCGCAGGACGCGCGCCGCAGGACGTACGGCCTGACGCCGTACGCCTCGCGCCCCCGTGTCCGCGCACGCGCCCGCACCACGCACCGTGACTGACCCTCGCGGCGCGCGGGGCCGGGTCCCTTCCGGCCTCGCGCGCCGCGACGGCCCGCACCACACCACTCAGCACCAGGACACATCCTCATGCGCAAGAAGACCGTGACCACCGTCGCCACGCTCGCCGTCGCGGCGGCCCTCACCCTGACCGCCTGCGGCAGCGGCGACGACACCGCCTCGAAGCCGATCGCCGATGTCTCCGCCTCGGCGAAGACCCGGGCCGCGACCGTGCTCGACCAGCCGTTCAAGAAGCCGGACCTCGTCCTCGACGACACCAAGGGCAAGCCGTACGACTTCCGCAAGGCCACCAAGGGCAAGCCGACGCTGGTCTACTTCGGCTACACGAACTGCCCGGACGTCTGTCCGCTGACGATGAGCAACATCGCCATCGCCATGAAGTCGCTCCCCGAGGCCGACCGGGAGAAGCTCCAGGTCGTCTTCGTCACCACCGACCCCGAGCGGGACACCTCCGCCGAACTCGCCAAGTGGCTGCCGAGCGCGGGCGATCCGTCCTTCATCGGTCTCACCGGCGACTTCTCCACCATCCAGGCGGGCGCCCGTCAGCTCGGCATCGGCATCGACGCGGCCACGAAGGAGAAGGACGGCACCGTCACCTCCATGCACGGCACCCAGGTCATCGCGTTCTCCCCGAAGACCGACGCCGGGTATGTCCTGTACGGCGAGGACGCCACCGCCGACGACTACGCCAAGGACCTGCCGAAGATCATCAAGGGGGAGAACCCGTGATCCGCCGCGCACCCCTGGCGCTCTGCGGCGGTCTCACCGCCGTGCTGGTCCTGGCCGCGACCGGCTGCTCCTCCACGTCATCCGCCTCCTCGTCCGACGCCTCCGGCGGCTCGCCCCGACTGAAGATCAGCGGCGGCTACATGCCCCAGCCCGTCAGCGACATGGCGGCCGGCTTCCTCACCGTCACCAACAGCGGCCGCTCCGCCGACCGCCTCACCTCCATCACCAGCGACATCTCCGACGACATCACGATCCACCGCACCGAGAACCAGCGGATGCGGGAAGTGGAGTCCTTCGACATCCCCGCCGAGGGCGAGCTGGATCTCGAACGCGGCGGCAACCACATCATGTTCACCCACCTCAAGAAGCGGCCCGTCCAAGGGCAGGAAGTCGGCATCGAACTGCACTTCGAGAAGGCCGACCCGATCAAGGTCGAACTTCCCGTGAAGGAGACCAACCACAACCCGGCCACACACTGACCGAGGGACTGAGACACGTCATGACAGCCACCGCCCCGCGCTTCGGAACCGCCGGCCCCACCAGAGCCATAGCCCTGGTGCGCCTGCTGCTCGTCACCACGGTGCTCATCGGCACCGTCTTCACCGTGCTCTCCGGTACGGCGTCGGCACACGCCGCGCTGACCGGCAGCACCCCCGAGGACGGGGCGGTGGTCGCCACCGCGCCCAAGGACATCACCCTCTCCTTCTCCGAACAGGTCGCGCTGGGCGCCGACTCGATTCGCGTACTCGATCCGGACAGCAAGCGCGCCGACACCGGAAAGATCATCGACCTGAGCAGTGGCGGCACCGTGCGGTACGGCGTCGGCCTCAACCCCGAACTGGCCGACGGCACCTACACCGTCGCCTGGCGGGCCGTCTCGGCCGACAGCCACCCGATCTCCGGCGCCTTCACCTTCTCCATCGGGGCCCCCTCGGAGACCACCGCAGCCCTGCCCGCCGAGCAGGCCGGCGGCGGCCTGGTCGGCACCCTGTACGACATCGCGCGCTACGTCTCGTACGCCGGCTACATCCTGCTCGTCGGCGGCGCCGCCTTCATCCTCTGCTGCTGGCAGCGCGGCGCTTCCGTACGGCCGCTGCAACGCCTCGTCGTCCAGGGCTGGCTGGCCCTGACCGGCGCCACACTCGTACTGCTGCTTCTGCGCAGCCCGTACACCGGCTCGGGCAAGCTGGCGGACGCCTTCGATCTGGACGGACTCCAGGACGTCCTGGCGACCAAGACCGGCGCGGCACTCGTCTCCCGGCTGCTGCTCCTCGGCGCGGCCGCACTGATCATCGCCGTCCTCTTCGGCACGTACGCCAGGCGCGAGACCTCCGGGGACGAGAGGGAGAGCGAGCAGGAGAGCAAGGAGAAGAAGGACCTCACCTTCGGCCTCGTCGTGGGCGGCACCGTCGTCGCGGCCGGGATCGCCGGGACCTGGGCGCTCGCCGAACACGCCTCGACCGGTATCCAGACCGGACTCGCCATGCCGGTGGACGTCCTGCATCTGCTGGCGGTGGCCATCTGGCTCGGCGGCCTCACCGCGCTGCTCGTCGCTCTCTACCGGGCGCCCTTCATGGAGAGCGCGGCGGTCCGGCGCTTCTCCCGCACCGCCTTCATCAGCGTCATGGTGCTCGCGGCGACCGGGCTCTACCAGTCCTGGCGGCAGGTCGGATCGTGGTCGGCGCTCTGGGAGACGTCATACGGGCAGCTCCTTCTGGTCAAGATCGGGCTCGTCGCCCTGATGGTCGGTATCGCCTGGTTCTCCCGGCGGTGGACGGGACGGCTGGCGGAGCGGTCGGAACGGTCGGAACGGTCGGAGCGGTCGGAGCGGTCGGAGCGGTCGGAGGAAGATACGGCCGCCACGGGCGAGGCAGCCGGGGACGAGATGGCCGAGCGGACAGGGGTGACCGAACGGACCGGTGTGACCGAGCGGACAGGGGGAGCCGAGGACGAGGTGACGGAGCAGACCGGGGTGACCGAGGCGACCGAAGCCGCCGCGGAACCGGGGACCGGGAGGACCGCCGGGGCCGCCGCGACGACGGTCGTCGTCGGTGACAGTGAGAGAGCTACCCAGCTCGCACGCCAGAAAGCCGCAATGGCAACAGCACGCCAGAAGCGGAACCGCGACCTCGATCCCGGGCGTACCGGACTGCGTCATTCCGTACTGGCGGAGGCCGGTGTCGCGGTGGTGCTCCTCGCCGTCACGACCGTGCTGACCACGACGGAACCGGGCCGCACGGTCGAGCAGGAGGTGGGCAGAGGCGGCGGTACGGCCGCGGCCCCCGGCGAGAAGAAGGGGCCCGTCACCCTCAGCGTGCCCTTCGACACGGGCGGCGCGAACGGCCGGGGCACCGTACGGCTCACCCTCGACCCGGCGTCCCCCGGCTCCAACGTGATGGACCTCAGCGTCGAGGGACCCGACGGAAAGCCGCTGGACGTGCCGGAGGTCAAGGCCGCCTTCACGCTCAAGGCCAAGAAGATCGGCCCACTGCCGGTCACCCCGGAGCGCGCCGGTACGGGACGCTGGAAGGCGGACCCCGTACTGATCCCCATGCCGGGCGAGTGGCTCCTCCAACTGACCGTGCGGACCTCCGACATCGACCAGACGACCGTCGACAAGAACGTGAAGATCGGCTGACCCACCGTGAGCGACACCCGCCAGAACCAGGCCCGCACCCCCGCCCCCTCGGGCGCCGGCAGCGTTCCCCCCGCAGGGGACGACCTCGGCGACGCCCCCGCCACCGCCATCTCCCGGCGTCGGCTGCTCGGCACGGCGGGGGCCGCCGGCGCCGCGGGCCTGGCACTCGGCGCGGTCGGCGGCGCCACCGGCTACGCGGCCGGGCGCCCGGAGCCGGTGGCCGCCCTGACCACCATCGGCACCGGCTCCGTCCCCTTCCACGGCGCCCATCAGCCCGGCATCACCACCCCGATGCACTCCAGCGGCCATCTGATCGCCTTCGACCTGCTGCCGGGTGCGGGCCGCAAAGAGGCCGCCGCGCTGCTGCGCCGCTGGTCGGCGTCGGCGCGGGCGCTGATGGCCGGCGAACCGGCCACGGGCGGCACGGGAACGTCCGGCGCGACGAACGGGAAGAACGGAACGAGCGGAAAGAACGGAACGAGCGGCGAGGACCCCGCCGTGGGCCACGACACAGGCATCGCCCTGGACGCGGGCCCGTCCTCCCTCACCGTGACCTTCGGCTTCGGCCGGAGCTTCTTCGGCCGCACCGGCCTGGCCGACCGGCGCCCCGCCGCACTGGACCCGCTGCCCGCCTTCTCCTCGGACCGGCTCGACGCCTCGCGCAGCGACGGCGACCTGTGGATCCAGATCGGCTCCGACGACGCGCTGGTCGCCTTCCACGCCCTGCGCACCCTGCAGAAGGACGCGGGGGCCGCGGCCCGGGTGCGGTGGCAGATGAGCGGCTTCAACCGTTCGCCCGGCGCGACCCCGCACCCCATGACCAGCCGGAACCTGATGGGCCAGATCGACGGCACCGGCAATCCCCGGCCGTCCGAACCGGACTACGAGCAGCGGATCTTCGTCCCGGCGAATCCGCCGGCCGGCACCCCCGACTGGATGGCGGGCGGCTCGTACGCGGTGGTACGTCGCATCCGTATGCTCCTCGACGACTGGGAGAAGCTCGGCGTCGGCGCGCAGGAGCGCGTCATCGGCCGCCGCAAGTCCGACGGCGCCCCCCTCACCGGCGGCACGGAGACCACCGAGATGGACCTCGACCGGCTGGGCTCCGACGGGAAGCCCGTCATCCCCGTCAACGCGCACGCCCGGATCTCCAAGCCGGAGGCGAACGGCGGGGCCGCCATGCTGCGCCGTCCCTTCTCCTTCCACGACGGGATCGGCGCCGACGGCGTACCGGACGCGGGGCTGCTCTTCGTGTGCTGGCAGGCCGACCCGCTCAAGGGCTTCGTACCCGTACAGCGCAAGCTCGACCGCGGAGACGCGCTGTCGGCGTTCATCCGCCACGAGTCGAGCGGCCTGTTCGCGGTGCCGGGGGGCGCGCGGCAGGGGGAGTACGTGGGTCAGCGGCTACTGGAGTCGTAAACACGGGTACGCATGTACGTATATATGCGCCCCGGCGCGGCGGGTACGGCGGCGGGTACGCGGCGCACGGCGAGCGCGCCCGCCCGCTCGGCCGGGGAGCCCGTCGGCCGGGAACGACGACCCCGGTCGGCCCATTAAGGTGACCGTATGTCGGCCACGCGCTATACGTATCTCGGCCCCGAGGGCACCTTCACGGAAGCCGCTCTCCGCACGCTCCCGGAAGCCGCCACGCGAGAACTCGTCCCCATGGTGTCCGTCCCGGCGGCCCTCGACGCCGTACGCGGCGGCGAGGCCGCGGCCGCACTCGTACCGATCGAGAACTCGGTGGAGGGCGGTGTCACCGCGACGCTCGACGAACTGGCGTCCGGCGAGCCGCTGATGATCTACCGCGAAGTGCTGCTGCCGATCGCCTTCGCCCTGCTCGTACGGCCGGGGACCGGGCTGTCCGACATCAAGACGGTGACCGGGCATCCGGTCGCCCAGCCGCAGGTGCGCAACTGGCTGCGGACCCATCTGCCGGATGCGCGGTGGGAGTCCGCCGCGTCCAACGCGGACGGGGCCAGGCTGGTGCAGGAGGGCCGGTTCGACGCCGCCTTCGCCGGAGAGTTCGCGGCGGCGACCTACGGGCTCGTCCCCCTGGTCACCGAGATCCACGACGCGCAGAACGCGGAGACGCGCTTCGTGCTGGTGGGCCGGCCGGCGCGGCCCTCGGCGCCGACCGGCGCGGACAAGACCTCGGTGGTCATCTGGCTGGGCGACGACCACCCCGGAGCGCTGCTCGGACTCCTTCAGGAGTTCGCGGTGCGCGGGGTCAACCTGATGCTGATCCAGTCACGGCCGACCGGCGCCGGGATCGGCAACTACTGCTTCGCCGTGGACGCCGAGGGCCATATCGCCGACCGCCGGGTGGGCGAGGCGCTGACGGGGCTGAAGCGGATCTGCCCCAAGGTGCGATTCCTCGGCTCCTACCCCCGCGCGGGGGTGTCCCCGGCGGATGTACGGACGCTGCGGCCCGGCACCTCGGACTCGGAGTTCATCGAGGCGGCCGAGTGGCTGGCGCGCAGCCAGGACGGCCGCGCCTGACCTCGGGAGCGGGCGCCGCTGACAGCGAAAGCGGGCGCCGCCGGTCTCGAAGGCGGGCGCCCGCGCCCCGGCGGATCCCGGGGGCTGTGGATGCTCGGGAGAGTTATCCACAGGCGCGCTTCTCGACCTGGGGACAAGTCGACAGCGACAACCGACACAGTCGACAAATCGCCCCAGGTGCCTCACTTCCATCCACAGGGCGCCAGGTCGCCCCGTGTCAGCTCAATTCCAGTGATCAACTCGTTAGAGCGAGTAATTCCCACCCGAATGAGTGCGCCAAGCCGGTTTAGGGCGGGAATTCCCCAGACCTTCCGCGACCTTCCCGCCCCTGAATTCCGTGATCCACAGACCTCCCACACAGCCTGTGGATAACTCCGCCAGACTCGCCTTTTCTGTGGACAACGCGCACGACGAGCCACCCCAAGTCCCGCCCTCCGCAAGGGTGATGAGTCAAGACGGCAGCACCGGAATGCCTCATTCCGGGGAATTGCCGCCCCCTTTATTGACGAACGAAGCGTGAACCGAGAGCGTGCGCCGAGCGGTCCACCGAGGCTTCTCCCCACCCTCCCCAATTACCGCAATTTGGACAAATAGCCGCGCCCGCGACTATCGAGTGGGCGCTGTCGGTGCACACCGGTAGCCTGGTGGGGTGATTGACCTTCGCCTGCTTCGTGAGGACCCCGACCGTGTTCGCGCCTCCCAGCGCGCCCGTGGAGAGGACGTCGCGCTCGTCGACGCCCTGCTCTCCGCCGATGAGCGGCGCAGGTCGTCCGGCGTCCGCTTCGACGAGCTGCGCTCCGAGCAGAAGTCGCTGGGAAAGCTGATCCCCAAAGCCTCCGCCGAGGAGCGGGCCGAGCTGCTCAAGAAGGCGGAGCAGCTGAAGGCCGACGTGAAGGCGGCCGACGCCGAGCAGCACGAGGCGGACGACGAGGCCAAGCGGCTCCTCCTCCAGTTGGGGAACGTCGTCCACCCCGACGTGCCGGTCGGCGGCGAGGAGGACTTCGTCGTCCTGGAGACGCACGGCACGGTCCGCGACTTCGCGGCCGAGGGCTTCGCGCCCAAGGACCACCTGGAGCTGGGCGAGGCGCTGGGCGCCATCGACGTCGAGCGCGGTGCCAAGGTCTCTGGCTCGCGCTTCTACTACCTGACGGGGGTCGGCGCCCTGCTGGAGCTGGCCCTGGTCAACGCGGCGATCGCGCAGGCCACCGAGGCCGGTTTCATCCCGATGCTCACCCCCGCGCTGGTCCGCCCGCGCGCCATGGAGGGCACCGGCTTCCTCGGCCAGGCCGCGGAGAACGTGTACCACCTGGAGAAGGACGACTACTACCTGGTCGGTACGTCGGAGGTCCCGCTCGCCGCGTACCACATGGACGAGATCATCGACGCGGACAAGCTCCCCCTGCGGTACGCGGGCTTCTCGCCGTGCTTCCGCCGCGAGGCCGGTACGTACGGCAAGGACACCCGGGGCATTTTCCGGGTCCACCAGTTCGACAAGGTCGAGATGTTCTCGTACGTCGACCCGGCGGAGGCGCAGTCCGAGCACCAGCGGCTGCTGGACTGGGAGAAGCAGTGGCTGACCTCTCTCGGTCTGCCCTTCCAGGTGATCGACGTGGCCACGGGCGACCTGGGCGCTTCGGCCTCGCGCAAGTTCGACTGCGAGGCGTGGATCCCGACGCAGGGCAAGTACCGCGAGCTGACCTCGGCGTCGAACTGCGACGGCTTCCAGGCCCGCAGGCTCTCGGTCCGCATGCGGGACGGCAAGCAGGTCAAGCCGCTGTCGACGCTGAACGGCACGCTCTGCGCCGTACCGCGCACGATCGTGGCGATCCTGGAGAACCACCAGTTGGCGGACGGTTCGGTACGGGTGCCCGAGGTGCTGCGTCCGTATCTGGGCGGCCGTGAGGTCCTGGAGCCGATCGCCAAGTGAGCACGGATCCCACGCCCGCGCCCGCGGAGGCCACGCCCGCAACGGCCATATCCGCGAAGACCGTACCCGCGGTGGCCACGCCGGCTCCGCCGTTCCCGTACAAACTCGTCGCGACCGACCTCGACGGCACACTGCTGCGCGAGGACGGCACGGTCTCCGAGCGCACCCGGGCGGCGCTCGCCTCGGCGACGGCCGCGGGCGCCGCGCACATCATCGTCACGGGACGTGCCGTGCCGTGGACCCGGAACATACTGGACGACCTGGGGTACGAAGGTCTCGCGGTGTGCGGCCAGGGCGCGCAGGTCTACCACGCCGGTGAGCACAGGCTGCTGACGTCGCTGACCCTGGACCGGCAGCTGGCCAAGCTGGCGCTCGCCCGGATCGAGGAGCGGATCGGCGCGCCGACACTGGCCGTGAGCCGGGACGGGCTGGACGGCGAGGTGCTGGTCGGCCCCGGCTACCGGGTGCAGGAAGGCCCGCTGCCGGCGCTGTTCGTGGACGACCCGGCGCAGCTGTGGGCCGCGCCGCTCAACAAGGTGTACATCCAGCATCCGGCGCTGGACGACGACACGCTGGCCGAGGCGGCGCAGGCGGCCGTCGGCGGTCTGGTGGACGTGGTGATGGCGGGCGCAGGCGTCGTGGAGATCCTGCCGCCGGGCCTGACCAAGGCCACCGGGCTCTCGCTGGCCGCGCGGAGGCTCGGCGTCAAGCCGGCGGACACGATCGCGTTCGGGGACATGCCGAACGACATCCCCATGTTCGGCTGGGCGGGGTACGGCGTGGCGATGGCCAACGCGCACACGCAGCTCAAGGCGGTCGCGGACGAGGTCACCGCGTCGAACGCGGACGACGGCATCGCGGTTGTGCTGGAGAAGCTGCTGCTCGGTTAGGCGACGGCGTGGCGCTGCCCCGCCCGGGTGCTGCCCCGCTTCAGGTGCTGCCCTGCTCGGGTGCCGCCCCGCTCGGGTGCCGCCCTGCTCGGGTGCCGCCCCGCTCGGGTGCTGCCCCGCTCGGGTGCCGCCTCGCTCAGGTGCCGCCCGCTCAGGTGTGTCTGGCCGTCGCAGGTGGTCGTGGAGGTGGTCCGGGAGGGGTGGCCCGCGCGGATGCGCGCTCGAAGCGGCCACCCCCGGGCAGCTCGCCGGCGGCTGCGCGGAGTCATGATGGTTACTCCGGTGCCTGCGCGGTGGTGCCCCGCTGGAAGCTCGACGGACTCGGATCCCCGGTCATCGCCGTGCTCCGCTCCCGGTCTGTGGGTCTTCCGACCACCACAACTCTGCCCGGAACCTCGTTGCGGCGCCACCGAATATTCGCCAACGGCCCGTGCCCGCCCCGGAGTCACCCCCGCGGCATGGGCGGACACGGACCTGCCGGGCCACCGCACGGCCCGGCCCTACCGGCGGATCAGCCGCGCCTGCGCCCCAGGCGCAGATCCCTCACCTGATGGGCGAGGCCGTCCACCTTGGCGTCGACCCGGTCGAGGCGGGCGGACACGTCGCACAGCCGGTTGCTGAGCGCGGCCACCACCCGGTTGGTGGCGTCGAGCCGGCGGTCCAGACTGTCGAGCCGGTACGACATCCGGTTCAGGACCGGCCCCAGCTCCTGAAGCGCGGCCCCGACGCCGCCGAGGCAGGACTCGATGTTCGTCACGCGTCGGTCGAGGTCCGCGTACCCCTGGCGCAGGTCCTCCTCGGCGTCGAGGAGATACGTACGGACGCGGCGCGCGATGTCGCTGTCGCGGAGGAGCATCGCGATGTTGAGTACGGCCCGGCGGGGGTGCAGCGTCAACTGGGTGACAGCCTGTGGATAACTTTCTCCTCGACCCTCGCTCCATAGTGACAACATGTCACTATGAAAGCGTCGCAGGTCAGCGCCTCGCACCACGCGCATGCCGTTCTCGCACAGCTCGGCGCGATGCCTCGCCGTCAACTGCCTGATGACGCCTGTGGATACTTCGAAGTACCGCGCGACGTCCTCCGTACGGACATGAATGCCGTCCGGAAGCATCGTCAGGGCCTTGACCTTGTCGAGCGCCTCGACCCGCCCCATGACGCTGTCGCGCATCGCGCGCGATTCGAGCAGAGCACCTTCAGGTGGCATGGAAATGCCTTCCCCTTCGTGAACCGATGATGGTCGGCCCTCTCCCCGGGCTTCAGGGGTGGAGGTCGGCTCACGGTGCTTTCTCACTCAATGACCGGTGCGGCCGTTCGACCCGGTCACCGGCAATCCCCAGATTCACGAACGCTCGACGTCACGAACTCCAGTTGCCTCCACGCACCCTGCCAAACGAACAGATAACCCTACAGTTACGCGGCAACCCCCGCCTTTCGGGCGGGGGTTGTCCTAGCGAACCGGAGGTGCCGTGCTCCCGGTGCTCACTCCTCGCCCGCGAGCGTCAGCGTCCGGAGCTTCCGCCCCGCGTACCAGGTGGCGACCACGGAGACCCCGACCAGCAGGATCACCGCGAGCGGCAGCGTCACATCCGAGGTGATCACGCCGTCGCCACCGATCTTCTGGGCGAGTGCCAGGGCCCACTGCTGGACGCTGAGCGTCCGCGCGCCGGACACCAGGCTGCCGAAGAGCGTCTCCCAGACCAGCGCGTAGACCAGTCCGATGACCACCGCGTGCCGGCTGACCGTACCGAGCAGCAGGAACAGCGCGCTGTACGCGATGGAGGCGACGAGGGCCGCCACGGTGTACGCGATGGCGATCTGCTGCCCGTTGCCGTTGAGGATCCACCCGGCGACGAAGGTGGGGACGGCGGAGAACGCCATGGTCACGGCGATCGCCACGATCAGCTTGGTGAAGATGATCGACGAACGCTTCACCGGCTTCGAGAGCAGATAGACGATCGAGCCGTCGTCGATCTCGGGGCCGATCGCGCCCGTACCCGCGATCACGCCGATCAGCGGCACCATCGTGGCGAGCGCGAAGCCGCCCAGCACATCGGAGGCGATCTGGTCGTCCACACCGTTGAAGGCACGGACGGCCGCCGACATCATGATCAGCAGCGCGGGCAGGACGAAGAGGATCGCGGCCCGGCGCCTGCCGAGCAGGGCCCGGTAGGTGAGCCGGGCGACTGTGGGGTTGTACATGACGTCACAGCTCCTTTCAGGCCGCTCAGGCCGCTACGAGATAGGAGAAGACCGACTCGAGGGACTCGTCGGAGGGTGAGACCGTGAGCAGCCGGATGGAGTGTTCGCGGGCGACCTTCGGCAGCAGCTCGGTGAAGCGGCCGAAGTCGACGGCCTGGATGCGCAGGGCTCCCTCGGCCATGTCGACGTCGATGCCCGCCGTCGACGGATCGGCGATCAGGGCGGCGGCGAGCGCGCGGTCGTCGCTGGAGCGCACGAGATAGCGGTGCGGCCGGTCGGTCATCAGGCGACGGATCTTCCGGAAGTCGCCGGAGGCCGCGTGCCGCCCGGCCACGATCACCTCGATGTGCGAGGCGAGTTGCTCGACCTCCTCCAGGATGTGGGAGGAGAACAGCACGGTACGGCCGGTGGCGCCCATCTGCCGCAGCAGATCCATGAGCTGCATGCGCTGGCGCGGGTCCATCCCGTTGAACGGCTCGTCGAGCAGCAGCACCGACGGATCGTGGACCAGCGCGGACGCCATCTTCACGCGCTGGCGCATGCCCTTGCTGTACGTCCCGATCCTGCGGTCCTGCGCGTACTCCATCTCGACCGTGGCGAGCGCGGCACGGGCGGCCTTCGGGCCCAGTCCGTGCAGTTCGGCGTTGGCCACGACGAATTCGAGGCCGGTGAGGAAGTCGTACATCCCCTCCCGCTCCGGCACGATGCCGATCTTCCGGTACGCGGACTCGTTGCGCCAGATCGGCTCCCCGTCCAGGGTGACGGCGCCCGTGGAGGGGGCGAGGAAGCCCGCCATCATGTTGATGAGGGTGGACTTGCCCGCGCCGTTGGGCCCGAGCAGACCGGTCACACCGGGGCCGATGGCCATGGTGACGTCGTTGACGGCGACCACGTTGCCGAACCAGCGCGAGGTGTGCTCGATGTTGATGGTGGTCACAGCCCGACCTTCCGGTAACGGCTCATCAGGACGGCGTACGAGCCGAGGATGAGCCCGAGTACGACGAGCAGATAGATCACGCCCACGCCGGCCGAGGGGCCCGCGCTCGCGGGGAAGGACGACGTGGCTCCCAGAAACGCGCTCTGGAGACCGTCGATGAGCGTGATGGGTGAAAAGAGGCCGATCCACTTGACGGCGGGCAGCTCCCCCGTGGACCAGGCGATCGCCTGGAGGATGGACACGGCTCCGTAGGAGATGGTCAGCGTCGCGATCACGGCGGCGACACCGAAGCCCCGGCGCGGGGTGAGCGCGGCCATCACCAGGCCGAGTCCGCCGAACAGCAGCGAGAGCACGGCGATCGAGACCAGTCCCTGGCCGAAGCCCTTGGTCTGCTCGGCGAAGTCCATCTTGGCCAGCAGCGAGCCCACATAGAGGATCAGCAGCGGCACCCCGGTCAGTACGAAGAGGGCGGAGGCCATCGCTCCGTACTTCGCGAGCACATAGTCGACGCGCTCGATCGGGCGCGAGAAGTACAGCGGAACGGTCTTGAAGCGCAGATCGCGGGAGACGGACTGCGGTGCCTGCGAGGCCAGATAGAGACCGATGATCGCCTGGGTGAAGATCGCGTAGCGCGTGTAGTCGAGCGGCAGCTTCTTGAGATCGGTCGCGATGGCGACCGCGACGATGATCGCCGCGGGCAGACACATCACGGCCAGGAGGATCATCGGAAGAACCTTGGACTTGGCCGAGCGGCCCAGTCCATACGCGCCGCGCAGGGACTGTACGTACAGGGAACGGCGGGCGTAGGAACGGCCGAGGCGCGCACCGTCGTAGTTGCGGTACCCGATGTTGTGGATACGGGTGGTGTCGGCCCCGGTGCCGGGCGGCCGGATCTCACTGCTCATCGCGGGCGCCTCCCTTCTGAAGTGCGTAGTCGGCCGCGTCCCGGTGGGCGGCGGCGGTGTCCGCCCCGTCTCCGCCCGGGCCGTCCGCCTCCGCCTGACGCGGGCGGAAGACCTCCGCGATGTGGTGGCGGCGCTGTTCCATCCGTACGAGCCCCAGGCCGAGCCCGGCGACGGTGTCGCGGACGGTGTCGTACGTCTCCTCGCCCCTGGCCTCGATCAGGAGGATGTGACCGGCGCCCGGCAGCCCCTCCTCGGCGCCCGCGCGGATCGTGACGCCGGCCGCCGACAGGGCCTCGCGCAGCGCCCCCGTGCCGTCGGGGTGCGTGTCCGTGTCGGTGACCTCGACCGCGAGTGTGGTGGTGGTCTGGGTGAAGTCGCTGGTCGAACTGGAACGCAGCAGCGTCCCGCCGTCGATGACGACCACGTGGTCGCAGGTGCGCTCCAGCTCGCCCAGGAGGTGGGAGGTGACCAGGACGGAGATGCCGAAGTCGGTGTAGACGCGGCGGATGAGGCCGAGCATCTCGTCGCGGCCGACCGGGTCGAGGCCGTTGGTCGGCTCGTCCAGCAGCACCAGTCGCGGGTCGTGGACCAGGGCCTGCGCGAGCTTGACGCGCTGCTTCATCCCCGTGGAGTAGCCGCCGATGGGGCGGTACCGCTCCTCGTAGAGGCCGACGTGGCGCAGGGTGTCGGCGGTCCGCTCGCGGGCGGCCGTCGCGGGAAGTCCGGACATGCGCGCCATGTGTACGACGAACTCGGTGGCCGAGACGTCCGGCGGCAGGCAGTCGTGCTCGGGCATGTATCCGACCAGCTCGCGGATGGCGCCGCCGCTCGTGGCGACGTCGAGCCCGAGCACCTCGGCCCGGCCCTCCGTGGCGGGGGACAGCCCCAGCAGGATCTTGATCATGGTGGACTTGCCGGCCCCGTTGGCGCCCACCAGCCCGGTCACACCGGGGCCGATGTCCAAGGAGAGCCGGTCAAGAGCGGTTACCCGGGGGAACCTCTTACTCAGGCTTTCGGTCGCGATCACAGTCACCCCTCGAAGGTAGTGGTGTCGGCCACACCGGTCGTCAGCCCAGGCGGCTGTATCCGTGTCAGCCTCCAGGCGTAGGTACCCGTAAGGGCCACGTAAGGGGACGCGGGTGGGGCGCGGGGCGCTTCTTCAAGGAGTCCCTTCACGGGGCTTCGGCACGAGGGTCGACGCGGTGGACTCCGGGTGGGTTTTCCACAGGCAGGACGGTGTCCTTGACGTGGCCGCCGACCATTGCGAGATTCGTCGGTGTCACGTTACGGACACGTAGCGCACGCGGGCGGGGGCCGTGGGAGTGGGGGGCGTGGGTGTGTGGCGGCGGAGGTGTGTGGCGGCGGAGAGGGAGAGAGACGGACGCTGGGCAGAGGCACGGACGGGAACAGGGGTGGGACAGGAACAGGGCAGGACGGGGACAGCAGGGACAGCAGGGACAGGGCAGAGCCAGGAGCGGGAACACAGAGCCGGAAGCGGAGGCGGTATGAGCGACGGAGACCGTACGGTGCCCGAGCCGGAGCGCGCCGGCACCGAGGGCGCCCGGATCGTGAGGACGGGGACCGAGGGGACCCGGATCGCGGGGGCCCGGGAGCGCTGGATCCCGGCGGGCGGGGTCGAGCTGTGTGTCGCGGAGCTGGGCGACACGGCGCGGCCCACCGTGGTGCTCGTACACGGCTATCCGGACAGCAAGGAGGTCTGGTCGGCGGTCGCGGTCCGGCTCGCGCGACGCTTCCATGTGGTGCTGTACGACGTGCGTGGCCACGGCGGTTCGACGGCGCCGAGTCCGTTGCGCGGCGGTTTCACGCTGGAGAGGCTGACGGACGACTTCCTGGCGGTCGTCGACGCGGTGAGCCCGGACCGCCCGGTCCACCTGGTGGGGCACGACTGGGGCTCGGTGCAGTCCTGGGAGTTCGTCACCGTGGCCAGGACGGCGGGGCGCGTCGCCTCGTTCACCTCGATATCCGGGCCGTCCCTGGACCATCTCGGGCTGTGGATGAAGCAGCGGGCCGCCCGGCCCACCCCGCGTCGGGCGGGTCAGCTCCTCGGGCAGGGCGCCAGGTCCTGGTACGTCTATCTGCTGCACGCTCCCGCGCTGCCCGAACTGGCCTGGCGCGGCCCTCTCGGCAAGCGGTGGCCGCGGATCGTCGGCCGGGCCGAGAAGCTCCCCCCTGGGCCGTACCCGACCGCGTCCCTGCCGCGCGACGCGGCACACGGGGCGTGGCTCTACCGGGACAACGTCCGTCCCAGGCTGCGCGATCCACGAACCGACGCCTACGCGCACGCGCCCGTCCAGCTGATCATCCCGACCGGCGACGCCTTTCTGTCGGAGCGGCTCTACGACGACCTGGAGCGGTGGGCTCCGGGGCTGATACGTCGCTCACTGCCCGCCAAGCACTGGGTGCCGCGCACCAGACCGGACCAACTGGCCCGCTGGATAGACGACTTCGTCACCGCACAGGAATCCGGCGACCGTCCGGCCGGGGCCACCGTGCCGACCGGTCCGTACGCCGAGCGCTTCGCCGGTCGGCTCGTCCTGGTCACCGGTGCGGCGAGCGGCATCGGACGGGCCACCGCGCTCGCGTTCGCCGAGGCGGGCGCCCGGATCGTGGTGGTCGATGTGGACGGCGAAGGTGCTCGGGAGACAGCCGAGTCGGCGCTCCGCACCGGAGCGGCCGAAGCCTGGGCGGAGCAGGTCGATGTCGGCGACGGAGACGCCATGGCGCAGCTCGCCGACAAGGTCACCGCGGAGTACGGCGTCGTCGATGTCCTGGTGAACAACGCGGGAGTCGGACTGTTCGGGCCCTTCCTCAAGACCGAAGCCGAGGACTGGAAGAAGGTCCTGGACGTCAACCTGTGGGGGGTCATCCACGGTTGCCTCCTCTTCGGCCGGCGGATGGCCGAGCGGGGCGAGGGCGGGCATATCGTCAACACCGCCTCGGCCGTCGCTTTTCAGCCCTCACGGGTGCTGCCCGCGTACGCCACGTCCAAGGCGGCCGTGCTGATGCTCACCGAGTGCCTGCGGGCCGAACTGGCCGGTCAGGGCATCGGGGTGTCCGCGATCTGTCCGGGCGTCGTCAACACCGGCATCACCTCCACGGCGCGTTTCCTCGGAGTCCCGGCCCGGGAACAGGAACGGCTCAGAAGGAAGACGGCCCGGCTGTACGGTCTGCGCGGCTACCCCCCGGAGAAGGTCGCCGCCGCCGTACTGCGCGCTGTCGCGCGCAACCAGGCTGTGGTGCCGGTCACTTCGGAGGCACGGAGTGCGCGGTTCCTGTCCCGGCTCGCGCCCGGACTGTTGCGCGCCATCGCCCGGATCAAGCCGCCCCTGTGAGCGTCGAGTGGAACAGGGAGCGTGCGCAACGCCCCTTCGCATCGCAACGATTTCAGTCGGGCGAATGTCGAAAGAGCCCTGCTGGCAAGCGACTTGGAAGCATCAGCCTCAACTGACCTACACATGGCACATATTGCTCAAATAGCCCAAAAGGAGCGTCAGTTGTCCACAGGTTCAGCAAATAGCCTGTGGATAAGTCCAGTTGGCTGTGGATCAAACCTGCTACCCGCAACTGACCTGAAACCGACCAGAAAAAGCGAGCGAAAAACAGGAGCGATGCGCTGATCCGATGAGCGGACCAACCGATGAACACGACGCGACGCCACGCGACGCCACGTCACGTCACGTCACGCCAAGCCGACGCCGCACGACGATTGCCAGCCGACCGGCCAGACCGACAGGCCAGACCGACAGGCCAGGCCGGTCGGCCGGTCCGGCCTGTCGAAACCGGCCTGTCGGAACCGGCCTGTCGAAACCGGCCTGTCGGAACCGGCCGTCCGGACCAGCGACCGGCTCTCCGCCGGCCACTCGGTCCGCTCCCCTGACGGCTGCTACGGACGCAGCTGCCCCAGCGCCTCCGTGGCGATCTGCTCGAAGACCCGTTCGTCGGCCGCGAAGTCCGAATCCGCGATCGGGGCGTGCACCGCGATCTCGGTGATGCCCAGCGCGAAGTGCCGGCCCGCGAAGTCCACGAACGCGTCGAGCGACTCCATCGGGCCGCCCCGCTCCGGGGTGAATCCGGTCAGCAGAATCCTTTCCACCTCGGACACCTCCCGCCCGATCTCCGCACACGCCTTGCCGAGCCGGTCGATCTGCCCGCGGATCGCCGCCGCCGACTCCTCGGGCGTACCCGACTCGAACAGCTTCGGGTCGCCGGTCGTCACCCACGCCTGACCGTGCGCCGCGGCGAGCTTCAGCCCGCGCGGACCGGTGGCCGCCACCGCGAAGGGCAGCCGGGGGCGCTGCACGCACCCCGGAATGCCACGCGCCTCCGAGGCCGAGTAGAACTTCCCGTCGTACGAAACGGAGTCCTCGGTCAGCAGCCGGTCCAGCAGCGGTACGAACTCGGCGAACCGGTCCGCCCGCTCTCCGGGGGTCCACGCCTCCTGGCCCAGGACCGTGGCGTCGAACCCGGTGCCTCCCGCGCCGATGCCCAGCGTGATCCGGCCGTTCGAGACGTCGTCCAGCGACAGCAGGTCCTTGGCGAGCGTCACTGGATGCCGGAAGTTCGGCGAGGTGACGAGCGTCCCCAGCCGCAGCCGGTCCGTGACCGCGGCGGCGGCCGTGAGCGTGGGAACCGCTCCGAACCAGGGGCCGTCGCGGAAGGTCCGCCACGACAGGTGGTCGTAGGTGTACGCGGTGTGGAAGCCGAGCCGCTCGGCGCGGAGCCACTCGTCGCGGCCCCCCTCGTTCCACCGGCGGACAGGAAGGATCACGGTACTCAGACGCATGCCCCGAGCCTACGTGGGCGCTCCCCCGCGCGGGATACCTCGCGCGGGCCCATGAGTTTCCGGCCGGCCGCCAGGGAATGCGGGATCGGCACGGTGCGAGCAAGGTGGTGAGGGGGATCCGTCAGCCGTGGGCGGCCGCTCGCGGCGGACCAGAGCTTGGGAGACGAACGATGTCCGAGGTCACCACCCCCTACGCGCCCGGCACCCCGTGCTGGATCGATCTGATGGTCCCCGACCAGCAGGCCGCCCTCGACTTCTACCGGGACCTGTTCGGCTGGCAGGGCGAGGTCGGTCCCGACGATCTCGGCGGCTACTCGGTCTGCACGCTCAGGGGCAAGCCCGTCGCCGGGATCATGAAGACGATGACCCCGGCGGCGGGCTCACCGGCACCGCCGCCACCCCACTGGACCAGCTACTTCGCCAGCGCGGACGCCGCCGCGACCGAAGCCGCGATCAGTTCGAACGGTGGCTCGGTGATCTCCCCGACGATGGACGTCAGCACGATCGGCCGCATGCTGATGGCCGCGGACCCGCAGGGCGCCGTCTTCGGGATCTGGGAGCCGCTGGAGTTCCAGGGAGCCCAGATCGTCAATGAGCCCGGCGCCCTGGTCTGGAATCAGCTCACCACCTCCGACCCCGAGGCCGCCGGGACCTTCTACCGCGCCGCGCTCGGCCTGGACGCCGGGCCGATCCCGGAGATGCCGGGCTTCACCGGATTCCATGTCGACGGGCACCTCGTCGGCGGCGTCCAGGGCGCGGAGAACCTTCCGGAGGGCGTCGCACCGCACTGGCTCGTGAACTTCGCCGTGGACGACACGGACAGCGTCGTCGACGCTCTCGTACGGGCCGGAGGATCGGTGCTCGCACCGGCCTTCGACATGGACTCGGTCGGCAGAATGGCCGTCCTCCAGGACCCGCAGGGCACCGCCTTCGCCGTGGTCGCACAGAGCGAGCCGACGGCCGCCTGACCGCTACCGGCCGGCGCCCGCCCCCTCCGCCGCGCCCGGCAGCCGCCCGCGCCGGGCGGGACGAGCGACGAGAAGCCAGGCGGGCGACGATTGGCCCGGCGACGGGCGGGCACCGTACCGAGTTCGCACTCAGATGTGCGACCCTCCGCACGCCCGTGCGTCTCCGTACGGGAGAATGGCCTCGTGACCTCGCCCCGTGGATCAGAGACCCCGCCCGCCGACTCCCCGCTCCCCGCCCGGCCCCGGCTGATCGCCACCGACCTGGACGGCACGCTGCTGCACGACGACAAGTCGGTCTCCGACCGTACGGTCAAGGCGCTCGCGGCGGCCGAGGAGGCCGGCATCGAGGTCTTCTTCGTCACCGGGCGACCGGCCCGCTGGATGGGTGTGGTCAGTGACCATGTGCACGGCCACGGGATGGCGATCTGCGCCAACGGCGCCGCCGTCGTCGATCTGCACGCCGGCGGAAAGCTCATCCAGGACCGCCCGCTGGACCGCGCGACCGCGCTGGATGTCGTTCAGGCGCTGCGCGACGCCGCCCCCGGGACGAGCTGCGCGATCGAGACGACCGCGGGCATCCACTACGAGCCCGCCTACCCGCGCTTCCTGGACGACCCGGGCGCGACTCTCGACTCGGCGGAGAAGCTGCTGCGGGAGTCCGGCGAGGCCGCAGCGGAGACATCGGTGCTCAAGCTGCTCGCGCACCACTCCGAGCTGACCCCCGACGGCTTCCTCGCGCTGGCCCGGACGGTGGCGGGCGACCGCGCCACCATCACCCGCTCCAGCCCGACCGCGCTGCTGGAGATCAGTGGCCTCGGCGTCAGCAAGGCGAGCACGCTCGCGCTCTGCTGTGCCGAGCGGGGGGTCTCGTCCGACGAGGTCGTCGCCTTCGGTGACATGCCGAACGACCTGGAGATGCTGACCTGGGCCGGCACCTCGTACGCGATGGCCAATGCCCATCCGGACGTGCTGGCCGCCGCCTCCGGACGCACGGTCACCAACAACGAGGACGGCGTCGCGGTCGTCATCGAACAGATCCTGGCGCGGCTGTAGCCGCCACGTCCGCGACACAGCCGCGACGGACGACCACGACCACGACTACGGCTACGGCTACGGCAACAGCAACAGCAACAGCAACGGCCGAGACTTCCCGCGGCCGCAGGGCCGGGCGACGCATGAGGTGGCGGACGGGGCGGCACACGCGGCTCAGAGCGGGGCCTCCCAGATCACGCTCGTACCGCCCGCCCCCTCACCGATTCCCCCCTCGCACCAGCTCGACCCGCCCAGCGCCTCGGCCCGCCGCCGCAGATTGCGCAATCCGCTCCGCCGCCCGCCCTCCGGGATGCCCACCCCGTCGTCGGCCACCGACAGCCGCACCGCTCCCCTGCCGTCGGGCAGCTTCGCGGTGACATCCAGCACGACCTCGATACGGGTGGCGTGCGCGTGCCGGAAGGCGTTCGAGAGGGCCTCGCGGAGCGCGGCGATGATGTTCTTGCCGGCGGGTTCGCCGATGGCCGCGTCGACCGGTCCGACGAAGCGGTGGGTGGGCTGGAAGCCCAGCGGCACGGCGGCCATGTTGAGTTCCCTCAGCACGCGGCCGCGCATCCCCGAGGGGGCCTCCGCCGAACCCTGCTGGAGCGCGAAGATGGCCGTACGGATCTCCTGGATGGTCACGTCGAGCGCTTCGACCGCGTTGTCGATGCCCTGGTGCACCTCGGGCGCGACCGATCCGCGATGGGCGCCCTCCAGCATCAGCCCGGTGGCGTGAAGCCGCTGGATGACGAGATCGTGCAGATCGCGGGCGATCCGGTCCCGGTCCTCCAGAACGGCCAGCCGCTCCCGGTCGCGCTGCGCCTCGGCCATCATCAACGCCAGCGCGGCCTGCGAGGCGAACTGGGTGGCCAGCACCCGCTCCCGTTCGCCGAAGCGGTGCCCGCCGCGCACCCGGGGAGTGACCAGAGCACCGAGCACCCGGCCGTCCGTGCGCAACGGCAGCAGCATGCTCGGGCCGAATCCGGTGACCAGCGTCGATGTCATACGCGGGTCGGTGGGGGAGTCGTCCACGAAGACGGGCTCACCGGCGAGGAGCGTCTCGGCGACGGGGCTGTCGGCCGGGATGACATCGCCCGGTCGGGCGGTCGGATGGTCCGCGGAGACCGCCACGATCTCCAAGCCCCCCTCGGGTGTGCGCAGCAGCACCACACCGACCGCCGAATCGGCCAGCATGCGGGCCTGTTCGGCGACCACGGACAGCGCGTCGTCCGCGTCCCCACCGGAGAGCAGGGCGGTGGTGACGGCCACGGAGCCGTCGATCCACCGTTCGCGCTGCCGGGCGGCCTCGTAGAGCCGGGCGTTGCCGATGGCGATTCCGGCCTCGTTGGCCAGGACGCGCAGCATGTGCAGGTCGTGGTCGTCGAACTCGTCGTGGGCGCCCTCGACGTCCGCCCGACGCGCCGCGCCCCCACCGTTCCCGACCTGGCGATCCTCCACAGCACCCATATCCGGCCCATCCGGCCCATCCGGCCCACCCGGTCCGCCTCGTCCGTCCGATCCCTCCGGTCCGCCGGGTCCGCCTCCGGCAGGCCCGCCGTTCGCTTCTGCCGGGCCGGACTTCTCCGCCAGGTAGAAGTTGCCGACGGTCTGGCCCTGCACCTGAATGGCGACACCGAGGAACGTGCGCATCGGCGGATGGCCGGGCGGAAACCCCACGGCGCGCGGGTCCGTTGTCAGATCCGCCAGCCGGATCGGACCGGGATGCCGGATCAACGCGCCGAGAAGCCCACTGTGCCCGTCCGGCCTGCGCCCGATACGGCGGGCCACGTCCTCGCCGACGCCGTGCACGACGAAATCCGCGAGGCGCTCGCCCGTCTCGTCCATGACCCCGATCGCGGCGTACTCGGCCCCGATGAGTTCGGCCGCCGTGCCGCAGATCCGGTCGAGCGTCGCGTGCAGCCCCAGCCCCGCGCCGACGGAACACATCGCTTCCAGCAGGTGCGGTACTCGCGCGGTGGTTTCGGCGGACAGGCCCTCAAGGCTGCCGACCGCGCGGGTGGCGGCTTCGAGCGGATCCATGGACTCGGGCACCTTCATACCCAAGAGCCTAGTAAGTCCTATTTGACAGGGAAAGTCGACTTCTGGGCGCCGAGCAGATCCCCGGCCCGCTCCCGGTCCAGCATGCGCCGCAGTGGCCCTTCCGCTGCGGCGAGTTCGGCGTAGGGACCACGCTCCACGCAGCGGCCCCCGTCGAGCACGATCACTTCGTCAACGGTGTCCAGGCCCCGCAGCCGGTGGGTGATCAGCAGCGTCGTCCGCCCCTCGGTCGCCGTCAGCAGATCGGCGGTCAGTTCGTCCGCCGTCGCCAGGTCCAGATGCTCCGCCGGCTCGTCGAGGAGGAGCACGGGGAAGTCCGCGAGCAGTGCGCGGGCCAGCGCGAGCCGCTGCCGCTGTCCCCCGGAGAGCCGGGCTCCGCCCTCGCCGACATGGGTGTCGAGACCGGCGGGCAGGGCGTCCACCCAGTCGAGCAGCCGCGCCCGGCGCAGGACGTCGCGCAGTTCGTGCTCCGACGCGTCCGTACGGGCGAGCCGCAGGTTCTCGCGTACGGAGCTGTCGAAGAGGTGCGCGTCCTGGGCGCACAGCCCGACGAAGCGCCGGACGGTGTCCCCGTCGAGGGCCGCCAGATCCGTACCGCCGAGCCGGCACTCGCCCTCGCGCGCGTCGAGGAAGCGCAGCAGCACGTGAGCGAGCGTGGTCTTGCCCGAGCCCGAGGGCCCGACGAGAGCGACGCGCCTGCCCTCGGTCAGCGTCAGGTCGAAGCCGCCGAGCGCGTCCCGCCGCTGCCCCGGATACCGCGCGGCCAGCCCGCGTACCTCCAGCGGGAACGGGGATGCGGGGGCCGTGGCGGGCTCCCGCGGCTCCTGTACGGGCACGGGGGCGTCCAGCACTTCGTAGACCCGTTCCGCGCCGCGCGCGCTCCGCTGCCGGTGCCGCACCGCGAGCGGCAGCCCGCTGACGGCCTCGAAGGCGGCGAGGGGGGTCAGGACGACAACGGCGAGTTCGAGCCCCGCCAGCCGTCCGGCGGCAACGGCCCCGACCCCGACGAACGCGGCAGCGGCCACGGTCAGTCCGCAGACGAGGGCCGAGAGGCCGCCGCCGAGCCCGTTGCCGCTCGCCCCGCGCGCGGCGACCTTGGTCAGCGTCCCGTCGGCCTCCGCGACCTCCTGGGTGCGGCTGGTGAGCGTACCGGCCACGGTCAACTCGGCCAGTCCGCCGAGCAGGTCGGTGACGCGGGTGGAGAGCAGCCCGCGCGCCGGGGCCAGTTGACGTTCGGTACGGCGTACGACCGCACCGCTCAGCAGAGGTACGGCGACCCCGGCGACGAGCAGCCCGGCGGCGAGTACGGCACCGGCCTCGGGCAGCAGCCACGCGGTGAAGCCGACGGCGCCCGCCCCGACGACCACGGCGCTGCCGACGGGGAGCAGCCACCGCAGCCAGTAGTCCTGGAGTTCGTCCACGTCCGCGACGAGCCGGGACAGCAGGTCTCCGCGCCGGGTGTCGCGCAGCCCCGCGGGGGCGATGCGCTCCAGCCGCTCGTAGACGGAGACCCGGAGGTCGGCGAGCATCCTGAGTACCGCGTCGTGCGACACAAGGCGCTCGGCGTAGCGGAAGACGGCGCGGCCGATTCCGAAGGCGCGGGTCGCCGTCACCGCGATCATCAGATAGAGCACGGGCGGCTGCTCGGAAGCGCGCGAGATGAGCCAGCCGGACACCGCCATGAGGCCGACGGCGGAGCCGAGGGCGCAGCTCCCGAGGAGCAGGGCCAGCGCGAAGCGTCCGCGCAGCGGCCGGGAGGCGGCCCGCATCCGCGCGAGCGGGCTCCCGGGCGCTGCGGCGGCTCCGCCTGCGCGCCCGCCGGGCGCGGCCCTCCCGCCCACCTCCGTCCCCGCGCCCGCATCCGTTCCCGTCGTCCGGGTGACGGACTGCGCGCCGTGGGCGACCGAAACGGCCGGTTCCCGCGCGGCGGCGGACGGGCCCCGGGACGGCGACACAGGGGCGAGGCGGTCGCCGGGCGAGCGTGCCGGCCGCGCCGGGAGGCTCACCACCCGGTCCGCCACCGCGAGCAGCGCCGGCCGGTGGACGACCAGCAGCACGGTACGGCCTTCGGCCAGTCGGCGTACGGCGTCGACGATGCCCGCTTCCGTCTCCCCGTCGAGCGCGGCCGTGGGCTCGTCCAGCAGCAGCAGCGGGCGGTCGGCGAGGAAGGCCCGGGCCAGGGCGAGCCGCTGGCGCTGGCCGGCCGAGAGCCCGGCGCCGTCCTCGCCGAGCACGGTGTCCAGCCCGCCGGGGAGCCCGGCCACGAAACCGGCCGCCCCCGCGTCGCGCAGCGCCTCCCACACGGCCGCCGGTTCGGCGTCCGGCCTGGCCAGGCGTACGTTCTCCGCGATCGTTCCGGCGAAGAGGCGGGGGTGCTGCGGCACCCAGGCGATCCGCTCGCGCCAGCGCTCCAGGTCGAGCGAGTCGAGGTCCCGGCCGTCCACCCGCACCCGGCCCTCGTCCGGTACGGCGAATCCGAGCAGCACCTGGAGCAGCGTGGTCTTCCCCACACCGCTCGGGCCGACCAGGGCGACGGTCTCCCCCGGCTCGACCGTCAGTGTGGCCGCGTCCAGCGAGGGCTCCGTCCGTCCGTGACGGCGGACCGTCACCCCGGTCAGCTCCAGCCGCAGCGCGTCGGGCACCTGTCCCGTACCGCCCGTCGGAGTCGGGGCCTCCAGGACCGTGAAGATCTCCTCGGCGGCGGCCAGTCCCTCGGCCGCCGCGTGATACTGCGCCCCCACCTGCCGGATCGGCAGATACGCCTCGGGGGCGAGCACCAGGACCACCAGGCCCGTGTACAGATCGAGTTCCCCGTGGACGAGCCGCATGCCGATGCCGACCGCGACCAGCGCCACCGAGAGCGTGGAGAGCAGCTCCAGCGCGAAGGACGACAGGAAGGCGATCCGCAGTGTCCGCACCGTGGCCTGCCGGTACTGCGAGGTGATCGAGCGGATCGACTCGGCCTGCGCCTTGGCCCGGCCGAAGACCTTGAGCGTCGGCAGCCCGGCGACCACGTCGAGGAAGTGCCCCGACAGCCGTGACAGCAGCCGCCACTGCCGGTCCATCTGGCTCTGGGTGGCCCAGCCGATGAGCGCCATGAACATCGGGATCAGCGGCAGCGTGACCACGATCACGGCCGCCGACACCCAGTCCTCGGTGACGATGCGCGCCAGGACCGCCACCGGCACCACCACCGCGAGTCCCAGCTGAGGCAGATAGCGGGAGAAGTAGTCGTCCAGAGCGTCGACCCCGCGCGTGGCCAGCGCCACCAGCGAGCCGGTGCGCTGGCCGGCCAGCCATCCGGGACCCAGGGCCGCCGCCCGCTCCAGCAGCCGTCGGCGCAGCTCGGACTTGACGGCGGCGCTCGCCCGGTGGGCGGCCAGCTCCGTCAGCCAGGAGACCAGAGCGCGCCCGACGGCGACGGCGACCAGCAGAAGCAGCGGGGTGCGCAGTCCGGAGCCGTCCAGTCCGTGCTGGAAGGCGCCCACCACCACTTCGGCGATCAGCATCGCCTGGGCGATGACCAACCCCGCCCCGGCCAGTCCGAGCGCCACGACCGCCGCCAGAAAGAACCGGGTGGCGCGGGCGTACCGGAGCAGGCGCGGATCGATTGGTTTCACGTGAAACACCCGCCTTCAGTGCTGGGCGTCGGCGATGTGCTGCGTACCGATCCGCTTGCGGAACACCCAGTACGTCCAGCCCTGGTAGAGCAGGACGACGGGGGTGGCGACGCCCGCGCACCACGTCATGATCTTCAGGGTGTACGGAGTGGAGGAGGCGTTCGTGACCGTCAGGTTCCACGCCTCGTTCAGGGAGGACGGCATCACGTTCGGGAAGAGCGCCAGGAAGAGCGTCGCGACCACGGCCACGATGGTCACGCCGGAGAGCGCGAACGACCACCCCTCACGCCCGGCGGCGATGGCTCCGATCGCGGCGGCCAGCGCCGCGACAGCGATGATCACCGTGACCAGGCTCTTGCCGTTGCCGTTGTCCGCCTGGGTCCAGATCAGGAAGCCCAGTGCCAGCACGGTGGTGACCGCCCCCAGGGTCAGCGCCAGCTTCCTGGCCCTGATCCGGATGTCCCCGGCCGTCTTGAGCGCGGCGAACACCGCGCCGTGGAAGGTGAAAAGCGCCAGGGTGACCAGTCCGCCCAGGATCGCGTAGGGGTTGAGCAGATCCCCGAGGCCGCCGACGTACTCCATCCGCGCGTCGATCTTCACGCCGCGCACGATGTTCCCGAAGGCCACCCCCCACAGCACGGCGGGGACCAGTGACGTCCAGAAGATCGTGTGTTCCCAGTTGCGCTGCCACTTCTCGCCCGGCCGCTTGGCCCGGTACTCGAAGGCGACCCCGCGCAGGATCAGGCAGATCAGGATGACCAGCATCGGCAGGTAGAAGCCGGAGAACAGGGTGGCGTACCAGTCGGGGAAGGCCGCGAAGGTGCCGCCGGCGGCGCTCAGCAGCCAGACCTCGTTGCCGTCCCAGACGGGGCCGATGGTGTTGATGAGGACCCGCCGCTCCTTGCGGTCGCGGGCCAGCAGCTTGGTCAGGATCCCGATGCCGAAGTCGAATCCCTCAAGGAAGAAGTAGCCGGTCCAGAGGACGGCGATCAGGACGAACCAGACGTCGTGGAGTTCCATAGCTCCTCAACTCCTCAGTACGAGAAGGCCATCGGCCGGTCGGCGTCCGCATGGTCGCCGCCGATCTTGGTGGGCGGGTTGAGGTCGTCGTCCGTCAGCTCGGGCGGCCCGGCCTTGACGTACTTCACCAGCAACCTGACCTCGATCACCGCGAGGACCGCGTACAGCAGGGTGAAGACGATCATCGAGATCAGCACCTCGGCCTGGGAGACCCCGGGAGAGACCGCGTCGGCGGTGCGCAGCACCCCGTACACGACCCAGGGCTGGCGGCCCGTCTCGGTGAAGATCCAGCCCCAGGAGTTGGCGATCAGCGGGAAGAGCAGGGTCCAGAGGGCGGTGATCCAGTACCACCTGGCGAGCTTCGGGCTGAGCGCCTTGGTCCTGAGGAGCACCAGATTCGGCACCTCGTCCTCCCCCGTGCGCAGCGCGGGTGGCAGCAGGAACTTCCTGCGGGTCAGCCAGAGCCCCAGGAGACCGAGGGCGAAGGACGCCATACCGAAGCCGATCATCCAGCGGAAGCCCCAGTAGGCGACCGGGATGTTGGGCCGGTAGTCGCCGGGCCCGAACTTCTCCTGCTCGGCCTTGTTGACGTCGTTGATGCCGGGGACGTACGAGGTGAAGTCATTGTTGGCGAGGAACGAGAGCACTCCGGGGATCTCGATGGCGACGGAGTTGTGTCCCTTGTCGACATCGCCGTAGGCGAACACGGAGAACGGCGCCGGACCCTCACCGTCCCAGAGAGCCTCGGCGGCGGCCATCTTCATCGGCTGCTGCTTGAACATGACCTTGCCGAGGGTGTCGCCGCTGACGGCGGTGAGCATGCCCGCGATCACCACGGTGATCAGGCCGAGCCGCAGTGAGGTGCGCATCACCGGAATGTGCTTCTTGCGGGCCAGATGAAAGGCCGCGATACCGACCATGAAGGCACCGCCGACCAGGAAGGCGGCTGTCAGGGTGTGGAAGAACTGGGTGACCGCGGTGTCCTGCGTGAGGACTTTCCAGAAATCGGTGAGTTCCGCGCGGCCGGCTTCCTTGTTGATCCGGTAGCCGACCGGATGCTGCATCCAGGAGTTGGCCGCCAGAATGAAGTACGCGGACAGGATCGTGCCGATCGAGACCATCCATATACAGGCCAGATGGATCTTCTTCGGCAGCTTGTCCCAGCCGAAGATCCACAGCCCGATGAAGGTGGACTCGAAGAAGAAGGCGATCAGCGCCTCGAAGGCGAGCGGGGCACCGAAGATGTCACCGACGAACCGCGAGTAGTCGGACCAGTTCATCCCGAACTGGAACTCCTGGACGATGCCGGTGACGACACCCATCGCGATATTGATCAGAAAGAGCTTGCCCCAGAACTTGGTGGCCTTGAGGTACTTGGGGTTCTCCGTGCGCACCCAGGCGGTCTGCAGTCCCGCGGTGAGCGCGGCGAGGGAGATCGTCAGTGGAACGAAGAGGAAGTGGTAGACGGTGGTGATGCCGAACTGCCACCGCGCCAGGGTCTCCGGCGCCAGAGCGAGGTCCACGTCTTCTCTCCTTACATCACTTCGCCGTGGCCGGAGCGACGGCTTGCCCCTTTCGCCCTGGACGTAACGCCAGGAACGGGACACGCTTGTGAACGCGTTCACATTCACAAGCATTATGGCGCACACGCTTTCCGGATCTTCGCGTGGGGGGGGGTGCCTCTATGTCTTTCGTCAAGGCGCCCGAGTTCGGTGTGGGGTGGTTCGGGGTTGCTGGGGTTATGCGGCGAGTTCGACGTCCTTCGGTGTTCGGGGTTCGTAGAAGGTGCCGTCGCGGAGCATGGCGAACAGGACGCTGATGCGTTGGCGGGCGAGGCGGAGGAGGGCTTGGGTGTGGGTCTTGCCGCGGGCTCGCTGGCGGTCGTAGTAGGTGCGGGAGGCGGGGTCGGCGTTCATGCAGGCGAAGGCGGACAGGAACATTGCCCGTTTGAGCTGCCGGTTTCCGCCTCGGGGTGCGTGTTCGCCGTGGATCGAGGTCCCGGACGATCTCGTGGTGGGGGCGAGGCCGGCGTAGGAGGCGAGGTGGGCGGCGGTGGGGAAGCTGGTGCCGTCGCCGACGGTGACCAGCAGGACGGCGGCGGTCCTGATGCCGACGCCGGGCATCGACGTCAGGACCGGGGAAAGAGGGTGGGCCTCCAGCAGGGTGTTGATCTGGGTTTCCAGGGCCCGGCGCTGGGTGTGGACGTCAGCCAGGGAGGCGGCCAGAGAAGGGATGACGATGTCGAGGGTGCCGGTGCCCGGGACGACGACAGTCTGTTCGTCCAGTGCGTCGAAGACGTCGTCGATGAGCCGGGTGGCCATGCGTGGGGCTTTCGGGCGGATCAGTTCGACGAGTCTGCGGCGGCCGGCTTTGCGCAGGGCGGCCGGGGAGCCGTGGCGTTCCAGGAGCCAGGTGACGGCCTGGTGGTCCAGGCGCGGTCCGAGGACGCGTTCGAGGCTGGGGTGGAACTGGGTGAGCAGTCCGCGTATCCGGTTGCTGGTGCGGGTGGCCTCGGCGGCGAGGTCTTGGTCGAAGCCGACGAGCACGGTGAGCTCGGCGGTGATCTCGTCGGTCAGTTCCAGGGATCGCAGGGTGTGCGGCATGGTGCGGGCCGCGTCCGCGATCACGGCCGCGTCCTTCGCGTCGGTCTTGGCCTCGCCCGGGTAGTGGTCGGCGATCCGGCGCATCGCGAGTCCGGGCAGGTAGGCGACCTTGCAGGCCGCATCGCGGGCGACGGTCAGGGGCAGGGCGCCGATGGAGGCAGGCTGGTCCACGATCACCAGGACGGTGCCGAACTTCGCGGCCAGTTTGTCGAACACGGCCCGCAGCTTCGGCTCGCTGTTGGGCAGCTGCTTGTCGAAGACCTTCTTTCCGGCCAGGGTGAGCCCGTGGCCGTGATGGGTGCTCTTGCCGACGTCCAGGCCGAGGAACACGCCCACGTCTTCGGTGTCGAACATGCCGCCCTTCCAGGGGTGTTGACGGTGCCGGCCTCGGCGTCGGTGTCGTACTCGCGCATCCACGTTATGCAGACCTGCCATCCGCGAGCTGTCCGGCGTTGCGCCGGACCGGGTGGCGGCCGGACCTCTGATCAGCGTCTCCGACGGCACCTCCCGGACCCGGTGACACCACCCCCCAGGTCATCCGTTCGACAGGGGGACACAGTCATGCCGGGCCCGGAGGCCAGCGGCCCCATTGCAGGACCGCGAAAAACATAACGGGGTCCTCCTCCGGACATCAGCGACCTCTCGCCCCTCCCTCCGGCCGTCCAGGGGTACGGCCCGGAAAAGGTCCGGGGCAGCCCCCCGCAGGAGACCGCCCCGGACACCGCGCGCCGCCGCGCCCGCTACATCTCCTTGCGGAACGCCTCGGCCGCCCGGAGGAAGAGGTCATTGGCCTCGGTCTCGCCGATCGTCACCCGCACCCCCTCGCCCGCGAAGGGCCGTACGACCACACCCGCCGCCTCACAGGCGGCGGCGAAGTCGAGGGTGCGCTCGCCGAGCCGCAGCCACACGAAGTTGGCCTGCGTCTCGGGCACGGTCCAGCCCTGGCCGACGAGGCCCTCGTACACCCGCGCCCGCTCGCCCACCAGCGAGCCGACGCGTCCCAGCAGCTCGTCCTCGGCGCGCAGCGAGGCGATCGCCGCCTCCTGCGCGATCTGGCTCACCCCGAAGGGAACCGCGGTCTTGCGCAGCGCCGCCGCGACCGGCTCATGAGCGATCGCGAAGCCGATCCGCAGCCCGGCGAGACCGTACGCCTTGGAGAAGGTGCGCAGCACGGCCACATTCGGGCGGTCGCGGTAGATCTCGACACCGTCCGGCACCGCCGCGTCCCGGATGAACTCGCGGTACGCCTCGTCCAGCACCACCAGCACATCGCTCGGCACCCGGTCGAGGAATCGTTCCAGCTCAGCTCGGCGCACCACCGTGCCGGTCGGATTGTTGGGGTTGCAGACGAAGATCAGCCGGGTCCGCTCGGTGATCGCCCCGGCCATCGCGTCCAGGTCGTGCGTCTCGCGCTCCGTCAGCGGCACCTTGACCGAGGTGGCGCCCGAGATCTGCGTGATGATCGGGTACGCCTCGAAGGAGCGCCAGGGGTAGACGACCTCGTCGCCGGGGCCTGCCGTGGCCTGCAACAGCTGCTGGGCGACACCGACCGAGCCCGTCCCGGTGGCCAGGTGCGAGGCGGGCACCCCGAAGCGGTCGGCCAGCTCGTTGATCAGACCGGTACACGCCATGTCCGGGTAGCGGTTGAAGACCCCGGCGGCCGATACGGCCTGCTCCATCACCCCCGGCAACGGCGGATACGGGTTCTCGTTGGAGGACAGCTTGTACGCGAGGGGCCCGCCGGACGCGGCCGGCCTGCCCGGCTTGTACGTGGGAATGCCGTCCAGCTCGGCGCGCAGCTTGGGGCTCGTCTCGCTCACCGCAGGTCCTCCTCGGCCGTTCACGGATCCGTACACCTTCAATACTGCTCACCTTATGAGGATTCCCGGCCGCGGCGTATGGCCGGAGCGGAACGGGCCGGCCGAGGAGGAGGGGCCGGCAGGGACGATGCCGACGGAGAGGTCTTGCGGGAGGGGCGCGTTCGCCACCTCTGCGCACGCCCATGGCTCGCGCCGTGGCGCGCATCGCCCGTAGAGGTGAGTTGAGACCTCTTCGAAACATGGACCGTTCGATAGGTCCGGACCGCTCCTTACATAGGAGATCATGGAAGAACTCTTCAACCCCCTTCTCTTCCCAGCCAGTTCGAACCGTTAGACCTTGCAGAAACGTGACTGCTGCCGGGTGCATATGCGACCGGCCCTACCGCCCGCCCGAGCCCTACTATCGGCTCGCTATGACAGCAGCAGGGAAACACCAGGTGAGCCGGACGGACACGACGCGTCGGGGAAACCGGCAAAGCCGGGCGGGCATCAGGGACGTGGCCGCCGCAGCCGGTGTCTCCATCACGACTGTCTCGGACGCGCTCAACGGCAAGGGCCGCTTACCCGACGCCACGAGACGCCACGTCCGGGAGGTCGCCGAACGCCTCGGCTACCGGCCTTCCGCCGCGGCCCGAACCCTCCGTACCGGCAAGTCGGGCCTCATCGGCCTGACCGTGACCACGTACGGGGATGAACCTTTCACCTTCACCGAGTTCGCCTACTTCGCCGAGATGGCCAGGGCCGCGACCTCGGCCGCGCTCGCCCGCGGCTACGCCCTCGTCATCCTCCCCGCCACCTCCCGCCACGACGTCTGGGCCAACGTCGCCCTGGACGGCACCGTCGTCATCGACCCCTCCGACCACGATCCGGTGGTCGCCGAACTCGTCCGTCAAGGACTCCCCGTCGTCTCCGACGGCCGGCCCGCCGGCACCGTGCCCGTCACCGCCTGGGTCGACAACGACCACGAGGCGGCCGTCCTCGATCTGCTCGACCACCTCGCCGACGCGGGCGCCCGCCGGATCGGGCTGCTCACCGGCACCACCACGGACACCTACACCCGGCTCTCCACCACCGCCTATCTGCGCTGGTGCGAGCGCGTCGGCCAGGATCCGGTGTACGAGTCCTACCCGGCCCACGACCCCTGCGCGGGGGCGGTCGCCGCGGACCGGCTGCTGGCCCGTCCCGACCGCCCCGACGCCGTCTACGGGCTGTTCGACCCCAACGGCACCGATCTGCTCGCCGCCGCCCGGCGGTACGGCCTGCGCGTGCCCGAGGATCTGCTGCTGGTCTGCTGCAGCGAGTCCACCGTGTACGCCGCGACCGAGCCGCCCATCACCACGCTCTCGCTCAAACCGCGCCGTATCGGCACCGCGGTCGTCCAGCTCCTCATCGACGCCATCGAGGGCATCGACACCGGTCGGCCGGTCGAGCAGGTCATACCGACCGAACTGATCGTCCGGACCTCCTCGCAGCGGCGTCCGCCGCGCACCACCGTCAGCCCCCCGCGCTCCCCCGCGGGCGACTGACCGCGTACGGCCGGCGGCCCGGGGAACCCAGGGCCGCCGAGGAGCGCCGGGATGGCGCCGGGCCTCCGGTTACGACGTTCCGGTGTCCCGGCAACGGTCCCGGGCCCGACGGCCGTAGACTCCCGGGGTCGGCCGGAGGACCAGACCTTTCGCATTTGGGGCGATCGGCGCGAAAATCGTTGCCGATCCGGAGGTCCGACCGGATTCACCACCCCTGGTGCGTCCCACAGGACCAGCGGCATTCCTATGATGGGCGCACGACACCACGGACTTTCCCCTATCGTCGATGGGCTCATCCCCATCCCGACCGGGCGGGCCCTAGGGGTGTACGGCGGCGCGACGGTGGTGGAGGGGTCGATGACACAGGGGGCCGGCCAGGGACCCGTGGTGCGGACGGCGACGTTGCGCGACTTCCGCGTTCCGCCGTACGCGCAGATGCCCGTTCAGTCCGGAGAGCCGGCGCGGCCCGAACCGGCGCCGGGGCAGGCACCGTTCGACGCGGTGGTGACGGACGGCCCGTCCGGGCACCCCGGCAACGCGATCCCGGCCGACGAACTGCCGGAGGGCTACACGCCCACCGAACGCGACCTCCCGGTGATCAACCGGACGGACACCGTCCAGGTCCATGTGGACCCCGTCGACATCCCCGCGACCGACGCCCTCGGCCCGCTCTACGCCGTCGGTGACGTCCACGGCTACCTCGACGAACTGATCGCCGCCCTCGCCGGGCAGGGCCTCATCGACGCGGAGGGCCGCTGGGCGGCGGGCAATGCCCGCCTCTGGTTCCTCGGCGACTTCACCGACCGGGGCCCCGACGGCATCGGCGTCATCGACCTCGTCATGCGCCTCTCCGCCGAAGCCGCCGCCTCCGGTGGCTACTGCAAGGCCCTGATGGGCAATCACGAACTGCTCCTCATCGGCGCGAAGCGATTCGGCGACACTCCCGTCAACTCCGGCGCCGGCACCGCGACCTTCCAGGCCGCCTGGCTGCTCAACGGCGGCCAGCGGACCGACATGGAGCGTCTTCAGGACGTTCATCTGCAATGGATGTCACGGCTCGACGCGATCGTCGAACAGGACGGGCATCTGCTGATGCACTCCGACACGACGGCCTATCTCGACTACGGCTCCACGATCGACGACGTCAACGACACCGTGCACCAGATCCTGACCCGCAATGACGCGGACGAATGCTGGGATTTGTTCCGCAAGCTCACCAAACGCTTCGCGTTCCGTGACGAAGGCGGCGCCGAGGCCGTGCGCGAACTGCTCTCCCAGTACGGCGGACAGCGAATCGTCCACGGCCACAGCCCCATTCCCTATTTGCTCGGGGAAGTCGGCACCGAGGACGACACGGACGGCGAAGAGGACTCCGGCCCCGGAGTGGAAGGGCCGCACGTATATGCCGACGGACTCGCCATCGCCATGGACGGCGGCGTCACCATGGCCGGGAAACTGCTGGTGGAACAGCTTCCGCTGACCGGCTGAGGAAATGCCGGACCGGTGATTTCCGGAAACCCCCTGTCACCCCGCGCCAGAACAGCTCTACCATCGGCTTATCCGTAGCAGGCTCTCCTCCGTTCCGCCGGCTCTCCGTCCCGCACGGACGACCCGGCCCTACGGAGTATCGGGGGATGCACATGAACAGCGCTCCACACCTGCTGAGCGAGGATCGCGCGGATTTCGAGCGGATCCTCGGCGACGCACTGCGCACCGCGCACGAACGGCCCGATCTCGCCGAGATCGGCCGCCGGCTCAATGCAGAACAGCTGCGCACGATGGCACTGAAAGCCACGGCGCTGATCACCGCGTCCGCCGCGGCGGAGTACGAGCATTACGCGAAGGTCCGCGAGGACGCCCGCTCGCCGGCCCTCACCGCCTCCTCGATCCAGGATTCCGTCCTCGACGCGGGGGACGACGACGCACCGGGCTCGGGTGCCGGACTCGCGGCCGTCATCACCGTGCTGGTCCCGATTCTGGGCGGCACAGCCGCGTTGATCTTCCTGCTCGTCGGCTATCTGCTCAAGGCCCTCGACCCCGCACCCGCGTTCGCGACCAGCATGCTGGCCGTCGGCTGGTTCTTCGCGGCCGTCACCGTGCTCGGTGTGCTGGCCGCGGCGGTGGCGCTGCTGGTCACCGCCCTGCGCAACAGCGCGACCCAGCTCCCGGCCGAGGAGTCGCCGAGCGGAGAGCCGCCGGACGAGGTGGCCCGTGCCCGGGAAGCCTGGCGCCACGCCCTACTGGAGCGGGGCATCCTGCCCTTCCTGCGGACCGCGCTGGCGGACCCCAGCGCCGATCCGGCCGCACCGGGGCCGCCGCGCCGGATCAAGCACCTGCCCAAGATCGGCTACAGCCGTCCGGACTTCTCCAGCCCCGACGAGGGCGCGGCGGACGGCCGGCGTCCGACCTTCAGCAGTCCGGACTTCACGAGCCCGGACTTCGGCGGTCCTGACCACCGGCCGGAGTAGCTCCGACCGGCGCTCAGGACGCCCGTGCCGTCGTACGAACGCTCAGTCGGCCAGCGGCAGATAGACCCGGTTCCCGGACGCCGCGAACTCCCTGGACTTCTCGGCCATGCCCGCCTCGGCCTCGTCCGCGTCCATGGCCTCACCGTGCCGGCGCCTGATGTCCTGCGAGATCTTCATCGAGCAGAACTTCGGACCGCACATCGAGCAGAAGTGCGCCGTCTTCGCGGGTTCCGCCGGCAGGGTCTCGTCATGGAACTCCCGCGCCGTGTCCGGGTCGAGCGCCAGATTGAACTGGTCCTCCCAGCGGAATTCGAACCGGGCGTCGGAGAGAGCGTCGTCCCACTCCTGCGCCCCGGGATGCCCCTTGGCGAGATCCGCCGCGTGTGCCGCGATCTTGTACGTGATGACACCCGTCTTGACGTCATCGCGGTCCGGCAGGCCGAGGTGCTCCTTGGGGGTGACGTAGCAGAGCATCGCCGTGCCCCACCAGGCGATCATCGCCGCGCCGATCCCGGAGGTGATGTGGTCGTACGCCGGAGCCACATCGGTGGTCAGCGGGCCGAGCGTGTAGAACGGCGCCTCCTCGCAGATCTCCTGCTGGAGGTCGATGTTCTCCTTGATCTTGTGCATCGGGACATGGCCCGGCCCCTCGATCATCGTCTGAACGCCCAGCCGCTTGGCCGTCGTGTTCAGCTCCCCCAGCGTGCGCAACTCGGCGAACTGCGCCTCGTCGTTGGCGTCGGCGATGGAGCCCGGCCGCAGGCCGTCACCCAGGGAGTACGTCACGTCGTACGCGGCGAGGATCTCGCACAGCTCCTCGAAGTTCTCGTACAGGAACGACTCCTTGTGGTGCGCGAGGCACCACGCGGCCATGATGGAGCCGCCGCGCGAGACGATGCCGGTCTTGCGACGGGCCGTCAGCGGCACGTACCGCAGCAGTACCCCCGCGTGGACGGTCATGTAGTCGACGCCCTGCTCGGCCTGTTCGATCACCGTGTCCCGGTAGATGTCCCAGGTCAGCTCCTCGGCCTTGCCGTCGACCTTTTCGAGGGCCTGGTAGAGCGGGACGGTGCCGATGGGCACGGGGGAGTTGCGCAGCACCCACTCGCGGGTGGTGTGGATGTTGCGGCCGGTGGAGAGATCCATGACGGTGTCGGCTCCCCAGCGGGTCGCCCAGGTCATCTTCTCCACCTCCTCCTCGATGGAGGAGGTGACCGCGGAGTTGCCGATATTGGCGTTGACCTTCACCAGGAACCGCTTGCCGATGATCATCGGCTCGATCTCCGGGTGGTTGACGTTGGCGGGCAGTACGGCCCGGCCCGCGGCGATCTCCTCGCGTACGACCTCCGGGGAGACGTTCTCGCGGATCGCGACGTATTCCATCTCCGGGGTGACCTCCCCGGCACGGGCATACGCGAGTTGGGTGACCGCCCGGCCGGGGTGGCCGCGGCGCGGGCGGCGTGGCCGTCCGGGGAAGACCGCGTCGAGACCCCGTAGATCGGTCACTGCGCTCCGGAGCACTCCCCCGCGCGGCGAGGTGTGCTTGAGGCCGTCGTCCTCGGGGCGGACCGGCCGCCCGTCGTACTCCTCGGTGTCGCCGCGCGCGACGATCCAGTTCTCCCGCAGGGGCGCGAGGCCACGGCGTACGTCGGTTTCCACCGCGGGGTCGGTGTACGGCCCCGACGTGTCGTACAGCGTCACATCCTTGCCGTTGGTGAGGTGCACCTGCCGGACCGGCACCCGGAGATCGGGGCGTGAGCCCTCCACATATCCCTTGTGCCAGCCGATGGACTTCCCGGCCTCGTTCGGATTTCCCGAATCGGAGGCAGGCGTGCGTGCGTCCTGAACGGTCATGAGACCTACTCCCTACGCCGGCATTACCCGGTAACAGGTTCAGCGGTCGACGCAGCTCAGGCGGGTGGGGAAGAGTCCCGCACCACCTCGTTCAGCGCCCTCTCAGCCCGGTGCTCCGAGCTCCCGCGTGTGCAAAGGTGTCTCCACGCTAGCGCCATTTCGGGCGTGCTGAACAGAGGGCCCCCTCCTTCTTGCGATGATCTGGCGGTGACCTCACCCCAGCAGACTCACGAGCCGCACGGCCACTCGCACAGCCATGGGCCCGCCGCGCCGGTCTCGCTCCATCTCCGTAAGGTGATCGCGGCGGTCCTGATCCCCTTCGCGGCCGCGGTCGTCGTCGGGCTCGCCGTTCTCTGGCCGGGCGGCGCCCCCGCCCACGAGCGCACCGGTGTGGGCTTCGACCGGCAGACCGAGCAGGGACGCGTCGTACAGCTCGAACGGGTCGACTGCAAGGACGTGAACGCCTCGCAGGTCCCGGCGACCGGTGACACGTCCACGCCGCAGGGGCGCGAAGCGGTGCAGGAGGAGACCGGCACCTGCAAGAAGGCCACGATCGAAGTCACCAGCGGCAAGGAGAAGGGACACACGTTCGTCGAGATCGTCCAGCCGGACGCACCGCGGCAGTTTCACGTGAAACAGGGCGTGGTGGTGGCGTACGCGCCTGACGCTCCCCGCGATCTCCAGTACTCCGTGACCGATGTGGACCGCCAGTTCCCCATGGCCCTGCTCGCCGGCATCTTCGCCCTGGCGGTGGTCGTGGTGGGACGCATGCGCGGAGTCATGGCGCTGGTAGCGCTCGCCATCTCCTTCGCCATCCTGACGCTGTTCATCCTGCCCGCGATTCTCCAGGGCTCGAACCCGCTGATCGTGGCGGTCGTGGGGGCGAGCGCGATCATGCTGATCGCGCTCTACGCCTGCCACGGTCTGACGGCCCGTACCTCCGTCGCGGTACTCGGCACGTTGATCTCACTGCTGCTGATCGGGCTGCTGGGGTCGCTCTTCATCGGCTGGGCGAGCCTGACCGGCAACACGGACGACAACACCGGTCTGATCCACGGTCTCTACCCCGAGATCGACATGAGCGGTCTGCTGCTCGCGGGGGTCATCATCGGATCGCTGGGTGTGCTGGACGATGTGACGGTGACCCAGACTTCGGCGGTCTGGGAACTGCGTCAGGCGGACCCGACCATGGGACCGCGCGCCCTGTACCGCGCGGGCATCCGGATCGGCCGGGACCACATCGCCTCGGTGGTCAACACCCTCGTACTCGCCTACGCGGGCGCGGCGCTGCCGCTGCTGCTGCTCTTCTCGATCGCGCAGTCGAGCGTCGGCTCGGTCGCCAACAGCGAGTTGGTGGCGGAGGAGATCGTACGGACCCTGGTGGGCTCGATCGGGCTGGTCGCTTCCGTCCCGGTGACCACGGCGCTGGCGGCGCTGGTGGTGTCCGCCGACCGGCACACCCCGGGACAGGCGGACCCCGGCCCGGCCGGACCGGCAGCGGCGGGGCCGACAGGCCCCGGCGCGGGTGCGGAGGGCGCCGGCCCGACCGGGCCGGGTACGGGTCCCGCATCCGGTCTGCCGGGCCCCGCATCCGGAGGGCCCGGGGAGGCCCCGTCCGGGCCGCCTCCGGGTGCTCCGGCTCGCGGTCTGGGTGGCGGCCGGGGCCGCCGCCGCAAGAAGTAGCGCGGGCGGCGGAAATCACCCGGACGGCCCTGTTCGACCGGCACCTGCCCGGGCTCAGCCGGCGTTCTCCTCAGCGAGGATGCGCCCCAGGGCATCCTCCAAATTGCCCTCGAAGTCACTCAGAGTGCGCTCCTGACCGAGCGGGACCAGTCGGTCCGTACGGTCCAGGAAGGCCACCAGCGGGGCCGCGCTGACCCGGAAGAGCGCGTGATCCTCGCCCACCTGGAGCCGCATGTGCACATCGGAGAGATCGTCTGGTGTGGTCGGCGCGATGTGCACATCGCCGTCCCCACTGGGGGTGTTGATGCCGTCGAGCAGCAGTTCGCGACCGAACGTCCAGGTGACAGGGGCGTCGCCAGGCAGATGAAAGGTCATCCGCACCGCGTAGGGGTCCCTCACTTCGTAGTGAAGTTCCACCGGGATACGGAACGAGAGCTCCTCGGAGACGAGGAAGCTCATCAGGACCTCGGCCTGGACCGACTCGCGCATCGTGTACTCCGGAGTAGATGAAGCAGTGGCTGGGAATGATCCCCTTGGACCCTCTTGACGCCATGGTGCTGTAAGCGCTAGCAGATCACAAGGAGTAATTTTTCAGATACTGATAGAGAAGGCTAGCGAGGTCAGCAGCGCGCCGATCTCTCTGTGTAATCGTTCGATCGCCGGAAGCAGTCGCTCCTGCTCTTCAAACGGTATGGAAATGGCCACTGCGGCGGCGGTGCAACCCACAGTGACGGGCACGGCCGCGCAGACCGTGCCCAACGCGTACTCCTGCCGCTCCAGGACCGGTTCCATCCGCCCCAGCGAGCTCAGACGCTCCAGCAGTGCGCCGCTGTCCGGTACGGAGTGCGGCGTGAGCGGGCGGACGGGATGGCGGCAGAGATGATCGCGGCGCTCCGCGGGGGTGAGCTGGCTCAGCAGGCACTGCCCGATGGCGTGGGCGTGAGCCGTCTCGCGGAAATCCGCCCATTCGTCGATGGCGGGGGACGCGGCGCTGTCGGCGACGGCGACCAGATCGATCTCGCCCTCGTGGTAGATCGCGAAGTACACCGGGGCGCCGACTATGTCGCGCCAGTGACCGAGGGAATCGGCGATCCTGCTGCGCCGGTTCTGCAGCGCCTCGCTGCGCCCCAGCCGCTCCACCGCCTCGCCGAGAACGAAGACGCCCCGCTCGCGGCGGAGGTAGCCCTCGTAGGTCAGCGTGCGCAGCAGGTGATAGGCAGTGGGCAGCGGGAGTCCGGCCTCACGTGCCAGCTGTTTGGCGGTGGCTCCGTCCGGATGGGAGCCCGCTGATTCCAGTAGTCGTAACGCTCGCCGCACCGAGCCGATCAAAGTAGGGGTTGCGGTGGTAGTAGCTGTGGCCAAAGGTCACCCCCAGGCTGCTGACGAGCCAATGCCCGCCCGCGGGGGCCGCCCCCGCGCGCCCGCCGCACCCGGCAAGGAAACCGAGGGGCCAGGGACCACCGAAGGCGCCTGAAATCAGGCGGACCCGGGAATCCCTGAAACCCCGCCCGGAAAGATCGCACAAACCCATGTTCGGAGCGGTCGTCGTAGGGATTTCCCAGGGTGCGGCAGAGAATGGCCACTCTAGGGGCACGCCGGGGCCCAGGTTGGTTTCCCGTTCACCTTTCCCTCGCGCGGGCTAACCGTCATACGGGACGACAGCCCTACCAGTCGCCTCGCGTGGACGACGAGGACGACATGAACTTCCGTACGACGTAGATCAGTCCACCGACCAGCGCCACGAAGACCAGCACCTTGAAGAGCACCGAGATCACGAACGTGAGCAGGCTGACGATCAGCCCGCCGAACACGACGAGGGCGATCACCGGCACCGCGACCCACTTCACCCACCACGGCAACCCTGTGAATATCTCCCGAACCGCCATCGCCCCTACCTCGCTTCACCGAGTCGCACGAGAATCCGCTGTCATCGTCGATGCTAGAGCGCCCGAAGCGCCCACGGTGGCCCACGATCCCCCGCTCTCCCCTGATCCGACCCTGAGACATGCGTCAGGGTCGAAGCGCGGTCAGCCCTCGGGAGGGGAGAACACCACCATCACCCGCAGATCCTCCGAGATGTGATGGAACTTGTGCGCCGTCCCCGCCGGCACGTAGACCACGCTGCCCCGCGCCACCTGCGTCGTCTCCATCCCGACCGTGATCGCGGCCCGGCCGCTCACCACGAGGTACACCTCGTCCTGCGCGTGCGGCTGCTGCGGGTCGCTCGCCCCGGCGTCCAGCGCGTACAGCCCCACGGACATGTTGCGCTCGCGCACGAACTGCAGATACGCGCCGTCGTTGGCGGCACGCTCCGCCTCCAGCTCATCAAGTCGGAATGCCTTCATGCCACGATCAGACACATGAAGAATTTCCTCGTCAAGACACTCGCCAACGCCGCGGCCCTGGCCGTGGCGATCTGGCTCCTCCAGAACATCACCCTCTCCGGTGGCAGCACCGGCACGAAGGTCCTCACGCTGGTCCTCGTCGCCCTGCTCTTCGGCGTCGTCAACTTCGTCGTCAAGCCGGCGGTGAAGCTCCTCACGCTGCCCCTGTTCGTTCTCACCCTCGGGCTGTTCACCCTCGTGGTCAACGCCCTGATGCTGCTGCTGACCTCGTGGCTCGCGGACAAGCTGAGCCTGAGTTTCCATGTCGAGGGCTTCTGGACGGCGGTACTGGGCGGCTTGATCATCTCGATCGTCTCGTGGGCGTTGAACATCGTGCTCCCCGACGACAATGACTGACCGTCCCGCCGGCCACACCGGGAGCCGGGCCACCACGAGCCGCACCGCGTCCCGCCCGTACCGCGTCTGCTTTGTCTGCACCGGCAACATCTGCCGTTCCCCGATCGCCGAATCCGTGTTCCGCGCGCGCCTGACCGAAGCCGGGTTCGACAGCGCCGTGACGGTGGACAGCGCGGGCGTCGACGGCTGGCACGAAGGCGACGGGGCCGACCCGCGCGCCGTCGCCGTACTCGACGCCCACGGCTATCCCGTCGACCACACGGCCCGGAGGTTCCGCGCCGCGTGGTTCCCGCTGCTCGACCTCGTCATAGCCCTCGACGAGGGGCATCTGCGGGAGCTGCGCCGACTGGCGCCCACGCCCGCCGACGCCGCGAAAGTGCGGCTGCTGCGCTCGTACGATCCCACCGCGGGCCCGCCCGGCATCTCGTCGGACGATCCGGCAGCGGGAGCGGACGGCGCGCTCGACGTGCCCGATCCCTACTACGGCGACAGCGCCGGCTTCGAGGAATGCCTGCGGATGGTGGAAGAGGCGAGCGAGGGGCTGCTCACCGCCGTACGAGAAGCGATACAGGAGACGGAATGAACGACGAAAGAACCGTCGGGGACGGCACCCGCGCGGTACGGGCCGGGCTTCCCGACCCCGTGAAATACGAGCCGACCCTGCCGGGCCCGGTCTTCGCCGCCCACTTCCACCTGCCGGGCGAACCGACCGGACCGTACACCTACGGCAGGGACGAGAACCCGACCTGGACCCACCTGGAACGCGCCATCAGCGAATTGGAGGCACCGGGGGAGTCCGTCGAGACCGTCACCTTCGCCTCCGGGATGGCCGCGATCTCCGCAGTGCTCTTCTCGCAGCTCAAGGCCGGCGAAGCGGTCGTCCTGCCCGACGACGGCTACCAGGCGCTCCCCCTGCTGCGGGAACGTCTTGAGGCGTACGGCGTCGAGGTCCGGACCGCGCCGACCGGCGGCGACGCCCAGCTGGAGGCGCTGGCCGGGGCCCGGCTGCTGTGGATCGAGACACCCTCCAACCCCGGACTCGACGTCTGCGACGTACGGCGCCTGGTGCGCGAGGCGCATGCGGCGGGCGCCCTGGTGGCTGTCGACAACACCCTGGCGACCCCCCTCGGCCAGCGGCCGCTGGAGCTGGGCGCCGACTTCTCGGTGGCCAGCGACACCAAGGGCATGACGGGCCACGGGGACATCCTCCTCGGCCATGTGACCAGCGGCGATCCGCGACTCGCGGCGGACGTACGGCGCTGGCGGAAGGTCGTGGGAGCCATTCCGGGGCCGATGGAGGCATGGCTCGCGCACCGTTCGCTGGCCACCCTCCAGCTGCGCGTCGACCGGCAGTGCGCCACCGCCCTGGAGCTGGCGAAGGCGCTGGAAGGGCGGGACGAGGTGAGCGGGCTGCGCCACCCCGGGCTGCCCGGCGACCCGTCTCACCCGATCGCCTCGCGGCAGATGCGACGCTTCGGCTCCGTCGTGTCGTTCGTCCTGCCCGACCGGGCCCGCGCCGAGCGCTTCCTCGACGAACTGCGGCTGGTGGACGACGCGACGAGCTTCGGCGGCGTACGGTCCACCGCCGAACGGCGCGGCCGGTGGGGCGGCGACGCCGTACCGGAAGGCTTCATCCGCTTCTCCGTGGGAGCCGAGGATCCCGAGGACCTGATCGCGGATGTCCTGCGCGCCCTGGACGTGTCGGCCCGCTGAACCGGCCGCCGGCCACGATCACGCGTCAGCCGCGTCCGGCGTCCCGGAAGGCGGACGGTCCGAGCCTCCCCCCTCGTGGCTCGGACCGTCCCGGGTTCCACGCGCGGAGAACCACGTGCCCAAGGCTAGTTGACTCTGCGTCAGTGTCCAATCACAGTAGCGACAGGGAGCTATCGACTTATTTATAGTTGACGGTCCGAAGTGGCTGCGAGTGCGAGGTTCGAGACGGGAGAACGGAACTTGGACCTGGCACTGCTGCGCACCTTCGTCACCGTGCACCGCGCGGGATCCTTCACCCGGGCCGCCGCGCTGCTCGGCCTCTCCCAGCCCGCCGTGACCGGTCAGATCCGCACCCTGGAAAGGCAGCTGGGCCGCCCGCTCTTCCTGCGCCAGGCCCGGGGCGTGACCCCCACCACGATCGGCGACGAACTCGCCCACCGCGCCGCGCCTCATCTCGACGCGCTGGTCGAGATCGCCGAGACCGGGCTCGAAGAGGAATCCGGCGTACGGACCCTCCACCTGGCCGGACCACCGGAATTCACCTCCCTGCGCGTACTCCCCGCCCTCACCCCCCTCACCACCCAGGGCCTCGCCCTGCGCACGTCGTTCTTCGGCAACGCCGAGGAAACCCTCGAAGGGCTGGCCGCCGGGCATCATGATCTGGCCATTGCCACCGCCCGCCCCCGAGGCGGACTGCTCACCGCGACTCCGCTCTGCGACGAGGAACACGTTCTGATCGCGGCGCCCCGCTGGGCGGCCCGGCTGGGCCACACCGTGCTGCGCGAGGGACAGGTGGTCCTGGAGCAACTACCGGTGGTGGAGGTGCACGAATCCCTGCCCCTCGTCTCCCGGTACTGGGTCTCCGTCTTCGACTCCCGCCCGGCCGCCGCCGGCACGGTCATCGTCCCCGACCTGCGCGCCGTCCTCGAATGCGCGGCAGCCGGTGCCGGTCTCGCCGTACTGCCCCGCTACCTCTGCGAGGGAGCCCTGGAACGCGGGGAGGTGGTCGCGCTGCTCGACCCGCCGGTGCCCCCGCTGCGCACCTATTTCCTGGTCGTACGCACCGGCACCCTCGCCCTGCCACCGATCGCACGGGCGCACGAGTGGCTGCTGCGCGCGGCCGTCGACTGGTGACAGCGGGGCCGGAGGAGTTTCAGACACGGTGCCGCGGGCGAACCTTTTCCCATGACCGAACGGCCCGTGGTCAAGCGCACCGCACGCGCCATCCTGCTGGACGGCGCTGACCTGATCCTCATCAAACGCACCAAACCGGGCGTCGATCCTTACTGGATCACCCCCGGCGGCGGGGTCGAGAAGAGCGATGCCACCGTCGTCGACGCGCTCCACCGCGAAGTGGACGAGGAACTCGGCGCCAAGATCGTCGACGTGGTGCCCTGCTTCGTGGACACCGTCGAACACATCGCCGGTGGCGGGGTGACCGGCGTGAAGGTCCAGCACTTCTTCGTCTGCCGGCTGGAGTCCATGGACACCTCCCTGCGGCACGGCCCCGAGATCGACGAACCGAGCGGGCGGTACGAGATCGTCAGAGTTCCGTTCAGCCGGGTCGGCATCGCCGCGGTCCACCTCGTACCGCTGTCGCTGCGGCACTACCTGGACGGCAATATCGAGGGCGTGCGCGCGATGCACGCCCCCGACCTGGGCTGACGCCCGCACCGAACCGCCCGGACCCGCGGCGCGGCCGGCGCAGCGGAGGCACCCGGGCGGTCCCCGTCACCTGCTCGCCGCCGGGCTCGGTGCGGCGGGGCTCAGTTCGCTGCCGCCAGCAGTTCCTCCAGGGAGTCGTGCCGGATTCGCTCCGACGGGATCCCGGCCCCCCTGAGCGCGTCGAGGCCGCTGCGGATCAGCCCGGGAGGACCGGACAGGTAACCGTCGTACTCGTGCCAGGGGCCGTAATCGCGCACGGCCTCCGGGAGCCGCCCCGTGAGGCCCTGGCTCGGGCCTTCGGCCACCACGGGGCGCACGGCCAGCCACGGGTGCTCGCTCTGGAGACGCAGCATCGTCTCGATGTCGTACAGATCCTGACCGCTGCGCGCACCGTAGAAGACCTCGACCCTGCGCCGGTGCCCATGCTCGGCGACATCCTCGATGAGCGCCTTGATCGGTGCGATTCCGGTGCCTCCGCCCAGGCAGAGCAGACCGTTGTCGGTGCTGTGATCGACGGTCATGGAACCGACAGGGGCTCCCAGCCGCAGGACATCACCGGGTGCGGCCCGGTGGACCAGGGCGTTGGAGACCCAGCCGGCCGGCACCGCCTTGATGTGGAAGGACAACAGACCGTCGGGCCGGGGCGCCGAGGCGAAGGAGTAGTGCCGCCACACCCGGGGCCACCACGGCGTCTCCATGCTGGTGTACTGACCGGCACGGAACGGATAGGGCTGGTCGGGCCGGACCGTGACGACAGCGATGTCCGCGGTGCGACGCTCGTGCGAGACCACCTCGGCCTGCCACCAGGCCGGCGCGTGCTGCTCGTTCTCGGCGGCCGCGTCGATCATGATCTGCGAGATCGTGGTGTACGTCCTGACCCAGGCGTCCTCGGTCTCGTCGTCCCAGGTGCTGGCGGCGTAGCGGGACAGCGCGCCCATCAGCGCCTCGCCGACGGCCGGATAGTGCGTCGACCGGGTGCCGTACTTGCGGTGTCCTCGGCCCAGTTGGCGGAGATAGCCCGTCAGAACAGCCGGCGAGTCCATGTGCTCGGCGGCCGTGAGCAGCGCCTTGAGCAGCCGGTCGCGCTGGGCGTCCATGGCCACGGGGAACAGGGCCCGCAGGTCCGGGTGGCGGACGAACAGCAACGAGTAGAAGTAGGACGTCACCTGGTCGGAGACCGGGGCGATCTCGGCGAGCGTACGGCGCACGAGCACGGCGTCGGGCGAGGCGTACGGGTCGACCGCCGCGGCGGACTGCTGCCCGCCCGGCTCCTGCGCGGCCGGTTCCTGTGCTGCCGATTCCTCCGCGGCCCGCACTTCGGGGGGCAGCGCTGCCGGCACCGGTACCTCGGGCGGCAGGGATCCCGAGCCGCTGCCGCTCTCCGGCGCATCCGCGCCCCGCTCGGGCATGGCTGCGGGGGGCGGTGTGGGCTCCGGCTGTACAGGGTGGGGGCGTACGGCGTCGGGCTCCTGCTCCGGCAGCGCCGCGGGAGTGGGGTCGCCGGCCTGCGGGGCCGGTGTCTGTGCCTGTTCGGCGCCACCGTCCGCCGCTACGGCGGCCTCTTCGGGGATCTGGGGATGGGAAGCGGGTCCGTCCCCGTTCTGGCGCCCCTTGGGCCGCGGCTGGAAGGCATCCGGGACGTCGGTGGTCGGCGCGGGCGAGGGGGCGCCGTCCGTCCGGCCCTCGTGCCCCTCGGCGCCGTCACGCGGGGGCGGCGCGGAACGGGTGCCGCCGGAACCCACCGGGCGTATGGAGGCAAGTGAGCGGCTCGGGACGGGTATTCGTTCCCGTCCCGCCGCCTCAGCACCGCCTGCCGTCCCGGCATCCGGTCGGCCACCGCTGCCGGGGGCCTTGCGGGGAGCGAACCAGCCGGCTCCCGAGGTACCACCGTCTCCGGAAGTACCGCTGTCGGCCGACGTGGTAGTCGGAGCGTCCATGGTGTGTGCCTCGCCTCGAACATCTTTCAGTCGGTCTGCGCGCTCCCGCTGGACCGGAATACGCTGGTGTTTCCCCCGCTCTGACTAGGACTGCCGTCAGCTCATGTCAACCCCCGCCGTAGCCCATGTGCGGACACGGGCCGCCGCAATACGGCATTGCCCGCAGCGCCTGCCGTCGCAGCATGTCAGGCCGGACTGTCGCGAGGGACAAAAAGCGCGAAGTCCGGCCATGCGTACCGGATTTACCGTTAGGCTGCATTGCTCCCGTGTTCATCCGCCGGGCTCCGACCGCGTTTGCACAGCTCTGTGGGGCCAGGGTATTACTGCCCGAGGCATGCCAGCTCGTACGCCTCACGCAGATCGCCCCCCGAGTACGTGTATGTGGCGAGTCCCGCCAGATGGTGATCCGCATTCACCGCTACCGACCTGGGCACCACCGTGAAAATCTCCGCGTCCGACATCGAATCACCATAGGCAACACAGTCGTCCATGCTCACCCCGAACTCCGCACACAGCTGGTTCGCGATCTTCACCTTGGCGGCCGGGTTGAGAATGCCCGCCCGATCGATGGGTTCGGCAAAGGGCAGCACCGGCCAGCGCGAGCCGTGAGCGGCGTGTACGCCCCAGCCCAGCAGCCGCGAAACAAAGAAATCGGGCGAGAGGGAGATAACGGCACAGTAATCACCGCGTTCCCGAATCTCCGCCCACACCTCCCGGATGCCGGCCAGCCAGGGAGCCTCCTCGAAGGCCACCGCCACGTGTGCCGCGGTGAGTTCCGCCCACAGTTCCCGCACTCTGACCGCGAATTCGTCCGGCGCGAGTCCTCGCGTCAGAAACTCGCGCTCCAACTGGGCGATTTCCGTACTCAGCCCCAACTGACGGGAAATTTCCACAGCGGCAGCCGACCCTCGGATGAGCGTTCCATCGAGGTCGAAGAGATGAAGCTTGCGCGCGCTCGCCATGTGCACCGAGGTTAGTACCTGCGCCTGCCGCCGTCGCCCCACGTCCAACGACCGGGCAGCAGGCGCCGTGTTTCACGTGAAACATCCCGCTCGTCAGGCGGCGACGTGACCGGATATCAACTCCGTGACCCACCGGGAGCCCGTCCTGTCCACTTCCCGTAAAGCGGTGGACGAACGATCTCCCGTTCCGACAGCCTGGCCTCCATGCCGACATCGCTCTCCGCACTGCCCATTCGAGCCCTGACCATGGGCGACCTCATGTCCTGCGCGGACTTGGCCGAAGACCGCGGCTGGGCGCGCGAGGAACACAAATGGAGCCTTCTCCTGACCGCGGGCACGGGCTACGGCATCACCGATCCCGAAGATCCCGAGGGCAAGCGGCTGGCGGCCGCGGTCGTCACCACTCCCTACGGTTCCCAACTGACCGCTATCGGCCTGATGCTCGTCGCGCAGCGGCACGCCAGGAAGGGCCTCGGACGTCGGCTGATGAGCCACGTACTGCGCGAGGCGGCTCCGGCGCCTCTGGCGCTCTGGGCGACACCATACGGCCAGCCCCTCTATCAGCAGCTCGGTTTCATCGGCGTCGGCACGGTGGAGAAGCTGAGTGGGCACCTCTGCCCGCCCGTATCCGTCGCGAGCGTCACCACCCGCCCGGCGACCGCCGAAGACCTCCCGGCCATCATCCGGCTGGACACCGAGGCATCCGGAGTCGACCGCACCCCGCTGCTGACGCGACTCCCCGCCTTCGCGGACCGGCTCAGAGTCTCGGAAGAGGGGGCCATCCTTACCGGATACGCCGCGGCCTGGCCCACCCCCGAGGCGGATGTCATCGGCCCGCTGGTCGCGCAGGACACGGAGGTCGCGAAGGCGCTGGTCGCCTCACTGGCACGGCCGGACAGGCCGATACGCCTGCACCTCGACTCGCGCCACCAGGGACTGCTCGACTGGGGCAGGGAGCACGGCCTCGTCTCCGGCGCCCTGACCACCACCATGGTCCACGGACTTCCGGACCTGCCAGGTGACTGGAAGCGACGTTTCGCGCAACTGAGCCTGGCAACGGGCTGACCGCCCGACGAACCCGCGCCGAAGAGTCATGCCCGGTGGCGAACCCGCGAGCCGAACGGACGCTGCCCTCACGGCTCGACGTAGTCTGCGGTTCATGAGCGATCTGACGATACGACCAGCCGACCGTGACGACCTTCCCGCCATCGTGGCCATGCTCGCGGACGACCCCCTCGGCGCCCAACGCGAGTCACCGGACGACCTCACCCCGTACACCGCGGCATTCCAACGCATGTCCGACGACCCCAACCAACACCTCATGGTTGCCGTACGCGACGACCGGGTGGTCGGGACACTCCAACTCACGATCGTCCCGGGGCTGTCCCGGCGCGGCGCCACGCGCTCCATCATCGAAGCTGTCCGCGTTCATGCCGACGAGCGCGGCGGCGGGCTCGGCACCCGATTCATCGAGTGGGCGATCGATGAATCACGGCGCCAGGGGTGCCAACTGGTGCAGCTCACTTCCGACAGTGCCCGTACCGATGCCCATCGCTTCTACGAGCGGCTGGGATTCACCGCCTCCCACATCGGCTTCAAGATGAGTGTCTGACACCGGACCATGTTTCACGTGAAACGTCGACGCCGGCTCACTCCTCGGCACCCCGCCAACCGCCGTCGTCGACGCCGCCAGGAATCGCGTCACCCGGCTCGTACGGCTCACGGGTGAAGACGAACGAGCCGAGGTCGAGATGGCTCACCGACCCGTCCGACCGTCGCACCACACGCAGGGTCTCCCCCGCGTAGTAGGCGTCGAGCCCCGTCCAGGTTCCATCGGGCTGCGCGGCGAAGCGGGAACCGCGACCACCACCACGCTGGGGATACAGCTCCAGTCCTCGATCGGTCACCAGCTTCAGCCCGAAGACGCTCGTGCCCCAGTACCACAGCCCTGTCAGGGCCAGCAGTTCCTGGTCCACCTCGGACATCGGCGTCCATGGCCCGGGCATCCGAGGTTCCGCATCGGCCACAATGCCGACGAGGTCCGCGGCCACGGCACCGATCTGCGGCCCGGATGTCACATTGGCGAGCGCCACCGCCGCCACCCGGTCCTCCACACTCGCCCACAGACAGGCGACGAAGCCCGGCAGCGACCCCGTATGCCCGATCAGTGTCCGCCCGCCCCGATGGGCCAGTTGCACCCCGAGTCCGTAGGTGCCGTCCCATTCCCCGGCCCCGGCGGGCACGGACGGGGTACGCATCTCCTCCACAGAGGCAGCGCTCAGTACGCTGGGAGCCCCTTCGATGAGAAACATGGCGAGGCGGCAGAGATCAGCGGCGGTGGACCAGAGCTGACCCGCCGGGGCCATCAGCCCCAGGTCCTCCACCGGCTCAGGGAGCACGACATCGGCCCAGGGATGCACGGCCCACCCGCGCGCGTACGGAGCGACCGGCTGAGCGCCCGTACGGTCCATGGCCAACGGCCCCAGGACCTCGTGCCGCAAGGTCTCCTCCCAGGACGCTCCGCGAACCGCCTCCACCAAAGAGCCGAGCAACGTGTAACCCGTATTGGAATAGTGGTGACGCCGCCCCGCGGGGTGCAACATCGGCCGTTCGCCGAGAACATCCGCCAGCCCCGGACGGAGCACACCGGGTGTCCGCTCCCACCAGGGTGCCGGAGACTCGGCGCTCAGCCCCGCGCTGTGGCCGAGAAGCTGAGCGGCCGTGACCTCGCCGACGCCTGTGCCCGGAAGGTGCCTCTCCAGAGGGTCGTTGAGGTCGAGCAGCCCTTCGTCGCGCAGCCGGAACACCAGAACAGCGGTGAAGATCTTGGTGATCGAACCGATGCGGTACTGCGTCCCGGAATCCGGAGAACGCCCGTCCACCCCGCCCCGCGCCCCCGCCCACGCCATCTTCCCCTCACGCGCCACCGCCCCGACGAACGAGGGGGCCCGCCCCTCGGCCTGCGCACGCGCGATGCGGTGTGTCAGCGCCCGCTGAGTACCGGGCAGAAGGTCGTCCCAAGATGAGGTCATGCCTCACATCTACCGGTGAGGGACTCGTCAAGTCGACTCCATAACGACGCGTGCTGCGGGCAACCGGCCGCGGAGCGTGGGGGCCGGCTCACGCCGGGCGGCTTCACCGGGCTTCCTACAGCCGTCGGGGTGGCTTCTCGGGAACGGGAACGGAGACGCTGTTCGTGTGCGGCGACCGGCTGCCGCTCGCCTGTCGGAGGAGGGCGAGGGCCTCCTCGGAAGAGGAACCGAGGGAGGTTGTGCACACGATGAGCGCCTGTTCCGGTGAACGGGCGATCGACAGTGTCTGCTGTGTCACCGTCACCGTGCCGACGACGGGATGGCGCAGCTCGTAGGACGCCGCATCGCACGGCGCCACGCGATGGTCACCCCACAGCGCGACGAACTCCGGGCTTTTCATCGTCAGCTCGCCGATCAGTTCCGCGAGCAGCGGGTCCTCCGGGTGCCGGCCGACGGCGACGCGGAGGTTGCCGACCACCGCGCGCGCCTTGCGCTTCCAGTCCGCGTACAGCTCCTGGCAGTGCAGGTCCAGGAACAGCAGCCGGCTCATATTCGGACGCCGCGTCGGGTCATCCGGGCCGAAGAAGTCCAGATGGCCGGCGAGCAGGGCGTGCCCCAGGGTGTTCCAGGCCAGCACGTCCGTGCGGCGGCCGAGCACGATCGCCGGGACCCCGTCGACAGCGCGGAGGAGGTCGCGTGTTTCGTCGGCGAGTTCCTCGGGCCGCGGGCGGCGCACCCGCGGCGCGTGGCGGGCCGCGCCGGCGAGCCGGTCGAGGTGCTCGCGTTCGTGCTCGTCGAGCAGGAGAGCGCGGGCGATCGCGTCGAGCACCTCGGCCGAGGCCCCGCGGGACAGGCCCTGTTCCAGCCGTGCGTAGTACGAGACCCCGACGCCGGCCAACTGGGCCAGCTCCTCACGCCGGAGCCCGGCCACCCTTCTGCGGGGCCCGAGTTCACGCAGGCCGACATCCTCGGGTCGCAGCCGCGCTCGTCGGGCTCGGAGGAAGGCCCCGAGTGGGCCGGGTCCGTTCATCACGCCAGTATTCGGTGCGCGGCCCGGTCCCAGCCACACCCTGCGAGGGGTAGGACAAACCGGGAGTGGTTCGCGCTCGTCCGCGTGTCCAAGCTCGGTCTCATTCGGCCACGTACCCCAGACCCGAGGACGGACCACATGGAACAGAGCCCGGAGCAGATCGCCCTTGGCGATGTCACCGTCACCCGCATCAAAGAGTTCTACGGCTCGGTCCAGATGCCCCCGGACCACTTCTTCCCGGACAGCCCCCACGGCTCGTGGGACGAGCACCGCGACTGGCTGGCACCCGACTTCTGGAACCCGGCGACGGACGAGTGTCATACGGCGATCCAGTCCTGGCTGCTGCGCAGCGAGGGGCGCACGATCCTCGTCGACACCGGCGTGGGCAACCACAAGGACCGGCCCTACGCGCCGGTGTGGAGCCGACTGGACACGAACTACCTCGACCACCTCGCCGCCGCCGGAGTGCGGCCCGAGGACATCGACATCGTGGTCAACACCCATCTGCACATCGATCACGTCGGCTGGAACACCCGCCTCGACGGACGCACCTGGGTACCGACCTTCCCGAATGCCACGTACCTGATGACCCAGCGGGACTTCGACTTCTGGAACCCGGCCAACGGGAACAGGACCGTGCTCGGCCGGGGGAACCAGAACGTCTTCGAGGACAGCGTCACGCCGGTCCACCAGGCAGGACTCGCTCATCTGTGGGAGGGGACGTACCGGATCGACAGGAACCTGCGTCTCGATCTCGCTCCGGGGCACACTCCTGGCTCGTCCGTGCTCACCCTGGAATCCGGCGGCGAACAGGCCCTGTTCGTCGGGGACCTGGTGCACACCGCGCTACAGATCGCGGAGCCGGAGACCAATTCCTGCTTCTGCGAGGACCCGGCGGAGTCCCGCGCCACCCGGCACAAGCTGCTCGGCCGCGCCGCCGACAACAACGCGCTCGTCTTCCCGGCGCACTTCGGCGGCCAAGGCGCCGCGGAGGTCGCGCGCAGCGGCTCGAAGTTCGCGATCAAGGAGTGGGCGGGCTTCTCCCGCATCTCCTGACGTCCTCCTCCAGAAAGGAAACCTGTCCCGTGTTCCGACAGGCAGACCCGGTCGTCGTCGAAACCCCGGCGGGTGCCGTGCGCGGCCTCCGTGACGGATCCGGCGAGCGCTTCCGCGCCCTCCCCTACGCGGCGGCCCCGACCGGCGCCGGCCGTTTCGCCCCGCCCGCGCCGCATCCGGGCTGGTCCGGTGTCCGCGACGGCACGCGGCCCTCGCCCACGGCTCCCCAGCCTGCCCGTGACTTCGGCCGGCTCGACATGGCGCCCTACTTCGGGCCGGGCTGGGCGCCAGGGGAGGAGTACCTGACCGTCGATGTCCACACGCCTGCCGTCGACGGTGGCAGGCGTCCCGTCATGGTCTTCGTGCACGGCGGCGGGTTCGTCACCGGCTCGAACCGCGCCGCGCTCTACGACGGCGGCGCGTTCGCCCGCGACGGCGTCGTCCTCGTGACGGTGAACTACCGCCTCGGCATCCCCGGGTTCCTCGATCTGGCAGGTGCTCCGGCCAACCGCGGGCTGCTGGACGTACTCGCCGCGCTCGGCTGGGTGCGGGACACGATTGCGACGTTCGGCGGTGACCCCGAGAACGTCACGGTCTTCGGCCAGTCCGCGGGCGCCACGCTCGTCGGCGCGTTGCTCGCGACACCGGAGGCGGCTGGTCTGTTCCGGCGAGCGATCGTCCAGAGCGGCAGTGGCACCGGCGCGTTCACGCCGGAGCAAGCGCGCCGCGTCACCGCAGCGGCAGCCGCCGCCCTGGGCGTCGAGCCGACCGCCGAGGCGTTCGCCCCGGTCCCGGACGAGCGCTTCCTGGCGATCCTGCCCGCGCTTGCGGGCCTCGACCTCCGCACCAGGACCGCCATGGATCCGCTGGCCGGGCTCAGTCCGTTCAGCCTGGTCCTGCCGGTCCAGCCCGCCGACGGTCTCGCCGACGGCCCGGCCCGCGATGTCGACCTGCTCATCGGTACCAACACCCAGGAGGGACACCTCTACCTCGTACCGCAAGGCGCCCTGGAGTCCACCACGGAAGCTGACGTACTCGACCTCGCCGGCCGGGTGCACGCGGATCCGGAGACCGCCCTCGCCGCGCGCCGCGCGGCACGGCCGGACGAAACACCGGGCGAACTGCGCTCCGCCGTGCTCGGGCAGGCCCTGTTCGAGGCCGGTACGGTGCGCATGGCGCAGGCCCACGCTCGCATCTCGGGCGGCCGCACATACGTCTATTCGTTCGGGTACGGCTCGACGGCCCTGGAGGGGCGACTCGGCGCTGCCCACACCGTCGAACTGCCCTTCGTGTTCGACATCGCCGACAAACCCTGGCTCCACGGCGACAACCGCCTACTCGGCCCCGCCCCCGCCCCAGCAGGACTCGCGCCCCGGGTACACGGCGCCTGGGTCGCGTTCGCCGGCACGGGAAACCCTGGCTGGGCTCCGTACACCCCGCAACGTCTTGCGGTGGAGATCCTCGGCGCATGAGTGAACAGGCCGACCAGCGGCGCTACGACAGGGGCCGCTGGTCGGCCTCGTCGTCCGGCTAGTGGAGCGAGGACGCCTTCACGGCACGCACGTCGCTCTCGGCACAGGGTGGGCGGCTGACGCCGAGCCCGGCGACGACCTGCCTGCTCGCCCCCTCGCTCGCAGGTTCTCTGCTCGCTGTCAGGTGGCAGCCCCGTGAACTGCGGTTCTTCCGAGTGTCTCAGGTCGTGTCGCTGAGGTGCCGTCTCAGGAACGTGTCAGTTCGTCAGGAGGGTCGGGGCCGGGCCCGTGGGAGGGGTCGGACAATGCAAGAGCTCCAGCCGACTTGTGATGATCCCGTAACCGACGATCTTGAGCCCTTGAAGCACCATTCGGACGTGTGGTGGGGTGCAGGTGCCCGAAAAGCTCTTGGAGCGCGGCGCTTCGCTGCGGCCGGACACCACTCCCGTCGACCGCGGGGGGCCGCGCCAGCCGCGCTCCGCGAGCAGCGGACCCGTGCGCCGCAGCGGCGCACACACACCAAGGGACGTACGCACGTAAAGGAGAGAAGACATGCGCAAGTTCCAGCGCGCAGCAGTCGCCGCCACCGGCATCCTGGCCTTCTCCGGCCTGGCTGTCGGAGCCGCCCAGGCCGCCGACCTCCCCTATGTCGAAACGCCGGGCGACGCCGCGACGGACTGCTTCACCCAGGAGACCCAGCGGGAGATGGACCAGGGAGCGGGCCACCACGTCACGATCGTCCACTGCGAACGCGATCCCCAGAGCCCGGGCACCATGCTGGTCTTCTACCGAAGCTGAGTCACGAGGCGGGTCACGTCCGGCCCTCTCCACCGAGGCCCACGGTCTCCTTGGCAGCGCGCACCTCGGAGGAACCGGACGCCGCACCCGCATCGGACGCTCCGTCGATGTGACGGACGAAGGCGGCTCCTCCATCCCCGGCGGGGGCGGAGGGGCCGCTTTGGTGTTGCTCGGTGACGGCGATGATCGGATGGTGCGCGACAGCCACGGCACATACGTGGAGAGCCTGGACAGCGCGCTCCCCGACGCCACCGGCGCCGCGCCGGGCCTCAACGGGGGTCCCCGATCACACGGCGATGCCGCCGCAGATGCTGCGCGAGGCTGCGGTACAGCTGCCGCTCAGGTCTGCGCCATGTCCACGAAGCGGGAGTAGTGGCCCTGGAAGGCCACCGTGATCGTCGCGGTGGGGCCGTTACGGTGCTTGGCCACGATGAGGTCGGCTTCGCCGGCGCGGGGCGATTCCTTTTCGTAGGCGTCCTCGCGGTGGAGGAGGATCACCATATCGGCGTCCTGCTCGATGGAGCCCGATTCGCGGAGGTCGGAGACCATCGGCTTCTTGTCCGTGCGCTGCTCGGGGCCACGGTTCAGCTGGGACAGGGCGATGACGGGCAGTTCCAGCTCCTTGGCGAGGAGCTTCAGGTTTCGCGACATGTCAGAAACCTCCTGCTGGCGGTTCTCGGCGCGCTTCGACCCGCCGGACTGCATGAGCTGGAGGTAGTCGATGACCACGAGCTTGATGTCGTTCCGCTGCTTGAGGCGGCGGCACTTCGCACGGATCTCCATCATCGAGAGATTCGGGGAGTCGTCGATGTAGAGCGGCGCCTGCGAGACGTCGGGCATACGGCGGGCGAGCCTGGTCCAGTCCTCGTCCGTCATCGTGCCGGACCGCATGTGGTGCAGCGCCACCCGTGCCTCGGCGGAGAGGAGACGCATCGCGATCTCGTTGCGCCCCATTTCCAGGGAGAAGATCACGCTGGGCAGATTGTTCTTGATGGACGCGGCACGGGCGAAGTCGAGAGCGAGGGTCGACTTTCCCATCGCGGGCCGGGCCGCGATCACGATCATCTGACCGGGGTGGAGGCCGTTGGTGAGGGAGTCGAAGTCGGTGAACCCGGTCGGCACACCGGTCATCTCGCCGTTGCGCGAGCCGATGGCCTCGATCTCGTCGAGCGCGCCCTCCATGATGTCGCCGAGCGGGAGATAGTCCTCGCTGGTCCGCTGCTCGGTGACGGCGTAGATCTCGGCCTGGGCGGAGTTGACGATCTCGTCGACGTCTCCGTCGGCGGCGTATCCCATCTGTGTGATCTTGGTGCCGGCTTCCACGAGCCGGCGGAGCACCGCCCGCTCGTGGACGATCTCCGCGTAGTACGAGGCGTTGGCCGCGGTGGGGACCGACTGGACCAGGGTGTGGAGGTACGAGGCCCCGCCGACGCGGGTGATCTCGCCGCGCCTGGTCAGCTCGGCGGCGACCGTGATCGGGTCGGCCGGCTCCCCCTTGGCGTACAGGTCGAGGATCGCCTGGAAAACGGTCTCGTGCGCGGGACGGTAGAAGTCGTGGCCCTTGATGATCTCCACGACGTCGGCGATCGCGTCCTTGGACAGCAGCATGCCGCCGAGGACGGACTGTTCGGCGTCGAGGTCCTGCGGAGGCACCCGTTCGAAGCCGGCGGAGCCACCGTCCCACGGGCCGCTGTCGCTGCCCCGGTCGTGCTGCTCCCCGCGGCTCCGGCCCTCCCCACGGCGCTGCCGGGAGACAGGCAGACGGTCACCGGGACCGGCGTCGGTCCAGGGGTCGTCCAATGGCTCGGGAATGCTCACCGGCCACCTCCTCACGTCCGCTCAGCGGACCTCGCCGTGCCATTCTTTCTACGGCACGACACTGACAAAACGAGAGGTCTGACTCCGGTTCCGGCGCGTCGGACGCCGGTCCACGGTAGGCCCGTGAGCGACGTCAGCCAATCTTGTTATCCACAGGCCATGTGGACGAAGCCCGAGATGCTGTGGAGAACTCGGCCGAACCTGTGCACGGACCGGGGGACAGCACTGTGGACAAAGTCATATCGACCTCAACGCAACTACTCTGACCTGGGATTTTTTCATCCACCGGCTGTGGGGGAGAAAAACTTCCCCGGCTGGGCCAAGATCAGAACAAACGGTCCTCCACCCGACCTCCACAACACTGTGAAGTAAGGATCAGTAGCGCCTTGCGTCTCTTACCTGTGGAAGATTAGATTGAGTGCATGACACAGGCTCCCGCGCCATCCACGACGGGTCGGAGACGGCACGACCGCGAGATCATCGCGCTCGCCGTTCCCGCCTTCGGCGCGCTCGTCGCCGAGCCACTGTTCGTCATGGTCGACAGCGCGATTGTCGGCCATCTCGGCACCCCGCAACTCGCCGGACTGGGCATCGCCGCGGCTCTGCTGACCACCGCGGTGAGCATCTTCGTCTTCCTCGCCTATGCCACCACTGCGGCCGTCGCCCGCCGGGTCGGAGCGGGCGATCTGAAGGGCGCCATCCGCCAGGGAATGGACGGCATCTGGCTGGCCATGCTGCTCGGCGCCGGAGTCGTCGCGGTCACCCTCCCCACCGCTCCCTGGCTGATCGGACTGTTCGGAGCATCGGACACCGCCGCCCCGTACGCCATCACCTATCTGCGCATCTCCAGCCTCGGCATCCCCGCCATGCTGATCGTCCTCGCCGCCACCGGGGTGCTCCGAGGACTCCAGGACACCCGCACCCCGCTGTACGTCGCCGTCGGCGGGTTCGGTGCCAACGCGGTGCTCAATGTCGCTCTGGTCTACGGCGCGGGACTCGGTATCGCCGGCTCCGCCTGGGGCACGGTGATCGCGCAGTGGGCCATGGCTGCCGTATATCTCGTCGTGGTCGTACGAGGAGCGCGTCGACATGGCGCATCGCTTCGCCCGGACGCGGCGGGGATACGGGCGAGCGCCCAGGCCGGCGTACCGCTGCTCGTCCGTACGCTCTCGCTCCGGGCGGTTCTGATGATCGCCACCGCGGTCGCCGCCCGACTGGGGGACGCGAATATCGCCGCCCACCAGATCATCCTGTCGCTGTGGAGCCTGATGGCGTTCGCACTCGATGCCATCGCCATCGCGGGGCAGGCGATCATCGGCCGCTACCTCGGGGCCGGGGACACCCAGGGGGCTCGGGAGATCTGCCGCCGCATGGTCCAGTGGGGCATCGCTTCCGGGATACTGCTCGGCGCGCTGATCGTAGCGGCCCGCCCTCTGTTCATCCCGCTGTTCACGGGCGACCAGGTGGTACAGGACACCCTGCTGCCCGCCTTGCTGGTCGTGGCCGTCACCCAGCCGATCGCGGGGGTCGTCTTCGTACTGGACGGCGTACTGATGGGCGCGGGGGACGGCCCCTACCTCGCCCGAGCCATGCTGGTGACCTTGGCCGTGTTCGCTCCGGTCGCGCTGCTCGTCCCCCGGTTGGGCGGCGGGCTGACGGCACTCTGGTGGGCGATGGGCCTGATGATGGCGGTCCGCATGCTCACCCTCTGGCTACGCACCCGCTCGGGCCAGTGGCTGGTGACCGGTGCCACGCGCTGATCGGGCCCTGTTTCACGTGAAACAGCCCATCTCGCCCTGTTTCACGTGAAACAGGCACGCCCACACCCCACACGCTCCGGGCAGCTGCCGGGACCGCACAGCGAGAGGGCCCGTACCCCTGGGGGTACGGGCCCTCTCATGCTCTACCGAGATCGAGTACGACGCTTACGCGGCGACGACCTCGATGCCGAGCTTCGCGGCGACCTCGGGGTGCAGGCGCACCGACACCTGGTGCGAGCCCAGGGTCTTGATCGGCGAACCCAGCTCGATACGGCGCTTGTCGACCTCCGGACCACCGGCGGACTTGATCGCCGAAGCGAGGTCGGCCGGGGTGACGGAGCCGAAGAGGCGGCCGGCGTCGCCGGAGCGAACAGCCAGGCTCACCTTGACGCCCTCGAGGCGGGCCTTGATCTCGTTGGCCTGCTCGATGGTCGCGATCTCGTGGATCTTGCGGGCGCGGCGGATCTGCGCCACGTCCTTCTCGCCGCCCTTGGTCCAGCGGATCGCGAAACCGCGCGGGACCAGGTAGTTGCGAGCGTAGCCGTCCTTGACGTCCACGACGTCGCCGGCAGCACCGAGGCCAGAGACCTCGTGGGTGAGGATGATCTTCATTATTCGGTCACCCTTCCCTTATCGCGCGGTGGACGTGTAGGGCAGCAGCGCCATCTCACGGCTGTTCTTGACGGCCGTGGCGACGTCACGCTGGTGCTGAGTGCAGTTGCCGGTGACGCGGCGGGCACGGATCTTGCCACGGTCGGAAATGAACTTCCGCAGCATGTTCGTGTCCTTGTAGTCCACGTACTGGGTCTTGTCCTTGCAGAACGCGCAGACCTTCTTCTTAGGCTTGCGCACAGGCGGCTTCGCCATGGTGTTTCTCCTGTGTGATCAAGAAGTGGGGTGCGAGCCCGCCCTTTAGAAGGGAGGCTCGTCCGAGTAGCCGCCGCCGGAGCTTCCGCCCCAGCCGCCTCCATTGCCGCCACCCTGCGACGGCTGGCCGCCGCCGGCCGCCGGCGCGCCGGTGGCCCACGGGTCGTCGGCGGGAGCACCGCCGCCACCCTGCTGGCCGCCGCCACCGGAGCCGCCGCCCCAGTTGCCGCCGCCCTGCTGCTGGCCACCGCCGTAGCCGCCCTGGCCGCCACGACCGGTGGTCTTGGTGACCTTCGCCGTGGCGTTCTTGAGACTGGGGCCGACTTCCTCGACATCCAGCTCGTAGACCGTGCGCTTGACGCCCTCACGGTCCTCGTAGGACCGCTGCTTCAGCCGGCCCTGCACGACGACGCGCATGCCTCGCTGGAGCGACTCCGCGACGTTCTCCGCCGCCTGACGCCAGACCGAGCAGGTGAGGAAGAGGCCTTCGCCGTCCTTCCACTCATTGGTCTGCCTGTCGAAGATGCGGGGGGTGGACGCGACACGGAACTTCGCGACCGCCGCACCGGACGGGGTGAAGCGCAGCTCGGGGTCGTCGACGAGATTGCCGACGACCGTGATCACGGTCTCGCCTGCCATGGGTGAACCTCTCGGCGGGGATTGCTTCTGGCTGCTTGCTGCTACTCGAACCCGATGACCGCTGAGCTAGAAGCTCAGTGGGTCTCGGGGCGGAGGACCTTGGTCCGGAGGACCGACTCGTTCAGGTTCATCTGTCGGTCGAGCTCCTTGACGACCGCAGGCTCGGCCTGGAGGTCGATGACCGAGTAGATGCCCTCGGGCTTCTTCTTGATCTCGTAAGAGAGACGACGACGGCCCCAGGTGTCGACCTTCTCGACCTTTCCGTTGCCCTCACGGACGACGGAGAGGAAGTTCTCGATCAGCGGGGAGACAGCTCGCTCCTCGAGATCGGGGTCGAGGATGACCATCACCTCGTAGTGACGCATGTGGAACCCACCTCCTTTGGACTCAGCGGCCACGGTCGTTCCGTGGCAGGAGGGTCGTGATGCGTAGCAACGGTATCGGCGGCCACTGACAATCCGGCTCGACGTGCGAGGGATCGCTTTCTGGCCTGGGCAGACACCGGTGCAGACCGTACAGACTACCCGCACAACGGCTTCCGGTTGAAATCCGGTCGCCCTTGGCCGCAATCTGTACACATCGGGTGTGTGCGGCGCTACGAGGCGCCGCCTCCGGCAGGGCCACAGGGCTCAGGAGGTGCCACATGGCACAGGCAATGCGACCGAACTCCGCAACCTCTCTCTTCGCCACCGACGGGAAGCGTCATCCGCTCCAGGACACCCTGGTGGCGGTGACGCTGACGCTGGGCGTCCTCGCGTTCGTCTCGGCGTTCTTCCACGATCTGCACCTCCTCAGCTCCTGGGCGGGGCTGGTGGGCATCCTGACCGGCGCGTACAGCCAGTTCATCTCGGTGACGACCCGCGAAAGGTTCCTGACGGTCATCGGTCTGGGCGCCTCGGCGGTCGGCTTCTTCATCGGTATGGCCCATGGCGGGCTGTTCGGCGGGATCGTCGGCTAAGGGCTGTCCCGTCCTGCCTGGTGGATCAGCGCGCGGCGTCAGATGCGGTGCATCGCACGGCGGAGGAGCATCCGCGGACTGGATGTACGCGGATGTTCCGGCAACGCGGCGAGGTGCCGTAGCTGTCGTCGCGCGCCCGCCGGGCATGACGGGACAGCCCTTAGGGGCTGCGAAAGTCCCGCCGCCGGGGCGCGCGCCGGGCGCTCGGCCCCACAGCCAGACGGGGCGCTCCATCGGCGCACAGTAGGCTTCGGCGCGAGAGCCGGAGCCCCTGTATCCATGGGGACACACCTGCCGAGGAGCGCCCCGCATGAGCCTGACCCTGAGGACCATCAGCCGTGAGCAGCATCTGGCCTACATCCAGAGCCTGCCCGCGGCGAGTCACTGCCAGGTCCCGGCGTGGGCTGACGTCAAGACGGAGTGGCGCTCCGAGAACCTGGGCTGGTTCGACAAAAACGATCAGCTCGTCGGTGCCGGACTGGTGCTCTACCGTCAGCTGCCGAAGATCAAGCGTTACCTGGCCTATCTGCCCGAAGGCCCGGTGCTGAACTGGTACGCCCCCAATCTCGAAGAGTGGCTCCAGCCGATGCTGGCCCATCTCAAACACCAGGGCGCCTTTTCCGTGAAGATGGGGCCGCCGGTCGTCATCCGGCGCTGGAATTCCACGGCGATCAAGTCGGGTATTCAGGATCCGGACGTCAAGCGGCTGCGCGATGTCGAGGCGTCGCACATCGAGCCGCGGGCCTTCGAGGTGTCCGACCGGCTGCGCAAAATGGGCTGGCAGCAGGGTGAGGACGGCGGCGCCGGATTCGGTGACGTCCAGCCCCGCTACGTCTTCCAGGTTCCGCTGGCCAACCGCTCGCTGGACGATGTCCTGAAGGGCTTCAATCAGCTGTGGCGGCGCAATATCAAGAAGGCCGAGAAGGCCGGCGTCGACGTTGTCCAGGGCAGTTACGAGGACCTGGGCGAATGGCAGCGTCTGTACGAGATCACGGCCGAGCGGGATCATTTCCGGCCGCGCCCGCTGTCGTACTTCCAGCGCATGTGGTCCGTCCTGAACACCGAGGACCCCAACCGTATGCGCCTCTACTTCGCCCGTCACGAGGGTGAGAACGTGGCGGCGGCGACGATGCTGATCGTCGGTGGTCATGTCTGGTATTCGTACGGCGCCTCGGCTAATCACAAGCGCGAGGTACGGCCGTCGAACGCGATGCAGTGGCGGATGCTGCGTGACGCCTATGCCATGGGTGCGACGGTCTACGACCTGCGCGGCATCTCCGATTCGCTCGACGAGACCGATCACCTTTTCGGCCTGATCCAGTTCAAGGTGGGCACCGGCGGGGAGGCCGTCGAATACATCGGCGAATGGGACTTCCCGCTCAACAAGCTGCTCCACAAGGCATTGGACATGTATATGTCGCGCCGCTGACCGCGGATTCAATGCTCACGGCCGTCCAGGCCCTCCAGAACATCCACATTCTTCTTCACCGCAGCCGAGAGAAAGGTCCCGGACCGGCATGGCGCTCTCCCTCTACGTCGACACCGCGCGCTGGCGGGCGCACCAGAAGTCGGTCATCGAGCAGTTTCCGGGGCTCGTACCGGTCTGCAAGGGCAATGGCTACGGCTTCAGCCATGAGCGGCTCGCCGACGAGACCAATCGCTTCGGGTCCGACACACTCGCCGTGGGAACCATTTACGAGGCGGCCCGGATAAAGGACTGGTTCAGCGGCGATCTGCTCGTCCTCACTCCTTTCCGGCGGGGCGAGGAGCCGGTGCCGCTGCCGGATCGCGTCGTGCGTTCCGTCTCGTCCGTCGACGGGGTGTTCGCCCTGGTCGGTGCCCGGGTGGTCATCGAGTGCATGAGCTCGATGAAGAGGCACGGGGTGAAGGAGGAGGAGCTGGGCCAGCTGCACGCGGCCATAGAGGACGTGCGCCTGGAGGGTTTCGCCCTGCACCTTCCGCTCGACCGCACGGACGGCTCGGACGCGGTCGAGGAGGTCATCGCCTGGATGGACCGGCTGCGGGCGGCGCGGCTTCCGCTGCACACCATGTTCGTCAGCCATCTGGGCGCGTCGGAGCTGGCGCGGCTGCAGCAGCAGTTCCCGCAGACCCGCTTCCGCGCCCGTATCGGCACGCGGCTGTGGCTCGGTGACCACGACGCGACCGAGTACCGGGGTTCGGTGCTGGACGTCACGCGGGTCGCCAAGGGGGACCGGTTCGGCTACCGGCAGCAGAAGGCGGCTTCGGACGGCTGGCTGGTGGTCGTGGCCGGTGGCACGTCGCACGGGGTGGGTCTGGAGGCTCCGAAGGCGCTGCACGGTGTGATGCCCCGTGCGAAGGGGGTCGCCCGGGCGGGTCTGGCGACGGTCAACCGGAATCTCTCGCCGTTCGTGTGGGACGGCAAACAGCGCTGGTTCGCGGAGCCGCCGCACATGCAGGTGTCGATCCTGTTCGTGCCTTCGGACGCGCAGGAGCCCCGGGTCGGTGACGAGCTGGTGGCGCATCTGCGCCACACGACGACGCAGTTCGACCGGATCGTCGACCGCTGATCCCGCTGGTCCGGCTCACCCCGCCGAACGCGAAGGCCCCTCGACCGCCTGGACGGTCGAGGGGCCTTCGGCTGTTCCGGAGCACCGATGAACGGCCACCGGGCCGGGTAGGGCTCGTACAAGCCGTATCCGGCCCTGCCCGGCCCGTTCAGGCGGCTCCCGGCGGCCGTACTCCCCATTCGACGCGAGCCCCCTCGACCAGCCGCGCCTCATGCTGGGTCGGGCGGACCGACCGGCCCAGTACGAATCTGTCCTCGGCACCGTCGAGGACGCCGCCGGACGGGTCGTCCGAGCCGTCCGCGCGTACGCCGTCCCTTTCGGGCATCAGGATGTCCCGTACGACCAGGGCGCAGAGGTAGAGCGTGCCCGCGAGGTGCAGGGCGATGGCGAGCTGGTAGCCCTCGGTGGGCAGTCCTTTGTGGGCGTCGCCGCTGGTCGTGTAGGCGAGGTACATCCAGATGCCGAGGAAGTACATGACCTCGCACGCCTGCCAGACGAGGAAGTCGCGCCAGCGTGGCCGGGCCAGGGCGGCCAGCGGGATCAGCCACAGTACGTACTGCGGTGAGTAGACCTTGTTGGTGAGGATGAAGGCGGCCACGACCAGGAAGGCCAGCTGCGCGAAGCGCGGGCGGCGGGGCGCCGTGAGGGTGAGCGCGAGGATACCGGCGCAGGCCAGGACCATCAGCAGCGTCGCGTAGGTGTTGACGCTCTCGACGTCGATGGACTTGCCCGAGCGCTGGGTGATGATCAGCCAGAAGGAGCCGAAGTCGACCTGTCGCTCCTGGCTGAAGGTGTAGAACTTCTTCCATCCCTCGGGCGCGAGCACCATGACCGGCAGGTTCACCGCGAGCCAGGCGCCGGCGGTCGCGAGGACGGCCGTGGCGAACTCGCGGAACTTCCCGGCCCGCCAGCACAGGACGAGCAGCGGTCCCAGCAGGAGTACGGGGTAGAGCTTCGCGGCGGTCGCGAGGCCGATGAGAATACCGAAGGCGAGGGCCCGCCCCCGGGACCACATCAGCATCGCGGCGGCGGTGAGGGCCACGGCCAGCAGGTCCCAGTTGATGGTGGCGGTGAGCGCGAAGGCGGGGGCGAGGGCCACCAACAGGCCGTCCCAGGGGCGGCGCCGGTGGGTGCGGGTGACACAGACCGCGATGATCACAGCGCAGATCATCAGCATGCCCGCGTTGACCATCCAGTACATCTGCTCGCGGTACTGGATCGCTCCGCCCGGGGTGAGCCAGGAGGCGACCTCCATGAAGAGTCCCGTCAGCACCGGGTACTCCAGGTACTGCATGTCGCCGCTGAGCCGGTCGAAGTACGGGACCAGGTTGTCCGCGAAGCCGCGTCCGAGGAAGAGGTGCGGGATGTCCGAGTAGCAGGCGTGGGTGTACTGCGAGCTGGCGCCCCGGAACCACGCCCAGTTGTAGCAGGGCATCTTCTGCACCATGCCGAGGGCGAACATCCCGATGGCCACCAGTGCGACGACCCGTACGGGGGCCAGCCTGCTGCCGCCGAACCACGCCCGGTGTCCGGCGGGACCGCCGATCAGTTCACTGCCGGCGGCGGCCACCTCGTCCCGCTGCGTGGGCGGTACGTCGGGCCGGTCCTGGTGCACGGTTCTCTCTTCTGCGCTCGGCATGCCGCCCATCCTGCCGTACGCCTCTGTGGACGGGGCGAGGGCCGCCGCACCGGACGTACATGGTGTCTGTACGTGTCGGGTGCGACGGCCCTCGTGCGGGTTCCGCGCGGCCGGGGAGCGGGTCCGCCGGCCGGAAGGGGGGCGCTAGCCTCTCGTGCCTCCGAAGATGCCGCCGCCGCCTCCGCCGCCTCCGCTGTCGGTGTTGCCCTCTTCCTCGGACTCGGTGTCGGAGGGGGTCGGGTCTCCGGTCTCTCCGCCGTTCTCGTTGCCCTGGTCGGTTCCGGCGGTGTCGTCGCAGCCGAACAGCTTCGTGCAGGTCTCGGACGGCGTGTCCGAAGGAGTGTCGGACGGCGTGTCCGAAGGAGTGTCGGACGGCGTGTCGGACGGCGTGTCCGAAGGCGTGCTCGACGGCGTATCGGAGGGAGTCGGGGTCGGGCTGGGGGCACCGCCGCCGTAAACCGCCTCGCCGATGGGTTCGGGCTTGGGGAAGCTCAGGGCCTTCTCACCCTCGAGCGCATCCCTCATGTAGGCCTGCCAGATCTCGGCGGGGAACGAGGCGCCGTGGATCTTCGCCTGTCCGCCGGTGCCGAACATCTCCTCGAACGAACGGTTCTTGTTGGTCTCGTCGTCGTCCAGGCGGTACATGTCGATGGCGGTCGACAGCTGCGGGGTGTACCCCACGAACCAGGCCGACTTGTTGCCGTCCGTCGTACCGGTCTTGCCCGCGACCTCGCGCCCCTCCAGCCTGGCGCTCTTGCCGGTGCCCTTCTCCACGACCGTCTTCAGTACGTCGGTGACGTTGTCGGCGACCTGCGCGGGGAAGGCCGACGACTCCTTGCCCTCGTGCTCGTAGATGGACTTGCCGCGCTTGAGCACCTTGGTGACGGAGTACGGGTCGTTCTGCTTGCCGCTGGCCGCGAAGGTGGCGTAGGAGCTTGCCATACGGATGGCGCTGGGGGAGGAGATACCGATCGAGAACGACGGGACGTTCGACTTGGAGAGCGTGTCGTCGTCGAGCAGACCCGCGCGGATGGCGGTCTCCCTCACCGTGGGGATACCGACGTCCATACCCAGCTGGACGAAGGGGGAGTTGGCGGATTCACGCATGGCCTCACGCAGATTGATGGGGCCGTACGGCGTGTCACCGTCGTTGCGCTGGAGCCACTCCTTGCCCTTCTCGTTGGTCCAGACCGAGCCGTCGTATTCCTTGATCTTCAGCTTGTTGGCGCCGTTGTAGAGGCTCTTGTCGGGCGACACCGGCGTCCGCTGCTCGTCCGTCTGGTCGGGTCCGAGCGCGGGGTCACGCTTGCCGTGCTGCATCGCCGCGGCCAGTACGAACGGCTTGAAGGTCGAGCCGACCTGGGCACCGGTCCGGTCGGCGTTGTTGGTGTAGTGCTTGGTGGCGCTCTCGCCGCCGTAGATGGCGACGATCTTGCCGTCCGCCGGGTCGACGGAAGCGCCCCCGAACTGGACGTGTGTGTCGGTGTCCGGACGCTTCTCCGGGTCGATGTTGGCCTTCTTGACCTTGGTTACGGCCTTCTCCAGCTGGTTGACCTTCTTCTTGTTGAAGGTCGTGTGGATCTCGAAGCCGCCCTTGGAGAGGTCCTCGACGGTGACGCCGCTCTTGTTGTTGTTGACGAAGTTCGCCTTGGCGAGGTCGACCAGGTAGCCGATCTGTCCGCCGAGGTCATCGCTCTTCTTGAACGACTTCGGCATCGGGAACTCGGTGTACTTGGCCCGCTCGGCCGCGTCGAGATGCTTGTCCTTCACCATCTCGTCGAGGATCCATGCCCAGCGCTTCGTGGCGCGCTCGGTGTTGTCCTTGGGCGTGGCGGCCGGGTTGTACTCGACGTTGCCGGCCGGGTCGTAGAGGGTGGCGCCCTTGAGGAGCGTGGCGAGGAAGGCGCATTCGCTGGGGTTCAGCTTCACGGCGTCCTTGCCGTAGTACGTACGGGCGGCGGCCTGGATCCCCCAGGCGCCGCGACCGTAGTACGAGGTGTTCAGGTACCCCTCCATGATCTCGGGCTTGTCCATCTCGGCGCCGACCTTCATGGAGATGAACAGCTCTTTGAACTTGCGGTCCAGGGTCTGGCTCTGGTCGCCCAGCCGCGCGTTCTTCACGTACTGCTGGGTGATGGTGGAGCCGCCCTGGGTGTTGCCGCCCTTGGCCATGTTGTAGAGCGCCCGGCCCATGCCCATGAAGTCGACGCCGGGGTCGCTGCGGAAGGACTTGTTCTCCGCGGAGATGACCGCGTTCTGCATCGCCTCGGGGATCTGGCCGATCCCGATGTTCTGGCGGTTGGCCGTGCCACCGGTCGCGGCCATCTGCGAGCCGTCGTCCCAGTAGTAGACGTTGTTCTCGGCCTTCGACGCCACATTCTGGTCGGGTACCTCGACCAAGGCGTAGGACACGGTGCCCGCGAGGAGTATGGAGCCGACGAACACCACGCCCAGTCCGGTGGTCTGCTTCCACGAGGGCATCCACCGCTGCCAGCCGTCCTTGTTGTGGCGCGGGTAGTCGATCAGCCGCTTCTTGCCCGGCTCACCACGGCCGGAGCCGTCACCGCCACCGCGCCGGCCACCGCGCTGCGCGGCGCGTCTGGCCTCGGCGCGGCTGCTGAAGGCACGCTCCTCCCCGTCGGGGGACCCGGAGGGTGAGGCGGTGGTTTCCCGCGACGGGCCGGCACGGCGGCCTGATGACTGCTGGGCCGCACGCCTGGCCGCGGCTCGACCGCCGCCCTGTGGCTGCGGCGGCTTGCGACGGTGCTCGCTCATCGAACGACTACTCCTCGGGCAGGCGCTTACGCCTGGAAGCGGCAGTTGAGTTCCGGTCCCCCGAAATGAACACGGACCGACCGGGCATCGGGCTCATCCGAGATGCACGCGGTGAGCCGAGTTTCTCGACGCCGAAGGGCGTCATTCGGTTCCCGGTGGTCTGCATGCCGCACACACTACGCACGGTCAAACCCCTCCGAGGACTGAAGTTCACCCTAAATCAGGCAAGTTGCTTCATGAGAATTCCTGATGTGACGCCGTTCACCTTGAGCCCCCTTGTCCCCACCGTCACTCCGTTCTATCGTCGGGATGTATCGAGTCGATACATCAGCGCGGCATAAGCGTCCCGGAGAGCAGAGGAGGCGAGGGTGAGCAGACGCTCGGGCATCCTTGAGTTCGCCGTCCTCGGACTGCTTCGCGAGTCCCCCATGCACGGCTATGAGCTGCGCAAACGGCTCAATACGTCGCTGGGGATCTTCCGGGCCTTCAGTTACGGGACGCTGTATCCATGCCTCAAGACGCTGGTGGCCAGCGGCTGGTTGATCGAGGAGCCGGGCAGCGCTCCGGAGGACGCGCTCGCCGCCTCGCTCGCCGGCCGCCGGGCCAAGATCGTCTACCGGTTGACCGCGGACGGTAAGGAGCACTTCGAGGAGCTCCTGTCGCACACCGGGCCCGATGCCTGGGAGGACGAGCACTTCGCTGCTCGGTTCGCCTTCTTCGGGCAGACGGAGCGCGAGGTACGGATGCGGGTGCTGGAGGGGCGCCGCAGCCGGCTGGAGGAGCGCCTGGAGAAGATGCGCGCCTCCCTGGCCCGTACGCGCGAGCGTCTCGACGACTACACGCTTGAGCTTCAGCGCCACGGCATGGAGTCCGTGGAGCGCGAAGTGCGCTGGCTGAACGAACTCATCGAAAGCGAGCGGGCGGGGCGGGATCAGAGACGGTCCGGCCTCGGCGACCCCGCAGTACAAGAAGGCGCATCCGAAGAAACGGACGGCCTGCCCCGGCACCGGGACGCCGCGTCTTCCGGGGGCACGCCCCCGGGACGTCCCGGACCGCCGGATCCGTCCGCGGACACCGCCGAGTGAGGCCACTGCACTCCGCAGGGCCTCGTCACGACCACTGACATCACACAGGGAGCAACCGGAATGGGTTCCGTACGCGTAGCCATCGTCGGCGTGGGCAACTGCGCCGCCTCACTGGTGCAGGGCGTCGAGTACTACAAGGACGCCGACCCGGCGGGCAAGGTACCGGGTCTGATGCACGTCACGTTCGGCGATTACCACGTGCGGGACATCGAGTTCGTGGCCGCCTTCGATGTGGACGCGAAGAAGGTCGGCCTCGACCTCGCGGACGCCATCGGTGCCAGCGAGAACAACACCATCAAGATCTCCGACGTGCCGTCCACGGGCGTCACCGTGCAGCGCGGCCACACCCTCGACGGTCTGGGCAAGTACTACCGCCAGACCATCGAGGAGGCTTCCGAGGCGCCGGTGGACATCGTCCAGGCCCTCAAGGACAGCAAGGCCGATGTCCTGGTCTGCTACCTGCCGGTGGGCTCGGACTCCGCCGCGAAGTACTACGCGCAGTGCGCCATCGACGCGAAGGTCGCCTTCGTCAACGCGCTGCCGGTCTTCATCGCCGGTACGAAGGAGTGGGCGGACAAGTTCACCGAGGCCGGCGTCCCGATCGTCGGCGACGACATCAAGTCCCAGGTCGGTGCCACGATCACGCACCGCGTCATGGCGAAGCTCTTCGAGGACCGCGGCGTCATCCTGGACCGCACGATGCAGCTGAACGTCGGCGGCAACATGGACTTCAAGAACATGCTTGAGCGTGAGCGCCTGGAGTCCAAGAAGATCTCCAAGACGCAGGCCGTCACCTCCCAGATCCCCGACCGCGACCTGGGCGCCGACAACGTGCACATCGGTCCTTCCGACTACGTCGCCTGGCTCGACGACCGCAAGTGGGCCTACGTCCGCCTTGAGGGACGTGCCTTCGGTGATGTTCCGCTGAACCTGGAGTACAAGCTCGAGGTCTGGGACTCCCCGAACTCCGCCGGTGTCATCATCGACGCCGTGCGCGCCGCGAAGATCGCCAAGGACCGCGGCATCGGTGGCCCGATCCTCTCCGCGTCCTCCTACTTCATGAAGTCCCCGCCGGTGCAGTACTTCGACGACGAGGCCCGCGAGAACGTGGAGAAGTTCATCGCCGGCGAGGTCGAGCGCTAAAGCCGCCTCTCCGCATCACGTCGGGCCCATGCGCCCATGAATACGAGAAGGGTCACCGGTCAGTTGTCCGGTGACCCTTCTCGCATGCCCGGCCGACGCGTATGTGACGCTGGCCCACATGCCTGTCGCACGTGATCTGCGCGTCCTCCTGCGCCTCGGCGACTTCCGGCGGCTGCTGGCGGTCCGCCTGCTCTCCCAGGGCGCCGACGGCGTCTTCCAGGTCGCGCTCGCCACGTATGTCGTCTTCTCTCCCGAGAAGCAGACGTCGCCTGCCGCGATCGCCTCAGCGATGGCGGTGCTGCTGCTGCCGTATTCGCTGGTCGGGCCGTTCGCCGGGGTGTTGCTCGACCGCTGGCGGCGCCGGCAGGTGTTCCTCTTCGGCAACCTGCTGCGCGCCTTCCTGGCGAGTTGCACGGCACTGCTCATCGTGGCGGAAGTCCCTGACTGGATCTTCTATGCCTCGGCGCTCTCCGTGACCGCGGTCAACAGGTTCGTGCTCGCCGGCCTCTCGGCCGCGCTGCCTCGCGTGGTCGACGAGGACCGTCTCGTGCTCGCGAACTCGCTCTCCCCGACCGCCGGCACGCTCGCCGCGACCGCGGGCGGCGGGCTGGCCTTTGCCGTGCGGCTGACCGTCGGGGACTCCGATGGAGCGGTGATGCTGCTCGGCGCCCTTCTCTATCTCTGCGCGGCGCTCGCTTCCCTGCTGCTCGGACGCGAACTGCTCGGCCCTGAGCCGTCACTGCTCCAGACCCGGCTGAGCACCGCGCTGGCGTCCACGGCACGGGGACTCACGGACGGCGTGCGCCATCTCGCGGAACGCCGAGCGGCGGCGGGCGCTCTGGCCGCGATGACGGTGATGCGCTTCTGCTACGGAGCGCTGACGGTGATGGTGCTGATGCTCTGCAGGTACGCGTGGACGGAGCGGGAGGCGGACGGGCTGGCGCTGCTGGGGCTCGCCCTCGGCATTTCCGGGGCGGGGTTCTTCGCCGCAGCGGTCCTGACCCCGTGGGCGGTGGGCCGGTTCGGCTCCTACGGGTGGATGGCTCTGTGCGCGGGAGCGGCGGCCGTCCTTGAACCTGCCCTTGGGCTCCCCTTCACTCCCGTGCCCCTCCTGATCGCCGCGTTCGTCCTCGGCTTGATCACTCAGGGCGCGAAGATCGCCACGGACACCGTGGTGCAGACAACCGTGGACGACGCCTACCGCGGCCGGGTCTTCTCCCTTTATGACGTGTTGTTCAATGTCGCCTTCGTCGGCGCCGCCGCGGTGGCCGCGCTGATGCTGCCCCCGGACGGCCGGTCCGTCGCGCTGGTGGTGACGGTCGCCGTTCTCTACGCGGCGGTCGCCCTGACCCTGACCTTTCGGGGCCGCATACCGAGGGGGCGTCGTTTCACGTGAAACGACGCCCCCGGAGAACGGAGAGCGGGGCATGTTTCACGTGAAACATGCCCCGCTCTGCATTCACTGCCGCGCGGCCCACCACTCCTTGAGGGCGGTGACGGCCTCGTCATGTTCCATGGGCCCGTTCTCCAACCGCAGCTCCAGGAGGAACGTGTAAGCCGCGCCGATCTCCCGACCGGGGCCAATGCCCAGAATCTCCATGATCTGGTTGCCGTCCAGATCGGGCCGGATGGAGTCCAGCTCCTCCTGCTCCTGGAGCTGGGCGATCCGCTCCTCCAGACCGTCATAGGCCCGGGACAGAGCCATGGCCTTGCGCTTGTTGCGCGTCGTGCAGTCGGAGCGGGTCAGCTTGTGGAGCCTTCCCAGCAAGGGGCCCGCGTCACGGACATAGCGACGCACCGCCGAGTCGGTCCACTCTCCCGTGCCGTAGCCGTGGAAGCGCAGATGCAGCTCCACCAGCCGCGAGACATCCTTCACCAGGTCATTGGAGTACTTCAGCGCCGTCATGCGCTTCTTGGTCATCTTCGCGCCCACCACCTCGTGGTGGTGGAAAGAGACCCGGCCGTCCTTCTCGAAGCGCCGCGTCCGGGGCTTGCCGATGTCATGGAACAGAGCGGCCAGCCGCAGCACCAGGTCGGGGCCGTCCTCTTCCAGATCGATCGCCTGTTCCAGCACGATCAGCGAGTGGTCGTACACATCCTTGTGCCGGTGGTGCTCGTCGCTCTCCAACCGGAGCGCGGGCAACTCGGGCAGCACGTGCTCGGCGAGCCCGGTGTCGACGAGGAGCGCCAGCCCCTTGCGGGGATGCGCGGAGAGGATCAGCTTGTTCAGCTCGTCGCGCACCCGCTCGGCGGAGACGATCTCGATACGGGCGGCCATGTCCTTCATGGCCGCGACCACCTCGGGCGCCACATCGAAGTCCAGCTGGGCGGCGAAGCGCGCGGCCCGGAGCATGCGCAGCGGATCGTCGGAGAAGGACTCCTCCGGAGTGCCGGGCGTGCGCAGTACGCGCGCCGCGAGGTCCTCGAGTCCGCCGTGCGGATCGATGAACTCCTTCTGGGGCAACGCCACGGCCATCGCGTTCACGGTGAAGTCCCGACGCACGAGGTCTTCCTCGATGGAGTCGCCGTAGGACACCTCGGGTTTGCGTGAGGCCCGGTCGTACGCCTCCGAGCGGTAGGTCGTCACCTCGACCTGGAACCGCTGATCGGTGTCGCCGACGCGGGCGTCTTTCTGACAGCCGACCGTGCCGAAGGCGATACCGATCTCCCAGACCGCGTCCGCCCAGGGCCGGACGATCTTCAGGACGTCCTCCGGCCGGGCATCGGTCGTGAAGTCCAGATCATTGCCGAGCCGGCCGAGAAGGGCGTCCCTGACCGAACCACCGACCAGGGCGAGAGTGAATCCGGCCTCCTGGAATCGGCGCGCGAGATCGTCGGCGACCGGGGACACCCGCAGCAGTTCACTGACCGCGCGGTGCTGCACCTGGCTGAGGGCTCTGGGATTGTCTTCATTGGCGTTCGGCACAACAGAAAAGGTTACGTGCCACAGCCTGTGAGGGCGTCCCTGTTTCGGCTCCCCCGGCTCCGATGCGTGGGTTTTCTGTGACGCATGAGATTCTTCCGATCATGTGGGGCAGTCACCAGCACTTCGCCACAGCGCACATCGTTACCATGCGTGGACGCATTGACGGACAACCACCAACGGCAGCAGACGATGACGAGGGACGGGCGAGCGCGTGGCCGAGGCGGCAGACTTCCAGGGGATGGGCCCTTCTCCTGCCCGCCGGTGGCTGCGGCGCACAGCCTCCGTGATCATGGGGGTCCCCCTCCTGGCGAGCTTGCTGGCGGGCACGGCTGCCCCGACGGCGCAGGCAGCACCGAGGGCCACCGGCTCCCGTACGGTCGATGTGGCGCTGGACACATTGGCGCCCAGCGCGCCGGTGAAGGGCGACACCCTCACGGTCTCCGGAACGGTGACCAACAAGGGCAAGACCACGATCACCGACGCCCAGGTGGATCTGCGCGTGGGGCCGCGGCTCGCCGGCCGGACGGCCATCGATGACGCCGCCGCCCGCTCGGGCAGCAGCCCCTCGGGCGATGTGGCACCGGTGGGGGGGAAGTACAAGGTCGCGTTCCCGAAGCTCGCGGCCGGTATCTCGCAGGACTTCGCTCTCTCCGTCCCCGTCGACAAGCTCGGGCTCGACGAGAACGGCGTCTACCAGCTGGGCGTCTCGGTGACCGGCAGGACCGCCGCGACCCCGTACGACCAGGTGCTGGGCATCCAGCGCACCTTCCTCCCCTGGCAGCCCGACACCACGGACCAGAAGACGCAGCTGACGGTCCTGTGGCCGCTGATCTCGTCGGCGCATCTGTCCGCCGAGACGGGCTCGGACGATCAGCAGACGCCAGTCTTCGAGAGCGACGACCTGGCGGAGGAGCTGGCACCCGGCGGACGGCTGGAACAGATGGTCTCCCTCGGCAGCCAACTGCCCGTGACCTGGGTCATCGACCCCGATCTGATCGCCACCGCCGACGCCATGACCCGGAACTACAGCGTCAGGGACGGGGACTCGGTCGTCCCGGGCAAGAACCAGGCGGTCGCCACCCAGTGGCTCAACACGCTGGAGAAGGCGGTGAAGGGAAGCAAGGTCATCGCCCTGCCGTTCGCCGACCCCGACCTGGCGTCGCTGGCACATCGCGGCAAGGACGTCTCCGGAGCGCTCAGCCATCTTCAGCCCGCGACGGACGTGGCCGGCAAGACCGTGGAGACGATCCTCCACGTGCAGCCGTCCGTGGACTTCGCCTGGCCGGTGGACGGCGCGATCGACCCCTCGATCGTCGATGTGGCCACCTCGGCGGGGGCCCACAAGGTCATCACCCGGAGCGACAGTCTCCAGGACAACCTGTCGTACACCCCGAACGCCGCGCGGCCCATCGGCGGCGGAACGACAGCGGTGGTCGCGGACACCCGGCTCTCCACGGCGTTCCAGAGCGATATGACGGCGGCCGGCAACTCCACTCTGGCCGTGCAGAAATTCCTCGCGCAGTCGCTGGCCGTCACTCTTCAGGACCCCGACGACCAGCGCAGCATCGTCGTCGCCCCGCAGCGGATGCCGACGGTCACCCAGGCTCAGTCCATGGCGCGTGCGCTGCGTGAGCTGGACAGCGAGCGCTGGACGCAGCCGGCCGATCTGATCGCCGCGGCGGCGGTACAGCCCGACGCCGATGCCACCACGAAGGTGCCGAGCACCTCGCGGTACCCGAGCAAGCTGCGCGCTCAGGAACTGCCGACCGAGGCGTTCCAGTCCATCAAGGAGACCGAGGAGCGGCTCGACAACTTCAAGGCCATCCTCAGCTCACCGGACCGCGTGGCCGCTCCCTTCGGCAACGCGGTGAGCCGGGCGATGTCGACGTCCTGGCGCGGTTCCCCGGCCGAGGCGGCGCAGTACCGCGACAGCGTCGACGACTATCTGGTGGGCCTCACCAGCGAGGTACAGCTCATCCCGAAGTCCGTCCTCACGCTGTCCGGACGCAGCGCGACCATCCCGGTGACCGTGCAGAACAAGCTGCTGCAGGGCGTCCAGGATCTGGTGCTGCGGCTCAAGTCCGACAACCCGACCCGGCTCAAGCTCGATGACGATCAGGCGGTCGCGGAGCGGCCCATCAGGATCGACGGTGGGCACAGCCAGTCGGTGAAGTTCACCGGCGCGGGCAACGCCAACGGTCCGGTCCAGGTGACCGCCCAGCTCTACACGGTGGACGGCACACCGTACGGAGGCCCCATGACCTTCCAGGTCAAGGTCTCGGAGATCACCCCCACCGTCATGCTCGTCATCGCCGGCGGCGTGCTGCTGCTGGTGCTGGCCGGTGTGAAGATGTACAGCCAGCGCAAGCGGGCAGTGGCCCGCAAGGCGGCCGCGACGTCCCCGGGCGACGCGGACGGCGGCGCCCCCGGCGCGGAGGCCGACGACTCCTCCGACGAGCAGAACCCGCACGACACCGAGGACACGACCGACGCGGCGGCCTCCGAAGGCACGGATCCCGGGCAGCCGAGTGACCCGACACCGGACACCGGACCGGAAAGCGCTGACGCGTCGGGCACGGGTGAGAAAGTGGACCGTTGAGCGATGTCGTGGCCGGCCGGCCGGGGACGATGAGGTGGGGTAACCATGAACGCGCCGTACGACGGTGACCGTGGGCAGGGCGCGGGCGGCGATCCCGCAGGACAGGTCCCGCCCTCTCCGCCGCCTGCCCAGGACCCCTACGTCCAGGACGCCTACCAGCAGGACCCCTACTGGGCACAGGACCTCTCCGCCCAGGACCCGGTGACCGAGGCGCTGTACGACCGCGCCTCCCACCCGCCGCCGCCTCCCGGCACGTACCGGGAGACCCAGGAGCTGTATCAGCAGCCTCCGGCGCAGCAGTACGCTCCCGACCCCCGCATCTGGGCCCAGACACCGCCGCCGGAGCCTTCCGGGCCGTCCCGTCATCTCCCGTACGGGGACGACGCGCGGACGACCCAGTTCACCGGCGTCGACGACCTTGTCTCGCGCGCCGGGGACGAGAGCCCCCCGGCGGACGCGTTCGCGAATCTCTACCGCGATCAGCAGGGCACCGGGCAGGTCCTGACCGCGCCGGAACCCGAGGCGCTGCCCGCTCCGCCCCCGGCCAAGAAGTCCGGTGGCAAGGCGGCGGGACTGCTGAAGTCGAGTGCGGTGATGGCCGCGGGCACACTGGTGTCCCGGCTCACCGGCTTCGTACGCAGTCTGGTGATCACCGCCGCCCTCGGTGCGGCGCTGCTCGGTGACTCCTACACCGTGGCCTACACCCTGCCGACGATGATCTACATCCTCACCGTCGGCGGTGGCCTCAACTCCGTCTTCGTCCCGCAGCTCGTGCGAGCGATGAAGAACGACGACGACGGTGGCGTGGCCTATGCCAACCGGCTGCTGACCCTCGTCATGGTCGCGCTCGGCGCGATCGTGGCCGCCGCCGTGTTCGGCGCACCGCTACTGGTCCGTCTGATGTCGGACACGATCGCCAGTGACCCGGCCTCCAACAACGTCGCGGTCACCTTCGCCCGCTACTGCCTGCCCACGATCTTCTTCATGGGCGTGCACGTGGTGATGGGGCAGATCCTCAACGCGCGCGGGAAGTTCGGCGCGATGATGTGGACTCCGGTCCTGAACAACATCGTCATGATCGCCACGTTCGGTCTCTTCATCTGGGTGTACGGCACCGCCGCCGACTCCAGCATGACCGTCCGGACCATTCCGCCGGACGGCGTGCGGCTGCTGGGCATCGGTACGCTGCTCGGCCTCGTCGTCCAGGCTCTCGCGATGATCCCGTATCTGACGGAGACCGGGTTCCGGTTCCGGCCCCGGTTCGACTGGAAGGGCCACGGCCTCGGCAAGACGGTCAAGCTGGCCAAGTGGACCGTCCTGTTCGTCCTCGCCAACCAGGCCGGCGTGCTGGTGGTCACCCAGCTCGCCACCGCGGCCGGCGAAGCCTCCGGCAAGACCGGTACCGGCATCCTGGCCTACAGCAACGCGCAGCTGATCTGGGGCATGCCGCAGGCCATCATCACCGTCTCGGTCATGGCGGCGCTGCTTCCCCGGATCTCCCGGGCCGCCCACGACGGCGACCCGGGCGCGGTGCGGGACGACATCTCCCAAGGGCTGCGCAACTCGGCCGTCGCGATCGTCCCGATCGCCTTCGCGTTCCTCGCGCTCGGTGTTCCGCTGTCCATCCTGATGTTCTCGTCCAGCGGCATGGAATCGGCGCGGTCCATGGGCTTCATCCTCATGGCGTTCGCCCTCGGGCTCATTCCGTACTCCGTGCAGTACGTCGTGCTCCGTGGCTTCTACGCCTACGAGGACACCCGGACCCCCTTCTACAACACGGTCATCGTCGCCGCGGTCAACGCCGCGGCTTCCGCCCTCTGCTACGTGGTGCTGCCGTCCCGCTGGGCCGTGGTGGGCATGGCCGCCTCGTACGGGCTGGCCTACGCGGTCGGCGTCGGCGTCGCCTGGCGGCGGCTGAAGAACCGGCTGGGCGGCGATCTGGACGGCGGCCGGGTCCTGCGCACCTACGCGAGGCTCTGTCTGGCGGCCGTGCCCGGCGCCCTCGCGGCGGGCGGGGTGGCCTACGCGGTCCTGGGCACCCTCGGCAGCAGCGCCGTCAGCTCGGTGGTGGCGCTGATCGCCGGTGGCGTCGTCCTGCTCGCCGTCTTCTTCGTCGCGGCGAAGAAGATGCGGATCGAGGAGATGAACGCCATGGTCGGCATGGTGCGCGGCCGGCTCGGACGCTGAGCCGCGGCGGCCGAACACAACCATCGTCGGCCACCGCGTGTCGTGCATAGCGTCCGACTGTGGGCACAATTGGCTTGGCTGTTGGATGGGGCGCAATGGATGGGGAGGCAGGAGCGACGGTGGCGGAACGTAGCACGGCTGCCGTCGACGTGGCCGGCAACAGCGGTGACGAACCGCTGACCGCCAAGGCGGACAAGGCCACGGCCGACGGGTCGGCGGAATCCCAGGACACGGCGGAGGAGTCCGCACCGGACACGGAGCGCGAGTCGAGGAGCGGCGGGGCCGGCGTGACCACGCCCGACCTCCACAGCGGCCACAAGCTCGCCAGACGTTACCGCCTGGAGGAGTGCGTCACCCGTCTGGACGGTTTCAGCAGCTGGCGTGCGGTCGACGAGAAACTGCGCCGTGCGGTCGGTGTGCATCTGCTGCCCGCCGACCATCCACGGGCACGTTCCGTGCTGGCCGCCGCCCGCTCGTCGGCTCTCCTCGGCGATCCGCGCTTCGTGCAGGTCCTGGACGCCGTCGAGGAGAACGACCTCGTCTACGTCGTCCACGAGTGGCTTCCGGACGCGACCGAACTCACCGCTCTCCTCGCCGCCGGGCCGTTGGAGGCCCACGACGCCTATCAGCTGGTCAGCCAGGTCTCCCAAGCCATGGCCGCCGCCCACCGGGAGGGGCTCGCGCATCTGCGGCTGACTCCGGGAGCGGTCCTGCGCACCTCCACCGGCCAGTACCGGATCCGCGGCCTCGCGGTGAACGCCGCACTGCGCGGCATCCGCGCCGAACGGCCGCAGCGTACGGACACCGAAGCCATCGGTGCGCTTCTCTATGCCGCGCTCACCCAGCGCTGGCCGTACGAAACGGATGCCTACGGGCTCTCCGGTCTGCCCAAGGGTGTCGGTCTGATCGCTCCCGACCAGGTCCGTGCCGGTGTCCACCGCGGTCTCTCCGAGCTGGCCATGCGCGCTCTGGTCAACGACGGCGCCACCGCCTCCCGCCAGGAACCACCGTGCACCACTCCGGACGAGCTGGCGGCAGCCGTCGCGGAGATGCCTCGTATCCGGCCTCCCGAGCCCGTCTTCGCGGCACCGCCCGAGTATCAGCGCACCACATACCAGCAGGGCACCTACGGACGGACGCAGCAGGGCCTCGGCGCACCCACGGTCCCCGTGGTGACGCCGCCGCCACCGCTCCAGAGCCGCACCGGCAAGGCCCTGAAGTGGACTGTCGCGGCCCTGCTCATCGCGGCCCTGGGACTCGGCAGCTGGCAGGTCGCCGACCGGCTTCTGGAGGGACGCCAGGAGCCGGAGACCACTCCGACCCAGACGACCACGGGGGACGGGGACAAGGCGGTCCAGCCCGTCAAGGCGCTCAAGATCGCCGCGGCGACCGAATTCATGCCCGGTGGATACGGCATAAAGCCCGAGCTCGCGCCGAACACCGTCGATGGCGCGTCCGACACCTCCTGGATCACGGACCAGTACTACGACTTCCCCAACTTCGGCAATCTGCCGAAGTACAGCGACGGCAGCGGAATCATCGTCGACCTCGGCAGCGTGCAGCGTGTCTCCGTCGTCGACATCGACATGTACCGCAGCGGTCAGACGGCGGAAGTCCTCGCCGCGGGCAAGGACGCGTCGAACCCCACGAGTCTCTCCGACTTCTCTCAGCGCCTCACCAAGCTGGAAAAGGTGGAAGGCACTCTCAAGAGCACCCTCGACAAGCCGGTACGGACCCGGTACGTATTGGTCCACATCACCGAGGTGCCCACCGACGGAAGCAGCAACCGCTTCAGGGGCGGGGTCTCGGAGATCAAGCTCAAGGGCTGACCGGACCGGGGGAGGGGCTCACCGTTGGACGATGTCGCACTCGGCGACAGCAGCGACCACGATCTGCTGAGCGCTCACGTCCAAGGTCATCCGCACGCCTTCGGCGAGCTGGTACGGCGCCACCGCGACCGCCTCTGGGCGGTCGCCCTGCGGACGCTGGGCGACCGGGAGGAAGCCGCGGACGCCGTGCAGGACGCCCTCGTCTCCGCCTTCCGGGCTGCCCACACCTTCCGCGGCCAGTCCGCCGTGACGACCTGGCTGCACCGCATCACCGTCAACGCCTGCCTCGACCGGGCCCGTAAGGCAGCCTCCCGCAAGACCTCCCCGGTGGACGACACCGAGCGGTTGGAACAGCTTCTTGAGCCCCACGAGTCGGCGGAGGCTCCCGCCGAGCGCGGGGATCTGCACCGCGAGCTACTGGCCGCACTGGCCAAGCTCCCCGCCGACCAGCGGGCGGCGCTCGTCCTCGTCGACATGCAGGGCTACCCCGTCGCGGAGGCCGCGGCCGTACTGGGAATACCCACCGGTACGGTGAAGAGTCGCTGCGCACGCGGCCGGGCCAGACTCCTGCCGATGCTCACACATCTGCGTACGGACATCGGGGATATCAGCAGTTCGGGCAGGGGAAGGAACCGGACGCCGGGGGCGTCCGTCCCACCGGCATCGGAGCCAGTGGATTCAGGGTCGAGTGATCCTGCCGGCGTGAAGGGCGGAGGTGGGCGCACGTGACATCGACAACCGACACGACTGAGCACCCGGATGTCTCGGAGATCTCCGCGTTCACGGAAGGGCTGGTCCCGTCTTCCCGGGCGACTGATCTGCGGCTTCACCTCGACAGCTGCGACCTCTGTGCCGATGTCCGCGAATCCCTGGAAGAGATCAGGGGCCTGCTGGGAACCCTGCCGGGGCCGGCACGGATGCCCGCCGATGTCGCCGGGCGTATCGACGCCGCTCTGGCGGCCGAGGCGCTGCTCGACGCGACAGCTCCCCCTCTCTCCACCGCCGAGACCGACCCCTCCCCCGATGTTTCACGTGAAACATCGCTCGCGTCGCGGAACGCGGAAGGGGCGGCATCCCCCGCATCGGAGGGGGTGCGATCCGATCGGCCGGGAGGCCGATCAAGGGCTACCACCGGACCGGGGCGCGGTGGGAAGAAGCGTCGCCGCCGTACCGCTGTGCTGAGCGCCGCCCTCGGGACAGCCGTGGTGGGCATCAGCGTCTTGATCTTCCAGTCCCTCCGGCCGACAGAGAATGACCCCGTGCCGAGCCAGGCCGACTCGTCGGTCGGCTCCTCGACCCAGAAGAGGGCCGACGAGTTCTCGGCGACCGGTCTGCAGAGCCGGGTCGACACGCTGCTGGCCTCCGCTCCCGCGTCCGCGGAATCCGAGCACCGCAGCTCGACCCAGGACCTGGAGGCCACGGATACACCCAGGCTCCACCTCCAGCCGGCGGCCCCGGCCTGTGTTCAGCGGGGCACGGGCCGTGCCGAATCCGCCCTCGCGGCGGAACGGGGCAGCTACCAGGGCAGCCCTGCCTACCTCATCGTCCTGCCCCAGCCCGGGGACAGCACTCGGGTCCAGGCGTACGTGATCGATGCGACCTGCGTGGAGACGGCTCCCCAAGCCAAGGGAAAAGTCCTGCTGACGGAGTCCTACCCGCGCCGCTGACGACACCCCCCGCGTGGGCCGGACAACCTCGGGAATGCAAGACCCGTAGGATCCGTTGGATGGGGTGAAAGTCGTTGATCCGGCCCCAGTAGGCAGTCTGCAGAGACGAGGAAGAAACCCGTGAGCGACGTCCGTAATGTGATCATCATCGGCTCCGGGCCCGCCGGCTACACGGCCGCGCTGTACACCGCGCGCGCTTCGCTGAAGCCGCTGGTCTTCGAGGGCGCCGTCACCGCCGGTGGCGCTCTGATGAACACCACCGATGTGGAGAACTTCCCGGGCTTCCGCGACGGCATCATGGGCCCGGATCTGATGGACAACATGCGGGCACAGGCCGAGCGCTTCGGCGCCGAGCTGGTTCCGGACGATGTCGTCTCGGTCGACCTCACCGGAGAGATCAAGACGGTCACGGACACGGCGGGAACCGTCCACCGTGCCAAGGCCGTGATCGTGACGACCGGCTCCCAGCACCGCAAGCTCGGACTGCCGAACGAGGATGCCCTCTCCGGCCGCGGGGTCTCCTGGTGTGCCACCTGTGACGGCTTCTTCTTCAAGGACCAGGACATCGCCGTGGTCGGCGGCGGCGACACCGCGATGGAGGAAGCCACCTTCCTTTCGCGCTTCGCCAAGTCCGTCACCATCGTCCACCGCAGGGACACGCTGCGCGCCTCCAAGGCCATGCAGGACCGTGCCTTCGCCGACCCCAAGATCAAGTTCGCTTGGGACAGCGATGTCGCGGAGATCCACGGCGAGCAGAAGCTCTCCGGTCTGACCCTGCGCAACACCAAGACCGGTGAGACCTCCTCCCTGGCCGTGACCGGCCTGTTCATCGCTGTCGGTCATGACCCGCGGACCGAGCTGTTCAAGGGACAGCTCGACCTGGACAGCGAGGGATACCTCACCGTCGACGCCCCCTCGACCCGGACGAACCAGTCGGGTGTCTTCGGAGCCGGCGATGTCGTGGACCACACCTACCGTCAGGCGATCACCGCCGCGGGCACCGGATGCTCGGCGGCCCTGGATGCCGAGCGGTTCCTCGCCGCGCTCACCGACAGCGAGAACGCGGCCGAGCCCGAGAAGACCGCCACCGTCTGATCAGCAAGTCCCCACCCCACGAACTGAAGGAGGCCGCCGTGGCCCTGAAGCAGGTAACCGACGACTCATTCGACGCTGACGTACTCAAGAGCGACAAGCCCGTCCTGGTGGACTTCTGGGCCGCCTGGTGCGGGCCCTGCCGGCAGATCGCGCCGTCGCTGGAGGCCATCGCGGCCGAGCACGGTGACAAGATCGAGATCGTCAAGCTCAACATCGACGAGAACCCCGGCATCGCGGCCAAGTACGGCGTGATGTCCATCCCGACGCTGAACGTCTACCAGAACGGCGAGGTCGCCAAGACCATCGTCGGCGCCAAGCCCAAGGCCGCGCTCCTGCGCGACCTGGACGACTTCATCGGTGAGGGTGCGGTCAAGGGCTGACCCTCGATGTTTCACGTGAAACGGGTCCGCTCCCCTACCCGGGGAGCGGACCCGTTTCACGTGCCGCGCTGAGTGCTACGAGCGTCACAGCGGACGCGGCACCGGCTCCTTTTTCACCGCCCCCAGGAGACGATCCAGGGCCAGTTCCACGTCTTCCTTCCAGGAAACCGTGGTCCGCAGCTCCAGTCGCAGCCGTGGGTATCTCGGGTGCGGTCGTACCGTCTTGAAGCCCACCGCCCGTAGATGGTCGGCGGGGAGGACACAGGACGGCTCTCGCCACCGCGCGTCCCCGAACGCCTCTACGGCCTTGAATTCCCGGCGCAGCAGGTCCTTGGCCACGGTCTGCACCATGACGCGGCCGAGGCCCTGACCCTGATAGCCGGGCATGATCCAGGCCGTCATCAACTGAACCGCGTCCGGGGAGACGGGGCTGGTGGGAAACGCCATGGCTCTCGGCACATAGGCCGGCGGAGCGTAGAGGACGAAGCCGACCGGCACGTCGTCGACGTAGGCCACCCGCCCGCAGGATCCCCACTCCAGCAGGACCGCCGAGATCCACGCCTCCTTCTGGGCCGCTGCGCTGCCGGTTCTTACCGCGGCTTCCCCGCTGACCGGATCAAGCTCCCAGAAGACACACGCATGGCAGCGCTCGGGGAGGTCCGCAAGGTTGTCCAGCGTGAGCGGTACGAGCCGACGCCCCATGGAGGCTGTTCCTCACTTCCCTCACCGGCCGCGGCACGGGCGGCGGTCAGCGCTCTGCGTTCCCGAAGCAGACTGCCCACAAAGCCACCGAGCAGGCCAAGTCCCAGTCCGGCTGTCACCAGTTGGCTGCGGCTCACCGATCGCATGGCCTTTCGGCTCCTTCAGAGAGGGATCGGGGTGGTTGCGCCGTACCAGATCGCATCGTATCCAGCACGGGCCAGGTGGCATACCGAGAGACAGCAAAGGGCGGGCCGCGTTCCGGTCAGTGTGGAACACAGCCCGCCCAGGGCGGTGAGAGAGCGTCAGCTCTCGTCGTCTTCCGCCGAATCCTCGCTGAGACTCTTCTCGAGGACGCGTCCCTCGCCCGGGGCGAGGGTGCCGAGAATGCGGTCCAGATCGTCTATCGAGGCGAACTCGACAACGATCTTCCCCTTCTTCTGCCCCAGGTCGACCTTCACCCGGGTCTCGAAGCGGTCCGAGAGGCGCGATGCCAGATCGCCCAGCGCCGGCGACAGCCGCGTGCCCGCGCGGGGCCCCTTGGACTTGGGCGCGGCCTCGGGGCGAGACCCCATCAAGGTCACGATCTCCTCGACGGCCCGCACCGAGAGCCCCTCGGCCACGATGCGATGTGCCAGCCGGTCCTGCTCCTCGGAACCCTCCACCGAGAGCAGCGCCCGTGCATGACCGGCGGAGAGCACTCCGGCGGCCACTCGGCGCTGGACAGCGGGAGAAAGCCGCAGCAACCGCAGGGTGTTGGAGACCTGCGGACGCGAGCGTCCGATCCGGTCGGCCAGCTGGTCATGCGTGCAGTTGAAGTCCCTGAGCAACTGGTCGTAGGCCGCGGCCTCTTCCAGCGGATTCAGCTGAGCACGGTGCAGGTTCTCCAGCAACGCGTCGAGCAGCAGCTTCTCGTCGTCCGTGGCACGGACGATTGCCGGAATACGGTCCAGCCCGGCTTCCCTGCACGCCCTCCAGCGCCGCTCGCCCATGATCAGCTCGTAGCGCTCCGACGCCACCTGCCGTACGACCACGGGCTGGAGAAGCCCCACTTCCTTGATGGAAGTGATCAGTTCGGCGAGCGCGTCCTCGTCGAACACCTCCCGGGGCTGCCTCGGGTTGGGTGTGATCGCATCGATCGGCACCTCGGCGAAGTACGCCCCGCCCGTCGTCGCCTGTTCCGGCTCGGCCGCGGTCCCGTGGGCCGGTGCCGCCGGCTCCGTCTCCGGTGACGAAGCCGCCTGCGACAGCGAGCGCACCTTCTCGATGGCCAAGTCCCGCTCGGCGACCAGCACCGACGCTGCCGTTCCGGAAGAGGCCGAGGCCACTCCGGGGGAGGGCACCTGCTTCTCCTGCGGAGCAGCAGGAATCAGCGCACCGAGCCCACGCCCCAAGCCTCTACGTCGCTCGCTCACTGGATCCCCTCCGACATGTTCTGCTGACTGTTCTGGCTGCCCACATGCGCCTGCTGGGCGTCGTAGTGCACCCCGACCCCCCGCAACGCGATCTCACGGGCGGCTTCGAGATACGAGAGGGATCCGCTGGATCCCGGGTCATACGTGAGCACCGTCTGGCCATAGCTCGGTGCCTCCGAGATACGTACGGAGCGAGGAATGCTCGTCCGCAGTACCTCCTTGCCGAAGTGGCTCCGCACCTCGTCCGCCACCTGCGAAGCGAGTCGGGTCCTGCCGTCGTACATGGTGAGCAGAATGGTCGACACATGCAGGGTGGGGTTGAGGTGCCCACGGACCAGTTCGACGTTCCGCAGCAGCTGTCCCAGTCCCTCCAGTGCGTAGTACTCGCACTGGATCGGGATCAGTACCTCCGCTCCGGCGACCATCGCATTGACGGTCAACAGGCCGAGCGAGGGCGGGCAGTCGATGAGGATGTAGTCCAACGGCTGCTCGTACGCTTCGATCGCCCGCTGTAGCCGGCTCTCCCGTGCCACCAGCGACACCAGTTCGATCTCCGCACCGGCGAGATCGATGGTGGCTGGGGCACAGAAGAGACCTTCGACGTCCGGTACAGGCTGGACCACCTCGGAGAGCGGCTTGCTCTCCACCAGGACGTCATAGATCGAGGGAACTTCGGCATGATGGTCGATCCCGAGCGCCGTAGAGGCATTGCCCTGTGGATCGAGGTCGATCACCAGCACCCGCGCTCCATGGAGCGCGAGGGAAGCGGCGAGGTTGACCGTTGTCGTGGTCTTCCCTACGCCGCCCTTCTGATTGGCGACGACCATGACGCGCGTCTGCTCGGGGCGGGGCATTCCCTCACCAGCGCGGCCCAGTGCCTCCACCGCCATCTGGGCAGCGCGACCAATGGGGGTGTCGTCCATCGGGGGCGGTGTTTCACGTGAAACATCCTCCCCCGCCGACTCGGTGCGGGGACCGGGGACCGGATCGGTCATCGGTCCCGCGATGTTGGCGTCGGACCGCAAGGATTCACTCTCCTCGACTTCAGACTCGCAATGGACAGAGCCTGCCATGCTTTCGGGGTCGTGAACCAGCGAGGCCCTTGGTTCTGTGGATGAATCCACCGTTGTGGAAAACCTCGCCCCCCTGACGAGGGGCTTTCGGCCGCGCGGTGTGGCAGCCGCGCGGCCACGGCCGATGATGCCCTGGAGCAGTGAGCGACGTTTCACGTGAAACACGATGCACGGGCCGCAGGGCTAGGCCGTCACGACACTCCGCAATGCATAGGTATGGCAGCTTGTATGGAGCATCACTGATAGGCAGTACGGACTGTACGGCTCAGCGGCGGCGCCGCGCACGGCCGACCTGTGCGGCCTTGGCCCGCTTCGTCGCGAACCTCACACCGCCCGGACTCTCGCCGACTTCCACCCGGACCACGGTGGTCAGCGGGTCCACGACGCCGTCTCCGACTTGGAGAACCGAGGTCTCCACCACGCCGAGCTTGCTCAGCGCCGCGCGAGCGCCGCTGATCTCCTCCTCCGCCGTGTCGCCCTTGAGTGCCAGCATCTCGCCGTAGGGACGCAGCAGGGGCACTCCCCAGCCCGCCAGGCGATCCAGGGGGGCCACCGCCCGGGCCGTCACCACATGCACCGGCTGAAGCTTCCCGAGCGCCTCCTCGGCACGGCCGCGCACCACCGTCACATGATCAAGCCCGAGCAGCTCGACCACTTCCTGGAGGAACGTCGTCCGTCGCAGCAGCGGCTCCAGCAGGGTGATCTTGAGGTCGGGCCGCACCAGCGCGAGCGGAATACCCGGCAGCCCCGCACCCGAGCCGACATCGCAGACCGTCACCCCCTGGGGAACGACCTCCGAGAGCACCGCGCAGTTCAGCAGATGCCGCTCCCACAGCCGTGGCACCTCGCGTGGACCGATCAGACCTCGCTTGACCCCCGCGTCCGCCAGCAGCTCCGCGTAGCGGACAGCTTCCGGAAAGAACTCACCGAATATCGTGCGTGCCTCGTCCGGTGCGGGGGGAAGCTCTGCTGCCTCCGTCACGGAACCGTCCTTCCATACCGAACCACCGATGGGTGGCTGACTATCAGGCTGACAAAGATCGGCCCCGCCTGCACAACAGACGGGGCCGACAACGTGGGACCGCTCAGGCGGGGAGCACCACGACGAAACGCTGAGGCTCCTCGCCCTCCGATTCGCTGCGCAGGCCGGCGGCCGCGATCGCGTCGTGCACGACCTTCCGCTCGAAAGGCGTCATCGGGTCCAGCTTCACCGGCTCACCGGTGCTCTTCACCTCGTCCGCGGCCTTGGCTCCCAGCTCGGCCAGCTCGGTGCGCTTCTTCGCCCGGAAACCGGCGATGTCCAGCATGAGCCGGCTACGGTCCCCGGTCTCACGGTGTACGGCCAGCCGTGTCAGCTCCTGAAGCGCCTCCAGCACCTCCCCGTCACGGCCCACAAGCTTCTGGAGATCCCGGCCGGAATCGCTGATGATCGAAACCGCGGCCCGGTCCGCCTCGACGTCCATGTCGATATCGCCGTCGAGATCAGCGATGTCGAGCAGACCCTCGAGGTAGTCGGCCGCGATCTCCCCTTCCTGCTCCAGGCGGGTCAGGGTGTCGCCCTCCTCGGCGGGGGCGGCGGCGGAGATGGTGCCTTCCGTCACGGATGGACTCCTTCTTACTTCTTGGACGGGTGCTTGGGCCGCTGCTGACCCTTGCGCTGTCCTGACTTGGCTTTTGACCGCGTGGCACCGGCGGCGGGCCGGCCCGACGGCTTGGACTGGGGGTCCTGCGACTCGTCCTTCTTCTGCAACGAGGTCTTCGCCGGCTCCTCGGTGGCCTCGGAGTCCTTGGCCCCGTCCGGCTTGTCCGCGGCCAGCTGAGCGGCCGCCTGGCGCTGCGCCTTGGTCTGGCGCTTCGGCTGCTGCCGCTTCTGCCCGCCGGCCTCGGCCTCGGCGGCCGCGGTGTCGCTCTTGACCACCGTGCCGTCGGGCTGCGCGGCCAGGCCCACCTTGGCCAGGCTGAGGACGAACTTGCGCTCGTTGTCGTTGCGGTCCGGTCCCTTGGCCACGATCGCCTGGACGATGTTGCGCTTACGACGGGAGCGCACCTCGCCGTGCGTGGTGATGTTCTTCAGCAGTCGCGTGAGGTACTGGTCCTGGGCCTTGCTGCCCGGCGTCGGGTTCTGATTGATCACGTACATCTGCTGGCCCATGGTCCACACGTTGGTGGTCAGCCAGTAGACGAGCACACCGACGGGGAAGTTGATGCCCGTGACGGCGAAGATGATCGGGAAGATGTACATCAGCATCTTCTGCTGCTGCATGTACGGCGTCTTGACCGTCAGGTCGACGTTCTTCGTCATCAGCTGGCGCTGCGTGTAGAACTGCGACGCCGACATCATGATGATCATGATCGCGGTGACCACGCGCACATCGGTGAGCGACGAGTGCAGGGAGGCGACCTTGTCGCTGCTGTCCGTGAACTTCGCGGCCAGCGGGGCACCGAAGATGTGTGCCTGCCGCGCGCTGTCGAGCAGGCTCTGGTTGATCACGCCGATGGTCTTGCCGTTGGCGATGGCGGAGAGCACGTGGTACAGCGCGAAGAAGAACGGCGACTGCGCCAGGATGGGCAGACACGAGGAGAGCGGGTTGGTACCCGTCTCCTTGTACAGCTTCATCATCTCTTCGGACTGACGCTGCTTGTCGTTCTTGTAGCGCTCCTGGATCGCCTTCATCTTCGGCTGGAGCACCTGCATATTGCGGGTCGACTTGATCTGCTTCACGAACAGCGGGATCAGGCAGATCCGGATCAGCACCACCAGGGACACGATGGACAGTCCCCAGGCCCAGCCCGTGTCCGGGCCGAAGATCATCCCGTACAGCGAGTGGAACTGGACGATGACCCATGAAACAGGTGTGGTGATAAAACTGAACAGACTGGCAATCGTGTCCACTAATCAGGCTCCTTGAGCATTGGGCGAAGTCTCTGCGGCCGGACTGGGGGTGTCGGGGGCCGATCCCCCGGAAGGCACGCCAGCTGCGGAGTGCCCGCCCTTACCGCCACGCCACGCGTTGCGCAGCAGTTCGTGCCAGCGTGGGCGTTTGCGCGGCGGGACATGGTCCACACCACCCGGCGACCACGGATTGCACCGCAGAATGCGCCAAGCGGTCAGCGCCGTGCCCTTCACCGCGCCGTGCCGGTCGATGGCGGTATATCCGTAGTGCGAGCACGACGGGTAGTACCGGCAGACAGGCCCGAGAAGCGGGCTGATCGTCCACTGGTACAGCTTGATCAGAGCCAGCAGCGGGTATTTCATCGCGCGCCCCCTCCCAGCAGCCGCCGGAGGGCGGCGTCCAGGTCTCGGGCCAGCTGTGCATGATCGGCGTCGCCCGCTCCGGGCAGCGCCCGTACGACAACCAGGCTACCGGGGGGCAGCTCGGCGAGTCGGTCGCGTATCAGATGGCGAAGCCTGCGCTTCACCAGGTTGCGTACGACAGATCCACCCACGGCTTTGCTTACGACGAAACCCGCACGCGGCGGGGGAGCGCTCTCCCCAGGCGCGTGCGGGTCCGTTGAACCGCTGCGTAGATGAACGACGAGTAGCGGGCGGCCGGCCCGGCGTCCTCGGCGTACCGCGGTCGCGAAATCCTCGCGCCGCCTCAGCCGATTCTCGGTAGGCAGCACGTCATGACCTGTTGGCGATCAGGTGATCAGGCCGACAGACGGGCGCGACCCTTGCCACGGCGGGTCGCCAGGATCGCGCGGCCGGCACGGGTACGCATGCGCAGTCGGAATCCGTGGGTCTTGGCGCGACGACGGTTGTTCGGCTGGAAGGTGCGCTTGCTCACTCGGGGGCTCCAGAAAATGATGTGTGGATGGCGGGACATCGCCTGGCTGTCACCGTGCGCCCACGAGAAGCTCGCGATTACGCCCTAGTGCACCGCTTCACAACCACAGCTCGTGATCTTTGCCCATCGGAGGCAGGCGGCAGCAGCCATCGACAACTCGACCTGGTCACGGTACGCGCGGCTACGCCATCCGGTCAAACCAGCTCTGCGTCGAGTGCCATTGTGCACAGGCTGTGGACAACGACTTGAACCGCGCGGGTCGGCCTGACTACCTTGGCTGAACTCCGGATTCTTTTCCTGCCGGTCTTCCCACCCCGTCCCGAGAACCACACATTCGTGGGACCAGCGAGAGAGCGTGCCCCTGTGGCTGATGTACCTGCCGATCTTGCCGCAGTGTGGCCACGAGTGCTGGAGCAGCTCCTCAGAGAGGGCCAGCAGGGCGTCGAGCCCAAGGACAAGCAGTGGATCGAACGCTGCCAGCCGCTGGCCCTCGTCGCCGACACCGCGCTGCTCGCCGTCCCCAATGAATGGGGCAAGCGCGTGCTGGAGGGTCGGCTCGCCCCGCTCATCAGCGAGACGCTGAGCCACGAGTGCGGCCGGCCCATCCGGATCGCGATCACCGTCGACGACTCGGCCGGCGAACCCACCCCGCCGGCCCCCGCCGTACCCCAGCAGCACCGCTACCAGGGCCCGTCCCACGACGAACAGCGGCAGCACGACGGGTACGACGGGTACGGCCGCCGCCAGCAGGACGACGGGATGCCCTCCGTGCGCCCCGCGTACCCGGACTACCAGCAGCAGCGCCAGGACCCCGGCGCCTGGCCGCGGACCCAGGAGGACCTGTCCTGGCAGCAGCCCCGGCTCGGCGGCTACCAGGACCGCGATCCGTACGCGACCGCCCACCCGCAGCAGCCGCAGCACGACTACCGGCAGCCGCAGGGCCAGGACCGTTCCCCGTACGAGCGGCACGCCGAAAGGCACGACCCGCACGACGGGCAGGAGCCGCCGGCGCCCCGCCACGGCGGCGGACAGAGCGTGGGCCGCGCGCGGAGCGGGGCGCCCGGACCGCTGGGTGCGCAGCCCGCGCCGGCGCCGGGTCCGGGGGAGCCGCAGGCCCGGCTCAATCCGAAGTACCTCTTCGACACCTTTGTCATCGGCGCCTCCAACCGGTTCGCCCACGCGGCGGCGGTCGCCGTCGCCGAGGCGCCGGCGAAGGCGTACAACCCGCTTTTCATCTACGGCGAGTCCGGGCTCGGCAAGACCCACCTGCTCCACGCCATCGGGCACTACGCGCGGAGCCTCTACCCCGGCACCCGGGTGCGGTACGTCAGCTCCGAGGAATTCACGAACGAGTTCATCAACTCGATCCGTGACGGCAAGGGCGACACCTTCCGCAAGCGGTACCGCGACGTCGACATCCTCCTGGTGGACGACATCCAGTTCCTGGCGAGCAAGGAGTCGACGCAGGAGGAGTTCTTCCACACCTTCAACACGCTCCACAACGCCAACAAGCAGATCGTGCTGTCCTCGGACCGGCCGCCCAAGCAGCTGATCACCCTGGAGGACCGGCTGCGCAACCGGTTCGAGTGGGGGCTGACCACGGATGTGCAGCCGCCCGAGCTGGAGACCCGTATCGCCATCCTCCGTAAGAAGGCGGTGCAGGAGCAGCTGAACGCTCCCCCGGAGGTGCTGGAGTTCATCGCCTCCCGGATCTCGCGCAACATCCGTGAGCTGGAGGGCGCGCTCATCCGGGTCACGGCGTTCGCCTCGCTCAACCGGCAGCCGGTGGATCTCGGTCTCACCGAGATCGTGCTCAAGGATCTGATCCCGGGCGGCGAGGACGCGGCCCCGGAGATCACCGCGGGGGCCATCATGGCGGCGACCGCCGACTACTTCGGGCTGACGGTGGAGGACCTCTGCGGCTCCTCACGGAGCCGGGTCCTGGTGACGGCGCGCCAGATCGCGATGTACCTCTGCCGCGAGCTGACCGATCTCTCGCTGCCGAAGATCGGTGCGCAGTTCGGCGGCAGGGACCATACGACGGTGATGCACGCCGACCGGAAGATCCGCGCGCTGATGGCCGAGCGGCGCTCCATCTACAACCAGGTCACGGAGCTGACCAACCGCATCAAGAACGGCTGACAAGCGCCGAGGGGCGCCCCGGGACCGTGCCGTACGACGGCCGCCAGGGGCGCCCTTCGGCGTCCCGCGCCGTCCCGGCCGGAGCCCGCTCCGCGCTGCCGCGTGTCGTCGCCGGGGTACAGCGGGGTCTTCGCTGTTCGAATACGAGGCCGGCCGGCCCGCTTCTCCACAGATCGGGGGAGAATCTTCCGTCCACAGCCTGGGGACCCGTAAGTTGTTCAGATCCTGTCCACAGGCACGGTCATCGTGGGAGTGTCCAGCCAGGTCAGAAGGCTGTGGATTTGTGGTCGAAGCTTTTCCACAGGCTGTGGACGGAGTTTTCGTCCACAGGGGCGGATCTCGACTGTCCACCGCCAACCCACAGGCGGAGCCCGGTTGCCCACACCTTCTCCACAGCGCTGTCCACTGTTCGGCAACGAAACGCGCGGGATCGCTGAGTCGAGTGAAAGGCGTCACACCAAGGAGGCGGGTTGGGCTGTGGGGAAGGTGGGTAAACCTGGGGACGCAGCTGGGGAGAAGTAGGGCTCCCCTGTGCGTCGGGTGTGCACAACTTTGGGCTGTCCACAGAAGAGCCGGGTTGTCCACGGGCTGCGCCCACAGGACCGGTGGACAAAAAACCTGGCCTGAGCTGGGGAAACGACGTTATCCACGGTTTCCACAGGCCCTACTACTACTACCCCCTTGAGTTAGCGAGAGATTCGGTTCGAAGTGGGGCCTGTGCACAACTTCGGCTCGGAGCCCGCACCGCCTCTCGCACCGACTTGACCCGCAGCCGCACGGACTGTCGGTGCCGTACGTCAGACTGGTCCCCGGCATCACAGCCACGTCGAAGGCCAGCAGGGCGAGTCAGCAACAGCAGGAGGCGGTTCCGGTGAAGATCCGGGTGGAGCGCGACGTACTCGCTGAGGCGGTGGCCTGGGTGGCCCGCAGCCTCCCGGCCCGTCCGCCGGCCCCCGTTCTCGCGGGCCTTCTCCTGAAGGCGGAGGACGGCGCACTCAGCTTCTCCAGCTTCGACTACGAGGTCTCGGCACGGGTCTCGGTGGACGCGGAGGTCGAGGAGGACGGCACGGTCCTCGTATCGGGCCGGCTGCTCGCCGACATCTGCCGCGCCCTGCCCAACCGCCCGGTGGAGATCTCCACAGACGGTGTACGGGCGACGGTGGTCTGCGGCTCCTCCCGCTTCACGCTGCACACACTGCCTGTGGACGAGTACCCGGCGCTGCCGCAGATGCCCACAGCGACCGGCACCGTGCCCGGAGAGGTCTTCGCCTCCGCCGCCGCCCAGGTCGCCATCGCCGCGGGCCGCGACGACACGCTGCCGGTGCTGACCGGCGTACGGATCGAGATCGAGGGCGACACGGTCACCCTCGCCTCGACCGACCGCTACCGCTTCGCGGTCCGCGAGTTCCTGTGGAAGCCGGAAGCCGCGGACATCTCCGCCGTCGCGCTGGTGCCCGCCAAGACGCTGCTGGACACCGCCAAGGCCCTCACCAGCGGTGACACGGTCACCCTGGCGCTCTCCGGGTCCGGCGCAGGCGAGGGGCTCATCGGCTTCGAGGGCGCGGGCCGGCGCACGACCACCCGGCTGCTCGAAGGCGACCTGCCGAAGTACCGGACGCTGTTCCCCACCGAGTTCAACTCGGTCGCGGTGATCGAGACCGCCCCGTTCGTCGAGGCCGTCAAGCGCGTCGCCCTGGTCGCCGAGCGCAACACCCCCGTACGGCTCAGCTTCGAGCAGGGCGTGCTGATCCTGGAAGCGGGCTCCAGCGACGACGCACAGGCTGTGGAGCGGGTGGACGCGCAGCTGGACGGCGACGACATCTCGATCGCCTTCAACCCGACCTTCCTGCTGGACGGTCTGAGCGCGATCGACTCGCCGGTGGCCCAGCTCTCCTTCACGACCTCCACGAAGCCGGCGCTGCTGAGCGGCAAGGCGGATGTGAAGGCCGAGGCGGACGAGGCGTACAAGTACCTGATCATGCCGGTACGCCTGAGCGGCTGACCCCACAGGTGAGTGACCGGGTCCGGGCGTAGGCTCGGACCCGGGTACGAATCGCCTCAACGCTTAAGGAACGCCTGATGGAGCTCGGTCTCGTCGGTCTCGGCAAGATGGGCGGCAATATGCGCGAGCGCATCCGCCGCGCCGGCCACACTGTCATCGGATACGACCGCAATCCGGACCTCGCCGATGTGCACAGCCTTCAGGAGCTGGTGGCCAAGCTCAAGGGCCCGCGCGTGGTGTGGGTGATGGTCCCCGCTGGCGCCGCGACCCAGGCGACGGTCGACGAGCTGGCCGAGCTGCTCTCTCCGGGCGATGTCGTGGTGGACGGCGGGAACTCCCGCTGGACGGACGACGAGAAGCACGCCGTGGAGCTGGGCATCAAGGGCATCGGCTTCCTCGACTGCGGTGTCTCCGGCGGGGTCTGGGGCCTGGAGAACGGCTACGCGCTGATGTACGGCGGCGACACCGAGAGCGTCGCGAAGGTCCAGCCGATCTTCGACGCGCTCAAGCCCGAGGGCGACTTCGGCTCGGTCCACGCCGGCAAGGTCGGCGCCGGCCACTTCGCCAAGATGGTCCACAACGGCATCGAGTACGCGATGATGCAGGCGTACGCCGAGGGCTGGGAGCTGCTGGAGAAGGTCGACTCGGTCACGGACGTCCGCGAGGTCTTCCGCTCCTGGCAGGAGGGCACGGTCATCCGTTCCTGGCTGCTGGACCTGGCGGTCAACGCGCTGGACGACGACGAGCACCTGGACCAGCTGCGCGGCTTCGCGCAGGACTCCGGCGAGGGCCGCTGGACGGTCGAGGCGGCCATCGACAACGCGGTGCCGCTGCCCGCGATCACCGCTTCGCTCTTCGCGCGGTTCGCTTCGCGCCAGGACGACTCGCCGCAGATGAAGATGATCGCGGCACTGCGCAACCAGTTCGGCGGCCACGCGGTCGAGTCGAACGCTCCGAAGAAGTAGCGGCAGGCGGGCCCCGCAGGGGGCCCGAGAGAAGCTCGGAAGAACGAAGCAGCGCCCGGAAGCGGCACCGTCGGCAGGTGCGGCGACGGCGACTGCGCACGGAGAGCCCCGGACCGGGAGAGGCCCGCGTACACCCATGCATGTCACGCATCTGTCGCTGGCCGACTTCCGGTCCTACGCCCGGGTCGAGGTCCCTCTCGACCCGGGCGTCACCGCGTTCGTGGGGGCGAACGGGCAGGGGAAGACGAATCTGGTCGAGGCGGTCGGCTATCTGGCGACCCTCGGCAGCCACCGGGTCTCCTCCGACGCGCCGCTGGTGCGGATGGGCGCGGAGCGCGCGGTGATCCGGGCGGCCGTGACCCAGGGCGAGCGGTCGCAGCTGGTCGAGCTGGAGCTGAACCCCGGCCGGGCCAACCGGGCGCGCGTCAACAGATCCTCGCAGGTCAGACCGCGTGATGTGCTGGGCATCGTACGGACCGTGCTCTTCGCGCCGGAGGACCTGGCGCTGATCAAGGGCGATCCGGGTGAGCGCCGCAGGTTCCTGGACGAGCTGATCACCGCGCGGGCGCCCCGGATGGCAGGGGTGCGGTCGGACTACGACCGGGTGCTCAGGCAGCGCAACACGCTGCTGAAATCGGCGGCGATGGCCCGGCGGCACGGCGGTCGTGGCATGGACCTGTCGACGCTGGACGTCTGGGACCAGCACCTGGCCCGGGCGGGCGCCGAGCTGCTCGCGCAGCGGACGGATCTGATCGCGACCTTGCAGCCGCTCACGGACAAGGCGTACGAGCAGCTGGCGCCCGGCGGCGGTCCGGTGGCGCTGGAGTACCGTTCCGCCACCGAGGACCTGGCCGTCGGCTCGCGCGACGAGGCGTACGAGGGTCTGCTGGCCGCGCTCGCCGGTGTGCGCAAGCAGGAGATCGAGCGGGGCGTCACGCTGGTCGGCCCGCACCGGGACGATCTGGTGCTCAAGCTCGGCCGGCTGCCGGCGAAGGGGTACGCGAGCCACGGCGAGTCCTGGTCGTACGCGCTGGCGCTGCGGCTGGCCTCGTACGATCTGCTGCGCTCCGAGGGCAACGAGCCGGTGCTGGTCCTGGACGACGTCTTCGCCGAGCTGGACGCGCGGCGGCGCGAGCGGCTGGCGGAACTGGTGGTTCCGGGGGAACAGGTGCTGGTGACGGCCGCGGTGGACGACGATGTGCCGGGCGTGCTGGCGGGGGCGCGGTTCGCGGTCGCCGACGGCGCGGTGGAGCGGGTATGAGCGACCGGGACACGACGCCCGACCGGTCCGGACAGCCGTCCGGGCGGTCCCCCGCACCGCGGGCCGGCCGGCCGTCGGCGCCCTCGGGGCAGCCGTCCGCCGCACTGCCCGGGTTCGGCGAGCCGGCCCCCGCCGAGCACGCGTCGGCCCCGGTTCCCGAGGCGTCGGGCGTGGATCTCGCGCGGGTCGCGCTGCGCGCGGCGAAGGAGCAGGCCCGCGCGCGCGGCGCCGCCGTACAGCAGAAGAAGCAGGCCAGGCGTGGTGGCGGGCTGCGGTCCGGTGCGGGCGCCGACGGCCGCGATCCGCTGCCGCTCGGCGCGGCGATCAGCCGGCTGATCACCGAGCGCGGCTGGGAGACGCCAGCGGCGGTGGGCGGCGTCATGGGCCGGTGGCCGCAGATCGTCGGCGAGGACCTGGCCAAGCACTGTGTGCCGCAGCGGTACGACGACGGCCATGACGAGCGGGTGCTGACCGTGCGGTGCGACTCGACGGCGTGGGCGACGCAGCTGCGGCTGCTGGCCCCCCGGCTGGTGGCGCGGCTGAACGAGGACCTGGGGCACGGGACCGTACGGACGATCAAGGTCCTGGGGCCCGGCGGACCGCCGTCGCGGTCCGGGCGGCTGAGGGCCCCGGGCAGCCAGGGGCCCGGCGACACCTACGGCTGACCGCCGCCCTTCCGGGCCCGTGGGGCCGACGTGGGGAGCCCGGCCCGAGCAGTCCCCGGATCCCCCGGTCCGCCCCCGCCCGCCGCCCTCTGCGACCCCGCGAAACCCCTGCGGCCCCGGCCGCCCGGCGCCGCTTCCGTACCGCCTCCGCACCACCCCCGGACCCCTGCCGCGCGCCGCCGCGACCCGGTCGGACACCCCCCTGGAGTGAGGTGTCCCTCACCGTAGCGGGAGGTTGACAGGCCGAAGCGCTCAATGCCGGTGTGAGCCTCTTGGAGCCCCTTCCCGAATATGGGGAGTCGGGAGCCGCTCGTCCAGGGCGGCACATGCGGACTCAGGTACCGGCAAACCCCCATTCGGGTCGGCGCTACCGGTAGACTGATGGCAATTCCCGCTGTGCTTGCGGGAGCAGTCAACAGATGCTGACACAAGCCGAACGACGCAGCCGCTTCCCGCTTGCTCGGAGAACGGCCTGTGCTGTGCCAGAAAGGGCGCTTCGTGGCCGATTCCGGCAACCCCAATGAGAAGACCCCGTCCACCGGCATCGGTGAGCACGGCGAGGTGACCAACGCCTACGACGCCAGTGCCATCACCGTGCTCGAGGGGCTGGACGCGGTCCGCAAGCGGCCCGGCATGTACATCGGCTCGACCGGTGAGCGCGGGCTTCACCACCTCGTGCAGGAAGTCGTCGACAACGCCGTCGACGAGGCGATGGCCGGGCACGCGGACACCATCGACGTCACGATCCTCGCCGACGGCGGGGTGCGCGTGATCGACAACGGCCGCGGCATCCCGGTGGGCATCGTCCCGTCGGAGAACAAGCCGGCCGTCGAGGTCGTGATGACGGTGCTGCACGCGGGCGGCAAGTTCGGCGGCGGCGGGTACGCCGTCTCCGGCGGTCTGCACGGCGTCGGTGTCTCCGTCGTCAACGCGCTGTCGACCAGGGTCGCGGTCGAGGTCAAGACGGACGGTCACCGCTGGACGCAGGAGTACAAGCTGGGCGTGCCGACCGCTCCGCTCAAGCGCAACGAGGAGACTTCCGACACCGGTACGTCGGTCACGTTCTGGGCCGACCCGGACGTCTTCGAGACGACGGACTACTCCTTCGAGACGCTGTCGCGGCGGTTCCAGGAGATGGCCTTCCTCAACAAGGGCCTGACCCTGACGCTGACGGACGAGCGCGAGTCGGCGAAGGCCGTCGTCGGCGCCGACGTCGCGGGCACGGACGCCACCGAGGACCCGGGCGAGGAGCCGCCGGCCCGCACGGTGACGTACTTCTACGAGGGCGGCATCGTCGACTTCGTGAAGTACCTCAACTCGCGCAAGGGCGAGCTGATCCACCCCACGGTCATCGACATCGAGGCCGAGGACAAGGAGCGGCTGCTCTCGGTCGAGATCGCGATGCAGTGGAACGCGCAGTACAGCGAGGGCGTGTACTCGTTCGCGAACACGATCCACACGCACGAGGGCGGTACGCACGAGGAGGGCTTCCGCGCGGCGATGACCGGTCTGGTCAACCGCTACGCGCGCGAGAAGAAGTTCCTGCGGGAGAAGGACGACAACCTGGCGGGCGAGGACATCCGCGAGGGTCTGACGGCGATCATCTCGGTGAAGCTCGGCGAGCCGCAGTTCGAGGGCCAGACGAAGACCAAGCTCGGCAACACCGAGGCGAAGACCTTCGTGCAGAAGATCGTGCACGAGCACCTCACGGACTGGTTCGACCGCAATCCGAACGAGGCCGCGGACATCATCCGCAAGTCGATCCAGGCGGCCACCGCCCGGGTCGCGGCCCGTAAGGCACGCGACCTGACCCGCCGCAAGGGGCTGCTGGAGAGCGCCTCGCTGCCGGGCAAGCTGAGCGACTGCCAGTCCAACGACCCCTCCAAGTGCGAGATCTTCATCGTCGAGGGTGACTCCGCCGGCGGCAGCGCCAAGTCGGGCCGTAACCCGATGTACCAGGCGATCCTGCCGATCCGCGGCAAGATCCTGAACGTCGAGAAGGCGCGGATCGACAAGATCCTCCAGAACACCGAGGTGCAGGCGCTGATCTCGGCGTTCGGCACCGGGGTGCACGAGGACTTCGACATCGAGAAGCTCCGCTATCACAAGATCATCCTGATGGCGGACGCCGACGTCGACGGTCAGCACATCAACACCCTGCTCCTGACGTTCCTGTTCCGCTTCATGCGCCCGCTGGTCGAGGCAGGACACGTCTATCTGTCGCGCCCGCCGCTGTACAAGATCAAGTGGGGCCGGGACGACTTCGAGTACGCGTACTCCGACCGGGAGCGCGACGCCCTGGTCGAGCTGGGCAAGCAGAACGGCAAGCGGATCCGCGAGGACTCGATCCAGCGCTTCAAGGGTCTGGGCGAGATGAACGCCGAGGAGCTGCGGGTCACCACGATGGACGTCGACCACCGGGTGCTCGGCCAGGTCACCCTGGACGACGCGGCCCAGGCCGACGATCTGTTCTCGGTGCTGATGGGCGAGGACGTCGAGGCCCGGCGGTCCTTCATCCAGCGCAATGCCAAGGACGTCCGCTTCCTCGACATCTGAGTCGGTCTCAGCTGACGGATTCGAAAAGGCCGAAAGGAACACTGACCAGCAATGGCCGACGAGAACACCCCCGACACCTCCGACCTCCCCGAGAACTCCGGCGTCCCCGGCACTCCTGGCACCCCCGTGGTCCAGGAGACCGTCGAGGCGGTGGAGGGCCTGGCGATGCGTGTGGAGCCCGTCGGGCTCGAAACGGAGATGCAGCGCTCGTATCTCGACTACGCGATGTCCGTCATCGTGTCGCGCGCGCTGCCCGACGTACGGGACGGTCTCAAGCCCGTACACCGCCGGGTGCTGTACGCGATGTACGACGGCGGGTACCGGCCCGAGAAGGGCTTCTACAAGTGCGCCCGTGTCGTCGGTGACGTCATGGGCACGTACCACCCGCACGGCGACTCCTCGATCTACGACGCGCTGGTGCGTCTGGCGCAGCCGTGGTCGATGCGGATGCCGCTGGTGGACTCCAACGGCAACTTCGGTTCTCCGGGCAACGACCCGGCCGCCGCCATGCGGTACACCGAGTGCAAGATGATGCCGCTGTCGATGGAGATGCTCCGGGACATCGACGAGGAGACCGTCGACCTCACGGACAACTACGACGGGCGCAACCAGGAGCCGACGGTCCTGCCGGCGCGCTTCCCGAACCTCCTGATCAACGGTTCCGCCGGCATCGCCGTCGGTATGGCCACGAACATCCCGCCGCACAATCTGCGGGAGGTCGCGGCCGGCGCGATGTGGGCGCTGGAGAACCCGGAGGCGAGCCACGAGGAGCTGCTCGACGCGCTGATCGAGCGGATCAAGGGCCCCGACTTCCCGACCGGCGCGCTGGTCGTGGGGCGCAAGGGCATCGAGGAGGCGTACCGGACGGGCCGCGGCTCGATCACGATGCGCGCGGTGGTCGAGGTCGAGGAGATCCAGAACCGCCAGTGCCTGGTGGTCACGGAGCTGCCGTACCAGACCAACCCGGACAACCTCGCGCAGAAGATCGCCGACCTGGTCAAGGACGGCAAGGTCGGCGGCATCGCCGATGTCCGTGACGAGACGTCCTCGCGCACGGGCCAGCGGCTGGTCGTCGTCCTGAAGCGGGACGCGGTCGCCAAGGTCGTGCTGAACAACCTGTACAAGCACACCGACCTCCAGTCCAACTTCAGCGCGAACATGCTGGCGCTGGTGGACGGTGTGCCGCGCACGCTGTCCCTGGACGCGTTCATCCGGCACTGGGTGGCGCACCAGATCGAGGTCATCGTCCGGCGGACGAAGTTCCGGCTGCGCAAGGCCGAGGAGCGGGCGCACATCCTGCGCGGCCTGCTCAAGGCGCTGGACGCGATCGACGAGGTCATCGCGCTGATCCGGCGCAGCGACACCGTGGAGATCGCGCGCGAGGGCCTGATGGGGCTGCTCACGATCGACGAGATCCAGGCGAACGCGATCCTGGAGATGCAGCTGCGCCGGCTGGCGGCCCTGGAGCGGCAGAAGATCGTCGCGGAGCACGACGAGCTCCAGGCGAAGATCAACGAGTACAACGCGATCCTGGCCTCGCCGGAGAAGCAGCGTCAGATCGTCCGTGAGGAACTGGCGGTCATCGTCGACAAGTTCGGCGACGACCGGCGTTCGAAGCTCGTACCCTTCGACGGTGACATGTCCATGGAGGACTTGATCGCCGAGGAGGACATCGTCGTCACGATCTCCCGCAGCGGCTACGTCAAGCGTACGAAGACGGACGACTACCGCTCGCAGAAGCGCGGCGGGAAGGGTGTGCGGGGCACGAAGCTCAAGGAAGACGACATCGTCGACCACTTCTTCGTCTCCACGACCCACCACTGGCTGCTGTTCTTCACCAACAAGGGCCGGGTCTACCGGGCCAAGGCGTACGAGCTGCCCGACGCCGGCCGGGACGCGCGCGGTCAGCACGTGGCCAATCTGCTGGCCTTCCAGCCGGACGAGCAGATCGCCGAGATCCTCGCGATCCGCGATTACGAGGCGGTCCCGTATCTCGTTCTCGCAACAAAAGCGGGGCTGGTGAAGAAGACCTCGCTCAAGGATTACGACTCGCCGCGCGCCGGCGGGGTCATCGCGATCAACCTGCGCGAGACGGAATCCGGCGCGGACGACGAGCTGATCGGCGCCGAACTGGTCTCGGCGGAGGACGATCTCCTGCTGATCAGCCGGAAGGCGCAGTCGATCCGGTTCACCGCTACGGACGACGCCCTTCGGCCGATGGGGCGAGCGACATCCGGGGTCAAGGGGATGAGTTTCCGCGAAGGCGACGAGCTGCTCTCGATGAATGTCGTCCGGCCCGGTACTTTCGTCTTCACCGCAACGGACGGCGGGTACGCGAAGCGGACCGCCGTGGACGAGTACCGCGTCCAGGGTCGCGGCGGCCTCGGCATCAAGGCCGCCAAGATCGTGGAGGACCGCGGTTCTCTCGTCGGCGCGTTGGTGGTCGAGGAGACTGATGAGATCCTTGCCATCACCCTCGGCGGCGGTGTGATTCGCACGCGCGTCAACGAAGTCAGGGAGACGGGCCGTGACACCATGGGCGTCCAACTGATCAACCTGGGCAAGCGCGATGCCGTCGTCGGTATCGCACGCAATGCCGAGGCGGGGCGTGAGGCCGAAGAGGTCGACGGGAGTGATGACCCGGTGACCGAAGAGGCCGGTACGGCCGAGGTCGTAGCCGAGGACACTCAGTCCTCGGCCGGGGAGCACGAGGAGTAAAGCGTGAGTGGAGCCACGGGCGCCGGATCGAACGCTTCCGCAGGGAACGGTGCCCGTGGCCCTGCCACGGACTCCCAGGGGGTAACGGTGACCGATACCCGGGGGCAGCAGCCCCCGTATGAGACATACGGCGCCGAGCAGCCGAAGCCGGCCGCTCAGCCGTACCACCCACCGCAGGCCTACCCCACGCCGCAGGGCGGCGGGGGCAGGCAGGGCGGACAGAAGCAGGGCCAACAGGGAGCCTCCGTGACAACTGCCGCATCGGGTACCGCCGCGGCTGCCGACGCCGTACGAGTGCCGCGTACCGGCGCGCGAACCACACCGCGCACGCGCAAGGCGCGGCTGCGGGTTTCCAAGGCCGATCCGTGGTCGGTGATGAAGGTCAGCTTCCTGCTCTCCATCGCGCTCGGTATCTGCACGGTCATCGCGGCGGCCGTGCTGTGGATGGTCATGGACGCGATGGGCGTCTTCTCGACGGTCGGCGGGACGATCAGTGAGGCCACGGGCTCCAACGAGAGCAACGGCTTCGATCTCCAGTCGTTCCTGTCGCTGCCGCGGGTGCTCCTCTTCACGTCGGTCATCGCGGTGATCGACGTGGTGCTGGCGACCGCGCTCGCCACGCTCGGGGCGTTCATCTACAACCTGTCGGCGGGCTTCGTGGGCGGTGTCGAGCTGACGCTCGCCGAGGACGAGTGAGGATCGGCTGTCGATTTTGGGGCTGGCCCTGAAGTGCGCTAATCTTCAGGGGCAGCGCGGGGCTATAGCTCAGTTGGTTAGAGCGCATCCCTGATAAGGATGAGGCCACAGGTTCAAATCCTGTTAGCCCCACCGCGAAGAACGGCCCGTACGGATCACTCCGTACGGGCCGTTCGCATGAGGCGGTCCGTGCTTCGTATGAGGTGGTCCGTGCGGGGTGACGCGTGCCGTGTGGCACGCGCGGTGCGGGCCGTACGGATTTTCGGATCGGCTTCCCTTTCCGCGAGCGGCTTCTTTTTCCGGGGCGGGGAAGACGCGGGCCGGGGCGCCGGGCAGGTCACCGATCGGTATCGGCCGGTGTGTATAGTCGGGCGCCAGAAGTCCCCTACGTCAAGGAAAGACGAGGTCGCGCGGTGAAGAAGCTTCTCTTGGTCGCACTGGCCGCCATCGGCGGGCTCCTCGTGTACCGCCAGATCCAGGCGGACCGCGCCGAGCAGGATCTGTGGACGGAGGCGACCGACTCCGTGCCCGCAGGTACGGGTGTGTGAGACGCAGCAGTCCGAATTGCGAGCCCCGGCCGCCGAGCGGCCGGGGCTTCGTGCTGTCCGGGGCCGGTTCGGCGTGGTTGAATTCACTTGAGCGAACGAATCGATTGCTTTGGCAAATGCGTGGGTGGGTGGCGGGTCGGGGGGCGATTCGGGTGGCCGCGCAGACAACGGCGGGCGGGCCGGGGCAGGATGGACCGGCGGCGGAGTGGGACGGCCGAGAGGGCGAGGGGGAGCGCGTGAACAGGCGGGGCGGCAGGGGCCGGGCGGGGATGAGGGCGGCCGGAGCGTCGGCGTTGTGTCTGGCGGCCGTCGTGTGCGGACCGGCGGCGCTGCCGGCCCGCGCGTGGGCGGCCGGTGACCCGAGCCCGTACGCCTTCGAGCCGGACGCCGAACGGATCACCGGGGCGACCACCACCAGCGGCGCGCGGCCCCTCGACGCGGGCGCCACGTACCGGGACTCGATCACGCCGGGCGGCAGGCTCATCTACCGGCTCGACCTCGACGCGAAGACGAGCACGTACGCCTCGGCGGTGGCCGTGCCCAAGCCGGCCACGGTGGTCGATTCGTCGGACCGGATCAAGGTCTCGCTGCAGAACAGCGAGGGGACCGACTGCAGTTCGAACGAGGCGAGGTTCGGCGTCGGCAGCGATTTCCCCCGCCCGCTGGCGGCCTACGCCTACCGGACGGCCGACAAGAGCGCGTACTCCTGTCAGGGCTCCGGGCGGTACTACCTCGTCGTGGAGCGGATCGGCGAGGTGTCCTCCTCGTCCGATCCCTGGGAGCTGGAGATCCGGCACGTCTCCGAGCCGGGGCTCGCGAAGGCCGGCCCCACCCGGGCCCCGTCCGGCTGGCCGAGCGCCTCCCCGGCGCCGGCGGGCAACGGCGGGACCGGGGAGCGCGCGGGCGGCAGCGGCTTCTACGACGCCAAGGGGCTGGTCGGCGGCGAATGGACGACGGAGATCGAGCCGGGCGCTTCGCTCTTCTACCGGATTCCGGTGGACTGGGGCCAGCAGATCTTCGTCGGCGCGGATCTGAGCAGTTCGGAGCAGCCGGACGGGGAACGGGTGAGCGGCGCGTTCGCCATGGCCCTGTACAACCCGGCACGCGGGCTCGTCGGCAGCAGCAACTCGATCTCGTACGACGGCAGGCAGAAGACGGCCACCATCGCCCCGCTGCCGCCGGTGGCGTACGAGAACCGGTTCGGCTACAGCAGCGGTGACCGGGACATGCGGTTCGCGGGCTGGTACTACCTGCGGGTCAGCCTCAACCCGGAGGTCGGCGCGGCGTTCGGCGACAAGCCGCTCCCGCTGACCCTGCGGGTGAACGTCGAGGGCGAGCCGAAGGAGGGGCCGGCGTACGCGGGTCCCGCCGGTGACTTCGGCGTGAGCGCCGACGACCGGGACCTGGCCGAGGACGGTCGCAGCCCGGCCGACGAGGCGGCCGACGGCGCCACGATGCGGCTGGTCGCGGCGGCCGGGTTCGGCACGGGGACGGCGCTGCTGCTGGGCCTCGGGGCGTGGACGCTGATCGCGCGGCGGAACGCCGGGCGGGGCGCGGTGGGCGGCGGGCCGGGCGCGGTGGGCGGCGGGCCGGGGGACGGGTACGGCTCGGGGGACGGGTCCGGTTACGGGTACGGGTCGGGGGACGGGTCCGGTTACGGGTACGGGTCGGGGGACGGCCGGGGGAGCGCGCCGGAGAGCTTGGCGGTGCCGGAGCAGCCGCAGGCGCAGGCGCAGCCCACGCAGCGGTACGGGCCGCCCGCCAACTGGTAGGAGCGCCGCGGGGGGTGGCCGGGCGGCTCAGCTCTGGGTGAGTGCCCAGATACCCACCGCGAAGCAGGCCAGCGCCAGCACCAGGATCGGGATCGCCACCTTGCGGGGCGGTCCCGGCTGCTTGCGGGCCGCGTGGTGGGTCGTCGTCCGGGGTGGCTGGGATTGCTGCGGTTGCTGGGGCGGTTGGGGCTGCTGGTGTGGATGCTGCGCGTGCTGAGGCTGGGGCGGGGCGGGGGGGTGCGCGTGCTGAGCGGTGTACGCCCGGGTGGGCCCCGGCTCGGGACGTACCGCCTCGGTCTGCGCCTGGGCCACGGGCACTTCGGCCGGCATGGGCCGCGCGGAGAGGCCCGAGTGGTCCGGCTGCTCCCGGCTCGGCGGAGGGGGGAGGTGGAAGCTGCCGGTCTCCGACATGGCGGGCGGCGTGGCCGGCGCGGCGGAGGGCACGGACGGCACGGAGGGCACGGGAGCGGCGAAGGCCGAGGAGGCCGAGGAGGCCGAGGAGGCTTCCGAAGGGGTGGGGGGAGCCGGTGCGTGCGAGGCGGAAGGGGTTGGTGCGGCGGGCGGGGCGTCCGGCGGGGCGACCGCCTTGAGCGGGCCGGAGGGCCCGAAGCCGGGCGGGAGCGGGCCGATCTGGTCGAACACCTCCACCGGCTCGTCGTCCGCCGTCTGCTCGGGGAGCAGCTCCACGGCGGTGGCCAGCGCCTTGCGGGCGCCGGTGGCGGTACGGAAGCGGGCGTGCGGGTCGGGCTGGAGCAGCCCCGCCAGGACCTGCCACAGCGGCTCGGGGATGCCCTGGGGGGCTCCGGGGGTGCCGTGCGCGGCGAAGTGTTCGACCAGGGCCTTGGAGTCCGGCTTCTGGCCCTGGAGGAGGTACAGCGCGACCAGGCCGACGGCGAAGAGGTCGGAGGGGAAGTCGGGTTCGGCGCCCATCATCTGCTCGGGCGCGAAGTAACCGGGCGTCCCCACCACGTAGTTGGTCTCGGTGAGACGCGGCTCGCCCTTGCGCATGGAGATGCCGAAGTCGGAGAGGCGCAGATGCGGCCGTGCCGTGCCGGTCGCCTCCATGAGGATGTTGGCCGGTTTGATGTCGCGGTGCACCACGCCTTCGGCGTGCACGGCGGCCAGCCCGGCGAGCAGCTGGTCGAGCAGGGTGCAGACGAAGCGCGGCGGCAACGGCCCGTAGTCACCGATGACATGGGCCAGTGAGCCGCCGCTGACCAGGTCCATGGTGAACAGGACCTTGTCGTCGTCCGCCGCCCAGCTGGCCGGGGCGAGCACATGCGGGTGGTCGATCCTGAGCGCCTGTTCGCGTACGAACCTGAGCAGGGTGTGCGCGTCGCTCTGCTGGAGGACCTTCGCCGCGACATAGCGCCGCCGCCGCTGGTCCCAGGCGCGCCAGACGGCGCCGACACCGCCACGTCCGATCGGGTCGATCAGCTCGTACCGTCCCGCGAAGATCTCACCCATGGCGCCGCGCTCGCTCCCCGTCGTCCCCGTCGTGCCCGTCGTGTCACCCGCCGGCCCGCCGCGCGCCGGGCCGCCACGCTGCCCGCGGGCCGTCGGCCGCGTGGTGTCTCAGCTCTGATGTGCTTCGTAGTGCGCGACCGCTTCGGCGGTACGCCCGGCGCCGTACACCCGGAGGAACTCTGCCAGTTCCGGCTGGGTCGGCGCGAGGGCGTCCGCCGCGTCTATGATGTCGCCGGCCGCCGCGACCGACCGCAGGAGCGACTGGATCTCGCGGACCACCCGGCGCACGGTCGGGGCGCCCGTGCTGTGCGTCGTCTGGCTGGTGGCGGTGAGGACGGAGCCGCCCTGCGACTTCTTGACCTCCTCCATCCGCTCCGTGGCCTCCCCCGCGCTGACACTGCCGTCGGCGACCTGCCCGGCGAGGTCCTGGAGCGCCTGGACGCGCTGGACGACCGCGGGATTGCCGATCTTCGCGCGCTGACCGCTCATCAGCTGCGAGAGCATCGGCGCGGACAACCCGAGCACCGAGGCCAGCCGGGCCTGGTTCAGCCCCAGGTCATCGATGAGGCGGCGGAAAAGCGCCCCCAGCGGCTCCCCGTACCAGCTGCGCTGAAGCTCTCTGGCTCTGGCGGTCGATTCCTGCTGTGCGGCGTCCATACACGTCTCCCCATAGCTTCCCCATGCGGCAGCTTCGCTGCTGCGAACCTCGTGGGGCATCTTACGGAGAGTGGTCGCACACGGGGAGCCCCAATCCTTTTGCGGGATACCCGCCCGCACCAGGTACCCTGGTCCCGCGTGAGAGGAGAGCCGGCCTTCGCCGGTCGGCGTATCCACTCGTCGCGGGGCCTTAGCTCAGTTGGTAGAGCGCTGTCTTTGCATGGCAGATGTCAGGGGTTCGACTCCCCTAGGCTCCACAATCCGAGAGCCCACCTGACCTGCGGAAACGTAGGCCAGGTGGGCTCTCCGTGTTTATAACGTCAGCACCGCGTCAGCATCGACCTGTTTTACGGTGCTCGGCATGGCGTACGTGAAAGACAGGGTCAGAAGCGACGGATCGGTTTATTACACCGTCATGTGGCGAGCCGGTGGGACCGCCGGGGGGAAGCAGGACTCGGAGGTCTTCGACGAGGAGGAGGATGCCAAGCGCTTCAAAGATCTGGTCAACGGGCATGGTCAGAACTGGCCCCCCGGGTGGATTCGCGGGCAGGGGTTCGTTGCCGACCGACGCCGCGCGGAGACGATGTTCGAGTCCTTCGCCCTCGCCTACGTAGGTCGCCTCACCGGCATCCAGGGCGATACGCGCGCGAAGTACAAGAAGCAAGTTCTGGACAACATGGTCCCCTGGTTCGGGCCGTACTGCGTGGAGGACGGCGAGGGGAGCATCCTCCGCTCCATGGTCCAGGACTGGGTCAACGACCTGGAGGCCGGCCGCCTCGCTCCGCTTGATCCCCCAAATCGGAAGCCCCGAACCGCGTACAAGCCGAAGACCGTCCACAACGTCCACGGCCTCCTCAGCGCGATCATGCAATCCGCCGTCGATGCAGAAACGTCACTGCGTGCTTCCAATCCCTGCGCTAAGACCCGTCTGCCCCGGCTCGACTCCACCGAGGATGAGGAAGAGATCGTCTTCCTCGAACGCGATGAGTGGGCGTGGATCTACGAATGCCTTCCCGACGACGCCAAGGACCTTGGCGAGACCATCGCGGAGACCGGCTTCCGATGGGGCGAGGTGACCGCACTCCAGCCGCGCGACCTCCGGCGGCGCAACGGCCGCCCCGCTGTCCGGGTGCAGAGGGCGTGGAAGAAGGACGAGGACGGGAAGTCTGTGCTCGGTGCTCCGAAGACTCGGAAGTCGCGCCGGACGGTCGTGATCACGCACAAGCTGGACCAGATGCTGCGGCGCCGGGCCCAGGGCTTGAAGCGGAACGACCTTCTCTTCACCGGGCCGGAGGGCAATAAATGGGACCCGGGCACCTTCCGTCGCCTGCGCTGGTTGCCCGCGATCGAACTGGCCGCCGAGAAGTACGGCCTGATCAAGCGGCCGAGAATCCATGACATCCGGCACTCGCATGCGTCGTGGCTGATCGCGGCGAAGGTGCCGCTACCCGCCATCCAACGCCGCTTGGGCCATGAGTCCATCACCACGACGGTGGACACGTACGGGCATCTGCTGGACGCGCTGGACGACGAGGTTGTGGCCGCCGTCGAATGGGCCATGGACCCAACCGCTCCGCTTCCCGGCTTCCTGGAGCACTCCGGTCTGGCCGCAGCTACGGACGGACTCCCCCAAGTGCCCCGCCAGCTCTCCGGCCTGGCCCAGCAGACCTGGAAGGACGCCAGCGAAATGCCGCAGGACGATGCGGAGCACCAGAACGACCCTGTTTTCGTCGTCACGCTAGGCGGCAGGGAGGTGCCGTTCGCGGACCGCGAGCACGCGCAGGATGTCACTGACCAGTGGAACGACGACCATGAAGAAGAGATGGCGGCCATGCGGACAGACGGCTGGCCAGAGGAGAAGATCGCCCGCCGCGGGGCCCTCGGCCCAGAGCGGCGCGAGCGGTGGACCGGCGGCGGTTCAGTTTGGTCCCGTATGCCCGAGCGGCAGTTTGTGCACTACGCGATGGCCTCATACGAGTCCGACGGCACCCTGACGTACGAGCCACTTCCGGTGAGTAGCCGGTGGACGTGGGAGTTCGAGCACGACGGTTTCACCACGCGGGCCGCTGAATTTCGGGCTGAGTTTCGTCCGCAAGGCAACACGGAGGCGCACGTGCGGGGCATCAACAAGTCGGCCGTCTCCCGAGCCTTCGAGCAAGCCCGGATGGAGGCTCTGGAAGTGTGCGCCAAGCATCCTGAAGCCGACCTCACGAGCACCGAGGCGTGATGCCGTAGGTCCGTCAGCCACCCAACTAGGCGTGTCCTTCGCCACGTAACTTCGGCCCGCTTCCTGATGGGAGCGGGCCGAAGGCGTGCGTGCTTCGCAGCGGGGAACCGTGCGGCTCGTCGTCACCAGAGGCTGAGCGGGCGGCCTGCCGCAATCGCCGCCCGGATGCGTGCTTCGATCGCTGCTGCGGACTCCCCGCCCTTCCGGCCGGCCTGGATGGCGGCGCCGATGGCGCGGGATCTTCCGGCCGGGCCGCGGACGTCAGCGAGTGGACTGCTCGGGTCGCGGCGGCGAGCCAGCCATTCGGCTCGGTTCTCTGCCGCCGTGCCGAGGCGCAGGTGCGTCGGCTGCTGACAGGAATGGTTGTCGCAGGTGTGGCAGACGGTTGGGCTGTCCGTTCCCCAGCCGAGTCGGGGGATGACGCCGTGCGCGAGCTGGTATCCGTACAGATGCCCTGGCACCGTGCCCGTGCGGGTCCTGCCCGGCCGTGACGCGGCTCTGAAGCTGGCGTGACCGGTGCTGGAGATCCCGCCGAGGAAGAACCAGCAGTCCTCGGTTGACGGGGTCCGGTAGACCTTCGCCCAGTACCGAGCTTGTACGGACTCGTCGGCCAGCCAGCCCATCCACTCAACGGCCGGTATGCGGATGGGCGTTGGCTCGCCTATGAGCGAAAGTTGCTCGTCAACGTGAACGGGCCCGGCTCCGTTCACCGCTGAGAGCGGGAAGAGGCCGGGCCCGGAGTCGTGCTCAGGCGGCATCAGCCCGGCCGTCGTCCGTCGTGTCGGCCGGGGCCGGGGCGTCCGAGGTCGGGGAAGCCGCGCCGGCCGCATCCGGTCGTGGCTTGCGGGCGCGGGTGGAGCGGGGCCGCTCGGCGCGGGCTCGTAGCTCCTCGATGACTTCCTTTGCCCGAGCGGCGGTAACAGGCTTCGCCTCGCGTTCCAGCTCCTCCGCCGGGACGCCCAGCAGTTCCGAGACCAACTCGGCGTCGTTGTCGAACAGCCGCAGGACGACAGCAGCGGCCTCCCGCGCGGTGACGTCGGCCTGCTCCTTCGCCCTGGCCGCCTTCACCGCGACCTCCCGCGCGGTCAGCGCGTTCGCGGCGGCCATCTCCCGCGTCTTCGCCTTCAGCGCTTCAGCAGCGCGAACCCGCCGCCGCAGCTCCGACGCGCTCACCGGCCCTGCCGAATTGGTGCTCACCCGTGCCCCCAGTCCTGTTCGAAATCAGTGCTCGTCGCGCGCACCGTAGGCACAGGTCCGCGGACATCTCGAACCACGGGTTCGTTGGGGTCAGGTCAGTGATCAGTGCCTCCGGCGGGGGATCGGCCGGCACCGGGGCGGTGGGGGCTTCGTGGCCGGGTGCGGGTTCGTGATGGTGCGGGTGCTTCCATCCCGTACACCGTCGACCCAGCCAAGGCGAGCAGACACGGCACCGGGCGTCCAGGTCGTTCGTGCAGTGGCGCGCTCCACCTGGACGCCCGGCACCGCGTCCGCTCCACGTGCGTGTGGGTCGACGGCGTACGGGATGGAAGCGGGTGTGTGGTGTGTGGAGGAGCGTTTTGACCTGCGGGTTTGGTGTGGGTAGGGGTTGCCCTCAACCCAATAACATGGTTTAATTAGTGGTGTCGGAAGGGGAGGGCAACCCCCGACCGGCACGCGGCGGGCCGACCGGCCGCCGACAACCTCTCTCACCAGGAGAACGAACGTGAGCACCACGAAGGCCCCCGGAAAGCTCGACACCATCCGCGCTCTGCTCGCCACGGCGGAGGACCCCCGTACGCCGGAGTCGGAGGCGGAGTTGGCCCGGAGGCGGGCGTTCGAGATGATGGCGAAGTACGGCGTCGAAGAGGCCATGCTGAGCGACGGGCAGCCGTCGCGGGACGCGGTCACCGCGAAGTACGTCGACCTCCCCAACCCGTGGGCCATGTCCCGTGTCCGGCTGATCTGCTTTATTGCTCAGAGCGTCGGGTGCAAGGCCGTGCACATGGGCGTGCGTGGCAAGGTGCGCCGCGTTCACATCGTCGGCCATGAGTCCGACATTCAGCGCGCCGAAGTCCTGTACGCCTCCCTCCTGATCCAGATGCTCGGCGGGCTCAGCGCGCAGGTCGTCCCGTACGGCGTCCGCAGTGCGCGAGCGTGGCGCAACTCGTGGACCATCGGATTCATCGAGCGCGTCATGGAACGGCTGAAGGCGATCGAGCAGGCCGCCCGCGCCGCCGCCAGCGAGGAGACCTCGGCCGCCGGCCGCAGCGGTGAACTCGTGCTGGCCGACCGCGACGCGATGGTGGATGCCCTCTTCCACGAGGAGCACCCGCACGTCCGGCACACGCGCGGCTCGTACAGCGGCAGCGGGTACGGCGACGGAGCCGCCGCAGGCAACCGCGCCGACATCGGGGGCAGCCGCCGCATCGGTGCCCAGACCGCCGGAGCGATTGCAGCCTGATCCGCCCGTCCCGGCCGGGGCGGCGGCCCGCCGCCCCGGCCCCCGCTCGACGCGACGAGGAGCCGCGCATGTACATGGAATGGGCCCGATTCCACAAGACCGATGAGAACGGCCGCCACTACTTCCAGACCTACAGCTTCCCCTACGCGTGGGCCGCCGCGACGCCGAAGGAGCCCGGCACCGGCCGGATCAGCGAAGCCGCCGCCCTTGCCTACTCGATCATCAGCGCGGCCGGTTGGCAGTGGCAGACCCCGTGTCACTGCGTCCCGTGCGCCATCGCCGCCAAGGCCGCGCAGCGCGCCGCCAGTTGACCACCACCGACCACCCTCAGGAGGACACGATGCCGCCCCGGAAGCCGCACGCCACCCCCGCCCGCATCCTCGCCGCCGCCGCCGACCACATCGAACGGGTCGGGCTCTATCAGGGTGACCACCTCTGGCAGCCCGGCCGGATGGGCGACAGTGCCCCGTGCGCGGTGCTGCACGCATGGGAACGCGGCGTGCGCTCCGTCCGGCCCCGCTGGTCCGTACGCGGCGAACCGTGGGACATCTTCCAACGCGCCCTGTCCGACTCCCTTGTGGTGCTCAGCAACCACGCCCACGGCCGCCCCGTGTCCGGCGTCCGGTGGCGGAAGCTGAAGCTCACGGAGGACGCCTACCGGCGCACTCTCCTGTGGTGCTGGGGGGACGAGCCCGAGCGGACCACCGCCGAGGCCGCCGCGATGATCCGCGCCGCCGCAGCACTGCACCCGAGTGACGGCGATCACGTCATCTCGGGTTGCCCCACCCCCAGGAACATGGTTTAATTAATGGTGCCGGAAGGGGGAGGGCAACCCCCCGACCGACACCCCCGCCGGGCCGAACGGCCCGACCAACTCTCACCAGGAAGAAGAAGGACCGATGACGAACACCAAGACCCAGGCCGGCGTCCAGACCGCCCCTGCCCCGTGGCCGACGCTCACCGTCGCCGAGCTGGCCGCGCACCCCGGCAACGTCCGCGACATCAAGGCCCCGGCCGATCTGCTGGCCGACGTGAAGGGCAACGGCGTCGTGGAGCCGCTGTACGTCGTGCGCACCAACGGCGACGTGCCGCAGGTCATCGACGGGTTCCAGCGGCTGGCCGCCGCCGTCGCCGCCGGACTGGAGACCGTGCCGGTCACCCCGCGCCCCGTCATCCGGCTCGACGCGCTCACCCCGCACCCGAAGAACGCCCGCGAAGACCTGGACCTGAACGCGCCGTTCGTGGATTCGCTCCGTACCGAGGGGTGCCGCATCCCCGTCAAGATCCAGCGACTCTACGGCGGAGTCCTCCAGGTCAACGACGGAAACCGCCGCTACCACGCCGCGACGGACGCGGGTCTTACCCACCTGCCGTACGAGTGGGAGGACGACGACCGCGACGCGGCCGGACAGTTCCTCGACATGATCACGACCGCTCAGCACCGCAAGAGCCTCACGAAGACCGAGGTGAACCAGGCCATGTTCAGCGCGGCCGAGGCGGGCGCGCAGGTGGGCCGGATCGCCAAGGCCGCAGGCGTGCGGCAGAAGGACGTGCGGACGCTGGTCAAGGTCCGGTCCGACGAGAAGCTGTCGGCCGCCGTCAGCGGGGCGAGCAGCTACGAGTGGACGTTCGAGCACCTGGCCGCGCTGTCGGAGTTCGCGGACGACGCCGAAGCGCTCGCCGCGATCACCGAGGCCGCCGCCGACGACGACGCCGACGAGGGAGACGTTGACTGGGCTATCGCGGTCGAGCGGACCAAGCGCGACAAGCGGACCAAGGCCGAGGCCCACCGCGCGGAGCTGGAGGCGGCGGGGCAGAAGATCAGGGACGCCGAGGAGCTGTCCGAGCGCGCCATGCCCGTGTGGCGGCTGCGCGGCATCAGCGCCGAGGAGCACGCCGAGTGCAAGGGTCTGGTGTGGGTGTTCGATGAGCGGCGGGCAGACCGGTATGAGCCCTACTGCTCCGCCCCCGGCCTGTACGGGCACACGGTCCCCGAGGGCGGCAGCGGCAGCGGCGGCGGCACGAAGACCGCCGCCGAGGTGGAGGCCGAGCGCGCCGCCCGCGCCGCCGTCAAGAAGGGGAACATCGACTGGGACGCGGCCGAGGCCCTGCGCCGGAAGTGGATCACCGACCTGATCAAGCGGCGCAACCTCCCGAAGGCCACGACCAACACCCTGATCGGGCACGTCAACAACGCTCTGCTGAACGCCAGTTGGGGCCTTGACGATCTGGCCAAGGAGCCGACGACGGAGATCCTGGCCGCATTCTTGGGGCTGAGCAACGAGCAGGCCAAGGACCGGGGCAGCTTCGCCGGGCACGTGGCCAAGGACCCCCGCAGGGCCCCGCAGCTCCAGTTCGCCGCCATCGCCGCCGTACGGGAGAAGTGCGCGAACCGGTCCGCGTGGAGGACGGACAGCCAGCGCGCCCCGTGGACGCGGACGCCCACCGGCCGGTGGTTCCAGGTGCTCGCGGCTCTCGGGTACCCGCTCACGCCCATTGAGCAGTCGGTCGTGGACGACGAGCCGTACGACCCGTCGAAGAAGAAGCCCCGCGCGATCACGCCGGGCAGTGAGCCGGAGACCGAGCAGGAGCCCGGCACCGACGACGAGGAGGAGGGCGAGCCGGACGCCGAGGAAGCCGACGACCCGGCCAGCGACGACGAAGCCGCCGCCTGACCACCTCAGCCGCCCGACGCCGGGGGCGGGAACCCTCCCGCCCCCGGCCACCCCAGGAGCCCCACAGTGACCCGTACAGCTCTGTTCGAGACCCACCCCGACGACCACGGTTGCGGATGCGTCCCCACCCCCGCCGAGCCCGACCCCGGCACCACCGCCGACATCATGCAGGCCCGCGCCATCGCGGGCGGACTCGCAGAGTTCGGCATCGGGCCCCGCCGCTGGTCCGCCGCCTACGACCACCAGGCCGCCGCCGTCGTCCTGCGCGTGGACACCCCGCGCGGACTGTACGCGCTCGCCATCCCCGCCCCCGGCGCAGCGTTCCCCGTCCACCACCGGGGCGAGCGCATCGGCGCACTGGACTGCCGCCGCACGTACGGCACCGCCGACAGCTACACCGCCGCCCTGTTCGCCGCGTTCCTGCGTGACCGCGCCGCACTGGACATCCCCGGCCGGGATGCTTGCCCCACACCCCAAAACATGGTTTAATTAATGGTGTGGGAGGGGGAGGGCAACCCTCCTCCGACACGACGGGCCGCCAGTCGGCCCGAGACCGGCCGTACGCGGAGGGCAACCCGCCCGGCCGGGCCCGCGATTCCTCTCTCACCAGCAGGAGTACCCACGATGACCAGCGCAGCCATGCGGTTTTCCATCCCCGCGACCGCTCAGTCCCGCGTCCGTCAGCTTGTCGAGGCCACCAACGCCCGCGCCGCTGTCCACCACCTCAGCGCGTACGCGCTCGACATCTCCGAGCCGTTCCTTGCCGACTACCGGGACCTTGACGGTCGCGTGATCGGCAAGCGCCCCACCGTCACCGTGACGATCTCCGGCGACATCCCCCGTCACCACGGCTGGACCGTCATCGCCTGCCTGGACCACGACGAGGAGGGCGAGACAATCACCAGCCTGTTCCCCGGCCTGCCCGAGCAGGACGCCGAGGCCGCGCGCCAGTACCGCGCCATCGAGAACTTCTGCCACGGGTGCGCCGTCGCCCGACACCGCACCGCCACCTACCTTGCCCGCCACGAGAACGGCGAGATGCGGCAGTTGGGCACGACGTGCGTCGAGCCGTACACCGGTCTGCCGATCAAGGGACTTGAGGCCCTGTGGCGGTTCGGCACGCTGAAGGACTCCGATTGGGACGGCGAGGGGGGCGGCATCCCGGCCGACCTCCGCGTCCCGGTGATCGAGGTCCTGCGGGTCACCGCCGCCATCGTCAAGGAGGAGGGCCGGTTCTACAGCCGGTCCGAGCAGTGGAAGGACGCGTCTCCGACCGCCGACGGCGTCGAAGGGTACTTCTTCGACCGCAAGGCCCCGCAGGAGTGGAAGGACGCCATCGACGCCGACCCCGACGCGCCGACCACCGCCGCCGCCGTCCGGGCATGGGCCGTCCAGGGATACGGCAGCCTCTCCGACTACCGCCACAAGGTGGGGCAGCTCGCCAAGGGTGAGACCGTCGATCCGCGCCACCTCCCGACGCTCGTGTCCGCCATCGCGGGTTGGTACCGCGACCAGGAGAAGGAAGCCGCCGAGCGGGCCGCCCAGAACAGCAAGCCGCAGGGCACGGTGGGCGAGCGGATCACCACCCCCGCCACCGTCACCACTGTGATCGAGCTGGAGGGCCGGACGTACGGCTACCACACCCAGCGCCGTAGGTTGGTGAAGTTCCAGGACCCGAGCGGCAACGTGTTCGTCTGGTTCAGCAGCGCCGGGACGGTCCCCGACCAGGGCGACGAGGTCGAGCTGACCGGCACGGTCAAGGACCACAGCATCTACGGCGAGACCGCACAGACCGTGCTCACCCGGTGCCGGGTCGCCGCCCGCGAACCGGTCGCCGCGTAGCAGGAGCCCGGCCGGGCGGGAGCCACCGCCCGGCCGGACCCCGGCCGCCGGGCCGTGGGGTGGGCGGCATCGAGCCGCCCACCCCACGCAGCGCCCACCGCCGTCCGGAACCGCCCGCGTCGGCGGCCGGCCCCGAACACCGGGCCCCGTACAAAGGGCGTCCCTGCGGGACGGCTCAGCCCGGCCCGGCTCGCAGCCGGCCGGAACGTCCGGGCCGCGGGCGGCCCTCCCGTCCCGTCCGGACGCCGGGCCCAAGGGCGTGCCCTTCGGGCACGACGGCACTGTCCATCGCGCTCCGCACGATGACGGGCGGCACCTCCCCGACACCGGTACGGCACGCCGCCGACCGCACCACCGATCCCGAGGAACACCCCCATGCCCGCGAACGCACCCGTCGTCCAACATGAGGTCGCCCACCCCGGAGAAGCGTCTCCGCAGACCTGCATCCAGGTCGCCCGGCAGGCCGCGATCCTCGCCGTCACCGCAGCCGACGACGCCATGACCGCCATGTGCCGCAGCCGATCCGGAGCCGCCGCCAGGCTGGAGGCGGCCATGCACGCGGCCCACAAGGAAGCCGTCGAAGCCGAGAGGTGGGCCGACCGCGCCGAGCAGTACGCCGACGACCCCACCATGCCGAGCAGTGCCCCCTCGTACTGCGCCCGTACGGCCGTCGACCACGCTGTTCGAGCGCAGTCCGCCGCCGGAGCCGAGACGACGGCCGAGGACCTGCGGACCGAGCTGGAACGGAAGCTGACGGCGGCCGAGTACGCCGAGCGGGAGACCGAACGTCGCCGGGAAGAGGCCGAGCAGGAGGCCGAGGAACGCGCGGCCACCGGCATGGACTCGGACAACCGGGACCAGGCGGTGAGGAACCGGTATCTCGCCGAAGGACACGTTGTCGAACTCGGCTGGACGGCGGGGCACGTCCGCGTGCTGGAGGCCGCCGAGTCCGGGCGGCTGTACTGGCGGGACGGGAGGGCCCGGCAAGCAGCCCGGCGCGGTGTGTGGAGCGGTGGCCGGCGGATCAGCCGCGACCGGACCGAGGCCCCGTTCGCCGCGCGGTTCCTCGTCGCCGTCCGCCAGGACGACGGCACCCGCGTACTGACGCCCAGCCCGATGGGGCAGGTCGCCCTTGAACTGGCCCGGCTCCACCCCGCCGGACTCCACGACAGCGAACAGGCCGCCTACAAGGCACGGTTCGCCCGGGTACGGCGGCGCCACAAGCGCCGTGACGACCAGAAGGCAGCAGCCCGCGCGCTCCCGCCGCTCGACTCCAGCGCCCGGAACCTGTACCGAAAGCCAGTCACGCTCACCGAACAGCGGGCCCGCGCCGAGCGCGACGCCGTCGACCGATGGGAGGACGAGGGCGGCCACTGCCCCGGCGCGCTTACGCCGAGCCCCGCCGTGAACTCCGTCACGAGCCCGCCCGTCCGGCTCATCCTGCCCCTGCACCGGCACACCGCCGTGCAGCCCGCCTTGTGGCGACGGTGGGCGTGGTGACCGATCCGGTCGCATGCTGCTCGACCTCCCGGACACTTAGCAAGATCGACGTGGCCCCAAAATCGAACACATGATGGAATTAGGGTCATGCAACGGACGACTCCTCCTGATCTCGACCGCGCCCGAGACGACTGGCACGCCACCTACCGGCAGCTCGCCGTGCACCCGTCCACCGCGCTCCGCAGAAGGCTCATTCACCTGTCGGCGACCGTGGTGTTCCACTCCCACTGGCAAGGTCAGCGGTCCGCGGGCTGGGCTGCTCTGCATGGTGGACGGCCAGGGCGAACTACCTCCTGATCCGCCCGGAGTCGATGCCCGCGGGTTCGTCGGGTGCCGGCGGGGATGGACAGGCTGCCTCCGGCGGGTCCTCCTCGGAGGGGGTGGGGGGCTGGTCGGTCAGGTGCTGCGCCGTCGTGGTGTGGGTGGTGAAGGCGGGGTTCCCTCCTCGGCCGGATACCCCAAGGGGCGTACCAGGAACCCGGACGCGGCGTCCAGGCCAAGCCGCTACGCGGTCGCTACGCGAGCCAGGACACCGCGCCCGGAACCCTGATACGGCGGAGCTGTCCGACCGAGGAGGGAACCCCGCCCAGGCCCGTGGTGGGCGCGGCCCGGCCGGGCGGGTGCGGGTCCATGATGGAAAGGAAAGGGCAGGTCAGGGCCCTTGTCCGGGTTGCCTCATCCTCTAGAACGTGGTTTAATTAGTGATGTCGGAAGGGGAGGGCAACCCCCGACCGGCGAACGGCGGGCCGACCGGCCGCCGACACCCACTCTCACCAGGAGGCGGACGATGAATACGCCCCTCACCGTCACAGAGCTGTCCCACCCGATCGCCCTCGAACTCGGCGGGAACTGGCGACCGCAGCCCGCGCGCCACGGCCTCCAGGAGCTGGACCACGCCGCCACGTTCACGCACCTGGACGGCCGACAGCTCCACCTCTCCGAGCGGTTCGATGACCCCGGACACCTGCACATCAGGGGCGCATTCCCCGCCACCGACTACGGATTCCGCAGGGGCGAGCGCGACACGGTCCGAGTCGCCATGACCGAGGACCCGGCGGACATCGCGGCCCAGATCGCCGCCGATCTCATCCCCGTGCACCGTGACGTTCACGAGCGCGTGAAGGATCACAACCGCGCGCAGGCCGCAATGCGCCGGGACGTCGAGGAAGCCGCCCGCGAACTCTCCGCCCGACTCCCCGGAGCGCGAACCCGAATCGACGGCACAACCGCCCATGTCTACATGAATCTTGAACCGGGCGAAGTCCGTATCGGACTCGACGGCGACACCGTGAGTCTCGTACTCAACGACGCACCCCGAATCATCGCCGACGCCGTCGTATTCGCGGTGAGCCGATTCCTTCCCCACGTCCAGACCCCCGAGGGGGAGCGCGGCGAATACGTCGACGGATACGCCCTCTAACTCCCCGTGCGTTATGGCGGCGCGCGACCCAGCGCGCCGCCCTCCCGAGAAAGGCCCAGGATGAGCGCCGACATATTCGTCATCGAGCCGCAATGGATCGTGCAGGCTCCGCACCTTCGGTGCACCCTGAAGCGCGCCCTTGCGCTCCAGTCCGCACACAATGTGTGGTCCGGTACGGAGCACATCAACAACGCCGTTGGGATGGCCTACGGCAACGAATTGCCGGATTTCGGCCGTTGGGAACTCACCCGGTCCCAACTCCGCACGCTCAAAATCGCCATTGAATGGCGCAGGGCCACGCGCGCGGCCAGCGACAAGAAAACCGCCCCCGATATTCTCGAACGCTGGACGCGAATAGAAGACGAGGTCATAGCCGCATACCGCGCCGTGAGCAACGAAGCAGGGTTGCACTGGATTTAGAGGGTTGTCGATCACCCTAGAACATGGTTTAATTAGTGGTGTCGGGAGGGGGAGGGCAGCCCCCCGACCGACACCCCCGCCGGGGCCGACCGGCCCCGGCGGAACCTCTCACCAGAAGGACACGACATGCTCACCACCGACCAGAAGTCCACCGTCCGCGACTTCCCCACCGCGACGCTCGTGATCGCCGGACCCTGGTTCCGGGGCCACCAGCAGGACACCCGCCCGGCCGTCGTCGTCGGCCCGTTCGGCGGGCCGGAGTTCGCGGACGAGGCCACCATGTCCGTGGTCTGGTACTTCACCCTCGGTGCCCCGGAGCCCGGCGACAGCGTCCAGGCGATGTTCCCGCACGAGCTGACCCCGCTGGACGACACGCTCACCACGATGAACCCGGATGTCTTCCGCGACATCGTGTGCGGTCTGCGCCGGGGCCGGTTCGCCTACGACGACGGGGACGCGCTCCGCACCGCCGTCCGCCAGGCATGGCGCGAGCGGACCGGCCTTGCCGACGCCGACCCGGCCGCCCGCCACACGCTCCACCGCAGCTGACAACCAGGCCCGCCGGTCCGGGGGAGGGCAACCCTCCGGACCGGCAGGCCCCCAGCACCCCCAGCGGACACCCCTTCGGGGCGGCAGGACAGGTCCGGTGCGTTCACCGCCGCCGGCCGACTCCGCCGCAGGCGGCTCCGCCGACCGACGACGGGCACCGGACCGCAGCGGACGCGCCCCGCGGGGGCGCGACTGCCTCTGTCGTCGCGCAGGCGCGACGACCCGCGAGCCGATCGTCCCTCACGGCCCGCGCCGGTGGTGCAGCGCCGCTGCCAACGCACGGTCCGCCCTGCGGCCGGACCACAAACTCTCACCAGAAAAGACCAGTTCAGTGACTATCGAGATCACCCACACCCGCCGAGAGGGAACCCTGATCGAGGGGACCAGCCGGGGCGACGGATCGGCCGAGATCCTGCGACTCCGTGAGTACGGTCGCACCCAGCGCCAGCCCTTCCGCTGGAGCAGGAACCTTGACTGCTGGTACCTCCCGCACAGCCGCGACCACGCCACCTACACCCCCTCACTCGAACTGCTCGCACAGCGACTCCGGGAGAAGGGGTTCGAGGTCACGCTGACCGTCGACAACGCCGACCGCCGGAGCTTCAACGAGGCCGAGGAGGAACGCGAAGAGAAGGCCGAGCACAGGGCGGAACGATTCGGCGGGTACGCCGCCAGCGCCGCCCAGTCCTCCGAGGCCGCGCACCGGAAGAGCCACGACATATCCGAGCGGTTCGCCTTCGGTCAGCCGATCCTCGTCGGGCACCACTCCGAGGGCCGCGCCCGCCGCGACCACGCGCGCATGGACGACGCGATGCGCAAGAGCATCAGCGAGCACGACCGCGCCGCCCACTGGAGCGGCCGGGCGCAGGCCGCCGCGAACTACCAGCAGTTCAAGAAGGACCCCGGCCGCACGCTCCGCCGTCTCGACACGCTGCGGGCCGACCTCCGCGCGGTCGAGAAGTGGCAGCGCGGCCAGTCCGCCAAGGGGTCCTCCCGGAACCCGGCAGACCCGGAGCTGGAGATCGAGCACGAGGAGCTGACCGAGGAGATCGCCCACTGGGAGAAGGTCATCAAGGACGCCGAAGCCGAAGGCTTCAAGGTGTGGTCGCGCGCCGACTTCAAGCGCGGGGACTTCGTTCTCTACCGCGGAACCTGGTACGAGGTCCTGCGGGTCAACCCGAAGTCCGTGACCATCCCGCACATCCACAACAGCATCGGCAAGCGCATCGTCCGCGCCACCGGCAACCAGTACGACGACTGGACATGGACCGCCCCCTACGACGGCGTGTCCGGGCGTAAGAGCGCCGACGAGATGCAGCAGCCGCCCCAGGCCCCGGCCACCGAAGCGCAGGAACCGGCCGAGCAGTCCCCGGCGGTCGAGCAACAGGTGCCCGTCGGGAAGCCGACCGCCGCAGCGACCCCGGCCGCGTGGGCGAACTGGCCGGACGGCATGGCTCTGGTGCTGATCGCCTCGAAGGGATCCAGCCGCTCCCGCAAGCGGCGTGCCCTGTGGGCGATGACCCGCCGTGAAGCACAGGCAGTGTGCGGCGACCCCCGCACCTCCGGCCGCTCGTACATGCTCACCTGGACCGACCAGCCCGGCACCGAGGGCGCCGACTGGGAATGGATCGAGGACAACGGCAGCCACGCCCCCGTCCTCAACGAGTTGGGCATCACCCCGCGCCGCGAGTGGACCGCCGCGCCGCAGGCCCCGGCCTCCGAAGCCGTGTAACGACGCCCCCACCCGCCCCGGCGGCCGAGCGCGCCGGGGCGGGCCCCTCTCTCACCAGACAAAGGCACCACCATGACCACGCAACTCCTCGAACGACCCGCGACCATCACCGTCCCCGGCACCGAAGCGGGCAGGCTCACCGTTCCCACGACCGGGGGCAGCAGCACCGTCCCGACGTACCGGGTCGGCACCCCCGACATCCAGTGCCGATACCCCGTGATCGTCGGCGAAGACCAGGTCATCGGCCGCGCCTACCGGTGGCACCGAGACTGGCTCGTCCTCACCACCGCAGGCGAACACAACCTCCGCCGCCCGCCCAAGGGCACCCCCGGCACCGACATGGCCGCCGCCCATCTCGCCGAGGAGTACGCCGCCGGACGGATCGGCGCCGTGCCCCTGGAACAGGTCCTCGCCGAGGCCCCCACGCCGTTGTGCGGACCCGTGCCCCTCCTGCACCCGCGGATGCCGGTCAACGACCGCAACACCGAAGGCGCCGAGATCGCGTTCACGGGACTCGCTGCCCACTACTGGCGGGCCATCCTCACCGGCTTCCCCGGGAGCGATAACCACTGGTACCTCACCTGCGAATTGTGCGGCTGGGAAGGCCCGAAGTTCTGGAGCCACCTGCGCGGAAGGAACGGGGCGCCGCCGAGCGCGCGCCGCCACAAGGGCGGATGCATCGGAGAGGACAAGGTCCGCCAACTGATCCCCGCCTACCACTAGCAACCCAACCGGGGGGCGGCGGCCACGCGCCGCCCCCCCGCCCTTCCCGAAGGACAGCACCGTGCCGACCCACCACACCCCCGAGAGCATCGTCATCGCCGACACCCCCGCCGCCATCCTGGAATGGGCCGCCCGCCACATCGAACACGTCGGCATCCACCAGGGCCCGCGCCTCTTCGACGGTCCCGGCCGCACCGCCACACTGCCGTGCTGGCCGCGCGGCGCACTCGAAGTCGCCGCCGGCCACGGGCGAGGAGCCGCCGGACGGACGTACGACTGGGACCGCATCGACCGCGCACGCGACGAAGCGTTCGCCCTCCTCTCGGAAACCCTCGCCGGTCACCCCGTCGACGCCGACGAGCCCGCCGACGCCAAGGCCATGCACCGCGAGGTCATCGACAGGTGGAGCGCCGAGCACGGCCGTACCGCCGCCGCTCGCGCCGAGCACGCCCTGTTCTGACCCTCACCGCCCGCCAACATCCCGAGTCACCGAAGGCCAGCACGATGGACGAGACGACAGAAGACCGCAGCACCACCAGGCCGCCCAGCCGCCGAGGAGCCGCCACACCCAGCCGGGACGGCGTCCACCGGCTCAGCGTTCCCCTTCACCCCCGGCTCAGCGCGACCGAGCTGATCCGCGTACTCCTCGCGGCCCCCGGAGAAACCGACCTCTCCACCCTCGACCCCGTACATGTCCGATCGCTCATCGCCAACGTGCTCACCCAGCACGGCTATGACGTGCTCGATCGCTCGCCGTACTACCCGGAGCTCGACCGCCACCAGGACGCCCGCCGTGCCGTACGCCGTGCGTACGGGCCCCGGTTCCTCGATGCCCCCGACGAACAAGCTGCGCTCGCGGACCCGCTCCGCGAAGTCCTCGCCACCGGAAGCAGGCCATCGTGACCGCCACCGTCGCCGAGCCGGCCGGAGCACGAGCACGGCAGACGTACTACTGGCGCGTGCGCAACGCACGGACACGCCACCGACCCGAATACGCGGCCCAGGCGTGGCACATCCAGCCCGGACACCCCGGCGGCGCGTATAGCGATCTCGGCCACGAACTGGACCCGCCCGCGCACCACGCCCCGACCCTGCTCTCCCGGAGCCGGCCGACCGGCCGCCGGAGGGAAACGCAGGAGTTCCGCGGCGGGTGTCTCGCGTGCCCCTGGGAGGGCCCCGTGCACTGCGGGGACGGGTTCGGTGACGGTGACAACGAGGCGGTGGAGCAGGCACACGACCATGCGTTCCCCGGCTGGAGGACGCTGCCGCCGATCACCACCGTCGAGGACCGATGGGCAGTGCCGCGGAGCCGGAGCCGCTGGGCCCAGCTCACCGCCCGCTACCCGGCCGGCTGGATCGACCAAGGCGCCCCCGTAGTGGCGTGGAGCCGGTACCGCCGCGAAGCCCACGCCCCTCCGCACGCGGGACGCCCCCGCTACGAACTCCACGTCCCCCGGTCACCCGTCGACCGGGGCCAACGCTCCGCAGATCAGGGGGCCCTCTTCTGATGACCGCCGTCGTCCGGATCAGGGCCCCACCCGACCCAATCCAAAGGTGGTTTAATTACTCCGCTGACGGCGGAGCGGGCAACCTCCGACCGGCCGCGTGCCCCACGGGCACGACGCACCCCAGACAACAGACGACGGCCAGCGCACAAGGGCAACAAGGCGCTGGCCGTCAGTGTTCTCTCACCAGAAAGAACCCCACCATGCTATGCGACCGACACCCCGACAGTCCCCAGCCCGGCGACATCGCCCAGCTCACCAGGGGTAACAGCATCGGCGCCGATCCGAACGACACCTTCGTCATCGTCGAGGACTTCCCCCCGACCGGCCGGCACCTCGTCCTCAACCTCCCCGTTGACCACCCGGGCCGCGCCGACTGGGCCGCCGCCGTCCCCGTGGCCGACATCGCCACCCTCACCCGGCTCGAACCGGCGGGCAGCCGTACGTGGACGCCGGCCCCGGACCCGGACGACATCCAGTGACCGCGCCGAGCGGCCACCACCCCGACCAAGAACAGGAGGCGACCGTGTCCCCGAAGACCGGCCGCACGCTCTACTCGCGCGCAGACCTGCGCAAGGTCCACGGCGTCAGCGAACCGACCCTTCAGAACCTCTGGACCGATCGGGAGAACAACGGGCACCCGCCCGTCGCGGACACCATCGACGGCGTCATGCACTGGGACGGCGACGCATGGGCGAAGTGGCACCACGAGCTTCAGCGGAAGCGTGCCGCCGCCGCCACTACCAATCCGCCGAAGCTCGACGGCGACCCCGAAGAGATGGTGGGCCCCGCCGAAGCCGCGAAGGTCTGCGGGTTCGCCGACTCCACCACCGTCTCCCACTACGTCAAAAACCCGCCCGAGGGGTGGCCCGCGCCCGACGACTGGGACGAGCTTCCGACCAGGCGGCGGCCGAAGTGGAAGCGGTGGAGGCTGTGGCAGTACCTCGCGGAACGCAAGGGCCGCGGGCACGCCGGCGGGCGCACCGCGGGCCGCAAGGGCCTGGCCTACCCCTACCAGGGAGACGAGCGGCTGACCCTCGCCCGGCAGGCCATCGCGGCGAACCCCGGCGCGAAGAACGCTGACCTGATCCCCCAGCTCCAGGGCCAGACGGAGAAGACCTACTCCCGGCCGACCTGGAACCTCATCCTCAAGTCCGCCCGAGATCACCCCGAGGAGTGACCCCGTGCCCGACACCCGCTGTCCGCGCTGCGGTGGCCCGCTCGGTGAACGACCCGCACGCTCCCGGCTGACCACCGACCGGGAAGTCCTCATCTGCACGACGTGCGGCACCGACGAAGCCCGACGGGAAGCCACCCGGCGCACGCCGGTGCCCTTCGGGGACTGGCCGCTCAACGCCTGAACACCGTCGCGCCTACTCGTCCCCCGCCTGAATTCTGGCGGGGGACGCTTTACGAAGGTCCCCGCTCCGGCCTGGAGTGGGGACCTTCGTCGTGTCGCCAGGCACCGGCGGGCAGAGCAGGGCCCAACCAAGACCACTCGACCCAGCGGCAGGACGACGAACCAGAAGCTACGAGTCCACGGCCGGCCCGGACTCCGCTCCCCCCTCCGGCCGAACGGCCGGAGGTACGGCCACGGTCCCGCGTCCCGGCTCGAACCCGCCGTCGGCGCCGAGCCTGTATGCCGGGGAGTCCCCGGTCATCCAGTACGGACCCGACAACTCGGCGAACCTGCGAGGAGCCACCGGGCTCTGGGAGTGCTCCATACGCAGGCCAACGAGCCAGCCGCGCGTAGGTACCGCATCGACGTCCGATCGTCATACCGCCTCAGCGCCTACGGCACCTCGGCCCGCGCACCCGCACGGAGGTAACAGTCCAACAGGACATCAGGCTCCAGGAGCCTGATCCGCAGGAGCTACCAGGCCGCTCCGAGTGCCCGAGGCTCCCCCTCGTTGATCATGATCTTGATTTGAGAGGACCAAGGTATCGTCACTTCGTGACGATACAATCAGCCAAGGCGACCGAATTTGACCGAATGAGAGCGGGGGGTGAGCAGGCCGATGGGGTGGGTGACCATGATCGGCCCCTCCGACGAGCAGGTTGAGTACCGCCTTACCGGCGGCCACGGCTGCGGGAAGTCCGTGGCGGTCGACGTGGCCCCCCTCGTCGCCGCCATCGAGGCCAAAGCCGAAGCTACCGGTGCCCCCGTCGCCTCCTTGCTCAGCTCTCGCGAGGCCAAGCGCGCCTTCTTCCGAGCCCGCGGGCTCATACGCAGCAAGGGCACCGCGCGGTTCACCGGGTTCGACGCCGTCGAAGTTGCTGCCGCCGCCGGACTCGATGCCCGCGACATCTACGGCGACCAGGCCCTTCCTCAAGCAGCCGCCGACGGACAGGTGGACTATCACCTTGATGCCAGCGAACGCCCTCTGGTCTGGATCGGAAACGGTCTCACCGAGTTCGACATCACCCCCGGCAGCATCCTTGCCCCCGAGCACTTCCAGGCTGCCCGACGCCTCATGCACGGCGAGGACCCTCGGACCGGGCAGACACTCGTAGAACCCAAGCTCGCTATCGCGCCGGCCGCCAAGCTCCCCGCCGCCCCGCTGGTCCGCGCCATCCGCCGCGCCGCCGCCGAACGCAGCGTGAACCCCGTCTCCCTGCTGGACTCCAAGCGCAAGCAGGATGCCTTCCGAAGGATGGAAAGCCAGCTCAAGCGGTTCGGGGAATCACACCGCGTCCCGGCTTCCACGCTGCTGAAGCTAGCCGACGCCGTCGGCATCCACGCCGTAGACCTGTACGGCGAAGGCACACTGGAGAAGGCCGTGGCCGCCGAGGCGGTCGGCCACCTGGACGCCCGTGCACTCCTGCGCGCCGTCGAAGCCCGCGCAGTCGAGACCGGACAACAGCCCGGCGACCTGTTCAACACCGCGTCCACGAAGCGCCGATACGCCCAGACCGAAGGCGAAGGCGAACGCCGTCTTCGGGATCTGCCGATGGACGTGCGCGAAGCCGTCGCCATGGCCAAGGCGGCAGGACTTGCGCCCGAGGACGTGTGGGACGCCGAGGAAATCAGGGCCGCTCTCCTCGAAGGCCGAGTACAGGTCGGCAACTTCGGTGCCGACGTCACCTTGGACCTCGCGAAGTCGAAGTCCGCGTTCCTCGCCTACGCCCCGGAGGAGATCGCTGCCCAGGTCGAGGACATCTACACCTTCGCCGGCCGAGAGTCCATCGCCGCCCTGGAACGGTGGACCGCGTATGCCATGCGTGGCCACCACGGCGGCGGCGACGAAGCGGAGACCGTGGAGACGAGCGGGTTCTCCGGCTGGATGATGGTGCACCGCGCCGCTCGACCCGTGGACGACGCCCCGTACGGCGACCCCCACTTCCACCTGCACTTCACCCTCGCCAACATGGTCAAGGGCACAGACGGCAAGTGGTCCACCATGGCCAGCGGAGGTCGCGACCTTCACCGGCACACCCGCGCGACTCAGTCCCTCATGAACGCCCGTATCCGCCGGGAGCTGACCGACAAGTTCGGCATCAGCTTCCGCCGCGAGGAGCGCACCGGCGCATGGGAGATCGCAGCGATTCCCGAGGCGACGATCCGCCTGTTCAGCAAGCGCGACAGCCAGGTCCGGGACCTGCTGACGAAGCTGGGCATCGACTACGACAGCGCCACGACCCGCGAGCGCACCGCCGCCTCCACCGTGTCCAAGGCCGCGAAGAACGGCGAGGCCGCCGGAGTCGGGGACGACGTTCTTCGCGCCTACTGGCAGGCCGAGGGGCGTGCTGCCGGTGACGACCCCGACACCATCGCGACCAGTGCGATGGAGCAGGACAACGCGAAGCAGAACCCCGGCCTGGACAAGCTGTGCGCCCAGATTTTCCATCCGAAGACCGGCCTGACCAGCCATTCCAAGGACTTCACCCACGCCGCCGCCATCGCCGCAGTCCTGGATGCCCTCCCGTACGGAGTCGCGGACGCCGAGGAGGCCGAACAGCTCACCACCTCCGTCCTCCGTCACGCCGGGTACGCGGTCAAGCTGAACCCGAAGGGCGCCCAGCACTTCACGCACGCCGACCGCTACACGACGGCGGACATCGTGGCCGCGGAAACGCTTATCGTCTCCGAGGCCACGAGCCGTCTTGACACGCAGGCCGCAGTCGTCAGCCCCGACACGGTCCACATGACCCTGTCCACCGTCGAAGCTCAGCACGGCGCCACCTTTAAGTTCTCCGATGAACAGCGCGCCGTACTCGAACGGTTGCTGACCGCCGGACACGGGATAGACGCCGTGGTGGGCGTCGCCGGAGCGGGCAAGACCACGATCATGGACGCGGCCCGGCAGGCGTGGGAGGCTCATGGACTCGTCATCGCCGGAGCGAGCACGGCCGCCGTCGCCGCCGCGAACCTCAAGGCCGAGGCGGGCATCGAGTCCCGCACCCTCGCGTCCTGGCTCACGGGCATCCGCACCGGCGGGCCCGGCCTCGCCGGCGTTGACGTGCTAGTCGTGGACGAAGCCGCCATGTGCGATGACCGCGACCTCGCCGAACTCCTCACCCACGCCGCGATGACCGGCACGAAGGTCGTCGGCATCGGTGACCCGAAGCAGTTGCACTCGCCCGGTATCGGCGGTTCCTTCGCCGCCGTGTACCACATCGTGGGCGGACTCAGCCTCAACGAGAACTTCCGGCAGAAGGACGCGATCGAGCGCCGGGCCCTAGAACTGTGGCGCGACGACAACCGCGTGGAAGCGCTCCGGACCTTCGCAGGCGCCGGCCGCGTACACGCCCTCGCGGACAAGGACGCCACCCTCGCCGCGATGCTCACCATCTGGGCCGACAAGCGCACAACACACACGGACGACCACACCGCCGTACAGCAGCTGCTCATGCTCGCCGCCACCAACGAGATTGTGGAAGAACTGAACGTCGGAGCCCGCGCACTGCGGAAGGCGAACGGCGATCTCACCGGCCCCGAGCACGCCTTCGCATTGCCCGGCGGCGGCGAGTTGATGCTGTCCGTCGGCGACCAGGTCCTTCTTCGGGTCAACGACTACCGGAGCAAGCGGAGCCAAGGCCGGAACGAAGACGTGCTGAACGGCCTCCGCGGAATCGTGCGAGCCGTGGACGAGGAACGCCGGGTGCTGGTCGAGTGGCGCGAGAAGAATGCCGACGGCCATCGTGACGTTGCCGAATGGGTCGATGCCGACTACATCGCACAGGGCGGACTCAGCCTCGGATACGCGATCACCGGCCACAAGTCCCAGGGCCTCAGCGTCCAAGAGGCCCTGGTCTACGGCCCCGGCGCGCAGGCGAACGCGCTCTACACAATGATGAGCCGCGACAAGAAGGAGTCCCACCTCTTCCTGCCGCTGACCGTCTACGAAACCGACGCCGACCGTGCACGTTGTGGCGACGCGCTCACCGAGCAGGAGCGGCTTGACCGCGCTGTCGCGGGCCTCATCCGCGAGATCGAGAGCGGCACCGAGGAGCGCATGATCCTCACCGAACTCCCGAACAACTCCGTGCTTGCTCACGTCCGCGAGGCCGTGGCCGCCCTACCGGCAGCCCCTCACGCTGCTGGAACCGGCAACCCGTACGAGGAGGACGGCCACGACGACACACCGCAGCCCGAGGACCGAAGCACCCCCAGCGTCCCGCAACGTCCCGCAGGGCCTACCCCGGGCGCCGCACCGACCGCAGACCGCCCGTACGCGCACCTCAGCAACACGGCCCTGCGTGAAGCGATTCGCAAGGCTGCCTCGGCAGCCCGCGCCACCAGGACGGCGGCCGAGGCAGCAGAGGCAGCGGCCTACCGCGCCGGGCAGCAGGCCGCAGCGGGAACCGGCCCGAACCTGCTCGCCGTCAACCGTCGACATCAGGACGTTGCCAAGTGCGCTGAAGCGATCCGCGAAGTCCGAGTGCTGAACGGCCTGATCGCCGAACGGACCGCGGGTCTGGGCGATCTAAAGGAACGGCTCGAAGGACTCGAACAGCAGCTGACCGCCACCGGCCGTTTCGGGCGTCCAGTCTTGCGCGGGGACGCCCGGGGCACGGTCGAATCCGACCGTGAAGCACTTCTTCGCATGTACAACGAGGCCGGTAGCGAACTGGAGCAGTGGAGCAAGCGGCTCCGCGAAGTGGCCGAGGCGGCGGGGCCTGTAGATGAATACGAGGCCGTCCTCATCCAAGCGGATATGCCGCAGCCAGAAAAGGCCGCTCTCCGGCGACGTGCTCAGGAGGAGGACAAGCAAAGCGCCAGGCACCTCCAGGCGGAGGCAGCCAAGATGCGGAGCACCGCTCGGGGCGCCGAGTTCCGGGAAACCGGGCTTTACGAGGAGATGTCGTGGCGGACTCAACAGGGTCGGCAGCACGCCGATGTCGAAGAGACTTCGGCGCCGTTCGCCTCGAAGCCAGAGTCCTCGTACGCCAACACCACTACAGCGGAATTCGAGCAGCCTCATCGATCACCAGAGGCTGCCCCGGACCCGCCGCAGATGTAGAAGCCCAGGCTTTGGGACGGGCGACGATACGGTGGCTCGGCAGCGCACGGCATAACACCACGGCACCGGAATCCATCGCGCGCGATTCTCTGGAGCCTGGGCAGGGCTGAGTGAGGCGAGGCGGTAGTGTGGCGCCGGTATTACCGCCCGACACGGAAAGTTACTTACTGTGACAACTGCTGCTGTGGCTCCTTCGGCCTCGGACTTCTACTGCCACCAAGCCATCCCGGGACTTGTGCCGATCAAGGTGGTGGCGGAGACCGACGATGTGCTTGCGTTCGAGCACACCAACCCCTCGTACCCGGTGCACATTGTGGTGGTGCCGAAGAAGCACACGCCGTCGCTGATTGATCTCGGAGACGGTGGCGAGGGACTGCTTGCGAAGATCATGGCGGTTGTGGGGGAAGTGGCCGCGCAGGTGAAAGAGGAGCATGGTGCGGCCTCTGTGACGACGAATGTCGGGTTGTATCAGGAGTCGCAGCATCTGCATTTCCACGTGTACCACCGTGGCGAGTCCGACGAACAGATCCTCGCGATGTATGGGCACCACGACGACTGAGTCCTATCCGTCGCGACGGATACGCCTCGGTTTGGCGGAGGCGACGGTCTCCCGTGCGATCAGGTCGGAGGCTCCGTGGAGGGCCGCTGAGTCAGGGCGCGTGTGGGCGGCCTGGGTGAGGCCGGCGGACAACTCCATGCATGCCTTGGCCAGTGACGTTCCATCCCGCAGATCCTCGTTGTCGGGGATCACGATGCACTGTCCCGGGTGCCGCCGTGCGTAGGCGGCGGCGTTGTCGAGCTGGTCGCCGCGGCTGACGGTCGCGGGCAGCGGGATGAGTACAGCGCGTTTGCCGAGCGCTTCGAGCTCCGCGAGCGTCGTTGCACCAGCGCGGCCGATCACCAGGTCGGCGAGCCACAGCGCGTCGGCCATCTCGTCGTGCAGGTACTCCAGTTGCCAGTACCTCGGTACGTCCTGGAGGGCGGGCGTGAGGTTGCCATTCCCTCGTACGTGTACGACCGCGAAGCGCGCGCACAGGGCGTCGAGTTGGCTCTGTACGGCGTCGTTGATGCGCTGAGATCCGCTGCTGCCGCAGAAGATCAGCAGGACCGGTGCGTTGGTAGGGATGCCGAGTTGCTCGCGCAGCCTTTCCGGTTTGCCGGTGACGAGGTCGCGGCGCAGGGGCAGGCCGGTGACGGTGGTTTTACGGGCAAGCCATCGCGGTGCGCCGGCTGGGGCTTCGACAGACAGGCAGACGCGGGTGGCCATCCGGGCGACGATCTTGTTGGCGAGGCCGAGGGAGCGGTCGGACTCATGGACAACGATCGGGACTCGGCAGAGCCAGGCGGCGATGCCGACAGGCACGGAGACGTACGAGCCCTTCGAGAACAGGGCGTCGGGGCGTTCGCTTCTCATAGCCCTTACTGCGGCGCCGATGCCGCGCAATACGGTGACGGGCATCAGTAGGTTGCTCCACGAGCCGTAGCGTTTCAGGCCTGCGGAGGGGACGGGGCAGAACGGGATTCCGGCTTTCTCGGCGTGTTCGTGTTCGATGCTGCCGGGGCGTCCGAAGAATACGATCTCTTTAGCGCCGCGTTCGGCGAGTCGGGCTGCTACGGCAAGGGCGGGGACGACGTGTCCGGCGCTGCCGCCTCCAGTAATTCCGATTTTCATCTGCACCGCACTGGTCGACGTGATCGTTCTTCTGGTCGGGTCGGCTGGATTCGAACCAGCTCCTCGGCAACACTTATGCCGTGCTCCTACCCTTGAGCTACGACCCGTTGACGGTTCCGAGGCTAGGGATAAAGGGAGTGGCGGTCAATATCGCGATCAGTATCGGCGATGCGTTCTGGTCGCTTCTCTTCCCGGTTCCGGCCCTGCTATTTATTGTTTATGGCAGGCTGATTCTGGCGCCGGGCGGTAATTGCTGACCGGTGATGTGCGACGAGTTCAGTGCAGGTTCCAGGTGTCCGGTATTTGGCTGATTGATGTCCTGCGGGTCCGGGAGGTCCACCGGTCGATGAGTTCCACCTCGTCGCCGTCCTGTTGGGGAGAGAGGACCAGAGAGTGCGGGAGGCCGAGGAGGTTGGCGTAGCGGAACTTCTCGCCGGCCGGTTCGGGGCGGTCGTCGATGAACAGGGCGGCGCCGCGGTTCCGTAGGTGCCGTACGACGTGGTCGGTGCGTTCGCGCATGGTGGGCAGGTCGGGGCGCAGGACAACGATGTGGAGGTCGGCAGGCCCGGTTCCGGGTTTCCAGCGGAGGCCGTCCTTGTCGCGTTGGAGGTCGGCGAGGGTCTGGAGGCAGCGGGTGATGCCGATGCCGGAGCAGGCCATGTACGGGGTGCGCGCGGCGCCGTGTTCGTCGGTGAAGGACAGGTTCATCGGGGCGGCGTACTGGGTGCCGAGTTCGAAGACGTGGGCGACCTCAATGGCACGGGCCTCGCCGTAGTGCCCGTCCTCGCAGTGGCCGCACCCCATGCTCGGGGCGGCGCGATGGAGGTCGTGGGCGGTGGGCGAGAGGGCTTCCAGTCCAACCGTTCCCGACCAGGCCACGTTGTGGCGCAGACCGTCGGCGCCATCCGAGATGGTGAAGGCATTCAGGTGCGCGACGGAGGTGTCGAAGAGGGCGGTCGTTCCGGTGCAGTCCCAGGGGGTGAGAGTGCCGGCCTCCTTGCCGAACAACTCGGGCAGTCGGGCTGGATCCAGGAGGTCGACGCGGGCAGCGCCGGTGGCGGCGGCCAGTTTGCGGGGGCTGACCTGGAGGTCAGAGCGGATCGCCACGGCGGCCGGATTGGTCGAGCCGTCATGCGCGGTCAGTGCGAAGGCGATGACGTTGACGACCGGGTCGCTCTGCGGGACCGGCCGTGCGCGCACGACGGCGTTGTCGCCACGGCGGCCGCAGTGGTCGCAGACCAGGAGGGTGCTCTGCCCGGTGTCGCCGAGGACCAGGTGCTCGGTGGTCGGGCCGGCCGAGATGCTGCCGCCGTCGGCGGCAGCCTGGAAGACCCCGGTCAGGCCCATACCCAGGAGGGCGGCTCGGCAGGCGTCGTTGAGGAGGCCGACCGAGGCGCGCATGGCATCGGGTGTGGTGTCGAAGGTGTAGGCGTCCGCCATGGTGAACTCGCGCCCCCGCATCAGCCCGCCGCGCGGCGCGATCTCGTCCCGGTACTTGGAGGTGCTGAGGAACAGCCGGACCGGGAGATCGCGGTGTGAGCGCAGGTACTCGCGCACGGTCGCCGTCGCGATCTCCTCGGAGGTCGGGGCCAGACACATCTGCTCGCCACTCCTGCTCGTGGCCGTCAGCAGCGCGCCCTCTGCTTGGTAGGCGGCCCAGCGGCCCGACTGCTCCCACAGCGCGCGGCTTTGCAGGGTGGGGAAGGCGACGGTGTTCGCGCCGCGTTCCTCGAAGGCGGTACGGGCGATCCGGGTGAGCCGGTCGTGGACGCGCAGCCCGAGCGGCAGCTGGGTGAACACGCCGGTGGCATCGGTCTTGCCGACGTAGCCGAGTGATTCGAGCAGGTCCATGGTGGACGCGGTCGCGTCGGCGGCGCGGCGGCGTACCGGGGGCCACAGGCGGCTGGCGTACAGCGGGATGTCAGACACACGCGGCTCCGATCACGCTCTTCGACAGGTCGCACAGGCTCGCGGTGGTCACGGAGATGTCGTGGCGGCGGGCGCCGGCCGTTGCGGCGCAGCTCAGGGTGGAGCGGAGTCGCGGGTCCTGGGCGAGCTGGTCGACGCGCGAGGCCAGGGCGGCGGCGTCGCCCGGCGGGAAGGCCAGGGCCCCGACGCCGAGCGTGTGGCGCAGGCCGGGCAGGTCGCTGTAGAGAACGGGGAGCCCGTGGGCCTGGGCCTCGACCGCGACCAGGCCGAACGCCTCCAACTGCTTGGTGGTGAAGAGGAACGCGTCGAAGCCGGCGAAGCGCTGCCACAGTTCTTCACGGGGCATGAACGGCTCGAATCGGACCCGGTGGGTGAGACCGAGGTCGACGGTCCGGGCTGTGAGAGCGCGCAGTTCGCTGCCGCTGCCGATGATGGTGAGGTGATGCTCGGCGGCGGTGAGCGCCATGGCTTCGATGGCGGTGATGGTGGACTTGTTCGCGTCGAGGCGTCCGGCGTGCAGCAGCCGTAGCCGGTGCTCGTCGCCGGGTCGGGTGGTGGGGTTGTCCGGCAGCGGGATGCCCCAAGGAATGGTGATCAGTCGGTCGCTGAACTGCCCCTGGGTGAGGGCGTTCACCTGGTCGGCCATCGCGGTGTTCGGTACGGCGACGGCCGTACTGGCCGTCACGATCTCGATCAGCGCGTCGCGGGCCTGCTCATTCTCGGCGGCGGCGATCACGTCGGTGCCGTGTGCGAGGCAGATGATCGGGGTGTTGCCCGCAGCGCGGGAGAGGGCCAGCGCGAGCCCGAAGCCCAGGTGCTGGGCGTGGATGAGGTCGGGGCGATGGTGGTGCAGGAGCCGCGCGACCTCCCCGGTCAGTTCGTCGGCGTACCGGGGGAAGTGCGGACCGTACGGCTGCTTCTCCGCGCTGAGGGTGATGGTCTCTTCGAAGGAGGGCTGCCATACACCGGAGCCGGGCAGGCCCAGGAACGTGCTGTGGAAGTCGGGCGCGAGCCGTCCGTAGACGTCGCTGCACCAGATGGTGGAGCCGCAGGAAGGTTCCAAGGGCAGGTCGATGCCGGTCATGATGCGTGGTCGCGTCATCGAGTTTCTCCCGTGGGTGCGGTGGGGCGGTAGATGTGCAGGCCGCTGCGGAGCATGGCCGCCACTCCGGCCCAGCCGATCGCGCAGGCCGCGTCGATAACCGACAGACCCGGCTCGAAGCCTTGCTTGGGCCACGCCTGTGCATAGCGCGGGTGGCGGCCGGTGAACTCGTTCCAGCTGACGGTGATTCCGTGCTCGGCGAGCGCCGTGGTGTCGAGGTACTGCCGCGTGCCCGAACCAGCCCATAGCTCTCGCTCCCCGGCGGTGGCGCAGATGTGGGCCAAGCGCGCGGTCTTGCCATCGGCTTTCGCCGGGGGCATCCGGGATGTGAGGAGCAGGGAGGCGCGGGAGCCGAGCGCGAGCGCGATCTGTGTCACGAGGTCGGTGTTCAGGTCGGCCAGCCAGCGATGGCCGGCAGACAGGGGCGGTTCGATGGCCTGGAGGGCTTCATCGGCGTACCGGCTGCGTCCGTAGGCCAGGCGCAGCGCCTTGAGCATGCTCGCCGTGTCGAAGCCCTCGGCGATCCGCGTGTCGTGGATGAGCTGCCCGGTGGAGCGGGAGACGGGGACGCTGAGCCAGGCGGGACCGTTGGCTGTTTTGACGCGGTTACGGTTCTGCCATCCGCCCTGTGTGAAGGCGACGTCGTCGTACAGCGCGACGCTGGAGCAGGCGAGCAGGGCCTCGCAGAAGCCCAGCCACGGAAGGAACGGCGGCTGCTCGATATAGATCACGGGCTACTCCTCTCCCAGTGAGGGGTGCGGCAGGGTGAGCAGGGGTGTCTCGAACGCCTCGAACGCGCGGCCCGCCGCAGCATCGGAGGGCCGCAGCCGCCAGCCTGCGGCGGCGGCGCGCTGCCGGGTGTAGGCCGCGCCCAGATACCAGCGGCCTCCTTGTGTCTCGTGCCTGGCCAGCGCTTTGACCTTGTTGTCGAGGAAAGCGGTGATGTCGACGAGGACGGTCGGGGAGAAGCCACTGCGCGGGGCGTGTGGTTCGCCGTAGAGAACGGTGCGGCAGGACGGCACGCGGGTGGCGGCGTTGGCGGTCGCCGCCGCGATTGCGAGGTGGTCCTGATGGTCGTTGTCCGCGTGCGGGCTGTGGGTGATCAGGGTCGTGCAGCCCAGGCGTACGAGTTCACCCTCGACGGCCGAGATCAAGCCACGGTCGGGGCGTAGCGCTCCGTCTGCCAGGCCGAGGCAGGTTACCCGGACGCCCGTGCCGTCCCAGGCTGCTCGTGTCTCGCGTACACGTACGTCCTCGGTGAGACGGATACCGTGGGCCATGTCGGTGAGTGAGACGCCGTTGGCGCCGTGGGTCGCCATCAGTACGGTGACATCGGCGCCGAGCTGCCGGTAGCGGCGCAGGGTGCCGTAGGCCAGCAGTTCGGCGTCGTCGGGGTGCGCCACCACCGCCACCACACGTTCTGCGACGCCCGGGCGCGTCGTGAGGGGCACCAGGGTCACCGCCCCTCGAAGTCGCGGTGGATCTGGGAGGGCATGGCTTTCTCGGCGCCCTGGTACTTGCCGTCGTACAGGACGATGTCGCCTTCGACCGTCCAGAATGTGACCTGCCCGATTCTCAAGTTCGGGTAGATCCTCACGGGTTGCACCGCGTGCAGTTGAAGTGTGAGGCGGTTGTGCGAGCCGATGTCGATCAGGTCGGCGGTGACGTGGATGAACAGTCCGAGCCTGGCCACGGAGGAGCGAGCACGGATGATCGGTACGAAGTGGTCGCTGCCGATGCGCTCCGCGGTGGCGGCGAGGTAGATCCGGTCCGAGGCGAGGACCATGCCCTCGGGCGGGATCGTGTGGGACTCGAAGTGGTTGTCCCGGGCGCAGTCGAGGGACTTGTTTGCGTACCAGCCGATGGTGTCGCCGAGGTGGAAGTCGTAACTGTTGGGGCTGAGAAAGGCGGGGGCGAACGGCGAGATCTCGATTTCCCCGCTCTTGACCCTGGCGTGGATCTCGGGCCCGGTGAGGATCACGCCGCGCTCTCCTCTCGTACCGGGACGCCGGCCACCGCACGTGGAGAGCAGGGGGACGGGTCGCTGAGCCTGCCGTAGTGGCCGAGGTAGGGCATCGCGGCGCCAGCTCTGTCCCAGAAGGACACCTGGCCCACGCGCATCCCGGGATAGATGGTGAGGGGCTGGACGACGACGATCTCCAGCGTCCACCGGTGGACAGCCCCGAGCTGTCCGAGGTCGGCGGAGATCTGGAGAAAGCAGCCGAGGCGTCCGAGTGAGGACCGGCCGATGAGGCTCGGCACGTAGCGGGGGCTGCCGATCCGCTCGATTGTCGCGCCGAGATAGACCGTGCGCGGTTGCAGTTCGTACCCGCCGGCCGGGATCCGGATGGTCTCCAGCGTTGTTTCTTCGCGGGGGTCGGCCGGAGCCCCGACGGCAACTTTCAGCACCTCGCCGAGGCGGTAGTTGTAGCTGTTGGGATTGATCAGGCTCTCGTCGAACGGGTCGATGATGACGTCCCCGCGAGCGACGGCCTTCTGGATGGCTGAGCCGGTGAGGATCACTGGTCGCCCCCGGTGGTGACGTGTCCCACGTAGCTCTGCTTGAGCAGACGCCGTTGTACGGCGGCAACTCCTTCCTGCCCCGGTCCAAGCGGCATCCGGCCGTGCGCGTAGCGCCACTGGTCGAAGACGAGCAACTGCCCCAGGGACAGCCGGATGGTGGTGCGGTGCCGGTGGGCGGCATCGACCAGCCGGTTGAACGCATCGGCGATGAAGGGGATGGTGCTGCTGTCGCCTTCGACGAGGTCACCTCGCCGGAGGTGGGGGAGCATCTTGCTGGTGAAGCGGATCGGCTGGCCGGAGTCGATCCGCTCGGGCAGGACGGCGAACCGGGGCAGGCTCTCGCCGACGCCGTGTACGTCCTGATCGGCCCAGTACGAGAACACCGGCCGGGCCAGCAGTTCCCGGTCGGCGACCCTCAGCTCACCGGCGGCGGCCCACAGATCTGAAAGGGCCGACGCGCCCCCGCCCCGGGGGTCTTCGCGGACGCAGTACAGGGCGATGTAGCGCGGGCTCAGCTCGCGGTCCACCAAGTCGACGTGGAGCCGGTTCTCTCCGACGCCATGCGTCCGGGCGGGGTCGGCGTCGGTACGTACCTCCAGGTGGCTCCAGCAACCGTCGGCCGGGTACACACTCAGCACCGGGCCCAGCGCTGACAGCAGTCCGAGGCTCAGTTCGAGGTTGCGGCGATGATCTGTGTTCTGAGGGAACAAGACCACCGCTCGTCCGTCGCCTTCGCCGGTGAGACGGTTCGCGAACTCGCGGGGTGCGGTGGGGCCGTACACCAGGTCGTGCCCCTCCAGGGCCAGCACGTCGCTCATCAGGACTCCGTAACGAGATCGGTGAGGATGCCGCGCAGCGTGCGCGGCGGGACGACGGGCCGGGACGCGAGGCCCAGCCGTTGGGCGAGATAGCCCGTGGTCACGAGCGAGTACGCGGAGGCCGAAGTCGATTCCCGCACGGCCGTGACGGGTTCCTCGCCGAGCAGTCGGGCCTGTCCCTCGACGGCTTCCGTACGGTGCTCGCCGTCCAGGAGGACAAGTTCGGCGTCGAAAGGGGCGCAGTCCATGAGGGACCGGCGGGTGACGGCCTGCGGCAGCCCGTCCCGCAGGGTCCACAGGCTCAGGACGAAGGCGCCTGCACCGGTGACAGCCTGGGCCCGTTGGGCCAGCAGGCGCGCGACACTCCTGCGGTCCGGAAGCGGCGCGGGCAGATTGCCGATCTGCTCAGCTCCCCAGGCCGCGTAATGAGACAGCGCTTCCTCGACGCCGCCGAGAACCACCGCGTGAGGCGCGGCCGAGACGGTCTCGACGGAGAAGTGATGGTCACCGTGACGATCAAGACGGAGGCGGAGAAGCCCCCCGCCGGTTTCCGGCGCCTTGACGACATGCCGACCGTTGGACGCCCACTGGTACCAGGTGCTGTGGCAGTGCCCGGACAGGACCAGGGGAAGCGGCCAGCCGTTCTCCTGATCGGTGACGTCGAGGGCGAAGCCGCTATGGCTCATCCCGATCACGATGTCGGCCCCGGCGGACAGCAGCCGGTCCCGCTCGGCCGCGATCAGGTCAGCTGTCGGATCCGTGAAGTCGAACCCGTCGCGCTCCCGAGCGGGGACAGCCTCGTACGCCTGCCGGCCCAGGTACCCGACGACGCCCACCCGCAGCCCGCGCTCCGGAAGCAGCAGACCGCTTTCCCAGCGGCCCGCGAACCCTTGCGGTGGACGCAGGTTCGCGCACACCACCGGCGGGAACCGGTCCGGGTTCTCCAGCCGCATCAGATCGGCGAAGTCGTGGTTACCCGGCACGACCGCGTCGTACAGCTCGGCGAGGAGTCGTTCCTCGATCCTTCCGGCGGAGAACTCGTGGAAGGCGTTGCCGCCGAAGAAGTCCCCGGCGTCCACGACCCAGGCACCACGGGTCCGGTGCTCGCGTACGGCGGCCAGCAGGGCGCGTCCCTGAGGCACGCTGGAGTGGAAGTCGTTCGTGACGATCAGTGGCGGGATGTCCATCGGTCAGCCCCTCTCGACGGACACGACGCGCAGTGCCCCAGGCGCCTTCGGCCAGAACTCGGCACGTGAGATCCCGTCGACCTCCCGCAGCCGCAGCGCTCCCGTTTCCTGTCCCGCTGCCTGGTACTGGTCCAGCGTCCGGCTCGGCACGACCACGAGCCCGCGTACCACCTTCGGTGTGGAGGCGAATACGTGCCGGGTGAGCGCGGCCGACAGTTCCCAGTCGAACGGCATGATCGACAGGAGGACACTGCCGGATTCGAGGCCTCCGTCGAGGTCCACCTCGCGAACGTCCGAGATGCTGACGCGCGCCCGAGGGCCGAAAACCCGCAGTGCGTCCTGAAGGATGCCTCCCAGCCGCCGGTCCTTCTCCACTGCCCAGATCCGACGGCCCGTCTCGGCCACGGTGCCGGAGAGCGTGCCCAGCCCCGCCCCGACCTCCAGAACCTGCCCGCCCGCAGGCAGCTCGGCGCACTCCAGGAGCCGGTGCGCCGCCTCTTTCGATCGCAGGAAGTGCTGGCCGAGGTCGGCGCGGGCATCGAAGCCGGCCTGCGCGAGACGGTCGGCGGCGGCCAGACCATCGCCGGCCAGCGGAAAGCGAGCCTGCTCATCGGTGAGAGGTTGTGTCATGCGCACGGCCATCCCTTCAGGTTCTGGGGTAAGGCGGTCACGGAGGTCGCTCCCATCGGAGAAGGGACGATCGAACAGGCATGGCGTAACCGGGCGGTACGTACGGGACATCGACGGATGGTGCCGGTACGGGCTTCGGCGTACGGCCACCGCACCGACCACAGCCCATCGTCGTGCGGGTGGGAGGGCCGAGTCATTGCCACCGTTGGCCGCACGTATTGCGGGCAACCCGCAATGTCGGTACGGCCCGGGGCCGGGCACCCTCCCCTCGGGGCGGCACCTCGGATACCGTGACGCACAGTCAGCCTCATCGCCAGGGGTGCATAGATGATTACGATCAGTCGATCGCGTCGCGCCGCCATCAAGAAGACCGCCACCGAGATCCGGGCCCGGTGCCAGCACAGCGGGCGAGGAGTCGAGCAGACAGCTGAATCGATCCGAGCCGAACTGCCCGAGGTGCGGTCGCTGGAGGCATGGCGTCTGGCCCTGGGCTGGCCTCGCTCCCGTACGGTCGAACGGGTCGGCGCGCTCTACCGGTCCCGCGGGTTGCTGCCCCCGGGTCTGTCGGAGTCGATGCTCTGCCGGTGGGAGCACCGGCCGTACGAGTGGCCAGGACCGGAGTACGCCGAGGCGCTGTGCGCGGTCTATCGGGCCCGGCCCGAACAACTGGGGCTCGATCGCGCCACTGGCGGCGAAGGGTTCGGGCGGGGGCAGTTCACTGGATACAGTGCCCCGGGGCTTCAAGCGTGCGACCTTCCCGCACGGGAAAGCATGGTGACCATGACGACCTCTGCCGGTCTGCCGGCCGTCCGGGACTCTCTGCACCTCGCCCTGCTCGCCGACCCCGCGGGCAGCCCCACGGTCGTGGACTTGGCCGAGGCCGCCATCGAGCACTACGCCCTCGGTTACAGCAAGCACCCGCCACACGTGCTCTTCGCCGAAGTGCACGGAGCCCGTGGGCTGCTGAGGCAGGCCCTCACCAGTACCCCGGCACCGGAACCAGTCGGCATCGAACTGCGGCGGAGCGTCGGCTGGCTCTCCGCGTTGCTGGGCAACCTCGCCTTCCACCTCGGCGACCCCACCGGAGCGCGTGTCCACCTCGCCGCCGCCGTCACGTACGGCGAACGTACTGGCGACGCCCGTCTGACGGCATGGTCCTGGGGCGCCCAGGCGATGGTCGCGCGCGCGTCCGGTCACCACACCACCGCTCTGGCCCACGCTGAACGCGGCGTGGCCTGCGCGCCATCCGGACTGCCCCGTGCCCAACTGCACGCTTGGGCGCGGCTTCCCTCCCTCGCCGCGCTGGGGAGGGAACGGGACGCCGACGCAGCCGTCGCCGAGGCGACCCGGGAGCTGGAGGCCGATGCACAGGGCTGGGCACCCGGGCGGTTCGGATACGACCATGCCGAGCACTCCCTCCATGAGGCGGAGGCTCAGCGCACCCTGGGACGGGCGGAACACGCGATGGCCTGCGCCGAGAAGTCCCTGAGCGTGGCCACCAAAGGAACCCCGAGCTGGGCTGCTGCCGCCCTGGTCATGGCCCAGGCCGAGGCCACCACCCAGCCTTCCGACGCCGCACAGCGCGCGGTGGATGTCCTGACCAGCGTCCCCGCAGCCCGCCTGCGTTCCACATCCCGCGCCCGCCTCGCACAGCTCGACTCCACCCTCGCCGGAACCGGAGCGGCCGGAGTCGAGGATCTGCGGGAGCGAGTACGCACCCTGCCGCCCTCCATCGACGTTCACGGCGGAGCCGTGAGCGCCTGACGTGACGGGAATCGCCGACGGGGCGCATTGGGAGCGTGCTACCTGCTGATTCATCGTGATCACCACTCCACGTCGTACGGCTGTGGTGGACAGGGACGGCGATCCGCTTCCGCCTTCGGGGCATCCACTGGTGTGCGTGCTGCTCGGGGCACGAGGCACGGCGCCGATCGCTTCTCGGAGTTGCTGTCCATGTGGCTGCGCACGGGAGATGCCCGCGCCAAGTTCCCTGGTCGTGGTCCCGCTCGGAACTGAGGGGCGGGGATGTCAGGCAGCCACAGGGTCGTCGTCCGCGAGGACGGCGTACTCGTCGTCCAAGATCGAGTTGAACACGCGGTCCGTACGGTCGCGTGCCTCTTCCTCCCGGAAACCGCCGAACTTCTTCCAGTAGGCGCGGGCGATGTCACGTTCCATGAGCCACTTCGCCTGCGCCCGCAGCGACTGCTTGTCGAGCAGGCCCGCGCGGAACTTCACCGACAGGAAACTGATCAGCCGGTTGGCGTGCAGGTGGTTCGTGTACTCGCCGTCGGGCAGTTCGCTGCCCGACGGCGTCCAGACCGTCTGCAACTCGGGTTTCTGGGCCAGCTCGGCGATCCACGCCTGGTGCATCTCCTCGGCGTGCAGCGCGAGCCGCCGGCGGTTCTGCCGCTCGGACAGCCAGAGCCCAGCGGCCCCGACCATCGAAGCGAGGAGCACAGAGTGGGAGGTCTTCATGAAGAGCCCTGCCTTCTTGTCGTGGCGTGTCGCAGTTGAGGGTGCGTGGTGTGCGTCTGTTCCTTGGTGACCCGTCCGGCTGAGCGCAGCAGCCCCTTGACGAGGCGGGCGAGGTTCTGCGCCCGACGCGCGGCTGCGTGTGGCGTGCCGGGCGGGGGCGCGAGGTGGAGCCGTCGGACGGATTCGCTGAGGGTGGCCTGCGCGCTGATCCAGGCGTCCGAGTCCGCAGAGATGCTGAGGACCAGCGTGCGCAATTCGTCGGCGAGGGTCCGGCCGTATGCGATGAACTGCTCGACCTCGGCGAGCGAGATGTCGACGGCCGGGAGGTCGGGGCCTTCCAGGTTCCGGGCGAGCGTCATGTCGACTTTCGCCAGGATCTCGACCTCGTCCGGCACAGCGGGGGTCAGCGGAGCCATTCGGCCACCAGGTCGGAGGTGAGGATCTGGACTTGCCACGCGCGGGTGATCAGGTGGGTCCGGTTTCGGGCACCGAGGTTCGTGAGGAGTCCGCGGCCGTCCGCTCGTACTGCGGTGACCGGTTGGTTCAGCTCCGTGGCCATCTGGGCGGGCCCCATGCCCCGCGCGATCAGCGGGATGAGGTCGCGTTGTTCGCGCGGCAAGTACAGCGTCTCGGGGTCGAGCAGGGGCGGATGCGTGAGGGCTCTGGTGGCGTAGCCGACGGCGACGGCGGCGGGGGTTTCGCTCACGCCGTGCAGCTTGTTCTTCGCCATCTTGAGGTAACCCGCTGCGGTGCCTTCGCGGATCTTGAGGTTGAGCGCGACCTCGGCAAGCGTGCTGCCGACAGACAGGCCCTCAAGAACCTGTCGCTCTCGGGGCGCGAGAAGAACCGTCGCGATGATCATGCGGGTCACTGCTTAACTCCCCTGATTGTGCGGGTGATCCGCTGGCACAATGCGGCGAACCGCAACTCATCGACGGCCACCCGACGGTGTAGGGCTGGGATCGGCTGCTGTCGGCGTTGCTCCCTGCGCAGCGCTCCGACGCCTGTGAAGTGAAGGCGCGTCATGAGGCGACGTCTCCCATCTGGTCGAGGAGCGTGAGGATGGAGCTTGCGAAGCGCACGAGGTGACTGTGTGCGTCTTCGAGGGCGGGCTGCTCGGCGCTCAGGTCGATCACAGCGCGCAACTGGGCTACGGGGTAAGGCTTGATGAGGCGCGGGACCACATCCACGAGCTTGGTTGCCGTCACCCTCATCCGGTCCGCGATGGCTGCCCCTTCGGTGGAGGAAGGGCGGACGGCGAATTCGCCGAGAACGGTCTCCAGGTCGTCGTACAGCTCGTCGGTGACCGCCTCGGCGGCGAGGAAGCGCAGCAGGCCGAAGAAGACCCTGCCGGCCGTCGCATCGTCGTTGGCGAAGTCACCGTTCCGTGAGGTCTCGTGCATGACGGTGGTCACCCCGTACCCCTGGCCAGGCTGAAGGCGGCCCAGGTGGTGCGGCCGTTGCCGCTGACGCCCCACACATCAGCCAGAGACGCGACGAGGAACAGACCTCGGCCACACAGGTCTTCGCGATCAGCCTCCTGAAGCTGGGCGTGGGCCGGATTCTCGTCGGTGACCTCGATCCGGAGTTTGTCGTCGGTGTGCCGCATCCGTAGGAGGACGGCTCCCCGGCCGTGCTCAATGGCATTCGTAACCAGCTCGGAAACGACCAGCCGCGCCTCCTCCGCCATCGGTGTGGGTACGGCCCACAGCCGCATGTGCGCGACGGCGATGCGGCGTATCTGGGCCACACGAACCCGGTCCGGTGTCATGGCTACCTCGAAGGCACGTGACCTCGGCGTCTTCGGCTTTGTCGAGAGCAATGCGACGGCGGTTGCAGGGCTCATCGGGGGCCTCCCAGTTGGACGGTGTGAGAGAGCCGCGTGCGCCGTCGTTCCGTTTCTGCCGCGAGGCTCGGCCGTAGGGCGGCACGGCTGCTGACTACCGCCGGGGGCGTCACTGTCGCCCCGCATGGACGGCCGGGGCGACCACGGCGACGAACGCACGGCGCAGCTCGAACCAGTGCAGCTCCTCCTCGTACTCGTCGGTGTGAGGGCTGATGACACCGGTGGTCACGACCACGACGCCGTCCGCGTATCCCGCCTGAATCTGCTTCCGCACGAGGCACCAGCCCGTACGCGTACCAGGGGACGCCGCGCCATGGGGGTCCGTGAAGGTCTGTTCCTCACCGACCTGCCAGGCTTGGCGCACCGCAAAGGCGGTAGCCGCGGCCAGGGAGGTGGAAGGCCAGTGGCCGTCGATGCGCAGCGCGTACCGGCACACCCGAGGCGCCCGGCCCTTGGCCCGGACCTGGGCGACCACTCGCCGGAGGTTGTCAGACCGTAAAGCAGCGAGCCGCGCTATGGGGTCGGGCTCGACCGGGAATTTGCCCGGGTTCCACTCCACGTCGCGCTCGCGCTCGGCGTCCATCCAGTCAGGGGTCCTGTGGGCGGTGATGCTCTGGCGCATTACTGGCCTCGGCTTCGTCGGAGGATGCGTTCGCCTCATGCGGTGACGTGGCCTTCCGCAACTGGGCAGGGGAAGCCACACCGACGAGCGACCGCACGTCACTAAGTGATCATGAAATGACTGTGCGCCACCTCATGGACACCAGCATGCTCCCATCGAGCGTCGCTGCGCAATATCGAGCACCAGATTCTCGAAAGACCAGAACTGTTGTTTTATCGCCAATGCTCCTCGTGACTGACAGACTGCTACCCATGACTCAAAAGAAGCTCCCTCCGCCTGTCATGAGACGTCGCGTTGGTAGTGTGCTGCGCGATTACCGTGAACGTGCGGGCCTGGCACCCGGCGCAGCCGCCAAGCAACTCGGCTGGGACTCCACGCGGCAAGGGCGTATCGAGCGGGGCATCTACAGAGTTGCCGTCGACGACATCCGCAAGATGCTGGAGACGTATGGCATCCACGACGACGAGGAAGCGGTCCACGAGATGGCGGCAGCCTCCAACGAGGCGCCGGGCGCCGGCTGGTGGGCCGCGTACGTGGGGCAAATCTCCGACGCCCTACTCGACTTCATCATCCTGGAGTCGAAGTCGAAGAAGATCCAAGTTCAGCACCCTTCGATCATCCCTGGCCTGCTTCAGGCGCCTGGATACGTCAGGGAGATCTTCAACAGCCCGCTTCACCCGGACAATCGAGACCGGTCAGACATGCTGAGCGCCATCCGCATGGCGCGTCAGGAAGTCCTTCATCGCCCCGGAGGCGCGGTCCACCTTCACGCGCTGATCTCCGAGGCCGCGCTCCTGCACCGCTTCCCCAGCGCTCCGGGGGTGATGAAGGAGCAACTTCGCAAGCTGGCCGACGACGCCGAGCAACCCAACATCACCATCCAGATCGTCCCTGCGGACGTCCCCGCCTACGCGGCAGCGAACCAAGCCATGACCGTCATGAGCTTCCGCCACCCCTGGCCCGTGACCATCTCCATCGACAACTCCTTGGGCGGCAACTTCTTGGACGACCCAACCGAAGTGAGCGACCTCTCCGTCATGTTCGAGAAGATCGCCGAGCTTGCTCTTCCCGCGGACAAGTCGCGGGATCTCATCAACGCTCACCTTGAGGAGAAGTTCTGATGACCGGTTACAGCTACATCGACAAGAAGACTGGCCTGACCTGGCGAAAGTCGTCCTACAGCGGCGGAGAGCAAGGGCAATGCCTGGAGATCGCCGAGACCACCAGCGCAGTCCATGTGCGGGACTCCAAGAGCCCTGACGGTTCTACGCTGACCTTCGCCGCTGCCGAGTTCGCCGCCTTCGCTCACTTCGCGTCAAAGTTCGAGGTCTAACCCGTACGACGCACCGATCGAAAGGGCTCGCCTCCCCCCACGGCCAGTGCGGGGGGAGGCGAGCCTTCTCGTGCGGCCGTACCTATGGTTGCGTGGAGCGTACCCTGCGTGATCAGTAGCGAAAAGGCGGCACGAGGGGCCGCCAAGTGGTTGCTCGTGCCTGTGGGAAGTGAGTGTCCCGCCGCTTCCTACGAGGGGGGTTTCCTGTACACGCGGAACTGGGCACCGGTCTGTTGCTGGCCACAGAGCCTCTTTCGGGGGTGCCTGTAGGCCAGGCGGGACCGTTCCTTGCTCCGTGTCCTTTTGCGCTGCCCGTCGTTGCGGATGTATGACGGTGATTGCTGTATGAAGGGTGATCGGCACCCGAAGCCGGATGTCGAAGCGGCTCTGCGGCGGGCGGAGAGCACTGGTCTGAAGGTCAAGCGAGACCAGAATGGCCACCGGTGGGGATACGTAATCTGCTGCCCGTGCTCGGCCAGCACGAAGGTGTGGTCCACGCCGGCGAATCAGGGCACGGAAGGTAAGAAGATCGATGAGTTCACCCGCCGGCACAGCAACTGTGCGTGAGTGGTCGTTCGTTCTATACCCCGAGGATGAACCGACGCAGGAGCAGTCCGACCGTTTCGACCATGCGGACGCCCTTGCCGGGGGGCAGGTCGGCTGGGAGGAGGACGGAGAAGGCACGCGGTTCCCCTGCGTGGTAGAGGCGCCCCACTTCGATGAGGCCGTCGCTTGGGCTGTTGAGCGTCTAGGTGAACTGGGAATGCCGATCGCACGGGTCGAGACAACGAGGTAACTGGTCACGATGTGCCCAGTTACTCGGGCGTGTACGCCGCCGGGGCGGAGGTCCAAGCAGCGAGTTGGAAGCGAGCGGGGCGAGCGTCGTGCCGACCGACTCGACACTCGTCACCGGCCTTGCCGAGGACGTTGTTCATGCGGTTGAGGAATCGGTCGTACTGCTCGTGCCAGATCACGACGGACCCGGCTTCCACGTAAGCGTCGGTTCGGGCGAAGGCCAGAGCCGCAATCTCGTACGCCAGATGTTCGTGCTCCGTCCAGCACGGAGGTATGACGTGCTGCGGGAGCCAGGCGTAGGTCTGGTTCAGCCAGCGGCACACGGCGTCGAGCCACGCGGGCAACGGTGCGAGCAGCTCAGCAGTCAAGGCTCCGATATCCCACGGCGAGGGACCGTCCATCACTGACTCCATAGCGCTCCTCTCTGCCATGTAGTCCGCGATCAGCGGGGGCGGCTCTGGGAATGGTGCGTAGCCGGCAAACGGGTTCTTGGTCATACGACGTGGATCCCCTGGTGGTTTGCCCACGTGGCGGCGTGGGCCATCGCCTGATTCTTCTTCGCGATGATCTGGCGTGAGCGCTCGGCCTCGTTGGCCGCTCGGAGGTTGCGGACGTGACCTTGAATCTTGGCCCAGGACTCCCACGTCCACATGCCGTCGAGGCGTGTGACGACTGGAGGGAGGTTGTCCGCGAGCACCAGGGCGTGACCTTCAGGCAGAGCCCTGATTTCGTCCCCGCGCAGGATCGGCTCCAGTGCCATGTGCGTGGCGGTCGAGTGCCCCCCGCGGTCTCCGCCGGACGTCGTCTTCGTAGTGCGTTCCCGTTCGACTTGGCCGCATAGGTCGGACATGTCTTTGAGGAAGACCGGGTCCTTGGCTCCGCCGAAGACCACTACGTGGTTTGTGAACGAGGCCAGCTCGTTCGCAGTGTCCTCGCCGAAGCGGGCCCGAGCGGACGCCCAACCCTGAAGGCCATAGATCACCGTGATGCCTCGGCCGCGGCCGTCGGCGACGCGTTGACGAAGGCTGGGGATCGGCGCGATGTTCGGCGCCTCGTCCAGAGCGGCGAGGAGGGTCGGGTCGAGCCGCCCCGCAGGGGAAGTGATCGAGTGGGTCTCAGCGAGGTCTAGCAGGTCCTCGGCTATCGCCGTGGTCAACGGTGAGATGGAGTTGACCTCCGAGTCCTTGCCGAGCAGGTAGATGGTGCCTTCCGCGTCAAGGAACTCGTGGAAGTCCGTCGGGGCCTCTCCGTCTCCTTGCAGAGCACGGATCACCGACTGGTGCATCAGGGGTTCGAGGGCCGCGTCGAGGGTGCTGGCCGTGTTGCCGACGGTGCGGCTGTCACCCGTGGTGGCCGTCCGCAGCATGTCGGCCCAGCCGGGGCCGGCGCCGGGGTGGGCACTGAGGATGCCGAGGGGCGCGGGGTCGGTCAGCTTGCGGGCCCACTTCAGCACCCAGTCCAGGTTGGCGCCGTCGAGCGCGGCTGCGTGGAAGAACGCGGCGAGGATCTTGGATGCCTGGCCCTTGTAGAAGGCGCTGCCCTCGCTCGACTGCGCCGCGGACCCAGGGGTCCGGGAACCGGCGACGAATGCCTTGGCGCGCATCATCGCGACCTCCGTTTCGGCCGCGCCCGTGATCGGCGTCCACCGGAACTTCGGGAGCGAGGGAGCGATGTTCTGCGGGTCGAAGACCATGACCGGTCGGTCGTCACGCCGCCGTGCGTCGAGGGTCAGTTCGACCAGGTCAGGCTTGGTCGAGGTGGCGAGAACCGGACCGGTCCAGCTACGGATGGTCGGGGCGAAGAAGCGCAGCGTCTTTCCGCTGCCCATGGGGCCGATGACCCGGCATGCCTTGTCGGCGCGGGACCACAGCTCGATGCCCTTCGGGCGTTGCGAGGTCCCCAGCGAGTAGCCGAAGTCGTGAGGATCGAGGGGGTGGCGCATGACGTGCTCCGGGACGAGGAGGGGGTGAGGAGGACGGGTCAGGATCCGGCGGTCCGGTCCTTCGCGAGGCTCACCGCTGATGTGTGGGCGGGTCGGTCTTCACCGCGGGTCAGGGAGGGGCGGATCTCTGTGGCCTTCAGGACCGCCTTGGCCGACAGCTGGCGTTTGAGCTGGGACTTGCCCGCGAATCCGGCGTTGCGGCGGCCCCGGTTCGTCAGAATCCAGACGGCGGCCAGGGACACCGCGCACACGGCGGTGAGGACGTACAGGGTCAGGGAGATCCCGCTCGGTATGAAGTCCACTACTCGGTCCTCCGTGCGACGCGGGCCGCGAGGTAGCGCATGCGCCGGCCGCACAGCCGGGAGAGGGAAGCATCGGGCCCTCCGCAGCGCGGCGGAGCCGTATGAAAGGCGCTGTGCAGGTCTTCCGCCGCGCGCCAGATGTGGGTGACGGCCGTACGGACGCGTCCACCCGCAGCGGAGTAGTCGCCGTGGTCCAGCACGGTGGCCAGCGCCTTCGTGCGGCGGGCGAGTGCGAGGGCATCCGCGTGCAGCTGGTCGATGTCCTGCCGCACCGCGCGCTCGTCCGCCGGAAGAGTGGTCTCGTCGGTGGTGCTGGTCATGGAGGGAGCGCGCTGCGAATCTGCGGGGAAGGTGCTGGCGGCGGAGAGGTGGCGGTAGCTGCTCATTCGGTGTCCGGCGAGGTGCTGGCGAGGTCGGTCATCGAGCCGGAGGAGAAGCACAGGTGCTGCTCGGCTTCGACCAGGAGGTGTTGGACGCCGGGGTAGATGATCTCTCCGACCTTCCACAGCGCGATCCCGCGGCGCAGGCGCATGATGTGCTCCGCCGTCCAGGACGGCAGTCCCAGCCGGGACACCGTCGCTTCGGCCTCGCTCTTCTTCTGCGAGTAGATGACGATGGTGTCCGCCATCTTCAGAGCGGCTTGGGTCTCCGGACTGTCGTCAATGTCCGATAGATGGTGGACGATGAAGATGCAGCTCAGCCCGTAGCCGCGAGCGAATTTGAGGAACTTCTCCAACAACAAGGCGAGTTGTGGGGTCCCGAGGATGTGCCATGCCTCTTCGCAGACGAGGATGCGCTTCCGCTGGGTGTAGCGGCGGCAGCCCGACGCCGGGTTCGGGCCCAACTCCCAGGCGCCGGAGTTCGTATCGACCACGACACGTTCGTGCTGGCCCGGTTCTGTTCCGCACTCGCACAGCGGGCGCAGCCAGACTTCTTCGAGGAAGACGCTGATGACGGCGACGAGGATGGTCATGGCGACGCCGCCGGACGGGACCTTGGTCAGGTCGAAGACGATCATGTCGGCGTCGAGGTCCACCCCGAGGCTGGTCGGCCCGTCGAGCATGCCGGTGAGGTCGCCGGTCGCGTCCTGCTCGCTCCCGCAGAGCCGGTCCAGGACGTAGGACGCTTCCAGACCGTCACCGAGGAGTTCCTCCCGCGTCCGCTGCTTGGCCGAGGCGTCGGACTCCTCCGGCCACCGGAGCGCGGCGGCGACGTCCGCCAGGACGGGCGTCCGGCCGAGGTCGCCCGCCCGCTGGTGAGCCCGGCGGATCGCGATGCGCAGCGCGGAGCCGGCGAACTCGTCCAACTGCTTGCCGAGGCCGAGTTCCACGATCGTCCGCACCAGCTCGATCTGGCGCCTTCCCGCGATGTCAGGGTCCATCGGGTTGATGCACGAGGCACCCCGACCGCCGCCGGGGGCGAACTTCACCGGGGCCTTCCCGGTCAGCGAGCGCCCGAGCGCGGCCCACTCGCCTTCCTCCCGCTCTTTCTGCTCCTTGGTGTCGAGCACGACCACCTGACGGCCGAGGCGGATTTGCCGGGCGGTGTAGGTCTTGGTGAGCGCCGACTTGCCCCGGCCTGTGTCGCCCATCACGATCATGTTCCCGCCGGGTAGACCGTCGCCGAACGCCGAGAACGGGCAGTAGATGAACGCCTTGCCCGAGTACAGCTCGCGGCCGATGATCGCGCCCGCAGTACCGAGGGTCGGCGGCGCGATGGGCAGGTACAGGGCCTGACTGGTGGTCGTCTCCGTATAGAGCGGGCGGCGCACCGTCTCGTACATCGGGGACAGCGGGGCGAGGTCGAGCAGGTCAGTCACTTGATGCCTCCGGCGAGGGGCAGGGTCGTGGCGAAGGCACGAGCGTGTTCCAGGTCGAGCCATTCGATCCGGAGGTGCGCGTTGCGGGCCCGGGAAGCGGTCGTTCGCTTCGTGCGCTCCAGCTCCCCGGCGCTCCGCGAGGAGATGGTGATGTAGCCGACGACGGCGGAGCCGGCCGCGCCCGAGGAGGCCAGGGCCATGCCTCGTGAACCGGTGGCACTCGCCGCGATCTGGTCGCGGGGGTCGATGTTCCTGCCGCGCTGTCGGTCGCGGTGCATCTCCGCCTGGTTGTTCGTGTCCTCCGCGAGCATCCGTTCCACAGCCTTGTCGTTTGGCTCCAGCTGCTGAGTGATCGAGATGGTGCGGATCACGTCCGGCATTCCGATCAGCAGGGGCGACAGGAAGTCCGGGCCCACGGGTGTGGTCGGCCATCCGACGACGGCAGCCGTGGCGTGGAACCAGGCATTGCTTGAGCCTGCGGCCCGGGTGGCGACGTGAGCCCCGTCGCGAACGTCGACGTTGCGCGGGAAGGCGTGCGCCTGTGGGAGGTCGGTGTCCCAGATGGCATGGTCGGGGTCGTAGGAGTTGCGGATGAACGCGGTCATCCGGCCCTCGTCCAGGGGCGCGATCACGGAGAGGTCGGCGTCCTCAGCGCGGGACCACAGCTCGTCCAGATACGCGGTCATCGCGGCGGCGACCCCTTCGTCGCCGGTACCTCGGGCCGCGCCTTCGGCCGCCAGGTCGCGGGTGAACTTCGCGTGGATGGTGATGTAGTAGCGGTGCTCCTCGGCCGAAGTGGACACGGCGTTGGCCAGCAAGTCGTACGAGTCCTTCAACCACTGGGGAGCGTCGGCCGTCGCTGCCGATTCGTCGCGCTGCGCGATGAACCGCTGGTGCGCGTAGGGGTCGGACTTCATCTGCCGGGCGAGGACCTGAACCCTCTTCACCGGGTGTTCCTCGATGTTGCCGAAGCCATCCAGCAACTCGCCCCAGCGTTCCAGGGCGACGACCTGCTCACCGACCTCCTTGCCGCCGAGACCGGGGGAGGCGATCTCCAGGGTGGCCGTGACGCATCCGGCCTCCGGCTGGAGCAGGACCACGGCCTGCTGCCCGCGGACCGTGACCGGCACCCATGTCATGCCCGCGATGCCCTCCGGCTCCGTCAGGGCTGCCTCCGGCGGGGTGCCGTCGCGGCGCACGCCGGCCTCGACAGCCGGAGACACCCACACGCCGCCGGTGCGGCGGAGCGCCTTGCGGTGGTAGCGGTCGATCCGCCACCAGCGGTAGAGCGTGCGCCGCTGGGACGTGCCCTTCGGCCGGTACGGGGCGTACACGATGACCAGGGCGAGCAGGATCGGCAGGACGAGGCAGGCTGCGGCGATGGCCGCCTCTTCGTTGAAGAGGTAGCCGAACAGGATGCCGGTGATCGCACCGCCACCGAGAACGGCCTGTTCGCCGAGGTCGCGGCGGCCCACCAAGCCCGTCGGGCGGTGCTTTCCGAACTGATATGTACGAGTCGACATGGGTCACTGATCCTTGCTGGGGCTCGGTCGTCCGGGTGCCTGGCCGCCCGACGGCCGCGACGGTGGCGGAGGCGGAGGCGTGACCGAGGGACCGGAGCCCGAGGTGGTTCCTGATGCGGAGGAGGGGGAGGTGGGCGTTGGCGGCGGTGAAGAGGCCGCTGCCGCAGGGGCCTGCGATGAAGGCGGCTGCGCCGCACCTGGTGATCCACTCGCGCCCGGCGGACGTCCTCCAGCGGCGTGACTGCCTGCGGAGGACCAATCCGGAGGCGAGCTGACGACGGAAGGGGAGGGCGCTCCCTCTGGACGGGCGGAAGCTGGTGCGCCGGACGAATCACCGTGGTCGTCGCCGCCCTGCGGACCTTGGTCTTGCGCGGAGCCGCTGTTGCCAGCGTCGGCGCCCTGCGCACCAGGGGAACTCGTGACCTTGCTCTTCGCCATGTCGACACCGGCCTTGGCCACAGCAGCCGCCGCACCGATCGGTCCGGCCACCGCCGTACCGCCGCCGAAGGCCGAGCTCGCAGCCTTACCGCCTGCCGCAGAAGCCGCCTGGCCGCCGGCCGCCCTGCTACCGCCCCCGACCAACGAGTCCTGAACGCGCATGCCGATTGCTCGGTTGGCATGCTGACCAGGGCCGTCCACCACAGAAGCTGGGCCCGAGGACTGCGCATGCTTCCGGTCGTGGTGGAGCTGGGCCATCTCGTCGCCGAAGGCAGGCACCCACTTGTAGAGCGTGCCGGAAGCGAAAACGGCCAGAAGCAGAATCAGCCCGCCCACCAGCGTCTTAGAGACCGCGTCGGACCTGTTCCCCGACGAGTCGCTGAGGATAGCGCCGCCCAGGCCGAGCAGAGCGAAGAGGACGGGCTTGGTCAGGCCGATCGCGATGATCGCACCGATCCACTTCTTGCTCTTGCCCCACAGGTCCTTGTCCACCAGGCCCGCGTTCACGATGGGGCCGAGCGCGACGGCAACGTAGATTGCCGCACTGCGGATCAGCAGCTCGACCCACATCAGCAGTGCGCCGAGCAGCATGACCAAGTTGACGACGAGCAGTTGAGCCTGCCCCTGCCCCGGTGTCGTCGCCATGACCGTGAGCGTGTCCTCCAGGAAGGGCTTGAAGTTCGAGATTGCGTACGGCTCGAAGACAGCCGTGACCTCGTCAATCGCCTTCATCAGCAGGGCGATGGCACCCGGAGTCATCGCATTGACCACGAACTGGAGGAGCAGGAACCCCACCGCTTCGCTGACAGCGGTGGTCACCGCGACCCCGCGTACCGCACGTTTGGCGACGGCGATCAGCCACAGGGCTACCGTCAGAAGCGACGAGACGGCAAAGATGATCGCGTACTGCTTGAGGAACCCGCTGCTCGTGAGATCGATCTCCGTCGTGTCCTGCATCAGCTCCAGCATCTTGCGGAGGAACCAGATGTTCGCCTCGACGAGCTTCTGGAGCATGAAGCCAAGGGGGTCCTTGACGAAGTCGATCGTTGCCTTCGCCTCACACACCATCGGGATGTAGCAGAACGGGTTGGCGACCGCGAACGGCACCAAGAGGAACCCGACGATCAAGTTGACCCACGCCACCGTCCGGAAGCGACGCCTCCACCGGCCTGGCGTTCCCGGTTCGAGGGCCAGGAGGCCGGGGGCGTTGTCACGCAGTCGCAGGCGCATTGCTGGCACCCCCCACGTCCGCGAAGCCGACGGCGGGGTCCGCCTCCTGCATGGCGGGGGGAGATGGCACGAGCGGTTCGGCCGGAGTGACGGCCGTCGTCCTCCAGGTGCCGTTCTCCCAGACCAGGTCCACGGTCATCCGAAGGAAGGCGACCTGCGGGCGCTGGGTCTCGTCCCTGCCCGCGACTCCGCCCACCGACGCGGTCCACAGCTCGATGCTCGCGGCCTGGCCGGAGTAGGAGATGGACCGAGTACCGAGTGCCGCCGTCCGCGTGATCAGTTCGCTGCCGTCAGCCGCCTTGCCGTCAGCACCGACCCCGCGGTTCTCCACGACCAGACGAGCCGTCGAGTCGGTGTCCGAGGTGACCGAGTGCAGCACGCTCGACGCGGCGGTGGCCGCCAGCATCCGGTGCCGCCAGTCCTCGTCGGTGAAGAACCGAGGGTCGCCGTAGAGCATGGTGGCGCTGACCGCTGCGGCACGGGCGCCGCGCTTGTTGTGCCCGTACGGTGCCGGGAACCCACTTCGGCCTTCGGCGCCGCTCAGGATGGGGTCTTCCGCAACAGCCGGAACGTAGTCGGAAAAGTCGCCCGGAACGTTGGACGCCTGCCGTACGTCGATCGGAGCGACCAATCCGGTCGTGGCCGAACTACCCTTCAGCTTCCAGTCGTTGGACTCCCAGATGAGCGTGACTGTCACCGACTGGAAACCCGTCTTCGGCGTTGCGTGTCCGGCGGCGCTGCCGCGAACCGTCGTCGTCCACAGCCGAACCATCGCCCCGTGGGCGTCGAAGCCCAGGACATGAGCCGAGAGGACGCCGGTGCGCGCCACGGTGTTCTTGGCGGAGACCTTGGAGGTGTCGCCGCGCAGGGAGCCGACCGCGGCACCGGCCGCGTGGTCAGCCTTCTTTACCGCCGCCTCGGACGTGCCCTTGGCTGCCATGACCGCCAACGCCCGGTGCCTCGCGACCTTGTCCGTGAGGAACCGGGAACTGCCAGAGACCGTGGTGTAGTTGGCTGCCGCTGCTTTGGCGCCGGATCGAGTGTGCGGGTAGCCGACTGGGACGCCGTGCAGCTCGCGCACGCCTTCGCCGCTCGCTTGCGGAGTCGAGCGTGCGGGTACTGACGCGGAGGGAGCCGTGGCCGGAGGGGTACCCGTCGCCATGCTGACGATCACCCCGGCCGCGGTGACCACTGCCGCGCCGCCGACGGCGATGCCCCAGAGCTTGGCCGACGGGCCGCGCGCTCCGCTGGCCTTCGAGGAGGAAGCATTCCTCCGTCGGGGTCGGGAAGCCATAGCCATGGGTCACACACCCATGCCGTACGTGATGGCGAAGATGGTGCCGAAGCTGGCCACGAGGAAGACGCAGGTCAGACCGCCGACCATCATGCCCTTGCCGCGCGAGCTGTCCATCGTGGAGTGGCCCTCGCCGAACCACCCCTTGCTCTTGCCGACACCGGCGAGAAAGGCACCGGCGCCGACGACGAGGACGACGGCCGCGATGACGCCGAGGATCACCTTCGCCGTGCCGCCGAGCTTCCCGAAGGGGCCCCAGTCCGGCTTCACGCCGGACACGACATCGGCTCCGGCAGCGAGGGTCGTGTGCAGGGAGAGATCGGCAGCGGCGGACAGGAGGTTGTGCATGTTCAGCCCCTTGGTGCAGTAAGACATCATCTGAGGTGTTTTGGAATGATCAGCCGACGTGCCGCATCGCGATGATCTGCGGTTTCCAGTAGCTGAGCGGCTTGATCCGCACCTGAGCCCCGGTGTGCGGGGCGTCGATGACCTGGCCGCCGCCGACGTACATGCCGACGTGCCCAGGTCCGGCGCTGCCGGGGACGCTGAACAGCAGGTCGCCCGGGGCGAGTTGGGAAACGGCCCTCACGGCCGTTCCGGCGTGGACCTGGTCGTACGTGACCCTGGGGAGGTTCACACCCGCCGCCGCCCACGCCATCTTGGTAAGCGAGGAGCAGTCGCAACCGCCCGCGCCCTCGTACGGCATGACACAGCTGCCGCCCCACCGGTACCAAGTGCCCAGAGCCGTCTTCGCGGCCGTGATCGCGCGAGCAGCACCCTTGCCGGCCGGGGCGTCAGGGCTGACGGCGTCGGCCCATTTCGAGGCCAGCGCACGGATGTTGCGTACGTATTCGCGGGTCTCGGGGTACGGCGGGATACCGCCGTACTTGATCACCGCGCCGCCGCCCGCGTTGTACGCGGCCAACATGTTCTCCGTCGAGTCGCCCGGCACCTTCTTGACCTCTTTGGCCAAGGTGCAGTCGTACGCGGCCTGCGCGGCGATGGCGTCGGCTGGATTCCAAATATCCTTGACCCCGTCACCGTCGCCGTCCACGCCGTGCTGAGCCCAGGTCGCCGGCATGAACTGAGCGATGCCGAGGGCGCCGACGGGCGACTTCGCGTCGGAGTCGAAGGCGCTCTCGGTGTACAGCTGAGCCGCCAGAAGCGAAGCTGTGACCTGCGGGCACTCGCCCGCGTGCTTGTTGATCAGCTCACGTACCCAGCCCGGTACAGGAGCGTCCGTCCTGATGCCGCCACCAGGACCGGTTTCCTCTGCGGAAGCGCCGCCGACCCCTCCGAACGTGGTCAGCATCGCGACGCCAGAGAGGAGCCCGGCCGTGACGAGTCCCAGGCCAGCTTGCGTGCCCTTGTTCATCGCGGCCCCGTCACGCCCAGGGCAAGGCGGTGACGCGCCAGCCCTTGGAGTTGTGCTCCAGGCGGAGCGCGAGCTGTTCGCCACTGCTGCGTGCGTGCCCCGACTTCGGGGTGGTCGTGAGGGTGTAGCTCACGCGGACGAGAGCGGAGGAGGCTGTTACCGCAGGTGCACCGTCGGGGACGACGGCTGACGTGATCTTGGCCGTCTGGTATGCCTCCTCAGCCCGCAAGGCGGCCCAGGCGGTGTCCTGGCTCGGCCGCTTCTGGGCAAGTACGCCCGCGAGTTCCCCCGATGCGAACCGGGCGGCCCGAGCGCCGGCGTCCGTGTACGAGCTGTCGGCTCCGTCGCGGGCGTCGCGCTCCGCGTAGGCCGTAGTGAAGGCGCGCGCCGTCCGCTCAACGTCTGCCGGGAGAGCGGTAGTCGATGACGAGGCGGCGGCCTTGGCATTCGGCGGGGCCGTGCCGGGGATGCCCGCCGAGGCGGAGTGTGGCTGCGCGGTCGAGGTCGAGGTTGCGGACGTGCCGCTGGTCGAGCTGGAGCAGCCGGTCGACAGGAGGACCAGGGAGCCAGCCACTCCTATTGCCGCTGATATAGGTATGAAACAGGTGTATCGAAGCATGCGAGGACCACAACCTTGTGCATGAGATTCGGAAGTGCGAGCGGCGCGGCCCTGTGGGGCTGGGGGCCGCGCCGCTCCTTCGCAGGAGGAGGGGGATTCCTCCTGCGGGCTTTACCGGCGATTGCCGGAGAAATTGAAAAGCAGGCCGGAGCGTGTAGCTCTATCTGCCTGTCTCATCTGTTGAAGAGTTCGATCGTGTTTCGCATCTGCGAGACAGTTGAGCTGCCGGGTGCGTCACTCATATCAAGGTCATCAGCCCCCTGCCTACGACCGGAGAATGCCTTTTGGCGTTGGCCGTGCCTGAATCATTACAGGGGTTCGCGGACAACTCGAATCAGCAAAAGAGCCGGAACTTAATTCTAGGAATTAAGTTCCGGCTTTGGGTGGAGAGGCTTTCAGCCCTATGCGGAGCGGCGGCGCAGGTGGTCGATCGCCACGCCGAGCCACGGCGCAGCCGGCCCAGAGAGGAGCACGGGCGCGCACACGCTGTACGAGAGCACGACGGCGGACTGCTCATCAGTGACTCCGGTCAGGAGGGCGTGGTCGAACGGCAGCCAGTCACCAACCCTCACCGGCAGGAGCCGTACTCCGATCGAGGTGAGGACCACTCGGGCCATGGTGTGATCGCGCCACTGCGGTAGGGCGGCGTTCTCCGCTTCTTGGCGCCGACGGGCGTCGAGACGCCTATTGGTCACCCACCGTCGGCCGAAGGTCGGGTGATCCTCGAAGTACCCACTGCCCGAGGGCGGGTAGTCGACGTCTGTTCCGTAGAAGCGGGCGGCGGAGCACGCCACGTCCGCGAAGGCGACCTCACCGGTCGCAAGCGCAAGGCTGTCCACCTGGACCGGCAGAAGACCGCCGCCGCCCTGGAGGTGAACCGCGAGCGCGGATGCTGCCTGTACGGCATCGGCTCGGACGGCGTCCGCCGCCCGGCCGCGTCGGCGAGACCACATCGTCGTTCCTTCCTGATCAAGCGGACCGGCCGGGGCCTGTACAGCGCAAGCCGCCGGCCCCGGGCCTGCCATGAGATGAGATCACCAGAGGGCGCTGGAGTCAGCGGCGGGTGTCCTCGCCGTCTCGTCGTCCTCTTCCTTCAGCCGGGCCAGCAGCACACCAAGACGGTCGTTGCTGATCGCCTGGTGCTTGCGGACAGCGTCCGCCACCACCTCACGACTGGTCCGTCCGGCCCGCTCGGTAGCGGCCCGCGCAATCGGCAGCAGCTTCGCGAACCAATCGTCCATCGGATCCCGGTCCTGCGGGCACTCCGCCGCGTCCGGGACGGACGGCGTTTCGCCGTCCGCAGGGGCGCGGACTGCCGCCGGGACAGAGGGATTGTCTGCTGGCGAGGGTGCCTCTGTCGGACCGTGGCCCGGCGATCCAGGAGCTGGTCCGTCCGTATCGCACGGGCCTTCACCCACCTCGTCCGCGTCTGCGGACGAGGTGGCATCGGCCCTGTTCGGAGGTGGCTCGGAGTCTCGTGCCGCCTCACGTTTCCGCAGATCAACAGGAATGGAAGGCGATTCCTCTGACGCGGACGGACCGGATGCGAGACTCCGCGCCCCGGACGTTCGCGTCGTTACCAGAGCACGGGGATCAGGCTGAACGGCGATCTTTTCAAGCTTCGGGACCTCGTCGCGGACCGGTCCGGGACCGCCGTCCGCACCGTCCGGGACCGCCAGCTCAGCCGTCCGCGCCATCAGAATGTAAAGGTGCACGGAGCCCGCCAAGGCCAGCGGCGCGAGCGTCGACAGCACCCCGACGACGCTGTCCGCAAGGTGCAGAGCGGACCGTCCGGCCTGCGGTCCGTCGTTGAGCGTGACGGCGTGCAGAGCGTTGGCACCCAGGCTTGCCCCGGTGGCCGCGAGGAAGAGGAACCAGGCGTACAGCCGAGCACCGAAGCGCTGGTGGCGGAGGAGCAGAATCGCTCGAACGCCGTACGCAATGAACCCGTCGATGAAAACCGGAAACAGGTAGGACAAGCTCTCCCGTGCGTGGATCGCAATGGCGATCTGCCGCAGCGCGTCGTACGAGAAGGCGAAGCCGGCCGCGCCGAGAAGGATGATCGCGGAACGGTCCCAGGCCGTCATGCCTCGAAGGCTGTAGCCCCCCGGACGTTCGGCCGGCGCCGTGTCTATGTGAGTGCGTGACATCAGAGGTTGCGCCCGTCGCGCGGGTCGATGTCCTGCCAAGCCGGGGTCTGCGAGAGCAGTTGCCCGAGCTGCTCCAAGGACGTCACGTCGTGCACATGCTGACTCGGGCAGCTCACACACGACACCCGCAGCAAGATACGTTCCGTGCCGCCCTGGTCGGTGTAGTACAGCTCCAGGTGCTGGCCCCCGGTCGTGTCGAGGGACGCGAAGGCTTGCAGGTGTTCTTCGAAGCTGAGCAGGCCCAGAACCTCCCAGTCGAGCGTGACTGCGGCGTCGCCCAGAAGGGTGCGCGCGTACTTCGAGGCTGCGGTGATGGACCTCGGTCCCCAGGTGCGGAATGCGTTCTCCCGAGCGGTCTTCCGCCGCTCCTCAGCGGTTGTGAGGTGCTTGGCCGCAGCGAACATGATCGGGTGACTCATCGGGGGCCTTCCAGAAGATGGTTGGTTCGGGTTGCGCCGTCGGTCCCGGGTTCGTTGGCTAGACGGAGAAGCACGTCCGCGTGGCACGGGGCGTCAAGGAGGCAGGTGCACATCAGGTCGAGTCCCCGCAGCGCTCGGGCGAAGCGAGCGGCGTAGTAGCGGCCTACCGGGCCTCGGAGGGTGGCCGCGAAGAGGTCCACCGACTCCGCAGCGTCCATCGGGGGACCGAGCGGGGAGGGAACCCCGGCCGTGAACGGGTTCGCGTACCGGCTGCGAGGGCCGACGTATGCACAGGCTGTGGACAGTGATGCGGCGTCGCGGGACGCGCCACGGAGGCGGACGGGCATCACGCGGCCCTCCCACCGCGGCGCCGGTCGGCACCGATCATCGGGACGAGGGTCGTCACCATCTCTGCCAGGCGACTCGCCACCCGGGCCCCGACGAAGTCGGTCAGGTCCGGCCCGTTCTCATCGCGGGCGGGAAGGTTGGACGTGATGATCGTCGGCAAGCAGTGGTTGTACCGGGAATTGATCAGCCGGTACGTCACCTCTTCGGTCCACTCCGAGGTTTTCGCCGTACCGAGGTCATCGAGGAACAGGTACTGCACTTCGCTGAGTCGACGGAGCTCGCGTTCAGCCGCGCCCAGGACCTGTGAAGGGCGCAGGTTGCCGTACATGTCTGCCGAGTTCACGGTGATCAGCTCGAATCGGTTCGGTCCGCCGGCCGCGATCCTCCGCAAGGCCCCGTATGCCTGGTGGGTCTTGCCCGTCCCCGTGAGGCCGCTGAGGAGCAGCGCACCAGCGGCGGCGTTGTCCGCGAGTGCGCGATCGGCCCAGTCGATGACCTCCGGCATCGTTGCCTCGGCGTCGCGGAACCGAGGAGGCGTCGCCCTCCGCCAGCGGCTCAGGGCGTAATCGGCCCGAGCCCGGCAGTGCCACTCGCGGTCTCCGGGGCTCTCTTCCGGCACTTCGTCGGCGGCATCCTGCACGACCTGAAGTCCTTTCGCAGCGAGAATCCGTTCCATGGCGCGCATCGACCTGGCGCTGCCCGCACGTTCCGGCTCTGCCATGATCAAAATCCGTTCTGGTAAGCGCTGGGGGCAGCAGTGTTTTGGAAAGGAACCCAACTTCCGGACTGCCGATGCAGCGGCACGACATTCCCTTGGGTAACTGCTGTGGAAGCGTGCGAGGGGAGGTCCGCCCAGATGCGGAGTAGATAGCGCGCTGACTGTGGTGGGCGATCGGCGTTCCATCGCCGCGAGACCATCTCGACCAGCCGTTCATTCCCCCATCGCGCCGCGAGAGCTGTTACCCGATCCCATTCGGATTCAGTCAGTCTCCAGCCGACGAGCATTCCAGCGCTTGTCACGGCTGTTACCAGGTCCTTGGCGCCGTCCGGAACCGTCACCGAGTCCTGCGTGACGGATTGGTTCTCTCGACGGGAACCCAGCAAGCTAGCTTGCTCTTTGGTGGTGGTAATACTCCCGTAGGGAGTATTACCACCACGTACGTGCGAGGAAGAAACTTCCGAATCTGCGTGCTGAAAATTCCCACTTCCGGAATCCGGGGCGGAGTTCTGGGAAGGAACTTCCTGGAACCTAGTTCCCTCTTCCGGATCTTCAGGGTTGGGAGGTGGAAGTTCTTTCTCTGAACCGAAACGGCCAGCCCCAACCGTGCACAGCAGTATCGAGTAGGCGTTCGGGTTGGAGGCTCCCCCTCCCCGCTCGTGGCTGAGTTCTCCGAGCTGCTCCAGCTCACCGAGGCATTTTGTTATCGAGCGAGGCGTAAGACGGGTGAGCGTGGATATTTCGTCCAAGGTCAGCGTGGCTTTGCCGTCGTCGTCCGCCTCGCGGGCCAGCGCCAGCATGACGAGGCGCGAGCCCCTGCACGACTTTGATTGTGACCAGATCAGTTCGGTTGCTATGCCGCTCATCAGCGCTCACCGCCAACTATTGCTATGCGGCGGCGGAGGGAAAGGCCGAAAGAGTGGTCATCCTCCGGGATGTAGCCGTTCTGGTACGGCTCCGGGGTGAGGTACAGCGTTTCGGTGGGAAGGTAGAAATCGTGGGCAAGACGCCAGTCTGCGACCTTGCCGAATCCGCGCCTGACTATGCGCGCCACTTCTTCTTCGGTCCTGCGGTCGATAAGCATGCGGTAGAAGTCCGATTCGAAGAGGTAGGTAACAGACCGGCGCTCGGGATAAACCCGCACGAGTGTGGCTGTAGGTGCAATCTCACGGATCGCGTCACCGATATTTGCGCGCCGAAATCCGGAAGGGCTGTTCTGAAGCATGGGGAGAACTCCCGTGAACGCAGGGTCCGCTACCTGGAAGAGTCGTTTCCTCGGGCGCGTCAGGCCGCGTCTGAGGCGACGCGGACCGAGGGCGTGCTCCGCCCGGTCTGCGACTTTCGGTAGCGACGGGCGAGCTTCAGCAGGTACTCATGCGTTACGCCAAGGCCGCGAGCGACGGCGGCGGCGTCCAGTGAGGGATCAGTGGCGAAGCGCGCAATCACGGCGTCCCGGGCGGGCTTTGTCAAGGCCGCAGTGCATCCCCGAAGCGCGCCTTCTACGGCTTTCTCGCTGTCCCGTTCCTGCCATGCACGCCGCAGCTCTGAACGCTCCGAAGCCAGAATACCGCCCCGGATTCCGTATTCGTCGTCATTCTTGAAGGATTCCACCAGGCACCGGGCAGCGACGGCCAACGGGCATGACGCGCAGAGATTGCGCGGACGGTTGAGGGAGATTCCCAATTTGGCTTTCACCGAATCGGGGTCTTCCCGTGGGCCGTCAGCGAGTGGGACGAAAATGCTGATGTCCTGGTTCGTGCATCGTGCAGATTCGGCCCAGTGCTTACCCGGAGCCTTCTTCGACTCTTCTATGAGGGGCAGCCAGTTTCCGTGTTGCGCAGCCTCAATGAGGCTGGATATGTCAGTGCTCATATGTATCTCGCGATGTTTGCAGCGCCGCGAATTTGCAACCGGGCGCGAGAGGAGATCAGGAACGCTTACGAGAGCGCTTGGAAGGCTGAAGCGCCATTAGCGCCGACTCGTCATCCCTCTGGTTCTCTGCGCCAGGGTTGACGAAATGCATATCGGAAATCGCGTGGAGGTCGTCCTCCGTGAACTGAACGAATTTCCCGAACTTCCGGTGTGGGATCGTCGATATGCGCTCACGGAGCCACTTTTCCGGAATGTTCAGCCGTTCAGCGGCTTCGCTGTACCCGATGTGCAGTCGCTTGTCGCGGGAGTCCGTAGCCTGACTGCCCAACAGGGCATCCAGACCGCCGGCCTGAGCCAAGAGGCCGACCATGGCCGCGAGTCCCTGCAAGTCCACGGCCGGGCCCGCGTTCACCGGTGCCACGGCCGCCATCACGCTTCCAATCCGCACAGTTCAGCGGTCCGCAAGTCGAAGGCGTGCCCGCCGGAGGCCGCCCATCCGGCCTGTGGGAACGAGCGGATGATCCACCGGGCGATGGCGAGCGCCTGCGCCCGAGGCACACGAACTGTGCGTCCTCCGGCGGCCAAGACGGTGATCCCGAGATGGGGCCACAGGGTCCGAGGCCCATGGAGGCGCACCTGTACGACAGCAGCCTCGGGCAGCATGGATGCCAGTTGCGCGGCCAGCCGCTCGGCCGGGCCCGAAGCGATCTCCGGCTTCGGGTTGCAGTCCGCAGTAGGGGACATGCGAAACTCCTTCACGTGGTACGCCACTCCGTCGTGCCGTGCGAAAGGACACGGAGTGGCCATGCGAGTGACCGGCGCCCCTCTCGGGAGCTGCGGATCACGAGCTGTCTGGCGTCCGAGAGGTGCGAACTCTCGGACGCCGATGGCGTTTTGAGGGGGAGGGTCGCGCCTGATTGATGCGTGGCTTCCCCTCTCCACCGGACCGGTCCACGATGGGAACCACAGATGGGCGAAGGTTGAGAGGGATGCGAACCCCCTCGTTTTTCGCTAAGATGAAGCTATCTTGGTTCATCCAAAAAGTCAACAGTCCGAGATTTCCTCGGTTCATCCTAAAAACGAGGTCCGATGCCAGCTCGCCGTTTCGACAGAGAACGTGTGCGCGCGGTACGTCGGGCTGCGGACGTCTCGCAGGCCGACGTGGCGTCCGCCCTTGGTGCTGCGGACTCGACCGTGGCGGGGTGGGAGTCGGGAGCGACGGCACCCGATCAAGAGAAGTTGCCTGACCTCGCGGAAGTGCTCAAACGGCCGCTGGACGACCTCTTCCCGCGCGGCGGCTTGCCAGATCTGACCGACCTGCGATGCGACGCCGGCCTCTACCGGTACGAGACGAAGGCGATCATCGGGACCAAGAGCGATGGACCTGTGGCGGGAGCTGAACAGGGAGTCCGACGGCTCAAGGACCGGTACATCCCTCTCCTGGCGGCTGCCTACGGGGTGCCCGAGGAAGAGCTGAAACGTGCCCAGGACCGGTCTTTCGGAGAGGCCGACGAGGGCGCCGCCGAGGCCGAGAAGGTGCCGGAGACACTGGCTGAGAAGATCACTCTCCTACTGGAGCGCTCCTACCCGGGCCGAACCGCGCCAGGGGACCAAGAGATCGCGGAATCGGTGAACGCCTACGCAGGCTCCCAGGTCGCGTCAGCCGAGGACATCGAGGCCCTGCGGACGGGTGAGAACGACGCGCCGGTGCCCGTGGTCCTCGAAGGTCTTGCCCGGTTCTTCGATGTGTCCAAGCTGTACTTCGAGCCGAACGACGCCGTCGCCCGGCAGGTCTACGAGGGGCTCCGCCTCATGCAGGCGGCCAAGCAGGGCAAAGTGGGCCGAGTCCGCGCCCGCGGGATGAGTGCCGAGGGCCTGCCGGCCGATGTCCTCTCCATCCTGAACGACCTTGCTGGCGAGCTGGACAAGAAGGCCAATCCAGGTACCAACAGCTAGTAGGGCTTGGTCATGTGCGGTCCGTGACGGCGTGTCCTCCTGATCGGTCGTGTCGTTGATCGAGTGTGCTGAGTGAGGAGTTGGCTGCGGTCCGGTGTGATCTGGAGGACTTCGCGGCGGAGATGTTCGAGCCGTTCGCGCGGGCGGATCAGCGGCGGTGGGGCGGGGTCTATCTGCGGGGCCTGCTGCTGGACGGCGGGCGCAAGTCGGTGGAGCCGATGGCGGCCCGCCTGGGCGAGGACGGGAACCGGCAGGCCCTGGCCCACTTTGTGACCTCCAGCCCGTGGGACGCGGCGCATGTGCGGGCCCGGTTGGCCTGGCGCATGCAGCCGGTCATCAAGCCCACCGCGCTGGTCATCGATGACACCGGATTCCTCAAGGACGGGGACGCCTCCGCGTGCGTGACCCGGCAGTACACCGGCACTGCGGGCAAGGTCACCAACTGCCAGGCCGGGGTTTCGCTGCACCTGGCTTCCAACGGCGCCTCGACGGCGGTGAACTGGCGTCTGTTCCTGCCCGGGAGCTGGGACCCTGCCTCGCCGAAGGCCGATCCGGCCAGGGTCGCCCGCCGTGACAAGTGCGCCATCCCCGCCGGGATCGGCCATGTCGAGAAGTGGCAGCTGGCCCTCGACATGATCGACGAGACGCGGTCCTGGGGCATCGAAGTGCCCCAGGTCATCGCCGACGGCGGCTACGGGGACACCGCCGCCTTCCGGCTCGGCCTGGAGGAACGCGGTCTCGACTACGTGGTGGGCATCTCGACCACGACCACCGCGCAACCCGAGGACGCACAGCCATGCACCCCGGCCTACCCCGGCAGGGGCCGACGGCCGGATCCCGCCTATCCCGAGCCGGCACAACGGGTGAAGAGCCTGGTCATCGCGGCCGGTAAATCTTCCGCCCGGCCGGTGCAGTGGCGGCAGGGATCACGGCCGGGCAGCGGCCGCAGCGGGCACAAGCGCATGTATTCGCGCTTCGTGGCTCTGCGGATCCGGCCCGCCGGACGTGAGATCCGCAGGGCCACGGACGCTACCGGGCTTCCGGTCCGCTGGCTGCTGGCCGAATGGCCTGCAGACCAGGCCGAGCCCGTGCAGTTCTGGCTCTCCAACCTGCCCAAGACCACCCCGCTGCCCGAACTCGTGCGCACCGCGAAGCTCCGCTGGCGCATCGAGAACGACTACCGCGAGATGAAACAGGCCCTGGGCCTGGCCCACTTCGAAGGCCGGACCTGGCCGGGCTGGCACCACCACGTCACCCTCGTCTCGGTCGCCCACGCCTTCTGCACCCTGCAGCGACTGAGCCGATCCCCAAAAGAGACGGCGTCGGCCTGAGCCTCTATCGGGTCGTTCGCGAGCTGCAGATACTCCTCGTGATCTGGACCGGCGCCTGCCCCACCTGTCACCGCGACATGCCAGATCCCGCACCAACATGACCAAGCACTACTAGGGCCGGATCAAGCAACGTTCGCCCTATCGCCGACGGTGCGTAGGCGCTGGTCGTCGGCGTGGCGGTTTCGCCAGATGATGTAGCGGCGGATCATGCTGCCCTGCTCCTTGTGATCGGCGTGGTCCGTGCCGTCTGCGGAAGAGACGCTGGCTAATCAGGAGGGCCTGCTGACTCTCAGCCCAGGCGGTCGGATCCGGATGGCACCACTGTTCTCCGCAGTGCCCCCGGCGTTCGGAGCCACCCTCTCGCCATGTAGAGCCACCCCTTCGCCATCGACGGCGTTCAAGCCGTTCTTCGATGCGGAATCAAAAATTCCACTTGCACGTTAATTCGATTTCTTTCTCATATCAGCACACCGAAAGAGAGCCCTTTCGGGGGACAGCGGCATCTCGCCGCGTCGGCCTAGGATGATCAGCGTTCCACCGGTCCGTGAAATTTCATCGGTCCTGATATTTCTATCGCGGGGTCGAGGAAATTCGGTCGAACGCAAGAGGCGGCGTCCTTGTATGTGCAGGTCAACGGCAACGAAAGGGTTAAGATGATCAGTTTTCAGAATGGCGTGGCAGCGTCATCAATCAGCAGCGTACGGTGGGTGAAGAGTTCCGCCAGCAACCCGGCCGGAGGGGACTGTGTGCGGTTTGCAGAGCTTCCGAACGGGGACGTAGCGTTGAGTAACTCGCGCTTCCCTGATGGGCCCGCGTTGGTGTTCACTCGTTCGGAGATCACGGCCCTTCTGATCGGTGTTCGCCAGGGAGAATTCGACGGCATGGCTGGCTGACATCGCAGAAGACTGAAGGTTGCAGCCGCTCCTGTGACATCCTCACCCTGAGAAGCTAGTGAGCAGGTCAGCGAACAAGGGGCGGGATGTTGAGCAGTCAACCTCTCTTTGCAGTGCCGGACGATGGCAAGCCGTCCGACTCTCCAGCTGGCGCAGGGCGAGTGCTCGGCGCTCGCCTGCGCCAGCTTCGCGAGGGGAACGGTCTCCGGCTCTCAGACGTAGCCAAGGCCGGCGTAATCGGCTCTGTCGCGACGCTGAGCCGCATCGAGAATGCCGCAACTCCTCTGAGGGAGGAGACGGTACTCGCCCTGGCACGGTACTACGGGGTAAATGACACCGAGGCCCTTGAGATCATGTGTGAACTGGTCAGAAAGTCGCGCACCGGAGAGTGGTGGAGCGCATTCCACGATGTGGTACCCGGCTGGATGGAACGACTGATCAGCGTCGAGGCGTCAGCCAAGTCTATTCGCACGTACCAATTGCAGTACATACCTGGACTCCTGCAAACGGGCTCGTACGCGAGGGCTTTGATGCAGGCTCACCGCGAACCCGGAATAGATAAGGCCCAGATTGAGCGCAACATCGAGCGACGGGTCGAGGTCCGCCGTATCCGACAACATCTCCTCCAACGCCCCTCGCCGCCGCAGTATTACGCGGTGATGGATGAGAACGTGTTGGTCAGAAACGTGGGCGGCACTGCCGTCATGCGTGAACAGCTTCGCCAGTTGTACAGCTGGGAGGAAAACAGGGAGCATGTGCACCTGCGCATTATCCCCTTTGGTCGGGGTGCCGAGGCGCTTGCTCCCGCTGCCTCCATTAGCCATCTTTCTTTTGCGTCAGGACGCGAGATGGACATGCTGTATCTGGAAGTTCCCGATGGGGGAACCTATGTGACGAACCCAAGTGAACTGCTCCGTTACAAACTCGCCCTGTCGTCCCTGTGGGAGTTGGCAGCGGATCGCACAGAATCCATGGAAATTATGGACAGTCACATCAAAAGGCTCAAGGGCTGAACTTTACGGGACCCGTGCTACACCTCCGTACTCAATCCACTCGGTTTGCTCCTGCCGAGGTCCCACTTCGGTGTCTGGCCGCCACCGGGACACGTCACACAGTTCCCCGACGATTTCCAGTCCCTCGAAAAAACGGTCCACCTCGGCGAACGATCTGACTTTTCCCCATTTTCCTCCGGTGACTCGGTGCATTAATTTTGTCACTTCATCGCGCAGATCGGCATCATTGCTTGCCAGGTGGCAGAGAACTAGGTAACTGCCGGACGGCAGTTCTCTGATCACGTTTCTGATTAGTTTCCAAGGTTCATCCTTGTCGCTAATACAGTGAAGGACAGAGACGAACAGGGCCGCTACAGGTTGGCCTGGTTCGTAAAACTTCAGCCTTTTCGCTTGCTCGAAGATTTCACTCGTCTTCAACATATCGGATTCAATTACCGTGGTGTTCTGGTTTTCTTCCAGCATCATACGCCCGTGTGCCAAGACTATGGGATCGTTGTCGACATATACGACGCGTGCATTTCGATTGGCGCGCTGGGCTACTTGATGGACGTTGTTCTGAGTGGGTAGACCTGATCCGTGGTCGATGTATTGGTCGACATCACCGGTCCCTGCAATATATTTTACCGCCCGCACGAGGAAATGGCGGTTGATTAATGCGATCTGTTGCGTACTGGGGGCGATACGCAGAAGCTCTTCGCACGCCGCCCAGTCGGATTCGTAGTTGTCGGTACCACCTAACAGGTAGTCGTACATCCGCGCGACGCTTGCCTTACTGACGTCCATGGCGAGACCCCCGCTGTCATATGCCCGCGCAATATCACCACGGGCAAGCAGCGTTGTACGGCGTCCGCAGCCCTGGCAGGCGCCCCATGCTAGGAGTAATAGCCCACGCAGACCACCTCAACACCGTTTTGGGCCCCGAAAGGTGGAGCGTATTTGGCCAGCCCGAGGAACTCGGCTGCAGCCGTCAGTGGTGCGGGCTTGCCTGTCTCACAACGGTGTGCCGTACCAGGAGAATCATCACGCGTCGCACTCAAGGCTCGGAGCGCTGAGGGAGGGACCTGAGTGCCGCTTGGGAAGCTACTAGGACATCGGCGGTCGCGACACCCATGATGTCTGCGGCATCCCGGACGGTCAGGCCGATACGGTAGCGAAGCAGCACCACGTCGGCCTGTCGGGCGGACAAGGCCCGATGAAGCCAGTCTGCGCTCTGGCCTCGGACGGAGCGTACGATCCGCTGGTTCAGCAGCTGCCAGGACAGTGCGGCGGGTGAAGGACTCGCCAGGGCCTCCAGCCAGAGGAGAGCCAGGTCGCCGAGCGCGGCCATCGCAATTTCTCTCCCCGCCGAGCAACTGCTAGTACGCAGCGCGCAGTAGCGCGTGTAGAGAGGACAACGGCGGGTGCAGAAGGCGGCGAAGTCCGCCGGGAGCTGGATCACCGATGCCGCTCCATCTCCCGAGGCCCCGGCGTCAGCAGCCAGCTTTGTTGGTACGAGTGGGAGGTAGGGAGATATCTGAGCGGGGGAGGGAGCCCTCGGCTGAACGAAGTGCGGCTCATTCCTGTCCATGAGGTCCGCCCTTCACCGATAGAGTGAAGATGCTGTACTGAACGTCTTCCCACAGAGGACGGAACTGCTCTGGACGACCGCCGAGGTGACGGACGAGCAGTGAGATGTCCTCCCAACCAGCCAGCGAGTCACCAGCGAGAGCAGACTCCAGGATCCGAATCTTGTCAGTACCGAGGCTGCCGGACAGACTGACTTCGTCCAGGGCTGGACGTCCTGCGGCGAGGTGCAGACCTCGTAGTGCGCTCTGAAACCGCGATACCGCAGTGACGCCTCCGTGGAAGGCGATTGGGGCCCTGCCCTTGGCCCATTCCCACAACGGACGTAGCTCATCGGGGCGCCCGTCGAGGATGGTGACGAGCGTGAAGATCGTTGGCCACTCGGGGACACGCTCCCCCGCCAGAAGCCTGGAAATGGAGGCGGCGGGGACTCCGGTCTGTTCCGCTGCCGCACCGACCGTGCGACCACTGGCACGGAGCAGAAAGCCCAGCGCAGAACCCAGCTGCTGCTTGTTGGAGTGGGCCGGTGCAGTGCCTTTCCCCACGCGGGTTCGCCCCTCGTTCTCGGCTCCCGCGCTGCCGAGTCCGGGCGGCGGCGCGTCGGCGCCAGCAGTGTCCTTCCATTTCCGGCAAGCCACCTCCGAGCTGATGCGCAGCGCACGCGCGATCGAAGCCCAACTCTGGTCCTGCTCTCGCGCATCACGCACAAAGGCATCGACGTACCGCTCGACGCCCCCTGCCACCGCGATCGCAGCTTTCGCACGATCCTCTAATCCCGCGGTGCGATATTCGATGTCAAGCAGTTCCGCGCTCACCAGTTGGAGGCCTTGGGCGGCAAACTTGCCACGCTCAGCCCTGCTTCGCAGAGCGACAGAAGGAACAGCATGACCGTCCCGCAGACGCTGGGCCAGCCGCCTGCAAGCAGGCCGGCAATAGGTTTTGGGACGGCCGGGTCCGCGCCGACGGCGAAAGCGTCGCCGGCACAGCGCATAGCGGCACACGGCGTACATGTATTCGTACTCCCGGAAACCTGACTCAGGCTGAGCCACACTTCTCTCCGTTTCGTCTGGGTGCCACGAGAAGGCGCGCAGCGCCTTGGTCACGACAGGGAGAGAGCAGGGGGCCCGGCTCCGGGCCCCCTGCTCGCGTCCTACCGGCGGTGGTAGCGCTGGTACATCAGCACGGATTGGTCAGCGGCACATGCCACCACCAGCGCCCACAAGACCCCCGACGAAACAACAGTTCCCCTCATGGACGCCATCGCGACCGGCGGGGTCATCATCAGCGAGCCCCACGTCACCCGGACAGCGAAAGTACTGAGAAGCGTGGTTTGCGGCAGCAGAAACGGCGGAAGGGTAATCTCGGTTGAAGTTGGCTGCACGGCACTGTGCAGTCGACGGAGAAAGTGTCGCATTCTTGTTCTCCCAAAGGGATTTCCGGATGGACACACCAGGCGGGGGTCCCGAGGGCAATTCGGGGCTCCCGCTTTCTTGGTGACACCGGAAAGCTATCCCGTCTAGCGGCAACTCGTGTCGCTGCAACATTGTGAAAACCAGATGCGCGGACTGAAGTTACCCCCCTGGCAGCGCAGAGAGGCGCCAGTGAGAACGAATTTGACCAAGATCGCCTCCTTCTGATCGCCCCCTTGTGGGGTTTGATTGACTCGACATCCCTTAAATGTGATACTCGTCACAGTATGTTTAATTTCGGTAGGGTAATTATGCGCCGAAATGTCCATCGGTATGCGTTGTCCCTGAAAACGGAACCTGCGAGAAGGGCAGTTAGAGACTGCGTCCTGCCCGGTCAGGTTGCGGGAGGGGCAACGACCTCACACAAGCTGCGGGTCGATCACGTCTCAGCACCTGCCCTTACGTATCGACGTTCCCCATCGCACGTAAAGGCGTCGAGTCCAGCGAACGAGTCAGACGTCGCCGGTGGGTCATCGAACGCACTGATACTGGTCGGTCGGCTACCGGTGTCCGTGGACTCGTGCCCTGTTTCCCGGACCGGAGAGGGCCGGGAAAACAGGGCACTAAGGTGGGTTCCTACTGCTCCGTGCCGTTCGGCTCGTGGCGCAGACCGGAGACGAACACGGCTTGGACCCCGCTCAGCGCGGAAAGATCCCCGAGCGGGTCACCGTCCACCAGGAGGAGATCCGCGTGGTAGCCGGGAGCGACCTTCCCAGTGATGTCGCCCAGGCCCAGAGCAGCGGCTGCTTGTGACGTGGCCAAGTCGATGATCGAAGCGTTCGACAGACCCAGGTGAGAGTAGAACGACAGGGCCTGGGCGAGTCCGTCGAAGCCGGCGCGCTGCACGCCCGCGTCCGTCCCCGCGATCAAGCGGACTCCGGCTTCGGCCATCTGCCGCACCAGATCGAACATCGCATTGGCGCGTTCCTCGCCGAAGAAGCGCGGGATCATCTGCCAGTGCGGGCTTACGGCCGGGCAGACCGCGATGCCTTTCGCGATGATCTGCTGGACCACGTCGGGCCGGAAGTCCAGGCCGTCACTCGACATCCAGGTGCAGTGCTCGATGGTGTCGACGCCCGCCTCGACGGCTGTGGCGATGCCGTCGGCACCGTGGGCATGGGCCGCGACGGGAACGCCAGCCTTGTGTGCTTCCTCGACCAGAGCGGCCAGTTCCTCCGCCGTGAACTGTGACTGGTGGCTCTTGGGACCGCCCTTCGTCAGGCCGCCGCCGGTGACCATCGCCTTGATGACCCCGGCGCCGGCGGCGAGATTGCGCCGTACGAGCTCTCGGATCTCGGTCTCGCCGGACACTTCGCCGCCGAGGAAGTGGCAGTGTCCGCCCACGGTGGTCGCCGGGGTGCCCGCGGAGACGATCCTCGGTCCCGGCGTACGGCGATCGTTGATCTCGCCGGCCAGACGAAGCGCCAGTCCGCCCCGGTCACCGAGGTCCCGGACGGTGGTGACGCCGCTGCGCAGGAGCTGTTCGCCACGATGCCGCATGTCCTCGAAGAGGGCTTCGTCCGTCGAGCTCTGAAGGGTGGACACCGGGTCAGGCCCGCCGTCGAAGGCCAGGTGAACGTGAGCGTCGATGAGCCCCGGCAGAACGGTGCCGCTGAATTCGCATCGTGGCATGTCGGCCCCCGCCCGCTCCTCGATCTCCTTGCGCGGCCCGACGGCAGTAATTGACTCGCCCTCGATGAGAACGGCGCCGTCTTCCAGGTAGGTCCCCGAGTCGACGAGCACTCGTCCACCGGTAATCAGCATCGTGACTCCTTGATCTTGCTAGGTCATGCGGCTGCGCGCAGTGCGTCGGATACCGCTATCAGTTGTTTCACATCCGACTCCCGGTCACTGCCGAGTGCCATCGCGAGAGGGAACGCGCGGCGGGGCGCGGGGACGCCCTTCTCGATCCGGGCCGAGGCCCGGCGAAGCCGGACGGCAAGCTCCGAGGAGTTGATGTTGAGTACTGCGCCGTCGTCACCTTCGTCCAGCAGGTACGGGCTGATGTCCACCAGGCCGTCGCGGCACTCCACGATGCGCCGGTGGTAGCGCCGATGCACGCCGCGAGCCCGCCACCGGTCCAGCGCGGCCGAGGACGCCGGCCGCAACACATTGTCCGGGTACGCCTCCGCCAGCAGCTCCCACAACGGGGCGAGGCGGCGGTGATCGCGCCGATGCCGAAGCCAGAGGCGCAGAGACGAGATCCGGGCTCGGGCTCCGGAGTACGTGATGCCTGCCGCGAACAGCAGGATGGACACCACCAGGAGGAAAGCGACAGTGGCCATCAGGCGTCCAGGTACCTGGACGTCGGCCGCGCGAACGGCGACAAAGACGGCGCGGATCGCGCAGGCCACCGCCATCGCCCCGAGACCGACGGCGGCCATCCAGAGCCCGGTGGAATGCGGGCGCCGGGACATACGGGCGTAACGGCGAGTCCATCGGCACGCCGTGCCGAGCGCGTACATGAGGTAGAGGCCGGCTCCGCCGTAGAAGAACGCGATCTGCGGAGTCGTCATGTCGGCCGTGCTGAAGGAGCCGGCGAAGACCTCGTGCGGCACGGACTCGGCAGCCGCAGTGATCGCCACCGCGACGATCCCGACAACGACGGCTTCCTTACGGGCCCTTCGTCGGCCCGCGTCCTCGTCGGCGGCCGAGTAGAGGTAGAAGCACATCAGGAAGTACACCGCGAGGAGCAGCAGTACGTTCTGGACCAGCTTCGCCGCCCCGTGGCCGGCGACCGCGTCGACGCCGGATTCGCCGCCGGGCATGGCCACGGTGTTGGAGATCGCGGCACAGAACAGACAGAGGGTGACAGAGCGCAGAGGCGCGTCGTGCGGATTTCGCTTCAGCTGGTAGAGCTTCCAGACCAGAGCGCTTACGGGCAGCAGGAGCAGCAGTGCCACGGTTACAGCCATCCTCTGCGGTCACCGAGGGCCGACTCAACCCGTCGGAGAGCGGGGTCCTCAGCCGGAGGGGTGGAGCTGGCCAGCAGGGAGGACCACTCCAGGATGATCGTGGCGATTAGCTCGACGGAGCACTCCTGATCGTCGTCGTACGAGCAGCGCTGGGCGGCCCGTTTGACTGATCCGGTGCCGAAGACCGGCAGCAGGGCGGTCCAGCCTTCTACGTCGACGGCCGCTTCTTCACCAGGGTCGACAACCGGCGCCTCCGTCTCCGTCTCGCTTGAGGAGCCCCTGGCGGCCTCCTCGTTCTCGGCTACGAGGATGTGCCCGATCTCGTGCAACTTGATGTGATCTTGGTGAAGACGGGTCGTTTCCTGCTGGTACAGGATCACGTCGCATTCCTCGTATTCGATCCACATACCCGAAGGGCCGGGCTTGGGCAGCGGAGCTTCGCGCAGGTACAGAGGGCGCCCGCGCCGTCGGCTCAGAGCCCGGCAGAGGTCGTCAACGTCGAGCGGGGGAGTTGCCCCGAGGTCTTGCAACTCCCGTCGAATCAGGCGGTGCAGGTCCTTCTCCACCGTCCGGGCCGCGGCTGTGCGCCAACGCCCAAGGCGTCGGCGATTGGCTCGGTCCTGAGCGGGAACCGTGGACTTCGCCGCGTCTCGACCACTCTTATCCGACCACACTGAGTAACCTCTCCAACCGGCTGGTGATGGCTCTCCCGAGCCAGGCGACACCTCGCCCAGATGTCGATCGTCAGGTTCCCGGCGCCGGAAACGACCGCAGACGGCTGCGTCTGCGCCCCACTAGCCCCCTTGCAGGGGGCGGGGTGCCAGGTATCCAGGGCTTCTCACCTGCCTGCACGTCGCGTACGCGAAAGCAAACTGAGGCCCTGAGCGGGGCCGCCCCGCGGAGTTCCCGGGAACCACTTTGGACAGTACGTGACGCTTCCGGCAGGACTTGGCCTAAAAATCATGATCGATTCGTTCAGACCGTGAGTAACCGTGAGCTGCGAAAGTTACCCAAAGCGACCATGTTTAATGTTGTACGAGGCTTTGAGCTGCGAGTTTATCTTTGACGTGAACGGATCAATTGCTGTGAGGCTTCGGATTACTCCGTTATGAATTCGAGACTTTTGTTGTTGGAATCCCTTTCGTGAACATGTGCGAAATGGACAAAGGGACCGTTCGAGGAGAGTGTGGCGGTGGTCACTCTAGGGCAGTTCAGGCAACTGTCGCGTTTACGCTTTCAGCCATGTCGAACGCGATATCCGCACAACCTATAGCTACCCGGAGTTCTGGAACGAGTACCACCTGTGCATATTTGACCACGTTGCGCCCCGATGGTCGGCCCCACGTTGTACCGGTCCGCGTGATCATGGATGCCTCTATTGGAGTGGCCCGAGTTATCACCCGCAAATCGAACGTAAAGGTGTCCAACGTCCTTGCGTGGGAAAGTGAAGCTCGCGTGGCTGTGCGTCAGGTCGACGGCGGCCGGTGGGCCAGGCTCGAAGGGGCGGCGGAGGTGTGTACCGACGCGGATGTGGTCGAATATGCGGTTGTCCGTTACGGAAAGCGGTACGGGCGTACGCCGGCCTAGGCCGCGAGTCCGCGTAGATCGCGGGACCGCAGGGTGACGCGCGTCGGCCCCACGGCATAGGCATATCCAGACCCTGAGTGTTACTCAGCCCTGAATGTTCCTCGGATGAGCGGTCGAAGTGGCTTTCGTTTGCAAGTCATGACAACAAGTCACGAACAGGCGGAAGCTGGCACGGCACCCTTACCGCCCGCGACGACGCACCCCGCGTTGAACGCGGCTCTGCCCGACTGCACTATCCGTGGCATCGTCGTGCGTCTGGCCGCCCACCTCAACGAGCAGGACGTCGGCGTCCCCACCGACGCTGGCCCTTGGCGGGCGCGGGCCGGTGCTGGCGCCAACGACGCCACATGTGGGTCACCGTCTGTTCTTTGCTGGTGCAAGGGGTGTGGTTCTGGGGGTGCATCGCTTGTCTGGCAAGGTGGTTAAGGGCTTGATCGGTCCAAAAATTTCCTCCAGCAACGCATTTCGGGCCCGTGCTGACGTGTCAGCACGGGAGCCGGATCGAGACGGATGGAGCAGGGCGTAGAGGGATGGAAGCGGGGGTGAATGTCCGATTCTCCGGCGTTTCTGCAGGTCGGAGAGGTAACAATTTCGGGTTCGACTCCCCTAGGCTCCACCCCTACACACCTCCTCCGACCTGCGGAAACGCGGTTCGAGGAGGTGTTTTTCATGTGGCTGCGCCGGCACGGCGGCAGCCGGGCGGGGGTGTGTCCGGGCGGGGGTGTGTCCGGACGGGGCGGGCCGGCTCACCGGCCGGCGACGGTGAGGCGGTAGCCGCCGTCCTCGGCGTCGATGGTGATCCCGCGCCGGGCGCATGCCGCGGTCACCGTCTCGTGGTAGGTGGCTGCCGCCTCCGCCACCTTGCGGCGGCCCGCCTCGTGGATACGGGTGAAGATGCCGCGACGGTCCTCGGGGCACAGGCAGCGTTCGCACAGGCCCTGTGTCTCCAGCCGGGCCACGATCCTGGTCACCGAACTCTGGTTGAGGGCCACCGCGTCGGCCAGGTCCTGCATGCGCAGGCTGCCCTCCACCGCCTCGGCCAGGCTGCTGAGCGCGTGGAACTCCGACAGGCGCAGCTGATGCCGCCGGAACAACTCCCGCTCCAGGTCGGCGGTGACGAGCGTGTACGCCTGACTGATCTGCCGCCAGGTCTTGTCCTGCTGCATCGCGCGTTCTGCTGCCTTGGCCATACGGCATGGTCCCACATGGCCCATTCCCTATGAATGCATGTGCATGAAACTGGATTCGGAGCGTGGGCGCGGGGCTGCGCGGGGCCTGTTCGTCCGTCGACGGGCCGCCGCCGCGCCTGCTTCGGGGCGCCTGAATCCGGCCATGGCTACGTTGTGTTGTTCATCGTTGACACAAAACATATGTCTGTGCAAATAATGTCTGCCAAAGGAAATGGCGGATCTCTCCGGGGAAACCACCTGCCCTGACGCGCTCGGTAAGGGCGTCGCGGCCACCGGCCCGGCCGCCGTGGGCCCCTGAACCGCCGTCCGTCCCGCCCCCTCCCGCACGACAACCCATGAGGAGACGACATATGCGCGCAGTGGTGATGAACGCGTTCGGTGCGCCGGACGTCCTGCACGTGACCGATGTCCCGGACGCGCCGGAGCCGGGACCCGGACAGGTCCGGGTGAGCGTACGGGCCGCCGCGATCAACCCGGTGGACTGTCAGGTGCGTTCCGGGTCGAAGGGCGGCGAGCCGACCGTCCCGCTGCCCATGACGCTGGGCTGGGACCTGTCCGGGACAGTGGACGCGGTCGGTCCGGACGTCACCCGGTTCCGGGCCGGCAATCCGGTCGTCGGCATGTCGGCGCAGGCCGCCACCGGGCTCGGCACCTGGGCCCAGCGGGTGACGCTCGGGCAGGACCTGCTGGCGCCGGCGCCGGAGAGCGTGCCGCTCGCGGACGCCGCCGCACTGCCGCTCGGCGCGCTCAGCACGTACCAGGCCCTGGACCGGCTGAACCTGCCGGCCGGCGGAAGTCTGCTGGTCACGGGCGGGGCCGGCGCGCTGGGCGGCTTCGCGCTCCAGCTCGCCCGGGAGCGCGGCTGGTACACCGCCGCGCTGGTACGGCCGTCCGACCGGGACCTCGCCCGGGAGCTGGGCGCCGGCGAGGTTCTGACCGAGCTGCCCGACGCACCCCGCTACGACGCCCTGTTCGAGACCGCGGGCATCGCGTCGGCGATCGGGGCGGTACGGGACGGTGGCCAGGCCGTCACGGTCGTGCCGACCGCGGTCCCCGCCGCGGAGCGCGGTATCCACCCGGTGGTCTCCTTCGTCGACCAGGACGGGGCGCTGCTGGAGCGGCTCGTGGCACTGGTGGACGGCAGGACGCTGACGGTCCGGATCGCACACGCCTTCCCCTTCGACGCCGCAGCCGAGGCGGTCGCACTCTTCGAGGCCGGCGGGGTGCGAGGCAAGGTGCTCCTGATCCCGTGACCGAGACGAAGCGCGTGAAGTTCGGCGTCAACCTGCCCAACTTCGGCCCCGGCATGGACCCCCGGACCCTCCTCTGCTGGGCCCGTACGGCGGAAGACCTCGGTTACGACCTGCTGCTGGTCTCCGACCACCTGGCCCTGACCCCCGACGCGGCGGCCCGCTCCCCCGAGCCGTTCTACGAGGCGCTCACCTCGCTGGCCTGGCTCGCCGGACAGACCCGGCGGATCGAACTCGGCACCGGCGTCGTCATCATGCCGCACCGTCATCCGGTCCAGCTCGCCCGGATGACGGCCACCCTGGACCGGCTCTCCGGCGGCCGGTTCGTGCTGGGCGTCGGGGTGGGCTGGGCGCGGCTCGGCTACCAGGCGCTCGGTGTGCCGTTCGGGGACCGGGGCCGGCTCACCGACGAGTACCTGGCGGCCGTACGGGAACTGTGGACGCGGGAACGGGCCTCGTTCACGGGCGAGACCGTCACCTTCGACCGTATCCACACCGCCCCGCGCCCGCGGCGCGATCCCCACCCGCCCGTCTGGATCGGCGGAAACAGCCTGCCCGCGCTGCGCCGCTCCGTACGGTACGGGGACGCCTGGCATCCGCTGTGGCCCCGGCTCGGCTGGCTGCGGGAGTCCGCCGTACCGGCGCTGCGCGCGCTGGCCGAGCAGGAGGAGCGGCCGCTGCCCGCGCTGTGTCCGCGTATCCAGATCGCGGTGAGCCCGGTCCCCCTGGACGAGCACCGGCGGCCCACCGGGCATGGCTCGCTCGCCCAGATCCGGGCCGATGTGGCCGCTCTCGTCGAGCTGGGCGCCCAGTACGTCATCCTCGACACGGACCCGGGTGACCAGCGGCTGCGGCAGAGCGCCGAGGAGGACTGGCGGACCCTGGAGACCCTGGCGGAACAGGTGGTCCGGCCGCTGACCGGGGAGGGAACCACCGAGTGCTGAGGAGTTGACGCGTGTCGGCGGAGTGCGTGCTGCTCAGCGCGCCCGCAGGGGGGGGTGCCTCTATGTCTTTCGTCAAGGCGCCCGAGTTCGGTGTGGGGTGGTTCGGGGTTGCTGGGGTTATGCGGCGAGTTCGACGTCCTTCGGTGTTCGGGGTTCGTAGAAGGTGCCGTCGCGGAGCATGGCGAACAGGACGCTGATGCGTTGGCGGGCGAGGCGGAGGAGGGCTTGGGTGTGGGTCTTGCCGCGGGCTCGCTGGCGGTCGTAGTAGGTGCGGGAGGCGGGGTCGGCGTTCATGCAGGCGAAGGCGGACAGGAACATTGCCCGTTTGAGCTGCCGGTTTCCGCCTCGGGGTGCGTGTTCGCCGTGGATCGAGGTCCCGGACGATCTCGTGGTGGGGGCGAGGCCGGCGTAGGAGGCGAGGTGGGCGGCGGTGGGGAAGCTGGTGCCGTCGCCGACGGTGACCAGCAGGACGGCGGCGGTCCTGATGCCGACGCCGGGCATCGACGTCAGGACCGGGGAAAGAGGGTGGGCCTCCAGCAGGGTGTTGATCTGGGTTTCCAGGGCCCGGCGCTGGGTGTGGACGGCAGCCAGGGAGGCGGCCAGAGAAGGGATGACGATGTCGAGGGTGCCGGTGCCCGGGACGACGACAGTCTGTTCGTCCAGTGCGTCGAAGACGTCGTCGATGAGCCGGGTGGCCATGCGTGGGGCTTTCGGGCGGATCAGTTCGACGAGTCTGCGGCGGCCGGCTTTGCGCAGGGCGGCCGGGGAGCCGTGGCGTTCCAGGAGCCAGGTGACGGCCTGGTGGTCCAGGCGCGGTCCGAGGACGCGTTCGAGGCTGGGGTGGAACTGGGTGAGCAGTCCGCGTATCCGGTTGCTGGTGCGGGTGGCCTCGGCGGCGAGGTCTTGGTCGAAGCCGACGAGCACGGTGAGCTCGGCGGTGATCTCGTCGGTCAGTTCCAGGGATCGCAGGGTGTGCGGCATGGTGCGGGCCGCGTCCGCGATCACGGCCGCGTCCTTCGCGTCGGTCTTGGCCTCGCCCGGGTAGAGGTCGGCGATCCGGCGCATCGCGAGTCCGGGCAGGTAGGCGACCTTGCAGCCCGCATCGCGGGCGACGGTCAGGGGCAGGGCGCCGATGGAGGCAGGCTGGTCCACGATCACCAGGACGGTGCCGAACTTCGCGGCCAGTTTGTCGAACACGGCCCGCAGCTTCGGCTCGCTGTTGGGCAGCTGCTTGTCGAAGACCTTCTTTCCGGCCAGGGTGAGCCCGTGGCCGTGATGGGTGCTCTTGCCGACGTCCAGGCCGAGGAACACGCCCACGTCTTCGGTGTCGAACATGCCGCCCTTCCAGGGGTGTTGACGGTGCCGGCCTCGGCGTCGGTGTCGTACTCGCGCATCCACGTTATGCAGACCTGCCATCCGCGAGCTGTCCGGCGTTGCGCCGGACCGGGTGGCGGCCGGACCTCTGATCAGCGTCTCCGACGGCACCTCCCGGACCCGGTGACACCACCCCCCAGGTCATCCGTTCGACAGGGGGACACAGTCATGCCGGGCCCGGAGGCCAGCGGCCCCATTGCAGGACCGCGAAAAACATAACGGGGGGGGACCGGCGGTACGGCCCCGCACCGCGACACCACGACGGGCCGCGGACGCGTCGGCGCCCGCGGCCCGTCGTGGTCCGATGCGGCCGGACGGCGGTGCGGGAGGGCGGTCCGGGAGGGCGGTCCGGGCGCGGTGGCCCGAACCGCCTCCGGATCAGGCGAAGTTCACGTCACTGCACAGGAAGTACGTCTGGTCCATGTGCGACGCCTGCCAGATCGTGTAGACCATGTGCCGGCCGGTGTAGCCGCTGGTGGTGACGGGGATCTCGTAGTTCTGGCTCGGCGCGTACCGGCCGGTCTGCTTGACCAGTTGCAGATCGCTCCAGCTCGGCGCCTGCTTGGTGGGGTCGAAGCCCTGCCGGGTGACGTAGACGAGGAAGTAGTCGGCGCCGTGGCTGGCCTGGTCGTACAGCTTGACCGTGAAGTTGTTGGCGACGTTCGTGGTCTTCCACGCGCCGGGCGTGTCCAGCGAGTTGTAGCGACCGCTCTCGGTCCGGCCGCCGCTGCACAGCTGCCCGTTCGGGATGACGGCCTGGAAGTTGCCCGCCGAGCCGTCGCGGTAGAGGCCGTTCCAGTTCCACATGGCGTTGGGGTTGTCCTGCCACGCCTGCCAGCACATGGGGTCCTCCTGCGCCATGGCGGGGTTCTGGAAGTCGCTGCCCCAGCGCAGCCAGCAGCCGTAGTTGCGGGACGCGGGGTCGACGACTGAGCCGTGGGCGGAGGCGGTGCCGACCGAGGGGATCAGACAGAGCAGTACGGCGGAGAGCAGGCCGAAGGCCCACAGAATGCGCGAGGGGGGTCCGTGGTGCGCACGGGCGTTCCGGGACGCGAGGGACGGATTCATGGGGGATCTCCTTCTTCCGGTTGTGTGGGGATCCGGTATGGGAGCGCTCCCAGATTACGGTTGTGTTGCGCGGCGGCCTAGGTCTGAAACGCGCCATCGCGCCCGGCGGGCCCCGTCGAGGGGCGAGTGTCGGTCGGTGGTGCTCGGGAGACCGCACCCGCCGGAGGGCTTTCCGCGACGAGGTTCGAGGCAGCCGGGTAGCCCCGACGATGCGTCATGCATCCCTCGATCAGGGACATTTGGAGCGTTAAAATTGGAACGTTCAAAGCATTGACGAACCTTCGGCCGGGAAGCCACGCTTTCCAGGCCACCGGCACGAGTGGTCGATCCACCGGAATTCCATCCGCTTGATTTCGTGCCCCACGCGAAGGGTCGGTACGTCCGTGTTCCCCCACACGCTCCTCCGGAAAATCAGCACCGCCGTCATGGCGCTCGGTGTCGCCGCGTCCTCGCTCGCCATCGGTTCGGGCTCGGCCCGGGCGGCCGGGCCGGTCACGCGCGTCTCCTCCGAGGCGGCGGACAACGGCAACGCGATCGTCACCTTCACCAACAACGTCGACGGCGGGGTGTACACCTGCGAGGTCACGTCCCCCAACGGCCTCGGACACCCTCCCACCCAGCCCCACCAGCTCTCCTGGCGCTCGGTCGTCGTATGCGGCGTCGTCGTGCGCATGTACGGGGTCAGCGCCTCGTATGTGTGGGGCAGCGACCTCGCCTACTACCCGGGCAGCACGTACGACATCACCGGCACGATCGCCGAGACGGTCGGCAGGGTCAATGTGCCGCCGGGCGCGTGGGGGCTGAACAGCAACGTCATCATCTTCACCCCCGCCGGGTACACGGCCACCCCGGGCAGCGGCTGCGCGACCGTGGCCGCCGACCAGACCAAGTGCACCGCGACGGCCGGGCCGATTCTGGTGAGTTGAGCCCGAGGAGCCCGAGGAGCCCGAGGAGCGTTACGGCGGGGGCGGGGGCAGGGGTGGTGTCGCGGATACCGGTGCCACGCCCGGGCGCTACAGCTGGCGCAGGTGGTCGCGCAGCGTCCGGGCGGCCTGTGCCATGAGCGCGTCGGCGCCCGGCTGGGCGGTCGCGGGCACCAGGGATTCGGTGAGGACGGCGATGGCGAAGGCGCTGCCGTCGGCGTGCTCGACCACGCCGATCTCGTGGCGGAGGTTGAGGAGCGTGCCGGTCTTGGACGACCACGTGGTGGCGTCGGAGCTGAAGTCGGGGGCGAGCCGGTGGCGCAGCACGTTGTGCGACATGAGGCCGCGCACCCGGTCGGCCACGTCGGGATGGATGGTGGTCGGTGTCCACAGGGCCTGGAGCAGGTCGACGTAGGCGCGGGCGCTGCCGGAGTTGGCGCGGGCCACGTCGAGCTGCGGCAGGCGGTGGCCGTGGCCCTGGGTGCCGGCGTCTATGGCGAGCGCGTGGGCGAGATGCGCCTGGGCGGTGTCGAAGCGTTCCGCCGGGGTGTCGCTCAGTTCCCGCGTGTTGTGCCGTACGGAGATGCCGTGCAGGCCGAACTGGTCCAGGAGGCGCGCGACTTCGGCGGGCGGGGTGAGTTCGAACAACGCGTCGGCGGCCGTCCCGTCGCTCACGCAGGTGCTCAGATAGAGCAGGTCGTCGATCGCGATCCGGGCGGGGTGGCGGAACCGGCTCAGGCCGGTCGGCCCCGGCGTGGTGACCCGGCCGGGCCGTACGTCGAGCGCGGTCGCCCCGTCCAGTTCGCCGCGCCTGATGCGTTCCAGCGTCGCCAGGGCGAGAGGGATCTTGACCAGGGAAGCGGTGGGGAGCTGGGTGTCCGGCTCGATGCCCAGCTCCTGGCCGGTGCGCAGATCCCGGACGAGGAGGCAGCCGTACAGACCGCCGTCGAGCAGTTCCCGGCGCAGGGTGCGCAGCATCGCCTCGGTACTCATGCCGTCGCCCCGGTACTCATGCCCTCACCCCGGTACTCATGCCTTCGCCTCGTGCTCGGTGTCTCTGCTTCTGCCGCTGCTTCCGTCGCTGCTTCTGCGGATATACGTCGGGGACGCCACGTCCGTTCCCAGGCAGCGGGCGATCGCGTCGCCCAGCCGCGCCCGGACGCGCTCCGGGTCGCCGGTGGCGGCCGCCGCGAGGGCGAACCCCCGGCTGAGGGAGGTCTCGCCCAGGGGCCGCCAGTGCAGGTCGAGCTCCGCGGCCTGGGCCGGTGAGCACAGCAGCACGTCGTGCGAGCAGAGCACCTCCGCCGCGGCGGTCGTCAGGTCGGGGGCGACGGTGAGCTGGGCGGGCCGTAGCCCCACCGCGTCGCGCAGCCGGGTCAGCGGGTCACGGATGTGCGGTACGTCGTCCTCCGGCTGGATCCAGACGCGGCGGGCCGGGCCGGTGGCGGCGCGCCCCAGGCGCAGCGTCTCGACGTAGAAGCGGTTCACGCCGGGGTCGTCCGCGCCGGCCAGCCCGAGCGGGAGCGACCAGGCGGCGTCGCCGGGCGGTACGGCGAGCAGCGCGGCACGCACCTGCTGGGAGTGGAGCAGCTCGGCCCGCTCCGCCGGCGCCGCGACGCGCAGCTCCAGCATGACGCCGCGCTCGCGCCCGTCGGCGACGAGGCGGGCGAGGCCGGCCGTCGAGCAGGTGCCGGGCACCGCGAGCCGCCAGGGCTTGCGCCGGGCGGCTTCCGCCTCGTGCTGGAGCACCTCGGCCGCCCGTACGAGCGCTCGCGCCGCCGACAGCATGTCCCGGCCGAACGGCGTGAGGGTCGCCCGGCGGGAGGTGCGCTCGAAGAGTTGCTCCCCGAGGTGTTCCTCCAGTGCGGCGACGCGCCGGCTCGCCACCGGCTGGGACATCCGCGCGGCGGCGGCCCCGACGGTGAAACTGCCGCGCTCGCTCACGCTGACGAACGCCCGGCACGCTCCCACCAGATCCATGACCGCACTGTATGCGTTTCCGTCATGGAGGAGTGCGGAAGTGCATTGGACCGCATGGCCGCCGGAGGGTGAGGTGGGGGTGGCAACCGCGACCGTGTCCGGCTGGGCCCGGTCGCTCCCTTTCCCGTGCGCTTCGCGTGACGGGTCGGCCAGAAGGTCAGGTATTCATGTCTATGCCAGTCCAGTACACGCGTGCCCGCCGCGCCCTGTTCGGGGCGCTCGGCGCGCTGGTCCTCGTACCGCTCGCGGCCTGCGGGCAGGACGGTTCCGGCTCCGCCGCCGTCTCCGGGGCCGGGTCCGGAGCGGTGTCGTCCGCGCCGCTGTCCGCGCGGACGACGACCACGCAGACGGCCACTCAGCCGTATGCCGACGCCTTCAAGGGGCTTGAGAGCAAGTTCGACGCCCGGCTGGGGGTGTACGCGATCGACACCGCCACCGGTGAGGAGGTCGCCTACAACGATGGCGAGCGCTTCGCCTACGCGTCCACTTTCAAGGCGCTCCAAGCGGGTGCCGTGCTGCGGAAGCACGGCACCGGCGAGCTGGACAAGGTCGTCAGGTACGCGGAGAGCGACCTCGTCGCGAACTCTCCCGTGACCGAGAAGCACGTCGCGACCGGGATGAACCTGCGTGAACTCTGCGACGCGGCCGTCCGGTTCAGCGACAACACGGCTGCCAACCTGCTGTTCGACCAGATCGGCGGACCCAAGGGCCTCAACGCCGTGCTCAAGAAGATGGGTGACGACGTCACCCGGATGGAGCGCCGCGAGCCGGAGCTGAACGACTGGACCCCGGGCGACACACGGGACACCAGCACCCCGAAGGCGCTCGCCGCGGATCTGCGCGCCTTCGTACTCGGGGACGCGCTCGGCGCGGGGGAGCGCGCGCAGCTGACGAAGTGGCTGCGGACCAACACCACCGGGGACGAGCTGATCAGGGCCGGGATGCCCGAGGGCTGGGTGGTCGGCGACAAGACCGGAGCCGGCGGCACCTACGGCACCCGCAACGACATCGCCGTGGTCTGGCCGACCGACGGGGCTCCGCTGGTGATGGCGATCCTGTCGAACCGGACCGAGAAGGACGCCGAGTACGACAACAAGCTGATCGCGGAAGCGGCGGCCGTGGTCGCTGACACCTTGTCATAACACCGTTCCGGTGGGCCCGCAGGGTGGCGGGCGTCGGCCGGTCAAGGGGCTGTGGGGAAAACGCGGGGGCGCCGGTTGGACCGTACGAGTGGTGTTCATCCGAAGAACTGGGTACGGGCGGCGTCGCTCCCCCGATTCCCGAGGTGCGTCCACATCATGAGGAAGGTATGTAGATCGCGCAACCCGACAGCTCGACCGAGAACCGAACCGAAAGCGAGGGATCATGGCCGCCAACAAGGTCAAGAAACTGTGGACCGTCCTCATCACCGCCTTCTTCGCGATGCTCGCCTCCCTGGGGCTCACCGCCCCGGCCGCCGCCGCCGGCACCGCCGTGCGCCAGCCGGCCGACCAGCCCGTGCCGGCACCCGCCGCCGCGTCCCGCCACCACGCCGAGGCCGGTACGGCCAGAAGGGCGGTGGTGCCGAGGGCGCTGCCGCGTGACCGGTCGCTGCCGCCGACGATCAAGCAGCGCATCCGCGCCGAGGCACACGGTTCCTCACCGTCGGTCCGTCATCTGCCCGCCGTTCTGCCGAGCGAGACCGACGCCGCCGCGGCACGTGAGAACAGCTACGCGGCCGACGCGGCACTCGTCGCGGCATGAGGCGCCGGGAAACCCTCGGTCTCCCGGCGCCTGTCGAACCCGGCAGCCGCAGCAGCCACGACCGCAGCAGCCACGGCCGCAGCAGCCGCTCGTGCACCGGCCGCTCCCGTACCGGTCACTTCCGTACCAGCCGCTCCGGTCACTTCCGTACCGGCCGCACCGGTCGCTTCCGTACCAGCCACACCGGCCACTTCCGTACCAGCCGCTCCGCTCACTCCAGGGGCGCCGGCCACAGCCACCGTGATCAGCCGCGGTCGTCCCGGTCCCGCTCCGAAGCCTCGGCCTCGGCCTGCTTGGCCTCGACCTCGGGATCGAGCGGATCGGCCGCGTGGACCACGTGGCTGCCGTCCACGGACGTCAGGGAGCCCCGCTCCGCGACCTCGGTGGCGGCGGGCGGCTCGACCAGCCAGTCCGGATTGGCCTGCTTGTCCCACCACTTCCAGGCGGCGAAGGCGCCACCGGCCACCACACCGACGACGGCCAGCCCCTTGGCCAGCCGGCCGGCCCTGGCCCGCCGTTCGTGCTTCCTCACCAGCTTCTGGATCTCTTTCGGCGTGACCTGTCCGCGCAGTGCGGCCAGAGCCGCGGCGGAACGCGCCGCCGCCTGCTCGGCGACCGGCTGTGCCGTGGCCACCGCCTGCTCGACCCGGGGCACCGTGTAGTCGGCCGCCTGACGGGCGGCCTTGCGGGCCTGGTGCACCCCACGGTGAGCGGCTTCGTCGAACTTCGGGGGTACTCGGGGCGCCACATGGGCGCCGTACTGCTTACGTGCTTGCTTACGCGCCTGCTGCGCGGCCTTCGACACGGTCGGGGCGAGCTTCTCGCGTGCCTCGCGGGCGTATACAGCGGCCTGCTCCTTGGCCAGAGCGGCCTGTTCCTTGGCCGTACCGGCGTAAGGTGCCACCGCTTCCGCGGCGTGCTGCACGCTCTCCTTCGCCGAACCGGTAGCGGCGCGCACGCTGTCCATGCGGGTCACAGGATCATCCTCCTCGGTGGCGTTCTGTATTTTCGCCTATCCACCCTTTTCGAAATCATGCATGGCACGCACCGCTCCGGCATGCGCAACGCGCATCCGGGTCATGACCGCGGGTCATGATCGCGGGTCATGATCGCGGTCAAGGAGCGCGACGTGGGCGACGCCCCGCGCCGCCGCCGACGGCTGCCCTCTTTCCGTTGCGCCCGACCGTACGGTCCGCTTCGCGCCGTCCGCGGCATCTGTTCCCGGTCCGCGCCCCTTCCGTGCGAGGATCGTGAGGGTCAGCGACGACTTACGGAAGGCACATCGTGGCCGAGCAGCTTTACGCCACCCTCAAGACCAACCACGGCGACATCGAGATCCGGCTCCTGCCGAACCACGCGCCGAAGACGGTCAAGAACTTCGTCGAGCTCGCCCAGGGTGAGCGCGAGTGGGTCAACCCGGAGACCGGGCAGAAGACCCACGACCGGCTGTACGACGGCACCGTCTTCCACCGCGTCATCGGCGACTTCATGATCCAGGGCGGCGACCCGCTGGGCAACGGCACCGGCGGCCCGGGGTACAAGTTCGCGGACGAGTTCCACCCCGAGCTGGCCTTCACCAAGCCGTACCTGCTGGCCATGGCCAACGCGGGCCCGGGCACCAACGGCTCGCAGTTCTTCATCACCTTGGCGCCGACCGCCTGGCTCACCGGCAAGCACACCATCTTCGGTGAGGTCAGCAGCGAGGCCGGCAAGAAGATCGTGGACGCCATCGGCTCCACCCAGACCAACCCGCGCACCGACCGTCCGGTGCAGGACGTGGTGATCGAGTCGGTCGTCGTCGAGACCCGCTGACGCGGCACTGACACCCCACCGGCCGTAAGGTTCCCGGCTCCGGGAACCTTCCCGCCCCGCCCGTCCGTAGTGGTTACATACCGGATGGGCGGGGCGGTGCGCTGTGCCCGGCCGCGCACCGTTCGCCGTTACGAAGACCGAGGGGACCGATGGACCACCCGCCAGGCGGCCACGGAGGCCAGGACCAGCAGCCCGCCGTCGACCAGTCAGTGCCCGGCTGCTACCGGCACCCGGGCACGGAGACGGGCATAAGCTGCACGCGCTGCGAGCGCCCGATCTGTCCCGCGTGCATGATCAGTGCCTCCGTCGGGTTCCAGTGCCCCGACTGCGTCAGGGAGGGCTCCGGTACGGGACACGGGCCGACGGCCAACCAGCCGCGCACGCTCGCGGGCGGCACGATCGCGTCCGACCCCCGGCTGGTCACGAAGATACTGCTGGGCATCAACGCGGCGGTCTTCATCGCCGTCCTCGCGGTGGGCGACCGGCTCGTCGAGGATCTCGATCTCATCGGGCGTGTCCAGTACGCCATGTTCGAACCGCTGGCCGGCGTCGCCGAGGGCCAGTGGTACCGGCTGCTCACCGCGATGTTCCTGCACCAGGCGATGACGCACTTCGCCTTCAACATGCTCAGTCTGTGGTGGCTCGGCGGACCGCTGGAGGCGGCGCTGGGCCGCGCCCGCTATCTGGCGCTCTACCTGGTCTCCGGACTGGCGGGCAGCGGCCTGACCTATCTTCTCTCCGCGCCGAACCAGGCGTCGCTGGGCGCGTCCGGGGCGATCTTCGGGCTGCTCGGAGCCACCGCCGTACTGATGCGCCGGCTCAACTACGACATGCGGCCGGTCCTGATCCTGCTCGCGCTGAACCTGGTCTTCACCTTCACCTGGCCCGGTATCGCCTGGGAGGCGCATGTCGGCGGGCTGATCGGTGGCACGGTCGTCGCCGCCGCCATGGTGCACGCGCCGCGCGAGCGGCGGTCCCTGGTGCAGTACGGCGCCTGCGCTCTGGTGCTGCTCGCGACGGTGGTCGTGGTCGTGGCCAGGACCGCGTCGATCACCTGACGCCGCTCGCCAGGCCCCGCTCGTCCGCCCGCCGTCCGGCCGCGCCCCGCTCTCATGAGACGCACCCGCGTTTCCGGCACGCTCCGGGGCTCCTCGGGGCTCCCCAGGGCTCCCGAGGGGCTCTTTCCGGGCTCTCCGAATACCTCTGCGGGCGGGCGCGCGACGCGCGAACGAGCGAGACGGTGAAAAGTTGTCCACAGACTGTGGCGGATCTTGTGCATCCTGTGTGGATCGAGCGCGCCCCTTGTCCTCGGTGCCGGACTGGCCAGCAAGGACAAGGGGCGAGCGCGTCATCAGGATGGGCGACCCGGTCACACCGGCGTCAACATCCCGTGGAGTTATCCACAGATCGTCTGACCTTTTCCCCTGCCTGTGGATAACCGTGTGGACAAGTCAGGGGAGAGCTTGACGGTCCGGAAGCGGAACGGCTACTTCCACTGGGTGGAGACGCCGAACCCGGCGGCGATGAACCCGAACCCGACCACGATGTTCCAGTTCCCGAAGCTCTTGACCGGCAGATCGCCGTCCGTCACATAGAAGATGACGATCCAGGCCAGCCCGATCAGGAACAGCGCCAGCATGACCGGGGCCACCCAGCTCCTGTTGGTCAGCCTTATGGCGGTCGCCTGCTTCGCTGCCGGAGGCGGCGTGAAGTCGGCCTTCTTGCGGATACGTGACTTCGGCACGAGGGACTCTCCTGTCGATGCGCTGCGATACCGCGCAGGGAACGTGTCAAGGGCGGTGACCGAGGCGGAGAGCAGGGGGATCACCGCCGCCGTCGGGCGTCCGTTAGCGTAGTGCTTCCGCGGCGCCTTAAGGAGATAAGGGTACGTTGAGCAATTCCGCCGACTCGAACCCAGGGCCGGTCCTCCGGCAGGGCCGGCGGCCCGTGCGGCTGCTCACCGCCGCCGTCTTCGCGCTCGCCGGGCTGATCTTCGTGACCAGCTTCAATACCGCCAAAGGCACCAATATTCGTACGGATGCCTCGCTGCTCAAACTCTCCGATCTGATCCACGAGCGGGACCGGAAGAACGCGGAGCTGGGCGACTCCAACGCGGCCGTACGCAGCAGGATCGACGCCCTCGTCGCCCGCGACCACGGCTCGACCGGCGCCGAGGAAGCCCGGCTGCGGGCGCTGGAGACCTCCGCCGGCACCGAGCAGCTCACCGGTGAGGGCCTCACCGTCACGCTGGACGACGCCCCGCAGAACGCCACCGCCAACCCCGGCTACCCCGATCCGCAACCCAACGACCTGGTGATCCACCAGCAGGATCTCCAGGCCGTCGTCAACGCCCTGTGGCAGGGCGGCGCCGAGGGCATCCGCGTGATGGACCAGCGGCTGATCTCCACCAGCGCCGTGCGGTGCGTGGGCAACACGCTGATCCTCCAGGGCCGCGTCTACTCCCCGCCGTACAGGATCACCGCCGTCGGTGACCGGAGCAAGCTGCGCAAGGCGCTCGACGACTCCCCGGCGATCCAGAACTACCAGCTGTACGTCAAGGCGTACGGACTCGGCTGGAAGGTCGACGAGCTGGGCAAGGAGACGCTTCCCGGCTACTCCGGCACCGTCGATCTGCACTACGCGGAGCCCGCCGGATAGCGGCCGCCCCGCGCGACCCGTGCGGCGCCTGTGACGAAGAGCAAGTCCCGAACGTCCGTGCAGCTGTCCCATGCACCGCCCACGGCCCCGTGCGGGCCTTTAGTCTGGTGCGGTACCGCCGGGCGCGGTACCGAACGGAAGGGACAGCATGTACGGCTGGATCTGGCGGCATCTGCCGGGCAACGTATGGCTGCGGGCGGCGATCTCGCTCGTATTGGCGCTGGCTGTCGTCTATGTGCTGTTCCAGTACGTCTTCCCGTGGGCGGAGCCGCTGCTGCCGTTCAACGACGTGACGGTCGACGGAGCGGGGGCGGCCCGGTGAGCGCCCGCGTCCTCGTCGTGGACAACTACGACAGCTTCGTCTTCAACCTCGTCCAGTACCTCTACCAGCTCGGCGCCGAGTGCGAAGTGGTGCGCAACGACGAGGTGTCCACCGCGCACGCCGAGGACGGCTTCGACGGCGTGCTGCTCTCGCCGGGGCCCGGCACGCCCGAACAGGCCGGTATCTGCGTCGAGATGGTCCGCCACTGCGCCGCGATCGGCCTGCCCGTCTTCGGCGTCTGCCTCGGCATGCAGTCGATGGCCGTGGCCTACGGAGGCGTCGTCGGCCGCGCGCCCGAGCTGCTGCACGGCAAGACGTCCCCGGTCACCCACGAGGGCAAGGGCGTCTTCGCCGGGCTCCCCTCGCCGTTCACCGCGACCCGCTACCACTCGCTGGCCGCCGAGCCCGCGGAGCTGCCCGCCGAGCTGGAGGTCACCGCGCTCACGGCGGACGGCATCATCATGGGCCTGCGCCACCGTGAACTGCCCGTCGAGGGAGTGCAGTTCCACCCCGAGTCGGTCCTGACCGAGCACGGTCACCTGATGCTGGCCAACTGGCTCGCGCAGTGCGGTGATCCCGGCGCGGTGGCCCGCTCGACGGGCCTGGCGCCGGTGGTGGGCAAGGCGCTCGCGTGACCGCACTCCGCCCCGAGCACGACGCGGGTCACGGGGCGCCGTACGGACAGGGCGCGTACGACGACGACAGCGCGTTCGAGTCGGCGGTGGACGGGCTGGCCGACCCGCTGAACGATCCGCTTCCGGGCCAACACCCCCGGGAACGACCGCCGTTGGAGCAGCCGATGCCGCCGCGCCGACCGGGTCGGCACCGGGGGCCGCGGCAGGACGCGCCGCCGGGGGTCCCGCAGGGGCCGCCCGCGCACTCCGTACCCCCGGCGCACTCCGCACCCGCCGCCGGGCACGCCGCACCCCCGGCTCAGCCGCTGCCGCCGGCCGGGCCGATGCCGCCGGCGCGTCCCATGCCGGCGGGCGGCGCGGCGCTCCCCGTACCTCCGGCACAGCCCGGCCGGCCCGGGGAGCACTACGCGCGGTACGAGGCGGACGCGGAGGCCACCCGGACCTTCCCGCCGCCCGCCGCCGCGTCCGGCCCCCGTACCGCACCGCCCCCGCCGTCCCCCGCGCCCGCTCAGGGCCCCGGGAGCGGCCCGGGGCCGCAGGACGGGTGGTCCGGCGGCCCGTCGGCTCGCGGGGCCGGAGAGACGGCCCCGCTGCCCGTCGTGGAGCTGCCCGACCAGGGCGGCCCGGCGGCGCCCGAGGCGGGCACCCCCGCGCCCGGGGGCCGGGCCGAGCGCCGCAAGGCCGCCAAGGGCGGTGGCCGGGGCCGCAGACGTACGGACGGACCGCCGCCCGGAGAACGGGCCGGCTCCGCTGCCGGGACAGGAGAGCGGGCCGGAGCGGCAGCCGGGACAGGAGCGGCAGCCGGCGGCGAGCCGGGCGCCTCCGCCATGTCGGCCGCCCGCATTTCGCGGCCGCTCTCGCGCATGGAGGCGCGGCGCGCCGCGCGCGCCCTCAAGGAGAGCCCCGCCGTCATCATCAGCCGGGCGGTCGGCGAACTGTTCATCACCTTCGGCGTGCTGATGCTGCTGTTCGTCACGTACCAGCTCTGGTGGACCAACGTCCGGGCCGATCTGTACGCGGGCAAGGAGACCAGCAAGATCCAGGACAGCTTCTCCAAGGGCCGTAAACCCGGCGCGTTCGAACCCGGTCAGGGCTTCGCCATCATGCACATCCCCAAGCTGGACGTGGTCGTTCCGATCGCGGAGGGCATCAGCAAGGCGAAGGTCCTCGACCACGGCATGGTCGGCCACTACGCCGAGGGCACTCTCAAGACGGCGATGCCGGCCGACAAGCAGGGCAACTTCGCGGTGGCCGGTCACCGCAACACCCACGGTGAGCCCTTCCGCTACATCAACCAGCTGAAGCCGGGCGACAAGATCATCGTCGAGACGCAGGACGCGTACTACACATACGACATGGCGAGCATCCTGCCGCAGACCCCGCCGTCGAACGTGAGTGTCATCCAGCCCGTGCCCCAGGGGTCGGGTTTCACGAAGCCCGGCCGGTACATCACGCTGACGACCTGTACCCCGGAATTCACCAGTACGTACCGCATGATCGTGTGGGGCAAGATGGTGGACGAACGGCCGCGCGCCGAGGGCAAGCCGGACGCTCTCGTCCGCTGACGGCGCCCGCGGGGGCCGGCCGGAACTCACGACAGGGACGGGGACGGGTGCGGTGGCAGCGAGTACCGAGCACGACGAACAGGCCGACGCACCGCCACCGCCCTCCTCGCCGCGGGACCCGGCACGGGCCCCCGGCGCCCGCCGCCCCCGGCGGCGGGTCGCCGCCGCGGTCAGCGTCTTCGGTGAACTGCTCATCACCGCGGGCGTGGTGCTGGGACTCTTCGTCGTCTACTCGCTGTGGTGGACGAACGTCCTGGCCGACCGCGAGGCGGCCAAGCAGGGCGACGACGTACGCAACGGCTGGGCCCAGGCGGAGAAGGGCACCGGGGGTACCGGCGGGGGCCCCAGGACCTTCGACTCGGCGGACGGCATCGGCTTCCTGCACGTCCCGGCGCTGGGCGGCAGCGAGATCCTGGTCAAGAAGGGCACCAGCACCTCGCTGCTGAACGACGGGGTCGCCGGCTACTACACGGAACCGGTCAAGTCCGCCCTCCCCTGGGACAAGAAGGGCAACTTCACGCTGGCCGCGCACCGCGACGGCCACGGCGCGCGGTTCCACAACATCCACAAGATCAGGACGGGCGACTACGTCGTCTTCGAGACCCGCGACACCTGGTACGTCTACAAGGTCTACAAGGAGCTTCCGAAGACCTCGAAGTACAACGTGGACGTGCTGGCGGCGGTGCCGGAGGAGTCGGGGAAGACCGAGCCGGGGCGCTATCTGACCCTGACGACCTGCACGCCGGTCTACACCTCGGATTTCCGCTACATCGTCTGGGCCGAGCTGGACCGCACGCAGAAGGTCGACAAGCAGCGCACGCTGCCGCCGGAGCTGCGCTGAGGCTCTCGCGACACGCCCCGGGCCGCCGGGCACACGGGCACACGGAAGGACGGAAGAAGCCCCGTCCCCCACCGCGCACGGTGGGGGACGGGGCTTCTCGCCTGCCGCCTACGGTCCGGGCGTCAGCCCAATCCGCCGATGAAGCCGGAGTTGTTGCCCCCGTTGCCGTTGCCGTTGTTGCCGCCGTTGCCGTTCTGGTTGCCGAGGACGGACAGGGTGACGGTGTCGCCCTTGTTCAGCTCGGTGCCGCCGCCGGGGTCGGTGTCCAGGACGCGGGCGTCGTCGGAGGTGTTCTCCGGCACGGAGACCTGGAGGCCGAGCCCTTCGAGGATGCCGCGTGCCGCTCCGACCGTATTGAACTTGATCCCGTCCTTGGGGATCGTCACCTTCTCGGCCTCCGGCTCCTTCGGGCCGTTGGAGATCTCCAGCGAGACCTGACTGCCCTTGTCGGCCTTCGTGTTGCCCGAGGGGCTCTGCTTGACGACGGTGCCCGCCGGCTCGTCGGAGTCGACCTGGGTCTGCGTGACCGTGAATTCGAAGGCGGTCAGCCGGGTCTGGGCGTCGGCCAGCGCGTTGCCGGTCACGTCGGGGACCGTGACCTTCGCCTGCTTGGCGATCGTCAGGGTGACGGTGGAGCCCTTCTCGACCTCCGCGCCGCTGGCGGGGTCCTGGCTGAGCACCGTCCCCGGAGTGGCGCTGTCCGACTCCTCCTCCTTGGTCTCGACCCGGAAGTTCTCGCCCTCCAGGACGTCCGTGGCGCTCTCCTTCTGCTTCTCGGTGACATCCGGCACCTTGACCTGCGGCGCGCCCTCCGAGACGACCACCTGGACGGTCTCGCCCTCGGCCAGCTTGCCGCTGTCCGGGGTCTGACTACAGATGGAGCCCTTGGGCACGTCGCAGCGCTTGGAGTCGGTCTGTTCGAGCTTCAGATGAGAGTTCTCGGTCTGGGTCTGCGCCTCTTCCAGGGTCTTGCCGACGAGCTGTGGCACCTCCACCTGAAGGGGGGCGTCGCTGCCTCCGAAGACGGACTTGCCGATGAGGATGGCGCCGATCAGCACCAGGACGCCGGCGACCGCGAGCAGAACGGTGGAGGTGCTGGTCTTCTTCTTCTGGTTGCCGCGCCGCCGGCCCTGCCGGTCGTCGTAGCCGTCGTAACCGCCGTCGTCCGGGTTGACCGGCGGGAGCATCGACGTCGGGGCGCCCGCGCCGCCCTGGTGCATGGCCGCCGTGGGCTGGTCGTGCTGGCCGCCGTAACCGCCGTATCCCACCGCGCCCATGGCGGCGGTGGCGGCGACGGGCTGGCCGTCGAGGCACGCCTCGATGTCGGCCCGCATCTCGTCGGCGGACTGGTAGCGGTAGTCGGGGTCCTTGACCAGCGCCTTGAGGACGATCGCGTCCATCTCGGGCGTGATCTCGGGGTCGAAGACGCTGGGCGTCTGCGGTTCCTCCCGCACGTGCTGGTACGCGACCGCGACCGGGGAGTCCCCGATGAAGGGCGGCCGGACCGTCAGCAGCTCGTAGAGCAGGCAGCCGGTGGAGTACAGGTCGGAACGCGCGTCGACCTGCTCGCCCTTGGCCTGCTCGGGGGAGAGGTACTGGGCGGTGCCGATGACGGCGGAGGTCTGCGTCATCGTCATGCCGGAGTCGCCCATCGCACGGGCGATGCCGAAGTCCATGACCTTGACCTGGCCGGTGCGCGTCAGCATGACGTTGGCCGGCTTGATGTCACGGTGGACGATGCCGTTGCGGTGCGAGTACTCCAGCGCCTGGAGGATGCCGACCGTCATCTCCAGCGTGCGCTCGGGCAGCAGCCTGCGCCCGGAGTGCAGCAGCTCGCGGAGGGTCGAGCCGTCGACGTGCTCCATCACGATGTACGGGAGGGAGACCCCGTCGACGTAGTCCTCGCCGGTGTCGTAGACCGCGACGATCGCCGGGTGGTTCAGGGAGGCCGCCGACTGCGCCTCTCTGCGGAACCGCGCCTGGAACGACGGGTCGCGGGCGAGGTCGGCCCGCAGGGTCTTCACGGCGACGGAGCGGCCGAGCCGGGTGTCATGGGCGAGGTAGACCTCCGCCATGCCACCACGGCCGAGCACCGAGCCCAGCTCGTACCGGCCGCCGAGGCGACGCGCCTCTTCCATAACTGTTCCAGCCCTCTCCGTCAGTCCCGACCGCACCGGTGTGTGGTCCGGCGGTGTGCTGTTCGCGCCTACGCTACCGGGCAGGCCGCAGGCGGTCGGCCCGTAACGGTCACCTGATATAGGACCGGTATCGCAATGTGCAGGTATGGACGTCAGCCGTGACCGGCGTCACTTCTTGTCGACGACCGCCTGCATGACGGCCTTCGCGATGGGGGCGGCGAGGCCGCCACCGGAGATGTCGTCACGGTTGGCGCTCGAGTCCTCCACGACGACCGCGACGGCCACCGGGGAGCCCTGGTCCGTCTTGGCGTACGAGATGAACCAGGCGTACGGGTTCTTGCTGTTGTTCTCGCCGTGCTGGGCCGTGCCGGTCTTGCCGCCGACCGTCACGCCGGGGATCTGGGCGTTGGCGCCGGTGCCCTTCTCGACGACCGTCTCCATGATGCTCTGGAGCATCTGCGCGTGCTCCTGGGTGAGCGGCCGGCTCTGCTCCTCGGGCTCCGTCTTCTCCAGCACGTCCACGCCGGGCGTCTCCAGCCGGTCGATCATGTACGGCTTCATCAGCTTGCCGTCGTTGGCGACCGCGGCGGCGAGCATGGCCATCTGGAGCGGGGTGGCGCGGGTGTCGAACTGGCCGATGGAGGAGAGCGCGGTCTGCGACTCGTTGATGTCCTCGGGGAAGATCGAGGCGTCGGCGCGGACCGGGATGAACTGCTCCTCGTTGAAGCCGAACTTCTTCGCGGTCTCCAGCATCTTGTCCTTGCCGACGTCGACGCCGAGCTTGCCGAAGACGGAGTTGCAGGACATCCGCAGCGCCTCGCGCAGCGAGACGTCCTTGCAGGGGATGTTGTTCTCGTTCGGCAGCGGGGTGGTGGTGCCCGGCATGATCCAGGGGAGCGGCGAGTCGGTCTTCGCGTCGACGTCCTTGATCACGCCGTGCTCCAGCCCGGCGGCGGCGGTCAGCACCTTGAAGGTCGAGCCGGGCGGGTAGGTCTCGCGCAGGGCCCGGTTGAGCATCGGGTTGTCGGGGTCGTTCTTGGGCTGGAGGGCGTTGTACGCCTTGCTGTCCTTGTTGCTGCGGCCCGCGAAGGTGCTGGGGTCGTAGCTCGGCGTGGAGGCCAGCGCGAGGATCTTCCCGGTCTGCGGGTCGATGGCCGCGACGGCGCCCTTCTTGTCGCCGAGGCCCTTGTAGGCGGCCTTCTGGGCGGCGCCGCTGAGTGTGGTGACGACGTTGCCGCCCTTCTTCTCGTCGCCGGTGAACATGCTCAGGGTCTGGTCGAAGAACAGCCGGTCGTCGTTGCCGGTGAGGATGCCGTCCTCAAGGTTCTCGATCTGGTTCGCGCCGAAGACCTGCGAGGCGTACCCGGTGACGGGGGCCCACATGGGGCCGTCGACATAGGTGCGCTTGTACTCGAAGAGGGTGTCGTCCGTCTTGATCGAGCCGGTGATGGGTTTGCCGTCGACGATGATGTTGCCGCGCTCGCTCTTGTAGCGCTCGATGTCGACGCGCTTGTTGTACTTGCTCCCGTTCAGCTCCTCCGCCTTGACGTACTGGAGCCAGTTGACCCGTACGAGCAGGGCGAGGATGAGGAGTCCGCAGAAAATCGCGATACGGCGCAGCGGCTTGTTCACGGTCGGACCACCTGGGTCATCTCGGCGTCGGGGGAAGGGGCGGGGGCCGGAGCGGGTCGGCGCGCGGTGTCGCTGATCCGGATGAGAATGCCGATCAGGGCCCAGTTGGCGAGGACGGACGAACCGCCGTACGCGACGAACGGCATGGTCATACCGGTCAGAGGGATGAGGCCCATGACGCCGCCGGCGACCACGAAGACCTGGATGGCGAAGGCGCCGGAGAGACCGATGGCGAGAAGCTTGCCGAAGGGGTCGCGGGCGGCGAGCGCGGTGCGCACACCGCGCTCGACGATCAGCGCGTAGAGCATCAGGAAGGCCATCGTGCCGGCCAGCCCGAACTCCTCACCGACGGTGGTGAGGATGAAGTCGGCGTTGGCGGCGTACGTGATCAGGTCGGAGTTGCCCTGGCCGAGCCCGGTGCCGAGAGTGCCTCCGGAGCCGAAGGACATCAGCGCCTGGCCGATCTGGTTGCAGGCGTCGCTCTGCTCGTAACAGGAGAAGGGGTCCAGCCAGGCGGTGACACGGGCCTGCACGTGCGGCTCGAAGGTGGCGACGCCGACGGCTCCGCCGACCGACATCAGCAGGCCGAAGACGATCCAGCTGGTCCGCTCGGTGGCCACGTACAGCATGACCACGAAGAGGCCGAAGAAGAGCAGCGAGGTGCCGAGGTCCGTTTCGAAGACCAGGATGAGGATCGACAGACCCCAGATGGCCAGGATCGGTCCGAGGTCGCGGCCCCGGGGCAGATACAGGCCCATGAAACGGCGGCTGGCGAGAGCGAGCGCGTCCCGTTTCACCATCAGATAGCCGGAGAAGAAGACCGCGATGACGATCTTCGCGAACTCACCGGGCTGGATGGTGAACCCGGCGATGTTGACCCAGATCCTCGCGCCGTTCACCGGGCTGAAGAACATCGGCAGGATCAGCAGGAACAGACCGACGGCCATGGAGATGTACGTGTAGCGCTGGAGGATGCGGTGATCCTTCAGCAGTACGAGTACGGCCGCGAAAAGAGCGATGCCGAGCGCCGAGTACATCAGCTGCTTGGGCGCGTCGGCCTGGTAACCGCCGAAGATCTCGCCACGCTCGATGAGCCGCGGTGACTGGTCCAGCCGCCAGATCAGCACCAGTCCGAGCCCGTTGAGCAGGGTCGCCAGCGGCAGCAGCAGCGGATCGGAGTACGGGGCGAACTTGCGCACCACGAGATGCGCTACGCCGGCGAGCAGGGCGAGGCCCAGCCCGTAACCGCCCATGCCCGCAGGCACTTTGCCGTCGAGCGCCAGCCCCACGTTCAGGTAAGCGAACACCGGAATCAGGACGGCGAACGCGAGCAGGGCCAGCTCGGTGTTGCGGCGGCTCGGTGCTTCGATCGCGCCGATGGTGGTCGTGTTGGTGACAACGCTCATGGTGGTGAAAGGCCCCCTACGGCCGGCTACTGCTGCTTACCGCAGTTCGAGACCACTTTCTGTTCCTCCTCCGAGAGGCTGGGGCCAGGAGTGGGGGTCGCGGTTTTCGGCTTGGTGTCGGTGGTCACGGTCGAGGTGCTCGTACCGGTGGTGCCGCCGGCTTCTCCCTGGCCGGTGACCGCTTCGGCGCTCTGCTCGGTCTCGCGGCGCTTGTCGTCCTTCTCGCAGGCCGACGCCTGGGTGGCGAGTTCCTGGATCTTGACTCGGCCGTCGGCGAGATTGCCTTCGGCGATGGTGGCCTCGACCTGCTTGCGCTGATAGGGCGGGAGGTACTTGAGTTTGATGGCGGGGTGGTCCTTCTCGATCTTCGAGAGGGAGATCCAGGCCAGATCCTGGCTGATGCCCCGGTAGAGAGCGACGTGTTCGCCGTTGGCGCCGATGTAGTACTGGTTCTGGGTCCAGCGGTAGCCGCCGTAGAAGCCGCCGCCGATGACGGCCAGCGCGAGCACGGTGTAGAGCGACCCCTTGAGCCAGCGGCGCCGGGGGCGGGGTTTGACGAATTCCTCGTCGTCGTCGTAATTCCCGTACGACCCGCTCTGCGACGCGGAGTCGTAGCCGTCGTCGCCGCTGCCGGGCGGGCCGAAGCCGCCGGCGGGCTGCTGCGGTACGGCGCGGCCGAGGCCGGCCGCGCGGCCGGCCGGGGTCTGCATCGCGGCGGCGTTCTCGGCGGAGCTGAGCGGGAGCTGGTTCTCCGCGACGGCGCCGACGACGACCGGGGTGTCGTTGAGCTGTCCGGCCAGGGTGTCGTTGGACTCGACGTCCAGGACATCGGCGACGATGCAGGTGATGTTGTCGGGGCCACCGCCGCGCAGCGCGAGCTGGATGAGGGCCTGGATGGTCTCCTGGGGGCCCTGGTAGCTGGCGAGCGCCTCTTCCATCGTCTGGTGGGAGACGACGCCCGAGAGGCCGTCGGAGCAGATCAAGTAGCGGTCGCCGGCGCGGACTTCGCGGATGGAGAGGTCAGGTTCGACATGGTCGCCACTGCCCAGCGCGCGCATCAGCAGGGAGCGCTGCGGGTGGGTCGTGGCCTCTTCCTCGGTGATCCGGCCCTCGTCCACCAGCCGCTGCACCCAGGTGTGGTCCTGGGTGATCTGGGTCAGCACACCGTCGCGCAGCAGATATGCGCGGGAGTCGCCGACATGGACGAGGCCGAGACGCCGCCCGGTCCAGAGCAGGGCGGTGAGCGTGGTGCCCATGCCCTCCAGCTGGGGGTCCTCCTCGACCATGACCCGCAGTTGGTCGTTGGCGCGCTGCACCGCCGTACCGAGCGAGGTGAGGATGTCGGAGCCCGGTACGTCGTCGTCGAGCTGCACGAGAGTGGAGATCACCTCGGAGGAGGCGACCTCGCCCGCGGCCTGGCCGCCCATGCCGTCCGCGATGGCCAGCAGCCGGGGGCCGGCGTAACCGGAATCCTCGTTCCCCTCCCGGATCATGCCCTTGTGCGATCCGGCGGCGAAACGCAGGGACAGACTCATGCGCACCTCACCCGTCGGTTCGCCCGCTGAATGCGGTGCCAGCCGGTCTCGAGCCACACTGCCCACCCTCCGGTCGGGAGCCTGCCGCGGTCCGCTGTCGGGACCGCGGCGACTCGCTCGCTCCGCTCGCTCATTGTCGTACTACTTCCGCAGCTCGATGACGGTCTTGCCGATGCGGATCGGAGCGCCCAGTGCGATCGGCTGCGGGGTCGTGAGCCGGGTCCGGTCGAGATAGGTGCCGTTGGTGGACCCGAGGTCCTCGACGATCCACTGGCCGTCACGGTCCGGGTAGATCCTGGCATGGCGGCTGGACGCGTAGTCGTCGTCCAGCACGATCGTCGAATCGTGCGCGCGGCCCAGCGTGATGGTCTGCCCCTGGAGCGCCACCGTGGTGCCGGTGAGCGATCCCTCGGAGACGACCAGCTTTGTGGGTGCTCCCCGGCGCTGCCTGCCCCCCTGCTGCTGGCGCTGCTGAGGCGGCGCCGGTGTCTGGCGTGGCTGCTGCGGCCGGGCGTCGGCGTTGCGACGCGAGCCGCGCTGCGTGACGCGTGTTCCGAACAGATCGCTGCGGATGACCTGTACGGCCACGATCACGAACAGCCACAGAACGGCCAGAAAACCTAGCCGCATGACCGTCAGGGTCAGCTCTGACATTGCCCCCGCTTCACCCTTCGGCTTGCCTGAAAACGATGGTGGTGTTGCCCACGACGATCCGCGAGCCGTCGCGGAGCGTAGCGCGGGTGGTGTGCTGTCCGTCTACCACGATGCCGTTGGTGGACCCGAGATCCTGGATCGTGGAGGGCACTCCGGCCCGGATCTCGCAGTGGCGGCGCGACACCCCCGGATCGTCGATCCGTACGTCGGCGTCGGTGCTGCGGCCCAGGACCAGGGTCGCCCGGGAGATCTGGTGGCGGGTGCCGTTGATCTCGATCCAGCGGCGCACCTGGCCCTGCGGCATCGCTCCGGGACCGGGCGCTGACGGCCGGCCGTGGGCGGGCGCGGAGGACGGCGGCGGGGGCACGGCGGCGGGCGGGTAGCCGTAACCGCCGGGGGCGCCGTGCGGCGGCGCGGAGGGCGGCGGAGGTGCGGCGTGGCCGCGCTCGGGCGACGGCGCCGCGTTCGGCTGGGACGAACTCGACGCCAGGGTGCGGCTGCGTACCCGGTACAGCCCGGTGTCGAGGTCCTCGGCCTTCTCCAGGTGGACCTTGATCGGGCCCATGAAGGTGTAGCGCTGCTGCTTCGCGTAGTCGCGGACCAGCCCGGACAGTTCGTCGCCGAGCTGCCCGGAGTAGGGGCTGAGGCGCTCGAAGTCGGGCGTGCTCAGCTCCACGATGAAGTCATTGGGCACGACGGTCCGCTCGCGGTTCCAGATCGTCGCGTTGTTGTCGCACTCCCGTTGGAGGGCACCCGCGATCTCGACCGGCTGGACTTCGGACTTGAACACCTTCGCGAAGGTGCCATTGACCAAACCTTCGAGACGCTGCTCGAAACGCTTCATGACTCCCATGGGGCACCTCCTCCGTCGTTGCCGTCCTGGTACTGCTTACTGATCGTATCCACGCGTCGGGAAATCGGCTGGTTCCCCTTGTCTGGCCCGTCGATGAGTGTCACCTCTCACACGGGATCGTAGAGGCGGCCCGCCGCCAGTGTCCCGCACCCCGGGGGTACTCAGGAGGAGTGGGGGCGGCGGGTGTCCGTTCCCCGCCCCCGGCTCCCGTCGCGAAACAAACGGATGTGAAGGCACCCCCCGGCGCGTGCTAATCTTCTCGATGTCGCCAGGAGCACACACCAGCAGGTGGGAGCCACCGGAGGACACACCCAATGCGCGGGTGGCGGAATAGGCAGACGCGCTGGATTCAGGTTCCAGTGCCCGAAAGGGCGTGGGGGTTCAACTCCCCCCTCGCGCACAGAGAGACACCGTGAGAACGGGTCTCCGCCAGAGACGAAAGTCTTGGCGGGGGCCCGTTTTCTGGTTTTCCGGGGTCTGGGCGGGACGTGGGGCGGCGTTCCGGGCGGGGGCCTGTCGCCGGGGAGATCCGGCGGCGGCCCGGGGGAGGACCCGACGAGGACCCGACGAGGACCCGACGAGGGCGCGGGAGCGGAATATCCGGTCGGCGTGGCGAGGCCCCAGCCGGTGACGCATGTCACCGGCTGGGGCCTCGTCGTCGTACGCCGTCGTACGTCGCTGTACGCGGGTGGTCCGTGCCGGTCCGGGGCCGCGTGCGGTTCGGTACGGGTCCGGTCGGTCCTGGTACGGGTGTTGGGCGGTTCAGACGGCGAGGCGGGCGGCCAGGGTCTTGGCCCTCTGGGTGGCTTCCTCGCGCGCCTTGGCGCGGGAGGCGTCGGCGAGGGGGACGAGGTCCGCCATCTCCGGCTTGGAGCGTGCGAGGGTCAGCTCGGGGACGATGAATTCGACGTCGGTGGCGCCGAACATGCCCTTCAGGACCTTCTCCAGGTAGTTCTGGACGAATTCGAAGTCCTCGCGGGGGGTTCCGGGGGCGTACGAGCCGCCGCGGCTGGCGACGACCGTGAACGGCGTGCCCGCGAGCGGGTTGGTGTCGCCCGCGTTGTGGCCGACGAGGATCGCGTGGTCGAGCCATGCCTTGAGCGTGGACGGGATCGAGAAGTTGTACATCGGGGCGCCGATCAGCACGGCGTCCGCCTCGGCCAGTTCGGCGGCCAGCTCCGCGCGCAGCTCGTTCTCGTGGCCGGCCATGGCGGCGGCGAGGTCCAGGTGGGGCAGCGGGGACGCGGCGAGGTCGCGGTAGATGACCTTGCCCTCGGGGTGCTGCTCCAGCCAGGACTCGACGAAGACGGCGCTGATCTCCCGGGAGGCGGAGCCTTCGGGGAAGAGGGCGGAGTCGAGGTGCAGAAGCGTGGCCATGGGATCTCCATCGGGGCGTGTGGTGAAGGGTGGTGAAGGGGGACTGCGAGGCGTGCGGACTTTCCGTTCGCACCTATGAATAACATAGTCACTTACTTTTTTTCATCCCTGCTCGGAAAGTCAGTACTCTGTGCGTATGGCGCACCCCGGAGAGAGCGAGTGCACGAGAGTCGATGTGGGCATCACGCGGGTCTTCGGGTTGCTCGGCAAGCGATGGACGGGGCCGATCATCTCGGTGCTCATGGCGCAGCCGGTCTACTTCGCGGATCTGCGGCGGGCGATCCCGGGGATCAGTGAGCGCATGCTCTCGGACCGGCTGGCCGAGCTGGTCGCGGCCGACCTGGTCGTGCGTGAGGTCGACGAGGGGCCGCCGCTGCGGGTCTCGTACCGGCTGACGGAGGCCGGCGCGGCGATGGAGCCCGCGCTGACGGAGCTGTCGCTGTGGGCCGAGAAGCATATGAACGGGCTGCCGGGCGGCGGCTGTTAGAGCCCCGCCGGGGAGCACGGCACGGGGCCGGGTGCGGGCGCCCGTAGGCTGGACGGGTGATGCACGACGCCTCCGGGGAGCCGACGATCCGTAACGACGACGAGCAGGACGTACGACGAGACGTGCCGGAGACGACGGACTCGGCGGATGTGACGAACGTGACGAACACAGCCGGGTCCGCGGGTACGCCGGGCGGCGTGGACGGGGACGCGGGAGCCGCTGGGTCCGCGGGTACGCCGGGCGGCGTGGACGGGGACGCGGGAGCCGCCGGGGAGGCGCCGGAGGCGTCGGCGCGGCCGGAGGCGCGGCTGGAGAAGGCCGTGCGCGTCGCCGAGCAGGCGCTGATCGAGTTCGAGATCGCGCTGGAGACGTTCCGGATCGAGGTCGAGAACTTCTCCCGGCTGCACCACCAGCGGCTCGGTCCCATGTACGCCCGGCTGGACGAGCTGGACGCGATGATCGCCGAGGCGCGCGCGGCCCGCAGCGGTGACCCCGAGGACCTGCGCAGGGCGCGGGAGGCGCGGGCGCTGGTGCAGCCGATGCCGGGGGTGGACGAGCTGTTCCACGACTGGCTCGACTCGGACGGCCTGTCGCCGGAGGCCGCGGCGATGCTGACCGATCAGCCCGTACGGCCGCCGAAGCGGGTACGGCCGAGCGACGAGGCGCGCAAGCTCTACCGCGAGCTGGTGCGCAAGGCGCACCCGGATCTGGCGCGGGACGAGGGTGAGCGGGCGCGGCGCGAGGAGTTCATCACACGGGTCAACGCCGCCTATGGCCGCGGCGACGAGCCGCTCCTGCGCGAACTCGTCGAGGAGTGGGCGGCGGGCCCCCGGCCGAGCGCGCGGCGGCTGAGCGAGGCCGAGGAGCTGTACGCCCGGCTGGAGTGGCTGTCGCACCGCAAGGAGACGCTGACGGTGGTCGCCAAGGAGCTGGAGGAGAGCGCGATCGGCGCGATGCTCAGGATGGCGCCCGAGGACCCGGACCGGCTGCTGGAGGAGATCGCCGAGCAACTTCTCGCGGAGGTCTCCGAGCGCGAACGGGAACTCGGGACGTGGGTGGAGTAGGTTTTTCGGAGCCCCCGGACCAGCGCGCTCCGCGTCCCGCCCGTCGGGCTGTCGCACCCCGTCGCACCTGACGCACCCGTACGAGAGAAGGCCACCTCCATGAATTTCGCCCCGCTGCCCTCGGTCGACGCCGCGGCGGTTCCGGCCGACGGTCTGGTGCTGGACGTCCGGGAGAACGACGAGTGGGCGGCCGGACATGTCGAAGGCGCGCTGCACGTCCCGATGAGCGACTTCGTGGCCCGCTTCGGCGAGGTGACCGAAGCGGTGGCCGAGGGGCGCAGGGCGTATGTGATGTGCCGGGTGGGCGGGCGCTCGGCACAGGTCACCCAGTATCTGGTCGGGCAGGGCGTGGACGCGGTGAACGTGGACGGCGGCATGCTCGCCTGGGACGGCGCGGGGCGCCCCATGGTGACGGAGACCGGCAGCCCCGCGTTCGTCCTCTGAGACCGGCCCGCAGCGCCTCTGAGACCGGCCCGCAGCGCCTCTGAGGGCGGTCCGTAGGGCTTCCCGGGGGCTTCGGAAGGGCCCGGGCGGGCGTTCTGTCCCGGCGCGGGCGCGGGCGGGCGTTCCGTGTCAGCGGTCGAAGTCCAACTCCACTTCCTCGGTGGCCGGATGGGACTGGCAGGCCAGGACGTAGCCCGCTTCGGTCTCGTCCGGTTCGAGGGCGAAATTGCGGTCCATCCTGACCTCGCCGGAGACCAGGAACGCCCGGCAGGTCCCGCACACCCCGCCCTTGCAGGCGTACGGCGCGTCCGCGCGGGCGCGCAGCACGGTCTCCAGCAGCGATTCCCCCTCCCGGACCGGCCAGCTGCCGGAGCGGCCGTCGAGCGTCGCGCTGAGGGTGGCGGAAAGGGCCGTGCCGACCGGAGCCGGGGCCGCTCGCGTCTCCGTGGTCGGGGCGTCGGTCAGGGCCTCGTCCACATGGAAGATCTCCTGATGGATACGGTCGCGCCGGACCCCGAGGCCGCGCAGCGCGCGCTCGGCGCCGGCCACCAGCCCCAGCGGGCCGCAGAGGAACCAGCCGTCGATGTCGGCCACCGGGAGCAGGGCGGGCAGCAGCCGGGTCAGCCTCTCCCGGTCCAGCCGCCCCGACCCCAGCCCGGCCTGCCGCTCCTCCCGCGAGACCGCGGTGACCAGCTGGAAGCGGTCGGGAAAGCGGTCCTTGAGATCGGCGACCTCCTCCAGGAACATCGTCGAGGCCACGGTGCGGTCGCTGCGGACCAGGCAGAACCGGGCGGCGGGTTCCCGCGCCAGCAGGGTGGCGGCGATCGACAGCACCGGTGTGATCCCGCTGCCGCCCACGACCGCGGCGAAGTGCCCGGGGCGCGGCTCCAGCACGAAGCGGCCCGCCGGCTCCATCACCTCGACCGTGTGGCCGACGGCGAGTTCCTTCAGGGCGTAGGTGGAGAACTCGCCGCCCTCGACCAGCCGGATGCCCACGCGCAGCGCCGGCTCGGGCCCGGCGGGCGCGCAGATCGAGTACGTGCGCCGTATCTCCCCCCGTGTCCCCGGCTCCCCGGGCGGGGCGGCGCGGCGCACGGCGATGTGCTGGCCGGGGGTGTGCCGGAACGTCTCGCGCAGCTCGGGCGGCACGTCGAAGGTGACGGCCACCGCGTCGTCGGTGAGCCGGTCGACCTCGCTGACCCGGAGCGGATGGAACATCTACAACTCCTTGAAGTGGTCGAACGGTTCGCGGCAGGCCGTACACCGGCGCAGCGCCTTGCAGGCCGTGGAGGAGAACCTGCTCAGCAGCTCGGTGTCGGTCGAGCCGCAGTGCGGGCAGCGGATGGCGAGCGACAGCGGTACGGGCTCGGCCGGGCCGTGCGGGCGGGGCGGGGCTATGCCGGACTCGGCGAGCTTGCGGCGGCCCTCCGCGCTGATGTCGTCCGTCGACCAGGCGGGAGACAGGACCTTCTCGACCGAGATCCGTGCCATCCCCCGGTCGTGCAGCACCCGCTCGATGTCCGAGGACATCGCCTCCACCGCGGGGCAGCCGGTGTAGGTGGGGGTCAGCTCGACATGGACAGCGGCCTGGGCCGTGCCGGGGGCGGACACCCGCACGGCCCGCAGGACGCCCAGCTCGGCCAGGGTCACCACCGGCAGCTCGGGGTCGGGGACGGCGCCCGCGAGGAGGAACAGCTCGGCCTCCAGGGCGGTGGGACCGGCGGCGGCCGCCGGGGAGCCCGGCGCGCTCACCATGACGCCCCCGGGTGGCTGCGGTGCAGATGCTGCATCTCGGCGATCATCGGCCCGAACGGCTCGGTGTGCAGCCCCTGCCGGCCCGCGCCCGCCGTCCAGGCGCCGGTGCGCGGCCCTTCCGGGACGCCGAGCGTCGCCCGCTCCAGCACCCCGGTGACGGAGGCGAGCCAGCCTCTCTCCAGGGCCGCCCAGTCGATGTCCAGACCTTCCACGGGCTGGAACATCTCGCCGGTGAACCGCCAGAGCGCCTCGCACGCCCGGCTCATCCTCCGGTGGCTCTCGGGTGTGCCGTCGCCGAGTCGCAGGGTCCAGTGCTCGGCGTGGTCCTGGTGGTACGCGACTTCCTTGACGGCCTTGGCCGCGAGGTCGCCGAACACGCTGTCCCCGCCCACCAGCTCCCGGTACAGAGCCAGTTGGTAGGTGGAGAAGTACAGCTGGCGCGCGATGGTGTGCGCGAAGTCCCCGTTCGGCTGCTCGACGAGCTGCAGATTGCGGAAGTGCCGTTCGTCGCGCAGATAGGCCAGCTCGTCCTCGTCCCCGACGAGGGAGAGCAGGATCCGTGCCTGGCCCAGCAGGTCGAGCGCGATATTGGCGAGGGCGACCTCCTCCTCCAGCGCGGGGGCGTGTCCGGCCCACTCCCCCAGCCGGTGCGAGAGGATCAGCGCGTCGTCGCCGAGGGCCAGGGCCGCGGCGGCGGCCCGTACGTCCAAAGCGTCATGCGACGGTGCGGCGTTCACAGGTGGCGCACCCCTTCCGGGATCTCGTAGAAGGTCGGGTGGCGGTAGGGCTTGTCGGCGGCCGGTGCGAAGAACGGGTCCTTCTCGTCGGGGGAGGACGCGGTGATCGAGGCGGACGGCACCACCCAGATCGAGACGCCCTCGTTGCGCCGGGTGTAGAGATCGCGGGCATTGCGGAGCGCCATCTCCGCGTCCGGGGCGTGCAGACTGCCGGCGTGGGTGTGCGAGAGCCCCCGGCGGGACCGCACGAACACCTCCCACAGCGGCCAGTCGGTCGAGCTGCTCATGCCGTCGCCTCCATCCGCGCGGTCTCGTCGTGGGTGCCCGGGTCCGGCGTGCCCGGGTCCGGTGTGCTCGGGGGGCGCTCGGTCCCGGCGTGACCGGTTCCCGTCGCCGGCGCGGCGCGGTGCTTCGCCGCGTGGGCGGTCGCGGCGTCCCGCACCCAGGCACCCTCTTCGTGGGCCCGGCGGCGCTGGGTGATCCGCTGTTCGTTGCACGGCCCGTTGCCCTTGAGGACCTCGCGGAACTCGGTCCAGTCGATGGCGCCGAAGTCGTGGCGCCCGCGCTCCTCGTTCCAGCGCAGGTCGGGGTCGGGGAGCGTCAGACCGAGGGCTTCGGCCTGCGGGACGCAGATGTCGACGAAGCGCTGCCGCAGCTCGTCGTTCGAATGCCGCTTGATCTTCCAGGTCATGGACTGCGCGGAGTGCGCCGACTCGTCGTCCGGCGGGCCGAACATCATCAGTGACGGCCACCACCAGCGGTCCACCGCGTCCTGCGCCATGTCGTGCTGGGCGGGCGTCCCCCGGCTCAGGGCGAGCAGCAGCTCGTACCCCTGGCGCTGGTGGAAGGACTCCTCCTTGCACACGCGCACCATGGCGCGGGCGTACGGGCCGTACGAGCAGCGGCACAGCGGCACCTGGTTGGTGATCGCGGCGCCGTCCACCAGCCAGCCGATCGCGCCGACATCGGCCCAGGTCAGCGTCGGGTAATTGAAGATCGACGAGTATTTCTGGCGGCCGGAGTGGAGCTTGTCGAGCAGCTCGTCGCGGCCGGCGCCCAGGGTCTCGGCCGCGCTGTAGAGATAGAGGCCGTGGCCGGCCTCGTCCTGCACCTTGGCCATCAGGATCGCCTTGCGGCGCAGCGACGGCGCGCGGGTGATCCAGTTCGCCTCCGGCTGCATGCCGATGATCTCGGAGTGGGCGTGCTGGGCCATCTGGCGGACCAGCGTGGCGCGGTAGGCGTCCGGCATCCAGTCGCGCGGCTCGATCCGCTCGTCGGCCGCCACCGCCGCGTCGAACGCCGCCAGCGCTCCGTCCGTCGTCGTCTCCATCGCGGCCTCCGCAGCCGTCCCCTCGGTCACTGCCGTCATCCGGGCCCCCTACCGACCGATCGTTCGGTTCATGGACTTCAATGGTGGGTCGGGGGCCCGTAGGGTGTCAACCTCTGTGGATAAGTGGCCGGAGACGACGGGGATCGGGGCGGGATGGATTCGAACGACGATGAGGCTGCGCAGGCCGGGCCACCACGGTCCGGCCCGGGCATAGCGGGCCTCTCGCTCCCGTACCAGGTCGTCGCGGCGGTGGCGCTCGCCGTCGTCGGACTGCTCGCCTGCGTGCACGTGGGCATGGTCTTCCTCCACGTCGCGCCGTCCAACACGGTCACCAAGAACCAGGGCAAGACCGTCGACGCGTGGATCTATCCCGAGTTCGAACAGAACTGGAAACTCTTCGCGCCCAACCCGCTCCAGCAGAACATCGCCGTCCAGGTGCGCGCCGAGGTCGAATCGGCCGGCGGCGCGACGGCCACCACCGGCTGGATCGACCTCTCGGCCGAGGACGGCAGGGCGATCGAGGGCAACCCGCTGCCCAGCCATGTCGACCAGAACGAGCTGCGGCGCGGCTGGGACTTCCTCGTCGGGGCGCACGACAGCAAGAACCGTCCCAACGGACTGCGCGGCCGGCTCTCCGAGACCTATGTCCGGCGCATCGTGATGCTGCGCCTGGAAGACCATGACCTCGGCGGCCCCGTGAAGCGCATCCAGCTCAGGTCGTCCACCGCCGCCGTCGAGTCGCCGCGCTGGAGCCAGGAGAAGATCGACACGCGCCCCTCCTACCGCCTCTTTCCCTGGTGGACGGTGGGTGCCGAGGATCTTCCGGCAGGCGTGAGCAACGGCCGTACGGAGGCGGGCGAGTGAGCGAGCGGACGAGCGGGCAGCGGGACGGGCAGCCGGACGAGTCGCCGCACGTGCCGCGTGGTGGGCGGCCGGACGAGTCGCCGCACGTGCCGCGTGGTGGGCGGCCGGACGGGCGGCCCGGTGGGCAGGGTGACGAGCGGCCCGGCGGGCGGTCGGTCGGGAAGCCGGGCCGGGCGCCGGGCAGGCGGTCCGCCTTCGAGCAGCGGGCCGCCCACGCCCTCCAGCGCGTCACGACCACTGCCTTCGGCCGCTACCAGAGCGCCGTCGTCCGGATCGGTTTCGCCGGGACGTGGCTGCTTTTCCTGCTGCGCGAGCTGCCCCACCGCCGGGAGCTGTACGGCCCGGACTCCCCGTGGGGCTGGGACCTCGCCCAGCAGCTGATCGCGAAGAACGGCGCCTTCACCGCGCTCATGTGGTCGGACTCCACGGTCTGGTTCGAGATCGTGTACGTCGTCGCCGTGCTCTCCAGCGCGCTGCTGCTGCTCGGCTGGCGGACCCGCACCATGTCCGTGTTCTTCATGTTCGGGGTGCTGTCGCTCCAGAACCGCTCGATCTTCATGGGCGACGGCGGCGACAACGTCATTCATCTGATGGCGATCTATCTGGTGCTCACCCGCTGTGGGCGGGTCTGGTCGCTGGACGCCCGCCGGGCGGCGCGCGGCGGCGCCACCGCCGGCCTGCCCGACCGGGTCGGACCCGTCCTGTGGGTGCTGTCCGGTGCGTTCCTGCTCGTCGGCACGGTGTCGGGCGACGCCCTTCCGGCGCTGTGGCTGGTGTTCCTGTTCTGGGGCATGTGGATCGCGCAGGGGCTGTGGTGGGCGGCCGACCGGTACGCGCCGGACGGCGAGGCGCGCGCGCTGCTCGATGTCGTCGCCAACCTGGTCCACAACGCGGGGCTCGTCGTCATCATGGCGGAGGTCTGCCTCGTGTACGCCACCGCGGGCTGGTACAAGATCCAGGGTTCGCGCTGGCAGGACGGCACCGCCCTGTACTACCCGCTCCATCTCGACTACTTCTCGCCGTGGCCGTTCCTCTCCGACCTCCTCGCGTCCAACGCCCTCATCGTGCTGGTGCTGACCTACGGCACGGTCATCGTGCAGGTCGCCTTCCCGTTCACCCTCTTCAACCGGCGCGTCAAGAACGTGCTGCTGGTCGCGATGATCCTGGAGCACGCGGGTATCGCGGTCCTGCTCGGGCTGCCGTTCTTCTCGCTCGCGATGATCGCGGCCGACGCGGTGTTCCTGCCGACGAACTTCCTGCGGTGGCTGGGCGCCGCCGTCTCCCGGCTGCGCGACCGCCTCTTCCCCGGCCTGCGCCCGGCCGGCCCGGCTCAGACCCCGCCCGCGCAGCGGAGCGACAGCCCTGACCAGCCACGTACTCTCGTGGAGTGAGCAGCGAGACACCGGCCGAGGCGCTGGAACCGGTCCAGTACGACGACGGCTTCGGCCCGCAGATCGGCGTCGGGCCCCACAGCGAACCCTGGCCGAAGGACGAGCGGTACGACCTGGAGCTGCTGGCGGCCGGCGACCGGCGCAATGTCGCCGATCAGTACCGCTACTGGACGCGTGAGGCGATCGTCGCCGACCTCGACACCCGGCGCCACGACTTCCATGTGGCGGTGGAGAACTGGGGTCACGACTTCAACATCGGCTCGGTGGTCCGCACCGCCAACGCCTTCCTGGCCAAGGAGATCCACATCGTGGGCCGCCGGCGCTGGAACCGCCGCGGCGCCATGGTCACCGACCGGTACCAGCACGTGCGCCACCACCCGGACACCGAGCGGCTGACGGCGTGGGCGGCGGCGGAGGGGCTGCCGATCATCGGGATCGACAACCTGCCGGGGGCCGTACCGCTGGAGCGCACCGAACTGCCGCGCCGCTGTGTGCTGCTGTTCGGGCAGGAGGGGCCGGGGCTGACGGAGGAGGCGCGCGCGCACGCCGCGATGGTGTGCTCGATCGCCCAGTTCGGCTCGACCCGCTCGATCAACGCGGGAGCGGCGGCGGCCATCGCCATGCACGCCTGGGTCCAGCGGTACGCGGAGATCCCGGAGCCGCCCGCCCGCTGACCGGCGGCTCCGGGGCCGGCCGCTCAGGACGGGCGCCTGACCTCCACCACGCGGAAGCGGTTGGCCACGAACGCCGCGTCGCACAGCGCCGCGTTCGCCGCCGGGTTGCCGCCGGAGCCGTGGAAGTCGGAGAAGGCCGCCGTCTGGTTCACATACACCCCGCCCGTGAGGTTCAGCGAGAGCTGCGCGGACTCCTCCAGGCAGACCTCCTCGACGGCGCGCTCGGTCTCCGGCGAGGTCGTGTAGGCGCCGACCGTCATCGCGCCCCGGTCGCGCACGGTGAGCCGCAGCAGATCCAGCGCGTCCGCCGTCGAGTCCACGGCGACCGCGAAGGACACCGGCCCGAAGCACTCGGAGAGATAGCCGGGCTCCTCCGCCCCCTCCCAGGTCTTGCGGGAGCCGTCGGCCTTCGCCAGCGCGGGCGTACGGACCACGGCGTCCGGGAAGTCCGGGTGGACGATCTCGCGCGAGGCCAGCGCGAGGTCCCCGAGCCCGGCCGCCGCGTCCAGCCGGGTCTTGACGTCCGGGTTGACCAGCGCGCCGAGCACGGCGTTGGCCCGCGCGTCGTCGCCCAGCAGGCCGGAGACCGAGGCCGCGAGATCGGCGACCACCTCGTCGTACGACTTGTCGCCCACGTCCGTCGCGATGCCGTCCCGGGGGATCAGCAGATTCTGCGGGGTGGTGCACATCTGGCCGCTGTACAGCGACAGCGAGAAGGCGAGATTGGCGAGCATGCCCTTGTAGTCGCCGGTGGAGTCGATGACGACGGTGTTGACGCCGGCCTTCTCCGTGTAGACCTGCGCCTGGCGGGCGTGGCTCTCCAGCCAGTCCCCGAAGGCGGTCGATCCGGTGTAGTCGATGATCTTGATCTCGGGCCGTACCGCCAGGGACTTGGCGATGCCCTCGCCGGGGCGCTCCACGGCCAGCGCCACCAGATTCGGGTCGAAGCCCGCCTCCGCGAGCACCTCGCGGGCCACCCGCACCGTCAGCGCGAGCGGCAGGACCGCGCGCGGGTGCGGCTTGACGAGCACCGCGTTCCCCGTGGCCAGGGAGGCGAACAGGCCCGGATAGCCGTTCCACGTCGGGAAGGTGTTGCAGCCGATCAGCAGCGCGATGCCGCGCGGAACCGCGGTGAACGTCTTCCGCAGCTCAAGAGGGTCGCGCTTGCCCTGCGGCTTCGACCAGTCGGCCGCCGCGGGCGTACGCGTCTGCTCCTGGTACGCGTACGCCACGGCCTCCAGGCCGCGGTCCTGGGCGTGCGGCCCGCCCGCCTGGAGCGCCATCAGGAACGCCTGCCCGCTGGTGTGCATCACCGCGTGCGCGAACTCGTGGGTCCTCGCGCTGATCCGCGCCAGGATCTCCAGACAGACCAGGGCGCGCGCCTCCGGGCCCGCCTCCCGCCACGCGCCCATGCCCGCGCGCAGGGCGGGCAGCAGGACGTCCGGATCCGCGTGCGGATACTCCACGTCGAGCGCCGGGCCGTAGGGCGAGACCTCCCCGCCCGTCCAGCCGTCCGTGCCCGGCTGGTCCAGCTCGAAGCGGGTGCCGCGCAGGGCCTGGAAGGCGGCGAGTCCGTCGGCGGCGGCACTCTCGCCGTACGCCTTGGGGTGCTCGGGGTGGGGGGACCAGTAGGCGCGGGTGCGGATCGCGTCGAGGGCCTGATCGAGCGTGGACCGGTGCTTATCGGCGAGCTGCTGGGGGCTGAGCTGGGCGGCCATCACGGACCAACTCCTCATCGAGCGTGGCAGGGACACAAGCCGGCGGACAGAGTTAGAGTAACCGAACGATCGGTCGGTACAAGGGGGCCGGGCGAACCTGTGGACAACTCGGCCACGGGCGACTCACCGGGACAGATACGGGAGGATTGCGGCCATGACAGCAATCGAGCCGGGCCGCGTCGTCGCGGTCGTCGGCACCGGCACGATGGGGCAGGGCATAGCCCAGGTGGCGCTGGTCGCCGGTCATCCCGTACGGCTCTACGACGCCGTGCCGGGCCGGGCGGAACAGGCGGCCACCGCTCTCGCCGCACGTCTCGGCCGACTGGTCGAGAAGGGCCGGCTCGACGCCTCCGCGCGCGACACGGCGATGGCCCGGCTGCACCCGGCCACCCGTCTCGGCGAACTGTCCGACGCCGCGCTCGTGGCCGAGGCCGTCCTGGAGCGGCTCTCCGTCAAGCGGGAGCTGTTCGCGGCGCTGGAGGACATCGTGGCCGAGGACTGTCTCCTCGCCACCAACACCTCCTCCCTCTCCGTCACGGCCGTCGCGGGCGCGCTGCGCCACCCCGGCCGCTTCGTCGGACTGCACTTCTTCAACCCGGCGCCGCTTCTTCCGCTCGTGGAGGTCGTCAGCGGCGCCGCGACCGACCCGTCGGCCGCCGAGCGCGCGTACGCGACGGCCGGCGCCTGGGGCAAGACCCCCGTACGCTGCGCCGACACCCCGGGCTTCATCGTCAACCGCGTCGCGCGCCCCTTCTACGCCGAGGCGCTGCGGGTGTACGAGGAGGGGGCCGCCGACCCCGCCACGATCGACGCGGTCCTGCGCGAGTGCGGCGGCTTCCGGATGGGCCCCTTCGAGCTGACCGATCTGATCGGCCAGGACGTCAACGAGGCCGTCACCCGGTCGGTCTGGGAGTCCTTCTTCCAGGACGTGAGGTTCACGCCCTCGCTCGCGCAGCGCAGGCTCGTGGAGTCGGGCCGGCTGGGCCGTAAGACGGGCCGGGGCTGGTACGTGTACGGACCGGACGCCGCGCGCCCGTGCCCGCGCACCGAGGAGCCGCGGCCGGCCCCGGAGGCCGTGAGCCTGCACGCGGACCTCGGGCCCGCCGCCGTACTGCGCGAGATGATCGAGGAGACGGGCATCGAGGTGACCCGCCACCACGCCCCGGGCGCCTCCTACGGCTTCATCGGCCTGCCCGGCGGTACGGCGCTCCGCCTCACCGACGGGTCGACCGCCACGGGCGACCCGTCCGGGGCGTACATCCACTTCGACCTCGCCCTGGACTACCGCTCCTGCGCCCGTGTCGCCCTCGCGCCCGGCGCGGACGCGGACCCCGCCGACCTGCGGGCCGCCATCGGCCTCTTCCAGCGGCTCGGCAAGGAGGTCAGCGTCGTCGACGACGTTCCCGGCATGATCGTGGGCCGGACGGTCGCCATGCTGATCGACTTCGCGGCGGACGCCGCCGGCCGCGGGGTGGCGAGCGCGCGGGACATCGACACCGCCATGAAACTCGGCGTGAACTACCCTGGCGGACCCGGCGAGTGGTGCGAACGTCTCGGTGCGCGATGGGCGCACCGGTTCCTGCGCGCCCTGGACGGCGCGTACCCCGGCGGGCGTTACGGCTCGTCCCCGGCGCTGCGCCGGCGCGCCGACCTCGAAGCGAAACAGGGACGTTCATGACCACCGCCAAGCGCGACACCTACACGCCCGAGACCCTGCTGGCCGTGGCCGTCCGCGTCTTCAACGAGCGCGGTTACGACGGCACGTCCATGGAGCACCTCTCGAAGGCGGCCGGGATCTCGAAATCCTCGATATACCACCATGTGGTCGGCAAGGAGGAGCTGCTGCGCCGCGCGGTCAGCCGCGCCCTGGACGGCCTCTTCGGGATTCTCGAGGAGGACGGCGCCACCCGGGGGCGGGCGATCACGCGCGTCGAGTACGTGACCCGCCGCACGGTCGAGGTGCTGATGGCCGAGCTGCCGTATGTGACGCTGCTGCTGCGGGTCAGGGGCAATACGCAGACCGAGCGCTGGGCGATGGAGCGGCGCAGGGAGTTCGACCAGCGCGTGGCCGACCTCCTCAAGGCCGCCGCGGCGGACGGGGACCTGCGCGCCGATATGGACATCAGACTGGCGACCCGGCTGCTCTTCGGCATGGTCAACTCCCTGGTGGAGTGGTACCGGCCGCAGGCGGCGGGCGGCTACGACCGCGAGCAGGTGGCCGAAGCGGTGGTGCGCCTCGCCTTCGACGGGCTGCGTACGGCGCCGTAGCGGGACAGGTTCCTCGTACGGCGCCGTAGCGGGGCATGGCCCTCGTACCACGCCGTCACAGGGCAGGCCCCGGCGTCTGGGCTCCGCCCGGCGTCTGGGCTCCGCCCGGCGGCCGGGCGTCCGGTGTCAGGTCCGTCTCCTCGAACACCAGCAGGGTGCGGGTGGAGAGCACCTCGGGAATGGCCTGGATACGGGTGAGCACCAGCTCCCGCAGGGACCGGTTGTCCGGGGTGTGCACCAGCAGCAGCACGTCGAAGTCGCCGCTGACCAGGGCGATATGAGTGGCTCCCGGCAGCTCCTGGAGCTGTTCGCGCACCGTGCGCCACGAGTTCTGGACGATCTTCAGGGTGATATAGGCGGAGGCGCCCTGGCCTGCCCGTTCATGGTCGATCCTGGCGCCGAATCCCCGGATGACGCCGTCGTCGATCAGCCGGTTGATCCGGGCGTAGGCGTTGGCGCGCGAGACATGGACGCGTTCGGCCACCGACCGTATCGAGGCGCGGCCGTCCGTCCGCAGGATGCGCAGGATGTCCCGGTCGATGGAGTCCAGCGGGCGCGCCGCCGCGGCCGGCTCCGCGGCGTTGCCGCAGCCCTCGCCGTACCCCGCTTCGGGGGCTCTGCCGATGCCGTCGGCCATTTGTTCAGCTTCCATGTCTCCCCGTCTCTCCACCATGGACGAGCTGCGTCCATCCCAGGCTGTGGAGAACCGTTTGTCCACAGGCTGAGGGCGTGTGTAGCCAAAATGGCCCGGCGACCGAACAATCGGTAGGTGAGGCGTGCCACATTCAGGCACCCCGTTCGCCCGCTCCCACGAGGAGGCGCACGCGTGAAGAAAAGCAGTACGTCCGTCCAGGAGCCGCCCGCCGCAGCGGCCCACCGGCCCACCCCGGCGCCGGCGTGGCGACCGCGCACCGATCCCGCACCGCTGCTCCCCGACCCCGAGCCGTACCGGGTGCTGGGGACGGACGCGGCGGCGGGCGCCGATCCCGCGCTGCTCCTGCGGCTCTACACCGAGCTGGTCAGCGGCCGCAGGTTCAACACGCAGGCCACGGCGCTCACCAAGCAGGGCAGGCTCGCGGTCTATCCGTCCAGCACCGGGCAGGAGGCGTGCGAGGTCGCCGCCGCGCTGGCGCTGCGCGCGCGTGACTGGCTCTTCCCCAGCTACCGCGACACCCTCGCGGCCGTGGCGCGCGGACTCGACCCCGTACAGGCGCTGACGCTGCTGCGCGGCGACTGGCACACCGGCTACGACCCGCGCGAGCACCGTGTCGCCCCGCTGTCCACCCCGCTCGCCACCCAGCTGCCGCACGCCGTCGGGCTGGCGCACGCGGCCCGGCTCAAGGGGGACGACGTGGTGGCGCTCGCGCTGGTGGGCGACGGCGGCACCAGCGAGGGCGACTTCCACGAGGCGCTCAACTTCGCCGCCGTCTGGCGCGCTCCCGTCGTCTTCCTCGTACAGAACAACGGCTTCGCCATCTCGGTGCCGCTCGCCAAGCAGAGCGCGGCGCCTTCGCTGGCCCACAAGGCCGTCGGGTACGGCATGCCGGGCCGGCTGGTCGACGGAAACGACGCGGTGGCGGTGCACACGGTGCTCGGGGAGGCCATGGCGCGCGCCAGGCGCGGTGAGGGGCCGACCCTGGTCGAGGCCGTGACCTACCGCGTCGACGCCCATACGAACGCGGACGACGCCACGCGCTACCGGGACGCGGAGGAGGTCGAGACCTGGCGGGCACACGACCCGATCCGGCTGCTGGAGCACGAGCTGACGCGGCGCGGGCTGCTCGACGAGGCGGGCATCGCCGAGGCGGCCGAAGCGGCCGAGGCCATGGCCGCGCGGCTGCGCGACCGGATGAACGCGGAGCCGGTGCTCGACCCGGCGGACCTCTTCGCCCATGTCTACGCGGAGCGGACGTCCCAGCTGCGCGAGCAGGAGGCGCTGCTGCGCGCGGAGCTGGCCGCCTCCGCCGAAGGGGCCGGTGAGGCGCGATGACCGCTGTCGGGACGGCCCCCGCGGCCCCCCGGGCCACCAAGCCCGCCACCATGGCACAGGCTCTGCGGCGCGCGATGCGCGACGCGATGGCGGAGGACCCGTCGGTCCATGTCCTCGGAGAGGATGTCGGCACGCTCGGCGGTGTCTTCCGGATCACGGACGGTCTCGCGGCGGAGTTCGGGGACGAGCGCTGCACGGACACCCCGCTCGCCGAGGCGGGCATCCTGGGGGCGGCTGTCGGCATGGCGATGTACGGGCTGCGCCCCGTCGTGGAGATGCAGTTCGACGCCTTCGCCTATCCCGCGTTCGAACAGCTCGTCAGCCATGTGGCGAAGACGCGCAACCGCACGCGCGGCGCGATGCCCCTGCCGATCACCGTGCGGGTGCCGTACGGCGGCGGGATCGGCGGCGTGGAGCATCACAGCGACTCCTCCGAGGCGTACTACATGGCGACTCCGGGGCTCCATGTCGTCACGCCCGCGACGGTGGACGACGCGTACGGGCTGCTGCGCGCGGCGATCGCCTCCGACGATCCGGTGATCTTCCTGGAGCCGAAGCGCCTCTACTGGTCGAAGGCCCCGTGGTCGCAGGACGCGCCCGCCGAGGTCGAGCCGATCGGCCGGGCCGTCGTGCGGCGGCGGGGGCGCGGCGCCACCCTGATCACGTACGGGCCGTCCGTGCCCGTCTGTCTGGAGGCGGCGGAGGCTGCGCGGGAGGAGGGCTGGGACCTGGAGGTCGTCGATCTGCGCTCGTTGGTGCCGTTCGACGACGAGACGGTGGCCGCGTCGGTCCGGCGGACGGGGCGCGCGGTCGTCGTCCACGAGTCCACCGGTTTCGGCGGACCCGGCGGCGAGATCGCCGCCCGCGTCACCGAGCGCTGCTTCCATCACTTGGAGGCGCCGGTCCTTCGAGTGACCGGATTTGATATTCCGTACCCGCCGCCGATGCTGGAGAGGCACCATCTTCCGGGAGTGGACCGGGTGCTGGACGCGGTAGCGCGGCTCCAGTGGGAGACGGAGAGCTGATGGCCCAGGTGCTGGAATTCAAACTGCCCGATCTCGGCGAAGGGCTGACCGAGGGCGAGATCGTGCGCTGGCTGGTGGCGGTGGGCGATGTCGTCGCCGTCGATCAGCCGGTCGTGGAGGTCGAGACGGCCAAGGCGTTGGTCGAGGTGCCCTGCCCTTACGGGGGCGTGGTCACGGCGCGCTACGGCGAGGAGGGGACGGAGCTGCCGGTGGGCGCGCCGCTGCTGACGGTGGCGGTGGGGCCGTCCGAGGGGGCGGCGGAGGCGGGCGAGGAGGACGTGGCCGCGTCCGTCCCCGATCCGGCGGCCGTGCCGTCCGCAGCCCCGGCTGCCCCGATCCCCCCGGCCGCCCCGGCCGCTCCGGGTGAGACGTCGGGCAATGTGCTGGTCGGGTACGGGACGGGGGCGCCGACGGCGCGTCGTCGGCGGGTCCGGCCGGAGCTGCCGGCTCGGGCGGCCGCCCTCTCGGCCGTCGCGTCGGTGAACGGTGCGGCCGCCGGACCGGCCCAGGGCCCGGTCCCGGTCGTCTCGCCGCTGGTGCGCAGGCTGGCCCGCGAGCACGAGGTGGATCTGCGCGGGCTGACCGGCTCGGGACCGGACGGTCTGATCCTGCGCAGCGACGTGGAGCGGGCGATCCGGGAGGGCGTGGCCGTCGTCGGCGCCGCGCCGGGCGCGCGGGGGGCGTCGGCGGCATCGATCGCGTCGCCGCCGGTCACGGCCGTACCGACGGCGCCCGTCGCCCCGGCACCGGCTCCCGCACCCGCTGCTGTGTCGCCCGCCGCCGCCGGGGCCGGGCAGGCCGGGGCCACCCGGGTGCCGCTGCGGGGCGTGCGCGGCGCGGTCGCGGACAAGCTCGCGCGCAGTCGGCGCGAGATCCCGGACGCGACCTGCTGGGTGGACGCGGACGCCACGGAGCTGATGGCCGCCAGGGCGGCGATGAACGCGGCGGGCGGCGCGAAGATAGCGCTGCTCGCCCTGCTGGCCCGGATCTGCACCTCGGCACTCGCCCGTCATCCCGAGCTGAACGCGACCGTGGACATGGCGGCCCGGGAAGTCGTACGCCTGCCCGCGGTGCACCTCGGGTTCGCCGCGCAGACCGACCGGGGGCTGGTCGTCCCCGTCGTACGCGACGCGCACCTGCGCTCCGCCGAGTCGCTGAGCGCCGAGTTCGCGCGGCTGACGGAGGCGGGCAGGGCAGGGCGGCTGACACCGGCCGATCTGACGGGCGGCACGTTCACGCTCAACAACTACGGGGTGTTCGGCGTCGACGGCTCCACGCCGATCATCAACCACCCGGAGGCGGCGATGCTCGGAGTCGGCCGGATCGTGCCCAAGCCCTGGGTGCACCGAGGCGAGTTGGCGGTGCGTCAGGTCGTCCAGCTGTCGCTCACGTTCGACCACCGGGTCTGCGACGGCGGCACGGCGGGCGGTTTCCTGCGCTATGTGGCGGACTGCGTCGAGCAGCCGGCGGTGCTGCTGCGCACGCTGTAGGCGCCGCTGCCGATGCCCTGGAGGGGCAGGCGGCGGATACGGGCCGCCTCGCGCGCTTCGAGCACCTGGGCGCGGCCCATACTTCAGTCATGACCGCCTATGACGCCGTCGTACTCGCCGGAGGTGCCGCGAAGCGGCTCGGCGGGATCGACAAACCGGGAGTACGGATCGGGGGCCGGCCGCTGCTCGACCGGGTGCTGCGGGCCTGCGCGCGGGCCGACAGCACCGTGGTCGTGGGCGGCAGACGGCCCACCGCGCGTCCGGTCCGCTGGGCACGCGAGAGCCCGCCGGGCGGCGGGCCCCTCGCCGCGCTCGACGCGGGGGTGCGCTCCGTCGCCGCCGGTACCGAAACGGTGGTCGTCCTCTCGGCCGATCTCCCGTTCCTGGGGGAGCCGACGGTCCAGCGGCTGATCGGGACGCTGGACTCCACCGGCCGGGAGGGCGCTCTGCTCACCGACGCCGACGGCCGGGACCAGCCCCTGGTCGCCGCCTACCGGGCGGAGCCGCTGCGCCGCGAGATCGCCCTCCTCGCCACCGAGTACGGGGGCCTCGCCGGTCTGCCGCTGCGGCTCCTCGCGGCGGAACTCGACCTCGCCCGGGTCGGGAGCGATCCGCTCGCCTCCTTCGACTGCGACACCTGGCAGGACATCGCCACGGCCCGGGCCCGCATCAGAGAGCATGGGACCGTGCTGGACGAATGGATGACCGCAGTCAAGGACGAACTCGGTATCGAGCTGGACGTCGACACCCATGTCCTCCTCGATCTCGCCCGCGACGCCGCGCACGGCGTCGCCAGGCCCGCCGCTCCGCTGACGACCTTCCTGGTCGGTTACGCGGCGGGCCGGGCGGCCGGAGACGGCCCCGAAGCCGTGGCCGAGGCAGCGCGCAAGGCCACGGCGCTCGCTCTCCGCTGGGCGGAAGAGGCGGCCGAGGCCGACAGGGCCGGCAAGTCGGGTGGGGAGAGCGCCGGAGGAGCGGCCGAGGGGGCCGACGCCGGATGACGCATGACCGTGAGGCCGAGGGGATCGACGGGGTCGAGGACGCCCTTGCCCTCGCTCTCGTCGGCCGGCAGCCGGCGCGGGCACACGCCCGCCCGCATCAGGACCCCGGCGCGGGTCCGGATCGCGCCCGGAGCGCCGAGCGTGAGCGCCACGACGAGCACGACGAGCACGACCAGGAAGACCGGCACGGGAGCCGGGGCCCGGGCGCCCGATCGGCCCCGACGGGCCGCCCTGGTGCCATGCCGTGGTCCGACGCCCGCGCGCTCGCTTCGCGCGCCGCGCGTTCCGACGGGGCGTGCCCGTCCGCCCGCGCCCGCCGGGTCCCCCTCGACCGGGCGCTGGGCCTCACCCTCGCGGAGCCGCTGACCGCGCTCACCGATCTGCCGTCCTTCGACACCTCCGCCATGGACGGCTGGGCGGTCTCGGGGCCTGGCCCCTGGTCCGTGGGGGCCGACCCCGCCGCGCCCGCGAAGAAGACCGGGCGGGCCGGACGCAAGCCCTCTCCCACGGGCATACTCGCAGGTCAGGGCGAGAGTGAGCCGCTCCCCGACGGGATGGCGGTACGGATCGCCACCGGCGCCCGCGTGCCGGCCGACACGACCGCCGTGATCCGCAGCGAGCACGCCCGTACGGACAGCACCGGCCATCTCCACGCCGCACACGCGCTCACTCCCGGCCAGGACATCAGGTCGCGCGGCCAGGAGTGCCGCTCCGGCGACCGGCTGCTGCCCGCCGGATCCTCGGTGACGCCCGCCGTGCTGGGCCTGGCCGCGGCCGCCGGCTACGACGAACTGCTGACCGTTCCGCGACCACGCGTCGAGGTGCTGGTCCTCGGTGACGAGCTGCTGACCGAGGGGCTCCCCCAGGGCGGGCTGATCCGTGACGCCCTGGGGCCGATGCTCGCGCCCTGGCTGCGCGCTCTCGGCGCCGAGGTCGTCGCCACCCGACGGCTCGGTGACGACGCCGAAGCGCTGTACCGGGCGGTCACCGCGTCCGAGGCGGATCTGATCCTGACCACCGGCGGTACGGCGGCGGGACCGGTCGACCATGTCCACCCGGTGCTCGAACGGGCGGGCGCCGAGTTGCTGGTGGACGGCGTCGCCGTCCGGCCGGGCCACCCCATGCTGCTGGGCCGGCTGCCCTCGGGGCGCCACCTCGTGGGCCTGCCCGGCAACCCGCTCGCCGCCGTCTCCGGCCTGCTGACCCTCGCCGAGCCTCTGCTGCGTGCCCTGTCCGGACGGGCACAGCCGGCTCCGTACCACGCACCGCTGCGTGACGCGGTCCAGGGCCACCCGCACGACACCCGGCTGGTGCCCTTCGTCTACCGTGACGACGGCCTGGTCCCGCTACGTTTCCACGGGCCCGCCATGCTGCGCGGTATCGCCGCTTCGGACGGGCTCGCGGTGGTCACGCAGGGGGGCGCACGCCCCGGCGACGAACTGGAAGTACTCGACCTGCCCTGGACGGCACCGGTCGACGGAGGGTGTTTCACGTGAAACTTCCCGGCCACGACGCGATGGCCCGGCACGCGGACGAGTATCTGGTCACCGCACGGGTGAAACTGCCGCGCCGCAAGGTCGTACGCCCCCTGCGGCAGGTCAGCAGAAGGCTGCTGATGGCGCTGTTCGTCCTCGCCCTGACGGTGTTCATCGTCTATATCGACAGGGAGGGCTACCACGACAACGCGGACAACTCCGTCGACTTCCTCGACTCCGTCTACTACGCGACCGTGACGCTCTCCACCACGGGGTACGGCGACATCGTTCCGTACAGCGACGGCGCACGGCTGGCCAATGTGCTGCTGGTGACCCCGCTGCGGGTGCTCTTCCTCATCATCCTGGTCGGTACGACTCTTGAGGTGCTCACGGAGCGCACCCGCGAGGAGTGGCGGCTGAACCGTTGGAGGTCCAACTTGCGTGACCACACCGTCATCGTCGGCTACGGCACCAAGGGACGCTCGGCGATGCAGACCCTGTGCGCGACGGGGCTGAAGAAGGAGCAGATAGTCATCGTCGACCCCTCCGGCAAGGTCATCGAGGCCGCCAACGCCGAAGGCTTCGTGGGCGTCATCGGCGACGCCACCCGCAGCGATGTGCTGTTGCGTGCCGAACTCCAGCGCGCCCGGCAGATCGTCATCGCCACCCAGCGCGACGACACCGCCGTACTGGTGGCGCTGACCGCGCGCCAGCTCAACCGGGGCGCGAAGATCGTCGCGGCGGTCCGCGAGGAGGAGAACGCGCCGCTGCTCCGCCAGTCCGGCGCGGACGCCGTCATCACCAGCGCCAGCGCCGCAGGACGGCTGCTCGGTCTCTCCGTGCTGAGCCCCAGCGCCGGTACGGTGATGGAGGACCTCATCCAGCAGGGCAGCGGCCTCGATCTCGTCGAACGCCCGGTCGTCAAGGCCGAGGTGGGGCGGAACGTGCGGGAGACGGACGATCTGGTGGTCAGCGTTCTGCGCGGACACCGGCTGCTCGGGTACGACGACCCGGCCGCGAGTCCGCTCCAGCTCACCGACCGTCTGATCACCATCGTCCGCGCGAGCACCCTCACGGCTCCGGAGGGCTCCGGCTGAGCCTCACGCGGGGGCCGCGCGCGGGCCTCCGGGCCCCCGCTCGCGGCCCTCGCCCCCGGCGGGACTCCCAGGATTCCTCCGATGACCTCGCGCGCGGTGTGCTCCTGCCGGGGGCGGCCCTCTCCGGAGTAGCCTCGCGGCCATGCATGCGATCACGATTCCGGAACCCGGCGGCCCCGAGGCGCTCGTATGGGCCGAGGTGCCCGATCCCGTACCCGGCGAGGGGGAGGTGCTCGTCGAGGTGGCGGCGAGCGCCGTCAATCGCGCGGATCTGTTGCAGCGACAGGGCTTCTACGACCCACCGCCCGGGTCGTCCCCGTACCCCGGACTCGAGTGCGCGGGGCGCATCGCCGCGCTGGGACCCGGGGTGTCGGGATGGGCCGTCGGCGACGAGGTGTGCGCGCTGCTGGCGGGCGGCGGATACGCCGAGCGGGTGGCTGTACCGGCGGGTCAGCTGCTGCCCGTGCCCGAGGGGCTGGAGACGGTCACGGCCGCCGCGCTGCCCGAGGTGGCCGCCACCGTCTGGTCGAACGTCTTCATGGTCTCCCATCTGCGGCCGGGCGAGACGCTGCTCGTGCACGGCGGGGCGAGCGGCATCGGCACCATGGCGATCCAGCTGGCCAAGGCGGTCGGCGCGCGGGTCGCGGTGACGGCGGGCGGCCCCGAAAAGCTGGCGCGCTGCGCCGAGTTGGGCGCGGACATCCTGATCGACTACCGCGAGCAGGATTTCGTGGCGGAGATCGACCGGGCGACGGACGGGGCGGGCGCGGATGTCATCCTCGACATCGTCGGCGCGAAGTATCTGGAGCGGAACGTGAAGGCGCTGGCCGTGAACGGCCGGCTCGCGGTGATCGGCCTCCAGGGCGGCGCGAAGGGCGAACTCAACCTGGGCGCCCTGCTGAGCAAGCGCGCCGCCGTCACGGCGACCTCGCTGCGTGCCCGCCCGCTGACCGAGAAGGCGGCGATCATCGCGGCCGTACGGGAACACGTCTGGCCGCTCATCGAGGCGGGCCGGATCCGGCCGGTCGTGGACCGCACGCTGCCGCTGCCCGAGGCGGCCGAGGCGCACCGCGCCCTGGAGGCGGGCGGGCACTTCGGCAAGCTGCTGCTGGTCAACCCGACGGCCGGCCCCACGGCCACCTCTGCGGCCACCCCCACGGCCAACGGCCCGATCGGCGGCTGACGCGGGCCGGGTTCCCCGTGAGAACGGCTCAGCGGCCCGGTACACCGTGGGGTGTACCGGGCCGCTGAGTCCTGTCATGGGCGGGGACGGGACCTACAGATACGGGCCCGAGCGGATCGCGCCGCCCCCCTGGTCGCCCTCGTCCTCGGGGACCGAGCCGGGCGGAAGCGCGCGCCGCATCGATTCCAGCTGAGCCCTGGCCGCCATCTGCTGGGCGAACAGCGCCGTCTGAATGCCATGGAAGAGACCTTCGAGCCACCCCACCAGCTGCGCCTGCGCGATGCGCAGCTCCGCCTCCGAGGGGATCGCCTCGTCGGTGAAGGGCAGCGAGAGGCGCTCCAGCTCCTCCACCAGCTCGGGGGCCAGGCCGTCCTCCAGCTCCTTCACCGAGCCGGCGTGGATCTCCTTGAGCCGGACCCGGCTCGCCTCGTCCAGAGGAGCCGCCCGTACCTCCTCCAGCAGCTGCTTGATCATGCTGCCGATGCGCATGACCTTCGCCGGCTGCTCGACCATCTCCGTCACCGGGATCTCGCGCGCGTCGTCGCCGGCTCCACCACCGCCGAGCGCCATACCGTCCTGGCCCACCACGAGGACATGGGGGCTCTCCTGCGACCGTTCGTTACTCGGCATCTCCATGTGGCCATTGTCGCGCACACACCGGCTCCGACGCGGTGTGCCCCCGCACGAAGGAGGTCGTCCTCCGTACGGGGGCACACCCTCACCCGTTCACACGCGGCGCGCGCGGCGCCGGACACGGTGAGCCAGGCAGGATCCACACGAGTGGCCCTACGTCGCCGCCCTGCGGCCCAGCGTCCGGTGCGAGCGGGTGACCAGCGCGGCCAGAACGGCCGCGCCCACGGGGACGGCGATCAGCAGGGCCGCCATCGTCCCCCAGGGGATGACGATCGGCACGTACGGCATCTCACGCGTGCTGCCCAGCGCCTCGTCGAGCGCCTCGTAGTACCAGCCCATCTGCTCGCGTTTCTCCGTCAGCCTCAGCCCGATCGCCGGGAGCACCCCGGCCGCCGAGCCGAGCAGCACACCCATCACGGCCACCACCCCGCACTGGAACCCGCTGAGTGTCCTGCGCACCCGTCCCGGAGCCCCCACCGAGGCGAGCGTCTTGAGGTCGGCCTCGGCGTCGGCCTGGGCGAGACCGGTGGCGATACCGGCGGCGCCGATCGTGATCAGCCCGGCGAAGACCGTCAGCACCAGCAGTTCCATGGAGTAGCGGCTCGCGTAGCCGTCCTCGATATGGAGGTTCACCGCGCTGCCGGTCTTGTCGATCTCACTGTCCAACCGCTGCTTCTGGTCGCTGCTGGGCTTCTCGTCGGTCGAGTAGTACCCACCGAGCGGCACCGTGCGCATACCGGCGGACTCGGCCGTCTCCGGGGTCAGGACCATGGTGATGCCATACGTTTGGGGATGGCCCGGCACCTGGTGCGCGGTGAAGGACTTGACCTCCCCCGGCGGCTCCTCGTTCTCGTCCCCCTCTTCCGCGGCCCGATCGGCGGCCTCGGGGTCCGTGATCAACCGGATGCCGACCTTGCCGTCGGCGTCGACGTTCCGCTTGTCCAGCGCGACGACCTGCCCGTTCGCGAGCGCCTTCTCGGCCCCCGGATCCTTGACGCCCAGGACCTTGAGCACGTTGGCGTCCCCGACCAGCACACCGCCGTCGACGTAGCTGTAGACGTCATCCTCCTGACACCGCCAGTCCTTGCCGAGCTTCTGGCGCTCGGCCTTGCTGAAGACCTCCGAGGCGTCCTTGTCGCCCGTGGTCCACAGCGGACACTGATTGGCGTCGGGAACGACGACTTCGTAGTAGCCGCACTCCCCGTCGGAGCAGTCCGGTTTGCCGACGGCGATACGGTCCACCGGGGCCTGGACGTCCGTGGACAGCGTCTTCTCGACGGCCGCCCGTACGGCCGGCACGTCGCGTCCGCCGTCCTCGTCGATGAGGAACGAGACCGCGCCGCTGGGCAGCCGCGGTGTGTAGCCGGCCCTGTCCTGCGCGTCACTGCTGGCCGTGTACGTGGAGACCGCCACCGTGCCCGCCACCGCGGCCAGCACCGCGGCCACGGCGGGCGCCGTGCGACCCCGGTTGCGTACGGCGTCGCGCAGCGCGAGCCGGGGCGACAGCGGCAGCCAGCGGCCGATCTTGCCGAACAGGCCCACCAGCACCGGGGTCATCGCGACGATGCCCAGCTCGGCGATGGCGCTGCCCCCGGCGACGACCACGAACCGCTCGGTCATCAGCGACCCGTACAGCGCGATCGCCGCTCCGAGCACGATCGCGGCCAGGCCCACGGCCGGCAGCACCTTGCTGGTCCGGCGCACGCCGCGGCGGCCGGTGAGCGAGGCCAGGATGGACTGGCGGGAGGAGGTGATGGCCGGGGCCAGCGCGGACAGCAGACCGGTGAGCACGGCGAGGAACGCGATACCGAGGATCTCCAGCGGACGGATCTCCAGACCGCCGAAGCGCTGGCCCAGATAGTCCTCCAGTACGGGGCGCAGGACGGCGGTGAGGCCGATACCGAGGACCGTGCCGGTCACGGCCGAGACGACACCGATGACCAGACCGCCGGCGAGGACGATGGCGCGGATATGGTGCCGGTCGCCGCCGTTGGCACCCACCAGGCCGAGCTGACGGCGTGAGCGCCGGGCGCCGACGGCGAAGGCGGGGCCGGCCAGCAGACAGATCTCCAGCATGGCGAGACCGACCACGGTGGCCAGCGCGGCCTTTTCCAGCGAGCTGGCACCCTCCTCGGCGCCCCAGTCGCGCCAGTCGTTCGACTGGTAGAGGGGGACATCCGCGTCGTCGGGCGGGTCCAGGGCCACCGCACGCGAAGCGACCAGGGCACCCTTGGCGTTGGCCTGCTGCACCATGTTCCACGTGAAACCACCGTCCGCGCCCACCAGCAGCGTGGTCTCCTGCCGCGGGGCCGGCAGTCCGTCGGCCTTCAACGCCTTGGCCAGCGGTGCCAGCAGTGCTCCGGGCAGCGCGTTGACCTGATCGGTACCGAGAGCGTTGGGCAGCTCGTACGAGCCGACGATCCGGTACTCCGAATCGAGGCCGCGCGCGGTGAGCTTCGAGCCCACCTTGAGGCCGCTGTTCTTCAGGAACTGCGTGGTCGCGGCGACCTCGCCGCCCTTCTCCGGGAACCGTCCGCTCTTGAGCGTCATGATGCCCAGGGCCATCGGGTCGGCGGCCTTCAACTCCCGGACCCGGGTGGTCAGCAGCCCGTGCGTGGTACGGAGCTTCGCACTCGCCGTGGTGTCCTTCAGAACGGTGGCACCCGCCGGAACGACCTTCGTGAGGTCCGTCGGGCCGCTGGGCCACGCCTTGTCGCCGTAGTCCTTCTTCACCCGGAAGTCCTCGGCGTCCGGACTCTGGAGGAGCGCCGCTCCGCCGAAGTCGGGATCGAGGAACCGTGCGTCGGCGGCGCCGATATCCCGGTTCACACTCTCCTCGGCGGACAGCTCCGCGCTGCGGATCGTCAGATCCATGGCGCTCACGCCGAGGATCGGCAGGGCGATCATCGCAAGGACCAGAACACTGCGTCCCTTGTAGCGCCAGGCGTCGCGGCGGGCTATGCGGACGGCGGCACGCCAGGCGTTGAACCAGCTCCTCACAGCTCGGCCGCCTGCCCGCTCAGCAGGGAGTCCGCGTCGCTGCGCAGGGTCTGGTCGACGACGGCGCCGTCGCGCACGAAGACCACCCGGTCCGCCCAGGCCGCGAAGCGCGGTTCGTGGGTGACCAGGATGCCGGCCGCACCCGCGTCGCAGCGGCTGCGGAGCAGGCCGAGAACGGACTCACCGGTCTCGGAGTCCAGGGCGCCGGTCGGCTCGTCCGCGAGGACCAGCCGCCGGTCGCCGACAAGGGCGCGGCAGATGGCCACGCGCTGCTGCTGACCGCCGGACATCTCGTCGGGGAACCGGTCGGCGAGCTGTTCCAGGCCCATCTCCGTCAGCGCGGCCACGGCCTCGACGCGCGCCTTGCGCGCGGAGGTCCCGTCGAGTTCGCGGGGGAGCGCGATGTTCTCGGCGGCGGTGAGGGCGGGGATGAGGTTGTAGTCCTGGAAGACATAGCCGATGCTGCGGCGGCGTATGGCCGCGAGCTGCTTCGGGTTCGCTCTGGTGATGTCGGTGTTCTCGACGATCACACGTCCCGAGGTCGGGGTGTCGAGGCCGCCCGCGATCGTGAGCAGCGTGGACTTGCCGGAGCCGGACGGGCCCATGACGGCCACGAGTTCGCCGGGAAACAGGCTGAGGTTGACACCGCGCAGAGCGTGCACCTCGGTCGCGCCGCTGCCGTGCACCCGGGTCAGGTCCTGGAGCTGGAGTACGGGCGACTGGCCACCCGGGGAGCGATGTGACGGGTGAGGCTGCTGTGGCTGATGGGGCTGTTGTGAACGAGCGGACATGATGGTCCCCCTTGGGACGTATGCACTGACGTAGGCGCGCGGCTGTAGGCGCACATGAACTGATGCGTGCGGAGAGTGGAATGCGAAGAACGGGGCGGGGCGGGGGCGCTGGGCACCGCGAGGGCGGGCCTTGCGATGACGCGCGGCCCCGTGGTGACGGCGGCGGATGACGCGCGGCCCTGTGGTGACGGCGGCGCGCGGCGCGTCGACCGGGACGCGGCGGGCCCGTACGGCTGCGGTCCCGGCGGTGGCGGTGGGCGCGGGTGCGGTGCACGTCGCGTGGTTCACGACGTGTGGCGGGCGGGGGTGCGGTACGGAGTGCCGTTCCTGGCCCTCGTTACGGGGCTTGCTCGGCGGACTGCCGCGCGATCCTCTTCCGTGACAGCTTCCGCGCCGGCTTCCCTTCCGCCGGGGCTCCCACCCCCGCGCCCACCGCGGGTGAGCTGTCCGAGGGCGGGCCGTCCGCGGCCGGAGTGCCTGCCCGCGCGGCCCCGGACCCGGCCGGCGCCTGGCCCGTCGCGGGCGCTCCGGCCGGGTGCCCGGCCCCCTGCCGCTGGGGCAGCGACAGCCGGATCAGCCGGGCCTCGCAGTGGTCGAGCCAGCGGGCCTCGGCCTCGGTCTGGAAGATGAGCTGGTCGAGGACGAGCAGCCAGGCGACCTCGTCGCGGTCGGTCGGCACCGCTTCCAGGGCCTGCGCCTTGAGCCGGGTGTAGTCCTGCATCGCCTTGATGGTGTGGCGCCGCTGCGACTGGATGACGTCCCTGATGTCGATCCCGGACGCGCCCACGGCCATCGCGAGCTTGATCGCCAGCTCGTCACGGGGCGGTGAGGCCCGGTCCACGGGGGTGCGGTACCAGGACTGCAACTCCACGCGGCCGGCGTGCGTGATCAGGTAGAGCGCGTGTCCCGCGTCGTCCTCGCCGTCCTGCACGACCAGACCGTCACGCTCCAGACGGTTGAGCGTGGTGTACACCTGACCGACGTTGAGCGGCCAGGTGGAACCCGTGCGGGACTCGAACTCCGTACGGAGCTGTGAGCCGTAGCACGGGCCGTGTTCCAGGAGAGCGAGAAGCCCGTGGCGAATCGACATACTCAGTATGTTGACCGATTGAGGTGCCCCGGAGCAAGCGACCTGAGTCGGACGTCATAAGTACGCCGTAAGGATGACGGCGTCCGTCGGCGGTCCGGCCGACGACGCTTCAGCGGCGCCTGAGCCGCAGACCGATGAAGCCGAGTCCGAGGCCGATCAGCGTGAAGCCGGCCCCCAGCGTCAGTACGGGGACGGTCCGCGCGGCCGACCGGGTCAACGCCCGCGCGGGCTGCCGCGCGGCGGCGTCGGGCGGGCGGGTCCCGGTCCCGGCGGCCTCGTCCGCCGACTCCTCGTCGGCCTCCTCCCCGGTCTCCGCCGAGTCCTGTTCCCAGTGCCGGCCCGCCGTGCCCGTACCGTCCGGCGCGTCCGTACCCCGGTCGCGGGACGTGGAGGCGGCGGGGGACGGCGTCTCGCGCGACGGGGTCGGAGCCGGGGAGGAGGACGGGGCGGCCGACGCGGACGCGGCGGAAGAGGGGGCCTTGGTGGGAGCCGGTGACCGGCCCGGACGCGCTGTGGGCGGCGAGTCGTCGTCGCCGCCCGTTCCCGTACTCGTACCGGACTCCGGGTCCGTTCCCGCGTCGTCCGACCGGGACTCCGCCGCCCCGTCCCCGCCGTCCTCCTGCCGTACGACCTCGGGCTCCGCCGGCCGCCCGGGCCTCGGCCGTCCCTCGGCGGCCGGCCGGCCGGCCGCCGAAGGCGCGGGATCGGGCGGTGGCCCGGCGGCGGCCGACTGTACGGAGGCCGCCGAGGGTGGCGCCGCCGTCTCGTCGGCGCTCGCCGCGGGTGCGGCGAGAAGCAGGGACGCGACCGCGATCGCGCAAGAGGTGCGGAGCCGTGGGGTCACCGGTCCAGGGTCACACGGGCCGACAACTCCGGCATCTCGGATGTTCCAGGATGCGGCGGCGGGTGCGGCGGGTGCGGCGGGTGCGGCGGGTGCGGCGGGTGGCAGCGGGTGCGACGGGTGCGGCGGGTAGCAGCGGGACCGCCGGCCTGTCGCCGTACCGGCCGGGCCGTCGCGCCGGGGGCCGTCCTACTCCGGGTCCCCCGTGGCGATCGTCAGCTCGAACTCCTGGTCGCCGGGGAGCACAGCGGCCCCCGGGCTCGGGTACTGCTCAAGGACCGTGTCCTCGGCGTACTGGCCGTTGTCCACTTCCTTGACCGGCGACTTCCAGGTCCAACCGGCCGCGCGCAGACAGTTCTTCACCGAGATGAGGTCCTTGTAGCGCAGGTCGGGCGCTGTCACCTTGGCCGGGTCGAGCCCGTCGTCCGTGGGGTCCGTGCACTTCGTCGTCTTGATGGTCCGGTTCCGCTCCGGAGCCCGGTGGCCCGCCACGGCGGAGGCGCCGGGGCTCGAATCGGTCCCGGCGGAGTCCCGGGACTCCGAGTCGTTGTCCGTCAGGAGGGATATGAGCACGCCGCCGACCGCGATCAGCGCGACCGCCGCCAGGGCCACGGCGAGCGCGACGTTCCGTCTGCGGCCGGCCCCGGGGCCGCCGGGGCCGCCCTGTCCGTCGCCCGTGCCGGGACCCGGCACGGCCGCGGAGGACATCGGGGCCATGGGAGACATGGCGTACGGCTGCGGGGCCTGGTAGCCCCCGCTCATCTGCGGGTAGCCGTAGCCCTGCGCGGGCACCTGCGGCGGCGTCCCGTAGGGGGAGGGCAGCTGGCTCGGCGGGCCGTACGGGCCCGGCTGGTACGGCGTCCGCAGCTCGCTCGGCGGGGGCGGGGCGCCCTGCTCCACCGGCGGGAAGACGGCCGAACCCACCCCCGCGCCGCTGCTCGGCGGGGTCCCCGGCACGATGACCGGGGCGCTCGTCGACCGCTCGGCGGACAGTACGCGCAGACACTCCTCGCGCATGGCCTCGGCGCTGGGGAAGCGTTCGTTCGGGTTCTTCCTGAGCGCCCGCGCGACCAGCGCGTCCATCGCGGGAGTGACCGCGCGGTTGACGCTGGACGGCGCGACCGGCTCCTCCTGGACGTGCGCGTACGCGATGGCGAGCGGCGAGTCGGCGTCGAACGGCAGTCGGCCCGTCAGCAGTTGGAAGAGCATGATCCCGACCGAGTACAGGTCGGAACGGGCGTCGACCCCCCGGCCCAGCGCCTGTTCCGGCGAGAGGTACTGCGGGGTACCGACGACCATGCCGGTCTGCGTCATCGAGGTGACGCCCGACTGCATCGCGCGCGCGATGCCGAAGTCCATCACCTTGACGACGCCACGCTTGGTCATCATCACGTTGCCCGGCTTGATGTCCCGGTGGACCAGGCCCATCTCGTGGCTGGTCTCCAGCGCGGCCAGCACATCGACCGTCACCCCGAGCGCCTTGTCGGCCGGCATCGCGCCCTGGCGCTCGATGTCCGCCCGGAGCACGGAGCCGAGCGGCTGCCCCTCGACGTACTCCATGACGATGTACGGCATCGGCGCGCCGGACCCCGCCCCCGCGCCGTTCTCCAGGAGGGCGTCCTCGCCGGTGTCGAAGACGGAGACGATGTTCGTGTGCGACAGCTTGGCGACGGCCTGCGCCTCGCGCCGGAAGCGCTCGCGGAAGGACTGCTCGCGCCCCAGCTCCGTGTGGAGGGTCTTGATCGCCACCTGGCGGTCGAGCGCCGCGTCGTACGCCAGATACACGGACGCCATGCCGCCCTCGCCGAGAAGCTCACGGAGCTGATACCGGCCGCCCGCGACCGAACCGCCCGCGTAGCGGCCCTGTGGGCCGTTCTGGCTCATGACTTTCGCTCCCCCTCGGCGCCCTGACGCGGTAGTCCCGTCAGTCCTGGCCAAGTCTGCCCGAGGGCAACGACACGTCAAGCCGGGTGCCCGTTCCGTGACCGTGGACACAGCGAGCCGCCCGGAAGCGTTACAGGAAACACATGGAACTTGCACGGCCGTCGGCGCAGCGGGTTTCATGGCCGGTCCGTACCGCCTCGGCGCCCCTGGACCGGCAACTGGACCGGCGTGTCTCACAGAGGCTGTAGCGTGATGTGTCACAGCCACCCCCTTGATACATCCCCTGAGAAACACAGACCCAACCGCGGACCGCGCGCGCGGTCGTCAAGCGGACAGAAACGACGGCGAGGACTGATGGCACCCGAACCCGAAGCAGGCGGCGGAGTGTCGGATGCTGCGGACTCCTGGGGCGACAACGGACTGGTCGGCGGGACCGTCGGCGACGGCCGTTACCGCATGACCCACCGCCTCGGCCGCGGCGGTATGGCCGAGGTGTTCGCGGCGGAGGACGTGCGGCTGGGACGCATCGTCGCGGTCAAGCTGCTGCGCGGGGACCTCGCCGAGGACCCGATCTCCAAGGCCCGTTTCACGCGCGAGGCGCAGTCGGTCGCGGGGCTCAACCACCACGCGGTGGTCGCGGTGTACGACTCGGGCGAGGACACCGTCAACGGGCAGACCGTCCCGTACATCGTGATGGAGCTGGTCGAGGGCCGCACCATCCGCGAGCTGCTGGTCAGCGCGGAGGCCCCGCCCCCCGAGCAGGCGCTGATCATCGTCTCCGGTGTGCTGGAGGCGCTCGCCTACTCGCACCAGCACGGCATCGTGCACCGCGACATCAAGCCGGCGAACGTGATCATCACGGACGCGGGCGCGGTCAAGGTGATGGACTTCGGCATCGCGCGCGCCCTGCACGGCGCGCAGTCCACGATGACCCAGACCGGCATGGTCATGGGCACGCCGCAGTATCTCTCCCCCGAGCAGGCGCTCGGCAAGGCCGTCGACCACCGCAGCGACCTGTACGCCACGGGGTGTCTGCTCTACGAACTCCTCGCGCTGCGGCCCCCGTTCACCGGTGAGACGCCGCTCTCCGTCGTCTATCAGCACGTTCAGGACATTCCGGTGCCGCCGTCCGAAGCCTCGGACGTGGCCCCGCCGGAGCTGGACGGTCTGGTCATGCGTTCCCTCGCGAAGGAGCCCGACGACCGGTTCCAGAGCGCCGAGGAGATGCGCGGGCTCGTCCAGTACGGCCTCCAGATGCTCCAGCAGCAGGGCGGCTACACCGGCACCTGGAACACAGGCCCGGTCGACACACACGCCGTCGGCAACACCCCGGCGATGGGCATGGCCGCGACGACCGCCATGGGCCACCCGTCGCACGGCGAGACCTCGCAGGGCCCGATACTGCCGCCGATGAACCCGAACGACGGCGGATACGACGGGGGGCATCAGGGCGGCGGTGGCGGCCGGAGCAGGATGGTCCTCTTCGCCGCGCTGGCGCTGATCGCCGTCGTGGCGGGCGTCGCGTTCGCGATGCGGGGCATGGGCGACACGGAGACGGACAACAAGAAGACCGAGCAGACCACCAGCCCGTCGCCGACGAAGTCGACCAAGAGCCCGTCGCCCAGCGAGTCGGACTCCTCCCCGGAGGCCGAGACCGACACCTCCACCGGTGGCGGCCAGAACAACGACTGGTCTCCCCGGTACACGCCTTCCTACACCCCGAGCTACCCCGACCAGCCGTCGGAGGACACTCCGTCCGAGCCGGAGGAGTCGAACTCGGAGGACGACGGCGGCAGTACGACCGAGGGCACGGACGACGGCGGCTCGACCGGCACGGCCGACAACGGCGGTTCGGCCAACGCCGGTACGGACGCGGGCAGCGGCACCAACGCGGGCGCGGACGCGGGCGGCGGCGCCAACGCCGGTGCGGACGCGGGCGGCGGCACCAGCGTCGGCGCCGACGCGGGCGCCGGCGACGCCGCCGGAACCGGCTGACGCGGCCCGCACGCGGTGCCGCGCCGGGGGCGACGGGCCTGTCCCGCCGCCCCCGGCTTCGTCGTTCCGGGCCCGGAACACCGGGTCCACCGGGGCCACCGGGCACACGGGGTCCACCCGTCGTGCCCGGCCGGTCCGCCGTGCCCGGCCCCTCGGGGGCTCACCCCGCGAACGCCTCGCACACCGCGTCGTACTCCCGGGTCCACCACACGGCCAGGGCCGACACCGCGGCGAACAGCGGGTCGGCCCTGCGGTCGTCCAGCTGGTAGCGCCAGCGCAGTATCCAGAAGTCGTTGAGGCGCTCCCACCACACCCGGTGCACCGCCGCCGCCAGTTCGGAGGCACAGGCCCCGGCCGCGAGCCGATAGGCACGCGCATAGGCCCGTACCTTCGGTAACTCCAGGTGGCCGGTGGGCAGTACGAAGAAAATCGCCGCCGCGCGCACGGCCTCCTCCGCGCGCGGCTGCACCCCGAGCCGGTCCCAGTCGACGATCGCGGCCGGCTCCGCGCCCCGGTAGAGCAGGTTCAGCGGGTGGAAGTCGCCGTGCACCCACCCCGTGGCGGGCTCGGCGCCGGGCCTGGGGCGGCGGTGGGCGTGACGTTCCAGCAGGCCGCGCCGTTCCACCAGGCGGTGCTCGGCCAGCCGGTCGAAGACATCGGCGCGGGCGCGGCCCCTGGCCAGGGCGAGCAGCTCGTCGATGAGCGTGAAGGTGTCGGCGGGGTCGGGGCTGAGATAGCCGAGCGGCGGCAGCGGATCGGGATCGGGCTCCATCACCTGGTCGAGACAGGTGTGCACGAGTCCGAGGAGCGCGCCGAGCCGCCGGGACGCGTCGGCCGTCAGCTGGGCGCCGTCGCGGTGGCGCCCCTCGACCCAGGGGTGCAGGGCGTAGCACCGGCCGCCGATGACCGTGACGGTGTCGCCGTCGGCGCTCTCGACGGGCGGGGCGACGGGCACGCCGAGCGCCTGGAGCCGTTGGGTGGCGCGGTGCTGGCGGGCGATGGCCTCGTGGTCGCCGTCCAGGTGGTGCTTGAGGAAGTAGGCGCCACGGGTGGTGCGGAGCCGGTACCCCCGGTTGAGCAGCCCTTGAGCTACGGGCTCGCAGGAGACGGGTTCGCCCGCGTCGCGGTAGCGGTGGAGCAGGGCGCGCACGGGGGGAGCCGTACGGTCGGGTGGGGCCGAGGCGTGGGGCGCCCGGGGCACGTGGGAGAGATGTGAGGTCCGCTGGGTGGCGGACGCGGGCGGAGGAATGACGGCTGTCGCGGCAGGCGCAGCGATTTCATATGAGCGCAGCACTTGCCAGATGTTAGATCACGCAGCGTGTTGACTCTGTCGCTCGTGGGCATATTCGATCATATGTACGGCGACAAATTGGGGCGCGAGGCGCATAAAGACGGGCTCGAACGGTTCACCGTCAACCAAGGCGGGATCGGAATCAAAGAGTTCGATTTCCTGTTCGGTCGGTTCCACCAGTTCGGCGGTTCCGGTGCACTGCACCGACCAGAGGTTCTCGTCGCCACTGCCGAAGTTGTCCGCGCCGTACGCCACCACTCCGCCCCCGCACGCGCGGTGGTAGCCGAGCCCCGCGTGCATCCGCAGCAGGACCGAGCCGCCCGTCACCACATGGCGGGCGGGCGCCATGATCGGCATGGCCCGCATGCTCGTTGCCACATGCCCGTGCGACACGCGGTTGAGCAGCTCGATGGCGCGGAGTTCCTCGGTGGACATGATGTCCACTCTCCGTCACCGGCACAGCTCCCCACCAGGGGAGGCGGCCCCTCAACCCCGGGACGTTGGTCCCGATTGGGGCCGGTACGGACGCGGTACGGACGCCTTCGCCGGCGCTCCGCCGCCGTGCCCCGGTCTCAGCGTTTCTCGGCCTGGAGCCGAGCCACGAACGCGGCGGCCTGCGAGCGCCGCTCCATCCCCAGCTTGGAGAGCAGGCTGGAGACGTAGTTCTTGATCGTCTTCTCTGCGAGGTGCAGCTGCTCGCCGATCGCCCGGTTCGTCATCCCCTCGCCGATCAGGTCGAGGATTCTGCGCTCCTGGTCGGTGAGGTCCGCCAGCCGTCCGTCGCCCTTGGGGTCCTTGCCGTTGCGCAGCCGCTCCAGCACCCGGGCGGTCGCCACCGGGTCCAGCAGCGAGCGGCCCGCCGCCACGTCCCGTACCGCCGTCAGCAGCTCGTTGCCCCGGATCGCCTTCAGTACGTACCCCGAGGCCCCGGCCATGATCGCGTCGAACAGCGCCTCGTCGTCCGCGAAGGAGGTGAGCATCAGGCACTTGATGTCCTCGTCCCGCGACCGGATCTCCCGGCAGACCTCGACACCGCTCCCGTCCGGCAGCCGTACGTCCAGCACGGCCACGTCGGGCCGGGTCGCCGGAATCCGGGCCATCGCGTCGGCCGCCGTGCCGGCCTCCCCGACCACCTCGATGTCATCCTCGACGGAGAGCAGCTCGAAGACGCCCCTGCGGACGACTTCATGGTCATCAAGCAGAAATACCGTGATTTTTCCGTCTTCTCGCACGGATTCAGTCTCACACACTCACCCCTTCCCTGCCGCGGACCAGCGGGATAACGTGCCGTTGTTCCGGCGGCCTGCAAGGCTGTGACCAGTGGTTGTTCCAGACTTTGCCGATTTACTTGGAAATCCAAGCAAAATTGCAGGTCAAGTGGGGTTTCGCAGTAATGCGGACTACTGGGTAACGTGCTTGTGACAGAGCGTCCGCCGGGGCAACCTGTCACGCCTGTCCCGGTCGGTCGCACCCACCCCGTGCACACGGTCGGACCAGGCGGAGCCGCACTGGTGCCCGGCGGATCCCGGGGGCCGGACAGACGGAGGAGCACGCACGTGACCGTGGAGAGCACTGCCGCTCGCAAACCGCGACGCGCCAGCGGTACCAAGCGCGCGAGCGCGAAGAAGGCGCCGCAGCGGAAGACTTCCGAGCCCCCGCTCGTACAGCTGCTGACCCCGGAGGGCGAGCGGGTCGAGCACCCGGACTACGCGGTCGACCTGACGCCCGAGGAGCTGCGCGGGCTGTACCGCGACATGGTCCTCACCCGGCGCTTCGACGCCGAGGCCACCGCGCTCCAGCGCCAGGGCGAGCTGGGGCTGTGGGCCTCGCTGCTCGGCCAGGAGGCCGCGCAGATCGGCTCCGGCCGCGCGCTGCGCGACGACGACTACGTCTTCCCGACCTACCGTGAGCACGGCGTGGCCTGGTGCCGGGGCGTCGACCCGACCAACCTGCTCGGCATGTTCCGGGGGGTGAACCACGGAGGCTGGGACCCCACCACCAACAACTTCCACCTCTACACGATCGTCATCGGCTCGCAGACCCTGCACGCGACGGGCTACGCGATGGGCGTGGCCAAGGACGGCGCGGACTCCGCCGTGATCGCGTACTTCGGGGACGGGGCCTCCAGCCAGGGCGATGTCGCCGAGTCGTTCACCTTCTCGGCCGTCTACAACGCGCCGGTGGTCTTCTTCTGCCAGAACAACCAGTGGGCCATCTCGGAGCCGACCGAGAAGCAGACCCGGGTGCCGCTCTACCAGCGCGCGCAGGGCTTCGGCTTCCCCGGCGTCCGGGTGGACGGCAACGACGTGCTCGCCTGTCTGGCCGTGACCCGTTCCGCGCTGGAGCGCGCGCGCCGGGGCGAGGGCCCGACGCTGGTCGAGGCGTTCACGTACCGCATGGGCGCGCACACCACCTCCGACGACCCGACGAAGTACCGCGCGGACGAGGAGACGGAGTCCTGGCAGGCCAAGGACCCGATCCTGCGGCTGCGCCGGTATCTGGAGCGGCAGGGCCTGGCCGACGAGGCGTTCTTCGCCGCGCTGGAGGAGGAGAGCGAGACGCTCGGCAAGCGGGTACGGGACGTGGTGCGGGCGATGCCGCAGCCCGACCGGCTGGCGATCTTCGACCATGTCTACGCCGACGGGCACGCGCTCGTCGACGAGGAACGCGCGCAATTCACCGCGTACCAGGCGTCGTTCGCGGACGCCGACGCCGAGGGCACCGGCTCCGAAGGGGGCAACTGATCATGTCCGTACAGAAGCTGCCCATCGCGAAGGCGATCAACGAGTCGCTCCGCAAGGCGCTCGAAACCGACCCGAAGGTCCTGATCATGGGAGAGGACGTCGGAAAGCTCGGCGGCGTCTTCCGGGTCACGGACGGTCTCCAGAAGGACTTCGGCGAGGACCGGGTCATCGACACCCCGCTCGCCGAGTCGGGCATCGTGGGCACGGCCATCGGGCTGGCGCTGCGCGGCTACCGGCCGGTGGTGGAGATCCAGTTCGACGGCTTCGTCTTCCCCGCGTACGACCAGATCGTCACGCAGCTCGCGAAGATGCACGCCCGCTCGCTGGGCAAGATCAAGATGCCGGTCGTCATCCGCATCCCCTACGGCGGCGGCATCGGCGCGGTCGAGCACCACAGCGAATCGCCCGAGGCGCTGTTCGCGCACGTGGCGGGGTTGAAGGTCGTCTCGCCCTCGACGGCGTCGGACGCGTACTGGATGATGCGGCAGGCCGTCGAGAGCGACGACCCGGTGATCTTCTTCGAGCCGAAGCGCCGCTACTGGGACAAGGGCGAGGTCAACACCGAGTCGATCCCGGGACCGCTGCACAGGGCGCGGGTCGCCAGGGAGGGCACCGTCCTCACGCTGGCGGCGTACGGACCGATGGTGAAGGTCTGCCTGGAGGCGGCCACCGCCGCCGCCGAGGAGGGCCGGTCGCTGGAGGTCGTCGACCTCCGCTCGATGTCCCCGATCGACTTCGACACCCTCCAGACCTCCGTCGAGAAGACGCGCCGGCTGGTGGTCGTGCACGAGGCGCCGGTCTTCTACGGCTCGGGCGCGGAGATCGCCGCTCGCGTCACGGAGCGGTGCTTCTACCATCTGGAGGCGCCCGTGCTGCGGGTCGGCGGCTACCACGCGCCGTATCCGCCCGCCCGGCTGGAGGACGAGTACCTCCCGGGCCTGGACCGAGTGCTCGACGCCGTCGACCGCTCGCTCGCGTACTGAGGAGTGCCGTGACCATGACTGCTGAACCTTCCACCGGCTCCTCGGCCCGCTACCGCGAGTTCAAGATGCCCGACGTGGGCGAGGGGCTCACCGAGGCCGAGATCCTCAAGTGGTACGTGAAGCCGGGCGACTCCGTCACCGACGGGCAGGTCGTGTGCGAGGTCGAGACGGCGAAGGCCGCCGTCGAACTGCCCATTCCGTACGACGGCGTGGTGCACGCGCTGCGCTTCGAGGAGGGCGCGACGGTCGACGTCGGGGCGTCCATCATCACGGTGGACGTGGCGCCCGGCAGCGGCGAGGGGGCTCCGGAGCCGGCCGCACCGGCCGCCGAGTCCGCCGCGCCGGCGACCCCGGCCGCGCCGGCCGAGGCCAAGCCGGCCGCCCGTACCCCGGTCCTGGTCGGGTACGGCGTGGCCGAGTCGTCCACGAAGCGCCGGCCGCGCCGAGGCGCACCGGGTACGCCCTCGTCCGTGCCGGAACAGCAGCCGGCGGCGGTCAACGGCCGGGCGGCCACGCCCGCCCCGGCCGCCCCGGCGGTCGCCGCCCCGGCGGTCCCGGCACCGGACGCGACCGCGCCGCCGGCGGGCCGCCCGCTCGCCAAGCCGCCCGTACGCAAACTCGCCAAGGACCTCGGCGTGGACCTGGCGACGGTCGTCCCGACCGGCCCGGACGGGGTCATCACCCGCGAGGACGTCCACGCGGCGACCGCCCCGGCGGCCGAGCCGGTCACCGAGACGGCCGCAGGACCCGCCGTCGTACCGGACCGGCCGGAGACCGCCACCGGCACCGCTCCGGGCCGGGAGACCCGTACCCCGATCAAGGGCGTACGGAAGGCCACGGCGGCGGCCATGGTGGGCAGCGCCTTCACCGCGCCGCACGTCACGGAGTTCGTCACCGTCGACGTGACACGCACGATGAAGCTGGTCGAGGAGTTGAGGTCCGACCCCGAGCTGGCGGGCCTGCGGGTCAACCCGCTGCTCCTCATCGCCAAGGCGCTGCTGGTCGCGATCAGGCGCAACCCCGAGGTCAACGCCGCCTGGGACGAGGCCAACCAGGAGATCGTGGTCAAGCACTACGTCAACCTGGGCATCGCGGCGGCCACCCCGCGCGGTCTGATCGTGCCGAACATCAAGGACGCGCACGACAAGCCGCTCCCCCGGCTCGCCGAGGAACTGGGCGCACTGGTCGCAACGGCCCGCGAGGGCCGGACGACCCCGGCGGCGATGCAGGGCGGCACGGTGACCATCACCAACGTCGGCGTCTTCGGCGTCGACACCGGGACGCCCATCCTCAACCCGGGCGAGTCCGCGATCCTCGCGGTCGGCGCGATCAAGCTCCAGCCCTGGGTCCACAAGGGCAAGGTCAAGCCGCGCCAGGTCACCACCCTGGCGCTCTCCTTCGACCACCGCCTGATCGACGGCGCGCTCGGCTCCCGGTTCCTGGCGGACATCGCCGCGATCCTGGAACGGCCGAAGCGGCTGATCACCTGGGGCTGATCAGCCCTCGGGTGATCACTCAAGGCTGACCCCCCGGCGCCGGGGGGCCCGTTCGCCGGGCCCCCCGGCACGGCCGGCACCGTGCCGAGGGCCGGGACACCGCCGTTCGCTACGGCCTCCGGCGCCCCAGGGAGATCACCCCCGCCACCAGCAGCGCCACCGAGGCGCAGGCCGCCAGGGGGTCGGACACCGGCTGGGGCACGACCGCCCACGGCCGGGGGGAGTGGGCGTTGCGGAAGCCCGCCACGAGGACGAGCGCGACCCACCCCGCCGCCGTCACGCCCGCCGCCGTGGTGCTCAGCCAGGCGCGGACGAGCAGGGCGAGGCCGGTGAGGAAGAGGACGTTGCGGCCCGCCGCGAGTGCCGAGGGGGCGCCGGCCACTTCCGAGACCAGTGCCCCCGCGCCCAGCGAGGCCGCCGAAGTGGCCAGCACCAGGAGCCGGTCGGCGGTCACCACGGGGCGTACGCCGGTCAGTTCGGCCTTCGGGAGCCTCCGGTCGAGGCAGACCAGGAGCGCCACGCAGATCGTGATCGGGGCGAACAGCATCAGCCGGATACCGGCGGTGCCGTTCGGTGTCAGCGACGGCACGTTGACCGTCGTCTCACTGGCCAGCGCCATCGCGCACGCGAACGCCGCCAGACCGGCCAGCGGGTACAGCGGGCGCCGTACGGACATCCAGGCGATCACCGGCCGGCCGCCGACGCGACCGGGCCCAGCAGCCCTTCGGTGTCCGGCGCGCAGCCGGCGAGGAGCCGCGTGGCCTCGTGGAACCAGGCGCTCTGCTTCTCCCCGCTCCAGCCGCGTACCGTACGGGCCACCCGCAGGGCGTCCTGGTCCGGCATCCCGTCCACCTCGGAGTCGGGCATTCCGGCGGCGAGCTGGAGCCACACCGACAGCGGGCTCCCGTCCCGCCCGCCGTCCTCCGGGAGGCTCGGGCAGGGGTGCCGGACGGGCAGCGGGCCGAGGGCCACCACGGTTCTGGCCTCGGCCGGGGAGAGCCCCCTGGAGGGGGCGATCCGCCAGGCTCCGGCGGGCAGCGACGCGTCGTCGGACACGTAGGCGAGGGAGGTCGGCCGCTGGATGCCGGCGGCCTCCATGTGCGGCAGGACCTGCCGTAACGCCGCGCGCAGCCGGGGCACTTCGGGCCGCAGCTCCTCGGGTACGCAGATTCTGGGCGCCGTCGTGTCGCACACCGAGGCGGCGGCCTCCGTACGGGGGACGGTCGGCACCCGGGTGTCCGCGTCGGCCACCAGCGCGTAGGCCGGGACCGCCCCGCTGACCGCGCAGCAGACGCCGAGCACGGCGCGCAGGCTCCGCCGCCGCAGCGGCGAGCAGAGGACCAGCACCGCGAGGGCGGCCCCGCCCGCCAGCAGTACGGGGGCGATCAGCGCCGACGGCGCGATGTCGTCGGTGACGGAGGCGCTGTCCACCAGCAGCCCGTTCAGATGGCGGACCCACATCGTCTCCATGGTGGCGGGCACGCTCATCCACCCGAACACGCCGACCAGGACGAGCGGGCAGGCGATCGTACGGGGCAGCACGGAGCCCACCGCGAAGCCCAGGACCATGTGCGCGGCGACGACGAAGAACAGCATGCCGAAGGTGGGCAGGTCGGCGAGGCGGGGCGCCGCGCCGACCACGAACGCGGCCGTCACGCACGCGAGCAGCGTGGCGACCACCGCGAGCGCCGCCACCGGGAGCAGCGCGCTTCCGGCGATGGCGCCGCGCCCGCGCACCGGGGCCACGGACCAGATCCGTGCCTCGCGCAGGCGTCCGGCCTCCCAGGCGGCGAGGGCCGCGCACGCGGCGGAGGTCGCGAAGACCGTGTAGCCCGTCACATGGGTGGTGAAGCCGCCGTAGGAGTTGGCCGTGCCGTGCGCGAAGGTGTAGACGTACCAGCAGTTGAGGGCGGTGAGCGGCGCCGCCAGCCACAGCGCGGCGGGCCTGCCGGGAAGGCTCAGGAACCCCATCGGCCGGTCCCCTCGGTGAGCGTCTCGTAGGCGGCCTCGGCCTGCCGGCCCGCGACCGTGCCCGGGGGGGCGTGGCGCAGGAACTCCCGTACCGCGCCGCCGAACACGATCTGTCCCGCGACGAGCACCAGGACGTTGTCGTAGGCCGTGTCGAGGTCAGCGGTGTCGTGCGTGGAGAGCACGACGTGTACGGAGGCGGGCAGGCCGCCGAGCACGTCGTGGAAGACGCGCCGCTGGCGCGGGTCCATCCCCGCGGTGGGTTCGTCCAGCAGCAGCACCTCGGCGCCGTGGACGAGGGACTGCGCCACCCCCACCCGCCGTCGCTGGCCGCCGGACAACTGGGCGACGGGGGTGCGGGCCTGCCGTCCGAGTTCCACCTTCTGGAGGGCGCGCAGGGACTCGTCCCACGCCGCCGAGCGGGACATGCCCTTCAGCCACCCCACATAGGCGACCTGCCGGCGCGCGGTCAGTCCCGGTACGGATTCGATGTCCTGGGGCAGCCAGGCGACGCGCTTGCGGTACTTGTTCAGCGACCGGCGGTCGGTCGAGTCGATTCCCCGGTACGAGACGGTCCCCGACCCGGGACGCAACGCCGAGGCGGCGAGTCCGAGGACGGTGCTCTTGCCGGCCCCGTTGGGGCCGAGGAAGACCGTACGTCCCTTGGGCACAAGGCAGTCGAGGGCGTGCAGGACGCGCCGCCTTCTGTTGTAGCCGAAGGAACACCCGGTGAATTGAAGAGGCATGGGATGCGGCTCTCCTGGCATGAGGGAGCGCGGTGGCGGGAGGTGTCCCGTGGTGCGGTGAACCGCGTCCGCCACCGCGCTCGGCGATGGCGCTGTTTAGTAAGTGACCTTCACGGCTTTGACGTTCATCCGCAGATTGCCGCCGCCGCCGTTGATCTTCTTGATGGTGAAGTAGTAGTCGGAGTCCCGTGTCCTGGCACCCCAGTCCCCCGTCGAAGCGCCGCCGTTCTTGCACGCGCTGAAGGTCTTCTGCCCCTGATGGACATCGGGGAGAAGCGGCCGGACACGGTTCAGTTCGACCGTGGTGTCCTTGAACGTGGCGCCGGGCAGGGAACAGTCCGTGAAGCGGATGACGGTCGAGGCCCTGCCGGTGTGTTCCCAGGTGCTGGACTCGAAGCCGACCATGACCTCGTTCATATAGCTGTTGAGCGTTCCCGCCCATGCCTGACTGGTGAGTGACAGGGCGAGCCCCGTGGCCGCGAGGACCGCTCCGGTACGCCGCGCGACGCGGTGGGCCGAGTGATTGCGCAAGACATCTCCCTCGTTGACGCCGATCCAGACCAACCGGGCTCCGAGCCGCCCGGTTTGCCAGATCATGGTGGGGATGTCCCGTCACTCTCGGAAAATGATGGCTTTTGTGTCCCGATTGTGACGTATATGGAATTTCATAATATATTCGGCGATCATTTTCCACTGGCATAGTTCAGGATGCGGCGGAATATGAGCGGTACCGGCGAAGGAGCGGGGACGCGAGCGCGGCCGGTAAGGCGGGCGGGGGCGACGGCGGGGGCGGGTGCGGGGTCACGGAAACGGGGGCCGTCCCGGAGCTGTCCCGCCCCGGAACGGCCCCCGTTCGTCCGTTCGTCCACTCGTCCGCCGTTACCGGATCAGTCGCGCTGGGCGTCCGTCGGCAGGGAGCGCAGCTGCATCGTCTTGGCCGTGGTGGAGCCGAAGCCGTAGTCGAGCATCTTCGCCGCGTCCTTGTAGCGGTCGGACCCGTTCAGGACGACGCCGACCAGGGTCTTGCTGCCCCGGGTGGCGGCGAAGACCAGGCAGGGGCCGGCGCTCGTGCCGGTGCCGGTCTTGATGCCGATGGCGCCCTTGTAGGAGCCGAGGAGCTTGTTGGTGTTGTACCAGGTGTACGTGCGCTTGCCGCCGGTGCTGGTCGGTGCCGTGCCCTTGTAGGACGTGGCCTTCACGACCTTGCGGAAGTTGGCGTTCTTCATGGCGTACTGGGCGATCTTCGCCAGGTCGCGCGGGGTGGTGTAGTTCTTCCCGCCGCTCGATATGCCGTCGAACGAGTCGAACTTGGTGTTCTTGAGCTTCAGCTCCTTCGCCTTCGCGTTCATCTTCGCGATGAACGACTTCGTGCGGGCCGCGTTGGTGGTGCCGGTCCCGTACGTGTCGGCGAGCGCGTACGCCGCGTCGCAGCCGGAGGGCAGCATCGTGCCGTACAGCAGCTGGCGCACGGTGACCTTGTCGCCGGTGCGCAGATCGGCCGTGGAGCCGCCCTGCTTGGTCACGTAGTCGCGGTACGCCTTCTTGACCTTCACCTTGCGGTCGAGGTCGACGCCCTTGGTGCTGAGCACCACGGCGGCCGTCATGATCTTCGTCGTGCTGGCCATCTGACGGCGGGTGTCCGGGGTCTTGCTGAAGACCGTGGCGCCGGAGGCGTTGTTCAGCAGGAACGCGCCCTTGCCGCCGACCGACGGCTTGGCGGCCGCCTGGGCCGGTGCGGCCAGGGCGGAGACGGAGAGGAGCGCGCCGGAGGTGAGGGCGACCACGGCAGCTCTGCGCACGCCCGGGTGGCTTGATATCAAAGGAAACACTCCGAGTTCACACATGGATGGAAATGCGGCGAAACCGGACCGCAGACAGAAAAGGGTCCCGATACGAGACACGCGAGCGCGTCGAAAGGATGTAGGGGAAGCCCGGCGGGGATCGGTTCGGCTCCCCGGGGCCGGTTCGTGGCCCCCTTGCGTTCGAACGTGCGAGCGAATAAGGGGAGGGGGCTCACGGTGTTCGGGGCTCGGAGCGGTACGGGTCACCGCGCCCGAGGGGCTCCCCGCGGTGCGGGAGAGGGGGCATCGGCGCGGGGGCGGCCGGGCTGAATTTTTGGGGCGCATAGAGGGTTTGGATATGAGTCATCACGCTTGCGAGGGAATAAGGGTCTCCAGACTGGTTCGAGAGGTAATCGGTGGGCAAGTCTGTGACCGCGACGTCGTCACCACGACCGAGGCGGTCGGCCAACTGCCCCGGACCAACCCGTACTTATGGTTCCTGGAGGAATTGACATGGCAAGCTTCCGTACCGCCCGTGCCATCGCTGTGGTCGCCGCCCTGCCTCTCGCCGCCGCGCTCTTCACCGGGGTCGCCCAGGCCGATGACCACGCGTTCGCCGCCGAGGGGGCGAACGCGGCGGCGGCGTCCATCAAGGGCAACGGGGTGCGGGGCGACAACTTCGGTAATTCGACCACCACTCAGCAGGTGGCGAACGGTCCCGGAGCGTCCAATCAGAACAACACCGCCAATGTGATCGATTCCGGCCTGACAGCGATCGACCAGTCGAACCACAACATCTCCGTCGCCTACAACCTGCCCTTCTGGTGGTAGGACCTCGGCCCGTCGGGGGGCGTGACTGAGGGGTGAGCGGTACAGGGCGTCCCGCGTGACGGCACTTCGGTGCGGACACGCGGGACGCCTTCGCGCGGTCCCGCGGAGGTGGCGGGGTCCGCGCGGGGAGGGGGAGCCGCCGCGGGGGCGGCCAAGGGCGTCGCGGGTGCCAGGACCCCGACGGTGCCGCCCGGCTTCCTCCAGGACCCCGACGGCGCCGCCCCGGCTTCCTCCACCTTCAGGAGGTGGAGGAAGCCCCACCCCTCCACCTACAGGGGGACATCCCTTCGGGACCTGGGGGCGATCCCCCGGAGTGCGTCCCGCTCCTAGCGTGGAGCCATGACCACGCCTGTCTGCACGAGCGCCTCGCAGGCCGCCAAGCCGGCCGCGCACTCGTCGTACCCGACCGCCGCGCCGTACGTGTCGCACGTCCCGCCCTACGCGTCGTTCTCCTCGTACGTACGGGCGCGGGGGCCCGTGCTGCTGCGTGCGGCGCGCTCGCTGACCGCCAACCCGTGCGACGCCGAGGATCTGCTCCAGACGGCGCTCACCAAGACCTATGTCGCCTGGGACCGGATCGAGGACCACCGCGCCCTGGACGGCTATGTCCGCCGCGCCCTGCTGAACACCCGCACCTCGCAGTGGCGCAAGCGCAAGGTCGACGAGTTCGCCTGCGACGAGCTGCCCGAGCAGGCGGGCGTCCCCGAGCCCGACCACGCCGAGCGGCAGGTGCTGCACGACGCGATGTGGCGGGCCGTGATGCGGCTGCCCGACCGGCAGCGGGCGATGGTCGTCCTGCGGTACTACGAGGATCTGAGCGAGGTCCAGACGGCTGAGGTGCTCGGGGTCTCGGTCGGCACGGTCAAGAGCGCGGTGTCGCGCGCGCTCGGCAAACTCAGGGAGGACCAGGAACTCTCCCCGGTGCGGTGACCCGCCCGGTCGGCGCCCCGGTCCCCGGCCTCGGACGTCGAACCCGTCCTGGCCCCCGCGCCCGTCCTGGCCCCCGCGCCCGTCCTGGTCCCCCGTTCCCGGCCTCGGACGTCGAACCCGTCCTGGCCCCCCGTTCCCGTTCTCGGGCGGTTCCGATCGGTCCGGGGTAGTGACATACCGAACGGTATGTGAGAAGAATTTCCACAGCGCGACACCGTCCGCGCCACTTCTCAGCCACGCCACGCCACGCAGCGCAAGCGCCCACCGGGAGGACGCCGTGCTCAGCACGATGCAGGACGTACCGCTGACCGTCACCCGCATCCTGCGCCACGGGATGACCATCCACGGGACCTCCCGGGTCACGACCTGGACCGGCGAGAGCGAGCCGCACCGCCGCACCTTCGCCGAGATCGGCGCACGCGCCGCCCGGCTCGCCGGGGCCCTGCGCGACGACCTCGGGGTGACCGAGGGAAGTGTCCTGGGGACCCTGATGTGGAACAACGCCGAACACGTCGAGGCGTACTTCGCGATCCCCTCGATGGGCGCCGTCCTCCACACCCTCAATCTGCGCCTGCCCGCCGAGCAGCTCGTCTGGATCGTCAACCACGCCGCCGACCGCGTGATCCTCGTGAACGGCTCCCTGGTGCCGCTGCTCGCCCCGCTCCTGCCCCACCTGCCGACCGTCGAGCACGTCATCGTCTCCGGTCCCGGCGACCGGGCGCCGCTGCGCGAGGCCGCGGGCACGGCCGTACAGGTCCACGAGTACGAGGAGCTGATCGCGGACCGCCCCGCCGACTTCGACTGGCCCGAGCTGGACGAGCGGGCCGCGGCGGCCATGTGCTACACCTCCGGGACGACCGGCGACCCCAAGGGCGTCGTCTACTCCCACCGTTCGATCTATCTGCACTCCATGCAGGTCAACATGGTCGAGGCGATGGGACTGACGGACAACGACACGACGCTCGTGGTCGTCCCGCAGTTTCATGTGAACGCCTGGGGGCTGCCGCACGGCACCTTCATGAGCGGCATCAACATGCTGATGCCCGACCGCTTCCTCCAGCCCGGTCCGCTCGCCGAGATGATCGAGCGCGAGCGCCCCGACCACGCCGCTGCCGTGCCCACGATCTGGCAGGGGCTGCTCGCCGAGGTCACCGCCCGCCCGCGCGACCTCTCCTCCATGGCCCGCGTCACCATCGGCGGTGCCGCCTGCCCCGCCGCCCTGATGGAGGCGTACGACAAGCTCGGGGTACGGCTCTGCGCCGCCTGGGGTATGACGGAGACCTCGCCGCTCGGGACGATGTCCAACCCGCCCGCCGGACTCACCGATGAGGAGGAGTGGCCGTACCGCCTCACCCAGGGCCGCTTCCCGGCCGCGGTCGACGCCCGGCTGGCCGGTCCTGCGGGCGACATCCTGCCGTGGGACGGCGAGTCGGCCGGTGAGCTGGAGGTGCGCGGCCCGTGGATCGCCGGCGCGTACTTCGGGGGCGTGGACGGCGAACCGATCAGGCCGGCGGACAAGTTCAGCGACGACGGCTGGCTGCGCACCGGCGATGTCGGGGTCATCAGCCCGGACGGCTATCTCACCCTCACCGACCGGGCGAAGGACGTGATCAAGTCCGGCGGCGAGTGGATCTCCAGCGTCGAGCTGGAGAACGCGCTGATGGCCCACCCGGAGGTGGCCGAGGCGGCGGTCGTCGCCGTGCCGGACGAGCGGTGGGGCGAGCGGCCCCTCGCGACGGTCGTCCTCAAGGAGGGCGCCACGGCGGACTACGCGTCGCTGAGGGAGTTCCTCGCCCGGAGCGTCGCGAAGTGGCAGCTGCCGGAGCGGTGGGCGGTGGTCGGAGCGGTGCCGAAGACGAGCGTGGGGAAGTTCGACAAGAAGGTGATCCGTCAGCAGTACGCGGACGGCGAGCTGGACGTCACGAAGCTGTAGGCGCGGACGGCGAGCTGGACGTCACGAAGCTGTAGGCGCGGACGGCGAGCTGGACGTCACGAAGCTGTAGGCGCGGTGCCCCGGCCGGAGGCTTCAGGCCGGGGCGGCCCCGGGGCGACCCAGGGGCCGCCCCGGGGCCACCCCGGCGTCAGTTCGTTCCGATCTTCGCGAGCAGGTCGACGATCCGGTCCTGCACCTCGGACGTGGTCGACCGCTCGGCGAGGAACAGGACGGTCTCGCCGGAGGTGAGGAGGTGCAGTTCCTCCTCATCGATACCGGTCGAGGTGTATATCACCAGCGGGGTCCGGTTCAGCTGGCCGTTCGCGCGCAGCCAGTCGATGATGCCGGCGCGCCGGCGCCGTACCTGCATCAGGTCCATGACGACCAGGTTCGGCCGCATCTGCGCGGCGAGGTTGACCGCCTCGTTGTCGGTGGCCGCCCGCGCGACCTGCATCGCGCGCCGCTCCAGCGTCGCCGTCAGGGCGAAGGCGATCTCGTCGTGCTGCTCGATCAACAGCACGCGCGGCGGGTGCTGTTCGCTGTCGCGCGGCGCGAGGGCCTTGAGGAGTACGGCCGGATCGGCTCCGTACGCCTCTTCCCGCGTCGCCTGGCCGAGCCCCGCCGTCACCAGTACGGGCACCTCGGCGGCGACGGCCGCCTGGCGCAGCGACTGGAGCGCGGTCCGGGTGATCGGCCCGGTCAGCGGGTCGACGAACAGCGCCGCGGGGAACGCGGCGATCTGCGCCGCGACCTCGTCGCGGGAGTGCACGACGACCGGACGGTAGCCGCGGTCGCTCAGCGCCTGCTCGGTGGCGACGTCCGGCGCGGGCCAGACCAGCAGCCGGCGCGGGTTGTCCAGCGGCTCCGGGGGGAGTTCGTCGTCGACGGGCTGCGGCTGGGGCCGGTTGGCGACCTCGACAGCGCCGCCGGGACCGTCCAGCGGCTCGGGACCCTCGGCGCCCTCGTCGGGGGCGCCTATCGCGTACGAACGGCCTTCGGGGCGTGCGGCGGGCAGCCGCAGGCCGCCGCCCTGGGTGGCGCCGGGGGCGGGGGGCGCCGGGGGCGCGGCCTGGGGCTGTGCCGTGGCCGGGGCGGGCATGGCGGCGGGGGGCGCCGCCGGGTCGGTGTGGAGCGTGCCGTCGGGAGGCGTGCCCAGCTTGCGCCGCCGCCCGGAGCCGAGGGACTGCGGCTGGCCCTGCCCCCCTTGCCCCTGGCCTTGCCCCTGGAACTGGCCTTGGCCTGGGGGCTGCTGGCCCTGCTGGCCCTGCTGCCCGTGCGGCTGGCCCTGCTGGGGGAGGTGCTGCGCGAACGGCGTCCCCTGGCCGAGCGTGCGCACGCTGAACGCGCGCCCCTGGGTGGAGTCCGCCGGGAGCGGCGCCTCCTCCGGGAGCGGCTGGGCGGGCGGCATCGGCTGGTGAGCGCCGCGCCGGGGGTGGGGAACGGAGGACTCCACGGAGGACTCCGAGGTGGCCATCGACGCGACCGAGGCCGTCGCCGAAGTCGGCGGGACAGGCGGCGCGGCCCCTTCCGGAGCGGGAGCGGGCAGCGGAGCGGGCGCCGGGCCGGAAGCGGCGGGCGCGGGCGGCGCCGGGGCCGTGGCCGGGGGCTGCGCCGGTGCTCGCGAGGCGTCCGTACCGTCGTGGCCGTATCCGTCCGCTTCGACGGGTGCGGGCGCCGGGTCGTCGGGCCAGCCGGGCGGGCCCGACATCATCCCGAAGCCGGAGGACATCCCGGTGTCCTGGCTGTCGGCTCCCGGCGACGGGGGCGGGCTGCCCCAGGCGTTGGGGTCGCTCATGTAGGGCCCGATGGGCACGGGTCCGGAGGGTGCGGGGCCGGACGGTACGGCTCCGGACGGTACGGGACCTGAAGGTGCGGGGCCGGACGGTACGGGAACCCCGTGCGACGTGTCCCCCGGCAGCCGGCGCCGCCCCTGGGGCAGGGGATGCGGCTGCGGCGGGGTGTGGTCGGCGTCCGGGGCCGTCCGTACGGCGTCGTGGCGGCCCGGCAGCGGCGCCTCCGGGGCGGGCCGCGCGGGCGCCGGGGCCGTGGGCGCCGGGGCCGTGGGGCGGTCGGCGGCGGCGGGCGGCAGGGCGAACGGACTGCGGGGGGTCTCCGGCTCGGGCGGCACCGGAATGTGCCGTTCCTGCGCCGGCGCGAGGGCGCGCCGGGCCCTGCGGCCCCCGGCCTGCCCCTGCGCGGCATGCGGCGCCGCTGGCGCGGGGACCTGCTGCTGGGGCCCCGGAGCGTGCTGCGGCTGCGGGCTCTGCGGGGGCTGCGGGGGCTGCCCCTGAGCCGAGTGGCCCGGTGCCGAGTAGCCCGGTGCCGAGGGGGTCTGAGCCGAGGGGCCGGCCGACAGCGCCGGGAGCGCCCGCTGCTCGGGGCGCCGCGCCCGGCGCCCGTTCCCGGCGGGACCCGCCTCCACCGGCACTCCCTGCGGCGGTACGGCCTGACCGAGCGCCGCGCGCCCGGTCGGATGCGCCCCCTCGGCGGCCGTGACGACCGCTCCCTCGGAGGGCGCGGGCTGCGCGGGAGCGGGCACGGCGACGCCGGAACCGGCCGCCGCGTCCTCAGCGGGGCTCGGCCGGCCGCGCCTGCGACCGGTGCCGCCGTTCGTGCCGCTCGTACCTCCGGTGTCCTGCGCCGGGATCAGCTCCGCCGCACTGACACCCGGAGCCGGGACATCCGCGTCGGTGGTGCGGGCCCTGCGCCGTCCCGTGGGGGCGGACGCGGGCTGCTCCGGCTGTGCCTCGGGATGCGTCTGGGGGTGTGCCTGGGGGTGTGCCGGGGCCGGGGCGTGCGGCTCGGGCTGTTCCCGCTCGCCGGTGTCCTCGATCGGGGAGTCCAGGAACGCGTCCGTGGAAGCCCGCCGCGCCCGCCGCCTGCCGCCGCCCGACGTACCGGGACCATGCTGCGCCCCCGGACCCGTACGGGGCCCCGCGTCCTCCGCCGTACCCGTATCCGTGCCCGTACCCTCGCCCGTACCCGTACCCGTACCCGTACCTGTGTCGTCGGCGTGCCGCGACGGCGGCGCGGGCAGGGCCGGCTGGCCGCCGACGGGCATCGCTGCGGGCGGCTGAACGGTCCCCGCGCCCTGCCCCAGCGGCAGTTCCAGCACAAAGGCGCTGCCGCTCATGCCCGGCACCTCGTGGGTCTGGAGCACCCCGCCGTGCGCCCGTACGATCCCGCTCACGATCGGCTCGTGCACCGGGTCGCCGCCGCCGAACGGGCCGCGCACCTCGATCCGTACGACATCACCGCGCTGCGCCGCGGCCACCACGATCGTCGAGTCGACATATCCCCCGCCGGGCATCAGCCGGGCCCGGCCCGTCGAGTCGACCCCGGCCACATCCGCGATCAGATGCGCGAGAGCCGTCGCCAGCCGTCCCGCGTCCACCTCGGCCTCGATAGGCGGCGCGTGCACGGCGAACTGCGCCCGGCCGGGACCGATCAGCTCGATGGCGCCCTCGACCCCGGCGGCCACCACTCCGTCGAGCAGGACATTGGCCTTGGCGAGCGGTTCCGTGCCTACATCGAGCCGCTGGTAGCCGAGCACGTTGTCGACGAGCGTCGTCATCCGCGCGTAACCGGCGGACAGGTGGTGCAGGATCTGGTTGGCCTCCGGCCACAGCTGCCCGGCCGGATCGGCGGCGAGCGTGGTCAGTTCGTCACGCAGCTCGACGAGCGGGCCCCGCAGCGACTCGCCCAGTACGGCGGTCAGTTGGGAGTGCCGCCCGGCCACGTCCCCGTACCGCTCGGTGAGCTTCTCGATCTCGGCCGCGTACCGGTCGCTGCGGTCCGCCAACTCCGCCGCGTGCGCCTCCGACGCCTCCGCCAGCTCGGAGTTGAGCCGCTGCGTCGTCTCCTTCAGCTCGGCGGCGAGCCGCTCCCTGGTCTCCTTCAGCTCCGCGCCGAGCCGCTCCCGTGTCTCCTTGAGCTCCGCCGCGTGCCGCTTCTCGGCGGCGGTCACCTCGTCGGCGTGCTGCTTGGTCAGCTCGTCGTACGGACGCCGGTCGGTGAACGTCATCACGGCGCCGACGAGCTGGTCACCGTCCCGTACGGGCGAGGTCGTCAGATCGACCGGCACCTGCTTGCCGCTCTTCGCCCACAGCACCTGCCCGCGCACCCGGTGCTTGCGGCCCGACCTGAGCGTGTCGGCGAGCGGCGAGTCGGAGTACGGGAAGGGCTCCCCGTCGGCGCGCGAGTGCATGACGAGCGTATGCAGCTCACGGCCGCCGAGATCGCCGGCCCGGAACCCGAGGATCTGCGCGGCGGCGGGGTTGACGAGGACGACCCGGCCGTCCGTGTCCGTACCGACGACCCCCTCGGAGGCGGCGCGCAGGATCATCTCGGTCTGCCGCTGCGAACGCGCCAGCTCGGCCTCGGTGTCCACCGTCCCCGACAGATCCCGTACGACCAGCATCAGCAGCTCGTCGCCGGTGTAGCTGTGCGAGTCGTTGTACGCGTCCCGGCCGTCCTCCAGGCTCGCGCTGGTGACCTCGGCGGGGAACTCGCCGCCGTCCGTACGCCGCGCGACCATCCGGGTCGGCTTCGTACGGCCACGGGCGTCCGCCGACGCGGGTCGGCGCATCGAACCGGGGATCAGCTTGGAGTCGAACTCGGGCAGCAGATCGAGCAGTCCGCGCCCCACGAGCGCCGTACCGGGGGTCTCGAACATGTCCAGTGCGATGGTGTTCGCGTTGACGACCGTGCCGTTGGCGTTGACGAGCACCAGGCCGTCGGGGAGTGCGTCGAGTATCGCCGCGAGGCGAGCAGCGCCCCGGGATGGCCTGCTGCTCACGAGACGCTTCCTCCCTGACCTACTGCACCTGGCGGACGGCGGCACCCATCTTGCCTCTCGGGTTCCGGCCTGTCACGGAAGGGAGTCTAAAGGCTGGGACGGTGCCCGCGACGGCGGATGAGGCGGAGTTCCCCCTCCGGAGCGGGCACGAGGGGGCGCGCGGCCTGCGGCCGACCGCCCCCTCGCCGCCTGCTTCAGGCCAATGCCCGTACGGATCGTGGGCGTTGTCCCGTGCGCTGCCGGGGCGGGGCTCAGGCGGTGGTGGCCGGAAGTACGGGTTCCAGCGCCCGCCAGCGGGAGATCTCGCAGCCGTTGGCCTTGTTGAAGGACGAGTCGACGGTCCGGCCCTGCCAGGTCCCGGTGATCCGGGCGGTGGCGGGGCCGCCGTACATCATGGTGCACATCGTGTCCTTCGACACGGGCGCGAAGGGGTCCTGCCCGCCGACGGCCAGCTCCCCGCCCAGCTGCCCCAGCCGGTCGCACGCGGCGCGCGCCTGCTGGTGCGTCCCCCCGGCCGGCCGGCAGCTCAGCCGGAACGTGCCGTCGGCACCGTCGACCCCGCTGTCGGCGATGGTGACGGTCAACACATCGACGCCCTTCGCCGCGCCCGTACCCACGCCCGAGCCCGCGCCCGTGCCGCCGGCCGGAGCCACGGTCCAGGCCGGAGCCCCGGTCTCCGTCATGGGCAGCGGTACGGGGAAGCCCCCGGCCCCGGCGAAGGCGGCGGGCGCCCCGGCGCCCAGAACGGCGAGGGAGGCGACGGCGGCGAGGGCGAGACGACGCAGCGGCTTGGCGGGCATCGCAGGCGTGGCGGGCATGACGGGCATGACGACTCCTTGTGCTCCGTGACGGACGGGGCGCGAAGGGCCCCGGGTGGTGTCACCCGTCTAACGCGCGACAAGCCCCGGCGTTGCGCACCGGCTTTGTGCTTTGCCCTCGGGGCCAACCTCCTAGTACCGTGAGCAGCGATTGGTGACACCCCACCCGGTTGTGTCATCATCTGCACGCACCATCCGCGCCCGCGCGGATGTGCTGGAGGCGTCGCCTAGTCCGGTCTATGGCGCCGCACTGCTAATGCGGTTTGGGTCTTAAAGCCCATCGAGGGTTCAAATCCCTCCGCCTCCGCGCACGCACCACCCGAAGCCCCGGCCCACCGGCCGGGGCTTCGGCCGTTCCGGCAGACTTTCGGGCTTTGCGTCGTTTCCGCAGGTCAGACCAGGTGCGGTCAATGGATTTCACCTGACGCCGCAGGTCATGTAATGTTGTTCTCGCAACGCCAACGGGGCACAAAAGCCCGGAAGGCAACACCAGCGGTCCAGGCCGCAGGCGGGCACTCGTAGCTTAACGGATAGAGCATCTGACTACGGATCAGAAGGTTGCAGGTTCGAATCCTGCCGAGTGCACAGCAGGCCAGAGGCCCTCAGGAGAAATCCTGAGGGCCTCTGGCGTATGCCGTGACGGCAGTGATTGACGGCAACCGCTTCGATCGCGCCAGCCCCTCGCGGAGGCGAAGGGTGAATAGATTCCGGCGATCCTGCGATCAAATCGGGGTGAAACATGGCAAAACAGCTCACTCCCTGCCGGCCGAAGCAGTCGAAGGGGCGAGCTGTCCAAAGTTTCTTTACTGGATCAAGGCGGCCCGCTGGCGCGGGCCGCGCGGCGCGGCGGCCCGTGGCCGCCGCCGCTCCCCGTCTCCGCCACCGCTCCGGCGGCCCCCCCGCCGCTCAGCGCGCAGCACCGCCAAGGCTGTCGACCAGGCCAGGAGGGAAAACCCACCTCCCCGAGCACGAGGACCAGGCCGACGCTGACCATGCGTGACCACACCGCCCAACCGGCCACCGTTTCGAGCCGGATGGGCCGCAGAGCCGCATGCGGTGCCGATGCGTCATGCAGCGCTGACAACGCTCCGGCCGGAATGGAACCGAGGACCGTGACGCACTGAAGAAGCGTGGTCGAGGCCGGCGGGTGGTCGCTGGAAACACACGTGACGGGTGCTCGTTCGGCGCACCCGCCGTCGTGGCTGACTTTCGGTGGCTCAGGTCAGAACTCCTCTCCAACTCGACAACGAGGGACCGGGGTTCCAGCAGCACCCGCATACGAGCACGCCAACCGCCCCGGTACCATCGGCACCAGGGTCCTGACCAGGGATTCCGCGACCGGGCCGCCCTGAATGCTGTCCAGGCGGAGGAGTGGTCCGGTCTTCTGCTTGTGGGTCTACGGCTCAGCTCAGGGCCTCACCGACCTCGTAGATCGTGGGCCTGTCCTCGGGCGCCGGACTGAGCATGGCGTCGATCAGTTCGCCCAGCTCGCCATGCACCTTCACAGGCCGGCGCTTGCCGCTCGCGACGGCTTGTCTCTGCTCGGGGCGCGGTGCGTCGTCCGGGTACTCGACGGCCCGCCAGCCCGTGGCGGAAATGAGCAGGGACGCGCCGAGCGCATAGATGTCCGCTTCCTGCGTAGGCTGCGCCTCTCCGGTCGTAAGCACGCTGCGCGCGATCTCCGGCGCCTCGTAGTGGACGAGGCAGCCGCGGAACGGAAAGTCGTACCCCTCGGGGATATGTCCGCCGCGCGCCAAGGCCAGGTCGATGAGGTGCGTGCGATCCGGTCCGATGATGAAGTGTGCGGGCTGCACGTCGCCGTGGGTCCAGCCCTTGCCGTGCAACTCGGCCAGCGCCTCTACGCAGCCGAGGGCCGCGCTGGTATGAGGTTCCGTGCGAGAGTCCGGCTCACGACAGGGCTTCCACAGCTCGTACAGGTCGGGCCCTTCGTACCACGGCTGGAAGTTCCAGGTGCCCAGCTCCCATTCGCCGTACGCGAAGTCATCGAGGCCGAGTCGGTACAGCACGGCCCCTTCACGCGCGGGGGCAAGTGCCGTCCAGGGCTGGGCGGGCCAGTCGGCCGTAGCATCGATCGGGTAACCGACCTTCACGGCGTACTGCCCCCGATGGCTCTCGACCTCCCAGACCATCGAGCCCCGGCGATTAACGACCAGGCGCTGAGCCTTGGGCATCAGTGCGTCGAGCACCACGATCGGCAGTTCAGGGGGTGTCCCGGACAACGTCAGTTCTCCTTCCGGGCTGCGCGGCCGACCCCGCATCGAGGCCGGCCGCGTCGCTGGTGTCGTGTCGCTACGCCTGACCGTACGGACGGCCGCAGTCCGCGTCGCATTGCGCGAGGTTCGTGCCGTCCACGGTCCAGAGGTCGTCGAAGACCATGAACCCGGCAGCCTTCATCGCGTGTGCGGACGCGGCGACCTTCTTCGGGTCACGGGGCCCTCCGCCCGGCATGGGGTTGTGGTGGAGGAAGCGGCCCGCGTACCGGTCGCAGAGCGCGGCGTACTCCTTCGTGTGCAGGATGAGCGCGTGCAGACCGAGGTCCGCGTCATCGGACGGGACCATGGGGACGGTCGCGGTCGCGGCAGTGACCACGAAGGCCACCGCCTGGTCCGCGATCCGCTCGGCCCGTCCGCGGGACTGCCTGTTGTGGACGATCACGAAGTGGGTGAGGCTGTCGAACAGTTCCTCGCCAGCCACCGCGCGACCGGTCTTCTGGTCGTTGGCCGTTGCCGTCATGCGAATACTCCTTGAGTGTCGCTGTGCTCTGGCACTTGCGCCCGCATCGGTCGCCGAGGCACGGCCTATGGCGACCGGGGGATGGAAGGCCGACCCCGAACGGGGAAGGGGGAGCCAGGGAAGGTGGCACCCCGTTCGGGGCGGCCGGTCTACTGGCTGGTACCTAGGGCCATGCCGATCACCAGGCCACACGATCCGCTGATCACGATGATGAACAGGACCCCGGCATACCGCCCGATGGCGCGCATCACAGGCCGTCCCGGCTGTTGCCGTTCTTGATGGCCAGGTGGGCGCTCAATTCTTCCCGCGCGGTCGGCGCCACCACGTTGTCCGGCAGGGCATCCCACTCGACGCCGCCACCGACGGGCCTTATCTGCACCCGGGCGCCGACCTCGCCCATGACGACGCCGATACGTCCAATGGCAGCGTCCTTTGCCAGTTCACCGATGCCTGGTCTGGTCTGCTGGTTGCTCGCCATGCGGACGAGCATCCTGCCGCCCATCGGGACGTCGGAACCTCCGACAAACCCCACTTCGGGACGTCCCGCATCGGGTAGAACGTCCCTGGTGCCGTCCCCAGGTCTTAGGAGAGATTGAAATGCCGAACGAGAGGTTACGAGCTGCCATGGCAGCCGGCGGCTGGACGTATAGCGCCCTCGCGGACAAGGTGGAAGTCGATCCCAAGTCGATCGAACGATGGGTCAACCAGGGGCGAACACCGCGTCGTGGAACCGCCATGCTGGCAGCGGAAACGCTAGGAGAAGACGTGCACGCTCTATGGCCCGCGCTCCGGCAGGCTCGCCCTGCCCGCGCTGTCAGTCCGGAACTGGTGGCTCTGTACGACAAGCGGGCGGACATCCCCGTGTCCACCTTCGTGGACATGCTGACCCAGGCGCGCGAGCACATCGACGTGCTGGTGTACGCCGCCGTCTTCCTGCACGAGGCGTACCCGCGGCTCAACGACTTGTTGCGAGAGCGGGCGGACGACGGGTGTGCGGTCCGTATCGCGATCGGCGACCCGGACAGTACGAATGTCCAACAGCGCGGCGCGGAGGAGAGGTTCGGCCACGGGATCGAGTCCCGTTGTCGACTCGCCCTCATGCACTACCGCCCGCTTGCCGGGGTACCTGGCATCGAGGTGCGCACCCATGCCACCACGCTCTACAACTCGATCTATCGTGCGGATGACCAAGCACTGGTCAATGCCCATGTCTGGGGCGTGAATGCCTACGGTGCTCCCGTGTGGCATCTCCGGCGCAGCGGGAAGGGCGGCATGTTCGACACCTACGCCAGCAGCTTCGACGCGGTGTGGGAAACCGCGACGCCGGTACGAGAAGGGTGACCATGGCGCGAACCGAGTACTACGACGACCCAGCGGCACCGGAGCCGAACAGCCTGGTGGTCGCAGCGTCCGCCGTGGTCACCGACGACGAAGGGCGCATTCTCCTTCAGCGTCGACGGGACAACGATCTCTGGGCGCTGCCAGGTGGCGGCATGGAGATGACCGACTCACTCCCGGGAACGGCCGTCCGCGAGGTGAAGGAAGAAACCGGTCTGGATGTAGAGATCACTGGGCTTGTGGGCACGTACACCGACCCTCGCCACGTCATCGCCTACTCGGATGGCGAGGTGCGCCGGCAGTTCAACGTCTGCTTCACCGCCCGTGTGGTCGGAGGCCGGCTCGCGATCTCGGACGAGTCCACGGAACTGCGGTTCGTCCAGCCGGATGAGATCGAGCAGCTGCCGATGCACCACACACAGCAGCTTCGAATCCGTCACTTCTTGGAGCATCGCGAGCGACCGTATCTCGGTTGACCGTATTCTCCGGCCATTGTCCAACTCATTGGATGGTTTCACCTGCGCTAAGGGCTGTCCCGTCATGCCTGGTGGATCAGCGCGAGGCGTCAGATGCGGTGCATCGCAAGGCGGAGGAGCGTCCGCATACTGGATGTACGCGGATGTTCCGACAACGCGGCGAGGTGCCGTAGCTGTCGTCGCGCGCCCGCCGGGCATTACGGGACAGCCCTTAGGCCCTGGCATCGGTGGTCATAGATCTTGACTGTGACTACTGGGATAACCTGTGCAAGCCGAAGACGGTTCTTGCTACTTCTGCCAATCCTCGACCACGCGCATAAACTCTACGTCCCGCCACGGCTTAATCCACTCCGCCATGTACCTAACGTCGCTTGAGGAAGGGGCGGGGCGAGCCTGCTCCATCACAACCCGGATGCCACCACAGCCTCGCCGTGACCGGCGACGACAACGCTCTCCTCACCTGGGGGCAGAACACCTCGGGCCAGCTCGGCGACGGCACCACCGACAACCGGAACAAGCCCGTTCCGGTGCCGGGAGTGAGCGGCGTCAAGCTGGTGGACGGCGGCCGGGAACACACCATCGCCCTGCTCGGCGACAACACGGTCCGCTCTTGGGGCGACAACGGCTCCGGGCAGCTCGGGGACGGCACCACCGACCACAGCAGCAGCCCGGTGACCACGCTCACCGCGCTGACCGGCGTTGACAAGATCGCCGCCCCGGTGGGCGGCGACTTCAGCATCGCGAACTGACCCGGAACCACACCCGAGCGCATCGGCCCGATGTTGAGGCCCGCCGCAGGAACATCCGCGGCGGGCCTCTCCCCGCTCGGCGAGCCCGACGGCGGTAGGCAACCGACAGGCATCCGGGTAGGCGCTGTCCGTGACGGCATCCCGGTGGCAGGTGCCGGGTCTCACAGAGGGGCACGATCAGCCAGCCCAGAGGGAGCCGAACCGGCCGCCGGCGGTGACCGCCGGCGGGGAGGTGCCGGCCATCCACGGGGAGATGAACGTGGCCGCTGACAGAGTCGGTGTCGTCGGCCCGGCATGGTCGTCGGCTGAACGTTGCGCGGCTCGATCGCGGCTCGACCGCGGCTCGACCGCGGCTCGCCGCGAGCACTCGTCGACGTGGACGTACGGGGCCATGGACGACTCGGACGCGTGCCCGAGCAGATCGGAGACCACCGACCGGTCCGTGTCCTGGCGGACCCCCTCGGTAGCGGCACTGTGGCGGATCATGTGGGGCCGGGCGATCAAGTCCGCCCGCTGGGCGAGCCGGTCGAACAGCCCCTTGGCCCCGGAGTGCGTCATCGGCTGTCCCAGCGGCTCCCGGAAGAGGTTGACCAGGACCTGGTCGATGTAGTCGGCCTGCGGGACCGCCGAGCGCCCATGAAGGTAGTCGGCGTAGCAGATGCCCAGCTCGCGCGATCTGCTCGACCGTCAGCCACTTGATCCCCGAGTCGACGCCCGCGCGCCTCGATATGCGAGAACGGACCGTGCGGTACCGGTCGTTCTCGCCCGGGTCGAAGCCCTTGGGCAGGTACCGGAGGTACCGGAGGTAGCGGAGGTAGCGGGGCTTCGGGGCGGATGGCCTGCCGGGGGGCCTTTCCCGGGGTCAGTCGCGTCGTTCCGTGGCGTGGGGGACCACGACGATCTGGTGTTCGTCCTCGTAGACGATCCGGCCCGGGTCCGGCGAGCGCACCGTGGCGCACTCGATTCCGTGCGCGGCGAGGATCTCCAGGTAGCCGGCCACCCGCTGGATCAGTTCCCCGGCGGACGGCTTGAACCAGGCGACCGCGCCCGGGTTGAGGTCCTGGTCGTAGGCGGTCGGGTCGACCGTGGACGGGTTGGTGTAGTTGGTGTCGTACCAGTCGTTGTGGGTGCGCCAGAAGCGCCACTGCTCGGCGGTGAGGGCGCCCGTGCGCTCCAGGTTGTTGGCCAGCGCGAAGACGCCGGGGAAGTGGCCCCGGGGGCTGCGGACCGTACCTTGGAAGCGGACGTAGGAGGCGTCGCACTCCGTCGCGCTCGGCTCCGTCGCGCTCGGTCGCGGGGCGTGCGGGGGCGGGGTCTCCGGGGCGGTCATGCGGTCATGGTGCCATCGGGTCCCGGGGCGCGTCCGTCCGACCTGGGACGGCCGACACTGGGGACGGCCGACCCGGGGACCGGCGACAACGGGCCGGGCGACGAGAGGGACGGCGGTGCGGCGGTGGGCAGGGTGGGCTGGCGGTGTGACGGGATCCGGTGGGGCGGTGGGGTGCCCGCTCTGGGGTGGTCGCGGGGGGACGAGCGGCGGGAGAGCGCCCTGGGGTACGGGCGTGAGCTGGCGTTTCGCGCGGTGGGGACCCGTGAGTGCGTCGGCGCGCGGGGGAACGTCTGCCCCGTGCACGCGGCCGTTCCCGGCCGCTCCACCGGTGGGCGGTGTGCCGAGTGCGCGCGGCTGGAGCGGGCCCACTCGGTGGCGGCGGACACCGTGGCCGACGATCCGCGTACGTACCGCGTCTACCTCGCCTGGTTCGGGCCCGGGATGGTGAAGGTCGGGATCACCGCCGAGCAGCGCGGGCCGGCGCGGCTGCTGGAGCAGGGGGCGGTGGCGTTCAGCTGGCTGGGGCGCGGGCCGCTGATGGCCGCGCGCCGCACCGAGGAGCTGCTGCGCACGGCGCTGGGCGTGCCCGACCGGGTCCCGTACGCCGCGAAGCGGGCCGTGCGGTCGGCGCTGCCGGAGCCGGGAGCGCGGGCGGCGGAGATCCGGCGGATGCACGAGTCGGCCGTGGCCCTGGAGGGGTGGCCGCCGACGCTGGAGCGGATCGCGTTCGCGCCGGTCGACCACGCCGGGGCGTTCGGCCTCGCCGGGCTGCCGCCCGCCACGGGCGTGATCGGCGAGCTGGCCGACGGCGGGTGCGTCGCGGGCCGGCTGATCGCCGCCGCCGGGCCCGATCTGCATCTCGCCGCCGACTCCGGGGTGGTGGTGCTGGACACCCGGCTGATGAGCGGATGGGAGCTGCGCGGCGGCGGTGGCGTGGACACCCGGGGTGCCGTCACCGTGCCCGTCGTTCCCGTCCGTGACCCTCGTGGCGACGGGGCGCAGGACTCGCTGTTCTGAGGTCCGGCCCCCGTGTCGCGGCGGCCCGTCCCGGTCCGGCCAGGGACTGCCCCTGGTGGACGAGGTCCGGCCCCCGCGCGGCGGGCCCCCGCAGGGCGGTCCCGCGCGGCGGGCCCCCCGCAGGGCGGTCCCGCGCCGCGCGTCCCTCCGCAGGGCGGTCCCGCGCTGCGCGTCCCTCCGCAGGGCGGTCCCGCGCTGCGCGTCCCTCCGCAGGGCGGCCCCCGCGCCGCGCGTCCCTCCGCAGGGCGGTCCCCGTCCCCGCACAGCTCCGCACAGCTCCGCACAGCTCCGCACAGCTCCGCACGGTTTTCTCAGGGAATTCACAGGAAGAGGAAAGCCCCCTCTCAGAGCGCTTGCCCAGGGTGAGCACCATGACCATCACCTCGCCCCGCGGGCGTTCCGAAATGCTCAGGCCGGACGGGAGCCCCGTGCGGGTGCTCGTCGTCGACGACGAGGCGTCGCTCACGGAGTTGCTCTCCATGGCCCTGCGCTACGAGGGCTGGGAGGTGCGCAGCGCCGGGGACGGCGCCGGTGCCACCCGTGCCGCGCGGGAGTTCCGGCCGGACGCCGTGGTGCTGGACGTGATGCTGCCCGACATGGACGGGCTGACGGTGCTCGGCCGGCTGCGGCGCGATCTGCCGCAGGTGCCGGTGCTGTTCCTCACGGCGAAGGACTCGGTCGAGGACCGCATCGCCGGGCTGACGGCGGGCGGCGACGACTACGTCACCAAGCCGTTCAGCCTGGAGGAGGTCGTGGCCCGGCTGCGCGGCCTGATCCGGCGGTCCGGCGCGGCGGACGTACGGAGCGAGTCGCTGCTGGTCGTCGGGGACCTCACGCTCGACGAGGACAGCCACGACGTGACGCGCGCCGGCCAGTCCATCCATCTGACCGCCACCGAGTTCGAGCTGCTGCGCTACCTCATGCGCAACCCGCGCCGCGTGCTCAGCAAGGCGCAGATCCTGGACCGGGTGTGGTCGTACGACTTCGGCGGCCAGGCCAACGTCGTGGAGCTGTACATCTCCTATCTGCGCCGGAAGATCGACGCCGGCCGCCCGCCGATGATCCACACCCGGCGGGGCGCGGGCTATCTGATCAAGCCGGGTGAACAGCCGGGCGACGCCCCGCGATGAGCGGGACCCGAGGCGCGGACACCGGCATCGGCGGGCGCGGCCGGCACTGGTCGCTGCGGACCCGGCTGGTGGTCTCGGCGGTCGTGCTGATCGCCGTGGTGGCCTCGGTGATCGGGGCGGTCACCACGATCGCGTTCCGCTCGAAGCTGTACGACCAGCTCGACACCCAGGTGCACGCCATCGCGAAGCGGACGGCGGGCTCGCCCCTCGGCGAGCCCGCGCCCGGCAGGCCGCCCGGCGGGCCCCAGGACGGCGTCGACCCGCTGAAGATCGTGACGGGCGGCGGCGCACCGGTCGGTACGGTCGGCGGCCAGGTCGGGGCGGACAGCAGGGTCAGCCGCGGGCTGCGCCTCGCGACGGTCGAGAACGCCAGTACGGGCCCCAAGGTCACCGAGAAGGACCTCACGTCGGCCCAGAAGAACGCCCTCGACACCGTCGCCCACGACGGGGACGAGCACACCGTGGCCCTGCCGGGTCTCGGGGACTACCGCGTCGAGTACATCGCCGGGTCCAACGGCGCCTTTCTCGTGGGTATGCCGCTCGCCGATGTCCAGGACAACCTCAACACCCTGGTGATCGTGGAGATCTGTGTCACCGTGGCCGGGCTGATCGCCGCCGGGGTCGCGGGCAGCGCCCTGGTCAGCGTCGCGCTGCGGCCGCTGCGGCGGGTGGCCAACACCGCCACCCGGGTCTCCGAACTCCCCCTGCACAGCGGCGAGGTGGCTCCGCTCGTCCGGGTCCCGGACGCCGAGGCCGACCCCAGGACCGAGGTGGGCCAGGTCGGTGCCGCGCTCAACCGGATGCTCGGGCACGTCGGGTCGGCGCTCGCCGTCCGGCAGGAGAGCGAGACGCGGGTACGGCAGTTCGTCGCCGACGCCAGCCACGAGCTGCGCACACCGCTCGCCTCGATCCGCGGGTACGCCGAACTCACCCGGCGCGGGCGCGAGGAGACCGGCCCCGACACCCGGTACGCGCTCGGGCGCATCGAGGCCGAGGCGGAGCGGATGACGGGCCTCGTCGAGAATCTGTTGCTGCTGGCACGGCTGGACGCCGGGCGCCCGCTCTCGTACGAGAACACCGATCTCTCCCCGCTGGTCGTGGACGCGGTCAGCGACGCGCACGCCGCCGGCCAGGGCCACCACTGGCGCCTCGAACTGCCCGAGCCCGACGAGCCCGAGGCCGTGGTACGGGGTGACGCCCCCCGCCTCCAGCAGGTGCTCGTCAACCTTCTGGCCAACGCCCGTACGCACACCCCGCCCGGCACCACCGTCACGGCCCGCGTCCGCACAAGCGGCGCCGCTGGGGGGACGACGGGCGCCGGACAGGGCTGGTCCCGGCCCGCCCCGCCGGGGGTCGTGCTGGACATCGAGGACGACGGCCCCGGTATTCCGCCCGCGCTCCTTCCCCATGTCTTCGAGCGCTTCGCGCGCGGCGACGCCTCGCGCTCCCGCACGGCCGGCTCCACCGGCCTCGGCCTCGCGATCGTCCAGGCGGTGGTGACGGCCCACGGCGGCACCGTGAGCGTCGAGAGCGTGCCGGGCCGGACGGTCTTCTCCGTACGGCTCCCGGCCGCCCCCGGAGCGGTGCCGTATCCCGCGCCCCGAAGGGTCCCCGCGCCGGGTCCCGCCCCCGCGCCGCCGGCGGCCGCACCCGCCCCCGACGCGCCCGACGCCCCCGACGCGCCCGGCGCCCCGCCCGGTGTCCGGCCCGGCACCCCGCCCGGCGCCCCGAACAGTGCCCCGCCCGGTCACCCTCCCCGCGCCCCGGCCCAGCCGTATCCGCGGCCGTGACACCCGCCCTTCACCGGCCCCCGGTGTCCCCGCGCGACTCACAGACAGGGCACAGGCTCACCACACGGCCGTGACAGCGCGGATCGCGAATCTCGAATCATGCGAACCGACACTTCATGGGGCACCCTCCCGGCCCGGGAGCATCTCCCGGTCGAGGTGACCGATGCCCCCGTGCTTGACGTGACGATCCCCGTCTACAACGAGGAGCAGGACCTCGAACCATGTGTGCGGCGCCTGCACGACCATCTCGCCCGTACCTTCCCCTACAGCTTCCGCATCACGATCGCCGACAACGCGAGCACCGACCGCACCGCCGACGTGGCGGCCCGGCTCGACTCGTCGATCCCCGAGGTGCGTTCGTACCGGCTGGAGGAGAAGGGCCGCGGCAGGGCGCTGCGTACGGTCTGGTCGCATTCCGACTCGCCCGTCCTCGCCTACATGGACGTGGACCTGTCCACCGACCTCAACGCGCTGCTGCCGCTGGTGGCCCCGCTGATCTCGGGCCACTCCGACCTGGCGATCGGCTCCCGGCTGTCCCGTTCGTCGCGGGTGGTGCGCGGTCCGAAGCGCGAGTTCATCTCGCGGGCCTACAACCTCATTCTCAAGTCCTCCCTGTCGGCCCGGTTCAGCGACGCGCAGTGCGGCTTCAAGGCCATACGGGGGGACGTGGCGCAGCGGCTGCTGCCGATGGTCGAGGACACCGGCTGGTTCTTCGACACGGAGATGCTCGTGCTCGCCGAGCGCGCCGGACTGCGCATCCATGAGGTGCCGGTGGACTGGGTGGACGACCCCGACAGCACGGTGCACATCGTGCGGACGGCGACGGAGGACCTCAAGGGCGTCTGGCGGGTGGGGCGCGCTCTGGCGGTGGGCGCCCTGCCGCTGGACCGGTTGTCGAGGCCCTTCGGGGAGGACCCGAGGGACCGCCGGATCAACGGGGTGCCGGGCGGGCTCGCGCGGCAACTGGTGGGCTTCTGTGTCGTGGGCGCCCTGTCCACGCTCTTCTATCTGCTGCTGTACTCCCTCTTCCGCTCGACGGCGGGCCCCCAACTCGCCAACGCCGCGGCCCTGCTCGTCTCCGCCGTCGCCAACACGGCCGCGAACCGGAGGCTCACGTTCGGCGTGCAGGGCCGGGCCGGCGCGGTACGGCACCAGGCGCAGGGCCTGGTCGTCTTCGCCATCGGTCTGGCGCTGACCAGCGGCTCTCTCGCGGCGCTCGACGCGGCGACGAGCACGCCCTCGCACTCCACCGAGCTGGCCGTGCTGATCGCCGCCAACCTCGCCTCGACGGTGCTGCGCTTCCTGCTGCTGCGCGCCTGGGTCTTCCCGGAGCGGCGTACGGACGGATCGGGCGTCGACGCGACGGGCCCGGACGCCGCCGGAGCCGCCCCCGCCGGAGCCGCCGCCGCCGGAGCAGCAGCCGGAGCCGCCCCCGCCGGAGCAGCGGCCGGAGCCGTCCCCACCGACGACACCGCCGTCCTCTACTCAAGGAACGCCCGATGACCATGACCCTTCAGCCCGACGGGGCCCTGTCGGCGGCGGACCGCCATGACCGCCGCGCCGCGGGCCGCGCCGCGCGCTTCTGGCGGGGCCGGCCCGAGGACGCGCGCTGGGTGCGTCCGGCCTTCCTCGGGCTCCTGCTGGCCACCGCGCTGCTCCAGCTCTGGAACCTGAGTGCCTCCGGTTACGCCAACTCCTTCTACTCGGCCGCCGTGCAGGCCGGCGGCGAGAGCTGGAAGGCGTTCTTCTTCGGCTCCTCCGACGCGGCGAACTCCATCACCGTCGACAAGCCCCCGGCCGCGCTCTGGCCGATGGCCCTGTCCGTACGCCTCTTCGGCCTCGGTTCCTGGCAGATCCTGGTGCCCGAGGTGCTGATGGGGCTCGGTACGGTGGCGGTGCTGTACGCGGCCGTGCGCCGCCGCTTCAGCGCCGTCGCCGGGCTGACCGCCGGGCTGGTGCTGGCGCTCACCCCGGTCGCCGCGCTGATGTTCCGCTTCAACAACCCGGACGCGCTGCTCGCGCTGCTGATGACGGTCACCGTCTACTGCGTGCTCCGCGCGCTGGAGGCCGGACGTACCAAGTGGCTGCTGTGGGCGGGCGTCGCGGTCGGTTTCGCGTTCCTGGCGAAGACCCTCCAGGCTTTCCTGATCCTGCCGCCGCTGGCGCTGGTCTACGCGGTGTGCGCGCCGGCCCCGCTGCGCCGCAGGCTGGGCCAACTCGCCCTGTCCGCCGTGGCGATGGTGGTAGCGGGCGGCTGGTGGGTCGCGATCGTGGAGCTGTGGCCCGCGTCCTCGCGCCCGTACATCGGCGGCTCGCAGAACAACTCCTTCCTTGAGCTGACCTTCGGCTACAACGGCCTCGGCCGCATCAACGGCGATGAGACCGGCAGCGTCGGGGGCGGCGGCGGAGGGGGCGGTGGCGGCGGCACCGGCCAGTGGGGCGAGACCGGCATCGGCCGGATGTTCAACTCGGAGATCGGCGGCCAGATCTCCTGGCTGCTGCCCGCCGCGCTGATCCTGCTTGTCGCCGGGCTCGTCATCACCCGGAAGGCCGCGCGCACGGACACGGCACGCTCGGCGTTCCTCGTGTGGGGCAGCGCGCTGCTGATGACGATGGGCGTCTTCAGCTTCATGGCCGGGATCTTCCACCAGTACTACACGGTGGCGCTGGCGCCGTACCTCGCGGCCGTCATCGGCATGGGCGTGGCGGTGCTCTGGGAGGAACGGTCGCACATCCTGGCCTCCGCCGCGCTCGCGGTGACGGTGGCGGGGACCGCTGTCTGGGCGTACGTCCTGCTCGGCCGCACCCCGGACTATCTGCCCTGGCTGCGCTGGGCGGTGCTGATCGGCGGACTGCTCGCCGCGGCGGGGCTGCTGTCGGCGGGGCGTCTCGGGCGCCGGCTCGCGCTGGCCGCGGCGGGGCTGGGGGTCGCGGCTTCGCTGGCGGGACCGTTCGCGTACACGCTCTCCACGGTCAACAGCGCGCACACGGGCTCGATCGTGACGGCGGGTCCCGCCTCCATGGGCGGCCCCGGCGGCGGCGGTGGCCCGGGTGGCGGCGGCGGTGGCGGGATGCGTCCCCCGGGCCGGACGGGCACCGGCAACGGTACGGGTACGGGTACGGGTACGGGCACAGGCGCCGGCACGGGTCAGGGCCAGAGGCAGGGCCCCGGCGGGGGCATGGGCCAGCCCCCGACTGGCGGCGGCAACGGCAACGGCCAGGGCATGGGCCAGCCGCCCCAGCAGAACGGCCAGGGCAACCAGACCGGCCAGGGCAACCAGACCGGTGGTGGGCCCGGCACCGCGCCCGGCGGCCAGGACGGCATGGGCGAGCGCGGCGGCATGGGAGGCGGCGGCATGGGCGGCCTCCTCAACGGCCAGGACGTCAGCTCCGAGGTCGGGACCGCCCTCAAGAAGAACGCCTCCGACTACACCTGGGTCATGGCCGCCATCGGCTCCCAGAACGCGGCCAGCTATCAGCTCGCCACCGAGAAGCCCGTCATGGCGATCGGCGGCTTCAACGGAAGCGACCCGTCACCGACCCTCGCCCAGTTCAAGCAGTACGTCGCCGACGGCAGGATCCACTACTTCCTCGCGAGCAGCGGGGGCGGCCCCGGCGGCGGCTCCGGCAGCAGCTCCACCATCACCACCTGGGTGGAGGCCACCTTCAAGAAGGTCACCGTGGACAGCACGACGCTCTACGACCTGACCCGGAAGGCGTCCACCACGGGCTGAGCACCGCCGGTCGGTCCGACCGGCCACACCACCGGCCGCACCGGCCACACCACCGGCCGCACCGGTCCGACCGGCCCCACCACCGGCCGCACCGGCCCCACCACCGGCCGCGCCGGCCCCACCGACCGGCCGATCCGGAGCAGAGCTATACGACGTAAGAGACTCCTTGTACGGTGTATGACGACGATGTCCCATACACCGTACGAGGAGTCCGCCATGTCGGCGACGGCCGCCGAGAACCCCGCCTCCCCCGCCCGGCACCCTCAGCGCTGGCTCATCCTCGGCGTCATCGTGCTCGCCCAGCTCACCGTGATGCTCGACAACACCGTCCTCAGCGTCGCCATCCCCTCCCTCACCCGCGAACTGCACGCGACGACCGCCGACATCCAGTGGATGATCAACGCGTACTCCCTGGTCCAGTCGGGCCTGCTGCTCACCGCGGGCAACGCCGCCGACCGGTACGGCCGCAAGAAGCTGCTCATCGCCGGTCTCGCCCTCTTCGGGATCGGCTCCCTGGTCGCCGGGTTCGCCCAGTCCAGCGGCCAGTTGATCGCCGCGCGCGCCGGAATGGGCGTCGGCGGGGCGCTGCTGATCACCACCACCCTCGCGGTCGTCGTCCAGATCTTCGACGACACCGAGCGCGTCAAGGCCATCGGTATCTGGTCGACCGTCAACTCACTCGGCTTCGCCGCCGGGCCGCTGATCGGCGGGGCCGTGCTCGACCACTTCTGGTGGGGAGCGATCTTCCTGATCAACATCCCGGTCGCGGTCATGGCGCTGATCGCGGTCGCCACGCTCGTGCCGGAGTCGAAGAGCAAGCAGGGCGAACGCCCCGACCTGCTGGGCGCGTCGCTCTCCACCATCGGGATGACCGCTGTCGTCTACGCGATCATCTCCGGCCCCGAGCACGGCTGGACCTCCGGTCAGGTCCTGCTGCCCGCCTGCGCCGGACTGCTCGTCCTCGGGCTGTTCGTGGGCTGGGAGCTGCGGGTCCCGTACCCCATGCTGGACATGCACTTCTTCCGCGACCAGCGCTTCGTCGGGGCGGTGGCGGGCGTCGTCCTCGTGGCGTTCGGTATGGCCGGTTCGCTCTTCCTGCTGACCCAGCACCTTCAGTTCGTGCTCGGCTACGGGCCGCTGGACGCGGGGCTGCGCACGGCCCCGCTCGCCGTCGCCGTCGTCGTGCTCAACCTGTCGGGCATCGGCCCGCGGCTGATCGGGAAGCTCGGCACGCCGGGCGCCATCGCCGCCGGGATGACGCTGGTGTCCGCCGGGCTCGGCGCGATCGCCGTGCTCGGGGCGCACGGGTACGGCGGGATGCTGATCGGGCTCGTCGTGATGGGGACGGGCATCGCGCTCTCCATGCCCGCCATGGCCAACGCCATCATGAGCGCGATCCCGCCGGAGAAGGCCGGGGTGGGCGCGGGCATCAACGGCACGCTCGCCGAGTTCGGCAACGGGCTCGGCGTCGCCGTCCTGGGCGCCGTGCTCAACTCGCGCTTCGCCGCGCTGATTCCGGCCGCCGTGGGCGCGGCCTCGCTGCCCGCCGCGCTCGCGGCGGCGGAGAGCGACGTGGAGCGGCTGCGGATCTCCGACGCGTTCGCCTCGGGCCTGGAGACGAGCCAGCTGGTCGGCGCCGTGGCCGTCCTGGTGGGCGGACTGCTGGCCGCCCTGCTGCTGCGCAGGGCGGACCGCGCGGGACGGGCGGGCGAGCCGGACTCCCCGTCGGCGGTGCCGGGGGGAGCGGCATAGCATCGGGACCGGCCGGAGCGCCGGATTCCGGTGGACGCTCAATGACACGCGCGGCGGCCGGGGGCGTCGCGCCGGGGCCGGGCGGCTCGCGGAAGCGGCGCCCGGCCGGATGGAACCGAGGAGGCTCACCGATGGCGTCGGAACCCGACAGCGGCCGTGACGGCGTGGACGACGGCACGGGCCGCGACGACCGCGCCGGGGCCCGCACCCAGGGCGGCGGTACCGAGGGCCGAAGCGACGACCGCGCCGGGGCCCGCACCGAGACGCGCGGCGACGGCCGCGCCCCGGACGGCGGTGCCGACCGGCCGGCGGCCCGTACGAGCGTGTGGCTGGACGGGAAGCCCGCCGCGCGCGGCCGCAGGAACGACCGTACGGACCACCCCTCCGGACTCGACCGCGACCGCATCACCTCCGTCTCCGTACGGCTGCTCGACACGGAGGGCCCGGCGAAGTTCTCCATGCGCCGGCTCGCCGCCGAGCTGGGCGTGACGGCCATGTCCCTCTACTGGTACGTCGACACCAAGGACGACCTGCTCGAACTGGCCCTGGACTCCGTCTTCGCGGAGATCCGGGTGCCGGAGCCGGACCAGGACCTCGACTGGCGGGCGCGGCTGCGCGAACTGGCGGCCCAGTACCGCGCGTTGCTGGTGCGCCACCACTGGGTCTCCCCGCTCGTCGGCAAGTACCTGAACATCGGGCCGCGTTCGATGGAGTTCTCGGCGGCCGTCCAGGCGGTCGTCCGGGGCACGGGCCTCTCGCCGCGGGGACAGGCCGGCGCGACCGCCGCGGTCTTCCAGTTCGTGTACGGATTCGGCACGGTCGAGGGCCACTTCGTCCAGCGCTGCGCCGACGCCGGGCTGAGCCAGGAGGCGTACTTCCGGCGGGCCATGGGCGCCATCGGCGAACAGCCCCGGCTGGAAGAGGCGTTCGGGAGCACGGCTGAGGTGGCGGCGTCGCGCGGCGGCGGCACGGTGGAGGAGATGCGCGACCGGGACTTCGTCTTCGCGCTCGAACTCCTGGTGGCGGGCATCGAGGCGATGCGGGACCGGGACTGACTGACCGGGACTGACTGATCGGGACTGACTGATCGGGACTGACTCCTGGGTGTCGGTCCGGCAGCCCGCCCGTCAGTTCTCTCCCAGGACCTTGTCCGTACCGGGAGTTCCACGCGGCGCGGAGAACGGGGCGCAGCGGTCCCTGGAAGCGGCGGCGTCGCGCACTTCGGCGGCGCGGGTCCGGCCCCGGCGGGTGGGGAGCGGGGCCGGTGGGGGTGCGGAGGCGGGTGCGCCCCGGCCGGCGCCGCATTCCCCGTCACGCAGCGCTTACGGCCGTCCTGGTGCCCGGCAGGTGTCGCATTCCACCATGGCGGGCGCCACCGGGCTCGGGAGTGGTTCCGTGTCGGTCGGCTCGGGTGGCAGTTTGGCGGTGAGCCGGGAGCGTACGAGTCCGGCCGGGTGGTGTACGGGGAGAGTGATGGGGGCCCGGTGAACCGGTAGGCGCTGTTCCGCAGGGGCAGACGGTGCCGAACTCAGAACTCGCCGGCCTTTATGCTCGCCACGAAGGAAGTGAACGAGTGGACGGGGAAGCCCAGGACCGGGCCACTCGGGTTCTTGGAGTCCCGGACGGGGACGGTGCCGCGCGAGGCGGCGAGGTTGGCGGCGATCTCCACGCAGTCGCCGCCGTTGCTGCTGTGGGAGGACGTGATCCAGCGGGGGGATTCGGTCGTCACGGGGGGCCCTTTCGGAGCTGCTCGATCATGGCCACGGATGCCGCTTGCGACAGTGCTTCGGCCTGTAGCTGATGGTAGGCCGTCAGTATGGGTACGACGGAAGTGACTTCGCGCTCCAAGTGCCCCCGCGTCTGCGCCTCGGCGTACGCGAGCACGGACCGGTCGGCCATGGTGAGGAGGTTGACCGGCAGGTTGAACGACCTCCGCGCCCCTATCCCGAAGGGGGACACCTGGAGTACCCAGTGGGGGAGAGTGGCGATTTCGACCAGCCGCCGGAGCTGCGCTTCCATTACCTCGGCACCTCCGACCGTCTGACGGAGGCAGCTCTCGTCCATGACCACCAGCACCATGGGCGGCCGAGGTCGCTCCAGCGCGACTTGCCTCCCAGCCAGGAAGGAGACGCGCTCCTCGGCTTGTTCGGGCGTGATGGCTCCGCGCCGCACCTCGCCGTCGGCCACCGTCCGCGCGTACTCGGGTGTCTGCAACAGACCAGGGATGAGGCCCACCTGGAACAGCCGGATTTCCACCGCCCGCCCCTCGTACCCCACATACTCCGGGAACCCCTGCAACAGCACTCCGTGCTCGATCTGCTGCCATTCGCGCTCGAAGGTGTCCGCTGTCCCCTCGAATCCGAAGGCGACGTCAGCGGCGATCGAAAACTTGCGGGTTGGCGGTTTGTGGCACGTCTCGACCCCCGAAATGTGCCGTCCTGAATATCCCATCCGCACGCCCAGGTCGTCCTGTTTCCACCCGCGCGCCTCGCGTGCGCTGCGCAGTCGTGCCCCGTACGCCGCTTCCGGACTCGCGTCGGGGTTCAGCTCCTTACGGTTTACCAATGTTCTCCCCTTTGTTGGAACGTTGAGGTCCTCCCGATTCCAGGTCAGCATAACCACCCCTGGTAGTGCGTCCGCTACGGAGGGGAGTTGCTCTCTGTGTGGCGAAATTGACAGTTGACTTCTTGTGTCCAGAAGTTCGCACCCTGCCAGGGGCCGGGTGAGGAGAACTCGCATCGTCACCAAGAACGCCATATCGGAGATCCAGGAAGACGAGTGAAAGGGCAAGAACATGGCGCCTGCTGCGTTACCCGTCGAACAGACCACCACGGGGTTCTTGTGGTGCGATCTGACACGGAAGTGTCAGCTCGAATGCGCGCACTGCTACAACAAGTCTGGGCCGAAAGGCGCCCACGGCACCATGTCCCGCGAGGACTGGATCGGCGTCCTGGACCAGGCCGCGACCGTCGGTGTCACGGACGTGCAATTCATTGGCGGAGAGCCGACCATGCACCCCGACTTCGCGGAGCTGGTGGACCACGCGCTGACCGTCGGCCTGCGCGTAGAGGTGTACAGCAATCTCGTCCACGTGCCGGTGCGGTGCTGGGGCCTTTTCCAGCGCGCGGGAGTTTCCCTGGCCACGTCGTACTACTCGGACAAGGCATCGGAACACAACGAGGTCACGGGTCGTTCGAGCCACGCCAGGACTCGGGCCAACATCGTCAAAGCGATCGGGCTCGGGGTCCCGATCCGAGTCGGCATCGTCGGAGACAGCGAACAGATCATCGCCGCGACGAGGGCCGACCTCGCGTCGATCGGCGTCAGCCGGATCGGAGTTGACCGCATCCGGGAGTTCGGACGGGCGTGCGGTGGCCAGAAACCGGACGCGTCAAATTTCTGTGGCGGGTGCGGCGACGGCAGGGCTGCGATCGACCCGAGCGGTACCGTCACGCCGTGCGTCTTCTCCACCTGGATGGGGGTCGGCAACGTCCACGACGCTTCGTTGTCCTCTATTCTGAGCGGTCCCGCCCTGGCTGAGGCCGTGGACTCCCTCCGAGAGGTCTGGGGGTGGGGCAAGGACAAGGGCGGTGGCCAGAAACAGCCGTGCAACCCTGACTGCGTCCCGAAGAATCCGTGTGATCCAAGGTGCGAACCGAACGATGCCTGCGGCCCGGGTACGCCGCGCAGCGAATGCAGGCCCAAGAACTGACGTAACCGAGGAGACCCGACGTGGATGACCTGCCCGACGGTCACTTCAGGCATCTGCTCCTGCCGTACACCGGCGAAGTCACCCAGGTTCGGGTTCCGGCCCGGGGATTCGGGTCCGACTTCGCTGCGGTCATCGACAGCGAGAAGGGCCGGTTCTTCGTCAAGGCCATGTTCAACCATCCCGGGGGACGGAGGGACTCCATCCTCCGGGAGCGCGCGATCAACCCATACGTGCGGCCCCTCTCTCCGGCCCTGCTGTGGAGTGTTGACGAGGACGACGCCGGATGGTTCATTCTCGGATTCGAGGTCATCGAGGAGCGTGGTCTTGACTTCGAGCCGGGCTCGCCCGACCTTCCCCTCGCCGTGGATCTCCTCAACCGGGCGGCGGCTCTGGAACTGCCCGACGTCGCGCGGGACTGGACGGAAGACCGGTGGGACGCCTATGTGGGCAGCGAAGAGGAGCTGGTGTTCCTCCGTGGTGATGCTCTCCTGCACACCGACATCAACCCGTCCAACCTGACGGTGGGGAACGCGGGCTCGTGGATCATCGATTGGGGATGGCCCACGCGCGGGCCCGCTTTCATCGACCCGGCCTCTTTCGTCGTGCAATTGATCTCCGCCGGCCACAGCCCCGAGTCCGCCGAGTCCTGGGCCGCCGGATGCACGGCATGGGCGAACGCCGATCCGAAGGCGATCGACGTGTTCGCCGCAGCCGATCTGCGCATGCTCCGCGCCATCGCCGACCGGCGTCCTGATGAGGGGTGGCTGGGGGCCATGGCGGAAGCCGCCCGGGAATGGGCCGACCACCGAGGCATCCGCCGGACGGAGCGGTGAGCACACGGCCCGAGCGACCCGAACGGGGCGCGGTCCTGGTACTCAGCTGAGTACCAGGACCGCGCCCCGCCCGACCCATGAGGCTCTGACCTGGCCGTTCACAGGGGCTACGGGGCCAGGTGCGCCGGGAAGCCACCCGTGGCCAGCGGCCCCCAGCGCTCCGGGGTGACGCGGATGATCGACTTGCCCTGCTTCACCATCGCCGCGCGGTACTCGTCCCAGTCCGGGTGCTCGCCCGCGATGTTCCGGTAGTACTCCACCAGGGGTTCGACCGACTCCGGCGAGTCGATCACCTCGGCCGCGCCGTCGACCTGCACCCACGGCCCGTTCCAGTCGTCCGACAGGACGATCACGCTCACGCGCTCGTCCCGCTTCGCGTTGCGCGTCTTGGCGCGCTCGGGGTACGTGGAGACGACGATCCGGCCCGAGTCGTCCACCCCGCAGGAGAGCGGCGATCCCTGGGGGCGGCCGTCGGCGCGGGTGGTGAGCAGGATGGCGCGGTGCCGGGGGCGTACGAACTCCAGCAGCCCGGCGAGGTCCACGGTCGTGTTTGTCGCGATGTTCGGTGCCATGGGCCGCAGCCTATGACGTGCGGAACGGCCGGTGGGCCACCCTGTGCGGGCGGTTCACCGGCCGTCGTCGTGCCTCCGCGCGTCCTACACGCCCGGCAGGCTCTCCCCCTGCACCGCCTGGATGTCCAGCTCCACCCGCAGCGTCGTCCCGATGGCGGCGATGCCCGCCTGCACCACCTGGTTGTAGTTGATGGCGAAGTCCTCGCGGGGCAGCTCGGCCGTCGCGTGGAAGGCCGCGCGCACGCCGCCCCACGGGTCCGGGCCGGTGCCCAGGTAGCTCAGGTCGAGGTCGATGTCGCGTACGACACCGTGCAGCGACAGCGTGCCGTGCACCCGCCAGCGGTCGGGGCCCGACGGGGTCAGGCCCGTACTGCTGTACCTGATCTCCGGGAACCGCTCCACGTCCAGGAAGTCCGGCGACTTGAGGTGCTTGTCGCGCAGGCCGTTGCCCGTGTCGATGGTCGCCGCGCTGATGACGGCGTCGACCCGGCCCTGCGCGCTGTCCGCGCCCGCCTCGCCGATCTCGATCCGGCCGCTGAAGTCGGTGAACCGCCCGCGCACGCTGGAGATTCCCAGGTGCTGGGCCACCGCGCCCACCGTCGAGTGCGCGGGGTCGATGGTCCACACCCCCGGAGGTGGCAGCTCCACGCCGCCCTGTCTGGTCAGCGTCACCTTGCCCAGGTCGGCGCGGCCGGTTCTGGTCACCATCGCGGTGGAGGCGACGGGCGCGTACCCGACGGCCGTCACCACGACCGTGTACGGGCCCGGCACGAGCGGCGAGTCGTCCTGTACGGCGCCCGCCTCGTCGGTGCCCGTACGCAGTATCTGCTGTCCCGCCATGTCGGTCATGGTCACGATCGCGTGCTGAACCGCCCAGCCGTCCCGGGTCCGTACCTGTCCGCGAAGTCCCATCCCACTCATCTCCTCGATCTCACCCAAGAATCAGGTCCCGCCAAGAGTCCGGGCCCCGGCCCGGGGGACGCGCACACAGCCGGTGTGCGCATCCCCGTCGCCGGAGCCCGGTTCGCACGGACGGAACTACTCGCCGGGGTGCGCGAGTTCGATGTCGTGGCCGTCGACTCCCCGGCCCGCGACCGTCAGCGCACCGGCCACCGGAGGGTATCCGGTGGCGATCACCGTGTACTCGCCGGAGTCCAGGTCGGTGAAGGCGTAAGCCCCGTCCTCCCCGGTCGTCGCGGTGGCGACGACGTTGCCCGCCGCGTCGACGAGGGTCACCCGGGCGTCCGACGCGGGACGCCGGTCGGCACCCGCCCTGACCGTGCCCTGGACCAGCGCACCGGCCCGGAGGGGAACCTCGATACGGGTGGCGCCCTGGCCGCCGATCTCCACCGGCAGGGCCAGCGGACGGAAGCCGGCGGCGTTCACCGCGACGGTCACCGAGCCGGGGACCAGCTCGCCGAAGGCGAACTCGCCCTGCGCGGAGGACCTGCCGGTGGCCAGCACATCGCCCCGTACATCGGTCACGATCACCATCGCGTCCTCGACGGGCAGCCCGCCCTCGGCCGCGTGCACGGCCCCGGTGAGGCCGCTCGTACCGGAGAGCCGGATGTCGTACGGGAGCGGTTCGTCGCCGACGATCACCGTGGACGCCTGCGGCTGGAAGCCGTCGGCGGAGGCGATCAGGACGTACGAACCGGCGCCGGGGGCGTCCAGCGCGTAGCCGCCGTCGGGCCGGGCGACCGCGCGGGCCAGCTGGCGGCCCGCCAGCGAGATCAGGGTGACGGCCGCGCGGGGCACCGGAACGCCCTCGGCGCCGAGCACCGTGCCGTGTACGGAGGTGCCGGAGGCGCCCGCCGAGCCGGCCGTGTCGTGCGTGGCCGCTGTCATGAGTTCCACCGTCCCGGTCTGTGTCCCCCCGGTCTGATCGATCCCGCTCTGCGCGAACCCGGTCCGGGCGGCTCCGGCGTACCGGTCCGAGTCGTGGGGACCCGAGCCGTACGGAGCCGGGTCCTGCGGCGCGTGCGCCTGGGCCGGTATCGGTGCCTGCGCGGCCTCCGCCGGAGCGGTCACCGCCGCGGCGGCCGTCTCCACGGCCTCCGGCGACTCACCGGCGGACCGCGAGCGCAGCGCGACCTCCTTGATGAACAGCGTCAGCAGGAAGGCGATGAACGCGGCCGGGGCCGAGTAGAGGAAGACGTCGCCGACACCGTGCCCGTACGCCCCCTCCACGATCTGCCGCATCGGGGCGGGCAGCGCCGCCAGGTCGGGGATGCCGCCGCCGCCGGTGCCCGCGTGGTTCGGGACCTGCTCCTCGACGTAGTGCGTGACCCGGTTGCCGAGCACCGCGCCCAGCGCCGAGACGCCCACCGCACCACCCAGGGAGCGGAAGAAGGTGACGACGGAGCTGGCGGAGCCGAGGTCCGCCGGGGCGACCTGGTTCTGCGTGGCCAGGACCAGGTTCTGCATCATCATGCCCACGCCGAGACCCAGCAGCGCCATGAAGACCGCGACGTGCCAGTAGGGCGTGTCGTACCGGATGGAGCCCAGCAGCCCGAGCCCCGCCGTCAGCAGCGCGCCACCGCTGACCAGCCAGACCTTCCACCGGCCGGTCTTGGTGATGATCATGCCGGAGACGGTGGACGAGATGAACAGGCCGCCGATCATCGGGATGGTCATGACGCCGGACATCGTGGGCGACTTGCCGCGGGCCAGCTGGAAGTACTGGCTGAAGAAGACGGTGCCCGCGAACATCGCGATACCGACGAAGAGCGAGGCCAGCGAGGCCAGGGTGATCGTGCGGTTGCGGAAGAGGCGCAGCGGGATGATCGGCTCGCTGGCCTTGCTCTCGATGAGGACGAAGAGCGCGCCGAGGACGATCGAGCCGCCGACCATGACGCCCGACTGCCACGAGACCCAGTCGTACTTGTCGCCCGCGAAGGTGACCCACAGGAGCAGCAGCGAGACGGCGGCGCTGATGAAGAAGGCGCCGCCCCAGTCGACCTTGACCTCGCGCTTGACGACCGGCAGCTTCAGGGTCTTCTGGAGGACGATCAGCGCGATGATCGCGAAGGGCACGCCGACGTAGAAGCACCAGCGCCAGCCCAGCCACGAGGTGTCGGTGATGACACCGCCGAGCAGCGGGCCGCCGACGGTGGCGACGGCGAAGGTCGCGCCGAGGTAGCCGCTGTACCGGCCGCGCTCGCGCGGGGAGATCATGGCGGCCATGACGATCTGGGCGAGGGCGGAGAGCCCGCCGACGCCGATGCCCTGGACGACACGGCAGGCGATCAGCATCCCGGCGTTCTGGGAGAGACCGGCCACCACGGAGCCGAGGACGTAGATGGTCAGGGCTATCTGGACCAGGAGCTTCTTGCTGAAGAGGTCGGAGAGCTTGCCCCAGAGCGGGGTGGTCGCCGTCATCGACAGCAGCGCCGCGGTGACCACCCAGGTGTAGGCGCTCTGCCCGCCGCCGAGGTCGGAGATGATGTGGGGGAGGGCGTTGGAGACGATCGTCGAGGAGAGGATCGCGACGAACATGCCCAGGAGGAGCCCGGACAGGGCCTCCATGATCTGACGGTGTGTCATCGGCGCGCCGGCCTCGGAGGCGGGATCGCCGCCGTGCTTGGCGTGGCCGCCCCGCACACCCGTTGGTGTGGTCGTAGCCATTGAATTCCTTTGTCTCACGTCTCTTGCCGCATGGGTGTACGGGTGTGCGAATTCTGGTAGTGCCAGTCCCGGCAGTCGCCGAAGCTGCTGCGCAGCCGGGCCAGCAGGGTGTTGAGCTGCCCGACCTCGTCGTCGGTCCAGTCGTCGAGCGTGCGCGCGAACATGTCGGTCGTCCGCCGGGCCAGCTCGTCGAGCAGTTCCCGGCCGGCGGGGGTCAGCCGCAGGATGCGCGAGCGCTTGTCGGCCGGGTCGGGCATGCGCTCGATCCAGCCGCGTTCCGCGGTGTGTGCGACATGCCGGCTGGTGACCGACATGTCCACGGAGAGAAGTTCCGCGAGGCGGCTCATCCGCATCTCGCCGTGCCGCTCCAGCAGGGTCAGTACGGCGGCGGAGCCGCCCGGGCACTCGGCGGGCAGAATGCGGCTGAGGCCGCGTTTGACGGCTCCTACCGCACTGAGCTGTCGGGACAGTTCCGCGTACTGGCTCTGCGATGCGGCCACTCTTCTTCTTCTCCCCAGGCTTTCGTTGCTTAGGGCAACCATGGAACCATAGAAGAAGTTGGTTGCCGCAGGCAAACTAAATCGGGCCTACGGGGGTAAAGGGAACCAAAAACCTTCGCATGGTCGAGGTCAATGCCCGGCGCGTGGGTGCGCGGCTCCGTAAAAGGGGCGCGAGGGGGCCGACAGAGGGCCCGGGGTTGGGTGCGGCGGCCCAGGTTCGCTAGGGTCCTGGCCCATGGCACACAATCCCCATGCCCCGCAGGGACCCGAGGGAAATCCCGACCCCGCGGGCAGCACCCAGATGTTCCGCGCGTTTGTCGACGACGGCGAGCCCGAGCGCCGGCAGGCGCCTCAGCAGCAGGGCGGGCCGAAGGTCGGAGTGATCGTCGGCGTGGTCGTGGCCGTCGTCGTCCTGGCCGTGGTCGCCTGGCTGGCCTTCTGACGGCCGGTCAGCGGCGGTCGGCCCGGCGTCACGCGTCGGCCGACGGTACGTCATGTCCGAACCCCGCCCGGGAGTTCGCCCGCAGACGCGCGGACGATGGGCGGGGTTCGCGTACCTCAGTCCGAGATCAGACCTTCCCGCAGCTGCGCGAGCGTACGGGTCAGCAGCCGGGAGACGTGCATCTGCGAGATGCCGACCTCCTCGCCGATCTGCGACTGGGTCATGTTCGCGAAGAACCGGAGCATGATGATCTGCCGCTCACGGGGCGGCAGTTTGGCCAGCAGCGGCTTGAGGGACTCGCGGTACTCCACGCCCTCCAGCGCCATGTCCTCATAGCCCAGCCGGTCGGCGAGCGAGCCCTCGCCGCCGTCGTCCTCGGGGGACGGCGAGTCCAGCGAGGACGCCGTGTACGCGTTGCCGACCGCGAGGCCGTCGACCACGTCCTCCTCGGACACGCCCAGCACGGCGGCGAGTTCGGGAACGGTCGGCGAGCGGTCGAGCTTCTGCGCCAGCTCGTCGCTGGCCTTGGTCAGCGCGAGGCGCAGCTCCTGGAGCCGGCGCGGCACCCGGACCGACCACGACGTGTCGCGGAAGAAGCGCTTGATCTCCCCGACGACCGTCGGCATCGCGAACGTCGGGAATTCCACGCCGCGTTCGCAGTCGAACCGGTCGATCGCCTTGATCAGGCCGATGGTGCCGACCTGGACGATGTCCTCCATCGGCTCGTTGCGGCTGCGGAACCGGGCCGCCGCGTAGCGCACCAGCGGCAGGTTCAGCTCGATGAGGGTGTCACGCACGTAGGCGCGCTCCGGGCTGTCCTGTTCGAGCACGGCGAGCCGCAGGAACAGGGAGCGGGACAGCGTGCGGGTGTCGATGGCTTCCGGCTGGGACGCGCGTGGCAGCACCGGGTCGGCCACCTGGTCGAGCGCATGGCGCACTGGCGCGCTCTTCGTGAGCGTGAGCACCTTCGAGCTGCCCTGTTCTACGGACATGCCACCCCCTTGAGGTCGCGGACGGTCGCGGCGGCGCTCCCGTCGGAGGAACGCAGCCTCCACCTGAATACCGGCGGCGGGACTGCGGCAAACGCGGTTCCAGCAGAATGTCACATGTCGGCAACACGCTGTAGTGACTTGTCGACAAGTGATGGAGCGTTGCGTCCTGTTGTGCGGGGGTTTGCTGGTTTTCGCGCGGTGGGCTGAGCTGACGGGTTTTTACCTGTGAGGGTTACGCCTCGATCCGATTTGCGGATCGCAACCGCGCGAAGCTGCGGGCCAGAAGTCTTGACACGTGCATCTGGGAAACGCCCAGTTCCTGGCTGATCTGCGACTGCGTCAGGTTGTTGTAGTAGCGCAGCATCAGGATGCGCTGTTCGCGCTCGGGCAGTTGCACCAGCAGATGGCGAACCAGATCGCGGTGCTCCACACCGGCCAGCGCGGGGTCCTCGTAGCCGAGCCGGTCCAGCAGCCCCGGCAGCCCGTCGCCCTCCTGTGCCGCCTCCAGCGAGGTGGCGTGGTACGAGCGTCCGGCCTCGATGCAGGCGAGCACCTCGTCCTCGGAGATCCGCAGCCGCTCGGCGATCTCGGCGGTGGTCGGGGAGCGGCCGTGGGCGGTGGTCAGGTCCTCGGTCGCCCCGGTCACCTGGACCCACAGCTCGTGCAGCCGGCGCGGTACGTGGACGGTCCGCACATTGTCCCGGAAGTAACGTTTGATCTCCCCGACGACCGTCGGCATCGCGAAGGTGGGGAACTGCACCCCCCGGTCGGGATCGAACCGGTCGATGGCGTTGATCAGACCGATCGTGCCGACCTGGACGACATCCTCCATCGGCTCGTTGCGGCTGCGGAACCGGGCGGCGGCGTAGCGCACCAGCGGCAGATTGGCCTCGATCAGCGCACCCCGTACCCGTGCGTGCGCGGCGCAGCCCGGCTCCAGCCCCTTCAGCTCGGCGAACAGGACCTGGGTCAGCGCCCGGGTGTCGGCGCCCCGGCTCTGCGCGGCGGGGCGCGCGTCGGTCTCGACGAGGGTCGGGGCCGCGGGCTCCGCCTGGGGCAGCACTTGAGGTGTCGTACTGGCCGGCACGATTACGCCCACCCCTTTGCGGTCGACTACGTCAACTCATCCGTCAAAAGCGGTCATAGCATCACAAGACATGTCCACTGTGTGCAAGCACCCGAAAGAACCGTGTTGACGGCGAAATGGGGTAATAAACCCAAAAACCCCGCACCGGGTGGGTGCGGGATGGGGAGGGCGGTGGCTCAGAACTCGTAGTCGGCGATCACCCAGGTGGCGAATTCGCGCCACTGTGCGACGCCGGCCCGGTGGGCGGGGTGGTCGAGGTAGCGCTGGAGGGCCGCCCGATCGGCGACCGCCGAGTTGATGGCGAAGTCGTACGCGATGGGCCGGTCGGTGATGTTCCAGGCGCACTCCCAGAACTCCACCTCCGGCACCTGCCCGCCCAGCTCCTCGAAGGCTCTGGCCCCGGCGATCACCCGGGCCTCGTCACGCGTGACGCCCTCGTCGAGCTTGAAGAGGACCAGGTGGCGGATCAACGGGTACTCCTTGGGTCCGGGGCGTGACCGGGCGCCGCGACCCGCTTCCGCCGTACTGCCGTGCGCGCTAATTGACGAGCGACGACATGAACTGGCCGACGCCCTGGGCGGCGCTCGAAATGCCCTCGAACCCTACCTGGACGAGCTCGGCGGCCCGTTTGGGAGACGTGATGATCGTGTAGAGCACGAACACGGCGAGCCCGTACAGCACGATCTTCTTTACTTGCCCCATCTGCCGCGGCCTTCCCGTGCGCTCGCCTGTACGGTCGCGAGAGTCTAACCGTATGAACGCCGTTGGCCAGAGGTCGCGCGGTGCGGGCGACGGGGTACGGCCGGTGCGGGCCACCGCGACGGCGGGTGCACGGGGCGAAGCGGGCGCGGCTCGCCGCCCGGCCGGCTGATTGCCGTACGGCAACAGTCGTGATGCGGGAATCACGCGCCGCGTCCGGTGTCCGGCGTCCGGCGGACCGCCAGGGCGAGGGTGTCGTCGGCGTGCAGGACGACGGTGAGCATGTCGGCCGCCAGCGCGCCGGGGATCTCGTGGACGGCGCGGTTCCGGTGCCGGCGCGCGCTGTCGATGAGGCGCCGTTCGCCTTCCTGCGGATCTCTGCGGCTCTCGACCAGGCCGTCGGTGTACAGGACGAGCAGATCGCCTTCGCCGAGCCGCGTGCGCAGCAGCCGTTCACTGCCGGGCAGCGGATAGCCGACGCCCCGGCCCCGCACCTCCAGGTATTCGGCGGCGCCGTCGGCCCGTACCACCAGGGCGGGCGGATGGCTGCCGTTGGCCAGCCGCAGTTCGCCGGTGGCGGGGTCGAGCCGGGCCAGCAGGACGGTGGCCATGAGTTCCGGGTCGAAGGGGGCGAGGATTTCGTGGGTGCGCGCCACGATGGACTGGAGCGGGTGGCCTTCGAGGGCCAGGGTGCGTACGGCGTGCGTGACGTTCAGCGCGCTGCGGGTGCTGCGTACCCCGTGGCCCAGGGCGTCCACGACGGTGATGTGGATCGTGCCGTCGGGCAGGGTGAACCAGTCGTAGTGGTCGCCCCCGGTGGGCGCGTCGGTGCCCGCCGGGGCGTAGTGCACGGCGAGTTCCAGCCCGTCGACGGCTATGGGCAGCGGGCGCAGGGCGTCCTCCAGCTCGCGGAGCATCTGGCCGTGCGCCGTGCGGAGCTGTTCGTCGCGCTCTTCGAGCTGGACATAGAGCGCGAGAACTCCGCTGTTGGTCTCGGCCAGTTCGTGCTTGAGGCGGCGGTGCTCGGCCGCGAGGGCGTCCACATGGGCGAGCGCGGCCCGCAACTCCTGCTCCAGCGAGGCCGTTTCGTCCGGTACGGAGGCGACGGCGCGGCCGAGCCCGCCGCTCCGTGGCGGGGGCGGGACGAACGGGGCACCGGGGGCGCGCGGTGGGGCGGGGATGTGCCAGACGGTGGCACCGTCCGGGGTCGTCCGCGCGGGCAGCGGCAGTTCGGTCGTACGGCCCGGGCACGGTGTGCGCAGGGTGATGGAGAGCAGCGAGCCCTCGCGGTCGGAGCCATGGTCCCGCGCCGGGCTCTCCTCGCGGGCGGACTCCAGCGCCACGGAGCGGCCGTCGCCGAAGTGGGGCGCGGCCAGGGCGGCGACGGACAGCACGAGCCGGGCCCTGGTCTCGGCGGGCAGCCGGTGCGCGTCGCCGATGCCGCGCACGGCTCGGCGCAGCTGCGGCAGGGAGTGGAGGGTGTGGCGGGTGGGCGCGGTCACGGGTGCCTTCGGTGGGGGGTGGTGGCCAGCACGGTCGCGTCGTCGCGGCTGAGCCGGTGGCTGTGGGCCAGTGCGGCCGGGAGCAGAGTGGGGGGAAGGCGCAGCAGGAAGGGCGAGGGGGCGTGGGTCCACCGCTGGTCGATGCCGTCGGTGTGCAGGACGGCCGTGCTGCCCGGCTCCAGCGGAATCCGGTGGACCCGGGGGGCCCGTACGGTGAGTCCGGCGACGCCGGGCTGACCGGTCAGCCGGTGATGGACGCCGCCGGGGCCGAGCGCGAGCGCGCGCACGTTGCCCACGCCGCAGTACTCGGCGTGGCCGGGGTGCAGCCGCAGCAGCGCGAGGGCCGCGCCGCGGGTGTGGCGCAGGGCTCGGTGGACGGCCGTCAGGATCTCGGGCAGCGGGCTGTCCGGCGTACGGCCGAAGGCGCGCAGGGCGGCGTGGGCGGGTTCGGCGGCCCCCGGCCCGTGGCCCAGACCGTCCACCACGATCGCGGTGCGGACGCCGTCGGTGTCGATGACGGAGCAGGCGTCGCCGCTGGTCCGTTCGCCCTCGGCCGCGAGGCAGATCGCCGCGATGTCCTGGCCGGCCGGGGGCGCGAGGCCCGGCGGCGGGTCCGGCGGGGCGAGCCGGGCGCAGACGAGGGTGCCGACGCCGGACTGGCTGCGGATGGTGAACGACGTGGATATCCGCCGGGCCGCGCCCAGTCCGGTGCCGAGGGTGTGGGTGGTCGTGTAGCCGTCGGTCAGGGACCGGTCCAGGTCGAGGATGCCGGGTCCCCGGTCGGCGGCGAGGATCTCCACTCCCGCGCCGAGCGGCAGCGGGTGGAGGAAGAGGGCGCCGTTGGTGGCGTGTTTGGCGAGGTTGCTGCCCAGCTCCGAGGCGACGACCGCCGCCTGGTCGGGCATCGCTCCGGGCAGTCCGCACGCGCGGGCGACCGACCGGGCCGTCTCGGCGGCGAGGTGGACCGCGCTGTAGTGGTCGATCCGGATGTGCGCGGTCGGGCGGATGCCGGCCGCTGTCACCGGCCGGCCCAGCGGGTGACGGTGACGGTGGTGCCCCGGCCCGTGGCCGTACGGATCTCGAACTCGTCCATGAGCCGCCGGGCGCCGCCGAGTCCGTGGCCCAGGCCCGCGCCCGTGGTGAAGCCGTCGGCCAGGGCCGCTTCGACATCGGCGATGCCGGGGCCGTCGTCCCGGATGGTCAGCCTGATGCCACCGCCGCCGGGGCGGTCCGGGCTCTCGATGGTGAGGGTGCCGCCGCCGCCGTGGATGTAGGCGTTGCGGGCGAGTTCGCTGGCGGCGGTGACGACGCGGGTCTGGTCGACGATGCTGAAGCCGTTGCGCAGGGTGGCCGCCCGTACCGCGTGGCGGATCGCCAGCAGGTCTTCCTCGGTGCGTACGTCGTGCACGAGGGCCGATGTTCCCGGCGCCTCTGTCGCTTCTGCCGCCTGCGCGGCGGCCGTGGGCGGTGCCGCGGCCTCGGAGGGCGCGGCAGTTGTCGGCGGTGCGGCCGTCGCGGGGTCGCCACGGCTGTTCGTATGGAGCAGGGTGGTGGTGCCGGCCTGGCCGGTGCGTGTCACGCGAGTGCCCCTTCCGGAGGTGGTGAACTCTGGCGCCAGCCGAGAGCGGCCATGCCGCGTTCGGCGTTGAGCGCGGTCTCCACGCCGGTGAGCTGGAGCCCCAGTTCCACCAGGGTGATGGCGACCGGGGGGCGCATGCCGGAAACGATCACTCGGGCTCCCAGCAGCCGCGCCATGGTGGTGAGTTCCATCAGGGTGCGGGCCACGAAGGAATCGATGATCTCCAGCCGGGAGATGTCGATCAGTACGCCGCGTACCCCGTCGCCGGTGATGCGTGCGGTCAGCTCCTCGCTGAACGCGATGGCGGACTTGTCGTCGAGCTCGTTGAGCAGCCCGGTGACCAGGACGTCCCCCAGGCGCAGGATCGGGACACCGGTCGGGGAGGGGCCGTTCACAGCTCCGCCAGGGCGCCGGACCGTGCGAGGACGCCGGAGGAACCGGGAGCGCCGGAGGCCCCGGGGGCTCCGGAGGGGCCGGAGGTCAGCCCGACCGCGGCCGACAGCGCGTCGGCGAGCGTCGCCCGGGTGAGGATGGTCGACAGGTCGATCCCCAACTGGGCGATGGTCTGGGCGATCGGTGGCCGGATACCGCTGATGAGGCAGTCCGCGCCCATCAGCCGCACCGCGTTGACGGTCTGCATCAGATGCTGCGCGACCGCCGTGTCCACGGTCGGGACGCCCGTGATGTCGATGATCGCGACCTGCGCCTCGTGCTCCTGGATGGCCTGGAGCAGATTCTCCATGACGACCTGGGTGCGCGCCGTGTCCAGCGTGCCGATGAGCGGCACCGCCAGCACGTGCCGCCACAGCCGCACCACGGGCGTGGACACCTCCAGCAGCTGCCGGCTCTGCCGGCGGATGATCTCCTCCCGGCCCTCCACATAGGTCTCGAAGGAGAGCGCCCCGGCGCTGTCCAGCAGCCGGTTGACCAGCAGGGCGGAGCCGAACAGCCCGCTCCCGTCGCCCGCTCCGCGCTGCACGGCCTCCAGCAGCGCCTCCTTCAGGGACAGGACCGCCAGCGAGGTGGCGGTGGGGCTCACCCCCTCGCGGGCCCGGCGCAGGGACAGCTCGGTCACGGCCCGGTGCAGGTCGCGGTGTCCGCCGACCACGTGCCGCACCGGCATGCCGCTCTCCAGCGCCGTCGCCAGCGCGCCGACCAGGGCGTCGGCCTCTTCGCGCAGTTCGGTCTCGCTCACCCCGTTGCCCCAGGAGGGCTGCGCCAGTTGGAGCTGCACCCAGCGGTCCGCGATGGCGTCCGCGTCCGTACGCAGCGCGTCGGTGACGCGCTCACGTGCCTCGTCCTCGGCTGTAGTCAAGCCGCCGTCCTTCCGTACTCGATGACATGTGCGGGGATCGCGCCGACGCGTGGATCGCGCCGTCCGCCGCTCTCCGTCACACCCGCTTTTTGTTTGTCGCTCGACAAACGTTATCGACCGCAGTCAAGCACGGGAAGCGCCGATATGGACAGAGTCCCTCGTCAAGCCCCTGTCGCGGGTGCCTCCGTACGGCGTTACGGAGGTGGCGGGCGCGGTGGACGTGACGGGCGGGACGGGCACGGCGGGCGTGACGGGCGGGACGGGCGCGGCGGGCGCGGCGGGCGTGAAGGCGCGGTGGCACGGCGGCACGGTGGTACGGCGGCGCGGCGAACCGGCCGTCCCGTGGAGCGTGCCGAAACGGTCCTCTCGCCTGAAAGGGGTCGAACCGGCCAGTCCGGCCGGCCGGTACGTCAAGCGGGCCGCGCGGTCTCATCCAGTCGCGTGGCGCCGGGCATCGGGGAGACGGCGTCCACCGCGCCCCGGAATCCGGTCAGCCCCTCCGTCAGCGCCCGGCGGGTCGTCGGCGGCAGCGTCGCGATGGCCGACAGCAGGGCCTCCTCGCGGCGCACCCGCAGATCGAGCAGATAGGACTCGCCCCGGCTGGTCAGCCGCAACTGCCGCTCCCTGCGGTTCACTTCGCTCGGCGCCCGCTCTATGAAGCCCAGCGCCTGGAGCCGGTCGCACAGCCGGCTGGCCGAGGACGGCGCGGCGCCCAGCGCCTCGCCGAGCGTGCGCAGATTGATGCCGTCGCCCCGCTCCAGTACGTACAGGACACGCAGCTGGGACGTCGAGACGGGCGCGGGGGAGACGGCGTCCCGCCCCCGCTCCCACAGCATCTCCAGCAACTCGATGACCTCACGCGCCGCCTGCGCGGCGTCATGAGATTCTCTGTGCGAGGCAGAGAGATCCACACCCATACCGTGACACTCCGAACGGCCTTGGCGGCCCGGATGGTCCGGACAGCGCCTTACTCCTTATTTCAGTTCTCCGAGAAAGCGGTCGTCACATGGCGGACAGAATCGTGGCTGTGGAACGCGCCCTGCGCGGCGCGGCCCCTCACGAGCTCCTCGACTCCGTCCGTACGGCACTGACGGAACATTTCGGCGCGAGCGCCGTCGACCTGCTGATGGCCGACTACGCCATGACCATACTCCAGCCGGTCGACGTCCTTCCATACACCGCACAGCCGCTCTCCGTGCACACCAGCCCACCGGGGAGAGCCCTCGGCGCGCAGAGACCCCACGTCGTCACCGACGACCCGCCGTCCGCCGTGACCGCTCACCTCCCCGTCACCGTGCGCGGGGACCGGCTCGGCGTGCTCTCCGTCACCCTGCCCGCCGACCGGTACTCCCCGCGGGCGCTCGACGAGCTGGAGGAGATCGCCGACGTGCTCGGCCGGGAGATCGTCGTCGCCGAGCGCGACACCGACCTCTATCTCCAGGCACGGCGCGCGGACCGCCTCACCCTCGCCGCCGAGATGCAGTGGCAGCTCCTTCCCGGGCGGGCCTGCTCCCGGGCCGAGTACTCCCTCGGCGGACAGCTGGAACCGGCCTACGCGATCCACGGCGACAACTTCGACTGGTCCGCCTCCGCCGACCACCTCACCCTCACCGTCACCAACGGCATGGGGGAGGGCATCGAGGCGGCCCTGCTCACCAACCTCGCCGTCAACGCCCTGCGCAACGCCCGCCGGGCCGGACTCGACCTGGTCGGCCAGGCGAGCCTCGCCGACCAGGCGCTGTACGGGCACTACGAGGGCGCGGCGCACCTCTCGGCGCTTCTGCTGCGCTTCCATCTGGCCACCGGCCGGGTGGACCTCATCGACGCGGGCTCGCCCAAGATCTGGCGGCTGCGCGGGGGCACGGTCGAGCTGATCGAGCCGGAGGCACAGCTCCCGCTCGGCATGTTCGAGGACACCGCCTACACGGTGGAGCGCTTCGACATCCTGCCCGGCGACCGTCTGCTGTTCATCAGCGACGGCGTCTATGACGTCGCCTCCCCCGGCGGCGAGCGCTACCGCGAGGGCGCGCTCGCCCGGGCCATGCGGGACACCCGGCTGCTGCCCCCGTCGCACGTACCGCGCACGATGCTCGAAGAACTGGCGGGCCACCGGGGCCGGTCCCGGGCCGACGACGACGCGATGATCGTCTGCCTCGACTGGTACGGGCGTACGTCCTGACGCGGCGGTACGCGGCCGACGCGGCCGTGCGTACCGGCGCTCCCGCGCGCACCGGCCCTCGCCTCCCTACGTACCCGCCCTCCCGCCGTAGGACCGCCCCGCCGCGCGACGCGATCCGCGTCGGGGGCGGAGCAGGAAACAGCTCACCGACAGGATGAGCAGGGCGCCTTCGAAGGCGAGACTGACCAGCCCCAGGGGATAGGTCCAGTTGCCCACGTCGCCGTGGTCGTCGGGGAGACCGGGGCCGCGGGTGAGGACGTATCCGAGGATGGGCCCGGCGGCCACGCCCATCGCGAGGAACCAGCCGGGCCCGATGGCACCGGCCAGCAGGAGCAGGGCGGTGAGGACGGCGACGATCTCCAGCGCCCAGTAGAGGTAGGCGATGTACGGGGGCGACTGGGAGCCGGGGATTCCGCCCTGGTCCCTGACGTGGATGGCGGCCACGCCGAGGCACAGCAGCGCCCCCACGAGGCGGGTGATCCCGTTCGCGGCGACTGCGCTGCGCTCTCTCACCTGATCCGGCCCTCTCTGCCCGTACCGCCCGCGTGCCGCGTCATCGGCTCCGGCTCCGGCTCCGGGAAGCGGGAGCGGGATCTGTTCAGTCGACCCGGCCGGCGGCCGGATCGCACGCCCGGCTGGGCCAAGTGGCAGAGTTCCGTCGCCGGACCGGTCCGTACGTCGAGTTCGTACGTGAGTACGTGTACTCACGCCCGCGCGCGGGCCGTCGCGCAGGATGGTCCGCACCGACCCAGTCGAAGGAGACACTCATGCGTGCCACCGCCGGATTCCGTACCACCTCTCCCGTACGCGGCAGGCGCGTCGCGCGCTCGGCGGCCGGCCTCGCCCTGGCGTGCGCGGCCGTCGCCGCGCTGGCCGGCTGCTCGACGGAGGACGCGATCTGCGGCGGCGGCGAGTACGGGGTGATGACGGTGGGCAGCACCGGCAAGGCGTGCGTGCCCAAGGGCGAGGAGCCCCCGAAGGGGTACGTCCGCTACCCGGAGGGCAAGGTGCCCCAGCACGTCGACGACAAGTGGGACATCTACTGGCAGACCCACACCGTCGACGAGAAGGGCGACATCATCGAGGCCCCCGACGACAAGTGACGCGTCCCGCCCGCCTCTTCGGCGCCCGGCGCCCGCTGACCCGCCGCCTCGCCGGCTCCGCCCCCGCGTCGGCGCGGGGGCGGGCACCATCCGTCAACGGCGCGTCGCCGCCGTCTCCGGGGGCAGGTCCTCCGGCAGCAGCAGGCGCAGGTCGTCCAGGTCCGGCGCGGACATCCCGCCGATCCGGCCCGCCTGGCGGGTCATCATTCCCTCCAGGATCTGCCGGGCCGTGCGCGCGTTGCCGAAGGCGTGATCGCGCGGCAGGGTGTCCAGGTAGTCGCGCAGCGCGGTCAGCGCCTCCGGGGAGCAGTCGTAGCCGTAGCCGGTGGCCTGCGTGGAGAGGATTTCCAGCAGCTCGTCCGTGGAGTAGTTCTCGAACTCCACCGTCCGCGAGAACCGCGAGGCCAGACCCGGGTTGGAGTCGAGGAAGCGGCGCATTTCGCGGGTGTAGCCCGCGGCGATGACGACGACCTCGTCGCGGTGGTCCTCCATCAGCTTCAGCAGCGTGTCGACGGCCTCCCGGCCGAAGTCCGAGGTCGCGCCCTCCGGGGTGAGCGTGTACGCCTCGTCGACGAACAGCACACCGCCCAGGGCGCTTTCGAACGCCTCCTTGGTGAGCTGCGCCGTGTGCCCCACGTAGCGGCCCACCAGATCGGCGCGGGCGACCTCGACCAGCTGGCCCTTGGGCAGGACGCCGAGGGAGCGCAGCAGGTCCGCGTAGAGCCGCGCGATCGTGGTCTTACCCGTACCGGGCGGCCCGGAGAAGATGAGGTGGTTGCTGATCCTCGGGGTGGGCAGCCCGGCGGCCTTGCGCTGTCTGGTCGCGGTGAGCAGGTTGACCAGGGCGGTCACCTCGTTCTTCACCGCCGCGAGGCCGATCATGGAGTTCAGCTCGGCGAGCAGTTCCTCGGAGCCGGGACCGCTGTCCGCCGATGTGCCGGCGTCCGCCGCCACGTCCTCGGGCAGCAGGAGGGTCAGGTCGCTCTCCGCCGGGTTCGTCATGGAGGCGAGCCGGGACGCCTGCCGGTCCACCATCTCCTCGAACACCCGGCGCGCCGCCCGGCCGTTGCCGAACGTGGCGTCGCGCGGCATCCGCTCGTAGTGCCGGGCGAGGGCGTCCAGGGTCGCGGGGTCGAGCGCGTAGCGGTGCCCCGCGCACATGTTCTCGGTGATCGTCACCAGCTCGTCGACCGAGTAGTTGGCGAACTCGATGGTGCGGGTGAAGCGGGAGGCCAGGCCGGGGTTGGAGGAGAGGAAGGTGTCCATCTCGCCGGTGTAGCCGGCGGCGATGACGGCCACCTCGTCGCGGTGGTCCTCCATCAGCTTCAGCAGCGTGTCGACGGCCTCCCGGCCGAAGTCGGCGCCGGAGCCCTTGCTGTCGGAGAGCAGCGTGTACGCCTCGTCGATGAACAGCACGCCGCCGAGCGCCTCGTTGAACGCCTCGGTCGTCTTGATGGCCGTACCGCCGATGACCTGCGCCACCAGGTCGGCCCGGGAGACCTCCACCAGGTGCCCGGAGCGTAGGACGCCCAGATTCGCCAGGATGCCGCCGTACAGCCGGGCCACCGTGGTCTTACCGGTGCCGGGCGGTCCGGAGAAGACCAGGTGGCGGCTCAACTGGGGTACGGGCATGCCCAGCTGGGCGCGGCGCTGGTTGAGCTGGTTGAGGTTGACGAGGGTCCGCACCTGGTTCTTGACCTCGGAGAGGCCGACCAGCGCCTCCAGCTCCTCCAGCGGGCTCGCGGGCTCCTTGGCCGACTCCCCGGCCCCGCCGTTCGCGGCGTCCAGCGGGAGGGTGTCGCCCCAGGCGTCCGGGGCCACGTTGCCGGCGCTGTTCAGGTCCTCCACCGTGAGGCGTTCGTTCACCCGGGTCTGCCGGAGACCCGCGCCGCGGTTGTCGCGGACGGTGCAGCCGGTGACGGTGACGGGCTCGGCGCTGTCGATCCGGACGCCGTCGCCGACGCAGCCGATGACCTGGGAGGAGGTGAGCGTGGCGCGGGAGCCGTTGGCGAGCAGGACGCCGTGGGCGCCGCAGTCGGTGATGTGGGCGCGCAGGACGGTGAGTTCGCCGCCGTTGTCCACCGTGACGCCGCCGGCCGCCGCGGACTCGATACGGCAGTCCCGCAGGGCGCCCCGTCCCTCGGCGCCGACGGACACGGTGGCGTCGGTCGCCGCCCGCATGACGGTGTCGCGGATCTCGGGGTTGCCGCCCGAGGCGATCCGTACCGCGGCGCCGCCCGCCCGGTCGATCTCGCAGTGCTCCAGCCGGCCGCGCCCGTCGTCGACCACCTCGACGCCGTGGCCGCCCGGCGAGGTGATCCGCGCCCGGCGCAGCAGCGGGTTGGCGCCGGTGCGTATCCGTATGCCGGTGCCGGCCGCGTCCGCGACCAGCAGGTCGTCGAACTCCGCCGACGACTCCTCCTCCAGCAGCACGGCGCCGCTCGCGTCCGCGCAGTCGTGCACCGCGCAGCCGGTCAGGGTGGGCGCGCTGGAATTGATCACCCGGATCGCGGGCGCGGCGGCGGTGTCGAACTCGCAGTCCTGGAAGGTGCCCCGGGAGCGCTCGGTGACGGCGAGGCCGTTGCCCTTGGTGCGTGAGGTGCGGCAGTTCAGGAACTCGGGGTCGGCGCTCGCGGCCAGCATGATGCCGGGGCCCGAGGTGTCGGACACGGTGACGTGTTCCAGGACCGGGCGGGCGGAGCTGGTGATGTAGACGCCGACGGAGGTGTCGTGCACCGAGGTGCGCACGACCCGGGTGCCGCTGCGGCCCTCCAGGGCGATGGACGGCTTGTCCGTGCCGGAGATGTCGCAGTCCTCCACCAGGCCCTGCGCCTCGTCGGAGGTCAGCACGCCGTTGGCGCGGGCGTCGCGGATGCGGCAGTCGCGCACGGTCGCCCGCGCCTCCGCGCCGATGACGACGCCGGAGGTGCCGAGGTTCTCGATGAGGCAGCCGGCGATGACGCTGCCCGTGGGCGCGGAGTCCACGACTCCGGCGCCCTTCGGGTTGCTGACCCGGCAGTCGCGCATGGCGAGCGAGCCCGACTCGCGGGCCAGGACGGCCGTCCAGCCGGAGCCGATGACCGTGCAGCCGTCCATCGCGACCTGGCCGCGCGGCGCGTCGACCACCGGCAGGTCCTCGCTCCCGCCGCGCAGGGTCAGGTCGGTGAGCATGACGGCGTCGGCGACGAGGACCACGGCGGTGCCCCGGCGCGGACAGATCTCCACGCTGCCCGGATCGCCGTCCGCGACGATGGTGACCCGGGTCCTGACCGTGAGGTTCTCCGGGTAGCGGCCGGGGTGGACCCGGATCACCGCGCCCGTGCGTGCCTTGTCCAGGGCATCACCGATCGTCCGGAAGCTGTCCGGTTGTTCCGACCCGACCCTGAGCAACTGCCGTGACACGCTCGATCCTCCTCGCTGTGGTGCCGCCGCCGCGTGCCTCTCCCACCCAGGGGGCCGGCAGGGGACTGGTTCGCGTCCGGGTACGTACGGCTGTGCGCACGCCGTGAAGGCTACGGGACCGGTGCGGCGATGTTCCAGGAGGGACGGACGAGTTCGGGCGCGATCCGCCGGGACCGGACGGGCGCGCGCGGCGGGGCGGGGGCCCGGCCGCGCGTCCCGGCCCGTACCTCCCGCGCGTCCCGCCCGGTACTTCCCGCACGTCCCGGCCCGTACCTCCCGCTCGTCGCGCCGTCACGCGCGGCGCCTATCATGCGCGCCATGCCCCGTGCCCGAGTTCGCGCCCGCCGCCGCCCCCGGGCCTCGGCCCTGGCCGCCACCTTGCTGATGACCGTGATCCCGGCCGCGCTGGTCGCCGTCGGGACCGTGCCCGCCGCGGCCGACTCCGTGGGGCTGCCCGTCGTACGGTCCGTCCTGGCGGAGGACGACACCTGCGTCTCGGTCTCCAGCGAGAAGGCCGAGGCCGAGCCCTGGACGCTGGGGGCCCTGGGCGCGTCCCGGTCCCGGCCGCTCTCCCAGGGCGCCGGTACGACGGTCGCGGTCGTGGACACCGGAGTGGCCGAGGCCGCGCCCGCGCTGTCCGGGCGGGTGACCGCGCTCGGGGCGGCCGGCGAGGACTGCGTCGGGCACGGCACCTTCGCGGCCGGTCTGATCGCGGCGACGCCCGGCGAAGGCGGTGGTCCGGCGGGGCTGGCGCCGCGGGCCAGGATCCTGGCCGTACGGGGCACGGACGAGCGCGGCGGGACGACGGCCGACCAGGTCGCCGAGGGGATACGCCAGGCGGCGGACGCGGGCGTCTCCGTCATCTACGTCGCCGTGGCGCTGGACAGCGGCAAGGCGACGCTGACGGAAGCGGTCGCGTACGCGAGCGGCAAGGACGCGCTGGTGGTGGCCCCGGTGGCGCCGGACGCGCTGGCGCGGGACACGGAGCCGGCGCCCTGGTACTGGCCCGCGGCGGCGCCCGGCGTGCTGGCCGTGACGGATTACGGCCCGGACGGCGGGCGGCCGTCCAACGCGCCGCCGGTGCGGGGCGCGGACCTGGCGGCCCCCGGCGACGCGGTGGTGAGCATCGGCCCGAAGGGCTCGGGCCACTTCATCGGCTCGGGCGCCTCGTTCGCCGCCGCGCACGTCGCGGGCGCCGCGGCACAGGTACGGGCGCGCTACCCGGAGTTGAAGGCCGCCGAGGTCGCGCGCCGGCTGACGGAGGCGGCGTACCCGGCGGCGCCGCCCCGGCTCGACCCGTACGCCGCGCTGACGGCCGTACTGACGGACGCCAAGGGCGCGACGCCCGAGCCGCAGAAGGCGGTGGTCCCGCCCCCGCCCGCGACGGCGCCGCGCACGCGCGCGCTGGTGGTGGCGTGCGCGGGCGGCGGGCTGGTGCTGCTGGTGGCGGCGGGCGCGGTGGTCATCCCGCGCGGCCGGGCCCGGAACTGGCGCCCGGCGGGCAGCTGACGCGTCCACGCGCGGGGCGGGCGCGGGAACACGGGAGCGGGGGCTCGGCCGCCGACGGCCCGGCCCCCGCTCCCGTCCGCTACGACGCGTCGTCGTCCTCCAGGATCGCCGTCTGCACCTGGGTCTGCTTGCGGCGCGTCACCCGCGTGCCCCGGCCGGGCGGCAGGTTGCGGCCCTTGACGCTGCCCATGATGAAGCCCTCCGACGGCGGGCACGACAGCAGCAGCGTCGGGGTGTTGACCTCCTGCATGCGACGCAGCATCGCTTCGCCCAGGCCCCGGCCCGCGCCCGCGGCGGAGCGGGAGACGACCATGTGCAGGCCGACCTCGTAGCCGAGGGCCAGGTGGTTCAGCAGCGGGTCGAAGGGGGCGTTCATCGGGCTGGTGCCCAGCATGTCGTAGTCGTCCACCAGGATGAACAGCCGCGGCCCGTCCCACCAGTCGCACTTGCGCATCCGGGCCGGTGTGATCTCCGGACCCGGTACGCGGGCCGCGACCGCCCGGGCGGCGCCCGCGATCAGGTCCTTCAGGGCGTCCATCGACACCGCGTGCCCGAGGCGGTACTCGTCCGGGATCGCCTCCACCAGCTCGCGGCGGTAGTCCACCACCATGATCCGGGCCTCGGCCGGGCTGTACCGGTCCATGATGGCCTTGGCGGTCAGCCGCAGCATGTTGGTCTTGCCGCTCTCCGTGTCGCCGACCACGATCATGTGCGGGGTCTCGGAGAAGTCGTGCCACACCGTGGAAAGACGCTCCTCCTCCAGACCGATGGGCATCTTGAAGTCGCCCTTGGGGGCCGGGAGTTCGGAGAGCCGGAGCTTGGCCGGCAGCATCCGGACCGGCGGGGCCGGCGGGCCCTGCCAGCTCTCCCTGACCGCCGCCACGAGTCCCGCCACCCCGTCGGACAGGTCGTCCGCCGACTCCGCGCCGTCGATCCGCGGCAGCGCGGTGAGGTAGTGCAGCTTGGCGTCCCGTGTCAGCCCGCGGCCCGGCAGCCGCGGCACGGTCGCGGCGCGCCGCATGTCGATCTCGGAGTCCATGGGGTCACCCATCCGCAGCTCCAGGTGGGTCGCCGCCTGGTCGCGGATGGACGAGGTCAGCTCCACCCAGCGGGCGGTGGTGACGATCAGGTGGATGCCGTAGTTGAGGCCGCGGGCGGCGATCGAGCCGAAGGTCTGGATGTACCGGTCGAAGTCCTGGCGCACGGTCGACCAGCCGTCGATCACCAGGAACACGTCGCCGTGCCGGTGCTCGGGGAACTCCCCGGCGGCCAGCCGGCGCCGGAAGGTCGCCATGGAGTCGATGCCGTTGTCCAGGAAGAACCGCTCGCGCTCCGCCAGCAGCGTGGTGACCTCGGAGATCGTCCGGCCGACCCGCTCGGTGTCCAGACGCGCGGCGACCCCGCTGACGTGCGGCAGGCCGGCCAGTCCGGCGAGCGTGCCACCGCCGAAGTCGAGGCAGTAGAACTGCACCTCGCGCGGGGTGTGGGTGAGCGCCAGCGCGGTCATGATGGTGCGCACCATCGTGCTCTTGCCGCTCTGCGGGCCGCCCGCGACGGCGATGTGCCCGCCCGCGCCCGAGAGGTCGACGGTCAGCAGGTCACGGAGCTGGTCGAAGGGGCGGTCGATGATGCCGATGGGGATGGTGAGCCGGCCCCGGCTCGCCGAACCGACGGTCGTCAGGCCGAGTTCGGGGTCCGGGGTGAGCGGCGGCAGCACCTGGTCGAGGGTGGCCGGGAGGTCCAGCGGCGGCAGCCACACCTGGTGGGCCGGCGGCCCGGCGGTCAGCAGCCGCTCCACGGCGACGGACAGCAGGGTGTCGCCGGTCTCCTCCGGCTCGGCGGTGGGCTCGGGCTCCGGGGCGTCGGGCAACTGGCGCGGCACGACGTAGCTGTTGGTCCACGGTACGGTCTGGCTGGCCACCCGCGCCTGGTTGGCGCTGCCCCGCCGCTGGGCGTACGGGCCGGAGACGTAAGCGGCGCGGAAGCGGGTCAGCGCCTCCACGCCCGACTTCAGGAAGCCGCTGCCGGGCTGCGACGGCAGCTGGTACGCGTCCGGCACACCGAGGACGCCGCGGCTCTCCATGGCGGAGAACGTCCGCAGACCGATCCGGTACGACAGATGGCTCTCCAGCTGGTGCATCCGGCCCTCGTCCAGGCGCTGCGAGGCGAGCAGCAGGTGCACCCCGAGGGACCGGCCGAGGCGGCCGATCATGACGAACAGCTCCATGAACTCCCGGTGCGCGGCGAGCAGCTCGCTGAACTCGTCGACGACGACGAACAGGCTGGGCATCGGTTCCAGCGGCACGCCCGAGGCGCGGGCCTTCTCGTAGTCCAGCGCCGAGGTGTAGTTGCCCGCCGACCGCAGCAGCTCCTGGCGGCGCATCAGCTCACCGTGCAGGGCGTCCTGCATCCGGGAGACGAGCGCGGCCTCACCGGCCAGGTTGGTGATGACGGCGGAGGTGTGCGGGAGTTCGTCCAGACCGAGGAAGGTGGCACCGCCCTTGAAGTCCACGAGGACGAAGTTGAGCGTCTCCGAGGAGTTCGTCAGGGCGAGCGAGAGGACGAGGGTGCGCAGCAGCTCGCTCTTGCCGGAGCCGGTGGCGCCGATCAGCATGCCGTGCGGTCCGGTGCCGCCCTGGGCGGACTCCTTGATGTCCAGCGTGACCGGTTCGCCGTCCGCGCCGACCGCGATCGGCACCTTCAGCCGGGAGGGTCCGGTGTGCTGCTGCCACAGCGTGTCCGGGTCGTGGCGGTGCAGGTCGGGAATGCCGAGCAGCGCGGTCAGTTCGACGTTCGCGGACAGCGGCTCCGACGAGTCCGATGCCGTGCCCAGGCCCATGCGGTACGGGGCGAGCCGCCGCGCGAGCGAGGCGGCGCTCGTCAGCCCGAAGGTGTCGGGCCTGCCGAGCCGGGTGGCCTGCTCCTTGCGCTCGCGGTCGGTGCGGACCAGCCCGAGGTCGTCCTCGGCGACCTCGAAGCGCAGCGTGATCCGGCCGGGCCGCCAGGTCAGCGCGCCGCTCAGGTCCAGTACGACGGTGTTGCGGAAGCCGGCGCCGTCCACGCGGTGCCCGGCCGGGACGGTGCCCCCGTCCACCACGATCACGGTGAACGGCTCCTCGCGCCCGGGGACGGCGTCCGGGTCGAACGGGGGCCGCTCCAGGAACTCGGCGCCGAGCAGGTCCTCCAGCTCACCCAGGGCTGAGACGGTCATCCGGGTCGGGCCGGCGCCGTCGGTGTCGTGCGGGTGGAGGCTGTGCGGGAGCCACTTCGTCCACTCCCAGTCCGCGCGCCGCTCGTCCGAGACGCACAGCGCGATCCACACGTCGTCCGGCGAGTGGAAGGTGGCCAGCTGGGCGACCAGGGCCCGCGCGGTGGACCGTATCCGCTCCTCGTCGCCCCGGAACAGCACCCGCGCCCAGGCCCGCAGATAGATCGCGATGGGCTGCTCGGGGACCGTCGAGTAGGCGCGGATGAAGCTGCGCAGGGCGTGCGCGCTGAGCGGTTCCAGGTCCTCGACGGGGTTGCTGGAGTTCGGGTTCAGCTTCAGGCCGAGCTTCTGCTCGCCGACCGCGATCCGGACCTCGCCGAAGTCCTCGTCGCGCGGCCGGCGTTCCCACAGCCGGGTGGTGCCCACCATCGACCACAGGGCGGCGGGCTCGGGATGGCGCCAGGCCAGGGCCCGCTGCTGGTCCACGACGGCGCCGCGCACCTTGCGCCGGATCTGGGTGAGGTAGCGCAGGTAGTCCCGGCGCTCGCCCTTCAGCTTCTGCTTGCGTTCGGCGGCCTTGCGCATGAACTGGCCGATGAACATCGCGGCGGCGCCGAGCACCATCAGGCCCAGGGCGATGTAGATGAACCCGCCGGTGCCACGGGTCATACCGGGCCGCATGAACATGAACATCATGGAGACCGACATCAACGCCATGGGGAGATATGTCCACACGGCGGAGGTGTCGGGCACCGTCTCGGGGAGGATCGGCGGTTCCTGGAGATTCAGCTCCCCGTCGGGCATCTCCGGGCCACGGCGTCGGGCCGGGCGGCGGAACAGGACCACACTCAAGGAACCGTCTCCTTACGGGGCAAGGGGGGAGAGAGCGGGCGGAACGATGACGTCGATGTCGAGGCCGACGTCGTCGCCGGGCGCCGCCCGCCGTCGCTGCCGGGCCGGGACACGACCGGCACCGGAAGACCCGGGTCGTCATGTCGCTGCGGCATGTCATGGCGGGGCCATGTCACGGTCTCGCCACAACCCGGCCCCGCCGTGTCACAGTCCTGCTACGTCACACGTCCGTCACCCGGCAGGTCGGTGCCACGCCATGTCGCGTGCCACGCACCATCCGTACCACGACGGCCTCGGCGCCGCGTCGCCGCGCCGACCTCCGTGCCGACTTCCGTGCCGACTTCCGTGCCGCGTCGCGCGGTTGCCACGCGCCCGCCCGCGCCACGTCACCGCGCCGCCGCTCCACCCTGTCGTCACGCCGCCTTCCGCACCCCGCACAGGGTGCGCCGGCGGTCACCTCGCCTTCTGTGCCACAGGCCACATCGTCCACAGCAGGCGGCTGATACTACGATCGTCGCGCCGACCGTCGAAAACCGGCCCTGTCCCGAGGCTTTGGAACGCGTCCAACGAGTGAGATGCCCGGCGGTGCGTCAACCCGCGTCCCCCTGCCCGTTCTCAGCAGTAACCCGGAGAAGCGTGAGCCATTCCGATGAGTGACACTCAGGTGGCCGAGCTGTGCCGTCTGACGGTACGAGCCCCTGCCAAGAGCATCGATCTCGCCGTGCCCGCCGACGTCCCCGTGGCGGACCTGCTGCCGGCGGTGCTCGGCTACGCCGGCGACAACCTCGAAGAAACCGGCATCGACCACGGCGGCTGGGTGCTCCAGCGGCTCGGCGGCGAACCACTCGACGAGGAACGCACCCTCGACTCGTACGGTCTGCGCGACGGCGACACCCTCTACCTCAGACCCCGCACCGAAGCCCTGCCCGAGGTGCACATCGACGACCTGGTCGACGGCATCTCCACCACGATGCGGGACCACCCCTACGGCTGGACCCCGAAGGTCAGCCGCTGGGTGCTGCTCGGCATCGCGGTCGCCGTGCTCATCGGCGGCATGGTGGTGATCGCCTGGCCCGGCGGCTCCGCGCTGCCCCGGGCCGTGTTCGCCGCCGCGACCGGCCTGCTGCTGCTCGCCGGCGCGGGCGCGGCGAGCCGGGCGGTCGGGGACGCCGGCGCCGGAGCCGCGCTGGGCTTCATGGTGGCGCCCTACCTGGCGCTGGCCGGCTGGCTGCTGCCGGGCGGCGCGCTCAGCGGGCCGCACGCCTACGAGACGCTGGGCGCGCGGCTGCTCGCCGCCAGCGCCGCCGCGGCGGGCGGGGCGGTGCTCGCGCTCGCCATCGTGGCCGCGTTCGCCGCGCTCTTCCTGGGCATCGCGGTCGTCTCGGTGTTCGGCGCACTCGCCGCCGTCCTGCTCATCACGACGGACCTGGCGCCCGTGCACACCGCCGGGATCATCGCGGTCCTGGCGGTGGTCCTCGGCGCGTTCGTGCCCTCGCTGGCCTTCCGGATGTCCGGGATGCGGATGCCGCCCCTGCCGACCAACGCCCAGCAGTTGCAGGAGGGCATCGAGCCGCACGCCACCTCCGTGGTCTCGGCCCGCGCCATCCTCGCCGACGGCTGGATGACCTCGCTGTACGGGGCGGTGGGCCTCGTCGGCGCCGGATGCGTCGTCGTGCTGGGCCGGGAGCGCGAACTCTCCGACATCATCATGACGGTGGCACTTTCGCTGCTGCTCATCCTGCACGCGCGCGGACTGGGCAACATCTGGCAGCGCATGTCCCTGGTGGTCCCCGGTGTGGCCGGGCTGATCCTGCTGGTGCTGGTCGCCGCCCCGGCCGCGGCGCCCGGCATCCGGCTGGTGACGGCCGCGGGTCTGCTCGCGGCCACGGCGGCCGTCGCGATCGCCGCCTGGACCGTCCCCGGCCGGCGGCTCGTGCCGTACTGGGGCCGTGCGGGCGAACTGCTGCACTCGGCGCTGGCGGTCAGCATGCTGCCGCTCGCGCTGTGGGTGCTCGGCGTGTACGGCGCCCTGCGGTCCATCAACGGCTGACCGGAAGGAAGACACGCTGCCATGCAGTCCAAACGCGATCAGGTCCAGGCGCACATGTTCGTCATGGGGCGGCTGACCTCGGGCATGCTGCGCGCGGATCCGGACGCCCCGGAGAGCCCGCAGGGCCGGACCAACCGGGGGGTGGTGATCGGCATCGTGATCGCCGTCCTGCTGTCGGCCGGGTCCTTCGTCCTCGGTCTGCTCAAGCCCGGCACCAAGGACTCCTGGCGTACGGCCGGCGCCCTTGTCGTGAACAAGGACACCGGCTCCCGCTACCTCTACCTCGACGGCCGGCTGCGGCCGGTGCGCAACTACGCCTCCGCGCGGCTGCTCGGGGGCGCCGACCTGAAGGCGACGTCGGTCGGCACCGGCTCCCTGAGCGGTACGCCGCACGGGGCGCCCGTCGGCATCAGCGGCGCCCCGGACGCGCTGCCCGCGAGCGGGGACCTGGACACCGGTCCGTGGCAGGTCTGTTCGGGCAGTGACACGGACGCGACCGCCACCACCGTCGCGGTGAGCGTGCCGGCCGACGCCGCCGGTCTGCCCACCGACGAGGGGATGCTGGTGACGGGTCCCGACAAGGCCGGCTATCTGGTGTGGCGGGGCAGCAAACTCCGGCTCGACGAGGACAGCCGCGCCCGCGAGGCCCTCGGCTACGGCTCCACCCCCCGGCTCCCCGTCTCGGCTGCGTTCCTGAACGCCCTGCCGACAGGCCCCGACCTGCGCTCGCCCGACGTGCCGGGCAAGGGGCAGGACGGGCCGTCGCTGGGCGGACGCGAGTCCCGGATCGGCGAGGTGTTCCGGGTCACCGTGCCGGGCTCCGCCGAGCGTTACTACCTGCTGCGCAAGGAGGGCCTGGCCCCTCTCACCGCGACCGGCGCCGCGCTCGTGCTCGGTGACCCGGAGACCCGCGAGAAGGTGTACGGGGGCGGCGCCGCGAAGGTGACCGCCCTGGGCGCCGACGTGCTGAGCGGTCATCTCGCCCCGGGCGCGGGCGAGACGGCGGAGGACCCGGACCTGCCCTCGACGCCGCCGGAGGCGGTGGCCCTCGGCGAGGACCGTACCGTCTGCGTCCGGGTCGAGCCGGGCGAGCGCGGGCCGCGGATCAGCGTGGCGCTGACCGCGACGGGTACCTTGGGCCCTGCCGCGCAGGCGCCGCCGGAGGGGCTCACCCCGGCCTGTATGCCGGTCGGCACGATCACCGTACGGCCGGGCGGCGGGTCCCTGGTGCGCGCGCTCGGGGCGAGCGGGAGCAAGGTCGGCGCCACCGTCTACCTGGTGACCGACACCGGGATGAAGTACCGGGTGGGGACGGCCGAGGCGCTCACCTCGCTCGGCTACTCGGAGGGTCAGGCGCGCGGACTGCCCGCGCCGCTGCTGGCGATGCTGCCGACCGGCCCCGACCTGACGAAGGAGTCCGCCGCCCTGGGCAGGACCGCGACCACGACTCCGCGCTGCGACCGGAAATGAGCCCCCGCGAACGAGGTCCCGGACGGCCGCACCGCGGACGCGTCGCACCCACCGTGACGGCGGCACAACACACCGCGCACACCGCGGTGGTGGGCGAAACACACCGCACAGTGACGTGCGGCGAACACACCGTGGCGGGAGGTCGGGTGAACATTGTGTGACACGGGAGAAAGCGACCGTGTCACCGCAACGGGACGTGATGTCGGGGCGTCCTAGGACAAGAAAGCGCAAGGGTGTAGAAGTACAAGGGGCTCAGCTGACGGCCAGGTCGAATCCCCGCCCGCGAAACACCGGAAACACCGGTTCGGAGCGGAAAGGTGACTCAGGCCATTGAACCGTCAACTCTCTTTTCCTTAGGCTCCGTTTGTCCACACCATCCGGACGCCGGTCCTCCGGCCGCGTCCGAACACGCAGCGCGCCGCCCGGATCCGACAGTCGGGGGCGCGACATTCCAGGAGGCACAGGCACATGGCAGGTACAGGCGGACAGCAGTCACTGGCATCGGCGACACAGAATGGTGTCAGCGCTCTGGAAATGGCCTTCAGCGGCGTCCAGAACAGCCGTCAGGACGTCGAGAACATGAAGCACAACCTGTCCTCCGGGTACGCGGGTAGTGACGGTGGCGCGTTCCAGAACCTGCTCGACCGGTGGGACGCGCAGGCGGAGATCATCTCCAGCAACCTCCGCGACATGATCGGGACGCTGGAGGAGACCATGCGCGCGCAGGGCATCCAGCAGTCCACGGCGAACGAGTCCATCCAGCAGGCGTACAACCGCTCGGAGGAGATCTTCAACGCGCTGGCGGGCTCCACCGCCGGTCGCTGACGCCCCCTCCCGCCCCGGGAGTTGTGACCGGCTCCCGGGCATGGCACGACACCTTCCCTGAACCACCCGCCGCGAGACGAGGACGACCATGACCCCCCCGCTTGACTTCACCGACGGCCAGATCTACGTCGACTACTCCCACATGCAGAACGCCGCCGACGACATGGTCCAGCAGACCAAGTCGATCGACAGCATCCTCACCAACCTGGAAGCGGAGCTCCAGGAGCTCCAGCAGACCTGGGAAGGTGACGACAAGGCGGTGTACGCGGAGAAGCAGGCGTCCTGGAACAACGCCGTCGAGGAGATGAAGCGCATCCTCGCCGAGAACTCGGCCCTGCTGAACGACGTCTCCGACAGCTACCAGTACAGCGAGAAGTCCCTGACGTCGCTGTGGGAGAGCGTGCGCATCGGCAGCTGACCGCGGGCGACACACCCTTGGTTTCTTCGGGCGGCCGTCCGCGTGTGCGTCACGCGAGCGGCCGCCCGCTGTCGTGAGGGCGGCGCTTCACCGCCCGCCGTCCGCCCGGACCGCCGGCGTCGCGCGCCGCAGACCGCCCTGAATCCGGCGGACCCCTATGGAAACAGGAGAAGTACGGAATGGCTGAAAATTCCCCCACGGTCAACCTCAACAAGGCCTGGCTGCAGAGCTTCCTCGACAACGACGTCGTTCCGTTCCTCGCCGCGGTCAAGAAGATCAGGGAGGACGGGAACTCCCCGGCCGGGGTGCTCGTACCGGCGATCCCCAACCTCCAGGGCGGGGAGGACGGGTCGAACAAGGCGCCGGGCTTCTACGACGGGCAGAAGGTGCCGCTCGCCATCGGGACGATGGCGGGCGACAAGGACGGGCGCACCAACGGTGGTTACCTGGTGAAGTCCCTGAACGCGATGGTGGATCAGCTCGACGAGATCCTCAAGCTCCAGGTCGAGCTCTTTGAGGAGATCGAGGACAACCTTGAGGACACCATCGAGGAGATGTTCGAGACCCAGGAGGACAACCTGGAGAAGATCGACGGGAAGAAGCTCGTCAACTTCTTCGAGGGTGTGGACGACGTGCTCTCCGACATGGGTGGCGGCTCGAAGAAGAGCGGCAGTGAGGACGAGTGAGCCCGTGCGGCTGCCGGTCCGCACGCGCCGGTCGAGGTCTCCGCGCGGGGGCGTCGTGACCATGTGACCGTGCCGCCGTGCGGCAGCGTCCCCCGGCCCGTTCTCCCCCCATCATCCGCCCTGACCGAAAAGGCATCCTGGCATGGCGCTCGACTCCAGCAAGATCACAAGCGAACTCACCAGCACCAATGACAAATGGGCTGAGGCGATCGGTTTCTTCACGGGATACAAGGCGCCGGCCAGGAGCGACATCTTCGACACCCTGGTCGGCAACGAGGGTATTCCGCTGATGAAGGTGGAGATATCCGACGTGGGCTATGTCGACTACGTCGACACCGATGACATGAGCTGGCTGGCGGACAACGCCGGGTACAAGATCGAGAACACCGACTTCGTCATCCCCTTCTACTACACGTCGGGCGGCGAGGGCTCCGATGTGACGATGCACAAGGCCCGTATCTCGATGCTCGGCAACACGGGTGACGGAAAGACCCCGATGCAGGGGTATTACGAGGGCGGGCAGTTCTCCAGCCACATCAGCGGCCACCTGGGGATGGACGGCAAGCCCACCTGGGACTCGACGCCGCTCACCCAGTACGCCTTCGGCACCGGACTGGCTCTGGAGGAGCTGCGCAACAAGGAGGACATCGGCACCTACGGCTTCGGCTGGAGCGGCAAGGACGTGGCGGACGGGGATTCCGTCACCCTCGGCAACTTCGATGTGGTGGCCGGCGCCTTCGACCGCGTCGCCCAGTTCTTCGCCACCCAGCAGAAGGTGGTGGAGGAGTGGCAGTCCAGGGTCGGCAAGGAGAAGAACGACGCCTGGCGGGGCAAGGCGGCGGGCGTCTTCTGGGACCTCGTCAAAAAGGTGAACAAGCAGTACTCGGACTATGCCGAGGACATGACGTCGGCCAGCGGGTATTCGAAGCAGGGCAATGAGATAAGGCAGGCGAAAAAGGACTTCAAAGAGGCCGTGGTCGATCTCCACAACGCGTGGATGAACTGGGAGTGGCGGTACGGGAATCCGCTGATCCTGCTGCACCAGCTGCTGTCCGCGGTGATGAAACATGTGTGGGACCACAACATTACGAAGATCACCTATGAGATCGACGGGGCCGGGGAGTACTACTACACGAACTACATCGCGGAACCCGGCTTCGACAACAAGGCGGCCTTCGGCGAGATCAAGGCGTACGACGGGGAACTCGTCGTCGCGGCCGGCGAATTCGGTGATCTCAAGGATCTCGGCACCTGGCTGAAGGTCGGCAACAAGGCTGTCGAGATGTGGCAGCAGACCGTCGTGGAGCAGCTCGACGCGGCCGCGATCTCGGCCATGGAGAAGGTACGGAACAGCTGGAGCAACAGCAGCTTCGACCTGGGGTCCGTGAAGTCCCGGGGCGGCAGCACCCTCGACCAGGATTACAAGGAGGACAAGGCCGACGTCGCCGCCGACGAGGCGAAGGACAAGGAGGACAAGGCCAACGCCGCCGCCGAGGAGGCCGCCAAGAAGCAGGACGCGTTCATCCAGTGGCAGAAGGACCAGGCCGCCAAGGCTGAGGCGCTGCGGCTGAAGGAGAAGGAAGAGGCGGAGCGCAAGGAGCGGGAGGCCAAGGCCGAAGCCGAACGCAAGGAGAAGGAGGCCAAGGAAGAGGCGGACCGCAGGGAGCGGGAGGCCGAGGCCAAGGAGGCCGCTGCCAAGGCCGAGCAGGAGGCGAAGGAGAAGGCGGCCGAGGCCAAGGCCGAGGAGAAGGAGAAGGAGCAGGAGGCCAAGGCGGCGGAGGCCAAGGCCGAGGCGGAGGCCAAGCAGGCCGAGCAGGAGGCGAAGCAGGAGGCGAAGGAGAAGGAGGCCGAGGCCAAGCAGGCGGAGCAGGAGGCCAAGGCGGAGGCCAAGCAGGCCGAACAGGAGGCCAAGCAGGAACAGGTCCGCAAGGACCAGGAGGCCAAGCAGGCCGAGGCTCAGGCCCGTTCGGAGAACATGCAGCTGTTCCAGATGAGGCAGGCCAAGACCCAGCAGGAGGAGGCGAAGAAGGAGCAGGAGGCCAAGGAGGCCGCGGCCAAGGCCGAGCAGGAGGCCAAGCAGCAGGAGGCCGAGCGGAAGCAGGCCGAGCAGGAGGCCAAGGCGGAGGCCAAGCAGGCCGAACAGGAGGCGAAGCAGGAGGCCAAGGAGCAGGAGGCGAAGGCCCAGCAGGAGGCGGCGAAGAAGGAGGCCGAGGCCAAGCAGGCCGAGCAGGAGGCCAAGCAGGACCGCATCCGTACCGAGCAGGAGGACCGCCAGGAGCAGCAGCAGGCCGAGCAGGAGAAGAAGCAGGCCGAGCAGCAGGCCAAGGCGGAGGCCAAGCAGGCGGAGCAGGAGGCCAAGCAGGAGGCCAAGGAGAAGGAGGCCCAGCAGAAGCAGGCCGAGCAGCAGGCCGAGCAGGAGAAGAAGCAGGCCGAGCAGGAGGCCAAGGCGGAGGCCAGGCAGGCCGAGCAGGAGGCCAAGCAGGACCAGATCCGCAAGGATCAGGAGGCCAAGGAGGAGCAGTACCGGTCCGAGCAGGAGCAGCGGCAGAAGGAGGCCGAGGCCAAGCAGGACCAGGTCCGGCAGGAGCAGGAGAAGAAGCAGGCCGAGGCGCAGACCGCTTACGACAACACCCGCCGCGAGGCCCTGAACGCCGGCGATCTGCCCGACCTGTCGTCCACCCGCATCTCCGGCCCCGTCAACGACGGCGTCCTGGACATCCCCGGCGGCGGCGAGTCGCGCATCGACTCCAGCGGCCGGGTGATCACCGACTTCCCGGACGGCTCCACCACCGTGATCGACCCGGTCACCCACTCCTCGACCGTGACCGGCCCCGACGGTACGACCCTCTCCGGCCCGCTCAACACCGGTGACCTGCTGTCCAACCCCGGCGGCAGCATCACGCACCTGGACTCCGGCGGCAACGTGGTCACGGAGTTCCCGGACGGCTCCACCCAGACGATCAACCCGGACACCGGCACCACCACGATCACCCGGCCGGACGGCTCGACCAGCTCCGGCTACCTCGACGACTCCAACCCGTCCTCCTTCGGCTCCGGCCAGCTCAACAGCGGCTCGCTCGACTACACGCCTCCGTCGTACGACTACCCCTCCTACGAGGAGGAGCTGTTCGACGAGAACCCCTACGAGTCCCCCCTGGCCGGCACCGGTGCGTCCGCCGACGCTGCCACCCCGAGCCACAACCGCCCGTTCCTGAACAGCGGACCCTTCCCCGGCGCCGACGGCGTGGCCGCCTCGGCAGGCTCCGGCGCGACCGCGGACGGCTCGGCGACGGGCTCCGGCACCGGCGGCGGCATGGGTGGCGGTATGGGCGGCGGTATGGGTGGCGGCATGGGCGGTATGGGCGGCGGCAAGGGCGGCGGCCAGTCGGACTCCGGCGAGCGCGTCCGTAACGTCATCGACGGCGAGGTGGTCAACAACCGCCGTCCACGGCGCGGCGCCGGCACTCCCGTCAGGAACGGCCGGTACGCGGACGACGAGGTGCGCGTGGCGGCCGGCGGTCCCACCGCGGGCGGTACCCCCTTCCTCCCGCCGATGGCCGGTGGCGGTGGCGGCGGTGGCGGCCAGCAGACCCAGACCCAGAGCGGTGACCGCGCCCGTGACTCGTGGGTCCCGGAGGACGAGGACGTGTGGGGCACGGACGAGGGCGGCGCGCCCGCGGTGATCGGGCGGTGACCGGTACGGGGGCGGCCCTCGGGCCGCCCCCGGCACCGGATACACGCGTGAGGTTTCGTAGGTCGCGAACGTGTACGGCAGAATCCCGTACCAGCAGGTGGAGAGGTGTGCCCGTTGAGTGAGTCGATGGAAAAGAAGCTGTCCCAGGCGATGGCCGAACTGACCGCCGTGCAGGAGGCCGTCGCGCGGGCCGAGGGCGAACTCGGCCAGGCGTCGGCCACCATCCGTTCACGGGACCGCGCGGTGGAGGTCACGGTGGGCCCGCAGGGTGAGCTGACGGGGCTGAAGTTCCCGGACAACAAATACCTGAACATGACAGGGCCTCAGCTGGCCGCCTCCGTCATGGAGGCGGTGCAGGAGGGCCGCGCGCAGATGGCCCGTAAAGTGATGGAGGTCTTCGAGCCGTTGACGCGGACGGGCGGCGGCCGGACGGGCCTCAGAGGCGTGGACATCGACTGGGACCGGGCCTTCGGCTCGGCACTCGACGGCCCGGACAGCGGCAGGAGGCGCTCGACGGCCCGTCTGCACGACGAGATTCACGAGGACACGGACTGACTCCACGAAGGGAACGAGGGAGGTCATCATGGTCACGGGCAAGTACGTGGCGAACCCCGGCGGTCTGCGGCGCAGCGACGAGATGATGGAGTCGCTGCCGGAGCGGGCGAGGAAGATCCGCGAGGATTTCATCCGCGACTCACAGAGCTACCGGGGCTGGGCCGGTTACACGGACGACTTCGCGCTTGAGGTCATGCCGCAGTACGAGGCGAACAACGCCTCGTGCCTGGAGCTGGTCAGCACCCTGGGCTCCGCGTTCGTGGGGCTCCGGCAGGCGGTCTGGGCCAACGGGCAGCACATCGAGGGCGTGCAGTCCTACGCGCACGAGCAGATCGGGCAGCAGATGTCGAACCTGGACGGGGTGGGTGGAGACTCCGCCACCGGGGGCGGCAGGCACTAAGTGGAGGAAATCGACTTTCCGCCGGACGTCCGGACGATGCTCTGGGTCCTGATAGGGGAAATGCCCCTCCAGGCCAGAGAGAATCTGGCGTGGGAAAGTCGTCAGCTCTACCTCTCCCTGCAGAAGGGGCTGATGGACCTGCGCGCCGCCGCGCGGGAGACCATTCAGCTGGTCGAGGAGTCGTTGCCGCCGGCGGTCGCCCAGCCCTACATCGAGAGCGTACGCATGCTCACCGATGAGCCCGGCGGCACCGACCCCGTCCAGAAGCTGCTGTACCAGCTGGACGACCTCGCCAACGGACAGATCGATTACTCCCAGAAGATCCAGGGATCGAAGTGGGAGATCATCGCCGAGATCGTCATGCTGCTCGCCGAACTGGCGCTGCTGGCGGCGCTGATGGCGTTCACCGGCGGCGCGTCGGTGTCGCAGATGTTCCTGGCGAGAGCCCGCAGCAAGCTGGCCGTCCTGATGATCATCGACCGGCTGCTGCGGATGACGCACCTCGCGCCGACCCTCGGGGAGGCGCTTCAGGAGGCCATCCAGACGCTGGCGGTCCGGCTGGCGCAGATGGGTCTGAACTCCGGCCGCCGCAAGCCCGGCGGCGTCGACTGGTTCGACGTCGGGGTCGCGGGTGCGTTCGGCGCGCTCACCGCGGGCTTCATGGGCTTCCTGGAGAAGTTCCTGACGCCGATCAAGAACTTCTTCAAGAACCTGCTCGGCGACGTGTTCGGCAAGTTCAACATCAAGCCGGACAGTCTGCTGTTCAAGGGGCTGGTGAACGGTCCGCCGACGGTCGTCACCGTCTTCGTCGTCTCGGGCGCCGCCGAGAGCGCGGCCGAGGTCGTCATCAACGGGGCCTTCTACGACAAGTGGGACTTCAAGTGGGAGACCTTCGTCGGTTCCGGCCTCAGCGGCCTGTTCGACGTGGGTGCGGGGCTGGCCGTCGGCGCCGGCGCCATGGTCGTCTTCAACAACTACTTCAACAACAAGCCCCAGTTCACCGACCTCAACAAGCTTCCCGGACCCAACAGCCCCCTGGGGGGCGACGGTTCGGGCTCCTCCGGGTCCACGGACACGGGCGGGAGCGACGCGACCGGTCCGGGCGTCAACGGCTCGTCGACGTTCAAGAGCGCCCTGTTCACCCCCGGCCCGGCGGCCCCCCTCCCGAACACCACCGGCTCGACCGACCTCCCGGGCGGGATCGGCAGCGGTATCCACACGACACCGACGGCGCCGTACACCCCTCCGCCGTCCTACAAGCCCCCGACCACACCGAACACACTGCCCACCGGGGGCTCCAGCACGTCCACCACGCGGACGCCGGGCGGCGCGGGGGCCACGGGCGGCACGAACACCTTCGGCGGCACGAACGGCTTCAACAGCCCGAGCGTCTTCGACGGCTCGACGGTCTTCGACGGCACGAACGGTGTGACCGGGACGAGCGGTGTGACCGGTACGAACGGTGTGACCGGGACAACCGGTGTGACCGGGACAACCGGTGTGACCGGTGTGACCGGGACGAGCGGGTCGCAGGTCCCGTATCTGCCGCCGGTCACGTCGTCGGACTCCTCCTCGACGCTCTCCCCCTCCACCCTCCCGTCCTCGTCCCAGCCCGGCGCCACACCGCTGACCTCCGGACCGGCCTCCGGACGCGATTCCGGGTCCCCGTACGGTGCGGACACCGACTTCACGGCGCCGGACCTCGCGCCCGATACGACGCCGGACGTGTCGGGATCGCCGAGCGACCTCCCGCAAGGGGTCACGGCGCCGAAGGGCTCCTCCGCCACACCGGGCCCGGTCACCACGGGTGGTCCGAGCGGTACGGACGCGACGGCCGGTCCGGACGACGCGACGGCCGACCACGACGGGACGCGGGACGTCCAGGACGACCCCACCGGCCAGGACCTGCCCGCACGCGGAACGACCGGCCGGAACACGGGCGTCCAGCAGGGCACGGAGGACGGCACGCACCCGCGGGAGAGCGACGCACCGCCGGTCACCGACGCCGAGCCCGGCGCCGTCGCGCCGCCGTCACCCGTGGGCGCACCGGCCGGCCCGAACAGCACGGCGCCCGCCCCCGGAGCGCAGGGCGGCTCGACCGGTGCGCCGCAGGGCACCTCCGGAAGCGGGAACCCGTCGACGCAGCCGTCCCGGAACGACCCGGCGGACCGGAACGCCCCGGCCGATCCGTCGCTCCAGCAGGTGGACCAGGACGGCCGCCAGGACCAGGCGGACCAGGACGGCCGGGGGGATCTCTTCGACGGGCCCCAGCGGTCGGCCGCACCGCCGCCGGCCGGCGCGGACGCGCTCGTCACCGACGGGGCCACGGACGCGACCACCGTGCCGGGGCCCCCCGCGCAGGTGCCACCGCCCGCAGCGCCCGACGGGTTCCGTACCTCGTCCGAAGCTCCTCAGCTGTCCGGCGACGGCATACCCGTCCGGAGCGACGCACCGGCCACCGACGACATACCGGCGGACGGGGAGACGACCACCGGGCGGGACACATCCGTACCCCCGGCGACCGCGCCGAACCCGGGGCCGACGACACCGGCGGCCGACCCCACGCGGCCGGAGCAGGGGCGGACCGCCCGCGGCGCCCGGCCCGCGACGCCCGGCACCGACGACATCGCCCGGCCGCCGCGTCCGCCGGAGTCCGGTCCCGGGGCCGTCACCCCGGATGCCGAGGTCTCCCGGGCTCCCTCGGAAGCCGCCGACCCGATCGCGGCGCCCGCCCCCGTCAGGACCACCTCGGCCACGGACACCCCGCCCGCGCCGGGCACCGACGCGGCGCGGCCGGACACCGACCCGGCGCCGGCCCTCGAAGAGACCCCGCCCGCTGCGGCCCATGCCCTCGCCCCCGGCCCGGACCAGGGCAAGGGCAAGAGCGCGGATCGCGGCCCCGGCCCGGTCGGCGAGGCGACGCCGGACGGCATCACCGACCTCTTCGCCGTCGACCTCGCCATCGGCGACGCACGCCGGGCGCACGACGACGCCCGCACCGCCTTCGACCAGGCCGTCCGGACCGTGGACACCCTCAACCGGCGGGTCGAGAACGGCCTCGGCGGCACCGACGACGCCGGACGGCTCCGCGACGCGTGGCAGGACGTCGAGCGGACCCAGCGGGGGCTCGACGGAGCCGTGGACCGGCTGCGCGACCTCGGCGCGGACGCCGCCGCCGACGCGGCGGTGGCGTCGATCGTTCCGCGCGTCGACCGCACGGCCGCCGAACGGCGGCGCACCGCCGACCTGATCACCGCCGCCGACCTGCCCGGCGACCCGCCCCGGCTGGCACCCGACGACACCGTCACCCCGGACGCGCTGGCCGCGGTCGGCGTCACGCTGGGCGAAGGCCCGGCGCTCCAGGCCGCCCTGAACGGCTCCGTGCGCGTCCGGGACAGCGGGCTCGACCCCGTCGACCACGTGCGGCTGCTGATGAACCGGCCCGGCCCCTGGAGCGACGCGCTCGACGCCGTCGCGGCACGCGGCGCCCGCCGCACGTGGCGCTCCGCCTACGAGGACTTCGCGCTCGGGACGTTCCAGGCGGCCGCGGTCCCGACCGGCACGGACCCGGCCGAAGTCTGGCGGCGCGCGGTGTCGCTGGTGCTGCCGCTGGAGCTGCACCCCGTACTCGCCGACTCGCGCCACGCGCGTGGCGAGTTCCGCGACGCCGTGCGTCAGGTGGCCGAACATCTCGCCGTACACGGTACGGACGCCGTCTCGGGAGCCGACCTGGCCAGTCGGGTACGGCGCGAACTGGGCCTGCCGCCGCGCCTGTTGGGCGGCGCTCCGGGGGCCTCGCCGATGTCGGTGGGATTCGGTCCGGGGTCGGCGTCGGTGGGCCGGGACGAGCGGCGTGAGCTGAAGGCGCTGGCGGGCCGGGTGGCCGCCGCCGGTGCGCTGAATCTGCGGGCGGGACTGCCGGCGCCCGAGGTGGTGCTGACGGGGTACGGCCGGAGCGGCCGTTCGGCGCGGGATCGTGTGGACGCGGTCTCGGGGTTGTTCTCGGACTACTTGACGTGGGCGCTGCGTGACTCCGGCGCCGGTGACATCGCGGATCGGTTCGATATCGCGGTGCGGGTGGGGAGTGGCGGTTCGGGCCGGGTGACGGCCGAGGTGGTCTCGCCGCGGTACTCGGACGCCGTCGCCGAGTTGGAGCGGCTGAGGCTGCTGGCGGAGCCCGGCGGTGTGTTCGACGTGGACGCGCTGACCCGGCGCGTTCTGCACCTGGGCGACGGCGCGGCGGTGGACGGGAGCTCCCGTACCGCGTTGTTCGCGCTGGTGGAGAATGCGATGGCCGCCGGCTGGTCGTCGAGTGTCGCGGCCCTGGGCGCGTACCACCTGGCGGCGCGGGGTCTCTTGGACCACGAGCGCCATATCGTGCTGGCGGACGGTTCGTACCAGGGGCTGAATCTGACGGACCGTCCGGTGGGCGTGGTGGACACGTCGCAGGTGTGGCAGCGGCGCAACGACCAGCTCCAGGGTCCGCTGGAACCCTTGTGGGACGGGAACACGGGGGCGTATGTGGTGGTGGCCGAGGGCGGTCACGACCATGTCCTGATCCCCTGGGGCCAGGGCCGGTTGCGGGTGCCCTGGCAGGAGTTCGTGGAGCTGGCGGCCCGTGACACGGGTCTCGCGGCGCTTGCGCCGGGCGCACAGGTCGTGTTGGTGCTGAACCACGGTGGTGACCAGGGACTGGCCATGCCGAGGTCGCTGGCGTTCCGGACGGGCCGGGACGGGGTCTGGGCGCACAGCGGTCAGGTGGGTCTGATCCATGACGCGGCGTCCGGATTCAGCAGGATCGTGGTGGAGAACCAGCGGTCGCAGGGGCTGCCTCTGGGCGGCTGGTTCGGCAGTGACGCGCACGACCTGGGTCCGGACGGGATTCCCGACGAGGGTTTTGTGACCGCTCTGGACGGGACGGTGCTCCCGGACAGTTCGATCAAGACGCGGACGATCGCCGACGAGGGCCGGTCGTTCGGCCGCGTCACCATGTCGGACTCCGACCTGGTGATCAACGAGCCGGTGCTTGTGGCCCTCGACGAGGTCACCGGATTCTCCCAGTTCGATCCGGTGACCTCGCGGGAGATCGGTACCGAGGTCCCGCTTCTGGACGCGGGGCGGCCCGTTTATCACTTCTCTCAGCACGGGATGCCGATGCGGGGGGTGATGGAGGTGACGGACGGCCGCCCGCCCGTTCAGGTGGACGGTGTGGAGACGGGCCGGTTCATCAGGCGCCGGCCGAGTATGCGGAACCTCGGCCCCAACGCGGTGATCGACCTGGGGGCCTGCTGGGCCGACGCGCCCGCCGAGGACCTGCCGTATCTGACGGACGCGGGGCGGCTCCCGTACGTGTTCGACGTGCTGGGCATGACGTCGTACGCGCAGGGGGTGGCGAACGGCAGTGCCGCCGGGGTTCTGGCGGTGGACCGCGTGCACGCCTTCGTGCGGACCGGCGCGAGCCCGAAGACGGGTGTGCTGGTCGGGCCGTCGGGCGAGCAGGGGGTGCAGGTCCTGCTGCCCCCGGAGCCGGACGCGGCCCGGCTGACGCGGTTGGCGCAGGAGGCGGGGCTGCACTCCGGGCCGGGCCCCGCTTCGCCGGACGTGCTGGACACGACGTTGCGGCTGGTGCGGGCGCTGCGCCGGTCGTTCGGCGGGGAGGTGGCGTCGGACCCGTCGTTCCCGACGCTGCTGCGGGGTATCGGCGCGTTGGAGAACATGCGGGGGGCGGACCCGCATCTGCGGGTGGCGGGTCCGTTCACCCTGCACCATCTGCATCTGGCCGTGCACGCGCGCCATCAGCGCACCAGCGCCGACGCGCCGTCCCCCGACGACATCCGCCGGGTGCTGGTCGACGCGGCCGGCCAGGCGGACGAGGCCGCGGCCGGCCGGCTGACCCTCCACGGCTATACACAACTGCCGTCCTTCGACTATGTCCTGAAGCGGCTGGCCGGTCAGGACCTGTCCGCGCTGGCCGCCGACGTGCTGCGGCTGCCGGACCCGGGGACGGTCGGCCGGACGGACGTCAGCCGGCTGGTGTGGGGGACGGTCAAGGGCGCCGAAGCGCTGCGGGCCACGTCCGACCCGGTGGCGCTGGCGAAGAAGGTCCTGCACCTCCCCGCCTCGGCCGACCTGTCGGCGGACCAGGCCGGAGAGCGGCTGCTGTGGCTGATGGCGGGCGCCTCGGTGTCCGGGTTCGACCCGTCCGACCCGGCGGACCTCGCGGCATGGGACCTCGTACGCCAGGGCGCGTTGGACGACAGCACCCGCCTGGTCTCGCGCGGGGTGGCGATGGGCCGCAACTGGACCGGCCGGCCGGTCACCGGCGACATCGCCACACAGGGCTATGTCGTGTCGCCGGACGGCACGGTCGGCAACGGCACCCCCTACGCGCCGGTTTGGCCGGGAGAGCCGGCCGGCTCCCCGGCCGGCGCGTACGTGCTCTACGCCGACAGCACGAACGGCCACGTGTCGATGCCGTGGCCGGACGGCTCCAGCCGGTGGGTGCCGGGCAGCGAGATCGCCGCCCTGCTGCGCCACGACCGGGTCCACGAGCAGATCGCGCTCGCCGCCCCACTGCTCATGGTCGGCACACACACCCATCCCGTCGGTCTGGCGCAGCATGTCGCGGGCCGCACCGGCACGGCGCGTACCACTGTGCTGTCGGAGCTGCCGAGCGCTCCGGTCTTCGACCCGTCGCGTGGCGGGAGCGTGATCGTCCTGGCGGGCGACCCCGCTCAGCAGGCCGCTCACTGGCAGACCCGGCAGCCCGCCGTCCTGCCCGGCACCTCCGCCGAACAGGGCACCCTCCACACCTTCTCCGGCCGGGCGCCCACCGCCCTGCCGCAGGATGTGACGCAGCCGGAACCGCAGACGCAGGTGGCGGTGCCCGTGACCCCGGCGCCCGCGGACGGCGAGTTGTCGGAGTATCTGCGGGAGCACGGCACCCGGCACGACGGGCACATCGGTCTCGTCATCCACGAACCGACCCCGGACCCCGTCCTGGCGGGCCTGCACCGGCAGGTGATCCGGGCTCTCGGGGAGGACCCGGACAGCGCCACCGGCCAGGAGCTGCGGACCCGGCTCGCCGATGTGCTGAGCGCGGAGGAGGTCGAGCTGAACCGGCCCTATCTGCGCAGCCGTCAGGGCCACCGCATCACCGTCCGGCACGGCGACCGCGAGCGGTCGGTGGACGTACGCCTCGCCTACGCCGGCGCCGTGAAGTCCGCGAAATACGGGCAGAACGGCGATCAGCGCCCGCCGACCATGCCCGACATACAGGTGGAGCACCGGGCTTCGGGCGGGCAGGCGTCCTCGGACGTGGAGGGCTCGGGGAACGTGCGTACCGGCTCACTGCCCTGGACCGCGATCTTCCCGGTCGACGGCAGCGGGGCGCTGCGCTGGTGGGACGGCACCGTCAACGTGTCCGCCACGCACAACCAGCTCGCCCAGTCCATCACCGTCGGCGAAACGTTCCTGGTCACGAGCAAGCAGCAGGCCGAGGACCCCGCGCACCCGATCGACGTCGACGGGCGGTGGCAGGTCCAGGTGGACACGGACCGCGAGGACCCGACCGGCAACTGGCAGGGCGAGCAGTCGCACGGCGCTCTCACCATCTGGTTCCACGAGCACCTCGCCTTCGACGGCTCCGGCACCACCGACCTGCCGGAGGCCGGGGACGTGGGCGACCTGCCGCTGTGGGGTGTCGACAGCGTCGCCGAACCGCGCCGGCTGCTGACCGAGATCCTCCGCGACGACAACTTCCGCGATCTGCGCGGCCTGCCCGCGAACTCGCACCAGGCGCTGGAGAACTTCCTGCACGAACAGATGCTGCGGGGCACCCCGCTGATCCAGCGCGACGCCGGGGTGTTCTCGACGACGTTGCTGGACGGGGACGGCAACGCCGTCGGCATGCTCCAGCTGACCGCGCGGATCGAGCCGGGTGCCCCGATCCGCAAGAGCGCCGACAACAAGGCCACGCTGGAGACATGGCTCACGCACGCCTCCAACGTGGACCGGTCGGCGAAGCTGACCAACAGCCTGGGGGTCGAGGGCTCGGGCGGGCCGACGCTCACCTCCGACCACGGCGCGGGGCACCCGCGTGCCGCGAACTCGGTCGGCGGCAACGTCATGGGCAAGGCCGGGGTCAGCCTGCAGATGAACGAGGGGCTCAACACCGTCGAGAGCGCGACGATGATGCACGGTCTGCGCACCAAGCGCAGCCATGTGCTCGCCCCGGGCCGGGTCACCTACGACGTGACGCTGCACCGTGCCGGTGGCGGCCGGGTCACCGGCAGCTTCGGGCCGTGGGACGACGGGCTGCGGCTACGGATCGCCCAGCGGGCGACGATGGAGGGACACGCGCCCACCGCCGAGGAGGTGCGGGAGCTTCCCGAGCACCTGGAGAACCTGGAGAGCATCGGCTACGCCGAGACGCCCCTGAAGGTCGAGGGGACCGACGCGATGTTCGCGCGGGCCGAGACGTGGCTGCGGCAGGAAGGATTCCTGCCGCCCGTCGACGCCCGGCGCAGGGCGCAGGCGTTCCGGCTGGACGAGCCGCTGGTCCTGGCGCAGCTGGAGAACCTGCGCCGCCTGGGGCAGATGCGCTCGCAGCTCGGCCTGGCCGCGTCGATGCCGGACGCGGTGGACGGCGGGCAGCCGGTGTGGTTCAAGCATCCGAACGCGCTCACGGGCACCCGGCGGGTGCAGTTGCGGTTCTCCGCCACCCGCGACACCGCGCGCCCCGCGGTCCACGCGCGCAAGCTGCCCGATGTCCACCACGTCGGCTCCAGCTCGCACGAGGCCAGCGGCCTGCGGCAGCGGAGCACGGCGCTGAGCGGTTCCCTGGGCGGCGGCGGAGCCGTGAGCGTTCCGCTCGCGGACGGCGACTGGTCCCTGACCCCGGGGGCGGACTACCTGGGCACCGGGCAGCTCACGGACACCGCGAACAGCGGTGACTCGGTGGGGTACGACCAGTTCCTCATCTCGTCCACGAACGGCACCGAACTGTTCCAGGTGCCCGCCAGGCTCGGCCTGGACCTGTACGAGGGCGACGCCGACGATCCGCACGTCCGCTTCGGCGACGTGGACGGCGACGGTGACGGCGTCACGGACATCGCGACGGCCGCCGACGGGACACTGCTGCGGGCCCCGGGCGCCACCCCGCACACCGTGCCGGGCACCGTGACCCTGCTCGTGCCGCACTACCGCACCCACGCGCCGGACCCGAGCGCCGCGCCCGCCGGGCCCCGGCCGGGATTCGTGATCCGGGAACCCGTCACCGACGGCGGGCCGACGGACGACCAGCGGCGCCTGGACCTGGTCGACGACCGTGGCCGCCCGCTGCCGGGACTGACCAGGCTGCCGGAGGGGGCGATCGTCGACACCTTCCGTGCCACCTCCGCCCTCATGGAGGCCCTGCGGCAGATCATCGCGGGGAGCCACCCGGGCCACCCGGAGCAGGGCCCGGTGGGCCGGGCGGTACGGCGTGCCTCCGTGACGCTCACCGATCTGGCCACGGAGACCGTCCGGCGGGGATCCGCGGTGAAGGAGGCGCTGCCCGGGAGCCTGACCGGCGCCGTCAACCGGGTCGGTACGGCCGTCAACTGGGCCGCGACACCGGTGACCTGGGCGGCCAGGACCTCCGCCGAAGGGGTGGCGGCGACCTACAAGTGGACGTCCGTCGCCGTGGCGGGCGCGTCGCTGAACGACCAGGGCACCCTCGCGACCGAGGCCAGGCACGACGCGATCCGGCCGTCCCAGCTCATCTCCCGCGCCGCGCAGATCCTGGGCGGCATGCACGTGGTGGAGGGGCTGACGCTGCCGGGCATGGCGGCGGACCAGACCATGATGCTGGAGATCAGCGGCTATCTGTCCAACCCCCGCCTCCTGGGCTCCGAATCGCTCTACTCCGAGCAGGACATCACCACCGGCGACACGGCGAACCGGCAGCGCGCCGTCGGCCGCGTCCACCAGGGGAACGTCCAGGCCACCGCGGTGCAGGCGGCGCCGACCCCGCCCGAACGCCTGGTCCACCAGGCCAACCCGATCGGCCGGTACAGCCACTCCCGCCGCGCCGACGACACCAGCACCGTGGGCTCCACCGCGAAGATCACGCACGCCTCGGAGGAGATGGGCGACAAGCTGTGGATCGGCAACGACCTGACGCTGCTGGTGACGGTCAAGTGGGGCGTGCGCAACGTGGCGGGGAACGCCGTCGGCCTGGGCGGCTTCGCCCCGGTGACGATCGCGATCGACCTGTCCCGCGCCGTGACGTACCTGAGTCCCACGCAGACCGTGGCCCGGATGGCGGAGTGGTTCCACGGCATGCCGGGCGTCCCGGCCCTGACGCTCCCCCCGCCCAGCGTCCCCCTTCCCGCCGGGTTCGCCCGGACGCGCCAGCTGGGGAAGGCGAGCGTGCTGTCCGTGACGCAGCTCGACGGCACGACGAACCGCAGGGAGCGGCGGGACCGGCTGCGCCGGGAGCTGACCACGCTGGTGGAGAACGAGGCACCGGGCACCCTCCAGCCGGGCCACGCCTCCCACCTGCCCGGTGTGGTGACCGAGATCGTCCGCCGCACCGGGCCCGCCGGGCTGCGCGCCCTGCCCGGACGCGGTCCCGGCGGCTTCGCGCGCTTCCACTTCCTCCACGTCGCCTACGGCGGGGCGCGGCTGGTCGAGGTGACCCTGCGCGCCGAGCCGGTGATGCAGACACCCGCCCTGCGCGGCGTACGCGGCCGGCCGGCCGCTGAGGGCAGCGGCCTGGAGCAGGTCGACGCGCACATCTCCCAGGCGAAGTCGACGTCCTCCGCCGTCACCACGACGCGGCAGCTCACGGCCAACGCCATCTCCCGCTATCCGCGCCCCGGTGCCACCGGGCGCACCGACCGCGAGGGCCCGTCCCTCGGGCTGAGCGACGTCAGGACCCGCACCGGCCGGTCCGACGTCGCGGCGGAGGACCGGTTCTGGACGCGCTCGGGACGCGCCGCCGACTTCGAGGTCGACTACCGCTTCACCGCGTCGGTCCGCTCCCAGCTCGTATGGACCTGGCCGTCCAACATCCCCGGCGGCATCTTCCAGAACGGGCTGCTCAACCTGTCCCGCCTCGAAGGGGACCTGGCCCAGCGGGTGCGCACCTGGGCCGGGCGCCTGCTGCGGGGCCGGCCGACGAGCGTGGCCACCGTGCAGGCAGCGACCGTCCTGCGGTTCATCGGCTCCGAGGCCGTGGAGCCGCGGCAGCACACCGGCCCCCGGCCCCCCGCCCTGCTCACGCGCGAGCCACTGGCGTTGTCGGCGCGCGAGGCCGCGGCTCTGGGCACACTGCCCTTCCCGGCCGGTGCGCGCCTGGTGCCGACCGGGCCGACGCCGGTGCACGCCTCCAACGCCGCCCCGCAGCTGATGCAGGCGATGCTCCAGGTCGCCCCGCGCACCACCGCGTCCTGGGGGCTGCCCGCGAACGCCTCGGCGGAAGCCTTCGCCGTCCGCCTGGGCGAGCTGGTCCAGGCCGGCGAGATCACCCTCGACCCGGCACGCGTGGCGGCGGGCCTGACCACCACGATGCCCGGCAGCTGGCCGCTCCAGAGCCCCGACTCCGCGCCGTCCCTACAGATCACCCTGCACAACCCGCGACCGCTCAGCGACGCCGGCGACATCGCCGTGGACCGGGTCCGCAGGCAGGTCAGGACCTCCTCGACGACCTCGTCGGCCGGGAGTTCCTTCGTCCTGAACCTCCAGGGCACCTACGCCCTCCAGAGCGGCAACTTCCATGTGCTGGGCCTGACCTTCCCGCTGGCGGCGCAACAGCCCCACACCGAGTCCATCGGGGGCAACGCGTCCGCCTCCCGCTTCACCAGCCTGCGCACCGGCACCGCCGCCGCACCCGCGGACCGGCGGGGCACGCGCGGCCACGAGACCCTGGTCGACACCGTCATCACGGTGAACGGCCCGGAGGGCACCCGCTTCGTCACCGGAAGCTCCACCGTGCGGCTGTGGGAACGCGACGTGCTCGGCTTCGGTGTCACCGAGCCGCGCCCCGGCCCCCGGATCTACGACCTGCCCGCGATGCTCGCCGACCAGGACGCCGACGACCTGCGGGACTGGGCGCGGCACCCGGTCACCGACCTGCCGGAGGTGCTGGCGGACGGCATCGACGCGCAGGACGCGTCGGCGGAGCTGTGGCTGGCGCTCGGAGCCGACCCGGACGGCACCCGGCTGGCCCGCGCCCTGTTCGTCGGCTCCCGTACGGCCGTACTGTCCGGCAGGCCGGTCGAGCTGGTCGTACGCACCGACCAGGGGCTGCGCCGCTGGCCGTTCGCCGCCGACGGCTCCCTCGCCGACACCACCGAGGCCACCCACGACACGTGGGAGGGGATACGGGACGACGTCGGCACCTACCTCCACGCGGTGCGCGCCGAGGCGACGGGGCGGCACCTGGAAGCCACGCTGGTACGGCGGCGGCCCGGCGCGCTGCGGGCCCAGGAGTCCACCGGCCGCGCCGTGGACACCGCCACCACCGCGCACCGGGAGGCCGACCGGGTCCACACCGGAGCCGTCAGGACCGCCGGGGCCGCCCGGTCGCGGCTCGACGGGGTCCGGGACCGGATCGGCCGGACCGAGGCGGAGATCGCGCGGCTGGACCGGGCCGCGCGGGAAGCCGGGGCACAGAACGACACCGCCTCGCAGGAGGAGCTGCGGCTGCGGGAGCCGTGGCAGCGGGCGCTGGCCGAGGTGGAACGCCTGGAGCAGCTCATCGAGAACTCCCCGGAGAGCGGCCCGGCCGCCGACGAACGGGAGAGCGCCCTGGAGGCGGCCGAGGAACGTGCCGACGCCATACGGGAGCAGGGACTCGCCGCCCGGCAGCGGCGTCAGCAGTACGCCGCCGCGATGACCGCCGCCCGCGAGGAGGCCGCCGAGCTCAGGACCGGCCTGGCCGAGACCCGCGCGCAGGAGAGGACCCTCGCCCAGGAGCTGGCACGCGCCGAGGCGGCCGTGGCCCGGGCCGAGCGGACGCTGCGGCAGGCGGACGGCGACCTGCGACGCGAGACCAGGGCCCGTGACGCGGTCCGGGACCAGGTCCGCGGGATCGAGCGTGACCTGCACGCGGTCCGGCAGGACCTGAGCGAGCAGGCGCGCCGCCACACCCAGGCGTGGGAGCGGCTGCCGGATCTCGTGAGCACGCTGGCGGCCGGTCGCGGCGCGGAGGGCACCGGCACCGGGCCGTCCCTGCTCAGCTCGCTGTCCTCGGCGCCCGCCCGGCCCACCCGCACCGGCCGGTTCGGCGGGCAGCCCCTGTCGGCGCCGCCGGCGGCGGACCGGGCCGAGGGCGGGACCGAGGCTCCCGCCGTGGCGGTCCCGTCGTCCGTGGCGGAGCCGCGGACCACGCTGCCGGCCGCGGAACGGGCCGACCTCGTCACGCTCCTGCCCGGGATGTCCGATCAGGAACGGACCGCCCGGCTGCTGCCGCTGTCACCGGAGGACCGCGAGGCGCTGGCCTCCGACCGGGGGCTGGTGGCGGCCCTGCGCCGGGACCTGCCCGCCGACGAGTTCGCCCGTACGGCCGCGCTGCTGATGGTGCATGTCCCGGCCGGCGTTGACCTGTCCGTCTCGGCGGGGATCGAGGCGCGGGCCCAGGTGGCACGGATGCTGCGCTCCCCCGCCGCGGCGGAGCGGATGCTGAACGAGGGCGCGCGGATGACCGTGGTCCCGAAGGACGCGGCGATGACCTCGCTGGAGGCGTTCCGCACCCTCCAGGGGGAGTCGACAGAGGACGCGCGGCCCTTCGACACCGAACGCGGCGCCCAGGTCGACGGACACGTCGCGGTCTCGGAGGAGAACCTTCTGGGCACCACCACCAGCGTGCCCGGCGCGGGCCTGTACCACGACGGCTACTCCACGACGACACACGAGTTCGCCCACGCCGTCCACCGCTACGGCCTGACCGACGGCCAACGGCGTGCCGTCACCGAGGCGTTCGGCAAGAAGGCGCGGGAGGGCAGCCGCGCGGCATGGCCCGACGGGGCGCTGTACGACGCCACCGGCAAGCACCGGAACTACTCGTCGCGGGACGAGTTCGAGTACTTCGCCCAGCTCACCAACGTCTACCTCGGAACGAACACCGGGACGGACCCGTACACCGGCCTGCCCCGCAACAACGGGGCGCGGTGGGTCCGCGACCACGAGCCGACGCTGCTGCCGCTGCTGCGTGAGCTGTACGGCACCGACCCGAGGGGCATCCACCCCTGGCGGTCCAACCCCCGTCAGGAGGAGGACACCTGGGCGGGCTTCCGGACGCTGTGGGACGAGGCGGAGAACGCGTACCAGCCGCAGCCCCACGCCCCCGTTCCGGCGCCCCGGCAGCCGGCCGGGCCCGCGTCCACGACGGCGACGGCCGTGTCACGGGACTCCCTGCCGTCGCCGCTCGGTCGTGGTGAGCTGACGGAGATGGTGCGCCGGGTGGCGGGCCGGGGGCGGACGACGGTGCTGTCCGTGGAGCAGTGTCTTGTGCTGTTGGGGGCGTTGCGGGACGCGTTGTATCCGGGGGGTGTGCGTCCGGCGGTCGCGCTGGACGACTCGGTGGTCGGCGGAACCTCGGCGGCGTCCTCGCTCGCGGTGGGCCCCGGCTGGCGCGGGGTGCGCTCGTGGGGCGCGGTGGAGGACGCGGTCGCCGAGGCAGGGCCCGGTGCGGTGGCGTTCGTGCTGGCGCGGCGGCAGGGTGGCGCGCTGGGGCACGCCTGGGCGGCGTACCACCTGGGCGGGGCGCACGGTGTGGTGTGGGTGGACCCGACGGCCGGTGGGGACCGCCAGGTGTCGGCGTTCCCGCCCGGGATCGCGGCGTCCGACGCTCAGGCGGTGGTGATCGATCCGGCGGGGCGGGTCGCCGAGGGGGCGCTGCCCGAGTTCGCGCAGTCGTCGTCCACGACGCACGCGGGGCTCGACGCCGCGCTCGGGCACGAGTACGGCGCCCTCGGCCTGGAGGTCGAGAAGCGCCAGGTGTTCTTCATCACCGGCATCGGCGACGTCCTCTCCAAGCAGGTGCTGGCCACCGCCCCCGGCTTCAAGATCGTGACCGACCACGGCGGGGTCTGGCGGACCCCCGACGGACGGCTGCACCTCACGTACCCCACCCCGGCGCGGGGAGAGCCGGTGCCCGAGGAACGCAGCTACCTCATCGGGGAGATCGTCGTCGAGCCGATGGCGGTGCTTCCGGGTGAGCGCAGGCAGTCCCCGGAGGAGGCACTCGCACGGCTGGAGCGGGTGGCGCGGGTACTGGACGCCAGGGACCAGCCCGACGCCCCGCCGGCCTCGCTCGGTGATCTCCTCCCCGCCGGGGACGGCTGGACGACCACGGCGCTGGGGGCGAAGGCCGTGGTCGGCCCGACCCCGGTCAGGTCGAACCTGGCCTATGTGCAGCCCACCACCGGGTTCCCCGCGCTGGGTCTGAGCGTGCTCCAGGACGCGGCGGTGGACCGGCTGCCGAAGGGGCCCATCGGGGCGGTGGAGGCGTCGGGCCGCGAATTCGGGATGAAGGTCACCGCGGACTTCGTGCGCGCCTTCACCGGCCGGAGCGATGTGCCCGACCTCGCCGTTCCCGTCCTCTCGGTCATCCCGGACGTCGACGACATGTGGGGCTATCTGCGGTTCGCCTACGCCCACACCGTCGCCAGGCCGACCGGCGCCATCCTCAACCAGGCCCCGACGGCGTTCATGGCCAAGAACGGCCTGGCGGTGGCGTCGCGTCCCGCGCTGGACCGCGTCCTGCGCGCGCTGCGGCCCCGCACCCGGACCTTCCTCAACATGCACCACGACGGCATCAGCGGACATCTCGCCGTCGTGCTCGGGAAACTGCTGGAGCTGTACCGGAAGGCGCTCACGCCGGACAAGCCGCTCTTCCCCGGGTTCTTCGACGCGACCATCGGCGACGTGCCCTCCCCCCGGGAACACGTGTCGTCCGTGCTGACGGGACGGACCTCCGAGGGCAGGGTCGTCACGCAGAAGCAGATGGTCGACATGGACGACGACCAGTATCCGACGCTGGACACCGATGACGGCCGGCTGGAGATTCCGCTGGTCCTCACGGAGCTGCGGCACTTCGCCTACAACGGTCAGCTGATGACGCCGGAGGACATCCGGCGGGCCGTCGCCGAGTTGTCGCAGCTCAGCCGGGAGGCGTACCAGCGGGCCGAGCGGTTCGCCGCCCCGCTGCCCGAAGACGTCCTTCGCGAAGCCATGGTGCGGGTTCTGGACAATCCGGCCGTCCAGGGCCTCGCCGCCTTCGTGCAAATGGCGCTGATGGCAGGGCTGCCGCAGGCCGCCGGCGGATCCAAGAGGCTGATGTCGGTGGGCGACAGCCAGAAGGTCGCCCGCGCGCTGGGCGCCTACGCCCTGGGCACCCCGCTGCCGGTCGGCGTGCACCAGGCGCTTCGGACCGCTGTCGACGAGGCCGCCGGTCATCTCGACAAAGCTCCGCCACAGCTCCAGCCGCGCCTCCGGGCACTTGTCGAGACGGCGCGCGGCGCCCTCGATGTCCTGGCCGATCCCGAGCGGACACCGCCGGTGCTGCCGTTGCTGCCGGAGCTCGTCGCGCTGGACGGGTCGCGGGTTCCGCTGGACCGGGTGGTGGTGGACAAGCACCGTGATGCTGGTGGCCGGTTGGTGGGGGTGTCC
>NZ_JBIBBW010000006.1:0-463341 GCF_042900885.1 Streptomyces sp. NPDC012835
GGGCGACGCGGAGGGGGGGGGGCGGCGGGCGGGGGGGGGGCGGGGGCGGCGGGGGGGGGGGCCCGGGGGCGCGCGCGCCCCCGGCCCCACCGCGCGTATCCGGGCGCAGCGGGCACCCCGCGCCGTCCGGGCTGGCCCGGCCGGGGGTTTGGGCCGTGGGTCCTCGGCGGTCAGCCGATCGGCAGGCCCTGGACCGGCAGCCCGCCGAGCGTGCCGCCCGCGGGCGCCTTGGCCGCGCCGGTGCCGGCGGTGGCCGTCTTGGCGGTCTGACCCAGCAGGGTGCCCGCGCCGCCGGCGGTGTCACCGGCCGTCTTCTGGACGACGGGGGTGGCGGTCTTGGCGGCCTTGCCGACGGCCTTGCCCGCGGCCGGTACGCCCTGCTGGACGGCCTTGCCGCCCGCGTCGCCCACGGTCTTGGTGGCCTGCTGCGCGCCGCTGTCGAGGGTGTTGCCCACGGCGGCGCCGTCGAGCGAACTCACCGAACCCAGATCGGTCTGCGGCAGCTCCGCCGCGCTCGCGGAGCCGGCCGCACCGATCACCGGGGCGGCGCCCGCCGCGATGAGCAGTGCGGCGCGGGCGATCCGACGGGTGAGGGGGAGGTTCGCGGACATGATGCTCCTTCGGGGGAGAGAACAGTGCTGGTCGCTTGTCGCGTGCCGTGTCCGTGAGTGGACCGGACGCAGTGACAACCCCTCGAAGGGCGCCCGAGGATGCGGTGGGCACGGGTAAAGAATCAGCAATGCGTCGCATGATCGGGTATGGATAAAAAAGGGCGAACGAGTAGGGACGCCCAGGTGTGACGGACCGTCAGTTCCCGCCGTACGCAGGGAGTTCGGCGACGCGGTCCCCGCCCGCCCGCACCGGCGTCCCAAGGGCTTCCCGGCGGTGCGAGCCCCACCCGCACGGGTGACAGGCCGTACTGCCGCGCGGTGTGGAATTCCGGCCCCCGCGCGACTGCCGGGCGGTGTCGACTACCGAGCGGTGCGGATTCTGACCTCCGCCGTGCTCGCCGTCACCGCCGGACCGGCCACCGGCCGCCAGCCCTTGAACGCGTCCTCGGCACTCCACACCCGGCCCGCGAAGGAGACCTCGTCGATCCCGAGCGCCGTCGACTGCGCCACCGCCCAGTGCGCCAGCTCCCAGCCGTGCCGCGAACCCGCCGTCCCCCCGGCCGGGTCGCCGCGCCGGGGGGCGGTACCGGCCGCTGCGGCCGGTACCGGTACGGACAGCTCGCCGCCGCTTCCGGCGCCCGCGCCCGCACCCGCGCCCGAGCCGCCCGGCGCCGACTTCCCGGCGGACCGCCCGGCCGGCAGCACGTCCGCTCCGAAGGCCCGCACCAACTGGGCCCGTACCTCCGCCGGATCGCCCATCACCCCGCCGTTCGGCGCCGAGCACGTCAGCGAGGCCGCCGACCTGCCGGTGAGCGCCGAGGCCAGCAGCGCCGCGTCCGGTTCGTGCTTCGCGTACGCCAGCGGGAAGCCGCTGCGCTGCACCCGCTGCGCCGCCTCGGTCAGCGGCATCCGGTCGTACCCCTGGACCTTCACCAGATGGTCGTAGAACTCGCCCGCCGCGTAGACGGGGTCCTGGACCTGCGCCTCGGTGCCCCACCCCTTGGAGGGGCGCTGCTGGAAGAGGCCGAGCGAATCGCGGTCCCCGTAGTCGAGATTGCGCAGCGCCGACTCCTGGAGCGCGGTCGCCAGCGCGATCGTCACGGCGCGCTCCGGCAGCCCCCTGCCGCTGCCCACGGCGGCGATCGTCGCCGCGTTCGCCGCCCGGTCCGGGCTCAGCGCGTACGACGCGGCGTCGTCGCCCGAGGCCCGCACCACACAGCGCGGCAGACTGTCGCGACTGGTCATGTACTGCACATACGTGTAGCCGGAGAGGGCCAGCAGCATGACGAACGCGGAGACGAGGCGCAGGGGGCGTCCGCGACGGGAGGGGGTGGCGGTCTCGGGCACGCGCTCACCGTACTGGAGTCCCGCGCCGCACACGGCTTCATCGGCGACACCACGTGCGGGCCGTCGGCGAGGGGCATCGTATTAGGGTCGGACCATGTCCCACACCACCTCAGAGCCCGCGCTCGACCTCACCCTCGACGGCCCCGCACTCACCGCGGCGCTGGTGGACTTCCCCTCCGTCAGCGGCGAGGAGAAGCCGCTCGCCGACGCCGTCGAACAGGCGCTGCGCACCCTGCCGCACCTCACCGTGGACCGGCACGGCAACAACGTCGTGGCGCGGACGAGCCTCGGGCGCGCGGAGCGGGTCGTACTCGCCGGGCACATCGACACCGTCCCGATCGCGGACAACGTGCCCTCCCGGCTCGACGCCGACGGCGTGCTGTGGGGCTGCGGGACCAGCGACATGAAGGCCGGCGTCGCCGTCCAGCTCCGGATCGCGGCGACCGTCCCCGAGCCCAACCGCGACCTCACCTTCGTCTTCTACGACAACGAGGAGGTCGCCGCGGACCTCAACGGACTCGGCCATGTCGCCGAGGCCCACCCGGACTGGCTGGAGGGCGACTTCGCCGTCCTGCTCGAACCGTCCGACGGAGAGGTCGAGGGCGGCTGCCAGGGCACGTTGCGGGTGCTGCTCCGCACGGAGGGGGAGCGGGCGCACTCCGCCCGCAGCTGGATGGGTTCCAACGCCGTCCACGCCGCCGCGCCGATCCTGGCCCGGCTCGCCGCGTACGAACCGCGCCGTCCGGTCATCGACGGGCTGGAGTTCCACGAGGGCCTCAACGCCGTACGGATCGAAGGGGGCGTCGCCAACAACGTCATCCCCGACGCCTGCACCGTCACCGTCAACTACCGCTACGCCCCCGACCTGGACGAGGCGCGGGCGCTCGCCCACGTCCAGGAGGTCTTCGCGGACTGCGGGGTGACGGAGTTCACCGTCGACGACCACTCCGGCGCCGCCCTGCCCGGCCTCGCGCACCCGGCCGCCGCCGCGTTCATGGCGGCCGTGGGCGGGCAGGCGCGGCCCAAGTTCGGCTGGACCGACGTCTCGCGCTTCGGCGCGCTCGGCGTCCCCGCGGTCAATTACGGCCCCGGCGACCCGCTGCTCGCGCACAAGCGGGACGAGCGGGTGGCCGTGGAGCGGATCACCCACTGCGAGAACCGGCTGCGGGACTGGCTCACCCGGTGAGTGCCCGAACGGGCGCTCACCGGCCGGGGACCTGATCGACTGCCGGAATTTCGCCGTTTGTCACGTGCGCCGATCTACCCTTGCGCAGAACGACGCACAGCAGCGGAAGGAGCGGCTCATGGGCATGCCAGACGGAACGCGCAGGCCGGAGGAACAGCGGCTCGGTCCGGTGATCCGCAGACGGGAGCAGGTACAGCCCGGTACGACCGATCAGCGGCTGCTGGACACCGAGGGCGACTCGGAGTGGGTGCACACCGATCCCTGGCGGGTGATGCGCATCCAGTCGGAGTTCGTGGAGGGCTTCGGCGCCCTCGCCGAACTGCCGAGCGCCATCGCCGTGTTCGGCTCGGCCCGCACGCCGGCCGGCTCCGCGGAGTACGAGGCGGGCGTCCGGCTCGGCGGCGCGCTGGTCGACGCCGGATTCGCGGTGATCACCGGCGGCGGCCCGGGCGCGATGGAGGCGGCCAACAAGGGCGCGCGGGAGGCGGAGGGCATCTCCGTCGGCCTGGGCATCGAGCTGCCCTTCGAGCAGGGACTCAACCCGCATGTCGACATCGGGGTGAACTTCCGCTACTTCTTCGTCCGCAAGACGATGTTCGTGAAGTACGCGCAGGGCTTCGTGGTGCTGCCCGGCGGCCTCGGCACCCTGGACGAGCTGTTCGAGGCGCTCACCCTGGTGCAGACCCGCAAGGTCACCCGCTTCCCGATCGTCCTGTTCGGTACGGAGTACTGGGGCGGGCTCGTCGACTGGCTGCGCGGCACGGTCGTCGGCCAGGGCAAGGCGTCCGAGAAGGACCTGCTGCTCTTCCACGTCACGGACGACGTGGAGGAGGCCGTCGCCCTCGTCACGAAGGAGACCGGCAACTGACACGGGAGCGCGGGGCCACGGGCGGCGACCCGCCGGCCCCGCGCTTCCCGGCCCGGCCGCCCCCGGCCGCCCGCCGGGCGGCCGGGGAACCGCTCAGGCCAGACCCCGGCGGGCGACCGCCGGCGGCCGGTGGCCCGCGATCGAGGCCACCATGTCCAGCACCTGCCGGGTCTCCTCGACCTCGTGCACCCGGTAGACCCTGGCGCCCAGCCACGCCGACACCGCCGTCGTCGCGAGCGTGCCGGTCAGCCGCTCCTTGACGGGCCGGTCGAGCGTCTCGCCGACGAAGTCCTTGTTCGAGAGGGAGACCAGCACCGGCCAGCCCGTCTCCGCCATCTCGCCGAGCCTGCGGGTCGCCTCCAGCGAGTGCCGGGTGTTCTTCCCGAAGTCATGGCCGGGGTCGATCATGATCCCGTCCCGGCGCACCCCCAGCGCGACGGCCCGGTCGGCCAGAGCGAGCGTCACCCGCAGGATGTCGGCCATCACATCGTCGTACGCGACCCGGTGCGGCCGGGTCCTCGGCTCGGCGCCGCCGGCGTGCGTGCACACCAGCCCCGCCCCGTACCGCGCGGCCACCTCGGCGAGCCCGGGGTCCACCCCGCCCCACGCGTCGTTCAGCAGGTCCGCGCCCGCCTCGCAGACCGCCTCGCCCACCTCGCTGCGCCAGGTGTCGACGCTGATCACCACGTCCGGGTGGCGCCGCCGCACCTCCGCGACGAAGCCGACCGTACGCCGGGCCTCCTCGTCGGCCGTGACCTCGTCGCCCGGCCCCGCCTTGACACCGCCGATGTCGATGATCGCCGCGCCCTCGGACACCGCCCGCTCGACGCGGTCCAGGGCCGGTTCGTCGCGGAAGGTCGCGCCCCGGTCGTAGAAGGAATCCGGTGTCCGGTTGACGATCGCCATGATCACCGGCTCGTGCGGGCCGAATTCCCGGCGCCCCAGCCGCAGCGTGCCGCGCATCCCCTGCATCCTCCCAGCGTTCGGTTCGCCTGCGACCTTAACCGGCTTCGGCCGCCCCCACGGCCGACAGCTCGTGGCACGATCGGCATCGGACGTTTCCTGCCACGGGAGAAGCACGTGTTCTTGTTCTTGCTCATCGCGATGGTCGTCGTCGTCGCCGCCGTCACGCTCGCGGTCGTCGGCGGTGGCGACAGCACCGTCCTGCCGGACGTGCCCCCCGAGCAGCTGGTCGACCCGCTGCCCGTGACCCGCCCGGTCGGCCGCGCGGACGTCGAGGCGCTGCGGCTGCCGGTCGGCGCGCGCGGCTACCGGATGGCCGACGTGGACGAGGTGCTGAGCCGGCTCGGCGCCGAACTGGCCGAGCGCGACGCCCGGATCGCGGAGCTGGAGGCGGCGCTGGCCGGGGCGCAGGCCGCGGCCGTCTCCTCACCCGACCTGTTCGGGAAGCCGGGAGAGGAGACCGGGCGATGAGCGACGGCACGGCGGTGGCCGGCCCGGACGGGCGCCCGCGCTGCCCCTGGGGCCTGTCGACCGAGGACTATCTCGCCTATCACGACGACGAGTGGGGGCGGCCGGTCCACGGCGACGACGCCCTCTTCGAGAGGCTGTGTCTGGAAGCCTTCCAGTCCGGTCTCTCCTGGATCACCATCCTGCGCCGGCGCGAGGGGTTCCGTACCGCCTTCTCCTCCTTCGCGATCGCCTCCGTGGCGGAGTTCACCGACGCGGACCGGGACCGGCTCCTCGCCGACCCCGGCATCATCCGCAACCGCGCCAAGATCGACGCGACCCTCTCCAACGCCAGGACGCTGGCCGGGTGGTCTCCCGGCGAACTCGACGGCCTGATCTGGTCGTACGCGCCCGATACGGCCCGTCCCGCGCCCGTGACGACCGCCGACGTCCCGGCGGTCACCGACGAGTCCACGGCCCTCGCCAAGGCGCTCAAGAAGCGCGGCATCCGCTTCGTGGGCCCCACCACGGCGTACGCCCTGATGCAGGCGTGCGGTCTGGTCGACGACCACCTGGCGGACTGCGTGGCCCGCCGGGGCTGAGCCGGCCGGCGACCGCGCGGGGCGGTCCGGGCTCAGCGCCCCACGTACCGGGGCCTCTCCTTCGCCAGGAAGGCGCTCACCGCGATGGCGTGGTCCTCCGACGCGCCCGCCCGCGACTGGAGTTCCTCCTCCTTCTCCAACGTCTCGGCGAGGGAGTGGCCCGCGCCGTACGCCAGCGACTCCTTGAGCGCCGCCAGCGCGAGCGTGGGGCCCGAGGCCAGCGCGCGGGCGACCGAGGCCGCCTCGGCCGCCAGCTCCGCCGCCGGGACGACCTTGTCGACCAGCCCCCACGCGTACGCCTCCGCCGCCGGCACCGAGCGCGGGAACAGCAGCAGATCGGTGGCGCGGCCCCGGCCGACCAGGCGGGGCAGCGTCCAGGAGACCCCGGAGTCCGCCGTCAGCGCCACCCCGGCGAAGGACGTGTTGAACGAAGCGGTGTCGGCCACCACCCGGTGGTCGGCCGCCAGCGCGAAGCCCAGGCCGGCCCCCGCCGCGACCCCGTTGACCCCGGCCACCACCGGCTTGGCCATCTCGGTGATCGCCCGCAGGATCGGGTTGTAGTGCTCGCGCACGGTGCTCATGGCATCACCCGCGCCGTCCCGCCGTGCCGCTTCGAGCAGCGACGTGTGCTCCTTGAGGTCCTGGCCCACGCAGAACGCGCGGTCGCCGGAGCCGGTCAGCAGCACACCCCGTACGTCGGAGTCGGCCGCGGCGGCGGACAGCGCGTCCCTGAGCGCCACCTTGGCCGCCGTGTTCATCGCGTTCATGGCCTCGGGCCGGTTGATCGTGATCGTCGCCAGTCCGTCGGCGACGTCGTACAGCACGGTGTCGGTCATGATCGGGTCCCCTCGCGGCTCGGGCAGGTCCTGTCCGGCCCCAGCATGTCGGAGATCTCCGGCCGCGGGCATGTGACCTGCGTCTAAGAAACCGGGGCGCCGGCGGAGCGAACGGCGGCGAAGTATCGCAGGAGGATCGCCGAATTGCGGGGTTTTGCGAGAGCGCGTTGCGCAAGCGATGCCGTTCCATGTTGGTCATCGGGTCCCGCCATGCGGGATAATGCGCTGGAAGCAATGTGTTCGATGCCGGTGACACAGCGCCTGTCATGGGGCCGCCGGCTGCGATGAGCTGGTTTCAGGAAGGGGAACGAGCATGGCGGCCATGAAGCCGCGAACGGGCGACGGCCCGCTCGAGGTGACCAAGGAGGGGCGGGGCATCGTCATGCGCGTTCCGCTCGAAGGCGGCGGTCGGCTTGTCGTCGAGCTGACTCCGGACGAGGCGGAGGCGCTCGGCGACGCGCTGAAGAAGGTCGTCGGCTGAGCGGAACGTTTTCAGGGTCTTCGGGGTGAACGCATCATCCTTGGACAGACAGACCTCTGCCCCGGTACGGAGTTCTTCCGTACCGGGGCAGAGGTCTGTCCGGGCTCGCCCGCGCGGACCGGCCGGCGTGCGGCGCCGCCTCAGCCGCGCCGTACGGCGCAGAGCAGCCCGTCGCCCACCGGCAGCAGCGTCGACTGCAGCTCCTGACTCTCCCGCACGGCCCGCAGCAGCTCCCGTACCCGCAGGACCTCGGCGGGCTGAGCCGACGAGTCGACCGTCCGTCCGTTCGCGAAGACACCCTCGAAACAGACCAGTCCGCCCGGCCGCAGAAGCCGCAACGATTCAGCGAGATAGTCGAGCGATTCGAGCCGGTCGCCGTCGCAGAAGACCAGGTCGTACCCGCCGTCCGCGAGACGCGGCAGCACGTCCAGGGCGCCGCCCGGGATGAACCGCGCGCGGTTCCCGGCGAATCCGGCCGCGCGGAACGCCTGCCGGGCGAACTGCTGCCGGTCCGGCTCGGTGTCGACCGTGGTCAGCACACCGTCCGGGCGCATTCCCTGGAGCAGATACGTACCGGAGACACCGGTACCCGTCCCGATCTCCGCCACCGACTTCGCGTCGAGCGTGGCAGCGAGCAGCCGCAGCGCGGCACCCGTGCCTGGTGACACCGAGCGGAGCCCCGCGTCCCTGGCCCGGTCACGGGCCCAGCGCAGTGCTTCGTCCTCGGCGACAAAGGCGTCGGCGAACGCCCAGCTCGTCTGCCGGTTGGCGGTAATGACCCTCTCCTTGTCCCCGTTGGCGGCGCAACGGTGACTGTATCCGCTGCGCCCGGGAACCCGCAGATGGGACCGGGCGTTAAGAAGAGGTGCGGAGCAAGGCGCGCGGGGCCGGGATCAGGGTGGGGACCGACCCGGGGGCCGGGCCCAAATTCGCGTAAAGATTCTTATCCGGAGCTAACGGGCGGAGTGGCTATGGTAGGGGCTCCACTGGACACCACCAGAGCCGATAGGGGAGGTGCGGCTGCGCCTGTGGATCGGGGAGGAGTGCTCAGGCGTCTTCTCAGGTCGGCCGGCGAGCCGAAATCCGTGACCAAGTCCGCTGACCGTTCTCGCTCCATCGACTCCGCAGTTACCGCGACCTTCGCATCGGATGCGGAATCGCAGGCGTGGACGCCTCCCAGCTGGGAGGAGATCGTCAGCACGCACAGCGGACGGGTCTACCGCCTCGCGTACCGCCTCACGGGCAATCAGCACGACGCCGAGGACCTGACCCAGGAAGTCTTCGTCCGGGTCTTCCGCTCGCTGTCGACCTACACGCCCGGCACCTTCGAGGGCTGGCTGCACCGCATCACCACCAACCTCTTCCTCGACATGGTCCGCCGCAAGCAGCGCATCCGGTTCGACGCGCTCGGCGACGACGCGGCGGAGCGGCTGCCCAGCCGTGAGCCGTCGCCCCAGCAGGTCTTCCACGACACGCACTTCGACGCGGACGTCCAGCAGGCGCTGGACACCCTCGCGCCCGAGTTCCGGGCCGCGGTGGTCCTCTGCGACATCGAGGGGCTCTCGTACGAGGAGATCGCCGCCACCCTCGGCGTGAAGCTCGGCACCGTCCGCAGCCGCATCCACCGCGGCCGCTCGCATCTGCGCAAGGCGCTCCAGCACCGCTCCCCCGAGGCCAGGGCCGAGCAGCGCGCGTTCGCGAGCGTGGCCGGGGAGGGCGGATCGGCGTGAGCGGCACCAGCCAGACCCCCGCCGAGCAGCATCTGGGGGACCGACTAGCCGCCCTGGTGGACGGGGAGCTGGACCACGACGCGCGCGAGCGCGTGCTGGCCCACCTCGCCACCTGTGCCAAGTGCAAGGCGGAGGCCGACGCGCAGCGTCGGCTCAAGAGCATGTTCGCGCAGACGGCCCCGCCGCTGCCGTCGGCCGGGTTCCTCGCCCGCCTGCACGGACTGCCCGGTGGTGGCCAGGGGCCGGGCCCCGGAGACGACGACAACGGAAAAGGGCTGTTCGACGCGGGCCGCTTCGGTGAGGGCGTCTTTCCTGTACGGTCCGACGCCTTCGGCCATGTCCCGATGGGGGCGCACGCCGTCGCGCTGCCCGGCGGTTCCGGCTTCCGGATCCACGAGGTCGGGCGGCGGGAAGCGGAGCGCTCGCCGTGGCGCGGACGCCGGTTCGCCTTCGCGGCGGCCAGCGCGGTGTCGTTCGCCGCGATGGCCCTCGGCGGGACGATGCCGCTGGGCACCACCGCCGACATCCTGCCGCGCGGCGCGGGCAACGCGGTGACCCCCATGCGCGCCCCGGGCACCACCTCCCCGGTCCCGGTCGGCGAGAGCGCCCGCCGCCAGGGCGGCATGCGCCCGCAGTCCGTCGACCGGCCGGCACCGACGGACGCGCCCGGCGGTCCCCGCGCGGAGACCCTCGCCGGGGAGTCGTTCACGCCCACCGCCCTGACCGGCACGTCGTCGGCCCTGTGGGTACGTCCCACCGGCTCGGCCCGCCAGATCGACGAGACCACCGGCAGCGGCCCCACGGCCACACCTCACCCCTCCCGCCTCGCCGCTCCGACCCTGCCCACCGCTCCGCTTTCGGCCAGGCGCTGAGCCCGCGCCCTGCGGAAAGCTCCCCGGACCTGGTTGAATCCCTCTTGCCGTGAGCGGCACCGGCTAGAGCGGCCCCCACGGGGGGCGCGCGGAACGGCAGTTGCGGGGAGAGCATGGACGACGGGAAGCCCAGCGGACCGAAGGCGAGCTGGTGGAGCCGTCCCGCGCCGGGACGGCCGGCGGCGGACGGACCGGAGACGGAGCCGCTCCGCCCGGCCGGCCCGGATGACAGCCCGTCACCATCCGCCGATCCGGCCAGCGCCGCGTCGCGGCCCGCGGAGTCCATGCCCGCCGAGTCCCGGCCGGACGGGCCGCCGGCCGCCGGAGCGCCGCCCCTCGTGGGGGCGCAGAGCCCCGCCGACGCCGTCACGGCGCCCCAGGACCGTCCCCGGCCGCTGCACGAGCCCGACGACTACAGCACCCCGCCCTACGGCGGCCCGGGCCCCTGGGCGCCCGCACCCCCCGTACAGCTGCCCACCCCGGCACACGGCACCCCGCTGCCCCCTGAGCACGGCGCCGCGCCGCCCTCGTACGACGCGGGGACGCCCGCCGCCGCCCACCTGCCGCCGCCGTCCGTGCCCCGGGTGCCGCACCAGCCGCCGTCGCCGTCCCCGCAGTGGGGCCAGTACGACCCCTGGAGCGCGCCGGGACAGCGGCAGCCGCTCACCCAGTACGGGGAGCCGGCCGGGCGGCGCCGGCGCGTCGGCGGCGCCGCCCTCGTCCTGCTGGCCTTCGCCGGCTGTGTCCTCGGCGGCGCGGTCGGCGCGTACATCGAGCGCAACGGCGGCTTCACCAGCGTCGAACTCCCGCAGGCGGGCCCGGAGACCACCGACCGCGCCCCCGACAGCGTCGCGGGTATCGCCGCCAGCGCGCTGCCCGGCGTCGTCACGCTCCATGTCAGCGGCAGCGGCGAGCAGGGCACCGGCACGGGCTTCGTCCTCGACCGCAGCGGCCACATCCTGACCAACAACCACGTCGTCCAGCCCGCCTCCTCCTCCGGCGAGATATCGGTCACGTTCAGCGGCGGCCAGACCGCCCGCGCCCGGCTCGTCGGCAAGGACAGCGGCTACGACCTCGCCGTGGTCAAGGTCACCGGGGTCTCCGGGCTCAAGCCGCTCCCGCTGGGCAACTCCGACAACGTCCGCGTCGGCGACCCGGTCGTCGCCATCGGCGCCCCCTTCGACCTGTCCAACACGGTGACGTCCGGGATCATCAGCGCCAAGGAGCGCCCGATCACCGCGGGCGGCGAGAAGGGCGACGGCAGCGACATCAGCTACGTGGACGCCCTCCAGACCGACGCCCCGATAAACCCCGGCAATTCGGGCGGCCCGCTGGTCGACGGCCGGGCCCGGGTCATCGGGATCAACAGCGCCATCCGCGCCGCCGACAGCGGCTCCGGCCTCACCGGCGGCCAGTCGGGCTCCATCGGCCTGGGCTTCGCCATACCGATCAACCAGGCCAAGCGAGTGGCGGAGGAGCTGATCAACACCGGGAAGGCCACCCATCCGGTCATCGGGGTCAGCCTCGACATGGAGTACGCGGGCGACGGGGCCCGGGTCGGCGCCGAGGCGGCCGACGGCGGCCCCGCGGTGACCGAGGGCGGGCCGGGCGCCGAAGCCGGTGTCCGGGCGGGCGACGTCATCACCGAGGTCGACGGACAGCGCGTGCACAGCGGCGAGGAACTGATCGTCAAGATCCGCGCCCACCGCCCCGGCGACCGCCTGGAGCTGACCCTCCTCCGCGCGGGCAAGGAGCGGACCATGACCCTGTCCCTCGGCTCGGCGGACGGCACCTGACGGCCACCCGTGGCCGAGGCCCCCGCGGCACCCGACGGCCACCTGGAGGTACCGCCACGACAGAGGGGGAAGGTACCGTGGAGCGGCCCGGACCCCCGATCCACCGCGACCCGCCCCGGTATTCCCCGGGCCAGGACGACCGCGTCCCCCCGGCCGCGGCCCGGAGAACACGAGGAGCAGCAGAGTGTTCAGTGACATCGGCGCCCTTGAGGTGGTCACGATCGTGGTGATCGCCGTGATCGTCTTCGGCCCGGAGAAGCTTCCCAAGGTCATCCAGGACGTCTCGCGCTTCATCCGGAAGATCCGCGAGTTCTCCGAGAACGCCAAGCAGGACATCCGCTCGGAGCTGGGCCCGGAGTTCAAGGACTTCGAGTTCGAGGACCTCAACCCCAAGACGTTCGTGCGCAAGCAGCTCCTGGAGAACGACGATCTGGGGCTGAAGGAGATCCGCAGCAGCTTCGACCTCCGCAAGGAGGTGACCGATGTCGTCGACGCGGTCAACGGCCATGAGAGTGGAACCGCCGTGTCGGACTCACCGGTTTCCACCGTCAAATCGCTGACCGGCCAGGGCGCCGGCGGCGCCGCGGCGGCTGCCGCGACAGCCGGTCCTGACCTGCTCAAGAAGGCCGGGAAGGCCGATCGGCCCGAACGGCCTCCCTTCGACGCAGACGCCACCTGAGCACGACCAATCCCTGCGAGTCGGGACCGGGTGGCTATCCTCCATCTGTCCGGCACTGAGACGCCCGTCGGGGGCGGGCCACGCCGGACGTACGAGATCGAGGAGGCGGCCGGCAGATGGAGACGACGAGTCGGGCGGGTGCGCGGGGCGCGGACGGTCCTGCGGAGACCGAAGGGGGCACCACGGCCCCGCGTACGGTCGACGCCTACCTGCGGGCCCCGTTCCCCTGGTACGGCCTGGACGAGGCGTTCACGGGCCCGCGCTGGCTCATGCAGGTCGGCGCGGACTCCGACGGGGTGGTGCAGCACGGCGCCACGGGCCACGGTGAGGCGCCGTCGATAAGACCGGACACGTCGGACGCGGACAAGGGACGGTTCGCGGTCGTCGTCACGGTGGGGACGAGCCCGGTGCGCAGGACCAGCGACGGTACGGGCCAGTTGGAGGCCACGACGGCGTCCTCGGCGGCCTGGCTGGCCGGTTCCGGGCTGCTGGCGTCGACCTGGCCCGCGCTGCTGGACCACGCGCTGCGCGACGACTGGCTGAAGCAGCAGACGGAGGCCGCCTTCGAGCTGGCCGACGATCTGGCCGGGGCGGCGTGGTCGGCGCTCTCCCTGCCCGTGGACGGCGCGCTCACGCCCTTCCACTACCGGGAGTCCGAGTTCGGCTGGGTGCTCGCCGGCTCGACGGCCGGCGGGGTGCACCTGGGCGCGTACGGGCGCGGGATGAGCGCCTACGGCCTCGGGTTCTCGGTGATCGAGGACATCAACACGTACGGCTGAACGGCCGAGACGGGCCGACCGCCCGGGCCGACGGGACGGGGGCGACCGCCATGAGCGGCCGCCCCCGTCCCATTCGTACCGCGCCCGGTCCCCGGTCCGTCCGTACCGCCTCCGGAACGGGCCGTGGCGTGCTCAGAACTTGTTGCGCGGGGTGATCCCCAGCGACATGCCCGACAGGCCGCGCTGCCGGCCGCCCAGCTTGCCCGCGATCCCGCGCAGCGCCACGGCGGCCGGGGCGTCCGGGTCGGAGAGCACGATCGGCTTGCCCTCGTCGCCGCCCTCGCGCAGCCGTACGTCGATCGGGATCGCACCCAGCACCGGCACCTCGGCGCCGGTCGTCCGGGTCAGTCCCTCGGCGACCAGCTTGCCGCCGCCGGTGCCGAAGACGTCGATCATCTCGTCGCAGTGCGGGCACGGCAGCCCCGACATGTTCTCGACCACACCGACGATCTTCTGATGGGTCTGCACGGCGATCGAGCCCGCCCGCTCCGCCACCTCGGCCGCCGCTTGCTGCGGGGTGGTGACCACCAGGATCTCGGCGTTGGGCACGAGCTGGGCCACCGAGATCGCGATGTCGCCCGTCCCCGGCGGCAGGTCCAGCAGCAGCACGTCCAGGTCGCCCCAGAAGACGTCCGCCAGGAACTGCTGAAGCGCGCGGTGCAGCATCGGGCCGCGCCACACCACCGGCGCGTTGCCCGGGGTGAACATCCCGATGGAGATCACCTTCACGCCGTGCGCCGACGGCGGCATGATCATGTTCTCGACCTGGGTGGGCTTCCCGTCGGAGCCGAGCATCCGGGGCACGCTGTGCCCGTAGATGTCCGCGTCGACGACCCCGACCTTCAGTCCGTCCGCCGCCATGGCCGCCGCCAGGTTGACCGTCACCGACGACTTCCCGACGCCGCCCTTGCCCGACGCCACCGCGTACACCCGGGTGAGCGATCCCGGTTGGGCGAAGGGGACCTCGCGCTCGGCGGTGCCGCCGCGCAGGGAGGCGGCCAGCTCGCGCCGCTGCTCGTCGCCCATCACGTCCAGCGTCACATCGACCCGGGTCACCCCGGCGACGGCGGCGACCGCCTCGGTCACGTTCCGGGTGATGGTGTCGCGCATCGGACAGCCGGACACCGTCAGATAGACCGTGACGGCCACCGCGCCGTCTTCGCCGATCTCCACCGATTTGACCATGCCGAGGTCGGTGATCGGCCGGTGGATCTCGGGGTCGTTCACCGTCGCCAGCGCATCGCGCACCGCGTCTTCCGCGGGGACGGCGGTTCCGTACGTGTCGGTAGCCATACGGAGATGGTACGGCGATCCGCGCCGCCCCGACGAAGGCCCCTCAGCGGTCGCTCTCCGCCCGTCCCTGCCCCGTCCCGCCACCGGTCCCCGGCCCGTCCGCCGGCCGCCGTTCGGCCGTCTCGCGCACCAGGTCCTGGAGCTCGGAGCGGATCCAGTCGCGCGTGGCGACCTCGCCCAGCCCCATCCGCAGCGCCGCGATCTCCCGGGTCAGATACTCGGTGTCCGCGATCGACCGCTCGTTCTGCTTGCGCTCCTGCTCGTGCGTGACCCGGTCCCGGTCGTCCTGGCGGTTCTGCGCCAGCAGGATCAGCGGAGCGGCGTACGACGCCTGGAGCGAGAGCACCAGCGTCAGGAAGATGAAGGGGTAGGGGTCGAAGCGCAGCTCGGTGGGGGCGAGGACGTTCCACCCCAGCCAGACCACGATGACCAGCGTCATCCAGACGATGAAGCGGCCCGTCCCCAGGAAGCGGGCGACCCGCTCCGAGAGCCGCCCGAACGCCTCGGGGTCGTACTCGGGCAGCTCCGGCAGGATCCGGCGCCGCTGCGGCCGGGGCTGGTCGAGCCGTGTCCGGCCGCCGTGCGACAGGGCCGTCGCCCCCGCCCCCGAACCGGCCCTCGTGCGCTCCCGGCCGCCGCTCTCCCGCTCCGGACGCTCAGACACCACGGTCCGCCTCTTCCGCCTCGTCGTCCGCCTCGTCCGTTCCGTGCGCCGCCGCCGTCCGATGCGCCTCTTCCGGCCCGTCGCCCTCCGCGTAACCGGTCTCGCGCCAGTCGTCCGGCAGCAGATGGTCGAGGACATCGTCGACCGTGACCGCGCCGAGCAGCGCCCCGGTCTCGTCGACGACCGGCGCCGCGACCATGTTGTACGCGGCGAGATGGCTGGTGACGGCGGACAGCGGGGTGTCCGGCGCGAGCGGCGGCAGATCGCTGTCCACGATCGAGCTGACCATCGTGTACGGCGGGTCCCGCAGGAGCCGCTGGAAGTGCACGGTCCCCAGATACTTGCCCGTCGGCGTCTCGTCCGGCGGCCGGCACACATAGACCTGGGCCGCGAGCGCCGGGGAGAGGTCCTGGCGCCGCACCCGGGCCAGCGCGTCCGCCACGGTCGCGTCGGGGCGCAGCACGATGGGATCGGTCGTCATCAGACCGCCGGCCGTGCGCTCCTCGTACGACATCAGCCGCCGCACGTCGGCCGCGTCGTCGGGGCGCATCAGCGTCAGCAGCCGCTCCTTGTCCGCCTCGGGCAGCTCGGAGAGGAGATCGGCCGCGTCGTCCGGGTCCATCGCCTCCAGGACGTCGGCCGCGCGCTCCTCCTGGAGCTTGCCGAGGATCTCCACCTGGTCGTCGTCCGGCAGCTCCTCCAGGACGTCCGCGAGCCGGTCGTCGTCCAGGGCGGCGGCCACCTCGGCCCGGCGCTTGGGGGTCAGATGGTGCAGCACATTGGCGAGATCGACCGGGCGCAGCCGCTCGAAGGAGGCCACCAGGCGCTCGGCGCCCTGCCCCTCCTCCTCCAGCGAGAAGCCGGTGACGGCCGACCAGCCGACGGTCAGCGCCTCCCCGCGCCTGCGCAGCGCGCCGCCCTTCCTGCCGCGTTCCACGAAGACCTTGTCGATCTCCCAGTCGCGGCGGGCCGGCAGCTGATGGATGGCGACATCGAGCACGGTCACCTCCTCGCCGGTCTCCACCAGCCGCACCCGCCGGTCGAGCAGCTCACCGAGGACGAGGCGCTCGGTCGGCCGCTGCTCGAAGCGCCGTACGTTCAGCACACCGGTGGTGATCACCTGGCCCGACTCGATACCCGTCACCCGGGTGATCGGCAGGAAGATCCGGCGCCGGCTCAGCATCTCCACCACCAGACCGAGCAGCCTCGGCGGCCGGCCGGTGACCCGCAGCATCGCGACGAGATCGCGGACCCGGCCCATCTGGTCGCCGGTGGGGTCGAAGACCGGCACGCCGACCAGATGCGAGACGAAGACCCGGGGCGTGACTGCGGCCATCGCCGAGCGCCTCCTTGTCGTTGATTGTCCTTGTATCCAGCGTGATTACGGGTTCAGGCTAGCCCGAACCGGTGTGGCCCGCCGTGACGGTTCCGTCCGCGCGGCGCCCCCGGTACTCCACGTCGAGAGGTCGCCCCGGCACGGGTACGCTGCGGTCTGCCACCGCCAGCAGCGTATGAGAGGCAGTACGGCTGTGACCGTTCTCCCGTCGTCGGACCGGGCCCGTCGGGCCGTCCTCCCCCTCGCGCTCTGCCTGGGACTGGCCGCGGGGCTCACGGCGTGCGGCGAGGATCCCGACGAGGGGACGAACGGGGTCGGCAAGCTCTCCGCCGCCGAGATCGAGAAGAAGGCACAGACGGCGGCGGGCACGGCGGGGGCGGTGCGGCTCGCCGGCACCCTGGTCAGCGGCGGCGAGGCGTACAAGCTCAACATGCGGCTCAAGGAGAACGGCGCGCTCGGCTCCGTCGTCTCGAAGAACAGCACCTTCCAGCTGCTGCGGATCGAGGACGCGCTGTATCTGAAGGCCGACGCGGGGTTCTGGAGCCACGCGGACGACTCGGACGGCAAGGCGACCGCGACGCCCGGCGCCTCGGACTCCGAGGCGGCGGGAAAGCTCGGGGACAAATATGTGAAGGTGCCCCAGGAGGACCCGGCGTACAAGCAGCTGACCGTTTTCACGGACATGAAGGTACTGCTCGGCGGAATCCTCACCCTGCACGGCGAGTTGAACAAGGGAGCCCGCGACCGGATCGGTGGCGTGCGGACCGTCAAGATCAGCGGGAGCGCGGGCGACGGCGGCACGCTGGACATCTCGCTGGAGGGCACGCCGTACCCGGTACGGCTGGAGCGCGCGGGCAACGCGGGGACGCTGACCCTCGCCGACTGGGGCAAGGACTTCGAACTGGCGGCCCCGTCCAAGGGCCAGACCGTCGACTACGGCAAGCAGCTGCCCAAGACCGGCGAATAGAGCCTGTCGGACGGAGGCCGGTCCTTGTCTGGCCGTCAGCTCTCCCGCCCCTTCTTCGGGGCCTTCTTCGCGCGCTTGAGGAGCAGCCGGCCCAGGGAGGCGGGTACGGGCTCACGGGTCGTGGCGGGCGTCGGCAGCGGGGTGGCCGCCAGCGAGTCGGCCGGCAGTTCGGTGGTCGAGTCCTCGGGCACCAGCCGCAGCACCCGGCACTCCCGGGCCCAGCGCTCCGTCATGACCTCCGCGTCCGGCGCGTTGAGCCGCTTGCCCTTCAGCTCGGCCACGGCCGCCTCCCACTCCGGCGAGTGCGGGGCCAGCTCCACGACGGCGGCGGTCCAGGCCACCAGTCGCCCGCCCTTGTCCTTGCTGCGTACGGTCACCTCGGCGGTGGCACCGGCCACCAGCCCCGGCAGCGGCTGCTCACCGGGACCGTCCCCGACCAGCAGCGCAGCGCCCTCGTGCCAGACGTGCCACAGCGCGCGGTCGGGACCGGAGCCCCTGACCCACACGAGGCCGGACTTCTTGGTGGCCTCCTCGACGAGCGCCGGGCCGAGCTGTGGTGGTGTCATGCCCGCAGCCTATCCAGCGGCCGGGGAGCGGTCACCCGCCCGCTCGCCCTCGCGGGCCACCCGGGCCCCCGCTCACATCTTGATTCAGAAGTCGCTGAACAGCTTTCCACCGAGCACGAAGAGCGCCGCCATCACGCCGAACAGCTGGATCATCATCAGGCCGGGCATCTGATTCTCTTTGCTGGGGCCCTCGGTGGCCTCGCGGCTCGCGACGGCTCTGATCGACTTGGCGTGGCCGAGCGTGCCGATCGCGAACGACACGATGACGACGAGGTAGTAGGCGAGCGCGGTTCTGAGCGGCCAGCCGAACTTCAGCACCCCGGCCGTGTTGATCGCGACGAGGCCCAGCGCGGCGGCCACTCCGATCTTCACCTGCTGTTCCTTGGTGTTCATCAGCGGCAACCACGCGCGGAGGAAGACGCCGATGGCGAGAGCCACCGCGATGATCATGACTACCAGGGGTATCGAGGAAAGCTGCATGGCTCCGTCCGAGGGGCTGGAGTTCATCCTCCGGTCGCGATGAAGGAGAAGACCGCCCAGAGGCAGGCGACTCCGGCGAAGACGAGGACCGCCCATGTCGGCGGCGCCGCCTCCTGCCAGTCGACCTTCTCCCCGGCCGCTTCACGCCGGTTGAGTTCTTTCCTCTTTCCCCGTGGCAGGAGAAGAAGGAACGGGAGCATCAGGAAGAAGCCGCCCAGGCTGAAGAGGAGCACGTCGATCGACTCGCCTTTGCCGAGACCGATCCCGATACCGCCCACGAGCGGGATGAGCATCCACAGAAGCGGGGACCGCTGACCCCAGGTGACGGTCAACGAGATGTAGGAGAGAGCGAAGACGGCTATGCCGAGGGTGAAGACGAGAAAGACGATCTCGCGAGGGATGTCGAGCATGGAACTCCCTTTGGAGGGCGGGACGGTGCGGTGGTGGTGATGCGGGCCGGGGAAGGGGCCTTCGCCCCTTCCCCGGCCCGCTGCCGGATCAGCGTGTCGCAAGACTCCTGGCGTCAGAGTAAAGGCCGATCAGGCCCCCGGTGTTGGCCGCGGCGGTGTGGAGGCCGATCGACGCCCTCCCCACCCCCTTCTCCAGCTTGCCGCCCGACGCCATCAGCTTGCCGCCCACACCCGCGAGTCCGTCGCTGAGCGCGGCCCGGGATCCCCGGGCCACAGCACCGCTGCCCCGGACGAGCCTGGCGGCGGAACCGGCTCCGCCGAGCATGACGGCGGCAGCGGTGCCGGCGAGCTGGCTGACGGCCGCCGACTTGTTGCCGTCAAGGGCGTAGGCGCCCGCGGAAGCCAGGCCGGTACCCGCCGAGATCGCGCCCATCACCGCGGCGGCTCCTTGAAGACCCGGGACCATCGCCATGATCCCGCCGGCTGTGCCGGTGAAGGTACTCACATGCCCCAGTACCTTGGCCGCTCTGTTCAGGGTGACCTGTTTCGAGGCTGCCTTCAGTCCGTTCGAGGTGGATTTCTTCGCCGACTTGTAGACAGAGGCGGCCTTCTTGCCCGTGGATTTCAGCCACGTCGTGGTCTGCCGCTTCTTCTTGTGGTAATACCGCTGTGCTCTCGCCTTGTATTTCTTCACCGCGGCACGCGTCGATTTGACCAGCTTGTTCTTCTGCCGGGAGATGACCTTCTTGGCTCTCTTCACCAATTTCTTGGTGTGCTTCACCACATGGCGGACCTTTTTGACGAGCTTCTTCGTCGCTTTCTTGAGCGCAACCACTTTTTTGTTCTTGCTGATCTTCTTGTAGAGGCTCTTGGCCTTCTTGGTGACTGCTTTCTTGAGCTTTCCCCAGAAGAGGCCGTCGGGGTCGGAGAAGCTGACCGGGTTGTTGTTGGCGTACGCGTACGCGTTCATGCGCTGCGATTCACCGAGGTCGGACATCGGGTCCACGCTCAGGAACCGGCCGAGCTTCGGATCGTAGGCACGGGCGCCCAACTGGGTCAGCCCCGTGCTGTCGACCGTCCCGCCGACGAAGCCCTGGTCACCACCCGGCCAGAGCGCGGGTGTCGCCGACGGCGAACCGCGCTCCTCGCCGAAGGGGGCGAGCGTCCGGTGCTGCACCTCCTGGGTGGCCGCGTCGATCGCGGTGGACGCGGTGCCGTGGTGGTCGTCGAAGAGGAACTGGACCGCGCCGCCCGTCCGCGCGGCGACCGTCTCGCCGTCCAGCTCGTAGTAGCGCGTTCCGGTCTTCTTGCCGTCCGGCCGCAGCAGCAGTTCGTTGCCGCCCGGCAGATACAGCGTCGTCCCCGTGAGGTCCTTGCGCAGCATCCGGCCGCCGTCGGCGTCGTACGTGTACTCGACGGTGGTCCTGCCCGGCTCCTCGACCTTCGCGAGCTGGTTCTCCGCGTCCCAGACCAGGGTCTGGTCCCGGCCGTCCGTATTGCGCGTCGTGGTGTTGCCCGCCGCGTCGTAGGCGAATGAGCCCGTGACGCTCGCGACCCCGTCCCGCTCCGTGCTCACCGAGGTGAGCGCGGCCGGCTTGGCGCCGCCGGGCTTCGCGTACTCGTACGAACGGACCGAGTTCAGCGCGCTGTTGCCCGCCGCCCCGTCCGTGCCCACGTCGTGGCGGACCTCCTTGGTGCGGTTGCCCAGCGCGTCATAGCTGTACGTCAGCCAGTACGGCTTGGGGCCTCCGACGTTCGACGGGGACGGCGCCACGTCGCAGGAGTCCTTCGACGTCCACGCCTCGGTCAGACGCTGGAGCGCGTCGTTGGTGAAGCACTGGGTGTCGGTCTGCCGCGTCGTGTCCTGGCCGGTGACCGTGGTGATCCGGGTGACATTGCCCGCCGGGTCGTAGTCATAGGTGGTGTCGTCCACCCGGCTCGGCGCCAACGTGCGGTCCGTGGTGGTCCGCAGCAGCTCGCCGGTGTGCTCGTCGTACGAGACGGACCGGTACAGCCGCCGGGCCGCGTCGTTGTACTCGGTGCGCAGCGGACGCCCGAAGGGGTCGTACGCCGTGGAGTTGACCAGCACGCGGCTGCCCGCGGTCAGCCCCTGCGGCTGGTCGTCCCCGCCGTAGCGGGTGACCACCCGTTCGGCCGGCACATCACCGAGCACGGGCTGGTTGAGGGCCGTCGGCAGGCCGGTCAGCGCGTCGTAGGCGTACCCCACGGAGTAGGTGCCCGCGAGGGCGCCCTCCGACTCCGGGACGGTGACCTCCACCTTGGTCGGCTGGTAATCGTCCGTGTAACCGGTGATCCTCTGTACGTAGGCGTTGCCGTCCACGTACCGAAGGGACTCGCTGATCTCGCCCTTGGCGACCGTGTCGTACTTCCACTCGGACAGGACCTTGTCGCCCTGGCTCAGCGAGGTCCTGCGGCCCAGCTCGTCGTAGGCGACCTTCAGGGTCACCCCGCGGGCGTCCGTCGTGGTCAGCGCCCGGTCGAGCGAGTCGTAGGTGGTGCGCAGCGTGCCGCTGTCCGGGTCGTCGCTGAGAGTCTCCCTGCCGCGTGCGTCATAGCTGAACGCGCGCACATTGCCGGCCGGGTCGGTGACCTTCTCCAGCAGCCCCCGCTTGTCGTAGCCGTACTTGACGGTCTGCGAGGTGGTGCGTGCCTCGTTGGTGTATTCGATGACCTCGACCGGCCGGTCCTGCGCGTCCGTGACCGTGGTGCTGGCCATACCGCCCTTCGGCGGGATCAGGGTGGTGTGGTTGCCGTCGTACACCGTCTTCGTCCGGCGCGTCTCCGTGCCGAACTTCATGGCGACGGCTTCGGTGGGCCGCCCAGCCGCGTCGTACACCGTACGGACCGCGGCCGGGGCCTTGGTGTCGTCGGCGGCCACCAGTTTCGGTTCGGGTGACCCGGTGGCGTGGTAGTCGTCGTACGACTTCCACTCCAGACCGCGCGAGTCGTACAGCGTCTCGGTCAGCACCCGGCCGGAGCCGCTGAGCGAGGGCACCTGGGTCTGGCGCTCGCGCAGCAGACCGTCGTAGATCTCGTAACTCGTCTCGGTGGAGCCGTCCCCGCGCAGTTCACGGGTGGTGACGACGGGGGTGTCGGTGGTCGAGATCCGGTACGCGTAGGAGGCGTTGGGGTGGTCGGGGAATTTGGCCTTGGTACGGCCGGGCTCCCAGACCCCGGTCAGCCGGCCGAGCCCGTCGTAGCCCAGCTCGGACCGCTTGCCGTTGGCGTCCACCTCGGCGGTGGGCACCCCGCGCAGCGGGTCGATCTCGGTGGTCCGCGTGTGGCCGAGCGGGTTCGTGACGACCATGCTCGTCGGCGTGCCCGTCGGCGGGACGTACTTCGTGGTCATGGCGCGGCCCTGCGAGTCCGTCACCTCCAGCGCGCGACCGTAGGCGTCGTACGTGGTCAGCGAGGTGGTGAAGAAACCCGTCCCCTCCGCGTTGTTCTCGTCCTCCCGGGTGTTGTTGCCCTTCGTCGGGGCGGCGCCCAGCACCGTGGAGCCGTCGTAGTAGCTGCGGTTCTCCGCGATCAGCTCACCCGGCGCGGCGCAGGTGCCCGCCGTGGTCTTCTCGGTGGCCTCCAGATCCAGGATGTTGGCCGCCGTGTTCCGGGCGTAGGTGGTGGTGTCGCAGGTCTCGTCGCCGGTCTTCGACGTGTCGCCGTGGTCCGTCTCGGTGGCGACCATGCCGTACGCGTCGAAGGTCCGCTCCGTCTTCGTGCGCTGCCAGCCGCCGCCCTTGGCGGGCGACCTGGTGGTCTCCGCCTGGACGTCCGTCATATCGGCCTCCAGGGCCGGCAGTCCGGTACGGGCGCGGGTGGCCGTGACGGCGGAGCGCCACGGGGTGGAGGTCTCCTCGGAGACCACCTCGGAGCCGTTGTAGACGATCTCCGAGCGCACCATGGCCTGGAAGGACGCGTGGTCGGCGACCTCGTTGCCCTCGAAGTCGGCGACCTTCGCGCCCGCGACCCCGCGGAAGTAGCGGGTGCGGCTGTCCTGCTTCGGGCCGTCGGTGCCGTTGCCGTTCTGGGTGCGGACCTCGCCGTACCCCCGGTAGTCGCTGTACGTGCGGTGCTCGGCCTTGGTGAACTCGTCCTCGCTCTTGGCCCAGGCCGCGCCGCCCACGTACGTGTAGTCGGTCTGCTCGGTCGGGGAGCCGCCGACCAGGTCGTTCTCCAGGACCTGAGTGACGACGTACTTGTGGAACCAGTCCTTCACCGGCTTGTAGTCGGCGGCGGGAGAGTCCGCCGAGGACCAGTAGACCGGGTAGCAGCGCCTGGTGTTGCTCGCCTCGGTGGGCAGGTCGCCCGGCTTGCAGTCGGCGGCGGAGTAGGTGACGCCGATGGATCCGCCGGTCTCGCTGTTGATCTGGTTGACGCGGTAGCGGACCAGCGGCGGGATGCCGTCGCCTGTGGTGTCGACGCGGTTGGCCAGCTGGGTGCCCTTGAAGGTGATCTCGGGCAGCGACTCGGCGGTGTCACCGGTGTGTCCGGTACGGGTGATGCCGGCCAGCCACAGGGTGGCGGGGGAGCCGTCGCCGGGGTCGGGCAACTGGTGGCGGAAGTCCCAGGAGTCGACGGGCCGGTAGCCGGAACCGTCGAGCACCTTCGTGGTGATCTTCGTCAGCCGCTTGGTGGTCCAGAAGGTGGGCGCGATCCTGTCCTTGCAGGTCTCGCCCGCCTTGCAGTCCTGGTCGACCGGGACATCGGGCCAGCGCTTGGCGTTGGCCGTGGTCATCTTCGCCGGGGCGCAGTCGAACGAGGAGTCGGGCAGGCAGCGTTCGGCGACCGTGTACTCGACCTTCGCTGCGGCCGCGTTGGCGGTGTACAGGTTGTCGGAGCGCAGTCCGTACTCGATCCGGTCGAGGTAGCCGCCCCGGGTGTACTCGGTGGGGGTGCCGAGACCGGTGGTGGCCGAGACGTTACGGCCGTAACGGTTCTTCTCGGCCTTGTAGTAGTACGCGGTGGCGTTGTCGTTGGTGTCGACCACGTAGTCGAGGTTCCAGCGCCACGCCTGCTGGCAGTACGAGTCGGCGAAGGCGCTCTTGTAGCAGGGCTCGCCGCTCTGGTTGCCGTACACCGGCACGGTCCAGGTGGAGTTGGTCTCCTCCTTGCCGGACGACCAGCCGGGCAGCCGGTTGTGGCCGAAGGTGTAGCGGGTCCCGTCGGTGGTGGTGATCCGCCAGTGCTCGCCGTCGTTGTCACCGTTGCCGAGCGCGGTGTCGGTCAGCAGCTCGACGCGGGTGCCGTCGTCGTCCTTGAGCTTCCAGACGCCGGTCTTGTCGTCCCGCACCAGCTCGTGGGACTGGCCGTCGAGCGACATGGTGGCGTTCTCGGTGCCGTAGCACAGGTCGCCGTTCTTGGCCTTGTTGTTGCCGCCGGTCATGTCGTCGTTGCACGACACGTAGCGGCGCTCGATGTAGTTCTCGGTCAGCGCCCAGCCGTCGCCGACGGCGTTGGCCTGGTTGTTGGTGGCCGCCGTACGGCCGTCGAGCGACTGGGAGGAGTAGCCGAGCGACAGCTCGGGCTCCAGGCCGCCGGGGACGTCCGGGGTCTGGATCTCGTAGCCCCAGCCGAAGTTGCCGGAGGAGTCACCGGCCACCCAGTTGCCCGACGGGCTCAGCGGTGTCGCCTTGTAGTCGCCGGACGAACCGGACGGGGCGGCGGACACGGCGAGCAGGGTCACCCCGGAGGCGGCGGTCAGACCGGTGGCGGAACGCGCGCCGCTCGGCGCCTTCCGTACCGGCGCTCCACCGTCCACGGCCGGGCCGTCCGAGGCCGCGTCGACCGGGACGTCCGCGGTCAGCGTCTTCGCCCCGGAGTCGTTGTCCGTGCTGAGCGGCGCCGACGCGGAGCACTTCCCGGCGCCGGGCGAGTCCAGTGCGCAGTCCGGGAGTTGTACGAGGGTGAGCCGCGACGCCCAGCCGGCGCCGTAGGCGTGCTCGAACCCGGAGTAGTCGAGGGAGAGGCGTACCTTCGCGTCGTGCCCGCCCTCCGCCGCGCGCACGGCGAGAAGGACGCCGTCGACCCCGAGCCTGTCGGCCGTCTTCCGGTCGAGTATCTGGACCTGCGCGCGCCCGGGGGGCGCGGTCCGGTCCGCCTTGCGGTTCGCGCCGGTCTTCTTCGCCGCACCGGCCTGCCCGATCCGTACGGGCAGCTTGCCGGCCCGCTTCACCGCGCCCCGGCCGTCCGGGAGTTCGACCTCGGCCGTACCGGGCGCGGGCCAGCTGACGGCCGGTACGCCCTTGCGGGAGTCCCGAGCGGCGTCGTCGCGTCCGCCGGGCTTCGCCGCCTCCACCGGGGTGACCGGCACCGGCTTGGTGGTGTCCAGCTTCGGCAGGGAGAGACCGCTGACCGCGAACGCGGTCTCGGCGCTCAGGAATCCGCCGAGGAGGACGGAGGCGGTGACGACGGAAGTGACTCTCGCCCACCTTCTTCGGCGGGTGTGTTTCGTTCGGCGCGCGCTGCGAGCGGCGCGGCCCGAAGGGTCGGTCATGGATGCCCCCTAGTGCTGAAGTGATAACCGCTTGTGAAGAATACGTACGTAAGGATCACGTAAAGCCTCCCTAAAAGGACAAAGTTGATCGCTTCCACTGCGATATGCACAAGCGGAATGTCAGGTTCAGTGCGAAATGCGGGATTAATTCATCCCTGGAGTGCGATTTACTCTCCTTTCGTTCGCCATCACTGTTCATTCACAAAAAGTTTTTTGGGCTTCGGCGCTCCGCCGCTCCGCGGGCGTGCCGCCGAGGCTTCGGGGAGGAAAACGTCTTGAGACAGCAACCACTGCCGCGCAAGCGCAGATCCGGGCTGCGCCCGCTGATGACCGGCGCCCTGGTCGCCGCTCTCGCGGGCGCCGCGCTGCCGGCGGCGGCAGGGCCCGCCGCGGCGGACGAACCGGTCACCGGCGCCGAGCGGACGGCGGCGGCACGCGCCCTGACCCGCGCGGCCGAGAGCGGAGAGCCGGTCGAGGTGGTGGCGGAACGGAGCGAGTACTCCACCACCTACGCCAACCCCTCGGGCACCTTCACCACCGAGACCCATGTCGTCCCGGTCCGGGTCCGCAAGGAAGGCCGGCTGGTGACGGCCGACTCCACGCTGGTACGCGGCGCGGACGGTGCCGTACGGCCGCGCGCGACCTCCGTGGGGCTGGAGTTCTCCGGCGGCGGGGACGCCCCGATGGCCACCATCGAGCGCGACGGCCGCAGCCTGTCGCTGGACTGGCAGGGCGCGCTGCCCGCGCCCGAACTCGACGGCGACACCGCCACCTACCCCGAGGTCTTCCCCGGCGTCGACCTCAAGCTCCGCGCGAGCGTCAACGGATTCCAGCAGCTGCTGGTCGTCAAGAACCGCGCGGCGGCGGCCGATCCCCGGCTGGAGCGGCTCACGTTCCCCATGGAGACCGACGGCGTCACCGCGCGCACGGACGACGCCGGCAACCTGACCGCCGTCAACCCGGCGGGACAGAACGTCTTCGCCGCCCCGACCCCGGTGATGTGGGACAGCTCCGGCGTCGCCGCCGACGGCGCGACGCCCCGCAGCCTCGGCTCGGTCGCCGCCGCGCTCGCCGCGCCGGGCACCGTCGCCCCGTCCGGGATCGAGGAGGAGGGCTTCGTGGCGGCGGTCGGCGCCAAGGAGTCGGCGCTGCCCGCGGTCGTCGAGGACGGCGCGCTGAAGCTGACCCCCGACCAGGACCTGCTCACCGCCGCCGACACGGTCTACCCGGTCCACATCGACCCGTACGTCTCGGGCGGGCGCAACAACTGGACCTCGGTCGCGAAGAAGTACCCCAGCACCAGCTACTGGAACAAGTCGGACAACGTGGCCCGCGTCGGCTACGAGTCGGACACCGGTGGCACCTGGCGCTCACTGTTCACCATGGACACCAGGAACCTGGCCGGCAAGACCATCACCAAATCCACCTTCCGGATCAAGAACACCCACTCCTGGTCCTGCACGAAGAAGCCGGTGGAGCTGTACGCCACCAACCCCATCAGCTCCGCCACCACCTGGTCCAAGCAGCCCACCTGGACATCGACCGCGCTCACCACGGTGAACGACGCCAAGGGCTGGTCGAGCGGCTGCCCGGCGGGCAACCTGGAGTTCGACGTCAAGGGCAACGCCGTCAAGGCGGGCGCCTCCAAGTGGGCCACCATGACCCTCGGCCTCAAGGCCAACGAGTCGGACACCTACGGCTGGAAGAAGTTCGACGCCTCGACGGCCGTGCTCTCCACCGAGTACAACACCCCGCCGAACACCCCCTCCGACCTGGACACCGTCCCCAGCACGAAGAACTCGGCTGGCTGCGGCAACACCGCCCCGTACGGGCTGATCGGTGACACGGACGTCCAGCTGACGGCGAAGGCCGTCGACCCCGACGGCGGCAAGGTCAACGTCAAGTTCCATCTGTGGGCGACCGGCCACCACCCCAACGACGATCCGAACGGGGTGCTGATCGTCAACAAGACCGTCTCCGTCACCTCCGGCACCGTCGCCAGGCTCACCGTCCCCAAGGCGACGCTCAAGGCCCATCTCGCCACCGCCAACGCCAACTTCTCCTGGAAGGTCCAGGCGGACGACGGCTCGCTCACCAGCGCCTGGAACCCGGCCCTGGGCGCGGCCGGCTGCCGGTTCGTCTACATGCCCGACCGGCCGAGCACCCCGCCGAGCGTCACCTCCGAGCAGTTCCCCAACGGTGACGCCGGCTGGCCGGTCGACACCAGCCCGGTCCGCACGAAGGGCACCTTCACCGTCGGTCCCGGCGAGGCGAAGAACATCGCGTCGTACGAGTACTGGTCCACCATCGACGCCGCCGTCAAGACACGCGCCCCCGCGGCCGTGGGCGGCTCGGTGGCCATCGAACTGACCCCGACGAAGGCCGGCGCGCAGCAGCTGTACGTACGCGGACTCGACCAGGCGGGCAACCGCTCCGACATCCGTACGTACCTCTTCTACGCGAACGGCGCCGCGGTCGCCGACAAGGCCGGCGACCTCAACGGCGACGGCCACCCCGACCTGTGGGCGGTCGACGCGGCGGGCACGCTCCAGCGCTACTTCGGCGACGGTACGGGCAAGGTCACCAAGGCGGCCGAGCCCGCGTCGGACGCGGGCCGCTACAAGGACCAGAAGACCACCCGGCGGGGCGACTGGACCGAGGACGGCTACGAGGACCTGATCGCCATGGCCAACGACCCGGCCGTCGACCGCGACCGGCTGTGGGTGCACCCGAACGACGGCGCGGGCGGCGCCGACTACTCCGACCGGCGTGAACTGCGCGTCTGGGACGAGGAGAACGACCACTGGCAGGGCGCCGACCAGATTCTCGCGATCGGTGACGTGGACGGACCGCTCGACCTCGACGGCGACGGCGTGATCGGCGAGGACGACCGCCCCGGCTATCCGGACCTGCTGGTCAAGCAGGGCGACCAGCTCTGGCTGTACTTCGGTTCGGTCTCCGGCTACCTCGACGACTACATCTACCTGGACGACTTCATCGAGCAGCCCCCGGTGCTCATCGGCAACGGCAGCTGGTCGCAGTACGACCTGGTGGCGCCCGGTGACACCACCGGCAACGGCCATGTCGACCTCGTCGCCCGCAAGAAGAGCACCGGCGAGCTGTACCGCTACACCGGTACGGGCACCGGCGGCCAGGGGCTCGGCTCGGGCCCGGACCGTACCCAGATCGGGACCGGCTGGACCGCCGCCAACCGTCCGCTGCTGACCGCCGTGCCCGATGTCCAGGGCGACGGCAAGCCGGGCGTCTGGTCCACCAACCCGGCCGGCGACCTGCTGTACTACCCGGACATCAAGGGCAGCGGCGTCGGCGTCGGTACGGGGATGACGGGCTTCCGCGCCCTGAACTGACCGACGGCCACCGCCATGTGAAGCACGACGCCGGACGGACCATGACGGTCCGTCCGGCGAGTGGCGGCGGGTCGCGACGACAGGGGCGGGGGTGCCGGCCTCCGGGCCGGTGCCCCCGCCCCTGTCCTCAGAGCCAGCCGTTGCGCTTGAGCATGCGGTGGATGGCCAGACAGATCGTGCCGATCGCGCCCAGGACCAGCGGATAGCCGTACTTCCACTCCAGCTCCGGCATGTGTTCGAAGTTCATGCCGTAGATCCCGCAGACCGCCGTCGGCACGGCGATGATCGCGGCCCAGGAGGTGATCTTGCGCATGTCCTCGTTCTGCGCGACGGTCGCCTGGGCCAGATTGGCCTGGAGGATCGAGTTCAGCAGCTCGTCGAAGCCGATGACCTGCTCGTGCACCCGGGCCAGATGGTCCGCGACATCGCGGAAGTACTTCTGGATGTCCGGGTCGATCAGCCGCATCGGCCGTTCGCTCAGCAGCTGCATCGGCCGCAGCAGCGGGGAGACCGCCCGCTTGAACTCCAGCACCTCGCGCTTGAGCTGGTAGATCCGGCCCGCGTCCGAGCCACGGGTGCTGCCCTTGGCCGGCTCGGAGAACACATCGATCTCGACCTCGTCGATGTCGTCCTGCACGGCCCCGGCCACCGCGATGTACCCGTCCACCACATGGTCGGCGATGGAGTGCAGCACGGCCGATGGGCCCTTGGCCAGCAACTCCGCGTCGCCCTCCAGCCGGTGGCGGAGATTGCGCAGCGAGCCCCTGCCGCCGTGCCGGACGGTGATGACGAAGTCCCGGCCGGTGAAGCACATCACCTCACCGGTCTCGACCACCTCGCTCGTCGCGGTCAGCTTGGTGTGCTCGACGTAGTGGATGGTCTTGAAGACGGTGAACAGCGTGTCGTCGTACCGCTCCAGCTTGGGCCGCTGGTGCGCGTGCACCGCGTCCTCGACGGCCAGCGGGTGCAGTCCGAACTCGGCCGCGATACCGGCGAACTCCTCCTCGGTCGGCTCGTGCAGACCGATCCAGGCGAAGCCCCCGCTCTCGCGGACCCGCAGCATCGCCTCGTGCGGGGTGACACAGGGGGCGCTCATCACCCGGCGGCCCTGGCGGTAGACGGCGCAGTCCACGACCGCGCTCGACGCGGACGGGTCACGGGTGGCGTCGTACGTGTCGTACTTGCTGTGCGCGGAGCGGTTCTTGCGCAGGGACGGGCTGACCGCTGCGCGAAGGTCACGAATCATCGACATGGCGGGCTCCTTCACGGAGAGGCCGTCGGCGGGGCGCGTGGCACAGCCCGGAATGGGGACGTGATACGCAACGTCCGCAAAGCGGGCGGCACCGCGGGTCCACGCGGTGACGGCTGTTCGCTACAGACAGGCAAAAACACCGGCGGTGGAGATGTGCTCTTCCGTCGTGCGAGAGGCCGTCTGCCCTGACCGGGCGGGGCGTCGGATCACCTGGACGCGGTGCGGGCGGAAGAGCGGCTGGTACTGGCCGGATGACTTCGATCCACCGCAGCCCCACCTCCTCCGGCCGGTCCCCCGTGGGGGATGTCGTGCGTCGGGACTGGAGAGCGACGCTTCGGCGTGCTGTCCCGACCAGCGGCCAAGACTATCAGCCAGCCGAGGGCCAAACGGTACCCATGCCCCGAGCGCAAGCGATCTATGCTCCCCGGATGGAAGAAATTCTCGCGCTGACCGAGGCCCGGCTCCGTACCGCCCTCGGCGAGCCGGACGCGCGTGCCGCGGTGACCTTCCTGGGCACGGACCGCTACGAGGTCCTGCGGTTCCGGGACACGGAGGGCGGCACGGACGTGGTGCGCTACGCCACGCTGGGGATGTCGGGCCGGCCCATGACCGATCCGTCGGCGCTCCTGGCCGACGCGGAGCGGGGCCCCAGGGCCGAACTGATCCTCTCCGTACGCGCCGGAGCGGCCGGCACCGACCAGGTGCTGCGCCCCCTGGCGGTCCTGGCCGCCTCTCCGCAGGTCGAGGGAGTGATCGTGGCGCCGGGCAGCTCGCTCGACCTGGGTGAACCCCTGTGGCCGGGGGCGCCGTTCAGCTCCGTGCTGGTGGGGGAGCCGGGCGGGCTGGTGGCGGACCTGGAGCTGGCGGCGCCGCTGGAGCCCGTACGGTTCCTGCCGCTGCTGCCGATGACGCCCAACGAGGCCGCGTGGAAGCGGGTCCGCGGGGCGCGGGAGCTGGAGGAGCGCTGGCTCGCGCACGGCACGGATCTGCGCGACCCGTTGCGCCGTTCGGTGGCGCTGGACTGAACGGGGCGGCGACGACGGCCGGAAGGGCGGCGGCCCGCCGTTCCGGCCGGGGCACCCGGGCCGTCAGTCCGCGAAGACGGAGACGCTGTCCTCGGTCCGGTGGACCGGCCGCAGCCGCGCCGCCTCGTGGCTCAGCGCACCGCGCCTGAGACCGACGATGCCCGCGCCCACGACCGCCGCGCCCGCGGCCACCACGAACGGGATGTGGACATCGGTCCACTCCTCGATCTTCGGGGCCAGGAAGGGCGCCGCCGCGGCGGCGAACCACCGGACGAAGTTGTAGCCCGCGCTCGCCACCGGGCGGGGCGCGTCCGAGACACCGAGCGCCAGTTCGGTGAAGACCGTGTTGTTCAGGCCGATGAACGCACCGGAGGCGATCGTGCCGGCGACGGCCGCGCCGTGGCTCCCGTACCCGATGAGCAGCAGGTCGACGGCGAGCAGGAGCAGCGAGCCGCCCAGCACCTTGAGGGAGCCGAAACGCGCCTGGAGCCTCGGCGCGACCAGGACGGAGAAGGCCGCGAGCAGCAGACCCCAGGCGAAGAAGACGGCACCCGACCGGTAGGGCGTCATGTTCAGTACGAAGGGGGTGAAGGCCAGCACGGTGAAGAACGCGTAGTTGTAGAAGAACGCGGAGGCGGCGGCCGAGGCGAGACCGCCGTGGCCGAGCGCCCTGAGCGGATCCAGCAGTGAGGTCTTGCGGGCGGGCCGCGGCTGCTCCTTGAGGAACGCGGTGATGCAGACGAAGCCGATCGCCATCAGGGCCGCCGTGCCGAAGAACGGATAGCGCCAGCTCGCGTTGCCGAGCACCGCCCCGAGCAGCGGCCCGCAGGCCATGCCGAGGCCGAGCGCCGACTCGTACAGCAGGATCGCCGTGGCGCTGCCCCCGGCCGCCGCGCCCACGATGACGGCGAGCGCCGTCGAGACGAAGAGGGCGTTGCCCAGTCCCCAGCCGGCCCGGAAGCCGACCAGCTCGCCCACCGACGACGACGTGCCGGACAGCGCGGCGAAGACGACGACGAGCGCCAGGCCGAGCAGCAGGGTCTTGCGTCCGCCGATCCGGCTGGAGACCCAGCCGGTCAGGAGCATGGCGACGGCGGTGATGAGGAAGTACGAGGTGAACAGGAGCGAGACCTGGCTCGCGGTGGCGTCGAGTCCCTTCGCGATGGACGGCAGGATCGGATCCACCAGCCCGATGCCCATGAAGGCCACCACGGACGCGCCCGCCGTCGCCCAGACGGCCTTCGGCTGCCGCGGCAGCCCGCCGCCCCCGGCCCTGCCCCCGCCCCCGGCGCCCGCTCCCTCGTCCAACGGATCCGCTCCGCTTCCGCTACCGCGCATGGGACGCCTCTCTCTCCGTAAGCCGATGCGATAGACACATATTAAGTTAGGGAAGCTAATAAGTGCAATGTACACGCACATCGCTGTGTCACGGCCCGGTACGCACGAGTGATCGTCCTTGACGCGGCGCGGGTCGAAGAGGACCGTTGGGCGCTATGAGGGGCCAACCCAGTTGCCCGAAGTGCGGTGGCCGGCTCAGGGCGCCCGGTCTCTTCGCCGACTCCTGGCAGTGCGACACGCACGGCGTCGTACATCCGCTGCAACCGGTGATACCGCCCAGCGTCGAGGCACTCGGAGTGGTGGTGCACCGTGCCCGGGTGCCCGTCTGGATGCCCTGGCCGCTGCCCGTCGGCTGGCTGTTCAGCGGCGTCGCGTACGCGGGTGACGACCGCAGCGGCGGCCGTGCCACCGCCGTCGCCTGCTCGGGCCCCGGACCGCTCGGCGGGGCGGGGGAGCTGATGCTCGTCGCCGAGGAGCTGGGAGTGGGACTGGGCGCGCGGTACGCGGGCATCGAGGGGCCCGACCCTGGGCCCGCGATCTGCGCCGACAAGCCACCGCAGACCAAACTCCTCGCCGCCGGCCGCCCCACCCCGCTCTGGCACGTCCCCGAGGCCCCGCAGGACCGCGCGGTCTTCGCCGGGGAGGCCCTGGGGCTGTGGCTGTGGGCGATCGTCTGGCCCGAGCAGTCAGGACTGCTGCTCTACGACGAACTCGTCCTGACCGACCTCCGCGACGTGGGCCCGGAGGTGGAGCTGCTGCCCGTCGGGGCGCTCTCGCCCCGGCTGCTGCACTGACCGGGCCCACGGCCACCGGCCCGGCCCGCACCCGACGATGGGCGGCGGCGGGGACCGGCGGGTGAGGGGGCGGTTATCCTTGGGCGTCCCCAGTCCGCCCCCGAGCCCCCGGAGTCCGCGTCGTGCGCATCGATCTGCACACCCACTCCACGGCCTCGGACGGTACGGACACCCCGGCCGAACTGGTCCGCAACGCCGCGCGCGCCGGACTCGACGTCGTCGCCCTGACCGACCACGACTCGACCCGCGGTCACGCCGAGGCCATCGCCGCGCTCGCCGGCCTGAAGGACACCGCCAAACCCCTGACCCTCGTCACGGGCGCCGAACTCTCCTGCCGCCTCGACGGCGTCGGCCTGCACATGCTCGCGTACCTCTTCGACGCGGACGAGCCGGAGTTCCTGGCCGCGCGCGAGCTGGTGCGCGACGACCGCGTCCCGCGCGCGCGGGCCATGGTCGGCAAGCTCCAGGAGCTGGGCGTGCCGGTCACCTGGGAGCAGGTGGCGCGCATCGCGGGCGACGCCTCGCTCGGCCGCCCGCACATCGCCACCGCCCTCGTCGAACTCGGTGTCGTCGAGACCGTCTCCGACGCATTCACCGCCGAGTGGCTCGGTGACGGCGGGCGCGCCTACGCCGAGAAGCACGAACTCGACCCCGTCGAGGCGATCCGCCTGGTCAGGGCGGCCGGCGGGGTCACCGTCCTCGCGCACCCCCGGGCCGTCAAGCGGGGCGAGGTCGTCCCCGAGTCCGCCGTCGCGAAGCTCGCCGCCGCCGGACTCGACGGCATAGAGGTCGACCACATGGACCACGACGGACCCACCCGCGCCGCGCTGCGCGCGGTCGCCGCCGACCTGGGACTGCTGACCACCGGCTCCAGCGACTACCACGGCAGCCGCAAGACCGTGCAGCTCGGCGCCTTCACCACCGACCCGGAGATCTACGGCGAGATCACCCGGCGCGCCTCCGGTGCCTTCCCGGTGCCGGGCGCGGGCGGACGCGTCTGACCGTCGCCGCCTCCGCGTCGTATACCGCGCGAGGAACGTGACACCGGCCCGAACGGCCCCGCCCGCCGGGTCCTCTCTTCCTTTCGCGCCGCCGTGTCCCCGTTGCTCTCCGGTGTTCTCATTGCTCTCCGGTGTTCTCCGGTCCTTTCTTCCCCTTGTTCCTTCCGCTCACTTCTCGCAAGGCCCTCACCTGTGTTCGACTTCGCCGTTTTCGGATCCCTCTTTCTCACCCTTTTTGTGATCATGGACCCACCCGGGATCACTCCGATCTTCCTCGCCCTCACCTCCGGGCGGCCCGCCAAGGTGCAGCGCGCCATGGCCTGGCAGGCGGTGGCCGTGGCCTTCGGCGTCATCGCCGTCTTCGGGCTGCTCGGCCAGCAGATCCTGAACTATCTCCATGTGTCCGTACCGGCCCTGATGATCGCCGGAGGGCTGCTCCTGCTGCTCATCGCGCTGGACCTGCTGACGGGAAAGACGGACGAGCCGCAGCAGACCAAGGACGTCAACGTGGCGCTCGTACCGCTGGGCATGCCGCTGCTGGCGGGGCCCGGCGCGATCGTCTCCGTCATCCTCGCCGTCCAGCACGCCGACGGCGCCACCGGGCAGCTCTCGGTCTGGGCCGCGATCGGCGCCATGCATGTCGTGCTGTGGCTGACGATGCGCTACTCGCTGCTGATCATCAGGGTGATCAAGGACGGCGGTGTGGTGCTGGTGACCCGGCTCGCCGGGATGATGCTTTCGGCCATTGCCGTGCAGCAGATCATCAACGGCGTGACCCAGGTGATTCAGAACGCCTGACGCGGGCAGCGCCCCCGTACGGGTGATCCGTACAGGGGCGCTTCGTCACTCGTGTGAACAGTGATGAACGGCGGAGAAGTGGTTATGAGGCCGAGGATTCGGCCGGACGGATATAGATGCGCTGGCCCATCGCGGCGGCCTGCTGCACGATCCGGTTGACGGAGGCGGCGTCCACGACGGTGCTGTCTACGGCTGAACCGTCGACGTCGTCGAGTCGCATGATTTCGAAGCGCAAGGCTTCTCCCTTCGCCTGATCCTCCTGGTGGAGAACTATGGATGACGGAAAATTCCGTTGCTTACATCAATGTGCAACGGGTTGCCCTCTGCAAACATTCCCTACACTAAGGAAATTTTTTGGATGGCTAACTACTGGCGGGTAGGGTGTGGCTCACGGGAGAATGAACCGCGTATGAACGAGGCAGAGATCCACCCGGAGGACACCCCAGTGGGCATCCCGCGCGGCGTCCCGGACGCCACCGAGATCGGCGCTCGGCTGGAGCGGACCAACGAGCTGCTCCAGCGCATGCTCGCCGAGGTCGCCAAGACGCCGTCCACGCATGCCATCTTCGTCGACGCCGGTTACGTCTATGCTGCCGCCGGGTTGCTTGTAGCGGGCACCGAGGACCGGCGCGCCTTCGATCTGGACGCCGAAGGGCTCATCGAGGCGTTCATCGACAAGGCCCGCATCATCTTCGCGGACAGCAGACTGCTCCGCGTCTACTGGTACGACGGCGCCAGGCGGCGCATCCACACCACGGAGCAGCAGTCCATCGCCGAACTGCCGGACGTCAAGGTCAGGCTCGGCAACCTGAACGCCAACAACCAGCAGAAGGGCGTCGACTCGCTGATCCGCACGGACCTGGAGTCGCTCGCCCGCCACCGCGCCATCAGCGACGCGGCACTGGTCGGCGGCGACGAGGACCTGGTCTCCGCCGTCGAGGCGGCGCAGGGGTACGGGGCCCGGGTGCACCTGTGGGGCATCGAGGCGGGCGAGGGCCGCAACCAGGCGGAGCCGCTGCTCTGGGAGGTCGACAGCCAGCGCACCTTCGACCTGGAGTTCTGCCGGCCCTACGTCACCCGCCGCGCGGTCACCACGTACGAGCACGAGGGCGAGCCGCCGCCCTCCCGGGACCAGGTCCGGTTCGTCGGCGCGCAGATCGCCGCCACCTGGCTGGCGGAGCGCGGGCGCGAGGCCATGGCGGAGCTGCTGCCGGGCCATCCGTATCTGCCGGGCCCGGTGGACCAGGATCTGCTGATCGAGGCGGAGAAGCTGCTCCAGAGGTCGCTACGGGGCCATGCCGTGCTGCGGCGGTCGCTGCGGGACGGCTTCTGGCAGCACTTGCAGGCGCAGTACTGACCGCCGGCGCCGGCGGGGATGCGACGCCCGGAGGCGGCTCCGCGCCCTTCCGACGCGCGGGCTCCGCCCTCCTCCCGGCCCCCTCCCGTGCCTCTCAGTGCGGCGCGCTCCCGTACGAGGCGTGCGCGTCCCAGAACTCCGCCAGCGCCGCCGCCGTCTCGCGCGGACGGTCGGTGTTGGGCGAGTGCTGCGCCCCCGCGATCACCGTCCTGCGCGCTCCCAGCCGCTCGGCCATCGCGTCGAGCAGCGGCACCGGCCAGGTGTCGTCCCGCTCGCCGGAGATCACATGCATGGGCAGCCGCCGCACGGCCGCCAGCTCGGCCACCCGGTCGGGCTCCCCGCTCAGCTGCCGGCCGGTCGCGATCAGCTGGGCCGGCCGGGTCCGCAGCCAGCGCGTCCGCAGCCCGGCGCCGTCGACCGGGGTCTCCTCCGGAGGGTCCATCGACCGCATGACCTCCCAGAGCTGCTCCATCGTCATCGTCGTGAGCGCGTCGCTCAGCAGCCTCACCCGCTCCCGCTGCGTCTCCGTGACCCGCGCGGGTCCCGAGGACATCAGCGTCAGCGTGTCGAAAGGACCGCGGTCGACCAGCACGGCGGCGCGGGCGATCTGCCCGCCGAGCGAGTGCCCGAGCAGCTGCACGGAGGTGTCCAGCGCCTCCGCCTGCGCCAGCACATCGGCCGCCAACTCGCCCTGCGCGTAAGCATCTTCGGTGTCAGGTCCGTCCGTCTCGTACTGCCCGCGCCCGTCCACGGCGACCGTGCGGTAGCCCGCCGCGGCCAGCGGCTCCAGCAGCGCGACGAAGTCCTCCTTGCTCCCGGTGAAACCGGGCAGCATCAGCACGGTGCCCCGGGGCTCCCCGTCGGGCCGCCCGTCCAGCACGGCGAACCGCCCGCGGCGGGTCGAGAGGGTGCGCGCACGCGCGCAGGGCGGCGGGGTGAAGGTAGGCGGCCTGCTCATACGACGAGGCTAAGGGCTGTCCCGTCATGCCTGGTGGCTCAGCGCGCGGCGTCAGATGCGGTGCATCGCACGGCGGGGGAGCGTCCGCATAGGGGTGTACGGGGGTGATCCCGACAACGCGGCGAGCGTGCGTGCCAGGCGTCGTGGGCCGGGCGGGACTCTCGCAACACGCCGCCGGCCGCGTCCTTCGCGCCTCCGTGTCCGGGTACGCCGATGGCCCGGCGCCCCCGTGCGGGGGGAGCCGGGCCATCGGCGTGCGGTGCGGTGCCGGTCAGTCCTGCTCGGACGCCGTCGTCGCCGTGCGGGTGCGACGGCGGCGCGGCTTGGCGGCCGCACCCTCCGCCTCGGCGCCCGCGGTCTCCGGCGCGGCGACCGCGTCGGCCTTGGGCTTGGCGACGCGGGTGCGGCGGCGCGGCTTGGGCTCCTCGGCCGGGGCCTCGGCCACCGGGCTCCCGGTGGCGGTCGCGGCCGGCTCGACCGCGGGCTTCGCGGCGCGGGTGCGGCGACGGCGCGGCTTGGCGGTCTCGGCCTCGGCCTCCGGCTCCGACGACGCGGGCTCCGTGACCGTCTGCGGCAGCTCGACCACGGCGGCGGCACGCGTGCGCCTGCGGCGGCGCGGCGTACGCGGCTCCGCGCTGTCCGGCACGTCCATCGGGACGGCCGTCTGGAACTGCGGCTCGGGCTCGGTCACCGGCGCGGGCGCCGGGGCCGACACGGTCACCGCCGTGTCCGCCGCGTCCAGCGTGGCGCCGCCACGGGTGCGGCGACGCTGGCGCGGGGTGCGCGCGGGGCGCTCCTCCCGTACGGCCGGGGCGGGCGCGGCGGCGGACTTGCGGCCTCGGCCGCCCGTCTCGCCCAGGTCCTCGACCTGCTCGGCCGAGAGCCCGGCGCGGGTGCGCTCGGCGCGCGGCAGGACACCCTTGGTGCCGGCCGGGATGCTCAGCTCCTCGAAGAGGTGCGGCGAGGTGGAGTACGTCTCCGGCGGGTCCGGGAAACCGAGGTCGAGCGCCTTGTTGATCAGCTGCCAGCGCGGGATGTCGTCCCAGTCGACCAGCGTGACCGCCGTACCGGAGGCGCCCGCCCGGCCCGTGCGGCCGATGCGGTGGAGGTAGGTCTTCTCCTCCTCGGGCGACTGGTAGTTGATGACGTGCGTCACGCCCTCGACGTCGATGCCGCGCGCGGCGACGTCCGTGCAGACCAGCACGTCCACCTTGCCGTTGCGGAAGGCGCGCAGCGCCTGCTCGCGGGCGCCCTGGCCCAGGTCGCCGTGGACCGCGCCGGAGGCGAAGCCGCGCTGGGCGAGCTGGTCGGCGATGTCGGCCGCCGTGCGCTTCGTACGGCAGAAGATCATCGCGAGTCCGCGGCCCTCGGCCTGGAGGATGCGCGCGACCATCTCCGGCTTGTCCATGGAGTGCGCGCGGTAGACGCGCTGCGTCGTGTTGGCGACGGTGGCGCCCGCGTCGTCCGGCGAGGTCGCGCTGATGTGCGTGGGCTGCGACATGTAGCGGCGGGCGAGGCCGATGACCGCGCCCGGCATGGTCGCCGAGAACAGCATCGTCTGGCGCTTGGCGGGCAGCAGCTGGATGATCCGCTCGACGTCGGGCAGGAAGCCCAGGTCGAGCATCTCGTCGGCCTCGTCGAGGACGAGCCCGCGCACATGCGAGAGGTCGAGCTTCTTCTGGCCCGCCAGGTCGAGCAGCCGCCCCGGGGTGCCGACTATCACATCGACTCCCTTCTTGAGGGCCTCGACCTGGGGCTCGTACGCCCGGCCGCCGTAGATGGCGAGGACGCGCACATTGCGCACCTTGCCGGCCGTCAGCAGGTCGTTGGTGACCTGCTGGCACAGCTCGCGGGTCGGGACGACCACGAGGGCCTGCGGGGCGTTGGTGAGCTGCTCGGGCCCGGCACGGCCCGATTCGACGTCCGCGGGGACGGTGACGCGCTCCAGGAGCGGCAGACCGAAGCCGAGCGTCTTGCCCGTACCGGTCTTGGCCTGGCCGATGACGTCCTTGCCGGACAGGGCGACCGGCAGGGTCATCTCTTGGATGGGGAACGGAGACACGATGCCGACGGCTTCAAGCGCCTCGGCTGTCTCGGGCAGGATTCCGAGCTCTCGGAAAGTCGTAGTCAGGGTGCTGCCTCTTCTGTGAGACGCGACGCGAGGCGAACGCTGGGGGTCGTACCGCACCTGGGTACTCGGCCGGCCGTGGATTGGCCGGATGGCGCGGGACCACTGCCGTCGCTCGAGCGCTCGTGCCGCTGAGGGGGCCCCTCATCTGCGAGTCGTGCGCAGCTGTGCGCACGGTCCGCGCGGAGGGCGGTCGGGTTCGGAGCCGATCGGGCCACCGACCGGGCATCCTCATGGGGCCTGTACGAGGCGACAACCTCGTTCAAGCACTGGTCAAACACTGTCCAACACATGCGATGGCCCGCCGAAAAGTCGGCAGGCGCTTTATCACTGTACCCCGGAATCGCGCAGGTGTGGCGGGCGAAATCGACGGAAGGGTGTGACAGCTCTCTCGTACCGGGCCGTTACGTCCTGCGACGAGCGGGCTATTGTGCGCTCCATGGAGACGCCCGACAACGCCACCGAGCCCGCACCCGCAGCCGAACAGCCCACCGGAATCGCCGCCCAGGACTGGGCCACGGCTTCGGCCGAGCCGCAGTACCGCGCCGCCGTCGTGGATCTGCTGGGAGCCCTTGCCTACGGCGAGCTGGCGGCCTTCGAGCGGCTCGCCGAGGACGCCAAGCTCGCGCCGACGGTGGGGGACAAGGCCGCGCTGGCGCGGATGGCCGCCGCAGAATTCCACCACTTCGAACGTCTGAGTGACCGGTTGCGGGCCATCGACGCCGATCCGACCGGCGCCATGGAGCCCTTCGGCAAGGCCCTGGACGACTTCCACCGGCTGACGGCGCCGTCCGACTGGCTGGAGGGCCTGGTCAAGGCGTACGTCGGGGACTCGATCGCCAGTGACTTCTACCGCGAGGTGGCCGCCCGGCTGGACACCGACACCCGCGCGCTGGTGCTGGCGGTGCTGGACGACACCGGCCACGGCAACTTCGCCGTCGAGAAGGTGCGCGCCGCGATCGAGGCGGACCCGCGCCTGGGCGGCCGGCTCGCGCTCTGGGCGCGCCGGCTGATGGGAGAGGCGCTCTCGCAGGCGCAGCGGGTGGTGGCCGACCGGGACGCGCTCTCCACGATGCTGGTGGGCGGGGTCGCGGACGGGTTCGACCTCGCGGAGGTGGGCCGGATGTTCTCCCGGATCACCGAGGCGCACACCAAGCGGATGGCGGCGCTCGGCCTCGCCGCCTGACCTGCGCGGCGAACCGTACGGACCGGACCGGCGCCCGGACGGGCCGGCAGAACGGCCGTACGGACCGGGCGGACGGGACAGCCGGACGGAACGGCCGTACGGACCGGCCGGACTGAGCGGACAAGGAGACGGGCCCCGGGATCAGGGGCCCGTCGGCGTCACGGCATCGCCCGGTGCAGCCGGGGGGCCGCCGGGCGCAGCAGCAGCGAGAGCAGCACCACTCCCACCAGCAGCGCGCCCGCCAGCGCGATCAGGACATGGCCGGGACCCAGCGCCGCGTGCGTCAGATACGCGCCGAAGAGCGCGCCCAGCGGGCCCGCGGTGTAGACGGTCCGGTGGGCCGGAAGCCGGTGGGAGAAGCGGTGGGCCGCGGCCCAGGAGAGACCCAGTCCGAGCAGGACCGATCCGAGGACTTGCAGGATCACTGCTGATCACCTCACGACGCCGGGAGTGGCTCTGTGGTGCGGGCTGTCGGCCCCAGCACGTCACTACCCGGAGTGTCCGGATCGCAACCCTTCCCGGCGCCCGTGCGGGCCCGGACTACGCGCAGAGCGGAACCGCGCAGTGACCCCGCCCGGCAGCGGCGGCCGTCCCGGACAGCGCGAGGGCCCGGCGGGAGATTTCCCGCCGGGCCCTCGCGGATACCCGGGTGACGCCTGACGCGTACCTCGTCGCGCTCCGGCGCGAGCGTGGTGCGCGACCGTGACTACAGCGCGCCGAATCCGACCCGCCTGGCCGTCGGCTCACCGATTTCCACGTACGCGATCCGCTCGGCCGGTACGAGCACCTTGCGCCCCTTGTCGTCCGTGAGACTGAGCAGCTGTGCCTTGCCGGCCAGCGCGTCGGCCACGGCTCGCTCGACATCCTGGGCGGACTGCCCGCTCTCCAGAACGATCTCGCGGGGCGTGTGCTGCACGCCGATCTTGACCTCCACGGCTATGTCCCTCCGAACGGTCTGCGTTGCGCGATCAGCCGCGCCGTACTCCGCACACATTAGCCCGCAGGGACGATCCGGAAGACGCCGCGGCCCACGCCCGCAGCGAACACGCTCGCCGGGGGAGCGCCCGGCGCGGGGTCAGTGGGTCTCGGCGCCGTGCAGCGGGAACCCCGCGATGCCGCGCCAGGCCAGCGAGGTGAGCAGCTGGACGGCCTGCTCGCGGGGGATGGCCGAGGAGCTGGAGAGCCAGTACCGCGCGACGACCTGGGAGACCCCGCCGAGTCCCACGGCCAGCAGCATGGATTCTTCCTTGGAGAGCCCGGTGTCCTCGGCGATCACATCGGAGATCGCCTCCGCGCACTGGAGGGCGACCCGGTCGACGCGCTCGCGCACCGCCGGCTCGTTCGTCAGGTCCGACTCGAAGACCAGACGGAACGCGCCGCCCTCGTCCTCCACGTACGCGAAGTACGCGTCCATCGTCGCCTCGACCCGGAGCTTGTTGTCCGTCGTGGACGCGAGCGCCGTGCGGACCGCCTGGAGCAGCGCTTCGCAGTGCTGGTCGAGCAGGGCGAGATACAGGTCGAGCTTGCCGGGGAAGTGCTGATAGAGGACGGGCTTGCTGACGCCCGCCCGCTCGGCGATGTCGTCCATCGCGGCCGCGTGGTAGCCCTGCGCGACGAATACTTCCTGTGCCGCGCCCAGCAGCTGATTGCGTCGGGCGCGGCGCGGCAGGCGGGTGCCTCGCGGGCGGGCCGCCTCGGTCTGCTCTATGGCTGTCACGCCGCCTCCCAAAAATCGTTCCGTGCGCGCGATGCGCCACCCCGTCATCGTACTTTTGGGTAACGACACGGCGCGTCGTGCGGACGCAGAATTTCACGGAGCCCGTCCTTTCGGAAGCTCGGGCCAAACCTCGGACCGGTGGCGGACCGGCGCGGGAGTGCCGCCGGACCCGCTTCCGGGCCGCGCCGCCGGTTACGGTCGGTAGTCGTCGTCGCCGTTCTCGACCGCGCGCGCCTGCTCCGCCGCGTCCCCCTCGCTGGCCGCGTCCGGGTCGACATCCGTGAGCGGTTCGTCGCCGTGCTGCAATACCTCCCGCCGCTGCTCGGCCGCGTCGGCCTCGGGGACCTCCGCGGTCCGGCCGGCCGCCGCGGCTTCCTCGTCGTCCGTCGCGAAGGTGTCGGGATCTGTGGGATCGACCGCCATGCCGTCCCCCTTTCCTCTCCTTCGAGCCTAGGAGCCACGGGGGCGCGACGCCATGCGGCCTGTGAGCGCGAACACATGAATCCGGGCGTGATCGTCTCGTAACATTGCCCGCATGTCTTCGACCGAGCTGCCGGAAACCGTCGCCGCCGCGGTGGCTCCGAAGGTGAGTCCCGTGCGGGCCGCGCCGGGGGAACGGCTCTCCTCCGTCGAACTGCCGGGGCTCACGCTGAACGTGCGGTCACGGCCCGCGACCGGGGACGGCGCCGCGCCCGCGCTGTACGTGCACGGGCTGGGCGGCTCCTCGCGGAACTGGTCGGCGCTGATGCCGCTGTTGGAGGACGTCGTCGACGGCGAGGCCGTCGACCTGCCCGGCTTCGGGGACTCGGCTCCGCCGGGCGACGGGAACTACTCGGTCACCGCCCACGCGCGCGCCGTCATCCGGCTGCTCGACGCGGGCGGACGCGGCCCCACACATCTGTTCGGCAACTCGCTCGGAGGCGCCGTCGTCACCCAGGTCGCCGCCGCCCGGCCCGACCTGGTGCGGACCCTGACGCTGGTCTCGCCCGCGCTCCCGGAGATCCGGGTGCAGCGCACGGCGGTGCCCACGGCCCTCCTGGCGGTGCCCGGGATCACCGCCCTGTTCACCCGGCTGACCAGCGACTGGACGGCGGAACGGCGCACCCTGGGGGCGATGTCGCTGACGTACGGGGACCCCGCGAACGTCGGCGAGGAGGAACTGCGCGGCGCCGTGGCGGAGTTGGAACACAGACTTCAACTCCCGCATTTCTGGCAGGCGATGACGGGCTCGGCGCGCGGTATCGTCAACGCGTACACGCTCGGCGGGCAGCACGGACTGTGGCGGCGGGCCGAGCGGGTGCTCGCGCCGACCCTGCTCGTCTACGGCGGGCGGGATCAGCTGGTTTCGTACCGGATGGCGCGCAGGGCGTCGGCCGCTTTCCGTGATTCCCGGCTCCTTACGCTCCCGGACGCCGGTCATGTCGCCATGATGGAGTACCCGGGAGAGGTCGCCCGGGCGAGCCGGGACCTCATCGGCGAGTACGAAGACGCGCGAGAACACGACGAGTCGAAGACGGCAGGAGCTGATCCGGGGCGTGGGTAGACACAGCCGCAAGGGTCCCGCACCCCAGCAGGACTCCGCGAGCGCCGCGGACACCGGAAGCGGCGCCCCGGACGCCGCCGAGGAGGCCGACACCGGCAGCGGCAGGCGGCGGCGCGGTGGCGCGGCGCCGGCCGGGGAGGGCCCTGTCCCTCCGGCGTACGCCGCCACCCCCGCGCACGGCGTGCCGCAGGTGCGCGGCGGGCATCCGGAACAGCGCGAGCCCGGAGGCGGTTGGGGCGCGGCGCCGCACTACGGCGACTGGCACGGCGGCCCCGCGCGTTCCCCGCTCCAGGGCGCGGCGCCCGGTGCGGCCACCGCGCCGGGCCGGTCCCCGCGCTCCCCGGACCGGGAGCGGGACAGCCGTCCGGAGACCCGCCCGGAGGCCCGCGAACCGGGTGAGGACGGCCCGGCGGTCCCCGGCCCGCGCCGCGAGTTCATCGACGCGTTCGACGCCGCGGGGGCGTTCGACGCGCCGGTCGCCAGGACCATCGCCCGGCAGGGCACGGCGGGACGGCGCTCCCCGGCCCCCGGCCCCACCACCGACGAGCGCACCACCCACCAGCGTCCCGAGGACGAGCGCGCCACCGACGACGAGCGCGTCCCCGGCCGCCGCACCGGCGCCGAGCCGGACACGGGCGAGCGGAAGGACACGGGCGAGCGGAACGGCGCGGGCGCGGGCGGCGGTCCGGGCGGCGGCGCCGCCTCCGACGGATCCGAAGCGCGGGACCCGGACGCGCGGGATGACGCGCGGGATACCGACCCGCGGGACCCGGACGCGCAGGACCCCGCCAAGGGCGGCAAGGGGCGCGCCCTCACCGGCATCGCCGCGGCCGCCGTCACCACCGTCCTCGCCGTCGTCGTGGCCGGACAGGTCGCCGACGGCGGCTCGGAGCCGGCCGGGGCCGCCGCGGCCGGCGGGCTCGACCGCGCGGACCGCGGCGCGGACGCCTCACGTTCCGACGGCAGGACCACGCCGACGCCCAGCGGGGCGGGGGCTCCCGCCGTCGCTCCCACCTACGCGCAACTGATGTCCCGTCAGTTCCCGCTCGCGGCGGACCTGACGGCCTCCGGCGAGTTCAGCGCCGTACCGGGGCTCGACAAGGCCCCCGGCAAGGGGCAGAAGTTCCGCTACCGCGTGGACATCGAGAACGGACTCGGGCTCGACGGCAAGCTGTTCGCCGACGCCGTCCAGAAGACCCTGAACGACAAACGCAGCTGGGCCCATGACGGCGCCATGACCTTCGAGCGCGTCTCCAGCGGCCGGCCCGACTTCGTGATCACGCTGGCGAGCCCCGGCACCACCGGTTTCTGGTGTGAGAAGTCCGGCCTGGACACCACCGTCGACAACGTCTCCTGCGACTCCGCCGCGACCGACCGCGTCATGATCAACGCCTTCCGCTGGGCCCGGGGTGCCAAGACCTTCGGCGCCAAGTCGATGCACAGCTACCGGCAGATGCTGATCAACCACGAGGTCGGCCACCGGCTCGGGCACAACCACGAGAGCTGCCGCACCCCCGGCGCGCTCGCACCGGTGATGCAGCAGCAGACCAAGACGCTGGACATCGACGGGATCAAGTGCCGGCCCAACCCCTGGGTGTTCCCCACCGCGTGAGCCGCGAAGCCGCACGGGGAGCCGTCAGGGCGGTCCGGAGGCCCGGTCCGCCGACGCTCCTGTCCGCCCGCTGGGACGGCCGTCTCGACCCGCGTTGACATCGAACGCCTGGTCGGCCATATTTCTCGACATGTCGTCCCGCCCCGCCACCGCCTACGGTCATGCCGCCATTGAGCTCGCGCTCATCGGCGTGACGGCGCTGTGCGTGGCGGACATTCTCTGTCGCTGACGCCTGCCCGAGCGCGCCCGGCCGATCCTCGTGCCGTATCCCCCGCGCCCCGGGCCGAACTCCGTTCGTACGCGGGCGCGGCATGCCGAATTCCCCTTCTCCTCTCCGCCGCTGTCGCCTGCGCGGACACCGGGCGTGCGTCACCGCCCCATCTCCGTCCCGACCGCTGCCGCGCAGCCCACCGAGAGGCCCTTCCGATGCGTCAACCGCCCGTCATGTCCCGCCGCCTGGCCGCGGCAGCCGTCACCCTGGCCGTGGCGGCGGGCACCGCCGCCTGCGGGCCCGAGGACAACGATGCCAAGGCCGGCGGCGCGGACAGCGGCAAGCCCGGCAAGGGCGGCACGCTCACGGTGCTGAACACCGAGCCGCAGAGCGACTTCGACCCGGCGCGGCTCTACACCTCCGGCGGCGGCAACGTCCCGTCGCTGGTCTTCCGTACGCTCACCACCCGCAACCGCGCCAACGGCGCCGAGGGTACGAAGGTCGTCCCCGACCTCGCCACCGACACCGGCCGCCCCAACAAGGACGCGACCGAGTGGACGTACACGCTCAAGGACGGGCTCAAGTTCGAGGACGGCTCCCCGATCACCACCGCCGACATCAAGTACGGCATCGAGCGCTCCTTCGCCGCCGAACTCTCCGGCGGCGCGCCCTATCTGCGGGACTGGCTCGTCGGCGGCGCCGACTACGAGGGCCCGTACAAGGACAAGAAGGGCCTCGCCTCGATCGAGACACCCGACGCGAAGACGATCGTCTTCAAGCTCGACAAGCCCGAGGGCGACTTCCCCTTCGTGGCGACCCAGACCCAGTTCGCACCGGTGCCCAAGGCCAAGGACACGGGCGCCAAGTACGAGGAGCACCCCGTCTCCTCCGGCCCGTACAAGGTCGTCTCGAACGAGGGCGACGGCCGGCGCCTGGTCCTGGAGCGCAACCCCCACTGGTCGGAGAAGACCGACGACCAGCGGCACGCCTACCCGGACAAAATCGATGTGACGGCCGGTCTCGACGCGGCCGTCATCAACCAGCGCCTCTCCACCAGTTCGGGCGCCGACGCCGCCGCCATCACCACCGACACCAACCTCGGCCCCGCCGAACTCGCCCAGGTCGGCGGGGACAAGTCGCTCGCCGCCCGGGTCGGCACCGGCCACTTCGGCTACACCAACTACCTCGCCTTCAACCCGAAGGTGAAGCCGTTCGACAACGCCAAGGTGCGCCAGGCGATCTCGTACGCCATCAACCGCACCAGCGTCATCAACGCGGCGGGCGGCTCCGCGCTCGCCGAGCCCGCCACCACCTTCCTCCCCGAGCAGAAGGCGTTCGGCTACACGCCCTACGACCACTTCCCGGCAGGCGAGACCGGTGACCCGGCCAAGGCCAAGGAGCTGCTCAAGGAGGCCGGCTACGCCAAGGGCCTGACCATCTCGCTCACCCACTCCACCGTCCAGAACCGCGAGACCAGCCCCGAGGTCGCCACCGCCGTACAGGAGGCGCTCAAGAAGGCCGGGATCACGGTCAAGCTCGTCGGCCTCGACCAGAACGCGTTCAACGAGGCGCGCTGGGCCTACAAGGACGGACCCGGCTTCTTCCTCTCCCGGTGGGGCGCCGACTGGCCCTCCGGCGGCCCCTTCCTGGCGCCGATCTTCGACGGCCGGCAGATCGTCGAGGACGGCTCCAACTTCAACCACGCGCAGCTCGACGACCCGGCCGTCAACAAGGAGATCGACGAGATCAACAAGCTGACCGACCAGGCCGCGGCGGCGAAGCGCTGGGGCGCCCTCGACAAGAAGATCGGTGCGAAGGCCCTCGACGTGCCGCTCTTCCACCCGGTCTACAAGCGGCTGTACGGCAAGGACGTCAAGAACATCGTGATCAGCGACTGGACCGGTGTCCTGGACATCTCGCAGGTCTCGGTCAAGTGAGCACCGCTCCCCTCCCACTGGCCCCCGAGGCGGCGCGGGCCGCCGCCTCGGGCGCCGGCCGCCAGGTCTGGCGGCGACTGCGTCGGCGCCCCTCGGCCCTGGTGGCCGGGGGCGTCCTCGTGCTGCTCGTCCTGCTGGCGCTGGCCGCCCCGCTGCTCGCCGCGATCGAGGGCCAGGACGCCACCACGTACCACGACGCCCTGATCGACTCCGCGCGCGGCGGTGTGCCGACCGGCTCGTTCGGCGGCGTGAGCGGTGACCACTGGCTCGGCGTCGAACCGGGCACCGGGCGCGACCTGTTCGTCCGGCTGCTCTACGGAGCCCGGGTCTCGCTGCTGGTCGCCGTGGGCGCGACCGTGGTCCAAGTGGTGATCGGGGTCGCCGTCGGCCTCGCCGCCGGGCTCGGCAACCGGCTGCTCGACAGCTTCCTCAGCCGGGTCACCGATCTGATGGTCGCCCTGCCGATGCTGGTCATCGCCATCGCCCTGACGGCCGTCGTACCGGACGGCTTCCCCCGCCCGCTGCTGCTGGTCCTGGTGATCGGGCTGCTCAACTGGGGCGGTGCGTCCCGGATCGTACGGGCGCAGACACTCACCCTGAAGCAGCTCGACTTCGTGGCCGCGGCCCGGCTCGCCGGCTCCGGACGGCTGCGGGTGGCGCGGCGCGAACTGCTGCCGTCGCTCGCCGCGCCCGTCATCACGTACGCGGCGATCCTGCTGCCGACCAACATCGTCATCGAGGCGTCGCTCTCCTTCCTGGGGATCGGGGTCAAGCCGCCGACGCCCTCCTGGGGGCAGATGCTGTCGAACGCGCAGACCTGGTTCCGGGCGGACCCGATGTACGTCCTGCTGCCCGCCGGACTGCTGTTCGTGACGGTGCTCGCCTTCACCGTCCTCGGCGACGCGGTACGGACGGCTCTCGACCCGCGCGAGGCCGCCCGGCTGCGGGTGGGGACGCGCGCGTCCCGCCCGCCCCGCACCCCCCGTACCCCTCTCCGGAAGACCGCTTCCGCTCGGAAGACCGCTGCCAAGGAAACCGCTTCATGACGCGCTACCTGCTCAAACGGCTCGGCGGCGCGCTGCTCGTCCTGCTCGTGCTCTCCGTCGTCGTCTACGCGCTGTTCTATCTCGCCCCGGGCGACCCGGCCCGGCTGGCCTGCGGCGAGCGGTGCTCCACGGCGCAGGTCACACAGGTACGGGAGCGGCTCGGCCTGGGCGATTCGGTCCTCGCGCAGTACGGCCACTTCCTCCAGGGGATCTTCGTCGGGCGCGACTACTCGACCGGCACCTCCGTGCTGCACTGCCACGCCCCCTGCCTGGGCTTCTCGTACAAGACCGACCAGCAGGTCACCCAGCTGATCCTGGAGCGGGCCCCGGCCACGCTCTCCCTCGCGGTCGGCGCCATGGTGATCTGGCTGCTCGTCGGCGTGGGTACCGGACTGCTCTCCGCGCTGCGGCGCGGCGGGATCACCGAGCGGGCGCTGACCGTGCTGACCCTCGCCGCCACCGGCACGCCCGTCTTCATCCTCGGGCTGCTGCTCCTGATGGTGGTGTGCGCGTATCTGCGCTGGCTGCCGTTCCCCTCGTACGTACCGCTGTCGCAGGACCCCGAGCAGTGGGCGTGGAACCTGCTGCTGCCGTGGCTCACCCTCGGACTGTTCGAGAGCGCCAAGTACGCCCGGCTGACCCGCGGTTCCACGCTGGAGACGCTGGCCGAGGACCACATCCGTACGTTCAGGGCCTACGGGGTCGCGGAGCGCGGCGTCGTCGGACGGCACGCGCTGCGGGGCGCCGTACCGCCGGTGATCGCGCTCAACGCGAACGACTTCGGCACGGTGATGGGCGGTGCGGTGCTCACCGAGACCCTCTTCGGCATCCCCGGGATCGGCAAGACACTGGTCGACTCGGTGCGTACGGTCGATCTGCCGGTGGTGGTGGGCGTGGTGCTGGTGACGGGCGCTGTGGTCGTCCTGGCGAATGTGGTGGCCGACCTGCTGTACGCGGCGGCCGACCGGAGGGTGGCACTCCTGTGACGAAGCAGACGAAGACGAAGCAGACAGGGCGGCCCGAGCGGCCGGAGCAGCGGGACCGGGCGGACCGGCTGGTCCGGGTGACGGACCTGACCGTGGACTTCACCACCGGCGCGCACGCGGCGGGGGAGGAGACCGTGCGCGCCGTCGACGGACTCTCCTTCTCGCTCGACGCCGGCCGGGCGCTCGCGCTGGTCGGCGAGTCGGGCAGCGGCAAGAGCACCGTCGCGAGCGCGCTGCTCGGCCTGCACCGGGGGACCGGCGCCCGGGTCGGCGGCAGCGTGCGTGTGGACGGTACGGACGTGGGCGCCGCCACCGACAGCGAACTGCGGGCGCTGCGCGGCGCGGTGGCCGCCATGGTCTTCCAGGACCCGCTGTCCTCGCTGGACCCCTACTACGCCGTCGGCGACCAGATCGCCGAGGTCTACCGCGTCCACACCGCCGCCACGCGCGGGGCAGCCCGCGCGCGGGCCGTCGAGGTCCTCGACCGGGTCGGCATCCCCGACGCGGCCCGCAGGGCACGGTCCCGCCCGCACGAGTTCAGCGGCGGGATGCGCCAGCGCGCCCTGATCGCGATGGCGCTGGCCTGCGAGCCCCGGCTGCTGATCGCCGACGAGCCGACCACGGCCCTCGACGTCACGGTCCAGGCCCAGATCCTCGACCTGCTGCACGGGCTGCGCCAGGAGACGGGCATGGGGCTGCTGCTGGTCACCCATGACGTGGGTGTCGCGGCGGAGAGCGTGGAGGAGGTGCTGGTGATGCGGCGGGGGCGGGAGGTGGAGCGCGGTCCCGTGGCCGAGGTGCTGGGGCGCCCCCGAGACGCGTACACGCGCGCACTGCTGTCGGCCGTGCCCCGGCTGGACGCGCCGCTGACCCGGGGCGCCGTGCCGCGGGCGCGTACCGGGGCGTCCTCGCCCGCCGGGTCCCTGTCGGGTACGGGCGGTACATCCGGTACGGGTGGTGCGGGTGGTGCATCCGGTACGGGTGGTACGGAAGCACTGTCCCGTGCCGAGGCGCCCTCCGGTACCGACGCGCCGTCCCGTACCGGTGAGCCGTCCCGTGCCGAGCCGCTGCTCGAAGCGCACGGACTGCGGCGGGAGTTCCGGCGCGGGCGGCGGACCCTCACCGCCGTGGACGGGGTGTCGCTGACCGTCGCGCCGGGGGAGACCCTGGGCATCGTGGGGGAGAGCGGCAGCGGCAAGACCACACTGGGGCGGATGCTCGTACGGCTGCTCGACCCGAGCGCCGGGCGGCTGGTCTACCGGGGTGCGGAGATCGCGAACGTCTCCGAGAAGGAGCTGCGGCCCTACCGCCGCGAACTCCAGATGGTCTTCCAGGACCCGGTCTCCTCGCTCAACCCGCGCCGCTCGGTGGGCGAGTCGGTGGCCGACCCGCTGCGGGCCGCCGGGGTGCTGGACGAGGGGCGGACGGTCGCACGCGTCCGTGAGCTGCTGGAGCGGGTCGGACTCGACCCCGACCGGTACGACCGCTATCCGCACGAGTTCAGCGGGGGACAGCGCCAGCGCGTCGGGATCGCCCGCGCGCTCGCCGCCGACCCCCGGCTGATCGTCTGCGACGAGCCCGTCTCCGCGCTCGATGTGACGACCCAGGCCCAGGTCGTCGCGCTGCTCGCGGAACTCCAGCGGGAGCTCGGCCTGGCGCTGGTCTTCATCGCGCACGACCTCGCGGTGGTGCGCCAGGTCAGCGACCGGATCGCGGTGATGCGCGGCGGCCGGATCGTGGAGCAGGGCACGGTCGAGCAGGTGTACGGATCGCCGCGCGACCCGTACACCCGGCAACTGCTGGCGGCTGTGCCCGCGCTGGATCCCGCGCTGGCGGCGGAGCGCCGCGACGCCCGCGCGGCCCGCGAGACGGTGCCGGACGCGGACCAGGAAGTGGCTCTGGCCTGACACTCCGTACCCGTACCGCTCTGTACCGCCGCAGAACGCCATCGGTACGGGAAAGTTACGTGCATTCACCCCTTCCGGTGGTGCGACGGACAACCGTCCGTCGTACCACCGGGTTGTCCGCTTACGGTCGTCCCGCTGTGAGTCGTCGATCAACGACGGCTGCCCACAAGGGAGATCGGGGGTGCGCTCGTGCGGATCGGACTGCTGACGGACGGTGGACATCCGTACGCGACGGGTGAGTCCAGGCTCTGGTGCGAGCGGCTCGTACACGGGCTCGCACCGCACGAGTTCGACATCTACACGCTCGACGGCAGCGCGCGGCGGGCAGCGCGCGGCCGGATACAGCAGCCGCCCCCGGTCGGACGGGTGCGCACCGCGCCGCTCCTGGCCCCGGTGGACGACGGCGCCCGCTACGGACGGCGCGACCGGCGCAGGTTCGCGGCCCACTTCGCCGAACTGGCCTCGGCGGTCTGCTCGGCGCCTGCCGCCGGAGGCGCCTTCGCCGGGACGGCCTCCGACGCCGGGGCCCCCACCGGCGCGATCTCCGCGGCCGCCACGGCGACCGCGACCACCGCCGCCGCCGCGACCGCCGCCGACCGCTTCGCCGCGGGCCTCTACGGACTGGCCGACCTCGCGCGGGAGCGCGGCGGGCTGTACGCCGCCCTGCGCTCGGAGACCGCCGTGCGGCTGCTGGAATCCGCGTGCCGCGCACCCGGTGTGCGCCGGAGCGTGCAGGCGGCCACCGTGCCCGATTTCCTGGCCTTCGCCGACCAGTTGGAGCGCGCTCTGCGCCCCCTGTCGCTCGATTGGTACGGGGACGACGCACTGGCCGCCGTCGACCTCTGTCACGCCGCCTCCGGGGGCACCGCGGCCCTGCCGGGGCTGTTGGCCAAACGCTTCTTCGGGGTACCGCTGCTGGTCACGGAGCACGGGGTGCGGCTACGGGCGCACTACCTGGCCACCGGTGCGCCGGGCGACGGCGACCTCGTGGCGACGGGTCGGTTCACGCCCGCCGCTCTCCGCACGCCGGTCCGCGCGCTCCTCGCCTCCTTCCACGGCCTGCTCGCCGCCGAGGTCTACCGGCGGGCGGACATCATCACCCCCGGCAACGCCCACGCCAGGCGCTGGCAGGAGCGGTGCGGCGCCGACCGGGCCAAGCTGCGCACGGTCTACCCCGGCATGGAGGCGCGCGGGTTCGACGGGGTGGGCGAGGGCGCGGACGGCAGGGGCGCGGGCGACGGCGGCGGCGACCCGACGACGCTGGTCTGGGTCGGCCGGATCGAGCCCGGCAAGGACCTGATCTCGCTGCTGCACGCCTTCGCGGAGATCCGCGCGGCCGCACCGGACGCGCGGCTGCGGATCGTCTCGGTGCCCGTCGCGGGCGCCGAGGACGCCGCCCATCGCGCCCACCGCCGGGGGTACCTCGCGCACTGCCAGGGGCTCGCCGCGCATCTCTTCCCCGACGAGGCGGCCGACGCGCACGCGGTCGGCGACAACCCCGTCTCCTTCGAGGAGATCGGCGGCCCCGAGGCGCCCGACCTGCCCGCCGTCTACGCGGCGGCCGGGGTGGTCGTCCTCTCCAGCGTGGTCGAGGGCTTCCCGGTCAGCCTGGTCGAGGCGATGTTCTGCGCCCGCGCCACGGTCTCCACGGACACCGGCGCGGTGGTCGAGGTGATCGGCGGTACGGGTCTGGTGGTGCCCCCGCGCAACCCCCGGGCGCTCGCCGACGCCTGTGTCGCGCTGCTGCGCGACCCCGAGCGCCGGGCGCGGCTCGGCGCGGCGGCGCGCGCCCGCGCGTTGGAACTCTTCACCGTCGAGCAGAATCTCGCCGCCTTCCGCGCCCTCTACCTGGAACTCATCGCACGGGCGCCCGTGCTGCGCCGAGCCGAGGCCGTCGACGGCGACGGGGAGCCGCTGCTGTTCGCCCATCCGCCCGAGACCTATGTTCCCGGCCCCTGGACTGCGGGCAGCCGGGCGCTGCCGGAGCGCGCGGACCGCGACCACCCTCACGAGGGCCGCGACCGTCCTACGGAGGAAGCCGCATGACCGCACAGCCCACTCCGCCCGCCTCGCTCGCCACCGACGCCCCGGCCCCCGGCAGCCCCGGTCCGTGGGACGAGCGCTCCCGGTCGCTGCTGCCGCCGGGGCGCCCGGCGGCCCCGGACCCGGCGGCCCCGGACCCGGCGGCCCCGGACCCGGCGGCGCGGGCTTCGAAGCCGGCCCTGAAGTCCGCTCCGCGCCGGGGCTCAGCGGATCCGGTCAAAGCGCTGATGCACCGACACCGCGCACTGTGCGAGCGGGCCGTCGACCCGCTGGAGATCGCGGCCGGGCTCGAAGCGCACGGGATCACCGACAGGACCGCCGCCCGCTTCCGGCACCGTGACGTCTTCTCGCTCGCCGAGGAGCTGTACGCGCGCGTGCCGCAGGGGACGGACAGCGGCGCGCCCGGCCCGGCACACGACGTCGCACACGGTCCGGCACACGACGCGGTCGGCGCGGCGCACGGCGCACCCGGCGCCACCCACTCCGGCGCGCACGCCCCGCACGCCCTCCACACCTCGCCCACCCCGGACACCGCCACCGGCCGGGAGCCCGCCCCCGCCCCGGCCGGCCGGGGCGCGCCCGGCCGCGCCCGCTGGACCGCCTTCGCGCTGCTGCCCGGCGCCGTCTGCGCCGCCACCCTCCTCGGCCTCGACCACACCTCGGGACAGGGGCGGCTCGTCACGGGCGCGGCGGGCGCGCTCGCGCTCTCCGGCGCGCTCACCGCCTGCCTGCGACGCGGTCCGCTGCGCGCGGGCGCGCGCACCGGCCCCGTCGCCGGACTGTCGGCCTGCTGGCTGCTCGCCTACCTCCTGTGCGGTGACGGACTGCCGACCGCACTGGTCGCGGGCGGACCCGAAGCCGCCTGGCCGGCGCCGCTCACCGCGCCGGTCGCCCTCGCCCTGGCCGTCGTCCCGGCCGCGTGGTGCGCCCACCTCTTCTCCGTACACGCGCGCCGCCGGCTGCGCCGAAGCCGGGGGCTCGCCGACTTCGCCGCGTCCGCACGGCCCCTGCTGCTCGTCCTCGTCGCGCTGTACGCCCTGGCCGTCACCGGTCTTTCGCTGCTCACGGCGCTCGTCCTCGGGGACGGCGGCGACGGCGCGCTCGCCCCCACGGTCGCGCTCGCCACCCTCTTCCTGCTCGCCCGGCTGCTCATGGTCCACGGCTTCCCCCGGCCCGCGGCCGCCGGGCTCGCCGCCGCCTGCGCGATCGAGGCGCTGGCCTGCGCGACCGCCCTGGCGGGCCGGGTTCCCGGCTGCGACGCCCTCGCCGTACCCGTCAGGGCCCTGGTCCTGAACGGGGGCGCCGCGGCCGTACCCACGCTCGCCTGCGCGACGGCCGCCCTCGCACTCCTCGGCCACGCCGCCATCGCCCTCTCCCGGGCCTCGGCGCACACCGACCCCAGCTGTTCGACGCGTTTCTGAAGAACGCTCCGTAACGCATCCGCAGAGAAGCGCCCACCAAGAAACATCCGCAAAGAAGGAGAGACCGGAGATGAGCCCGCACTACCCAGCACCGGCCGCGCAGGCGGCCCGTCGTCACCCAGGAGCCGCACGATGAGGGTCCTGCTGCTCGGCGCCAACGGATTCCTCGGCCGCTTCGTGGCCGACCGGCTGCTCGCCGACCCCGCCGTCCATCTCACCGCGCTCGGCCGGGGCGACGACGCCGATGTCCGGTTCGACCTGGCCGGCGGCAGCCCGGGGGCGCTCACCCGCTTCCTGGACGCCGTCCACCCCGGCGTCGTCATCAACTGCGCCGGCGCCACCCGGGGCGGCGCGCGCGAACTGACCCGTCACAACACGGTCGCCGTCGCCACCGTCTGCGAGGCGCTGCGCCGCAGCGGCTGCGGCGCCCGGCTCGTACAGCTCGGCTGCGCGTCCGAGTACGGACCCTCCCCGCAGGGCTCCTCGACGGCCGAGGACGCCGTACCGAGGCCCGGCGGCCCGTACGGGGTGAGCAAGCTCGCCGCCTCCGAACTCGTCCTGGGCTCCGGGCTCGACGCCCTGGTCCTGCGGGTCTTCTCGCCCGTCGGCCCCGGCACCCCCGCCGGTTCCCCGCTCGGCCGGCTCGCGGAGGCGATGCGCCGCGCCATGCAGTCGGGCGACGGCGAGCTGAAGCTCAGCGGGCTCGGTGTGCAGCGCGACTTCGTGGACGTACGCGACGTGGCGCGCGCCGTGCACGCCGCCTCGCTCTCCGCCGCCCAGGGCATCGTCAACATCGGCACCGGCCGCGCGGTCAGGCTCCGGGACGCGGCGGCCGTACTGGCCAGGGTCGCGGGCTACCCCGGCGCCCTGCACGAACTCGACGTGCCGCAGGGCGCCGGCGGCCACGGCGATCCGCGGCTGCTGCGCGCCGGCCACGCCACCATCGGCCACCCCAGGGCCGAACCGGTGGCCGAGCACCTGGGCGCCGGCCCCTCCCCGTACCCCGACGGCTGCGGCGCCTGGCAGCAGGCCGACGTACGCACCGCGCGCGACCGGCTCGGCTGGCGGCCCCGGATCAATCTGGAGGAGTCACTGGCCGATATCTGGATGGAGGCCGCGTGCCGTATCTGACCAGCGCGGGCGGCCGGCTCTCCGCCACGGAGGGGAGCCGGCTCGGCTTCGGCGTGCCGGGGTACGCGCACCCGCTGCTCGCCCCGGTCGAGTGGGCCGAACTGGCCCGCCCCGGGACACCGCTGCACTGGGCCGTCCTCAATGTCGCGGACGGCCCGGGCGAGCGGCCCGACCCGCACTGCCTGGCGGCGGCGGGCCGGCTCACCAACGCGGGCGCCAGAGTGCTCGGCCATCTCGACCTGGCGTACGGCGCCCGGCCCTTCGGCGAGATCGCCACCGACGCCGGACGCTTCCTCGACTGGTACCGCGTCGGCGGATTCTTCCTCGACCGCTGCCCGGCGGGCCGCGCGGAGCTGACCGGCGTGCGGCGGACGACGGCCGTCCTCGAAGCGATGCTGGACGACGGTCCCGGCGCCCCGGCCGGGCACGCGCACGAACGGCGGTACGACGGCGGGTACATCGTCCTGGGGGTCGGCAGGCATCCGTACCCCGGATACGCCGGGGCCGCCGACCAGCTGGTCACCTTCTCCGGACCGTGGACGGACTACCGCTGGTCACAGGCGGCTCCCTGGACGGCGGACTACCCGGCCGAGCGATTCGTCCATCTCGTCCACGGAATACCGCGCACCCATCTGGACGAGGCCGTGCGGATAGCCCGCTGGCAGGGCGCGGGCACGATCTTCTTCACCGACCGCACCGCGCACCACGACCGGACGGGCCGCGGCAGCCCCTTCGAGGCGCTGCCCGGCTACTGGGACGAGATCGTCTCGCGAGTCGGACCGGGTGTCTCGGAATGAGAAGGGCCGTGGCAGTGTTACAGGGAGAACATCCGTATTGAATGACCGACCAACCCCCTTGTTGAGGTCTCTGTGTCGTTGCCACCCCTGGTCGAGCCCGCTGCCGAGCTGACCGTCGACGAGGTCCGCAGGTACTCCCGTCATCTGATCATCCCGGACGTCGGGATGGAGGGTCAGAAGCGGCTGAAGAACGCCAAGGTGCTGTGCGTGGGGGCCGGGGGTCTCGGTTCCCCGGCGCTGATGTACCTGGCCGCGGCCGGTGTCGGCACGCTCGGCATCGTGGAGTTCGACGAGGTCGACGAGTCGAACCTCCAGCGGCAGATCATTCACAGCCAGGCCGACATCGGCCGGTCCAAGGCGGCGTCCGCACGGGACTCCGTCCTCGGGATCAACCCCTATGTGAACGTGATCCTTCACGAGGAGCGGCTTGAGGCCGAGAACGTGATGGACATCTTCTCGCAGTACGACCTGATCGTGGACGGCACGGACAACTTCGCCACCCGCTACCTGGTCAACGACGCCTGCGTGCTGCTGGACAAGCCGTACGTGTGGGGCTCGATCTACCGGTTCGACGGCCAGGCCAGCGTGTTCTGGTCCGAGCACGGCCCCTGCTACCGCTGCCTCTACCCGGAGCCCCCGCCCCCCGGCATGGTCCCCTCCTGCGCCGAGGGCGGCGTGCTGGGCGTGCTCTGCGCGTCCATCGGCTCCATCCAGGTCACCGAGGCGATCAAGCTCCTCGCGGGCATCGGCGACCCGCTGGTCGGCCGGCTGATGATCTACGACGCCCTGGAGATGCAGTACCGCCAGGTCAAGGTCCGCAAGGACCCCGACTGCGCGGTCTGCGGCCCGAACGCCACCGTCACCGAGCTGATCGACTACGAGGCGTTCTGCGGCGTCGTGTCCGAGGAGGCGCAGGAGGCGGCGGCCGGGTCGACGATCACTCCCAAGCAGCTCAAGGAGTGGATCGACGACGGCGAGAACATCGAGATCATCGATGTCCGGGAGCCGAACGAGTACGAGATCGTCTCGATCCCCGGCGCCAAGCTGATCCCGAAGAACGAGTTCCTGATGGGCACCGCCCTGGAGACGCTGCCGCAGGACAAGAAGATCGTCCTGCACTGCAAGACGGGCGTCCGCAGCGCGGAGGTCCTCGCGGTGCTGAAGTCGGCGGGCTTCTCCGACGCGGTGCACGTCGGCGGCGGAGTCATCGGCTGGGTGAACCAGATCGAGCCGAGCAAGCCCATCTACTGAGGCCGCTGAGGTCGCTGAGGTACGGCGGTGGGGGGGGGGGGGGGGGGGGGGGGGGGGCCCCCCCCCCCCCCCCCCCCCCCCCCCCCCCCCCCCGTACCCGGGGCGGATGTCCGGCGTCAGCGGCAGACCGTGCCGGCCGCCGGGACCTTGCCGTTCAGCAGATAGTCGTCGACCGCGGACCGGACGCACTTGTCGCCGCTGTCGTACGAGCCGTGGCCCTGGCCGTGGTAGGTGACCTCCACGCCGACGCCCTTGCCCAGCGCGTCGGACATCGCCTTGGCGCCCGCGTACGGGGTCGCCGGGTCGCCGGTGTTGCCGATGACCACGATCGGGGCCGAGCCGGGCGCGCTGACGTCCGGGTGGGTCCACTGCCCGGCCACCGGCCACTTGGAGCAGCCCATCAGCCCCCAGCCGAGGAAGTCGCCGAAGACCGGGGACGCCTTGCGGAAGCCGGGCAGCTTCGCCTTCGTCTGCGCCAGGGTGTAGCGCTCCTTGGAGTCGGCGCAGTTGACCGCCGCGTTGGCCGCCTGGAGGTTGCTGTACTTCCCGTACTGGTCACGGCCGTTCATCGCGTCGGACAGCGCGAGCAGCAGAGCGCCGTTGCCGCCGTCCGCCTCGTCGAGGCCCTGCTCCAGATACGGCCAGAACTCCTTCGAGTAGAGCGACTGGGCGATGCCGTTGGTCGCCTGGGTCTGTGTCAGCCGGCGGTTGCCGATCCCCGTGATGGGCCGCTTGCCGATCCGGTCGAGCAGCCCGGTGATGAAGGACTCGATCTCCTTCGGGGTGGTGCCCGGCAGCTTGCAGGCGCTGCCGCGCGCCACACAGTCCTTCTCGAAGTTGGTCAGGGCGAGCTGGAAGCCCTTCGCCTGGCCGAGCGAGCCCTGCTCGGAGTCCTGGGTGGGGTCGACCACGGCGTCGAAGACCGCGCGGCCGACGGACTTCGGATACAGATGCGCGTAGACGCCGCCCAGTTCGGTGCCGTACGAGATCCCGAAGTAGTGCAGCTTCTTGTCCCCGAGGACCGTGCGCATCAGCTCCATGTCGCGCGCGGCGTTGGCCGTGCCGACGTGCGGGAGCACCTTGCCGGAGTTCTTCTCGCAGGCCGCAGCGTAGCCCGCCAGCCCCTTCACGTAATTCCTCTGCTCGGCGGGGGTGGACGGCGAGGCGTCCCGCGCGTAGTACGCGTCGAGCTGCTTGTCGCTCTCGCACCGGACGCCGGCGCTGAGGCCGACGCCGCGCGGGTCGAAGCTGACCAGGTCGTAGCGGGAGCGGAGCTTCTCGTAGTCGCTCGCGAAGGACGGCAGGCCGGTGATGCCCGAGCCGCCGGGGCCGCCGAAGTTGAAGACGAGCGAGCCGATGCGCTGCTTCGTGTCACGCGCCCTGGCCCGGATGAGCGCCAGACCGATCGTGTCACCGTCCGGCTTGGTGTAGTCGAGGGGCGCCTTCATGGTGGCGCACTGCCACGGCGTGCCGCCGGGCAGCGGGGAGGGCGAGGGGCCGCCGCCCTCCGAGGTCGACGGCGCGGGACACGCCTTCCAGTCGAGCCGCTGGGACGTGAGGTCGCCGGGCAGGCCGGCGCTCCGGGACGATCCCGTGGGGGAGTTGCCTCCCCCCGAGTTCCCGCCGCGGGATGTCCCGCCGTCGGAGCATCCGGAGGCGGCCAGCAGAGCGGCGGCGGTGACGGCGAGAGCCGTGCCGCGCCGGGCGGAGAAGGTCGGCATGTCCTCATCGTGCGGGCAGACCGGACGGCCCGCGCGGGGCGGCGGGCCATGCGGGTGGACGCCGCTGCGGGCGGCGTCCGGCAGCGCTCCTCGGGTGGGGCGCGGCCGGGGCCCGGGCGCTGCGCCCGGCGGTGACTAGAGCGCTCCCTTACGGGTGAGGTGGGAGAAGCTCAGCCATCCCGGCAGCACCGGCAGCCACAGCGTCAGCAGCCGGTACAGCAGCACCGCCGGCGCGGCGACCTCCTTCGGCAGCCCGACCGCCAGCAGACCCAGTGTCAGCGCGCCCTCGACCGCGCCGACGCCGCCCGGGGTGGGCGCCGCCGAGCCCAGCGCGTTGCCCGCGAGGAAGACGACGGCGATACTCGCGTAACTCAACTGCTGATTGCCGTTGTCGAAGGCGCGGATCGAGGCGTCCAGACACATCACGAACACGCCCGTCAGCAGCAGCATCCCGCCGATGCCGGTGAGGAGCTTCATCGGCCGCTGGAGCACGTCCAGCAGGCGCGGCACCACCCCGGCGAACAGCGAGCGCAGCCGGGTCACCACGAACTTGCGCAGGAACGGGATGGCCGTCACCACCAGCACCAGCACGGCGACCGTCAGCAGCCCCGCGATCACGGTCCTGGACGGGGTGAGGGACGCGGTCTTCTCCGTACCCGTCAGATAGCCGAAGGACAGCAGCAGCAGGATGTGCGCGCCGAGCCCGAACAGCTGGGACGCGCCGACACTGGCGACGGCGAGTCCCGGCCGTACCCCGGCGCGCTGGAGGAAGCGCGTGTTCAGCGCCACACCGCCGACCGCGGCCGGTGCGACGATCTTGACGAAGGAGCCCGCGACCTGCGCCATGACCGTCCGCCGGAACGGCACCCGCTCGGGTACGAAGCCGAGCAGGCTCATCGCCGCCGCGACATAGCTCAGCGCGGAGAACGCCAGCGCGGCGAGCACCCAGCCCCAGTGCGCGTCACTGACGACCGTGCTGAAGTCCACCTGGGTGATCTGGGTCAGCAGGAAGTACGCGGCGACCGCCCCGGCGATGAAGCTGAGGAGCGTACGCGGCTTGATCCGTTCGAGCCGGACGGGTTCGACCGGTGCCTGCGGTCTGATCAGCAGCACCTGCTGGCGCATCTGGGAGAGCAGGTCCTCCTCGCGCGCCTCGTCCAGAGCCTCGTCTATGGCCCGCTTCTCCGCCTGCTTCTCCGCCCGCAGGGACTTCCGCGCCGCCTTGCGGTCGCCGTCGGCGGCGACCGTCTCCGCCACCTTGGCGCGCTTGTTCGTCTCGGACGCCTGGAGCACCGCGTCCCGTTCGCGCTGGGACCGCTCACGGGCCAGTCTGCGCAGCGTGGCGCGCGTGGAGCGGCTCAGCGCGATGGGCTGGAGCAGCGGCAGCGAGTCCGCGATGGCGTCGGGGCCGAGCACCCCGACGGCGGCGGCGACCGAGCGCTCCGCGCCCACCCGCAGCCCCATCGTGGTGAGCAGCTGGGCGGTGTCCATGCGCAGCACCAGATCGCCCGCCGCGATCTCGCCGCCGCGCAGCTCGGTGAGGATGACCTTGCCCGTACGGTCCACGACCAGGGCGTCACCGGTGAGCCTGCGGTGGGCGATGCGCCGCGACTGGAGCGCCTTGACCTGGCGCCAGGCGCCGCGCAGCAACTCGTCGGTGATCTCCGCGTCGGGCAGCGAGTCCAGCGAGCGGGCCCCCAGGTGCTCGTAGACCAGCATGACGGCGTCGGGGCCCAGCTCGGAGGTGGCGATCAGCTTGGGCGCGTTGGCCCCGGCGGCGATGGCCGCGTACGCGAGCAGCGCCTCCTGTTCGAGCGCCTGGCGCAGGGAGGGGATGGATCTGCGGGTGGTGATGGAACGCAGTGTCAGCTGCCGCCAGACCCGGTAGAAGAAGCCCTGCGCCTGCTGCTCGCGGTCGACGACGGTCACATCGAGCGGTGGCCCTTCCTCCAGGGTGACCAGATAGCGGCGGCCCCGGTCGCCCTGCTCGCTGGCGTCGGCGACATCCTCGGCGCGCATCGCGCTGACGGGACGGAAACCGACATGGCGCAGACCCGCCATCAGGTTCTGTCCGGTCGGCCGGACGTTGGGCGAGCCGACCGCGTAGAGCGTGCCGTAGGCCACGGTCCAGCCGATCAGGACCGTCAGCATGATCGAGAACGGTGTGGTGTAGCCGGCGACCAGCATCGCGAAGGCGTCCAGCAGCAGCACCACCCACAGGACCACCCGCCAGCGGGGTCTGCGGGCCATCCCCACGGCCGTCATGTACGCGATGACGGGGGCGAGATAGCCGTGCACGGGGTCGGTGATCCCGCTGCCGCCGAGCTGCGGCCGGGTCAGCGCCGCCTCGATGGACTCGGGGGCGGCCTGGGCGACCCACAGGTCGGTCGCGAGCGTCACACCGTGGGCCAGTACGGCGGCGAGCACACCGTCGGCGATACGCAGACCGTCGCGTTTGATCAGCCGCTCGATCGCGAACGCGACCGGCACGAGCAGGACGGCGATGCTGGAGACCAGCCCGGCCAGCTTGACGATCAGGTCGGGGGCCTGGCCGGTGCCCTTGCTGATGTCGTTCTCCAGCCCGGTGGTGGTGCCGTGGGCGAAGGCGGAGAGACCCAGCAGGAGGGCGATGGCGAGGACGCCGACCAGCAGGCGCAGCAGATCGGAGGGGCGGTGGACGCGGGCGGCGAGCAGCGGCTCGTCCCCGGAGACGCGGTCGGCGCGGGTCGCGCTCCCGTCGTCGTGCCCGTCCTTGTCCCCGGCCCTGTCCCCGTCCTTGTCCCCGTCCTTGGGAGGCGCTGCGCCGAACGTCTCCCGCGGGGCGTCGTCAGCGGCCGCGCGAGGGGCCGGACGGGGCGGATCGGGGGGTGCTTCTCCGGCCGGATCCGAGGCATCCCGTCCGGCCTTCGGCCCGGTGTCCGGACGCGACGGGGCACCGGAGGTGCCGTCCGCCTCGGAAGGCTGCACGGCCGGTCCCTCCGCCGAATCGGTCTCTTCTTGATCTCGTATCACCTGTCACCGCCCGGATGATGGTGGCACGAGCGGATGACAGACGGGGGCATCAGGGTGCATTGCGGGGGCATCGGGCGCGCGGGACGCGGCCCTTCGCGACCGTACGCACCGGGGGTGACGGCCCGTACGCGCCGGAACACGGTGAGCGGACCGCGCCCGGCCCGCTGTCGGTGGAGTGCGGCAGGATGGGGCGGATGAGGAACCACGATGCCGGGGACGCGACGGATACCGGGGCGGCCGGGGAGCCGGGGGCCGGCGCGCTGCCCGAGTACGCGGAACGAGTGCTCGACGTCGCCGAGCTGATCCCGCCCGGAAGAGTGATGACGTACGGCGACGTCGCGGAGTGGCTCGGCGACGGCGGCCCCCGCCAGGTGGGCCGGGCCATGGCGCTCTACGGCGGCGCCGTGCCCTGGTGGCGCGTGGTCCGCTCCGACGGCGTGCTGCTCGCGGGACACGAGCTGCGGGCCCTGGACCACTACCGCGAGGAGGGCACGCCGCTGCGCGAGGCCGCGCGTACGGCGGAGGGACACCTGCCGCGCCTGGACATGAGGAGGGCGCGGTGGGACGGCGCGGGCAGCGGCGATGTGGCTCACACATGACAGCTTCCGCCATCCGGCCGTCCGGCGGGAGCCGCCGGACGCGGCGGACGGCCCGTACGGCTGACGCGCCGGTCCGGCCGGGCGGCCTCCCGGTGGCGGGCGGTGCGCGTCCCGCCCGTCCGACGGCGTAGCGTCGTCGGCACGCGCCCGGACCGGACCCGGCCGCCCGCCGCGCCCCGCCGGCGCACCGAGCACCGCGGGCGCCGCCGCCGGGACACGGACATCCGTCCCGTGCCCGGGCACCGTCACCACCAGCACCTCTTCCAGGACCGGCGATCCACGTGAGCTTCCCTTCATCCACCGGGCCTTCCACCGGCTCTCCGCCCGGGACCGTCCCCGGGCCCGTCCCCCGGCGCGCCCCGCACCGGCGGGCGGGGCAGCGGCCGCCGGGCGCGTACCGACTGGTGCGTACCCCGCCGGTCGCGGTGGCGCCTCCTGTGCTGGACGCGGCGCAGCGCCGTGTGGTTGAGCACGGCGCCGGACCGATGCTGGTGCTGGCCGGGCCGGGCACGGGCAAGACGACGACGCTGGTGGAGTCGGTCGCCCGGCGGGTCGCCCGGGGCACCGACCCCGAACGGATCCTCGTCCTGACCTTCAGCCGCAAGGCGGCGGTGGAGCTGCGCGACCGGATGGCGGTCCGGCTCGGCGGCGCGCGCACCCCGCAGGCGACCACCTTCCACTCCTTCTGCTACGCCCTGATCCGCGCCCACCAGGAGGCCGAGCTGTTCAGCGAACCGCTGCGGCTGCTCTCCGGCCCCGAACAGGACGTGGCCGTACGCGATCTCCTCGCGGGCCAGCTCCAGCTGGAGCGCGAGGGGCACCAGCGGGTGCGCTGGCCGGACGAACTCCGGGCCTGCCTGACCACGCGCGGCTTCGCCGACGAGGTACGGGCCGTCCTCGCCCGCAGCCGCGAGCTGGGGCTCGGTCCCGACGCCCTGGCGGCGTTCGCCCGGCGCACCGGACGGCCCGACTGGGGCGCCGCCGCCGCCTTCCTCGCCGAGTACCTGGACGTCCTGGACATGCAGGGGGTGCTGGACTACGCGGAGCTGGTGCACCGGGCGGTGCTGCTCGCCGAGCGCCCGGAGGTCGCCGCGCGGGTCGTCGCCCGATACGACGCGGTGTTCGTCGACGAGTACCAGGACACCGACCCGGCGCAGGTCAGGCTGTTGCGCGCGGTGGCGGGCCGGGGCCGCACCCTGGTCGCCTTCGGCGACCCCGACCAGTCCATCTACGCCTTCCGGGGCGCGGATGTGAACGGCATCCTCGACTTCCCCGACGCCTTCCCGCGCCCCGACGGCCGCCCGGCGCCGGTGGAGGTGCTCACCACCTCCCGCCGCTCGGGCGACCGGCTGCTGGCCGCGACCCGGCTGCTGACCCGCCGGATGCCACTGACCCGGCTCCCCGCCGAGAAGGTGCGCACGCATCGCGAACCGGCGGCGGTACGGGAGGGCGGCCGGGTCGAGACGTACACCTTCCCCACCCCGTCGGCCGAGCTGGACAACATCGCCGACATCCTGCGCCGCGCCCATCTGGAGGACGGGGTGCCGTGGCAGGACATGGCGGTGCTGGTGCGGGCCGGAGGCCGCACCATCCCCTCGATCCGCCGCGCCCTGACCTCGGCGGGCGTTCCGCTGGAGGTGGACGGCGACGACGTTCCGCTGCGCCACGAACCGGCGGTGGCGCCGCTGCTGACAGCGTTGCGGGCGGTCGCCACGGCGGCGCTGCGGGCTCCGGCGCGGTCCACCGGTCCCGCGACGGGCGAGGGCGCCTGGCTGGACGTCGAGACCGCTCTCACCCTGCTCGCCTCGCCCCTCGGCGGAATGGACACGGCCGATCTGCGGCGGCTCGGCCGGGCGCTGCGGGACGAGGAGCGGGCCGGCGGGGTCGCGGTGCCCGCGCCGTCCGACGTGCTGCTCGCACAGGCCGTCGCGGAGCCGGAGCGGCTGGTGGCGCACGACCCCGCGTACGCCAGGGGCGCGCAACGGCTCGGCGCGCTGCTGCGCAAGGCCCGCGAGCTGCTGGCGGGCGGCGGCACGGCGGAGGAGGCGCTGTGGGAGCTGTGGCAGGGCACCACCTGGCCCGGCCGACTCGAACGCTCCGCCCTGCGCGGCGGCGCCGGGGGCCGCAACGCCGACCGCGACCTCGACGCGGTGTGCGCGCTCTTCGACGCGGCGGCCCGCGCCGAACGGCGCACCGGGGGCCGGGGCGCGCTCAACTTCCTGCTGGAGCTGGACGCGCAGGACATCGCCGCCGACACCCTCACCCGCCGCGCCGTACGCCCGGACGCCGTACGGCTGATGACGGCGCACCGCTCCAAAGGTCTCGAATGGCGGCTGGTCGTCGTCGCGGGCGTACAGGAGGGGCTCTGGCCCGACCTGCGGCGGCGCGGCTCCCTGCTGGAGGCGGATCGGATCGGCCGGGACGGGCTGGCCGAGCCCCTCTCGCCCGGCGCCCTCCTTACAGAGGAGCGGCGGCTGTTCTACGTCGCCGCCACCCGCGCCCGCGACCGGCTCGTCGTCACGGCCGTCAAGGCGCCCGCCGACGACGGCGACCAGCCCTCCCGCTTCCTGCCGGAACTGGGCGTCGAGCCCCGGGACATCACCGCCCGCCCCCGCCGCCCGCTCGCCGTCGCCCCGCTGGTCGCGGAGTTGCGTGCCACCACCGTCGACCCGGCCGCCACCCCGGCGCTGCGGGACGCGGCGGCCCGGCGTCTCGCCCGGCTCGCGGCTCTCGCCGACGACGAGGGCCAGGTGCTCGTCCCCGCCGCGCACCCGGACCGCTGGTGGGGCATGTACGAGCCGACGCGGGCGCCGGAACCGCTGCGCGACCGGGACCGGCCCGTCGCGCTCTCGGGCAGTGCCCTGGAGCAACTGGCCCACACCTGTGCGCTCCAGTGGTTCCTGGGGCGCGAGGTGAAGGCGGACGCGCCCGCCACGGCCGCCCAGGGGTTCGGCAACGTCGTCCATGTCCTGGCCGACGAGGTCGCCTCCGGCCGTACCCCCGCCGACCTCGACGTCCTCATGACCCGGCTGGACTCCGTGTGGGACGCGCTCGCCTTCGACGCGCCCTGGAAGTCGCAGCAGGAGAAGGAGCACGCGCGCGTGGCGCTCGAACGCTTCCTGCGCTGGCACGTCATGGACCGGGGCGGCCGCACCCCGGCCGCCACCGAGCACGGCTTCGACGTCACCCTCGAAGCGGGCCCGTACGAAGTACGGATCCGCGGCTCCATGGACCGGGTCGAACGGGACGCGGAGGGCCACGCCTACGTGGTCGACTTCAAGACCGGCAAGCAGGCCCCCACCAAGGACGAGGTGGCCCGCCACCCCCAGCTCGCCGTCTACCAGCTGGCCGTGGCCGAGGGCGCCCTGGACGACGTCTTCGACGGCCGCCGCCCGCCGTCGGCCGGTGCCGAGCTGGTCCAGCTGCGCCAGCCCGCCCCCAGGAAGGAGGGCGGCGAGGAACTCCCCAGGGTCCAGGCCCAGGAACCGCTCACCGGCGAGTGGGTCGGCGAGCTGCTCACCACGGCGGCCGGCCGCGTCCTGGACGAGCGCTTCACCCCCTCCACGGGCCAGCACTGCGCGCACTGCGCGTTCCGCGCGTCGTGCAGCGCGCAGCCGGAGGGGCAGCAGGTCGTGGAATGAGACACCCGTCACGAGGCGGCAGCCGCCTCGTGACGGTCACCTCGTGACGGTCGCCGGCCGGGCCCCCGTACGCCGCCCCCGGCCGCTGTCAGTGGCGGCGGCTAGCCTTCCTCACATGTCCGCACCCCTCACCGATCCCGAGCGGCTCAAGGAGCTGCTCGGTATCCCCTTCACCCCGGAGCAGATGGCCTGCGTCACCGCGCCGCCCGCCCCGCAGGTGATCGTGGCCGGAGCCGGCTCGGGGAAGACGACGGTGATGGCCGCCCGGGTGGTGTGGCTGGTGGGCAGCGGACAGGTCGCGCCCGAGCAGGTCCTCGGGCTCACGTTCACCAACAAGGCGGCGGGCGAGCTGGCCGAGCGCGTCCGCAAGGCACTGGTCCGCGCCGGGGTCACCGATCCGGACCCCCTCGCGGGGGACGATCCCCCCGGCGAGCCGCGCATCTCGACGTACCACGCGTTCGCCGGCCGGCTCCTCACCGACCACGGCCTGCGGATCGGCCTCGAACCCACCGCCCGGCTCCTCGCCGACACCACCCGATTCCAGCTGGCCGCCCGCGTCCTGCGGGACGCGCCCGGCCCGTACCCCGCGCTGACCAAGACGCTCCCCGCCCTGGTCAGCGATCTGCTCGCGCTCGACGCCGAACTGGCCGAGCATCTCGTGACGCCCGCCCGGCTCACCGCCCACGACACCGAGCTGCTCGCCGCCCTCGAAGGGGTCAGGCTCTCCAACGCCGAGCTGCGCAAGATCCCCGAGACCGCCCTCGCCCGCCGTGAGCTGCTGGAACTCGTCGGCCGCTACCGGGAGGCCAAGAGCGCCCGCGATCTCCTCGACTTCGGCGACCAGATCGCACTCTCCGCCGAGCTGGCCGCCACCAGACCCGAGGTCGGCGCCCTGCTCCGGGACGAGTTCCGGGTCGTGCTGCTCGACGAGTACCAGGACACGTCGGTCGCTCAGCGCCTGCTGCTGTCCGGCCTCTTCGGCGGCGGCACCGGCCACGCGGTGACCGCCGTCGGCGACCCCTGCCAGGCCATCTACGGCTGGCGCGGCGCCTCCGTCGCCAACCTCGACGACTTCCCGTCCCACTTCCCGCACGCCGACGGCACCCCCGCCGCCCGCCACTCCCTCAGCGAGAACCGCCGCAGCGGCGGCAGGCTGCTGGACCTCGCCAACGGCCTCGCCGCACCGCTGCGCGCCATGCACGAGGGCGTCGAGGCGCTGCGCCCGGCGCCCGGCGCGGAGCGCGACGGCAGCGTGCGCTGCGCCCTGCTGCGGACCCACGAGGAGGAGATCGAGTGGCTCGCCGACTCCCTCGCCCATCTCGTGCGCACCGGCAAGGAGCCCGCCGAGATCGCCGTCCTGTGCCGTACGGCGGGCGACTTCCCGCAGATCCAGGCCGCACTGGTGGCCCGCGACGTGCCCATCGAGGTCGTCGGGCTGTCCGGGCTGCTCCACCTGCCGGAGGTGGCCGACCTCGTCGCGGTGTGCGAGGTCCTCCAGGACCCCGGCGCCAACGCCTCGCTGGTCCGGCTCCTGACCGGCCCCCGCTGGTCCATCGGCCCCCGTGATCTGGCCCTGCTCGGCCGGCGCGCCCGGCTGCTGGTCCACCGGTCCAGCGGCGCCGGTACGGACGACGACCCGGACGCGCGGCTCGCCGCGGCGGTCGAGGGCACCGATCCCGCCGAGGTGATCTCGCTCGCCGACGCGCTCGACACCTTCCTGGAGTCGGCGGGCGCCCCCGAGGACGGGCTGCCCTTCTCGGCCGCCGCCCGGGTCCGCTTCGCCCGGCTCGCCGCCGAGCTGCGCGAGCTGCGCCGCTCCCTGGCCGACCCGCTCATGGACGTCCTGCACCGCGTCCTCGCCACCACCGGCCTCGAAGTCGAACTCTCCGCCTCCCCGCACGCCCTGGCCGCCCGCCGCCGGGAGACCCTCGGCAACTTCCTCGACATCGCGGCCTCCTTCGCCGCCCTCGACGGGGAGGCGGGTCTGCTGGCCTTCCTCGGATTCCTCCGTACGGCCGCGCAGTACGAGAAGGGCCTCGACAACGCGCTGCCCGGCGGCGAGAACACCGTGAAGGTCCTCACCGCCCACAAGTCCAAGGGCCTGGAGTGGGACGTCGTCGCCGTCCCGGGACTTGTCACCGGTCAGTTCCCGAACACCAGGGCCCGCGAGGCGTGGACCGCGCAGCCCAAGGTCCTCCCGCATCCCCTGCGCGGCGACGCCCCGACGCTTCCCGGCGTCACCTCGTGGGACGCGAAGGGCCTCAAGTCCTTCAAGGAGGCCATGAAGGCGCACCAGCACACCGAGGAGCTGCGCCTCGGCTACGTCACCTTCACCCGCCCGCGCTCCCTGCTGCTCGGCTCGGGTCACTGGTGGGGCCCCACCCAGAAGCGCCCCCGTGGCCCTTCGAACTTCCTGCACGCCCTCCACGACCACTGCGCGGCGGGCCACGGCGAGATCGAGGTGTGGGCGGACGCCCCCGAGGAGGCCGAGGAGAACCCGTCGCTGGCGGCCGAGACCGCCCCGCACCCCTGGCCGCTGCCCCTGGACGCGCGGTCCTTCGCCCGGCGCCGCGAGGCCAGGGACAGGGTCCTGGCCCACCTGGAGGAACTTCGGGCGGCCGGAGACGGCGGCGGGAGCGAGGAGAGCGCGGGGAGTGACGCGAGCGACGGGAGCGCGGACTTCGGAGCGGGGGGAGGGACGCCGGGGACGTCCGGGGAGCCGGGCCTCCGGGACGGGCCGCACGAGCACCCGTACGAGCGGGACCCGCACGAGCACCCGTACGAGCCGGACCCGTACGAGCCGGACCCGTACGAGCCGGACCCGTACGAGCCGGACCCCTTCGGACCGGACCTCGACGAATCCGATCCCTTCGAGTCCGATCCCTTCGAATCCGGTTCCTTCGAATCCGGTCCGGCCGATCCGTCCGACCCCGACCTGGCCGATCCGTATGACCGGGACCTGGCTGATCGGTCCGGGTCCGACCCGTACGAGCCGGACCCGGACCGAGCCCGTCGCCCCGTCGAGCCCGCCGGAGCCACCCCGGGGGAGCGCGGGGCTGACGGGCCCGACGCCGGGACCGCGCGCCCGCACCCCGCCCCGGAGTCCACGCCCGCGCCCGTTCCCGCCCCCCGGCCGCCGTCCGGCGCGCCCCCGGACGAGCCGTCCACGCGGGACGAGCCGCTCACCCCCGAGGAGCCGCTCACCCCGGAGGAGGCCCGCACCCTCGCCTCCTGGGACCGCGACCTCGACGCGCTCGCGGGCGAGCTGCGGCGCGCCCGCGCCACCGTCCGTGACGTACTCGTACCGCCGTCCCTCTCCGCCTCCCAGCTGCTGCGCCTGGCCGCCGACCCGGACGGCTTCGCCCGGGAGCTGGCCCGGCCGATGCCGCGCCCGCCGCAGCCCGCGGCCCGCCGGGGCACCCGGTTCCACGCCTGGGTCGAGTCGCGGTTCGAGGAGATACCGCTGCCGATGCTCGGCCCCGACGAGCTGCCCGGCGGCGACGAGGACGAGCCGGAGATCACCGACGAGCGCGACCTCGCCGCGCTCAAGGAGGCGTTCGAGCGCACCCCGTACGCCCGCCGCACGCCGTACCGCGTGGAGACGCCCTTCCACCTCACCCTCGCGGGCCGCGTCGTCCGGGGCCGTATCGACGCCGTCTACCGCCACCGGGCCACGGACCCGGCCACCGGCGCCCTCTCGTACACGTACGAGATCGTGGACTGGAAGACCAACCGGGCCCGTACCGCCGATCCGCTCCAGCTCGCCGTCTACCGGCTCGCCTGGGCGGAGCAGCTCGGCGTTCCGCTGTCCGCCGTGACCGCCGCCTTCCTGTACGTACGGACGGGAGAGGTCGTCCGCCCCGAGCGCCTCCCCGGCCGTCCCGAGCTGGAGCGTCTCCTCACCCACGACGACGGGAGCGCGGACGCCCCCGCCGCCCGGCCGCCGTCACCTCCGGCAGACGAGACCGCCCGCCGGGCCCGTTAGGCTCGACATCATGAGCGACACCCCGGACAGCGTCGTCCGTACGTACGTCCAGATCCACCGCACGGCCTTCCTCGACGCCCTCGCCGAGTGGCTGCGCATTCCCTCCGTGTCCGCGGACCCCGACCACGACGCTGATGTGCGGCGCAGTGCCGACTGGCTCGCCGCCGAACTCAAGAGGACCGGCTTCCCGGTCACTGAGATCTGGGACACACCCGGTGCCCCCGCCGTCTTCGCCGAGTGGCCCTCCGACGACCCGGCCGCGCCGACCGTGCTCGTCTACGGCCATCACGACGTGCAGCCCGCCGCCCGCGAGGACGGCTGGCACACCGACCCGTTCGAGCCGGTGGTGAAGGACGGCCGCCTGTACGCGCGCGGAGCGGCCGACGACAAGGGGCAGGTGTTCTTCCACACCCTCGGCGTACGGGCGCATCTGGCCGCCACCGGGCGCACCACCCCCGCCGTCCACCTCAAACTGCTGGTCGAGGGCGAGGAGGAGTCGGGCTCCCCGAACTTCCGCGCCCTGGCCGAGCGGCACGCGGAGCGGCTCGCCGCCGACGTGGTGATCGTCTCCGACACCGGAATGTGGTCCGAGGACACCCCGACGGTCTGTACCGGCATGCGCGGCCTCGCCGACTGCGAGATCGAGCTGCACGGCCCCGACCAGGACATCCACTCCGGTTCCTTCGGCGGAGCCGTACCGAACCCGGCCACGGTCGCCGCCCGCCTGGTCGCGGCCCTGCACGACGAGGACGAACGTGTCACCGTCCCGGGCTTCTACGACGGCGTCGCCGAGCTGACGGAGACCGAGCGCGCCCTCATCGCTGAGCTGCCCTTCGACGAGGACGCTTGGCTGCGCACGGCCTCGTCCCACGCCACCCTCGGCGAGGCGGGCTACTCCACCCTGGAACGCGTCTGGGCCCGTCCGACCGCCGAGGTCAACGGCATCGGCGGCGGCTACCAGGGCCCGGGCGGCAAAACGATCATCCCGTCGTCCGCCCTGGTGAAGCTCTCGTTCCGGTTGGTCGCGGGGCAGGACCCGGACCGGATCGAGCGGTCCGTACGGGAGTGGGCCGAGGCCCGCGTCCCGGCCGGGATCCGCCACCGGATCACCTTCGGCGCCGCCACCCGCCCCTGTCTGACCCCGCTGGACCACCCGGCGCTCCAGTCGGTCGTACGGTCCATGGGCCGCGCTTTCGGCCGGAAGGTCCGCTTCACCCGCGAGGGCGGCTCGGGGCCGGCCGCCGACCTCCAGGACGTGCTGGGCGCGCCGGTGCTCTTCCTGGGCGTCTCCGTACCGTCCGACGGCTGGCACGCGCCGAACGAGAAGATCGAGATCGAACTGCTCCTCAAAGGTGTGGAGACCACCGCCCATCTCTGGGGTGACCTGGGATCCGTCCCGGCCGCCGCCCCGAGCCGAACACTCCGCTGATCGAAACCCGACCCACCCGGGGGAGTTGGAAGTTACCTGTGAGCACCCTCAGCAGTGACGCCACCGCACACCGACCCATCGGCCTCACCGCCCACAGCGGCATCGACCGGGCCGCGCACCACCGTCTCGACGAGGCGTGGCTCGCCGCGGCCTGGAGCCACCCGACGACCCGCGTCTTCGTGGTGTCCGGCGGACAGGCGCTGATCGACGACACCCCGGACGGCCGGACCGAACTGGTCATGACCCCGTCCTTCGAGGCGCCCCTCACCGAGACCCACCGCTACTTCCTCGGCACGGACGAGGACGGGGTCCGCTACTTCGCGCTCCAGAAGGACACCCTGCCGGGCCGGATGGACCAGTCGGCGCGCCCGGCGGGAGTGCGCGAGGCGGGACTGCTGCTCTCGGCGCGCGACGCTGGTCTGATGGTGCACGCGGTGGCGCTGGAGAACTGGCAGCGGCTGCACCGCTTCTGCTCCCGCTGCGGTGAGCGCACCGTGATCGCGGCGGCCGGCCATATCCGCCGCTGCCAGGCGTGCGGGGCCGAGCACTACCCGCGCACCGACCCCGCGGTCATCATGCTGGTCACGGACGAGAACGACCGCGCGCTGCTGGGCCGGCAGGTCCACTGGCCGGAGGGCCGGTTCTCCACGCTCGCGGGGTTCGTGGAGCCCGGGGAGTCGATCGAGCAGTCGGTGGTCCGCGAGGTCTTCGAGGAGGCGGGCGTCACGATCGGGGACGTCGAGTACGTCGCCAGCCAGCCGTGGCCGTTCCCCTCCAGCCTGATGCTGGGCTTCATGGCACGGGCCACCTCCTCGGAGATCACGGTGGACGGTGAGGAGATCGAGGAGGCCCGCTGGTTCTCGCGGGAGGACCTGCGCACCGCGATCGAGTCGGGCGAGATCCTGCCCCCGGCGGGCATCTCGATCGCCGCGCGCCTGGTGGAGCTGTGGTACGGCAAGCCCCTGCCGAAGCCGGCGGGCTGAGCCCCACGGCGAAGCCCCCGCCGGGGGCATGACGAAGCCCCCGCCGCAGACGCTCCGGCGGGGGCGTTCGGACGGGGGCGTTCGGACGGGGGCTTCGCGACAGCGGGCAACGTGGGGCGCCGCGTCGTCCGGCGCCGCACCGTCAGGCGCCGACCTTCTCCTTGACCTGGGCCAGGGAGGGGTTCGTCAGCGTGGAGCCGTCGGGGAAGAGCACGGTCGGCACGGTCTGATTGCCGCCGTTGGCCTTCTCGACGAAGGCCGCCGACTCCGGGTCGTGCTCGATGTTGATCTCCGTGTACGCGATGCCCTCGCGGTCCATCTGGCCCTTGAGCCGACGGCAGTATCCGCACCACGTGGTGCTGTACATCGTCACAGTGCCCGGCATGGTCTCTCGCACTCCTCTGTCTCGTCCGTCTCGCTGGACGCGTCGCCCGTCGTACGGGTACGACACTCGCCCTCTGCCGAACGTACGTGACCCGGTGACCATTCCCGAAGCCGTCACCGCGCCTCCGGTCCGACGCCCGCCCGTCACCGTTGTCCCGGTCCGACGATGCGATCGGTATGACCGCCGTGGCTCCCCTGTGGACAACTTTCCCGGGAGGCTCGGGGGACCTGGCAGCATGGCGGGGTGACAGCAGCGACGTACTCCCCACTCTTCCCGCAGGAATCCGGCGGCGGCCAGATCGTGACGCCGCCGCGCGACGCCGACGCGGTGCTCGACGGGCTGGACCCGGAGCAGCGCGAGGTGGCGACGGCCCTGCACGGGCCGGTGTGCGTGCTGGCCGGGGCCGGCACGGGCAAGACGCGCGCCATCACGCACCGGATCGCGTACGGGGTGCGGGCGGGGATACTCCAGCCGGGCAGCGTGCTCGCCGTCACGTTCACCAATCGCGCGGCGGGCGAGATGCGCGGGCGGCTGCGCCAGCTCGGCGCCGGCGGCGTCCAGGCGCGGACGTTCCACTCGGCGGCGCTGCGCCAGCTCCAGTTCTTCTGGCCGAAGGCCGTCGGCGGCGAGCTGCCGAGGCTGCTGGACCGCAAGGTCCAGCTGGTCGCCGAGGCCGCCGCCCGCTGCCGTATCCGGCTCGACCGGGGTGAGCTGCGGGATGTGACCAGCGAGATCGAGTGGGCGAAGGTCACCCAGACGGTTCCGGCCGACTATCCGGCGGCCGTGGCCAAGTCCCTGCGCGAAGCGCCCCGCGACCCGGCGGAGATCGGCCAGGTCTACGGGATGTACGAGCAGCTGAAGCGCGAGCGTTCGGTCATCGACTTCGAGGACGTGCTGCTGCTGACGGTCGGCATCCTCCAGGACCGGCACGACATCGCCGACCATGTGCGCCGGCAGTACCAGCACTTCGTGGTGGACGAGTACCAGGACGTCAGCCCGCTCCAGCAGCGGCTGCTCGACCTGTGGCTGGGGGAGCGGGAGAGCCTGTGCGTGGTCGGTGACGCCAGCCAGACGATCTACTCCTTCACCGGCGCCACCCCGGACCACCTGCTGAACTTCCGGACCCGGCACCCGGGCGCGACCGTGGTGAAGCTGGTCCGCGACTACCGGTCGACCCCGCAGGTCGTCCATCTCGCCAACGGCCTGCTGAACCAGGCGCGCGGCCGGGCCGCCGAGCACCGTCTGGAGCTGATCTCGCAGCGCGACCCGGGCCCCGAGCCGGTCTGCACGGAGTACGCCGACGAGCCCTCCGAGGCCGAGGGGACCGCCCGCCGTGTCCGCGATCTGATCGCGGCGGGCGTCCCGGCCGGCGAGATCGCCGTCCTCTACCGCATCAACGCCCAGTCGGAGGTCTACGAACAGGCCCTGGCCGACGCCGGTGTCCCCTACCAGCTGCGGGGCGCCGAGCGGTTCTTCGAGCGCCAAGAGGTACGGGAAGCGGGCGCGGCGCTGCGCGGCGCCGCCCGCTTCGGGGGGAACGACGCGCTGCTCGACGATGTCGTGGAACTGCCCTCGCAGGTGCGCGCGGTGCTCTCCACCAAGGGCTGGACCACCGAACCGCCGGCGGGTTCGGGCGCCGTCCGGGACCGCTGGGAGTCGCTGGCCGCCCTGGTCCGGCTCGCCGAGGACTTCGTCCGGGCGAAGCCGGAGGCGACGCTCTCCGATCTGGTGGCCGAGCTGGACGAGCGCGCCGCCGCGCAGCACGCGCCCACCGTGCAGGGCGTCACGCTCGCCTCGCTGCACGCGGCGAAGGGCCTGGAGTGGGACGCGGTGTTCCTGGTGGGGCTCACCGAGGGCATGATGCCGATCACCTACGCCAAGACCGACGAGCAGGTCGAGGAGGAGCGGCGGCTTCTCTATGTGGGGGTGACCAGGGCGAGGCTCCATCTCTCGCTCTCCTGGGCGCTCTCGCGCGCGCCGGGGGGCCGGGCCTCCCGGCGGCCCACCCGCTTCCTGAACGGCCTCCGGCCGGGCTCCACGGCCCCCGGCGCGCGGGGCACGGCGTCCGGTGCGGGCGGATCCGTCGAGCGCGGCGGGGCGGCCCGGCGCAAGCAGCGCGGCCCCGCGCGCTGCCGGGTGTGCCGCAAGACGCTCACCGACGCCGGCGAGATGAAGCTCATGCGCTGCGAGGAGTGCCCGTCGGACATGGACGAGGCGCTGTACGGCCGGCTGCGCGACTGGCGGGCTGACCAGGCGGAGCGGCTGAGCCAGCCCGCGTTCTGCGTCTTCACCGACAAGACGCTGATGGCGATCGCCGAGGCGGTGCCGGGCACCGCGGGGGAGCTTGCCGTGATCTCCGGGGTCGGCGTCAGGAAGCTTGACCGCTTCGGCGCGGATGTGCTGGCGATCTGCGCAGGTGAGGAGGTTGCCGGGGACGATACGGACAGCTGATGCGAACTCGACGAAAAAATAGTTTGCGCCCGCCCCGCGAATCCCCATAGGTTCTTAACCACGGAAACGGCGGCTTCTCCGAAGCCACTGTCCCGTGCTCTACTTATCTCAGCTGTACTTGTCCATATACGTACGACCGGCTCAGGCCGGTCTTCGAGACGCCGAGAGGAGGCGATTCCAGTGATCAGCATCAACACAGGCTTCACCAGCCCCGAGAAAATGACCGGTCTCTCGGTCGTCTCCGCCTGCTCGCTCGGCGCCTCCCGTTCCGAACTCATCGCCAGCGGACTGTCCGGCTCCTTTGCCGCCCGTCCCATGGATCTGTCGACCCTCCCTGTCCGGGAGCGTCCCGTCCTGGTGCGCAATGAGCGACCGACCGAGGCACCGGAAGCAGGAGTAGCGGCAGCACGGGCTACGGCCTATGCCTTCGCGGCGACCGGTGCCGAGGCGAAGAAGCAGACGAAGCATCACACGATGTGGGCCTTCCGTGGGCTCGAACCCTGGAGTGATCCAGCCTGATTCGCCATCAGGCAGGCGCCTTCAGGGCCGCGGAACCCCACTCGGGATCCGCGGCCCTTTTGTTTGCCCCGAACGGGGCGGACGGAGAGAAGGGGCCTCCGGGCAAGCGACACCCGGTACCAGCAGACACCGGCCACCAGCCGGACCGACCAGACGAGGAAGACACCGCCGTGCAACTCGAAGCGCACGCCACGTCCGTACCGCCTTCCGCAACGAACTCCCCGCCCGTCCCCACGGAGGACTCCACCTTGACCCCCCTCACCGCGCTCACCGCGCTCGACGACGCCATCGAGAACCTCGGCGTAGCCGTCCCCTGTCGTGCCTACGACCCGGAGGTCTTCTTCGCGGAGTCCCCGGCCGATGTCGAGTACGCCAAGACCCTCTGCCGCACCTGCCCGCTGATCGAGGCGTGCCTCGCCGGCGCCAAGGAGCGGCGCGAGCCGTGGGGTGTCTGGGGCGGTGAGCTGTTCGTCCAGGGCGTGGTCGTGGCCCGGAAGCGTCCGCGTGGGCGTCCGCGCAAGAACCCGGTCGCGGCATGAACCTCTCCGGAACCATCGACCGCCCCTACACGCACGATCCCCAGAAGCAGGCTCCGATGACCTCTTCCACGCGTGAGCCGTCAGGCTCCGCCACGCCAGTAGTCAGCACCATGGGCGCGAACGCATCGCGTCAGAACAGGACCCGCGAGATGCAACTCATCCCAGAAGCCCTGGCTCGCGCGCATATGAACCAACGTGTGCGGGAAGCCACCGAGGAGCGCCGGGCCGTGCGCCTGGTCGCCGCGCGGCGCATGCAGCGCCGGGCCGAGCGCGTGTCCATGCGCGCCCGCCGCGCGCTGGCCATGGCCGTCATGCAGTAGAAGTCCCGTCGCGGCAGCCCGGGCGCCGCCGATCCCGTCGGCGGCGCCCACCGCGTGAGGCGAACCGGACAGCCGTCGGTGTCACCACCGACGCTGCCCCGGTGGGGCCGGTCCAGGAGGACCGGCCCCACCGGACTGTCAGCCCTCCGCCTCGATCGCGGCGCCGGCTCCCTCGGCCTCCGGCTCCGGCTCCGGCAGGAACCCGGGCAGCCACGACTCCAACTCCTCCCGGAGCCCCACCGTCGCGTTCAGCTGGCACAGCACACCGATCGTGCTCAGCGTGACCCGGTGAATCAGCAGATACGCCGGCGGGAGATTCAGCTGCTTGCCCAGCTGATGCGCGGGGGAGCGCGGGTCGGCGATCCGGGTGGCCTGCTCGCGCATCCAGCTCCGGGTGAACGTGAACTCCTCCGCCGCCGTCGGCTCGATGATCGGCAGCAGATACTCCAGCACCGCGTCCGGGTCGAGATCGACGGAGCCCTTGACGAAACCCTCCTCGCGCAGCCGGTCGTACACCGCCTGGGCGTCGCCCTCCAACGCCGTGCGCAGCGCCTCCCCGATGATGTCCGGCAGCCCGCCCGGCAGCCGGTCCACCGTCCCGAAGTCGAGCACCCCGAGCCGGAACGCGCCCGCGTCCCCCTCGTCGGCTCCGGCCTCGTCCCCGGCACCGGAAGCGGGCGGCAGCAGCCGGAAGTTCCCCGGATGCGGATCCGCGTGCAGCAACCCGGTGCGCGCCGGACCGGAGAACAGGAAGCGCGCCAGCAACTGCCCCGCCCGGTCCCGCTCCTCCGGTGTCCCCCCGGAGATCACCTCCGCCAGCGGCACGCCCTCCATCCACTCGGTGACCAGCACCTGCTCGCCCTGGTGCACGACCGCCGGCACCACCACATCCGGGTCGTCGGCGAACTCCGCCGCGTGCGCCCGCTGCGCCTCGGCCTCCAAGGCGTAGTCCAGCTCCTCGGACACCCGGTCCCGCAACTCGGTGATCAGCGGCTTGATGTCCATCCCGGGGATCAGCGGCCCCAGCAGCCGGGCGAACCGGCTCAGCTGGGTCAGATCGGAGAGCAGCGCCTCCCCGGCACCCGGGTACTGGACCTTGACCGCGACCTCGCGCCCGTCGTGCCAGACCGCCCGGTGCACCTGCCCGATCGAAGCGGCGGCCGACGGCTTGTCCTCGAACTCGACGAACAGCTCCCGCCACTCGTCGCCCAGCCGCTCCGCCAGCACCGCGTGCACCGTGCGGGTCGGCATCGGCGGGGCCGCCTCCTGGAGTTTGGTGAGCGCCGCCCGGTAGGGCCCGGCGATCTCCTCCGGCAGCGCCGACTCGAACACGGACAGCGCCTGCCCGAACTTCATCGCGCCGCCCTTCAGCTCACCGAGGACCTTGAACAACTGGTCGGCGGTGCGCTGCTGCAACTCCCGGGTGACGATCTCGGCGGACTTCCCGCCGATCCGCTTGCCCAGGCCCCAGGTGGCCCGGCCCGCGAAACCCAAGGGCAGCGTGGCCAACTTCGCGGTGCGGGTGACCGCCTTGCGGGGAAGATCGGACATGAGCCCCTCCTCGGGTGTGCTGCGACCAGTCCCAGACAGCCAAGCCGGTTACGGCGGTCACCCCGCCATTGTGTCCTGCGCGGCCCCCTCCACCGCGACGCGCTCCCCCGCTCGCCGTCCCGCCGCGCCGCAAGGGCACTCCGGGTGAGGCGTGACCCGCTCGGAATGCCACTCCAGCAACGGCAGCGACACCTCCCACCGCGTGCCGGTACTGGCCGGCAACTCCCCGTCCAGGAACGACAGGGCGTGCGCCGCCGTCAGCCCCGCCACCGTGGTCGCCAGCCCCAGATCGCAGGCCGCCACAGGCGTGGCCCGGCGGCCCGATCCCCACTGCGCCCGCATCCTCGGCCACCCCGGGTCGCGATCCGCCCGCATCCGCGCGACACAGCCCGCGCATGCCGTGCCACCGGGCAGGACGAGTGGCCCGACGAGTCCCGTGGCCTCGATCACCCCCGCGTAGAGATGGGGAGTGCCGGTGGCGATCCAGTCCTCGGCCGCCCGCGGATCGGGTGCGTGGGCCCCGAGCCCGTCGCGCGGCGCCACGATCACCAGAGCGAGCCCCGGCTCCGGCCCCTCCCCACGCCGCGCGTGCTCCGCCGCGCCCGGCGCCGAGCGCCGGACCAGCCGCCCGGCCGCCGCGTCCCTGCGCTCCCCGACGCACTCGGGCGGCAGTCCGCCGGGCGCCACGTCCCCTTCCCGCACACAGCCGCCGTCCAGCACGTCGACCCGGCCCACCCCGGAGGCGGCGAGCAGCGCCGCGACGACCGCCCCCACCCGTCCCGCGCCTCTGACCTGGACCCGCATCGACCGCCGCGCGGCCAGCAGCCGCATCCCCGCCCCGGGCTCCGGGTGGACGACGGAGAGCGAGGCGAGATCGGGGCGCAGCCGCTCGACGGTCCTGGTCCGCCCGCGCAACGCGTCGGCCGCAGCGCCGCCCGCGTCCATGTCGTCGAGCACCCCCGCCGCCGTCAGCCGCCGCACCAGCGCGTCCGCCCGGCCGTCCGGCAACCCCATCGCGCGGGCCTCCTCCCGCAGCAGCGGCAGCCCGCGCGTCCCGTCCAGCAGCTCCAGAAAGCTGCCGGTCGCCGTGTCGACCGGACCCACCAGCACCGCGTGCGCGGGCGTCACCCCGAACTGCACCGTCTGCCGCTCCCGCCAGGCGCGCCGCAGCGCGGGTTTCACCATCGGATGCATGTCCGGCCTCCCCGTCCTTCGATTTCCGCGTCCGTGTGCTCAGAATGCGGGTCAGCGGCGGACGGTGCGCAAAGTTATCCACAGGAGCGGTCATTAGTCGTTCAAACGCAGTGCGTCATGCGATGGATCGAGGCCGGACCAACGCGTAGGCAGGACGTCCGCCTCGGCCAGCGGGTAACGTCGTGGCGTGTCCGCCGAATCCTCCCCGCGCCGCTCGGCGACGAGCGCTGTCGAGGTCCGCAGAAGCGCCCGCCGCAGAAGAACGGTCTCGGCGTACCGCGAGGGCGACCGGACCATCGTGCTCATCCCCGCCAGAATGTCCGAGGCGGAGGAGCGGCGCTGGGTGACGGTGATGCTGGACAAGCTCGCCGCGCGGGAGAGCAAACGCCTCCTCGGCGACGACGAGCTGACCCGGCGGGCCGAACGGCTGTCGGCCCAGCACCTGGGCGGCCGGGCCAGACCGCTCACCGTGCGCTGGGTCACCAACCAGAACACGCGGTGGGGCTCCTGCACCCCCGCGGAAGGCAGCATCCGGCTGTCGCACCGCCTCCAGGGCATGCCCGAGTACGTCATCGACTACGTACTCGTTCATGAGCTGGCCCATCTGCTCGTGCCGGGGCACGGCCCGGACTTCTGGGAGCTGCTGGAGGCGTACCCCCGCACCGAGCGGGCGCGCGGCTACCTCGAAGGCGTGGTGGCCGCCGAGCGGCTGCCGCAGCTCCCCGTCGTATCGGAGGAATGAGCGCTCGTCGATCGTGTACCGAGTCCGTACCGGCTCGGCCCGTTGTCGGAGCGAGCCGTTAGCCTGGCGCGAAGGATTCATCGTCGGGACGGGGGACGGTCGTTACGCATGGCCAGGGAATTTCAGCGCGGCCACAAGGCCCGGGTCAGTGATCTCACACAGGGAACGGATCTGTACGTCGGCGTGCGGATCGCCGCTCCCGGACTGACCTTCGACATCAGCTGTTTCGGTCTCGACGCGGACGAGCAGCTTTCGGACGACCGCTACTTCATCTTCTTCAACCAGCCGAAGTCACCCGAGGAATCGATCCAGTTGCTGGGCGCCCAGGCAGGTGACACCGAGTCCTTCAGGGTGACGCTGGACCGCGTCCCGGAAGCCATTCACAAGCTCTCCTTCACCGCGACCATCGACGGCGCGGGACAGATGTCCCACATCGGCCCCGGATACATCAGGATCGTCGCGGGCGGGGAGGAAGTCGTCAGATACGCCTTCACCGGCGAGGAGTTCACCACCGAGCGCGCCGTGATGCTGGGTGACTTCTACCGCAAGGACGTCTGGCGGTTCGCCGCCGTCGGCCAGGGCTTCGACGGCGGGCTCGACGCCCTCCTCAAGAACTTCGGCGGCGAGGTCGCCGAGGAGGAGCCGGCCGCGCCGGAGCCGCTGTCCGCCGGGCCGGTGCCGGGTTTCGCCCCGCCCGCCGGTCCGGTCCCGGGCTTCGCCCCGCCGGCCGCGCCCGCCGTGCCTGCGCAGAGCGCCGTCCCGGCTCCCCCGCCCGCTCCGGCCTTCGGCGCCCCCGTCCCCCCGCCGGCCCCGGCCCCTGCGCCGCAGCCGGTGCACGCCGCGCAGACGGTCGTGGCGCCACTGTCCGCGCCGCCCGGGGCGCTACCTCCGCCCGCGCCCGCGCCATATGGGCAGCCCGCGCCGTACGGACAGCCCGCGCCGGCTCCGTACGGGCAGCCCGCGCCGAGCCCGTACGGACAGCAGCCGCCCGGCGCCCCCCAGGGCGTTCCGCAGGGGGCCCCGCCCGGTGGCGCCGGGCTTCAGGCCGCCCTCCAGCCGTACCGGGAAGTACCCACAGGGCAGCGCTGGACCGCGCAGAACAGCCAGCTGGTGCGCGTCGATCTCGGCACGGACGGCAGCCCGGTCCTGGCCCGGCAGGGCAGCATGGTGATGTACCAGGGCAAGGTCGACTTCGGCTACAAGGGCGCCGGTTTCGTCGGCCGCATCGTCGGCAACGTCACCGGCCAGGAGATGCAGCTGATGCGCTGCACCGGCAAGGGGCAGGTCTTCCTCGCAGACGAGGGCACACATCTGCACCCCGTCGAACTCCAGGGCGACGGCATCTGCGTCTCCGCCGAGAACGTCCTCGCCTTCGACGAGAGCCTCCAGTACGAGGTCCGTCGCATCGACGGCCACGGCATTCCCGGCGGCGCCCTGTTCACCATGGTCTTCCAGGGCACCGGCACCGTCGTCGTGAAGACCCACGGCACCCCGGTGGTGCTCCCCGTCACCCCCACGACCTTCGCCGACTCCAACGCGGTCGTGGCCTGGTCGGCGGCGTCCCAGGTGATCGTCTCCAGCCAGGTCAGCCTGCGCCGCCACGCCTATCCCGGCCACAGCGGAGAGACCGTGAACCTTCAGTTCCGGGGAGCCCCCGGCAACTTCATCGTCGTCCAGCCGTACGAGGTCTGAGGGAGCCCTGACAATGAACCAGCAGCTCACGGGCTACGCCCCCACCCCCGTCGTGGCCCGGATGGAGAACCACGGCCACTCCATGCTCAAGGTCGCGATGGCCACAGGCCAGGACTTGTTCGCCCGCACCGGCTCGATGATCGCCTACGAGGGCTTCATCCAGTACGAGCCGAACCCGCCCGCCGTCCGCCAGATCGCCTCCCAGTGGGTGACCGGCGAGTCCACGCCCGTGATGAAGTGCTCCGGCGACGGGCTGCTCTATCTCGCCGACTACGGCGCTGACGTCGTCGTCATCAACCTCGACGACGACGCGCTCTCCGTCAACGGCTCCAACCTCCTGGCGTTCGACGCGCACCTCCAGTGGGGCGTCGAGCGGGTCAAGGGGCTGGCCAAGTTCGCCGGCCAGGGCCTGTGGAACGTGCGGATCGCGGGCACCGGGTGGGTCGCCCTGACCTCGCGCGGAACCCCCGTCGTCGTGGACTGCGGCCGGGGCGAGGACGAGACGTATGTCGACCCCGACGCCCTCGTCGCCTGGTCGCCCGCCCTCAAGGTGAAGGGCAAGCGCAGCTTCAAGGCGTCCGCGCTGATCGGCCGGGGCAGCGGCGAGGCGTATCAGATGGCCTTCTCCGGCGAGGGCATCGTGGTCGTGCAGCCCAGCGAGGACAGCACCGACCGACTGCGGATCCAGGGCTGAGAGGAGAGAAACCCATGCAGAGTCCGCTTTTCGCACACACGGAACAGCAGTCCGAGGACCGTTACACGGTGCAGAATCCGCAGCTCCTGCGGGTCGCGCTGACCGGTCACGACGATGTCCTGGCCCGCAAGGGCGCCATGGTCGCCTATCAGGGACTGATCGACTTCGACGGCGAGTACGAGTCGCACGACCGGCGCCTGACCCGCACGTACACCGGCGAGGGACTGGAACTGATGCGCTGCTCCGGGCAGGGCACGGTCTATCTGGCCAACCTCGCCCAGTACATCCACGTCGTGGAGGTCGGCCAGGACGGTATGACCGTGGACAGCGCCTATGTGCTGGCGCTCGACTCCGCGCTGCACACCGAGGTCGTCGCGGTGGACAGCCAGTACGGAATCTCCGGCTCCGGCAAGTACCAGCTGCACATCTCCGGCCGGGGCAGGGTCGCGCTGATGACCTCGGGCCAGCCGCTGATGATGCGGGTCACGCCGGACAAGTACATCAGCGCGGACGCCGACGCGGTCGTCGCCTGGTCCTCGGCCCTGCGCGTACAGATGCAGGCGCAGACGCACTCCTCGGGCGTGCGGCGGCGGCGCGGCAACACCGGCGAGGGGTGGGAGCTGAGCTTCCTCGGGGAGGGCTTCGCCCTCGTCCAGCCCAGCGAGGTCATGCCTCCGCAGAACGCGGTGATCGGCCAGGGACTCGGCGCGCAGTACGGCATCGGCGGCAATGGCGCGCACGGACAGAACCCGACCAACGACTGGGGCCGCTGACCGGCGGCCGGGGGCGCGGACCGGGCGCAGGACGGCCGGAGAGCGGCGCACCGGACGATCGGGTGGGGGCGGGGCCACGTACGTGACCCGCCCCCACCCGTCCCACTGTCGTCCCGCCCGCGTCGCGGACCTCGGCCGGTCAGCCGGGCAGTGCGGCCCGGGTGCGCTCCAGCAGCCGTACGACCGAGCCGTCGGCCACCCCCGCCACCTCGTCGTAGGAGAACCAGCGCAGGTCGAGCGACTCCTCGCTGATCCTCTCGACCGCCCCGGGCGGCGCCAGCACCGCGTACTGGACATCCAGGTGCCAGTGGCAGGGCGCGGGGATGGGGTGCCGGTCGAGCCGTACGGGCTCCTCACGCAGCGGCCACAGGTCCAGGATCCCCGACTCCTCCATGGCCTCCCGCAGCGCCGCCCGCAGCAGCGTCCTGTCACCGGGCTCGCAGTGGCCGCCCATCTGGAGCCACATACCGAGCTTCTTGTGCAGGGTCAGCAGCACCCGCTCCCGCTCCGGATCGATCACCAGGGCGCTGGCGGTCAGATGCCCGGCCGCGCACGCCTTCCACATGGCGTCCGGGTGGGCCGCCAGATGGTCGAGGTAGAGCCCGCGCAGCTCCGGCTGGTCCTCGTACTCCTTCAGTACGAGGACGGCGTCGTCGTGCAGGCTCATGTGCCGGAGTCGTCCTTGCCGTCGGTGCTGTCCTTGCCGTCGTCCTGCCGGCCGTCGTCCTTGCGGAGATTCGGCCCGCCGCTCGCCGCTTCACCGAGCATCTTGTCCAGCTCGGAGAAGTCCGCCTGCTCGTGGTGGACGAAACCGTCCGGGTCGTCCAGGTCGGAAGCCGTCGGCAGCATGTCCGGGTGCTCCCAGAGCCTGTCCCGGCCGTCGACCCCCCGCGCGTCCGTGAGCGAGGCCCACAGCCGCGAGGCGTCCCGCAGCCGGCGCGGACGCAGCTGAAGGCCGATGAGCGTGGCGAAGGTCTGCTCGGCGGGACCGCCGGACGCCCGCCGCCTGCGCAGCGTCTCGCGCAGCGCGTCGGCTCCCGACAGCCTCGGCTTGGCGGCCTCGTGCACCACCGCGTCCACCCAGCCCTCGACCAGCGCGAGCGCCGTCTCCAGCCGGGCCAGCGCCGCCTTCTGCTCGGGGGTGTCCTCCGGCTGGAACATGCCCTGCTGGAGCGCCTCCTGAAGCTCCTCGGGATGCGCCGGGTCGAACTGCCCGACCACGTCCTCCAGCTTGCTGGTGTCGACCTTGATCCCGCGCGCATAGCCCTCGACCGCGCCGAACATGTGCGACCGCAGCCACGGCACATGGGCGAAAAGCCGCTGGTGGGCGGCCTCGCGCAGCGCCAAGTACAGCCGGATCTCGTCCTTGGGCACCCCGAGGTCCTTGCTGAACGCCTCGATGTTCAGCGGGAGCAGCGCCGCCTTGTTGGCGGGTCCGAGCGGCAGCCCGATGTCGGTGGAGCCGACCACCTCGCCGGCCAGCACGCCCACGGCCTGTCCGATCTGCTGCCCGAACATGGCGCCGCCCATGGAGCGCATCATGCCGATCAGCGGCCCGGCCACGGACTGCATCTCCTCGGGCAGCACCTCGCCCATGGCGGTGCCCACCCGCTCCGCCACCGGGTCGACGAGCTGCTGCCAGGCCGGCAGTGTCGCCTCGACCCATTCGGCGCGGCTCCACGCCACCGCCGTGTTCGCGCCCGAGGGCAGCGAGGTCACGCCGTCCAGCCAGATGTCGGCGAGCCGGACCGCCTCCTCGACGGCGGACCGCTCGGCGGGGCCGATGCTCGCGTCCTTCGTGCCGTCGGGCGTGCCCTGCGAGACCGTCTGGCGGGCGAGCTGCTTCGCCATGTCCCAGTTCACGGGGCCGCCCTCGTAGCTGAGCATCTGGCCCAGCTGCTGGAAGGCCGCCCCCAGGTCGTTGGGGTTCAGCGAACCGAACATCGCGGCGAACGGATTGTCGGCGCCGCCCGGTCCGCCCGCGCCGCCGGGGCCCGGCAGCCCGAATCCTGCGAAGGGGTTGCCGGGACCGCCCTGGCCACCGGCACCCTGACCACCTCCGGCAGAGTCCTTCTTCTTGCCGTCGCCGTCCTCCGGCTCCTCCGGCGGAAGGCCGAATCCGAATGGGGTGTCACTCACGGGGTTCCTCGGCTCGTAGGGCCACCGGCTTCCTGCCGGCGGCGGCTGCCCGACTGCACCACCCAGCCTAAGCGGGACGGGCCGAGCGGGCCTGGCTCGTGGGCCTCGGGCCGTCCGGCGGCTGTGCCCGGACCTGGCCCCCGACCCGTTCCGTCCGCCTGTTTCCCCCGGTTTGACCGGCGGAAACGGCCTCGACACCCCGGTGGCTTCCGGGCTCGATGCTCCGTCGGCGGATCGCCTGCGGCAGGATGGACGTCACCTGGTACGTACGTGTCATTCACGTACGTATTGAAGACAACCGCTGGAGACGCCCGGTGAGTTCCCCAGATCCGCAGGTTCGCGCAGCGCGAAACCGCTCAACCCCGACCCCGTCCCGCGGCCCCGTCGTCGCGGTCACCGGCGCCGCCACCGGCGTGGGTGATCTGCTCACCCGGCGCCTGGCCGCGTCAGAGGAGATCAAGCAGGTCATCGCCTTCGACGAGCGCAGAGGAGAGGTCTCCGAGGCACAGTGGCACGTCCTCGACGTCCGCGACCCGGCCATCGCGGACAAGCTGCGCGGCGCGGACGTGGTGGTGCACCTCGCGCTCGACCTCGACCTGGAGACCGACGCCGCCGCCCGCACCGCCTACAACGTCCGGGGCACGCAGACGGTGCTGACGGCGGCGGCCGCCGCCGGGGTGCACCGGGTGGTGCTCTGCACCTCGGCCATGGTCTACGGCGCGCTGCCGGACAACGACATCCCGCTCTCCGAGGACGCGGAGCTGCGGGCCACCGCCGAGGCCACCGGCGTGGGCGACCTGCTGGAGATCGAACGCCTGGGGCGCCGCGCGCCCCGCGCGCACCCCGGCCTCAATGTGACGGTCGTACGGCCCGCCGTCCTCGTCGGCGGCACGGACACCGCCCTCACCCGCTATTTCGAGTCACCGAGGCTGCTCGTCGTCGCCGGTTCCCGTCCCACCTGGCAGTTCTGCCACATCGAGGACCTGGTCAGCGCGCTGGAGTACGCCGCGCTCGAAAAGGTCGAGGGCGAGTTCGCGGTCGGCTGTGACGGCTGGCTGGAACAGGAGGAGGTCGAGGAGCTGAGCGGCATCCGCCGCATGGAGCTGCCCTCGGCGGTCGCGCTGGGGGCCGCCGCCCGGCTGCACCGCATCGGTCTGACGCCGTCACCCGCCGGGGACCTCGCGTACACGATGCACCCCTGGGTGGTCAGCGTGAGCCGCCTCCACGACGCGGGCTGGCGCCCCCGATGGACCAACGAGGAGGTGCTCGCCGCGCTGCTGGAGGAGGTCGAGGGCCGGCACACCGTCGCGGGCCGCCGGCTCGGACGCAAGGACGCCACAGCGGCGGGCGCGGCGGGGGCGACGGTGGCCCTGCTCGGTACGGCCGCGCTCGTGCGCAGGGCGCGCAAGGCGCGGCGCCGGCTGTAGCGGCCGGTCGGCCGCGGGGCCGCCCGCCCGTCCCTCGGCGGGGGCCGGGGGCCCGTGCCTGCCCGCGCCCGGCTCCGTTCTCCGGGCGGGACGGGCGGGTGTCCGTGCCGCCCGGGCCGTACGGCACGATGGACGGCATGGCGAGCACGCACCCCCATCCGGGCGAACAGGCGGCACAGGATCCCATCCGGCTGCTGGCGATCCGCGACACCCCGCTGAGCGTCGACGAGGTCTTCCGCGCGGTCGGGGACGACGCGGCGGGCGGCATCGCCCTTTTCGTCGGCACGGTGCGCGATCACGACGGGGGCGCGGGTGTCGACGGCCTCGGCTACTCCTGTCATCCGTCGGCGGAGGCCGAGCTGCGCCGGGTCGCGGAGAAGGTCGTCGCCGGTCACGAGGTGCGCGCGCTGGCGGCCGTCCACCGCGTGGGGGATCTGGCCGTCGGTGATCTGGCGGTGGTCGTCGCGGTGTCCTGCGCGCACCGGGGAGAGGCGTTCGAGGCGTGCCGGAGGCTGATCGACGACCTCAAGAGCGAGGTCCCGATCTGGAAGCACCAGAAATTCTCGGACGGCACAGAGGAATGGGTGGGCGCGTAGCGCCTCCGAGAGGGGCGCCGGCCGGGCGACGGCGGGCGGGTAGCGCGTTCGGCGCAATCTGAAGCCGTGTCAGTACCACGACAGCACCCGTACGGCCCGATTTGCGTAACCGCATCCCTGACAGCAGCGTTGGTTCAGCAAATGGTTAATCTGCTGATCGGTCAGGTGGAGACCGCAGCGGACACTCATTGAGTCAGGAGTTCGGTATGGCTGCACTTGCCTGGTTGCTGATTCCGCTTTTCGCCGTCATCGGCGCGGCGATATGGGGGAGCTGGGCGTCGAGAGACCGCACCACCGGGGACATAGCCGAGCTGAACGGCTATGCCCGGTTCCGTGACGCGATGGAGAAGGCGGTTCCGGGGACTCCCGGGTCGGATCCCGTCTGACGCCTCCGTGTCGGCACGCCTTCGTACCTTCGTGCCTGTGCGTCACCGTGTCACCGGACGAGGCCGCCGCGCCCCCTGCCGCGCGGCCCCGTACGGACCGGCCCCCAAGGCGCACTGACAGACCCTTCCCGTACTGTCGTTCCATGCCACGCCGCACCGCGACGATGCTCGCCTCCACGCTCCTCCTCATCGCGCTGCTCTGCGCGGGAGTGCTGATCAAAGTCCCGTACGCGGAGATGAGCCCCGGTCCGACGGTGAACACCCTCGGTGACGCCGGTGGCGAGCCGGTGTTGCAGATCTCCGATCGCAAGACCTACCCGACCTCGGGCCATCTCAATATGACGACGGTCAGAGTCACCGGGGCGGACTACAACATGAATATCGCGGAAGCGGTCTACGGCTGGCTGGCGCACGACAATATCGTCGTACCGCACGACACCCTCTATCCGGACGGCAAGACGGAAGAGCAGTCGACGCAGGAGAACGCCGAGGAGTTCAGCCAGTCCCAGGAGAGCGCCAAGGTCGCGGCTCTGCGGCAGCTCGGGATTCCGGTCTCCTCGCGCACCATCGTCGCCTCCGTGCTCAAGAACAGCCCCGCCGAAGGCACGCTGCACGCCGGAGACGTGATCACGGCCGTGGACGGCGAGACGGTGAAGGCTCCGGCGGATGTCGCGAAGCTCGTGACCAAGCACGAGCCCGGCGAGGACGTCGTGTTCACCATCGTCCCCGCCAAGGAGGCGAAGGCGGCGGAGAAGGCACGCAAGGAGCCCACCGCCACCGAGAAGGTCACGATCACCACCAAGAAGTCCGACGAGGGCGACCGCGCCGTGGTCGGCATCCAGGCCGGCACGGACCACACGTTCCCGTTCACCGTCGACATCAAGCTGGCCGATGTGGGCGGACCGAGCGCCGGGCTGATGTTCGCCCTCGGCATCGTCGACAAGCTCTCCCCCGGTTCTCTCACGGGCGGCAAGTTCGTCGCGGGTACGGGCACGATCGACGACGACGGCAAGGTCGGCCCCATCGGCGGCATCGGCATGAAGCTGGTCGGCGCGCGCAAGGCGGGGGCCCAGTACTTCCTCACCCCGGACCAGAACTGCGCCACGGCCGCCTCGGACATCCCGGCCGGGCTGACGCTGGTGAAGGTGAAGACCCTCGCGGACGCCAAGAAGTCCCTGGACAGGATCAGCGCGGGGAAGACGACCGGCCTGCCGAGCTGCTCGGCGAGCTAGCCGACCGGAAGCGCCCACGGGGCGGGAGAAGCGCCGGAGCGGTGCGGGCCCGAGCGGTACGGGCACCCGAGCGGCAGAAGCGCCTGAGCGCCCGGCAGGAGCCCCCTGGCCCGCGCCCCGCGGGAGCGCGGACGCGGGCCCGGGGGCCGGGGGTCATGACTCGAAGGTGGCGGCGAGCGCCTCGGCCAGTCCGGGGACCAGCCCCGCGCCGGTGAGGACCTCGTTCGGCGAGTCCTTCTCGCGCAGCCGCAGCGCCGACTCCCGGGCGCCGTCACGCAGCACGGCGACCGTCATCCGTACCTCCTGGCGCTCCGGGTGGGCCGAGACCCATGTGGCGAGGGCGGCCTCGTCGAGACCGTCCGGTACGGACGCCTCCGCCGACGGCGGCAGCATGAGCCGCTCGACGGTCATCGCGCAGCCTGCCACCGCCCCGGGCCAGGCGATGGTGCCGAGGAACTCGTCCAGCGGGGTGCCGGCCGGGATCTCGTCCTGCTCGACGGGGGTGAACGGCGCGACGGCTCCGTCGTCACTGTCGAGCCCGAGCTGGGCCGCCAGCTCCGGCTCGTCGGCGCGCAGCCGCGTGGTGTCGACGAGCGCGAACAGCCGGGCGGGCTGATCCCAGCCGAGCCCCGAGGCGTACTCGTCGATTTCGAGCACCGCACGGGTCAGCGGGCTCGCGGCCATGGGTGTGCCTGATGAGGGGGAAACATTGGACATGGCCAATATCCTGCCTCCTTCGGACCCGGATGCGGGAACTAGGTAAAGCCTCAGTAAGTTGCATGAGTGGGCTCTACGATCGCGGGGCCCGTTGCCTACACCGCATGACCCGCATGACCCGCTGAATCACACGACCGCGAACTTTGAGGTGCGCACGTTGGCTTTCCAGATGCCGGACCGCGGCGGAGGCCCGACAGGGCCACGGATCAGAGTGGGCCGGCCATCCCGTCGGGCCCGGACCCTGCTCATGACTTTGGGCGTGCTGGCCGTGCTGGCCATGCTGTTCATCATGTTCGCGGGGTTCTGGACCGACTGGCTCTGGTACCGCTCGGTCAAGTACTCATCGGTGTTCACCACCACGCTCTGGACCAAGATCGGTCTGTTCGCGGTCTTCGGGCTGCTGATGGCCGCTGCCGTCGGGGTGAACATCTGGCTGGCGCACCGGCTCAGGCCGCCGCTGAGCGCGATGTCCATGGAGCAGCAGAACCTCGACCGCTACCGGATGGGGATCGCCCCGTACAAGAAGTGGGTGCTGCTGGCGATCACCGCCCTGATCGGGCTGATCGCCGGGGCCTCCGCCGCCGGCCAGTGGCGCACCTGGCTGATGTGGGTGAACGGGGTGCCCTTCGGGCAGAAGGACCCCCAGTTCAAGATGGACGTGTCGTTCTACGCGTTCGATCTGCCCTGGTACCGCTTCCTGCTGGCCTTCGGCTTCGCGGCGGCCGTGCTGTCGCTGATCGCCGCGGCTGTGACCCACTATCTGTACGGCGGGCTGCGCGTCACCAGCCCGGGTGCGCGTGCGACGGCCGCGGCCACCGGCCACCTCTCGGTGCTGCTGGGGGTCTTCGTCTCCTTCAAGGCCGTGGCGTACTGGCTCGACCGGTACGGCCTGGCCGTGAAGTCCAGCGACTTCAAGGCGGCGGGCAACTGGACCGGTCTGCGGTACGTGGACGCCAACGCCTATCTCCCGGCCAAGACGATCCTCTTCTGCATCGCCGTCATCTGCGCGCTGCTGTTCTTCGCGACGCTCTGGCGCCGCACCTGGCAGCTGCCGATGATCGGCTTCGGTCTGATGGTGCTCTCGGCGATCCTCATCGGCGGTCTGTACCCCGGGATCGTGCAGAAGTTCCAGGTCCAGCCGAACGAGCAGGCCAAGGAAGCGCCGTACATCAAGAAGAACATCGACGCCACGCGTGAGGCGTACGGCATCGACACCGCCGATGTGCAGGACTACGGCGGCAAGGGCGACCCGGCCAAGAAGACCGAGCAGCGCAAGGCCGCCGACTCGGCCGCCAGCTACCGGCTGGTCGACCCCAATGTGGTCTCGCCCGCGTTCCAGCAGCTTCAGCAGGAGCGCAAGTACTACCAGTTCCCCGCCACGCTGGACGTCGACCGGTACAAGGACGCCGACGGAAAGCCGCAGGACACGGTGGTCGGTCTGCGCGAGCTGAACATCACCGGTATCCCGAAGCGCAACTGGATCAACGACCACTTCACCTACACGCACGGGTACGGCCTGATCGCCTCGAAGGGCACCAACACGGTGACCGACGAGAACGAGGGCACCGTCGGCGCTCCCGACTTCACGGAGTCCGGCCTGCCGACGTCCGGGAACATCGGCGGCAAGTACGAGCAGCGCATCTACTACGGCGAGAAGACCGAGCAGTACTCGATCGTGGGCGGTCCGCAGAAGGAGCTCGACTACGAGAAGAACGGCGAGCGGACGACGAGCTACAAGGGGAAGAGCGGCGTCGACCTCTCCAACCCGCTGAACCGCGCGGCGTACGCCGTGGCGTTCAGTGAGCCGCAGATGCTCTACTCGGGCGCCATCGGCGACGGTTCGCGGATTCTCTACAACCGCACGCCCAAGGAGCGCGTCGAGGCCGTCGCGCCGTGGCTGACCATCGACGGCGACGCCTACCCGGCGGTGGTCGACGGACGTATCCAGTGGATCGTCGACACGTACACGACGACCAACGGCTACCCGTACGCCTCGCGTACCACGCTGGGCGACACGACCGCCGACTCGCTGACCGACAGCCAGCGCGCGGTCGTCGCCCAGCAGAACCAGGTCAACTACATCCGCAACTCGGTGAAGGCGACCGTCGACGCCTACGACGGCACCGTCAAGCTCTACCAGTGGGACACCGAGGACCCGGTCCTCAAGACCTGGATGAAGGCGTTCCCCGGCACGGTGCAGCCCAAGAGCGCCATCGACTCCGACCTGATGGACCATCTGCGCTACCCGCAGGACATGTTCAAGGTGCAGCGCGAACTGCTGACCCGCTACCACGTCACGGACGCCGCGCAGTTCTACAGCGGCAGTGACGCGTGGCAGGTGCCGGACGACCCGACCACCAAGGAGAGCAACTCCGTCCCGCCGTACTACCTCAGCCTGAAGATGCCCGGGCAGGACCAGCAGAAGTTCTCCCTGACGACCACCTTCACGCCCAACGGGCGCCCCAACCTGGGGGCGTTCATGGCGGTGGACGCGGACGCCACCAGCGGTGACTACGGCAAGATCAGAGTCCTGAGAGTGACCTCCACCGTCCAGGGTCCGCAGCAGGTGCAGAGTGAGCTGAACGGTGTGCCGGAGGTCGCCGAGTTCGTCAGGAACCTGAGAGGCACCGACTCGGACATCGAGTACGGCAACCTGCTGACGGTGCCGCTCGACGGGGGCTTCCTGTACATCGAGCCGGTGTACGCGCGAGGCGGCAGCGCCAACTATCCGCTGCTGAAGAAGGTGGCCGTCTCCTACGGAGGCAAGCCGGTCTTCAAGGACAGCCTGCCGGAGGCGCTGAACGCGGTGTTCGGTTCCGAGGGCACCGAGGAGCCGACGAAGCCGCCCACCGGGGACACCACCAAACCGCCGGCCACCGGCGGCAAGGCGCTCCAACAGGCCATCGCGGACGCCCAGAAGGCGTACGAGGAGGGTGAGACAGCGCTCCAGAAGCAGGACTGGACGGCCTACGGCAAGGCCCAGAAGGACCTTCAGGACGCCCTCCAGCGGGCCGCTGACGCCGACTCCGGCGGCAGCTCCGGCTCGGGTTCCGGCTCGGGCTCGAAAGCTGACTCGGGAGCTGACTCGGACTCCGCGTCGGGCTCCGACTCGGGCTCAGGAGGCGGCGACAGCAGCTGAGCAGGGCTCCACCCCGCGCCGTGGTACGGTTGGGACACAACGGCGCGGGGTGGAGCAGCTCGGTAGCTCGCTGGGCTCATAACCCAGAGGTCGCAGGTTCAAATCCTGTCCCCGCTACTCGAAGGCAAGGGCCCGGATCCTTAAAGGATCCGGGCCCTTGCCATGCGTCGGACGCGAACCGAGTTTCGGGGCGGGCGAGTTGGGCACCCGGGTGTTTGACTTGTCTCTCTGTGGGCATGTCGACAAAACGCTGAAGTGACCTTGACGGGTCGCGGTACGCCAGCTGTACGCGGGTGGCAGGTGGTGCGACGATGGAAAATATGGGGGATAGGGCAACTCTGTTGGAGACAGGGCGGTTTGTGCGGCGACAGGAAGAGGGCGCTGACAGCGCTGCCGGCACCTCCGGCACCGAGGACTCCGCCGACGCCGAGGCGCGCCACCGGCGTGCCGCCGACGCTGGCGACACCGCGTCGATGAGTGTCCTCGGCGCACTGCTGCTGCGCCGGGGCGAGCTGGACGCCGCCGAGCCCTACCTCCGGGCGGCCACCGCCGAGGGCGAGCGGGCCGCCGCCAACAACCTCGGCGTTCTCCTGTACCAGCGCGGCTATGTGGACGAGGCGTCCGGCTGGTGGCGTATCGCCGCCGTCGCCGGATCCGCGCCGGCCGCCCACGCGCTGGGCCGTCACTACCGGGAGCGGGGCGACGAGCCCGCCGCCGAGTACTGGCTGCGCCAGTCCGCCGAGCAGGGCCACGCCCTCGGCGCCTACGCCCTCGCCGACCTGCTGGAGCACCGCAGCGATGTGGGTGCCGAGCGCTGGCTGCGCGCCGCCGCCGAGCAGGGGCACCGGGAGGCGGCGTACCGGCTGGCCCGCTCCCTGGAGCGGCGGGCCCGCGAGACGGCGCGCTCCGGCGCCGACGTGGTCTACAGCAGCGGTACGGGACCGCCCACCTCGGGCCGTATCCGGCTGGGCGCGCATCCGGTCCGCCCCATGGACACCGGTACGGGCCTGCGCGGCGGCACGGCGTTCGGGACCGGCACGGGCACCGGCTTCCCCGCGGGTACGGGGGACGGCTTCCGTACCGGCACGGGCTTCCCCACGGGCACCGGGCGCGGCTTCCGTACCGGCGCCGGCTTCGACACGGGTACGGGGAGCGGCTTCGGCACCGGCGTCAGGACGGGGGCGGGAGGGGCCCCGGCGGCCGGTGCGGCCTCCGGGGCCGCGCTGATCGCCGAAGCCACCCAGTGGTACCGCCAGGCCGCCGCGCGGGGCCACCGCAGGGCGGCGCTGCACCTCGGCGCGATCCTGGAGAAGCGGGGCGAGCTGAAGGAGGCCGGCCGCTGGTACCTGTCCTCCGCCAGGGACGGCGAGTCGCGGGCCGCCTGCGCCCTCGGCTTCCTGCTGCGCGACGCGGGCGACGAGGAGAGTGCCGCCGTCTGGTGGCTGCGCGCCGCGCAGGAGGGCGACGGGAACGCCGCCAACGCACTCGGCGCGCTGCACGCGGCGCGCGGCGAGCAGCAGACCGCCGAGCGCTGGTACCGGGCCGCGATGGACGCGGGTGACGTCAACGGCGCGTACAACCTCGGGCTGCTCTGCGCCGCCCAGGACCGTACGGTCCAGGCCGAGCAGTGGTACCGCCGCGCCGCCTACGCGGGGCACCGGGAGGCGGCCAACGCCCTCGCCGTTCTGCTGCTCCAGGCCGACGACCCGACGGGCGCCGAGCCCTGGTTCTCCAAGGCGGCGGAGGCGGGCAGCGTGGACGCCGCCTTCAACCTGGGGATTCTGTACGCGGGACGTGACGACGACGCCTCGGCCCTGGTCTGGTACGAGCGGGCCGCCGCGGCCGGTCACACCGAGGCGGCGCTCCAGGTCGGCATCGCCTGCCTGCGCGACGGCGACGACCGGTCGGCCGAGCGCTATCTGCGCTGCGCGGCGGGCGGCGGCAGCGCCGAGGCGGCGTTCCGGCTGGCGACCGTACTCGACTCGCGCCAGCCGCCGCCGGGACCGCCCGCGCTCGGTGAGCCGCACACGGCGAAGAGCGAGTGCGAGCAGTGGTACGAGCGCGCCGCCGAGCAGGGGCACCGCCGTGCCCAGGTGCGGGTCGGCATGCTGGCCGCAGCGCGCGGGGACAACGGCGGCGCCGCCCGCTGGTACCGGGAGGCCGCCGAGGCGGGCAGCCGCAGCGGCGCCTTCAACCTCGGGCTGCTGCTCGCGCGTGAGGGCGGGGAGCGGGAGGCCGCCCTGTGGTGGACCCGGGCCGCTCAGGCCGGTCACGGCAGGGCCGCGCTGCGACTGGCGCTGCTCGCCGCCCGCAGGGGCGAGCTGACCGAGGGCCAGCGCTGGTGCGCGCGCGCCGTGGAGCTGGGGCCCGCCGAGGTCTCGGAGCGGGCGGCCCGGCTGCGCGAGGCGCTGCACCAGGAGCTGACGGCCTGACCGCGCGACCGGCCTTCCTCCGGCCGTCGACATCGGATTTGCGCTGGTCGGCGGCGCGACGTAATGTTGCGTTCAGCGGCGCGGGGTGGAGCAGCTCGGTAGCTCGCTGGGCTCATAACCCAGAGGTCGCAGGTTCAAATCCTGTCCCCGCTACTGAAACCGAAGGCCCGGATCTCGTCAGAGATCCGGGCCTTCGGCATGTGCACGTCCGTCGTCCCGTCGGCATGGACGGAAGGACGGACGAAGGGAACGCGGGGTGCGCCGCAGCGAGCCGCGCCGGCGCACCCGGGCGGAGTGTCCTCCGGGAGAACCGTTTACGCGGAGGCGCAGTTGGGGCAGGTGCCCCGGTAGGTCATCTCGACGCCCGACACCGTGAAGCCGAAGCGCTCGCTCTCGGGCAGATCCGCCAGCGGGTCGCCCCCGGGGTGGACATCGCGGATCGCGCCGCACCGGGCGCAGACCAGGTGGTGGTGCGGGCGGTGCGCGTTCGGGTCGTACCGCTTGGCGCGGCGGTCCGTGGAGACCTCGATGACCTCGCCGAGCGTGACCATCTCACCCAGGGTGTTGTAGACGGTCGCCCGGGAGATCTCCGGAAGTCTGGCGACGGCGCGCGCGTGCACCTCGTCGGCCGTCAGATGGACGTGGTCCCCGTCGAGGACCTCGGCCACCACGCGCCGCTGAGACGTCATGCGCCAGCCGCGTCCGCGAAGTCGTTCCAACAGGTCACTCATGGGCTCAGCCTAACAGTGAGGGGACCCAGGTCCCGAATCAGTGCGACTTTGGATGTTTGCTTGACTTGGACTTAGTCCATTGTAGGATCGAGACCGGCAATCGCCAAGGGACAGGGACTGCAGTAAATGACGCAGGAGGCGCACGTGACGCAGGGACCGCTCACCACGGAGGCCGGAGCGCCGGTCGCCGACAATCAGAACAGCGAGACCGCGGGCGTCGGTGGTCCCGTTCTGGTCCAGGACCAGGCGCTGCTGGAGAAGCTGGCGCACTTCAACCGTGAGCGCATCCCGGAGCGCATCGTGCACGCCCGGGGCGCCGGCGCGTACGGCACCTTCACGCTGACGCGTGACGTCTCCCAGTGGACCCGCGCGAAGTTCCTCTCCGAGGTCGGCAAGCAGACCGAGACCTTCCTGCGCTTCTCCACGGTGGCGGGCAACCTCGGCTCGGCCGACGCGGTGCGTGACCCCCGCGGCTTCGCGCTGAAGTTCTACACCGAGGAGGGCAACTACGACCTCGTCGGCAACAACACCCCGGTGTTCTTCATCAAGGACGCCATCAAGTTCCCCGACTTCATCCACACCCAGAAGCGCGACCCGTACACCGGCTCGCAGGAGGCGGACAACGTCTGGGACTTCTGGGGTCTGTCGCCCGAGTCCACCCACCAGGTGACCTGGCTGTTCAGCGACCGCGGCATCCCGGCGACGCTGCGCCACATGAACGGGTACGGATCGCACACGTACCAGTGGAACAACGAGGCCGGCGAGGTCTTCTGGGTCAAGTACCACTTCAAGACCGACCAGGGGATCAAGAACCTCACCCAGGCCGAGGCCGACAAGCTCGCCGGTGAGGACGCCGACTCCCACCAGCGCGATCTGCGCGAGTCCATCGAGCGCGGTGACTTCCCGTCCTGGACGGTGCAGATCCAGGTCATGCCCGCGGCCGACGCGGCGACCTACCGCTTCAACCCGTTCGACCTGACCAAGGTCTGGCCGCACGCGGACTACCCGCCGATCGAGATCGGCAAGCTGGAGCTGAACCGCAACCCGGAGAACATCTTCGCCGAGGTCGAGCAGTCGATCTTCTCCCCGGCGCACTTCGTGCCCGGCATCGGCCCGTCCCCGGACAAGATGCTCCAGGGCCGTCTCTTCGCCTACGGCGACGCCCACCGCTACCGCGTCGGCATCAACGCCGACCACCTTCCGGTGAACCGTCCGCACGCCACCGAGGCCCGGACGAACAGCCGGGACGGCTTCCTGTACGACGGCCGTCACAAGGGTGCGAAGAACTACGAGCCGAACAGCTTCGGCGGGCCCTTCCAGACGGACCGGCCGCTGTGGCAGTCCGTCCCGGTCACGGGCGGCACGGGCAACCACGAGGCGCCGAGCCACGCCGAGGACAACGACTTCGTGCAGGCGGGCAACCTCTACCGCCTGCTCTCCGAGGACGAGAAGGCCCGGCTGGTCGACAACCTCGCCGGGTTCATCTCGAAGGTGTCGCGGGACGACATCGCCGAGCGCGCGGTGAACAACTTCCGCCAGGCGGACGGTGACTTCGGCAAGCGGCTGGAGGCCGCCGTTCAGGCCCTGCGCGGCTGACGGTCCTGCCGAGGCGGAAGGGGCCGGGTCCTTGACGGGGTCCGGTCCCTTCCGCCGTTCGCGCCCGGCCTCGCGCGGGGCCGTGCCGAACCGGCCCCCCGGCGGCGGGGCGCGCCCCGCCGGGCGCTCAGGCGCCCGCCGGTACGGCGTCCTCCCGCCGGGCCGGTGCCCGCCGGACGGGCGCCCAGCAGCGGATGATGTCGCGTACGGAGACGATGCCGACGGGCTCCCGCTCGTCGAGCACGATCAGATGCCGGAAGCCGCCGTTCGACATGGCGGCCGCGGCCTCCTCCAGCGTCCAGGCCGGCGCCGCGAAGACCACGGCGTTGGTGGTGTGGGAACAGGCCGTCTCCGTGTCGGGGCTCTGGCCCGCACCGAGCGAGTTGAGGATGTCCCGCTCGGTGAGGATGCCGATGCCGCAGTGGTCGGTGTCGAGGACGACGGCGGCGCCGACGCGGCGCGCCGACATCAGCCGGGCCGCCTGGCGGAGGGTGTGGGTGGGGCCGATGGTCAGGACCACCGAACTCATGGCGTCACGGACGAGCATGGGGTGGAGCCACCTCCTAGGTGAACCGCTCGCGAAGCGGGTGAGGGGTTTCGAGAAACGATTCACAAGTTCACAAGTGGGGGGACTCTCAGAGTGACACTGTCGAGCGCCGTCAGCAAGGGTCGCTGGGAGCGAGCACGGGGCGTGCGCGAATCCGACAAACGCCCCGGCCGCCGCACGTGACCCACGGGCACGGCCGGGTCCGGCCGCGCGGCACCCCGTTAGGTCAGTAGCGCTGGTTCAGATACCCGAGCAGCTCCTCGTGGAGCACCCCGTTCGACGCCGCCGCGTTGCCGCTGTGCGGACCGGGGCGCCCGTCGAGGCCGGTGAAGGTGCCGCCCGCCTCCTGGACGACGATCGCGGGCGCCGCCATGTCCCACAGCGACAGCTCGGGCTCGGCGCAGATGTCCACCGAACCCTCGGCGACCATCATGTACGGCCAGAAATCGCCGTACCCCCGGGTGCGCCAGCAGGCCCGGGTCAGATCCAGGAAGCCGTCGAGCCGCCCCTGCTCCTCCCAGCCGGTCAGCGAGGAGTACGCGAACGACGCGTCCTGGACCCGCGAGACGTTCGAGACGCGCAACGGGCTCGCCGAGGTCAGGCTGCGCCCCGTGTACGCGCCGCCGCCCTTCGCCGCCCACCAGCGCCGGCCGAGCGCCGGCGCCGAGACCACGCCGACGACCGGCTCGTAACCGCCCTCGGCGCTCACCATCAGCGAGATCAGCGTCGCCCAGACCGGCACACCGCGGACGTAGTTCTTGGTGCCGTCGATGGGGTCGACGACCCAGCGGCGCGGCCCCGTCCCCTCGACCCCGTACTCCTCGCCCAGGATCGCGTCGCGCGGCCGGGCCCGCTTGAGATGGCTCCGGATCAGCTCCTCGGCCGCCTTGTCGGCCTCGCTCACCGGGGTCATGTCCGGCTTGGTCTCGACCTTGAGGTCCAGCGCCTTGAAACGGTCCATGGTCACGGCGTCGGCGGCGTCCGCCAGGACATGGGCGAGACGCAGGTCATCGTGGTAATCGGGCATGGGCGTCACAGTATCCACCGGGCGCCGCGCCCGGCCACGAGGTCCGCTCCGTGGGCACCGCGCGATCCGGCGTGAAGTCGCCGCCGGTCTTGACAGACAGCGACGACCCGTCAACTCTGAGCGCGTATTCGAGCCCGGCCGGCACCGACAGCACTCGCACGGATGACCCGGCGCCGACGACGTGACGGCGACCGGCGAGGTGACGCCGAACGCCCGAACCTCTGCACGCCGACGCGCCACGCGAAGCCCGCACACCGACGCGTCACCGACCACCGACCACCGCCACCGACCACCGACCACCGCCAAAGATCCGAGCCCCAGAGCCGAACCGTCCCGGAGACAACGATGCCTTCAGCGCGCGAAGCCCTGCTCGACGCCGCCTTCTCGGCCCTCGCCGAGGCGCCCTGGTCCACGGTCAGGATGGTCGACGTGGCGTCGGCCGCCGGTCTCTCCAGGCAGACCCTGTACAACGAATTCGGCAGCAAGGACGGCCTGGCCCGCGCGCTGCTGCGCCGCGAGGCCGACCGCTATCTGCACGGTGTGGAACGGTTGCTGCAAGAGCGCGCGGACCCCGCCGACCGGCTGGTGGCCGTCGCCGAGTGGACCGTCGGCGAGGCCGTGGCCCGGCCGCTGCTGCGCGCGCTGCTGACCGGCTGCTGGGGGTCGTGGCTGCCCGCGCCCCGTCCCGTCCGGCCCACCGCCACCCCGTCCGCCGTCCCGGCCCAGCGCCGCGCCGACGCCGGACCGCCCGCCGCCACGGAGCTGGTGGCGCTGGTACGGGACAGATCGGCGGCGGCGCTCGACCGCAGCCGGATGGATCAGGGCCGCGCCGAACTGCTGCACCGCTGCGAGCTGGCCGTACGCCTCGCGCTGGCCCACCTCGTCGCGCCCGGCGGGGACTCCGTGGGGCCGCTGGTCCGTACCGCCGTCACCGCGGTGCCGTCCGCGCTGCTCAGTGCGCCGAGCCCGAGAGCTGAAGCCCGATGACGCCGACGATCACCAGCGAGATGGAGATGAGTTTGAGTACGGACACGATGTCGCCGAGGAAGATCATTCCGTAGATCGCGGTGCCCGCCGCGCCGATACCCGTCCAGACCGCGTACGCGGGACCCACGTCGAGCTTGCGCAGCGCCAGCGTCAGCAGCCCGAAGCTGCCGAGCGCGAAGGCCGCGAAGGCGATCGTCGGCCACAGCCGGGTGAAACCGTGGGAGAGCTTGAGACAGACGGCGAAACCCGTCTCCAGGATTCCGGCGACCACAACCAGCAGCCACGCCATCGTCAAGGGCCTCCCCGCGTCAGTGGCCCCCGGTCCGGCTCGTCCGGCTCCAAGGGCTGGTCCCGCCTGGTGTGATTATGGCCTTACCGGAGCGGAATGACCGTGAAGGTACGCCGGTCAGTCGCCCTCGCGTCGCTCCCGGGTGGCGAGCAGCCGCCGCAGCGAGTAGAGCCGGGCCGGTTCGGCGTGGCCCTCGGCGACCCACGCGTCGAGCGCGCAGTCCGGCTCGTCGTGGCTGCACGCGCGGGGGCAGCCCTCCGTGCCCGGCACCAGGTCGGGAAAGGCGAGGATGACCCGGGACGGATCGACGTGGTGCAGCCCGAAGGAGCGGATACCGGGCGTGTCGATCACCCAGCCCTCCGCCTTCGCCAGCGGCAGCGCGAGCGCCGAGGTGGTCGTGTGCCGGCCCCGTCCCGTCACCGCGTTGACGCTCCCGGTGATGCGGTGCCGGTCGTCCGGCACGAGCGCGTTGACCAGGGTCGTCTTGCCGACGCCCGAGTGGCCGACGAAGGCCGTGACCCGGCCGTCCAGATACTCCCGCACGAGATCCGCCGCGTGCCCGCTCACCAGCTCGTCGCGGCGGGTGACGACATAGCGGATGCCCAGCGTCCGGTACGTCTCCAGCAGTTCGTCCGCCGACGCCAGGTCCGACTTGGTCAGCACCAGCAGCGGCTCCAGCCCCGCGTCGAACGCCGCGACCAGGCAGCGGTCGATCAGCCGGGGGCGCGGCTCGGGGTCGGCGAGCGCCGTGACGATCGCCAGCTGGTCGGCGTTGGCGACGACCACGCGCTCGTACGGATCGTCGTCGTCCGCCGTGCGCCGGAGCACCGAGCGGCGCTTCTCGATCCGTACGATCCGCGCCAGCGTGTCCTTCTTGCCGGACAGATCGCCGACGAGGAAGACCTGATCGCCCACCACCGCGGCCTTGCGGCCCAGCTCGCGCGCCTTCATCGCGAGGACGACCCGGTCGTCGACGAGACAGGTCAGCCGGCCCCGGTCGACGGTGAGGACCATGCCCTCCGCCGCGTCCTCGTGCTTGGGCCTGATGTTCGTACGCGGGCGGTTGCCCTTGGGGTTGGGACGGGTACGGATGTCGTCCTCGTCCGGGTTCTTGCCGTAGCGCCGCATCGCGTCAGGCTCCCGATCCCGCTCCCGCGAGCATGTCCGTCCACATCCGCGGGAAATCGGGCAGGGTCTTCGCGGTCGTGGCGACGTTCTCGATCTCCACCCCCTTCACCACCAGGCCGATGATCGAACCGGCCGTGGCCATGCGGTGGTCCTCGTACGTGTGGAACACGCCGCCGTGCAGCGGGCGCGGGCGGATGTGCAGGCCGTCGGCGGTCTCGGTGACATCACCGCCCAGCTCGTTGATCTCCTTGGTGAGCGCGGCCAGCCGGTCGGTCTCGTGCAGCCGCAGATGGGCGACGCCGCGCAGGGTCGAGGGCGAGTCCGCGAGCGCGGCGACGGCGGCGATCCCGGGCGTCAGCTCCCCGACCTCGCTCAGATCGAGGTCGACTCCGTGGATCCGCCCGGTGCCCGTGAAGGTGAGGCTGGTGGACTCGGCGGTCTCGGTGAACTCGCAGACACCGCCCATCGCGGTGAAGATCTCGCGCAGCGCGTCCCCCGGCTGCGTGGTCCTGACCGGCCAGTCGGGGACGGTCACCCGGCCGCCGGTGACCAGCGCCGCCGCCAGGAACGGCTGGGCGTTGGAGAGATCGGGCTCCACGGTCAGATCGCGGCCGAGCAGCGCGCCGCTGGAGACCCGCCAGACATTGGGCTCACCGCCGGTCTCCGGCTCGTCCACCTGGGCGCCGACCCCGCGCAGCATGTCGACCGTCATCCGGATGTGCGGCAGGGAGGGCAGTACGGAGCCGATGTGCCGTACCTCCACGCCCTGGTTGAAGCGGGCGCCCGACAGCAGCAGCGCCGAGACGAACTGGGAGGACGCGGAGGCGTCGATCTCGACCGGGCCGCCGTCCAGCGCGCCACCGCCGTGCACGGTCAGCGGGAGGGACCCGCGGCCGTCGTCGTCGATCCGGGCGCCGAGGACCCGCAGCGCGTCGATGACGCTGTGCAGCGGACGTTCGTAGGAGCGCGGGTCGCCCTCGAACCGCACCGGGCCGTCCGCCAGCGTCGCCACGGGCGGCAGGAAGCGCATCACCGTACCGGCGTTGCCGACGTCGACCGTGACCGGGCCGTGCAGCCCCGAGGGGATCACCCGCCACGCCTCGCCCGTGGTGGCGTCGCCGGTGGAGCTGGAGGAGACGGTCTCCTCGATGCCGACGCCCATGGCCCGCAGCGCCTCGGCCATCAGCAGGGTGTCGCGCGAGCGCAGCGGGCGGCGCAGCCAGCCGGGCTCGGCGGCCAGCGCGGCGAGGACCAGACCGCGGTTGGTGACCGATTTGGATCCGGGCACGGTGACCGTCGCTTCGACGGCCCCGCTCGCGTAGGGGGCGGGCCAGAGGGCGGGGTGCGTGGAGCTTTCGGTCATGGCCAACACTTTAGTGGTTCCCGACGGGCCCTGATCCTGATCAAATGCCCTGAAACCGGGGCGTAATCAGAGGGTGATAGGGCACTACACGTCCAGCAGCCAGCGCCCGCCGCCGATGAGCGAGCAGAGCGAGACGGCGTGGAAGAACAGCAGCCACACCAGCGGCGGTGTGTGCGTCAGCCGGCCCAGCTGGTCCGCGTCCGAGTCCCCGGCGCCGCCCCGGCCGCGCTTGGACTGGAGCTCGAACGCCGGGCGTACGCCTCCCAGCAGCAGGAACCACACGGCGGTGTACGCGAACGCCGACTGGATCTCGGGACCGGTCAGCCACGAGATGAGCAGGAACGCCGCCCCCGTCACGATCACGGTGAGGGCGCCGTACGCGTTGCGGATCATCACCAGCATCGCCAGCAGCAGCGCCGTGGCCAGCCACAGCAGCAGGGTGATGTGGTGCGCGGAGAGCAGCCACGCCCCGCCGAGCCCCAGCAGGGGCGGCGCGGTGTAGCCGGCCGCCGCCGTGAGGATCATGCCGATCCCGGTGGGCCTGCCCCGGCTCACGGTCAGCCCCGAGGTGTCCGAGTGCAGCCGGATACCGTCCAGCCGGCGCCCGGAGACCAGGGCTATGAGCCCGTGGCCGCCCTCGTGCGCGATGGTGATCGCGTTGCGGGTCAGCCGCCAGAGCGCGTGCGGTACGACGGCGACGAGCGCGACGGCCGCCGTCACGATCACCAGCCACCGGTCGGGCGCGGGCTGATCGCCGAAGACGCGATCCCAGAGATCGCCGAGCGAGGCGGGGTCGATGCTGGCCATTTCTCCGGGGCTCCTCAACTGGGGATGCGTCGTGGCAGTCTGGCACTCGTACGCGGTACGGGTGAAAGACGCCCACCCGCGGCCGGCCGTTCCCGGGGGGCGCGGACGCACAGGCGGTCCACACGCGGCATCGGCAGGTACGCGCCGACCGGTGCCCCTCGCGGGAACCCCGGCCTCCCGGACTCCTGGTCCACGCCCCGGAACAGTAGGATTGCCGGGGTACGAAGGGGGCCGGAACAGATGTGCGGACGGTACGCGGCGAGCCGGCGGCCCGAGGATCTTCAAGGGGTCTTCGGGATCGAGAAGTGGGAGCCGGCCGAGACCCTCGCCCCCGACTGGAACGTGGCGCCCACCAAAGAGGTCTACGCCGTGCTGGAGCGCCCTCTCAAAGAGGCGCCCGATCGCCGGCCGGTCCGGCAGCTGCGGCGGCTCCGGTGGGGGCTGGTGCCCTCCTGGGCGAAGACCCCCGAGGGCGCGGCCCGGATGTTCAACGCACGGTCGGAGACCGTGCACGAGAAGCCCTCGTTCCGGCGGGCGTTCGCCGCGCGGCGCTGCATCCTGCCGGCCGACGGGTACTACGAGTGGGCCACCGGCTCCGAGGAACGGCAGCTGGAGGAAGAGGGCAAGAAGAAGCGGTCGCGCAAGCAGCCGTACTTCGTCACCCCCGCCGACGGCTCGGTGATGGCCCTGGCCGGTGTGTACGAGTTCTGGCGCGACCCCACGCTGCCGCCCGACCACCCGGCCGCCTGGTGGGCGACCTGCTCGGTGCTCACCACCGAGGCGGAGACCGCGCCGCTCGCGGTGGCCCCGGCCGAGGGGCCCGGGGCGCTCGCCGACATCCACCCCCGGATGCCGCTGATGCTGACCCCGGACCGCTGGGACGCCTGGCTCGACCCGGCCCGTACCGACCCGGACGAGCTGCGGAGCCTGCTCGCGCCGCCGCCCGCCGGGCTGATGCGGGCGTACCCCGTGGCGACGGCCGTCAGCAATGTCCGCAACAACGGGCCCGAACTGCCGGCGGAACTGGCCGCGCCCGAGGAGAGCACGCTCTTCTGAGGATCCACCGCCGGGCGGCAGGATGGGCCGGGTGACCACAGACACCCAGACCGTCGACACCCCCGCCGGGGAGGCCCGGATCACCTGGCACCGCGCCCGGCGCCCCCGTCTCGTCCTCGCCCTCGGGCACGGCGCCGGCGGCGGCATCGAGGCCCGCGACCTGGCCGCGCTGGCCGGTGCGCTGCCCGCGCTCGGCGTCACCGTCGCCCTGGTGGAGCAGCCCTGGCGGGTGGCCGGCAGGAAGGTGGCGCCCGCGCCGAAGACCCTGGACACCGGCTGGCGGGCGCTCTGGCCCGCGCTGGCCGGTTCCGGGCCGCCGGTCGTCGCGGGCGGGCGCAGCGCCGGGGCGCGCGTGGCCTGCCGCACGGCGCGTGAGCTGGGCGCCCGCGCCGTGCTCGCGCTCAGCTTCCCGCTGCACCCGCCGGGCAGGCCGGAGAAGTCCCGGAGCGCCGAGCTGCTGACGGCCGGCGTCCCGGCCCTCGTCGTGCAGGGCGGGAACGACCCGTTCGGGAAGCCCGCCGAGTTCCCGGCCCCGGACGCCGCGTCCGGGGACGTGCCGTACGAGCTGGTCGAGGTCCCGTACGGCGACCACGGGTTCGCCGTGCCGAAGCGGGCGCCGTCGACGGGGGACGAGGCGCTGGAGCTGATCACCCGGTCGGTGGCGGCCTGGCTGGGCGGCCTCCGGGAATGTTGAGCAAGGTGTCTCTGTTGTCAAGGGCACAGCCGGTACATCGCGCATCGAGAGGGAGTCCGTCGTATGGGTTCGACCATCTGCCCGCGCCGCTCAGAAGCCACTGACCTGGAGTGGACGGTGCTTTCCGCCGCCAAGACCGGCGCCGGCCGGACGGCCGGAGGAGCGGACCGACAGGCCCCGTCGCGACAAGGTCGACTATTCTCCGATTCGAGTGGGTCCGCATTCGGTCCCGCCACAGCGTTGGAGGAGGTGGGTCCGGTCACAGGGACCGACGGAACGACCGACGACGGCCGGATCGAGGAGACCACCGCTGAGCGCAACGCCCGGTTCGAGCGGGACGCGCTGGGCTACCTCGATCAGATGTACTCGGCCGCGCTGCGCATGACGCGCAATCCGGCCGACGCCGAGGACCTCGTGCAGGAGACCTATGCCAAGGCGTACGCCTCCTTCCACCAGTTCCGCGAAGGAACGAACCTCAAGGCGTGGATGTACCGCATCCTCACCAACACATTCATCAACTCGTATCGCAAGAAGCAGCGTGAGCCCCAGCGCAGCGCCGCCGAGGAGATCGAGGACTGGCAGCTGGCGCGCGCCGAGTCGCACATGTCGACCGGGCTGCGCTCCGCCGAGTCCCAGGCCCTCGACCACCTTCCGGACTCGGATGTGAAGTCCGCGCTCCAGGCGATTCCCGAAGAGTTCCGCATCGCCGTGTATCTCGCGGACGTCGAGGGCTTTGCCTACAAGGAGATCGCGGACATCATGGGGACACCCATCGGTACGGTGATGTCGCGACTCCACCGCGGCCGCCGCCAACTGCGCGGCATGCTGGAGGACTACGCCCGTGACCGCGGGCTCGTGCCGGCGGGTGTCGGAGAGCCGTCGGATGATCGGAAAGGTTCGGACTCATGAGCTGCGGAGAGCCGCATGAGACGGATTGCGCCGAGGTTCTCGACCACCTCTACGAGTTCCTCGACCACGAAATGCCCGACAGCGACTGCACCAAGTTCGAGGTGCACTTCGAGGAGTGCTCCCCGTGCCTGGAGAAGTACGGCCTTGAGCGGGCCGTGAAGAAGCTGGTCAAGCGGTGCTGCGGATCGGACGACGTACCGGCCGACCTGCGCTCCAAGGTCATGGGCAGAATCGATTTGATCAGGTCGGGTCAGGCCGTGCCGGAGCACGATGTGACCTCCACCGCCACGCACGGGACGACGACCGCGGAGCGCGGGACGGCGGGGCGCGGGACGACGGGCCACGAGGTGTCCTCGGCGGGCGTGGACCTGCCGGGCCTGGCCAAGGAATAAGCGCGACGCATCCGCACGTACAGCCGCACGGCACCAAAATCACTCGAAGGTGCTAATCCCCCTCATTCGGCCGATCGCGGCCCCCCAACTCGCTAGCCTGACCGTCTGTTCGGGCCGGGCGAGGGGGGTGGGGACGCGTGAGGGTCATACCGGGTGCGGGACGCGCGTACATCCTGTGCGTCGCGCTCTGCGCGGCGGCCTGCGCCTATCCCGCACCGGGCGCCGGCACCCCGTGGCGGGCGACCGCCCTGCTGGCCGCCGTCTACGCCTTCTGTGAGCTGCCCGCCCGCTGCCGCCTCCTCGGCCGGTCGGTGAGCGGCTCCGTACCGGTCGCCGCCGGGTCGTTCTTCCCCGTGCTCATCGCCGCCGCCCTGCTGCTGCCGCCCGCCGCCGCCGCGCTGGTGGCCGTGCCGGGCGCGCTGTGCGGCAAGGTCGAGCGGAAGCCGAGGACCGCGCGGCGGATCTGGCGCGCGGCGCAGCTCGCCGTGGCGACCTGGGCGGCCTCGCGGGCCCAGGTGGTCCTCGGCGGTCCCGTCGCGCTCGGCGGCGGCGGGTACGGGCTCACCGTGCCCGACTTCCCGTACGTCCTGCTGCCCGCCGGCGCCGCGGCCCTCGCCTTCTGCCTGGTGCTGTGCGCCCTGGACGGCGGCATCCTCCTCACCGCCGAGCGGCTGCCCGCGCGCACCGCCTGGCGCGGGCTGCTGTCCCGCTCGCTCGCCCCGCACGGCGCCCACGGGCTGGCCGGGCTGATGATGGCCGTCCTGTGGCGCAGCCCGTACGGCCCGGCCTCGGCGCTGCTCGTCCTGCTGCCCATGTACATCTCCTGCTGGGTCTTCGCCCAGTACCACCGCGAGCGCGCCGCCCACCAGGCCACCATCAGGGCGCTCGTGCAGGCCGTCGACATCAAGGACACCTACACCCGGGGGCACAGCGAGCGGGTCGGGCACGCCTCCGTGCTGATCGCCCAGGAGATGGGCATGGAACAGGAACGGATCGAGATGCTCCGCTTCGCCGGAATCCTGCACGACGTCGGCAAGCTCGGCGTCCCCACCCGGGTGCTGCGCAAGGACGGGCCGCTGACCCCCGAGGAACGCCGGGTGATCGAGCTGCACCCGGAGTACGGACACGAGATGGTGCGCGGCATCGGGTTCCTCGGCGAGGCCCGCTCGGCGATCCTGCACCACCACGAGCGCCTCGACGGCAGCGGCTATCCGTACGGGCTCGCCGGGGACCGCATCCCCGAGTTCGCGCGGGTGGTGGCCGTGGCCGACGCGTTCGACGCGATGACGTCGACCCGCTCGTACCGGCGCGGACGGCCCGTGCCCGCCGCCGTCGCGGAGCTGGAGCGGTGCGCGGGCACGCAGTTCGACCCCGAGATGGTGCGGGCGCTGGTGTGCGCCCTGGACCGGCACGGCTGGCGCACGGCGGTCACGGCGGACGAGACCCGGGCGCCCGCCCAGCGCCAGGCGCCCGCACCGGAGTCGGCCCCGCTCCCCGACCCGCCTCCTGGGCGCCGGCCCGCGACCGCCGGGCGCGGAAACGTCCCTCCTGCCAGGACCGGCGCACCGGGCCAGGCGCCCCGGAGCGGTCACCGATGACGGCGGCCGTCGTCGGGACCGCCGCCGGGCGCCGCCACCCCGTCTCCCCGACCGTCCTCGGCGTGTACGGCGCGGCCGGGCTGCTGACCCTCGCCGGGCTCGGCTCCACCCTCTGGAACGGGCTCGCCGAGCCCCGGATCGCCCTCGCCTTCGGCGTGCTCGTCGCCGTCGGTGAACTGGCCCGCTGGGGCGCGGTCCCCGGCGAGCGCGAACCCGCCCCGCTCGCCGCCGCCGGGGCCCTCGGCTACGCGCTGCTGGGCGAGAACGCCGGACAGCAGACCCACCACGGCGTCCTCCAGACCGTCACCGTCGTCCTGGCGGCGGCCCTCGCCGGGGCCGTCCCGCACGTCGCCAGGGGAGCGGGACCGGCCCTGGACCACCTGGTCAGACGCACCCTCACCACCGGATTCGCGGCCGTCTGCTTCCAGCCGCTGTACAACGCGGACGAGCTGCGCCACCAGTTCGGCTCCGGCCCCGGCTACGCGCTGCTGCTCCTGCTGCTGCTCGCGCTCACCGCGCTCTGCGACGCCGTACTGACCGCCCTGATCCTGCGGGCCCGCACCCACCACCCCTTCGGGCCCCTGCTGCGCGACGAACTGCGGGCGCTGCTGCACATCGGCTCCGCGGTCTGCGCGACCGGAGCGGTCATCGCGCTCGGCGTCGCGGTCGCGGGGCTGTGGGCGCTGCCGGTCTTCTGCGTACCGCTGCTGCTCACCCAGCTCTCCTTCCGCCGGTACGCCGCCGTCCGCACCACCTACCGGCAGACCATCGCCTCCCTCGCGCGCGCCACCGAGATCGCCGGATACACCTCGCCCGGCCACGCCCACCGCGTCGCCGAGCTGAGCTGCGCCGTGGGGCGCGAGCTGGGGCTCTCCGGGCGCGAGCTGACCGTTCTGGAGTACGCCGCCCTCATGCACGACATCGGCCAGCTCTCCCTGGTGGACCCGGTCCCCGAGGGCGCCACGGCCCTGCTGCCGATGGCCGAGCAGCGGCGCATCGCCCTGCTCGGCGGCGCGGTGGTACGGCAGACCGGGGTGCCGTCCGCCGTCGCGACCGTCGTGGAGCGGCAGGCCGATCCGTACCGGGAGCAGCCGCTGTCCGCCCGGATCGTTCGCGCCGTCAACGCGTACGACGACCTGGTCGGGGAATGTGCCAGTGCGAGCGGACCGCTCAGGGCTCTGGAGCGGCTGCGCCTCGCTACGGCGTACGACTACCAGCCCGAGGTGGTGGAATCCCTGGCGCGCGTCCTGTCCAGGAGCCGCTCGGTGCCTGGTCGGAAGGGGTAACCGATGGGTAATGAGCGGGCGCCCGACCGAGCATGGTTGGATGCGAAGCAGCGGGTGTCGAAGAAGTCGAGGAAAAAGGTGTCCGGGGGCACTGACCCGAGCGACCGGCAGGCGGGAATCGTGAGGATCTTCGGGAAGGTACGGCATCGGCCCTCCGCCTCGTGGCGGCAGGCCACCGACCGCGCGTTCACGCTGATCGGTGACGGCCGGTACGAGGACGCGGGCGCGCTGCTGACGCGCGCGGCGGACCTGGAACCCTGGCTCTCCGAGTCCTGGTTCAATCTGGCGCTCCTGCATAAGTTCCGGCACGACTGGGAGCAGGCCCGCGCCGCCGGACTGCGGGCCGTCGCGCTGCTCGACAAGGAGACCGGCGCCCCCGACTGGTGGAACGTCGGGATCGCCGCCACCGCGCTCCAGGACTGGCCGCTGGCCCGCCGCGCCTGGCAGGCGTACGGGCTGCGCGTGCCGGGCAATCCGCAGCCCATACGCCCGGCCGGAGCCGCCAACGGAGAGCCGGAGGGCATGGAGCTGGGCAGCGCCGCCGTCCGGCTCTCGCCCGAGGGCGAGGCCGAGGTCGTCTGGGGCCGCAGGCTCGACCCGGCCAGGATCGAGGTCCTGTCCATTCCGCTGCCGTCCTCCGGGCGGCGCTGGGGCGAGGTCGTCCTGCACGACGGCGTCCCCAACGGCGAGCGGACCACATCGGCGGGCCAGGACGGCGCCACGCGCGCCTACCCCGTCTTCGACGAGATCGAGCTGTGGGCCCCCTCGCCCGTACCCACCTGGGTGGTGCTGCTGGAGGCGGCGACCGAGGCCGACCGGGACGCCCTGGAGCGGCTGGCGGCCGACGCCGGGTTCGCCGCCGAGGACTGGTCCTCGTCCGTACGGCTGCTGTGCCGCGCCTGCTCCGAGAGCCGGATGCCGAGCGCCGAGGGCGACAACGAGCACCTCGACCCGCACGACCACAGCGAGCCGGGCCATCCAGGACCGCTCGGCCACCGCACGGCGGGGGAGCTGTGGGCGCCGGAGCGCGAGTGCGGCATCGCCGCGCCGCCGGGACTGGTACGGGGACTGCTGGACGGCTGGGTCGCCGACAGCCCGGACACCCGGGAGTGGCGCGACCTGGAAGAGGTCTGCTGACGGCCCGCGCCGGCGCGGCCGGGGGCACCGGGCGGCCGGGGGAGCGGGCGGCGGGAAGTCGCCGAACGGCTCCCGGGGCCGGACGCTGCGCATAGGCTGTACGGGCACATCGCACGGATCGTGCAGGCAGCACATCGGGTACCGAGGAAGGCGTACTGCGGACATGGCGCAGCAGGAGACGGAACAGCGGATCGACGGCGCGGCCCCGGTGGCGGAACCGGAGGGCGACGGGTTCGTCGTGGACACGGAGGACGCCGAGGCGCGCGAGCTGGCGTACCGCGAGCGCGGCACCTCCCGCCCGATCACCGTCGTCGGCAACCCGGTGCTCCACAAGGAGTGCCAGGACGTCACGGAGTTCGATGACGAACTGGCCGCGCTGATCGACGACATGTTCGCCAGCCAGCGCACGGCCGAGGGCGTGGGCCTGGCCGCCAACCAGATCGGTGTGGACCGCAAGGTCTTCGTCTACGACTGCCCGGACGACGACGGGGTGCGCCACGTCGGGGTCGTCTGCAACCCGGTGCTGGAGGAGCTGCCGCCGGCGGAGCGGGTGCTGGACGACTCGAACGAGGGCTGCCTGTCGGTGCCGACGGCGTACGCGTCGCTGGCGCGCCCCGACTACGCGGTGGTGCGTGGCCAGGACCCCCGGGGCAACCCGATCAAGGTGCGCGGCACGGGCTACTTCGCCCGCTGCCTCCAGCACGAGACGGACCACCTGTACGGGTACCTCTACATCGACCGGCTCTCGAAGCGCGACCGCAAGGACGCGCTCCGGCAGATGGCGGAGAACACCCCGCGCTACGAGACCGTCCCGAACGACTGAGAGCCGGTGGCCTGATCGCCCCCGGCCGCGCTCTGCGCGTTCGGCATCCCGGTGTTCCGGTTCCCGGCGGTCCGCGATCCGAGTGATCCGTCCGCCGGGAGGCTCTCCTCCCGCGCCGGGCCGGTCGCCGGGAAGGTGTCCGCGGGCGGTGGTACGGGTGCCACCGGGGCCGTGGTGAACGAGTCCGGCGCCACCGTGAGCTGGTAGTCGCTCCAGATCCGCGGCGGGAAGACCGTGCCACGCTCCGAGTCGGCGCCGCCCACCCCCGTCATGTCGAGCAGCCGCGCGCTCTCCGGTTCCGTACGGAACATCGTGACCGACGTGGACAGCTCCCTCGTCGCGCCGATGAACCAGGCCGAGTTCATCCCGTCGTCCGCCCCGGTCCTGCCCGCCCAGACCGGGGCGCCGAACCACTGGTCCCGGGTGGGGCCCAGCGCGGTCGAGCCCACCCGCTGGAGCGCCGCGCCGACCTCCAGGGCCACCGCCGGGTCCATCGCGCGCCGGGCCCGCGGCGGCTCGAAGCCGCCGAGCACGGCGCCGTCGCGCTCCACCCGCGTCACCGAGTACGGCTCCCGCGCGGTGCCGTCGCCCGCGAAGGCCGTGTACGCACTGGCCAGCCGGACCGCGCTGGGGGTGGAGGTGCCGACCGGGAACGCCGGGTCCAGCCGCGCCATGCTGTCCGGGCGCAGCCCCGTCGCGACCGCCAGATCCCTGACCTTGTCGAGGCCGACGTTCTCGCCCGCCGCCACGAAGGCGTCGTTCCGGGAGCCCACCAGCGAGTCGTCGAGCCCCGGCGTCGACGGCACTCCGGAGAGGTCCGCGGGGACGAAGCCGAGCCCGCCGTACTCCAGGGCGGCGGCGTACACGAACGGCTTGAACGCCGAGCCGGCCGGCACGTTGGAGGTGTCGGCGTTGTTGCTGAAGTGCGTGACGGCGTCCTCGCCGCCGTAGACCGCGACGACCGCGCCGTCCTGCGACCGTACCGAAGCGGCCCCGACCTGCACGTCGCGGTCGCTCTCGCGGGTGCCGGGGGCCAGGTTCCGGCGCCGTATCCGGTCGACCGAGTCGGCCAGCGCGAACACCTTGTCCTTCTCGAACGTGGTGAAGACGCGCAGCCCTCCGTCGGCGAGGTCCTGGTCGGTGAGGTCGGAGCGGTTCTTGAGGTACTTGTTGGCGATGTCGACGAGGTAACCGATCTGCCCGGCCTGGCTGTTGGGCTTCACCGGCTGCTTCGGCTCGGGGAACACCGTGTAGCGGGCCCGCTCGGCGGCGCTCATCACGCCTGTCTCGACCTGGCGGTCCAGGATGTAGTTCCAGCGCCGTTCGGCCCGTTCGTGGTGGGAGGGGCTGAGCGACGGGTCGAGGGTGTCGGCGCCTTTCAGGATGGCGGTGAGCAGGGCGGCCTGACCGGGATTCAGATCCTTCGCCGAAACGCCGTAGTACGCCTGGGAGGCGGCCTGGATGCCGTACGCGTCCCGCCCGAACCAGCTGGTGTTGAGATAGCCCTCCAGGATCTCCGCCTTCGAGCGCTGCGTGCTGATCTTCAGGGCGAGGAAGAACTCCTTGGTCTTCCTGCTCAGCGTCTGGTCCTGGCTGAGGTAGGCGTTCTTCACGTACTGCTGGGTGATGGTCGAACCGCCCTGGACCGGCTGGCCCTTGACCATGTTGAGCCCGGCGCGGGCGATGCCCCGGTACGAGACGCCCGAGTCCGTGTAGAAGCCGGCGTTCTCGGCGGCGATCACGGCGCGCTGCACGGAGAGGGGGATCTGCGCGAGCGGCACCTCCTGCCGGTTCACCTCGCCGACGCTGACCATGCGCGTTCCGTCGGCCCAGTAGTAGACGGTGGCCTGGCGGCGGGCCACGTCGTGCTCGGCGGGTATCTCGGTGTTCGCGTAGACGAGGGCGAACAGGCCGGCGAGCGCGCCGCAGCAGAGCAGGGCCGATCCCGCCAGGAGCCGCCAGGAGGGCACCCAGCGCCGCCAGCCCCGCCGGCCCGCCCGGGGGAAGTCGACGCGCCGTCCGCCGCCGCCGGGAAGGCCCGTGCCGGTGGCCGCGCCGGGGTGGGGCCGGGCGGCGGCGGACAGTGCGGTACGGCGCGCGTGGGGTGGGCGGGGCGGCTTCATCGGCGCGGACCTCTCTCCTCGGTCATGAGAGCGGTACGTAGGTGAGGGAGTACGCGTTCAATGATCCGGTACGCGGCCGGAGTTGTCACCCTCGGAACGGTCGGTCCCGGTCGGGACGCTCGTGCGCGACCGCGGTGAAGCGCGCTGTTCCCCGGCCGGGTCGGGGGCTCGGGGAAGGCGGAGTTCGAAGCATGCTCCGAGGGTGCGGGGGGTGAGGGTGAGGGTGCCTCGGTGGCGGTGGGCCAGGTCGCGGGCGATGGCGAGGCCGAGGCCGGTGCCGCCGTGGTCGCGGGAGCGGGCGTCGTCGAGCCGTACGAAGCGTTCGAAGACGCGCTCGGCGTCCTCGGCGGGCACGCCCGGCCCGTCGTCGTGCACGGTGAGGACGACCCGGGCGTCCTCGTTCCGGACGGTGATCCGGACGCGGTGTGCGGCGTGGCGGGCGGCGTTGTCGATGAGGTTGCGCAGCAGCCGTTCGTAGTCGTCGGGGTTTCCGTGTGCGTGTGCGGGGGTGGTGCTGTCGCAGACGAGGGTCAACGGCCGTTCGGTGAGCGGGTATTGCTCGGTCATCCGGGAGGCGAGGGCCGTCAGGTCGACGGTGTCGGTGCGGACCGCCGGGGCCCGGGTGTCGAGGCGGGCGAGGAGCAGCAGGTCTTCGGCGAGTGCGTGGAGGCGCCGGGTCTGCCGTGCGGCGGTGGTGGCCGCGGCGGGCCAGTCGGTGCGTTCCGGGTAGGCGAGCGCGACTTCCAGGCTGGCCAGCAGGGTGGTGAGGGGGCTGCGCAGTTCGTGGGCGGCGTCCGCGACGAAGCGGCGCTGCTGGGCGGCGGCGTTGTCGAGGCGCTGGAGGGTGGTGTTGATGGTGGTGGCCAGCGCGCTGATCTCGTGTCCCGTGGCGGGGACGGTGACGCGCTCGCGCGGGTCGCTCGCGGTGACCGAGGCGGTGAGGACGCGGATGGCTTCGACCGGTCGCAGCGCGACGCGGACGGCGAAGTAGGCGGCGGCGGCGATCAGTACGAGGCCGATGAGCCCGGCCCGCAGCAGCAGTCGGTCGGTGGTCCTGGTGATCGCCTCGGCCGTGTACGGGAGCACCACCACATAGACCCGCAGCGTGGCGTCGGGGGCGACGCCCAGAGCGGCGGCCTCCTCGCGGCCGAGTCTGTCGGGATCGATGTCGGCGGTGATGACCTGATGGGTCCCGCCGGCCATGTCGAGTGGGTCATGGGGGTCGTAGCCGGGGTTCACGGGCAGGCGGACGGTCGTTGTTTCCGCGCTCTCTTCGGCCGTCGGCGGGGCGGGCATCACGTGGTGGGTGTCGGGATAGGCGCGGCTCAGGGCCCCGCCGGAGGCGACAGCGGTGCGTCGGCCGGTCGCGACGACCTCGTACGGTACGACGCTTGTGGGGTCGGGAACGACACCCTGCTCCAACTGCGCGCACAGAGACCAGAGTTGGTCCTTGGCCTGGTCCTCGGCGATCTGCGTGCTCCGGCGGTACACGTCGTGGTGCAGCCACCAGCCGATGCCGGCCAGAATGACGGCGGCGGCCGAGGCGGCGGCCAGGGCCGTGCGGGCCCGTACCGAACGCGGCCACCAGCGGCGTCGCGGCTCAGTCGCGTTCACGGTCGTCCACCAGCCGGTAGCCGGTGCCCCGTACGGTCTGTAGGGACCGTCGGTGGAAAGCGGCGTCGATCTTCTTGCGGAGGGCGCTGACGCGCGCCTCCACCAGATTGGGATCGTGCGCCTCGTCGGGCCACGCGTGGTAGAGCAGATCCGCTTTGGAGACCGCCTGGCCCGCCCGGCGGGCCAGCAGCTCCAGCACGGCGAACTCCCGGGGGGTGAGTTCCACCCGGGCCCCGGCCCGGCGGCAGACCCGGCCGGCGACGTCCAACGAGAGGTCGCCCACGGCGAGGACGGGCGGGGCGACCGTGGCGGCCCGCCTGGCCAGGGCCCGCAGCCGTGCGACGAGCACCATGTAGGAGAAGGGCTTGGCCAGGTAGTCATCGGCCCCCGTGTCCAGTGCCTCTGCCTGGTCCCACTCCCCGTCCTTGGCGGTGAGGACCAGGATGGGCGTCGCGTTGCCCTCCCGGCGCAGCTGGGCGCAGACCTTGTAGCCGTTGAGTCCGGGCAGCATCAAGTCCAGTACGACCAGGGCGTATTCGCCGGTCCTGGCCATCCACAGCCCCTGCCGGCCGTCATGGGCGAGGTCGACGCTGTAGCCCTCGGCGGTCAGACCGGTGTGCAGGGTGTGGGCCAGGTCCACCTCGTCCTCGATCACCAGGATGCGCATGCGGTGCAGCCTCGCACAGCGCCGGCCCGCCTTCCTGATCGTCCGGTCAGGTTGGGTCAGCGACCGGTCAACGAGGTCCGGGCACGCTGGCGGAACGTCTTCGCCGCCGCTGAAAGGCCCTGTCGCCGATGTCCGTTGCCGAACGTGGCCCCGCCGTGGCCAGGACGGTTCCCCCTCCCGTACCCGCCCCTCGAAGAACACCGGTCCCGTCCCGGGCCGTGGTCGTCGTCGCGCCCCTGTCGCTGGCCATCGCTCTGGGGCTCTGGGGCATCCGCAGGAAGGACACCATGTGGGGGGACGAGTCCGTCACCTATCAGCTCGCGCACCGCGACCTCGCACAGATATGGCGCACCGCCCAGCACGTCGATCTGGTCCATGTCCTCCACTACGCCGTGATGCACGAGGTCTTCGGTCTCTTCGGCGCAGGGCTGCTGACGTTGCGCCTGCCGTCCGTGCTGGCGACGGCCGTGGCGGCGAGCGGAGTCGGGCTGCTGGGGCTGCGCCTGGCGGGCCCCCGCGCCGGGCTGCTGGCCGGGCTGGTGTTTCCGCTCCTTCCCCAGGTGCAGAAGTACGCGCAGGAGGGCCGCTCGTACGCCATGGTCTGCGCCCTGGTCACCTGGGCCACCTACGCGCTCGTGGTCGGCGTCCCGCATCGCGCCCGGTGGCGGTGGGCGGTCTACGGCGCCACCATGCTGGCGGCCTGTCTGCTCCATGAGTTCGCGGTTCTCGCCCTGGTCGCACACGGGGTCACGCTGGTCGTCTCCCGTGTTCCACGAGCGGTGCTGAAGGCGTGGAGTGTGACCGCCGCCGGCGTCGTGGCCGGGCTGCTGCCCCTGGTGATCCGTAGCGCGGGGCAGTCGGAGCAGGTGTCCTGGATCAGCGGACCCGTACGGCTTCCCGGTCTGCTGGCCGTGGCGGTCGTGGGCGTGGCGTGTGCCTTCGCGCCCCTGGAGGCGAGGGGACCCGTGCGGCTCCCCGTGCTGGCCGTGCCGATCGTGGTGCTTCCGGGCCTTCTGCTGCTGATCGCCTCACTGGTCAAGCCCCTCTTCGTCGACCGGTATGTGCTCTACAGCAATATCGGGATCGCCCTGCTGCTGGGCGCCTGGATGGATCACTTCCACCGGCGGCAGCGGTCGTCCCGCAACACATGGATCGCGGCGGTCGCCGTACTGGCCGCGCTCGTCCCGCCGAGCCTGTCGCTGCGGACGCCCCAGAGCCGGAGCGATGACGTCACCGCCATCGGCGCCGCCGTACGCGAGGAAGGCCGTCCCGGCGACGGGCTGCTCTATCTCTCCGGCCGGCACCGGATCCTGACCGCGGCCAACCCCGAGGACACCCGTTTCCTGACGGATCTCGCCCTGGCGCAGGACCCCGTTTCGTCGAACACCCTGGCGGGTGTCGAGCTTCCCGCCCGGGATATCGCGGCCCGCATGCTGGAGTTCGACCGGATCGTCGCGGTCCGCGCGGCGAGCGCGCACTCGCCGGCCGACCCGCGGGAGGAAGCGAAGACAAGCACCCTGCGGCGCCACTTCCGCGAGTACGGAACAACCCGCGTCGACGGGGCGCGCGTCACCGTCTACGTCCGGGACCGCGCCCCGGCCCCGTAGCCGGTGCGGCCCGGCGCCGGGCCGCACCGCCGGTGCGCCTCACGCCACCTGCGAGGGCCCCCGGAAGGTACGGCGGTAGGCGTGCGGTGTCGTCCCGAGCGCCCGCAGGAAGTGGTGGCGCAGCCCCGCCGCCGTACCGAACCCGGACCGGCTGGCCACGCTGTCCACCGTCTCGTCGGTGGCCTCCAGCAACTCCTGCGCCAGCAGCACCCGTTGACGGAGCATCCAGCGGTACGGAGTGGTCCCCGTCTCCTGCTGGAAGCGGCGGGCGAAGGTGCGCGGCGACATATGGGCGCGCGCCGCCAGCTCCTCGACGGTCACCTCGCTGTCCAGATGCCGTTCCATCCAGGTGAGCACCTCGCCCACCGTGTCGCAGCGGCTCCTGGGCAGCGGGTGCTTGACGTACTGCGCCTGGCCGCCGTCGCGGTGCGGCGGGATCACCATCCGGCGCGCGATGGCGTTGGCGACCTCGGTGCCGTACTCCTTGCGTACGAGATGGAGGCAGGCGTCGATCCCCGCCGCCGTGCCGGCCGAGGTGATCACCGGCCCCTCGTCCACGTACAGCATGTCCGGCTCGATGACCGCCAGCGGAAAGGCGCGTGCCAGCTCCGCGGCGTGCCGCCAGTGCCCGGCGCACCGCCGCCCGTCCAGCAGTCCGGCGGCGCCGAGCGCGAACACCCCCGAGCAGACGCTGAGCACGCGCGCGCCCCGGTCGACGGCGCGGCAGAGCGCTGCCAGCAGCTCGGGCGGGAAATCACGGTTCATGTACGTGTCGCCCGACGGCACCGCGATCAGGTCGGCCTCTTCCAGCCGGTCGAGTCCGTGTGTCGCGCCGATCGTGAAGCCGGCGTGGGTGCGGAGCACCGGCCCCTCGGCCGAGGCGACGGCGAAGTCGATCAGGGGCACGCCCTCTTCGGTGCGGTCATGTCCGAACACCTCGCAGACCACGCCCAGTTCGAAGGGATGCACTCCGTCGAGCAGTACGGCGACCACATTCCTCAGCATGCCGTCAGTGTGGCAGTAATTCGTGGGTTGATGACAGTCCTGCCACTGCTTTCCGTGGCGCGGGAGCGGGACAGTAGGGACATGGACACTTTCCAGACAGTTCTCGCCCTTATCTCCCTCTTTGCCCTGCTGGCCGCCGCGCCGCTGTACTGGCACTTCAAGGACCTGGCGATCGACCGGCAGTTGCGCCGGGCGGAGCGGCCCGCGCAGCCGGAGCGAGCCGTCGCAGCGACGTATGGATGGCCCAGCAGGAACCCGCGCCTGCGGCGTACCACAACAGGTCAGGCGCATTGAACGTCGACCCGAGGACGAGCCGGGCCACCACACTGCGCCCGGCCCACTCGGCAGGCACCCCCGTCAGCTGCGACAGCTCGACGGCCCAGCTGAACGCGAGCGCCCCCGTGGCTGCGGCGAATGGCCGCAGGCGGGGGCGCGCCAGTGTGATGAGCGTGTAGACCAGCGCCGTATAGAGCGCGGTCCCGCCGTACTTGGCCACCTCCCCGCTCCCCACGGCCCGCAGCCCGAGCCCGGCTGCGACGGTCAGCGGAACGGCGATGGCCGCGACGAGGCGCGTACGCCCGGAATCCCCCATCGCGGCAGCCTACGGTCCGGGCGGTACGGAGCTGATCCCGGGCGCCGGTACGCACTGATCCCGGGCGCCGGTACGCACTGATCCCGGCGGCCTGGGGAAGTGGCCGCCGGGATCAGTGCGGGACGCGTACGTACGGGGACGTGTACGCGCGGAGGCGCGTGTGCGCGGGGGACGCGCGCCGGGGGGTTACTTGGGCTTGAAGGCGTCCTTGGCCTTCTCCTTGGCCTGCCGCAGGTCACCCTTCGCCTCCTCGGCGCGCCCCTCGGCCTCCATGGACTCGTTGCCCACAGCGCCTCCGACCGTCTTCTTGACCTTGCCCTTGGTCTGCTCGCCCTTGGCCTCGGCCTTCTCGTCGGCAGTCATATCCATCACACCCTGTCGTGCTCGAAAACAGTGTCGTCCCCCGTCTCACCGCTCATCCCGCGCTCAAACCCCGCACAGTTGCCGCAGGGAAATTATGGCGGCCTCGGGGCGCGGTAAAAAATAAATAAGATCCAGCAGGAGTGGAGCCTCGGCGGCGGGGCACACGATGGGTCGGAGGTTGATAAATATGTTTCCCATCATTCTTGTTCTCCTGCTCGCTCTGATCCTCTTCGGTGCCGGTTTCGCGCTTAAGGCCCTGTGGTGGCTCGCCGTCATCGTGCTGGTGGTGTGGCTGCTCGGCTTCGTCATCCGCCCGGCGGCGACCGGCGGCAAGCGAGGCCGTTGGTACCGCTGGTAGTGGGGCCGCACATACGTTCTGACCTGCGGGTGGGCCGTGACGATTTCCTTCGTCGCGGCCCACCCGTACGTGGTCGTCCACTCGGGCGGCGGGCGAGCGGGTCCGGGGCGCGCGAGGTGCCGGAAGCGACGGGACCGCGCGCGGCAGCCTGCGGTTATTAGCCATTTCCCCGGGCCCTCCAAGCGAATGTGTGTGGCGGCCCGTATGCGGGGCAGGCGGTGTTCTGAGAACGCGTCGCCGGATTTCCGGGGACGCCGATCCGGCTCCACAGTCCTCTTCGTGGGGTGGGAAATTCGATGAAGGAGTCGTTTTATGAGTGACAACATCTGGGGCTATCAGCCGACCGCCGGCCACACCACGGGCACCGACCTGATCGGCTACAAGGTCGAGGCCACCGATGGCAGTATCGGCAAGGTCGACAAGCACTCGGACGACGTCGCCTCCTCGTACCTCGTGGTCGACACCGGTGTCTGGATCTTCGGCAAGCACGTGCTCCTGCCGGCCGGCACCGTACGCACCGTCGACCAGGGCGAGCGCAAGATCTTCGTCGACCTCACCAAGGACCAGATCAAGGGCTCCCCGGAGTTCGACAAGGACAAGCACGTGGGCGACGCCGGGTACCACGAGCAGGTCGGCGGCTACTACGGCCGCCACCGCCGCCCCTGACGTCATGCGTCACGCCAAAGGGGTGGGGGCCGACCGGAGACTCTCCGGCCGGCCCCCACCCCTTTGGCATGGCCGTCCCGCCGTCCGCGCGGCGGCGGAGCACAGCGTGCGGGATGTTGTCGGGGACGACCGGCGGCCGGCTGGCCCTTGCCGGTTCGGCAAGAGGAGCGGGCCTGGTGGACGAGCTGCCGGGAGGTGCCGGGAGGCGCCGGGCCGCCGGGGGCGGTGGGGCGGCGTCAGGGGGCGGGGCGGGCCCGTAGGTGGGCGCGTTCGCCCTGCTTGCCGAAGATGACCAGCAGCTCCACCGGCTGATCGTTGTCGGGGCCCAGCCGGTGCGGGACGTGGGTGTCGAATTCCGCGACTTCCCCCGGCGCCATGACCAGGACGCGGTCGCCGAGGTGAAGGCGGAACCTGCCGTTGAGGACGTAGATCCATTCATAGCCCTCGTGCGTCCGCAGCTCGGGCTCGCCGGCCGTGGGGCTGATGACGAGTTTGTGCGCGTGCATGCTGCCCGGCCTACGGGTCAGCGGTACGTACGTCATGCCGTCGCGCGTGACGGGGCGCAGATGCAGGCGGGGATCGCCCGTCTCCGGAGCGCCGACCAGCTCGTCGAGCGGGACGTTGTAGGCACGGGCCAGGGGGAGCAGGAGCTCCAGGTTGGGTTTGCGGCCTCCGCTCTCCAGACGGGAGAGCGTGCTTTCCGAGATCCCGGTGAGTTCGGCCAGCGCGGCCAGCGTGATGGCGTGCCGGCGGCGCAGGCCCCGCAGCCGGGGTCCGACGCCGGCCAGCACGTTCTCGAATTCGTCCATGCACCACAGCTTGCTGAACCGGCATGAAGGATTGCAACTTCTCGGGACCTGGGCGCACTCTCCTGGCGTCGTGAGCCACACACCTCGTGGGTCACCGAGACAATCCCGCCCCTCATCGCCCAGGAGAGCTGCCGATGCCTACCCCCGCTCGCACCGCCGGGAGGGCCCCGGACGCTCGGACAGCAACCGTGACCGACACCGTCGTCGCCGTCCGCCGCAGCTGAAAGCCCACCGCACCCGGCCCGGCCCTTGTCACGACGCGGGCAGCCCCATTCTTTCCAGGAGATACCCCATGGCAGACCTCTTCGAGCCGGTGACCGTCGGCAAGTGGACACTGAACAACCGCATCGTCATGGCCCCCATGACCCGCAACCGCGCCACCCCCGACGGCGTACCGACCGACCTCATGGCCACCTACTACGGCCAGCGAGCCACCGCGGGGCTGATCATCACCGAAGGCGTGCAGCCCAGCACCGTGGGCCAGGGGTACATGAACTCACCCGGCCTGCACACCCCCGCCCAGGCCGCCGCCTGGCGCACTGTCGCCGACGCCGTCCACCAGCACGGCGGGCGCATCGTCGCGCAGATCATGCACGCAGGACGCATCTCGCACCCCGACAACAAGCACCACGCCGAAACCGTCGCCCCCAGCGCCATCGCCGCACCCGGCGAGATGTTCACGGCCGCCGGCGGCCGGCCCCACCCCATCCCCCGCGCACTGGGCACCGACGAAATCCCCACCGTCATCGGCGAGTACGTCCACGCCGCACGGGCCGCCGTCGACGCCGGACTCGACGGCATCGAGCTGCACGCCGCCAACGGCTACCTGCTCCACCAGTTCCTCGCCCCCAACACCAACCAGCGCACCGACTCCTACGGCGGCACCCCCGAGGCACGCGCCCGCTTCGTCATCGAGGTCGCCCAGGCCGTCTCCGACGCCATCGGCAGCGAACGCGTCGGCATCCGCGTCTCACCCGCCATCAACCTCCACGGCGCCATCGAGGACAACGCGGACGACACCGCCGCCACCTACCGCACGCTCGTGGACGCCCTCTCCGCCATGGGCCTGGCCTACCTGCACACCATCGGAGACCCCACCACGCCCCTCATCGAAGACCTCTCCCACCGCTTCGCCGGCCCTCGCATCGTCAGCAACGGCTGGGACCCGGTCACCGACGCCGCCATCGCCCAAGCCCTCCTCGACAACGGCCAGGCCGACCTCGTCGCTGTCGGCCGCGCCTTCATCGCGAACCCCGACCTCGTGGAGCGCTGGCAGACCAAGGCACCCCTGAACCAGCCCGACGCGAACACGTTCTACGGCGGCGACCACCGCGGTTACACCGACTACCCGTCCATGTGACGAGGGCCCGGGGGGCCAACGAAGTCACCCTCGCCTCCCTGGACGGATCGCTCGTACTCGACTCGACCGCCCTTCCCCGCCTGGCACCCCCGGCGCCACCGTTCGGCCGAACCCCCAGGCGTTACGGCCGTCCGGCGAAGGCGACGAAGTCTGTCCAGGCGGGGGCGGGGACCTGGAGGGCGGGGCCCTGTGCCCGCTTGGAGTCGCGAATGTGGATGGTGGTGGGGGCGACCGCCACTTCCAGGCAGTCGCCGCCGCCCGAGCCGCTGTAACTGCTCTTGAACCACCCCACTTCTACGCAGTTGCCGCCGTCCGATCCGGTGTAGCTGCTCTTGAACCAGGACAGTTGGGCGGTGGCGGTCTCCACCTGCTCCGTACTCATGCTTCTCCTGCCATGCGCTGGATAAGACGTGCGGACTCACTGCTGTTCAGAGCCTGCGTGCGCAGCTTGCCATAGCGCAGTCCGAAGGTGCTGACCCGTGCCGGATTGGTGATCACCAGCCCGGACCCTTGGGACTCGATGTAGGCGACGTGCCGGTGCTCCGCAGTCTCCATGACGACCATAGGACCGTTCAGCCCCAGGTGGAAGCCGTGAGCTGTCGGCATGACTTGGATCTCGACGTTGGGCAGCGCCCCCTGGGTCAGCAGGTGTTGAAGCTGCCTCTTCATCGCACCGGCATCACCTACCATCGCCGCCAGCGCTGATTCCATGATGATGAAGCACAGTTCCACCGCAGGTGTGCGGGTCAGCAGCTTCTGTCGGCTGAGCCTGGCTTCCACGTGCTGCTCGATGATCTCCTCGGTGAGCACCGGGCAGTGCCGCGAGAACAGCGCCCGTGCGTACTCTTCCGTCTGGAGGAGTCCAGGGACGAGGAGCGGCTCGAAGTCGTACCTGCTCACCGCGTCCGTCTCGATCACCGCGAAGTTGTAGAAGAACGCCGGGAGCTTCGCCAGATCCACATCGTCCTGCAACACCGCCAACGTGCCACCCGCGTTCAGCTTCACCTCCGCCGCGTCCGTGAACGCCGACTTCGCCGGCCTCCGGCCCTGCTCGACGGAGGCGACCAGTTCCGCCGAGTAGCCCGTCGCTTCGGCCAGTTGCTCCTGGGTCAGCCCGGCTCGTTCCCGGTGCAGCTTGACCAGCTTGCCGTAGCCGACCCAGATCCCCGGCCTGTCGTCGTTCTGTGCCCGTTGCTTCTTCGCGCGGCTGGTTCCCATATGCCTCACACTCCAGCGTGTGTGCTGATATACGAATACCTTCCATCGGGCAACGCCCGACCCGCCGGGACTGTCACGGATCGTGACCCGTACAAAAACCGCCCCGACCCGTACACGGCCGTCAGGTACGGCCGTCCTCCCTGGTCAGGGTAGCCGCGTGACGAGACGGTCACCCTATGGAATCGGAAACTCCTCCCGCCGCCGTCTCCACGGGCCCCGCCGTCCCCACCGCGCTCGCCTCCCCGCCGCCCCTCTCGCCCCTGCTCCCGCCCTCCCGGATCAGGCTCAGTTCCAGCCATCGCGGCGCCCGTCTCGCCCGGTTGCTCGCCGCGCAGCAGCTCGACAAGTGGGGCATCTCCCACTCCACCGCCGCATCGGCCGTGGTCACCGCCGTCGTCGCCGAGCTGGCCGCCAACGCCGTCACCCATGGGCGCACCCCCGGCCGGGACTTCGAGGTGCGGATGACCCTCGCGGCGGAGCTGGTACGGGTCGAGGTCATCGACACCCGGCCCGACCGGCTGCCGCGCGCGCCCGGCATCTCGCCCCCGCCACCCGTCGACTCCACCGGCGGGCGCGGGCTGCTGCTGGTCGCCGCCTACGCCGACCGGTGGGGGTGGGCGGTGCGTGACGCGTACACCAAGCTGGTCTGGGCGGAGATCGGGTACCACGCGTGAGGCCGGGGTACGGGGAGCGTTCCCCCCGTACCCCGGCCCCTACAGCTCTACCGCCCTACAGCCTCGCGGCTGCTAGAAGTCGTCGTCGAAGCCGACCGTGCCCTCGACCGCCACCTGGTACGCCGACGGGCGGCGCTCGAAGAAGTTCGTCAGCTCCTGCACGCCCTGAAGCTCCATGAACGAGAACGGGTTCGAGGACCCGTACACCGGTGGGAAGCCCAGCCGCTGGAGCCGCTGGTCCGCCACGCACTCCAGGTACTCGCGCATGGACTCCGTGTTCATGCCCGGCAGGCCCTCGCCGCACAGGTCGCGGCCGAACTGGAGTTCCGCCTCGACGGCCTCCTTCAGCATGTCCGTGACCTGCTGCTGGAGTGCGTCGTCGAAGAGGTCCGGCTCCTCCTTGCGTACGGTGTCCACGACCTCGAAGGCGAAGTTCATGTGCATCGTCTCGTCACGGAACACCCAGTTGGTCCCCGTGGCGAGGCCGTGCAGCAGGCCGCGCGAGCGGAACCAGTAGACGTACGCGAAGGCGCCGTAGAAGAACAGCCCCTCGATGCACGCCGCGAAGCAGATCAGGTTGAGCAGGAAGCGGCGCCGGTCCGCCTTCGACTCCAGGCGCTCGATCTTCTCGACCGAGTCCATCCACTTGAAGCAGAACTGCGCCTTCTCGCGGATCGACGGGATCTCCTCCACCGCGTCGAAGGCCGCCGCGCGGTCGTCCGGGTCGGGGAGGTAGGTGTCCAGCAGCGTCAGATAGAACTGGACGTGCACGGCCTCCTCGAAGAGCTGACGCGACAGGTACAGCCGCGCCTCCGGGGAGTTGATGTGCTTGTAGAGCGTCAGCACCAGGTTGTTCGACACGATCGAGTCCCCCGTCGCGAAGAACGCGACCAGCCGGCCGATCATGTGCTGCTCACCGGGGGAGAGCTTGGCGAGGTCGGCGACGTCCGAGTGGAGGTCGACCTCCTCCACCGTCCAGGTGTTCTTGATGGCGTCGCGGTAGCGCTCGTAGAAGTCCGGGTAGCGCATGGGCCGCAGGGTCAGTTCGAAGCCCGGGTCCAGCAGGTTCTTCTCAGCCTTCTCGGCCTTCTCGGCCTTCGCGGTCTGTGTCGTCTCGGTGGTCGTCATTACTGGCATGCCTCGCAGGACTCGGGGTTTTCCAGGGAGCAGGCGATGGCGTCGTCGACCGAAGCCGCCTGCGCGGGTACGGGGGTGGGCTCCGGCCGTGACGTCGGTGACGTCTGCGACGCCTGCTGCGATCCCGCCGCGCGCGCGATCCTCGTCGCCGGGCGCGAGCGCAGGTAGTACGTCGTCTTGAGCCCCTTCTTCCAGGCGTACGCGTACATCGAGCTGAGCTTCCCGATGGTCGGCGTCTCCAGGAACAGGTTCAGCGACTGGCTCTGGTCCAGGAACGGTGTCCGCGCGGCGGCCATGTCGATCAGGCCGCGCTGCGGGATCTCCCAGGCCGTACGGAACAGCTCCCGCACCTCCGCCGGGACCCAGCCGAACCCGGCCACCGAGCCGCTGGACTCGCGCAGCGCCTCGCGGGTCTGCGCGTCCCAGACGCCGAGCCGCTTCAACTCGTCCACCAGGTACGAGTTGACCTGGAGGAACTCGCCCGACAGCGTCTCGCGCTTGAAGAGGTTGGAGACCTGCGGCTCGATGCACTCGTACACGCCGGCGATCGAGGCGATGGTCGCCGTCGGGGCGATGGCCAGCAGCAGCGAGTTGCGCATGCCGGTGGTGGCGATCCGCGCGCGCAGCGCGTCCCAGCGCTCCGGCCAGGTCAGCTCCACGTCGTAGTGGTCGGGGTGCAGGACCCCGCGCGCGGCGCGCGTCCTGGACCAGGCGGGCAGCGGGCCGCTGCGCTCGGCGAGGTCGCAGGACGCCTCGTAGGCGGCGAGCATGATCCGCTCGGCGATGCGCGTCGAGAGGGCGGCGGCCTCGGGGGAGTCGAAGGGCAGCCGCTTCTTGAAGAAGACGTCCTGGAGGCCCATCGCGCCCAGGCCCACCGGGCGCCACTTCGCGTTGGAGCGGCCCGCCTGCTCGGTCGGGTAGAAGTTGATGTCCACGACGCGGTCGAGGAAGGTGACGGCCGTGCGGACGGTCTCGTCCAGCCGCTCCCAGTCGATCTCGCCCGACTCCAGCACGAAGGCGCCGAGGTTGATCGACCCCAGGTTGCAGACGGCCGTCTCGCCGTCGTCCGTGACTTCGAGGATCTCCGTGCACAGGTTGGAGCTGTGCACGGTGTGGCCGGGCTCGGCGGTCTGGTTGGCCGTACGGTTCGACGCGTCCTTGAAGGTCATCCAGCCGTTGCCGGTCTGGGCGAGGGTGCGCATCATCCGGCCGTACAGCTCGCGCGCCGGAAGGGACCTGCGGGCCAGGCCGTCCGCCTCGGCCTTGCGGTACGCGGCGTCGAACTCGTCGCCCCACAGGTCCACCAGCTCCGGCACGTCGGCCGGCGAGAACAGCGACCAGTCGCCGTCGGACTCGACCCGGCGCATGAACTCGTCCGGGATCCAGTGGGCGAGGTTCAGGTTGTGCGTGCGCCGGGCCTCCTCGCCCGTGTTGTCGCGCAGCTCCAGGAACTCCTCCAGGTCCGCGTGCCAGGTCTCCAGGTAGACGCAGGCCGCGCCCTTGCGCCGGCCGCCCTGGTTGACGGCCGCGACCGAGGAGTCGAGCGTGCGCAGGAACGGGACGATGCCGTTGGAGTGGCCGTTCGTCCCCCGGATCAGCGAACCGCGCGAGCGGATACGGGAGTACGAGAGCCCGATGCCCCCCGCGTGCTTCGAGAGGCGCGCCACCTGGTGGTAGCGGTCGTAGATGGAGTCCAGCTCGTCCAGCGGGGAGTCCAGCAGATAGCAGGAGGACATCTGCGGGTGGCGGGTGCCGGAGTTGAAGAGGGTGGGGGAGGAGGGGAGGTATTCGAGCCGGCTCATCAGCGTGTAGAGCCGCCCGACCTCGTCCGCCGCCCGGTCGCTCTCGTCCTCCGCGAGCCCGGCGGCGACGCGCGCCATGAAGTGCTGGGGGGTCTCGATGACCTGGCGGGTGATCGGGTGCCGGAGCAGATAGCGGCTGTAGAGCGTCCGCAGCCCGAAGTAGCCGAAGCGGTCGTCGGCGGCGGGGTCGATCATCGCGTCGAGCCGGGCCGCGTGGAGCGCGACGAAGGCGGCCGTGCGGTCCGCGATCAGGCCCTCGCGGCTGCCGACGGCGACGGACGCGGAGAACGACAGGGCGCCCTGGCCGGCCGCCTCGTCCGCGATCGTACGGGTGAGCAGCCTGGCCGCGAGCCGGGAGTACGCCGGGTCCTCGGAGATCAGCCCGGCCGCCGCCTCGGTGGCCAGCTCCCGCAACTCGGCCTCGTCCGAGCGGGCGTTGCGGCCCCGCAGCGCGGCGGCGGCGACCCGGCCCGGGTCGGTGTCGGGCAGATCGGCGGTCAGGTCCGTCAGGGTCCGCAGCAACGCGGTGCCGGGTCCGTCGGCCGTCGGCTCGGCGGTTTCCGTAACGGCTGAGACCGGATCGGCTGGCGCGATGGTCACGGTGATGCTCTCCCTCGCTCGGCTCTGGGCCGGCGGAGGGGAACGGGGAGCGGCCGCGCGCAGGGGTCCGCGGCCCGGGTTCCGGGCGCTACCCACTCCGTGCGGCGTCCACCGGCCCAACCGCGAGGCCCGGACGTCTGAACGTCCGGATCGGGTCGAGCCGGACGTACCGTCGGCAGGTACCCGGACTTACGCGGGCGTGACAAATCACGCCAACGCACACCGTTGCGGGACAGTTCCGGATTCGCACCGGATTCCCCTGCGTCGACAGCGAGGTCGAGCATACATCTGGGGGGCGGCTGCGATATCACCCCCCAGATGTTGTGTCGTGGCTCGCTTCGGTGACCGCCCTCGGCACAAGGGAAGGGCCGCCGTGCCCCCGTGAGGGAGGCCCGGCGGCCCCTGGGCGCCCGGCAGCCACGCGGTGCGGGTCCGGCCCGCTCAGCAGCAGCGGAAGCCCTCGCGCGGGTCGGCCTCGCGGGCGTCCGTGCGGCTGCGTTCGAAGGCCCGGCGGCTCATGACGGGCCCTCCCGGGTCGTGGGCGGCGGCGTGGGCGACGTACCGGTCGTACGTCGACTCGCCGGTCAGCTCACGGACGTACCAGCGGACGCGGCCGGCGAGGTGCCGCGCCCTGGCGGCCACGGTCCCGGTCGCCGTCATGAGACGCCGCTTCCCGCTCCCGCGCCCGCCTTCGCCTCGGCGTCCGCCAGCTCGGCCTTCTCCTCCGGGGTGGGGATCATCCCCGCCGGGGCGACGATCCGGGACCTGACGTACGGCGTCTCCGACAGCTTCACGCTCTCCGGCGCGCGGATCGCCGTGAGGCAGACCCGTGCGGCGTCCGCGATGACCACGAGGATCAGCAGCGCGAAGAGGGCCGACAGGACCCCGTCCACCGTGGAGTTGGTCACGACCGTGTGCATGTCGTCCATGGTCTTGGCGGGCGGCAGCACCTCGCCCCGGTCGATGGCCGACCGGTACACGTCGCGCTGGGTGAAGAAGCCCACCTTGGGGTCGCCGGAGAAGATCTTCTGCCAGCTCGCCGTGAGCGTGACGGCGGCGTCCCAGGCGAGCGGTACGCCGGTCACCCAGGCCCATTTCAGCCGGCCGGACTTGACCAGCAGCGTGGTGCAGACGGCGAGGGCCACCGCCGCCAGCAGCTGGTTGGCGATGCCGAACAGCGGGAACAGCTGGTTGATGCCGCCCAGCGGGTCATGGACGCCGACCCACAGGAAGTAGCCCCAGCCGCCGACCACCACCGCGCTGGCGAACCAGACGCCCGGCTTCCAGCTGACCTGGCGCATCGGCTTGTACACATTGCCGAGCATGTCCTGGAGCATGAAGCGCCCGACACGGGTGCCCGCGTCCACCGTCGTGAGAATGAACAGCGCCTCGAACATGATCGCGAAGTGGTACCAGAACGCCTTCATCGTGGCACCGCCGACGACGGACGAGAAGATCTCCGACATGCCGAGGGCGAAGGTCGGGGCGCCGCCGGTCCGCGACAGCAGACTGGTCTCCTCGACGTCCTTGGCCGCCTGGGCGAGTTGGTCGGGCGAGATGCTGAAGCCGAGCTGGGCGACCGCCTGCGACGCCGACTCGACCGTACCGCCGATGACCCCGGCCGGGGAGTTGACCGCGAAGTACAGGCCCGGGTCGATGACACAGGCCGTGATCATCGCCATGATCGCGACGAACGACTCGGTCAGCATCGCGCCGTAGCCGATCATCCGGATCTGGGTCTCCTTCTGGACCATCTTCGGGGTGGTGCCCGAGGAGATCAGGGAGTGGAACCCGGAGAGCGCGCCGCACGCGATGGTGATGAAGACGAACGGGAACATCGACCCGGCGAAGACCGGCCCGTCCCCGCGGCTCGCGAACTCGGTCACCGCGTCCATCTTCAGCGTCGGCAGCGCGATGACCACGCCGAGCGCGAGCAGCACGATCGTGCCGACCTTCATGAACGTGGACAGATAGTCGCGCGGCGCCAGCAGCATCCACACCGGGAGCACGGAGGCGAGGAAGCCGTACGCGATCATCCAGATGACGAGTGTGCTCGCCTCCAGCGTGAAGGTGTCGGCGAGGGAGGACTCCGCGACCCAGCCGCCCGACACGATGGCGAGCAGCAGCAGCGCCACGCCGATGACCGAGACCTCGGAGACCCGGCCGGGCCGCAGCACCCGCAGGTACACGCCCATGAAGAGGGCGATCGGGATGGTCATGGCGATGGAGAAGACGCCCCACGGCGAGTGGGCCAGCGCGTTGACGATGACCAGCGCCAGCACGGCCAGCAGAATGATCATGATCATGAAGACCGCGACCAGCGCGGCGGCCCCGCCGAACGGGCCGATCTCGTCCCGGGCGATCTGGCCGAGCGACCGGCCGTCGCGGCGGGTGGAGAAGAAGAGCGTCACCATGTCCTGGACGGCGCCGGCGAAGATCACGCCCGCCACGATCCAGATGGTGCCGGGCAGATACCCCATCTGTGCCGCGAGTACGGGACCGACCAGCGGCCCGGCGCCCGCGATGGCGGCGAAGTGGTGGCCGAACAGCACCCGCCGGTCGGTGGGGTGGAAGTCGACGCCGTTGTCGAGCCGTTCGGCCGGGGTGGCCCGGGTCCTGTCGACCCGGAGCACCCGGTTGGCGATGAAGCGCGAGTAGAAGCGGTAGGCGATCGCATACGACCCCAGGGCGGCGGCCAGCATCCAGGCGGCCGACACCTCCTCGCCGCGGGAGAGGGCGAGCACCCCCCAGCCCGCCGCGCCCACCAGGGCCACCAGCACCCAGACAAGGAGGGATCTGGGGGTGGGCTTCGGGCCCGCGCCCGGAGCGGATCCGGGTGCGGTGTCGGTCGGTGCGGGCTCTGGCATGCGAGTGGTCCCCTCACTGGTCACCTGCTGAACACGCAGGAAAACTAAGCCAGAGGATCGGCCGCCGTCACCCCCCGTCCGTACATCGGTACGGAAAGTGTGGATTCGGGGCGGAGTTGGTGACCGTTTCGCCGGTCAGCGCGCCGGGCGCTTCAGCCGGGCCACGAACTTGTAGCGGTCGCCGCGGTAGACCGACCGCACCCACTCCACCGGCTCGCCCGCCCCGTCCAGCGAGTGGCGCGAGAGCATCAGCATGGGCAGGCCGACGTCCGTACCGAGCAGTCCGGCCTCACGGGGGTTGGCCAGGGAGGTCTCGATGGTCTCCTCGGCCTCGGCCAGATGGACGCCGTACACCTCGGCCAACGCCGTGTAGAGCGAGGTGTACTTGACGAGCGAGCGGCGCAGCGCGGGGAACTTCTTCGCCGACAGGTGCGTGGTCTCGATGGCCATCGGCTCGCCGCTGGCCAGCCGCAGCCGCTCGATGCGCAGCACGCGTCCGCCGGTGGTGATGTCGAGCAGTCCGGCGAGCGTGTCGTCGGCGGTGACGTAGCCGATCTCCAGCAGTTGCGAGGTCGGCTCCAGGCCCTGCGCCCGCATGTCCTCGGTGTACGAGGTGAGCTGGAGGGCCTGCGACACCTTGGGCTTCGCCACGAAGGTGCCCTTGCCCTGGATGCGCTCCAGCCGCCCTTCGACCACCAGCTCCTGGAGGGCCTGGCGCACCGTGGTGCGCGAGGTGTCGAACTCGGCGGCCAGGGTGCGTTCGGGGGGTACGGGCGTGCCGGGCGGCAGGGTGCCCGTGATGTCGAGCAAGTGCCGCTTCAGCCGGTAGTACTTGGGTACGCGCGCGGTGCGGGTGGGAGCGCCGCCCTCGGTCTCGCTACCGCCCCCGCCCGTGGCCATGGCCTGCCTTCCCGACTCCTGCGCTGCTGCCGTCACCGGCTCCTCCGTCTGTCGCGGCTCACATGGTGGCACGGTCCGGCCACGGGGTGTCGCCCTCCTTCATGTGTCGGTCCGATAACGGACGCGACTGCCCTTCTTATACACCCTTGACACCCCTAAAGGTCTAGGCCAAGCTCCCGGTACTGGTCTAAACCATTAAAGATCAGGTCCCGGCCCCAGCGGTACTTGTCAGTACTTGGCTTGAGTCTTCGCGGTCTTCGCGGCGGGCAGGGGGGTTGCAGCATCCCTTGAGGAGGATGGCGTGAAGCGCAAGCTCATCGCGGCGGTCGGCGTCGCGGGCATGTTGGTCAGCGTAGCGGCATGTGGATCGGACGACAGCTCGGCGTCGAAGGATCCGAAGGACCGTAAGGAGACGCTGACCGTCTGGCTGATGTCCGACGCCCAGAGCACTTGGCCGGAACTGGTCAAGGATGTCAACGCGCAGTTCAAGGAGAAGTACCCGAACGTCAAGGTCAACGTCAATTACCAGCAGTGGGCCGACAAGGCCAAGAAGCTCGACGCCGCGCTCTCCGGTGACAAGTTCCCCGACGTCGTCGAGCTGGGCAACACCGAGACCATGACGTACATCCTCAACGGCGCTCTCGGTGAGATCGACCCGAAGAAGTACGAGAACTCGGACACCTGGATCGGGGGTCTGAAGGACACCTGCTCCTTCGAGGGCAAGCAGTACTGCGTGCCCTACTACGCCGGCGCGCGCGTGGCGATCTACAACAAGGACATGTTCAAGGCCGGTACGGGCTCCGACGAACTGCCCGCCACCGAGGCCGACCTGACCAAGGCGCTCGACAAGGTCCAGGCGAAGTACGGCAAGGACAAGGCGTTCTCGCCCCTCTACCTGCCGGGCCGTTACTGGTACGCCGCCATGTCGTACGTGGCCGCCTACGGCGGGCGCATAGCCGAGTACGACGAGGGTGCCAAGGAGTGGAAGTCCGCTCTCTCCACCCCGGAGGCCCAGAAGGGCATCCAGCACTTCGTCGACCTGGTGAAGAAGTACAACCACGGCGACAAGACCAAGGACGAGGCGGACCACGCCAACGTCATGGCCAACGAGAAGACCGCGCTTCTCTACGGCAACGGCTGGGAGTCCGGCAGCGTCGTCGACCCGGCCCAGAACGGCAACCCGAAGCTGAAGGACAAGATCGGCACCGCCGGTATGCCCGGCCCCGACGGCAAGGCCCTGCCGTCCTTCATCGGCGGCTCGGACCTCGCCACGATCTCCAAGTCGAAGATCCAGGACCTGGGCGAGGAGTGGATCGCGGCCTTCACCAGCGGCAAGTCGCAGGAGGTGCTCGCCTCCAAGAACATCCTGCCGAACAACACCAAGCAGCTGGAGCCGCTGAAGTCCAACCCGGAGACGGCGCCCATCGCCAACGCCGTTCCCGACGCGTGGTTCACCCCGATCGCCCCGGGCTGGACCGCCATCGAGAAGAAGGAAACCCTTGAGGTGATGCTGCTCGACATCATCAAGGGCAAGTCGGTGGCCGACGCCACGAAGGCGGCCGACGCGGAGATCAACAAGATGATCAACGAGGAGTCCTGATCCGACGGCACCCGTCGCAGCCCCTCGCGCCCGCGCCGCGCGCGTGAGGGTCCGACGCCGTTGATCGTCCGCGGGAGGGGGCGGGGCCCGAGGTCCGTACCGGGCCAGGGCTCCGCCGCCTCCCGTCCTCCGGTACCAGGTCCGAACGGAAGGCCAGCACACGTGAGTGCCGCCGAGATGAAAGCAGCCGACCCGCCGGTAGCCGTCGCGCGGGTCCCCGAAGGGACCGGCGGCCCCGGCTCCCCCCGGCCGTCGCAGTCGCCGCCGCGCGCGCGGCGCAAGGCCGGCGCGCTGCTGCCCTACCTGCTGATAGCCCCCGCGTTCGTCGCGATCGCCGCCGTCTTCGTCTGGCCGCTCGTGAAGACCGTCATCATGTCCTTCCAGGACGTCGGCAGACGGGAGCTGTGGAGCGGGCAGGCCGCTCCCTGGGTGGGCTTCGAACAGTTCACCAACATCCTCGGCGACGGCGAGTTCTGGGCCGTCGTGCTGCGGACCGTCGTCTTCATGGTCGCCTGTGTGACGGTCACCATGGCCGCCGGCCTCGGTATCGCCATGCTGATGCAGCGCATGGACACCTGGGTACGGCTGCTGCTCACCGCCGCCCTCGTCGCCGCGTGGTCGATGCCGCTGCTGGTGGCGACCTCCATCTTCCGGTGGTTCGCCGACTCCGACTACGGCGTCCTCAACATGGTGCTGACCAAGTACCTCGGCGTGGACGCCCAGGGCCACAACTGGTTCCTCGACCCGAAGCAGGGCTTCGTCATCATCGGGGCCGTCGTCGTCTGGGGCGCCATCCCCTTCGTGGCCGTCACCCTCTACGCGGCGCTCACCCAGGTCCCCCGGGAGCTGGAGGAGGCGGCCGCCCTCGACGGCGCCGGCGTCACCGGGATCTTCCGGTACGTGACCTGGCCGGTCATCAAGCCGGTCTTCCAGATGGTGGGCACCCTGTCCGTGCTCTGGGACTTCAACGTCTTCGGCCAGGTCTTCCTGATCCGGGGCAACAAGCCCGAGCCCGAGTACTCCCTCCTCGGCATCTACTCGTTCGAGAAGGCGTTCGAGTCCAACTCGTTCAGCCAGGGCGCGGCCATCTCCCTCATCACCGTCCTGCTGCTCTCCGGCGTCGCCGTGTACTACCTGCGCCAGCTGCTCAAGATCGGAGAGGTCGAATGAGCGCCTCCACCCCGGGGACCCTCCGCCCGGACCGCAAGAAGAACCGGCTCGTCTACAACCTCCTGGGCCTCGGCGTGTTCGTCGTCATGGCCTTCCCGGTCTACTGGCTGCTCATCAGCTCGCTGCGGCCCAACGTCGAGATCCGCAGCTACGACCAGACCCTGTGGCCCTCCTCGTTCACGTTCGAGAACTTCCAGCGGGCCATGAACCAGCCGAACTTCGGCACGGCCATCCAGTCCAGCCTGATCATCTGCGGTGTCGCCGTCATCGGCGGCATGCTGCTGGCCACCATCGCCGCCTTCGCCATCGGCCGGTTCCGCTTCCGCGGCCGCAAGTTCTTCATGATCGTGCTGCTGGTCGTGCAGCTGCTCCCGCCGACCGCGATGCTCATCCCCATCTACATCCAGCTCAACGACCTGGGCGGGCTGAACGAGTACTGGGGCGTCATCGTCATCTACCTGGTGTCGACGCTGCCCTTCGCGACCTGGATGATCCGCGGCTTCGTCATCAACATCCCGCAGGAGCTGGAGGAGTCCGCGATGGTGGACGGCTGCGGCCGGATGGGCGCCTTCTGGCGGGTCACCTTCCCGCTGCTCGCCCCGGGCCTGGCCGCCGCGGCGATCTTCTCGCTGATCACGGCGTGGAACGAGTACCTGCTCGCGTATGTGCTTCTCCAGGACAACGACAAATACACGCTCAACGTGTGGCTGATGAACTTCACCACCTCGCGCGGCGTCGACTACGGAGCCCTGATGGCCGCCTCCACTCTGATCGCCATTCCGGTGGTCGCCTTCTTCCTCCTGGTGCAGAAGTACATGGCAACCGGTCTCACCTCCGGTGCAGTGAAGGGTTAGGACAGCGATGACGACACTCGTATCCGGTACGGACACGCTCACCTCCGACGCACTCGCCGTCCTCCAGCCCGGATTCCACGGCACCACCGCCCCCGACTGGCTGCTGCGGCGGCTCGGCGAGGGCCTGTCCTCCGTCGGGCTGTTCGGCCGCAACGTCGACTCGCCCGAGCAGCTCGCCGCGCTCACCGAGCGGCTGCGCCGGGAGCGGGACGACGTCCTCGTCGCGATCGACGAGGAGGGCGGCGACGTCACCCGTCTGGAGGTACGCCAGGGCTCCTCCTTCCCGGGGAACTACGCCCTGGGCGTCGTCGACGACCCGGAACTCACCCGGAACGTGGCCCGGGAGCTGGGCCGCCGGCTCGCCGCGTGCGGGGTCAACCTCAACTGGGCGCCGTCCGCCGACGTGAACTCCAACCGCGACAACCCGGTCATCGGCGTACGGTCCTTCGGCGTGCGGCCCGAACTGGTGGCCCGGCACACCGCCGCGTATGTCGAGGGGCTCCAGAGCGTCGGGGTCGCCGCCTGCACGAAGCACTTCCCCGGGCACGGCGACACCGCCGTGGACTCGCATCTCGCGGTCCCCCGGATCGACGTGGACCTGGACACCCTGCACGCCCGTGACCTGCTGCCCTTCCGCGCGGCGATCGAGGCGGGCTCCCAGTCGGTGATGAGCGCGCACATCCTGCTGCCCGCGCTCGACCCCGACCGCCCGGCGACGCTCAGCCGGCGGATCCTGACCGGTCTGCTGCGCGAGGAGCTGGGCTTCCAGGGGCCGATCATCACCGACGGCATCGAGATGGCGGCCATCGCCTCGGCGTACGGAGTCGAGCGCGGCACCGTCCTCGCGATCGCGGCGGGCGCCGACGCCATCTGCATCGGCGGCGGTCTGGCGGACGAGGACATCATGCTCCAGCTGCGCGACGCCCTGGTGGCGGCGGTGCGGGCGGGCGAGCTGTCCGAGGAGCGGCTGGCCGACGCCGCCGCGCGGATGCGCGGACTCGCCGACTGGACGCGCCGGGCCAGGGGGGCTTCGGGGCCGGGCGCGGACACACAGGAGGGGACCGCGCCCGGCACCCCGATCGGCCTGCTCGCGGCCCGCCGCGCCGTACGGGTGACCGGGACGGGCGGGCCGCTCACCCGGGCGCCGTACGTCGCCGCCTTCACCTCCGTCGCGAACATCGCCGTCGGCGACGAGACCCCGTGGGGCGTCGCTCCGGAGCTGGAGCGGCTGCTGCCCGGCACCCGCTCCGGCACCTACAGCGCCCCGGCGGACGCGGGGACGCGGACGGACGGAACGGCCGCCGCGGTGCTCGCCGACGCGGCGGACCGTACGGTCGTCGCCGTCGTGCGCGACGCCCACCGCCACCCCTGGATGGCCCGGGCGCTGGAAGCCCTGGTGGCGGCGCGGCCCGACACGGTCGTCGTGGAGATGGGCGTCAACGAGGCGGAGCCCGTGGGAGCGCCGCACATCGCCACCCACGGCGCGGCGCGGGTGTGCGGCCGGGCGGCGGCGGAGATCATCGCCGGCCGCGTCTGACGGACCGTACGACACTGCCGGGCCACCCCGCGAGGGGCGGCCCGGCAGTGTCGTACGCGGGGGAGCCGCGGCTCAGATGCCCTGCCAGTCGGGCTTCGCGGCGAACGTCGCGCGGAAGTAGTCGGCGAGCTTCAGCCGCGAGGCGGCCGCCTCGTCCGCCACCACCGTGGCGTGCGCGTGCAGTTGGAGCGCGGAGGCGGGCACCAGCGCGGCGACGGGACCCTCGACGGCCTGCGCCACGGCCTCCGCCTTGCCCTCGCCGGTGGCCAGCAGCACCAGGTGGCGGGCCTCCAGGATGGTCCCTATGCCCTGGGTGATGACGTGGTGCGGGACCTCCTCGGGGCTGTCGAAGAAGCGGGCGTTGTCCTCGCGGGTCTGCCGGGTCAGCGTCTTGATCCGGGTCCGGGAGGCGAGCGAGGAGCAGGGCTCGTTGAAGCCTATGTGGCCGTCCGTGCCTATGCCGAGCAGCTGGAGGTCCACCCCGCCGGCCTCGGCCAGCGCGCGGTCGTACGCCTCGCACGCCGCCTGGACGTCCGGGGCGCCGCCGTCGGGTCCGAGGAAGGACGCCTCGTCCAGGCCCAGCGGCTCGACCACCTCGCGCAGCACCACCGAGCGGTAGGACTCCGGGTGGCCGGCGGGCAGCCCCACGTACTCGTCCAGCTGCGCGATCCGGGCCCGCGACACCTCCACGGAACCGGCCCTGACCAGCGCGGTCAGCGCCTGGTAGACGGGCAGGGGGGTCGATCCGGTCGCCACCCCGAGCAGGGCGTCGGGCTTGCGGCGCAGCAGTGCGGCGATGCTGTCCGCGATGAGCGCGCCGCCGGCCGCGGCGTCCTTGACGATGACAACTTCCACGCGGGGACCTGCCGATCTGGGTCTGAGGATGACTCACGCGTACCATCCTTGTGGTATAGACCAATTCTAGCAGAGGGGCGGGCCCCGCGAGCGGCCTTCCGCCGCCCGGCCGGAGGTCACCCGGCAGGCCCCCGGCCCGGTGGCGGGGTCCCGGCGGACCGTGGTCGACTGGGGAATCAGCGACTGGGAGGCGTCGGAGATGGCTGCCGGGTATGCGCAGGACGGGCCCGTCGAGCGGCCGGGCCGGCTGATGTCCGCCGAGGTGCTGGAGCAGCCCGCCGTGTTCCGGCGCGTCCTCCAGGACGGCACCCCCCGGATCCGTGAGGTCGCGGCGGTGATCGCGGCCAGGAACCCGCGCTTCGCGCTGCTCTGCGCCCGCGGCACCTCCGACCACGCGGCGCTCTACGCCAAATACCTGCTGGAGATCCGGCGCGGGCTGCCCTGCGGCATGGCCTCCATGTCCACGACGACGGCGTACGGCGCCCGCCCCGACCTCACCGGTGTGCTGTTCGTCGCGGTCAGCCAATGGGGCGGTTCGCCCGATCTGGTCGCCTCGACCTGGGCGGCCAGGGAAGCGGGGGCGATCACTCTCGCGGTGACCAACAACCCGGACTCCTCGCTGGCCGCCGTCTCGGAGTTCCACATCGACGTGCTGGCGGGCCCCGAACGGGCGCTGCCTGCCACCAAGTCGTACAGCGCCTCGCTGCTCTCCCTGTATCTCTTCGTGGCGGCCCTCGGCGGCGGCGAGCGGGGCGACCACGACGAGGGCCCGGCGCTGGCGCTGCTGCCCGAGCTGGCGGAGCGGATCGTGGCACGCCGCGACGAGGTGCGTACGCTCGCCGCCCGCTACCGGTTCGCCGAGCGGCTGGTCGTCACCTCGCGCGGCTACGGCTATCCGACCGCCCAGGAGACGGCGCTGAAGCTGATGGAGACCTGCTACCTGCCGGCCCTCTCCTTCTCGGGCGCGGATCTGCTGCACGGCCCGCTCGCGATGATCGGCGACACCTCCGCCGTGGTCGCGATCGTCCCCGACGGCAAGGGCGGTGAAGCGCTGCGCCCGGCGCTCGACCGGCTGCGCGGCCGGGGCGCGGATCTCCTCGTGGTGGGCCCGGAGGCGGAGGCGGCCAGGGGCTCGGCGGGCTTCGTCCTGCCCACGGGAGGCGTGCCGGAGCGGCTCCAGCCCATCCTGGAGATCCTGCCGATGCACCTGCTGACCTACGAACTCGCCCTGGCGCGGGGCCACGATCCCGATGTACCGCGCGCCATGGCCAAGACGCCGGAATCCCGCTGAACGGCCGGCCGCGCCGGCCCTGAGGGTGCGTACACCCGTGGGCCGCGGCGCCGCGACAGGACCCTCAGCCCGTCGGGCACCGCAGCCCCGAATGTTCCGGCCCGCGGGTGTGCGGTCCCGCGCGGCCGTGGAAGGGGTCCCGTCGCAGTCAGGGCAGAGAGCGCCCGGAACCCCGGTCCACCCTCCTGTGCGGGGAGGGCGGAGGCTTTGATGTCATTGTGGACTAGACCATTCTCCGCTGTCCATGCGTACCACGAGCCTAATTCCCCGGGCCCGCGCGGGCCAGACCTCGGTCCCCGCGAAACCGCCGGCCACGGGTACGCTCGCGGGTGTGCCCTCCATGAACGACCTCGTACGCCAGCACACAGCCCTCGGTGAATCCGACCTGGAGTGGCTGCATCTGCTGGTCTCGGAGTGGCAGCTGCTCTCCGACCTCTCCTTCGCCGACCTCGTGCTCTGGGTCCCCACCCGCGACGGCACCCGCTATGTGTCCGTCGCCCAGATGCGGCCCAACACCGGCCCCACCTCCTACCAGGACGACATGGTCGGCCACCTCGTGCCGCGCGGCCGGCGGCCCCTGCTCGACGCGGCGCTCGACGAGGGCCGGATCGTGCGCGAGGGCGACCCCGAGTGGCGCGAGGAGGTGCCCGTACGGGTCGAGTCCATCCCCGTACGCCGCGACGGGCGGGTCCTCGGCGTCATCGCGCGCAACACCAACCTCCTCACGGTGCGCACCCCGAGCCGGCTGGAGCTGACCTATCTCCAGTCCGCCTCGGACCTGGCCCAGATGATCGCGGCGGGCTCCTTCCCGTTCCCCGGCCAGCAGGTCGACATGGACGCCTCCCCGCGCGCCGGCGACGGGCTGATCCGGCTGGACGCCGACGGCATCGTCCAGTACGCGAGCCCCAACGCCCTCTCCGCGTATCACCGACTGGGACTCGCGTCCGACCTGGTGGGACACCATCTCGGCAGGACCACCGACGAACTGGCCCCCGCCCGCGGCCCGGTGGACGAAGCCCTGGTCAAACTCGCCAGCGGCTACGCGCCCCGCGAGGCCGAGGTCGAGGGCGGCGACGGCGTCATCCAGCTGCGCACCATTCCGCTCAAGCCCAAGGGGACCCGGATCGGCTCCCTGGTGCTGCTCCGGGACGTGACGGAACTCCGGCGCCGCGAGCGTGAGTTGATAACGAAGGACGCCACCATCCGGGAGATCCACCACCGGGTGAAGAACAACCTCCAGACCGTCGCGGCCCTGCTGCGCCTCCAGGCCAGGCGGATGGATTCGGAGCGCGGCAGGGAGGCGCTCAACGAGGCCGTCCGGCGCGTCGGTTCCATCGCCATCGTCCATGAGACGTTGTCTCAGAATCTGGATGAGCGGGTGGAGTTCGACGAGATCGCCGACCGGGTGCTGGCGATGGTCTCCGAGATCGCACCGGGCCAGGTCGTCTGCCGCCGCACGGGGCGGTTCGGCATTCTCGACGCCGAGGTGGCCACGCCGCTCTCGATGGTGCTCACCGAGATCCTCCAGAACGCGCTGGAGCACGCCTTCGCTCCGGGGGAGCGGGGCACGGTCGACGTGTCGGCGGTGCGCGGCGGCGACGCGGGGGCCGGCCGGACCCGCACCGACCCCCGGCTGATGATCACCGTCCAGGACGACGGGCGCGGGCTGCCCGAGGGATTCGACCCGCAGCGCGGCGGCAACCTGGGGCTCCAGATCGTCAGGACCCTGGTGGAGGGCGAGCTGGGCGGCACCTTCGACATGGTCCCGGCGCCGGGACACGGCACCCGGGTGATGCTGGACATCCCGGTGAAGCCGCACAAATAGCCTGGTCCGCAAGGCGATCGGCGATATCCGCCGCCCCGCTTCGGCCGTGTCCGCCGGCCCGCTCGCGCGCAGGGCGCGGTGTCACCCGTACGAGGACAGCAGCGAGCCCCGGACCGTGATGACGGTCCGGGGCTCGGTTCGAAGCTCACACTGCGATGCGCATCGGGGGGTACTGCGCGCTGCGTTTCGGGGGCGGGGCTATGCGTACACGCTGTACGCTCCGCCGTCCAAGGCTCGTGGCAGGGGGCTTCAGGCGGTCGCGTTACGCGCCCGGTTGCGAGCGGCACGGCGCTTCATGGCGCGGCGCTCGTCCTCACTGAGGCCACCCCAAACACCCGAGTCCTGACCGGACTCGAGCGCCCACTGCAGACACTGCTCCATGACGGGGCAGCGACGGCAGACGGCCTTGGCTTCCTCGATCTGCAGCAGCGCAGGACCGGTGTTGCCGATGGGGAAGAACAGCTCGGGGTCTTCCTCGCGGCAAACGGCGTTGTGACGCCAGTCCATGGCTGCTACCTCTCTTGTGTATGACGTACATGTTGCTTGTGAATGTGAACGCTTTCACGAATCCCTCGACAAGGGAAGGGCCGACCGCCAGTGAAACCGGTGTGGTCCTTGTGTTCGAGGAGGGGTTCTGGCTCTCAGGGAGGCCGGTGTTGCGGGCCGTCCCGATCGCCATGTAGAGATTCGCAAACCTCGGCTGCGGATACAACCCCTTCTGGAAAGTTTTTTTGGATTCCTCGGTGTCGACTAGGTCACAGCCGTACTTCCATGGGGTGGATGCCAGCCTAAACGTTCGAGTGAAAGGACTTTCGCCGCTTCCACTCACACAATCACACGCAGTGCACGGCGTACGCCTGTGAACGTCACGCTCGTACGCACTCCCAGATGGTCGCCGTCCATCTGAAAGGGGAGGGGCGCCTTGGAATGCAAGGTGAAGTCGGTGAGGTCGTGCAGCGACACCGCATGCCGCCCCTGGGGGCCCCGGTCGGGGGTCGAAGTCAGCAATTGGGTGGCATATCTGGCGGCCGTGGGCGTCGACATCCGGGTCAGCCCGAGCACATCGAGCGCCGAGTCGAAGGACGCCGTGGGGGACGCGTACACCGGGCGATTCCCCAGATAGGTCCAGGGAGCGGTATTGCAGATTATGGAGACGACGAGATCCTCCACCGGATCCTCACCGGGGCGTTCCAGGGTGATCACGCCATGCCGGCGGTGGGGCTCCTCCAGGAACTGCCTTACCACTTGGCGCACATAGAGAGCGTGCGTGGAACGTTTCCCGCGTTCCCGCTGCTGTTCGACCCGGCCGATCACTCCCGCGTCGAATCCGAATCCCGCGCAGAACGTGAACCAGCGCGACGGCACCGATTCGTCGTCCGTGCCCGGCGTTCCGGCCGCCAGTCCCAGACCGACCGTACGTTCGCTCCGCAGAGCGAGCGCGTCCAGAATCGCGCCGGTCGCCTCCACCGCGTCATTGGGCAGTCCGAGCGCGCGGGCGAAGACATTCGTCGAGCCGCCGGGGACCACCGCGAGGCGCGGCAGCCGGTCCGGATCGGGGCCGTTGTGCAGCAGGCCGTTGACGACCTCGTTGACCGTGCCGTCCCCGCCGAGCGCGACGACCAGCTCGATGTCGTCGGAGTCGGCGGCGCGCCTGCCCAGGTCGCGGGCGTGACCCCGGTACTCCGTGGTCACCGCCTCCAGCTTCATCTCGCTGGCCAGCGCGTGAATGAGTACGTCACGGGTGCGGGCACTGGTGGTGGTGGCTGCCGGGTTGACCACGAGGAGTGCGCGCATGCCGAGCAGATTACCGGCCTGCCGCCGCGAGGTCGCCCTCGGGACGGCGGGCGCCCGCCGTCCCGGCGGCGACCTCGGCGGCCACGGGCATGATCCACTCTCGACCGCGCACCGGGCCGTTACCCTGCAAGGGTGAGCAGCAGCGACAAGGGCACCGACCCCGTGACCGGCCCCACGACCGAACCCGCGCCGCCCCCGGCCGGGGGCGCCCCTCGACCCGGACGGCTGACCGCCGCCGCGGCCGTCTGCGGGCTCGAAGCGCTGGCGCTGATCGCCGGCGGGGTGTACCTGCTGGTGATGGGGTTGCTCGGGCGGCCCGACAGCCCGGAGCAGGCGGAGATGGGCGGCGTCACCCTGATCGCGCTCGGGGTGATCCCGCTGCTCGCCGCCCGGGGGCTGCTGCTGCGCCGGAGCTGGAGCCGGGGGCCCGCGATGATCACGCAGATCATGGCGCTGCCGGTGGCCTACACCCTGCTGACCTCGCCGGGCGGGCTGATCCCGGCGGGTATCGCGCTCGCCGCCGTCGCCGTGACGGGGCTGGTCCTGATCCTCAACCCGGCGACCACCGAGGCCCTGGGCATCGGCGGCCCGGCGCGGGACGCGTAGCGAAGCGAGGGCGGACGGCGGCCCGCACGGCCGCCCCGCCGGTACCGGGTGCGCGTGACCGCGCCGTAACCGGCACCCGTACCCGTATCTCCGCCCGGTCCGTACGGCTATCCGTACCCGGTCCTGACAGCGCCCCGGCGGGCGCCGTGCCGTCGCGTCTACTCCTCCACCAGCAGCCGCTCGCGCAACTGCGCCAGCGTGCGCGCCAGCAGCCGGGAGACGTGCATCTGGGAGATGCCGACCTCCTGCGCGATCTGCGACTGGGTCATGTTGCCGAAGAACCGGAGCAGCAGGATGCGCTTCTCGCGGGGCGGCAGATCCTCCAGCAGCGGCTTCAGGGATTCGCGGTACTCGACGCCCTCCAGCGCCTCGTCCTCCGAGCCCAGCGTGTCCGCCACCGCGGGCGACTCGTCGTCCGTGTCCGGGACGTCGAGCGAGAGCGTGGAGTACGCGTTGGCCGACTCCAGGCCCTCCAGCACCTCTTCCTCCGAGATGCCCAACCGTTCCGCCAACTCGTGGACCGTGGGGGAGCGGCCGTGCTGCTGCGACAGCTCGGCGGTCGCCGTCGTCAGGGAGAGCCGCAGCTCCTGGAGGCGGCGCGGCACCCGTACCGCCCAGCCCTTGTCCCGGAAGTGCCGCTTGATCTCCCCGACGACCGTCGGGGTCGCGTACGTCGAGAACTCGACACCGCGCTCCGGGTCGAAACGGTCCACCGATTTGATCAGGCCGATGGTCGCGACCTGGGTCAGATCGTCCAGCGGCTCCCCGCGGTTGCGGAAGCGCCGGGCGAGATGCTCCACCAGCGGAAGGTGCATCCGCACCAGCTGATTGCGCAGATCCGCCTTCTCCGGCGAGCCGTCGGGCAGTTGGCCCAGCGCGATGAACATCGCCCGCGCCCCGCTGCGGTCATGTGGATCGTGGTGCTGCTCGCTCATAAAGGCCGCCCGCTCTGCCTGCGCCTGCTCCGCCGCGGCCGTCTGGCCGTCACTTCCGTCATCCGGGCGCCCGTCCTCCGGGTGGGGACGGGCCTGCTGCTCAGGGATGCCCGCGGGGGAGCGCACCGGCTCCGCCGGAGCCTCGTGCCCTCCCCGCGGTTCCTGTGGGATGCGCCCCTCGTCACGCACCGGACCGTCCCCGTTCGTCACGCCGGCCCGGGTCCCGCGCCGCGCTGTTTGTACAGGCTGATGGTGACCGTACGGTCCTCGGCGACCGTCGAGTCGACCTTGCCGGCCAGCGCGGAGAGCACCGTCCAGGCGAAGGTGTCGCGCTCCGGCGCGCGTCCGTCCGTGGTGGGGGCCGAGACGATCACTTCGAGTGAGTCCTCGACGAGACGGAACACGCAACTGAGGACGGAGCCGGGCACGGCCTGCTGAAGCAGGATCGCGCAGGCTTCGTCCACCGCGATGCGGAGGTCCTCGATCTCGTCGAGGGTGAAGTCCAAACGCGCCGCGAGGCCGGCCGTGGCCGTACGCAGCACAGACAGGTAGGCACCCGCAGCGGGCAGCCGGACTTCCACGAAGTCCTGGGTCCCGGGCTCGCCTGCGATCTGGGACACCCTCACCTCCAAGGTGGCACAAGCTCTTCAGGGCTCCGGGACGGGGAAAGTCCAGGAGCCTCGCGGTACGTGTCGTTACGTAGCCGGTCTGGAGTGGCGACGCTATCGCGATCCACGACATCGTGTCGCCGGTACCCCCCTCCGGCATCCGTCACTCATGGTAAACATATGACCACGGAAAGTCGCTAGAGGTGTGCGGCCCTCAATTATGAAGAACCGGCGGAGGGTTGACGTACCCAACCGTCACACGATCGAACCGTCCACGAAGCACCACCGCCAGCTCTCCCCCGGCTCGAAGCTCCGCATCACCGGGTGTCCCGTCCGCTCGAAGTGCTCGGTGGCGTGCCGGTACGGGGACGAGTCGCAGCACCCGACCTCCCCGCACGCGAGACACAGCCGCAGCTGCACCGGATGGCTGCCGGACGCCAGGCAGGCGAGGCAGGTGTCGCTCCTGGGGGCCGGCTCGGGGCGCGGCAGTTCCGCGACATGCGCACACTCGCTCATGATTGCCAGGTTACGACGCGCGCCCGGCTGAGGCCGGGTGGGCGTGCGAGGCGGGTGGGATGGAGTGCGCATGGACGTGTTGCCGCTGATCGCGCTGGTGGCGGGCAGCGCCGCGATCGCGGGCGTGGCCCGCAGGACACCGGTGGCGGCGCCGCTGCTGCTGGTGGCCGCCGGGCTCATCGCCGCGTACATCCCCGGCGTACCCGAGTACACCCTCGATCCGCACGTCGTGCTGCCGCTGCTCCTGCCGCCCCTGCTCTACACGGCGGCGGTCGACAGCTCGTACCTGGACCTGCGGGCGAATCTGAGACCGGTGGCGCTGCTCTCGGTCGGTTACGTCCTGTTCGCCACCCTGGCCGTCGGCTGGCTGGTCCAGCTGATGGTGCCCGGTCTGCCGCTGACCACCGCGCTGGTCCTCGGCGCGGTCGTCGCGCCGCCGGACGCGGTGGCGGCCACGGCTATCGCCCGCCGGCTCGGGCTGCCGAGCCGGATCACCACCATCCTCCAGGGCGAGTCGCTGCTCAACGACGCGACCGCCATCACCGCGTTCAAGGTGGCGCTGGCGGCTGCCGTCGGCACCGGGGCGAGCTGGGGCGCGGGGGTCGCGGAGTTCGCGCTGGCCTCGGTCGGCGGCGTCGGGGTCGGACTGGTGCTGATGGTGCCGCTGCACTGGCTGCGCACGCATCTGACCGAGGCGCTGCTCCAGAACACCCTGTCGCTGCTCATCCCGTTCGTCGCCTACGCGGCGGCCGAACAGGTCGGCGCCTCCGGGGTGCTGGCCGTCGTGGTGGTCGCCCTCTACCTGGGCCACCGCTCCTGGCAGGTCGACTTCGCGACCCGGCTCCAGGAGGCGGCGGTGTGGAAGATGGTCGCCTTCGTCCTGGAGTCGGCGGTCTTCGCGCTGATCGGGCTGCAACTGCCCGTCGTCCTGCGAGGGCTCGGGGAGTACGGGGTCGGGGAGGCGCTGCTGTACGCGCTCGGGATCTTCGTGGCGGTGGTCGTGGTCCGCTTCGTCTGGGTCTACCCGGCCACCTTCCTGCCCCGCACGCTGTCCGCCCGGATCAGGGAGCGCGAGCCCGACACCAACTGGACCGCCCCGCTGATCGTCGGCTGGGCCGGGATGCGCGGGGTGGTGTCCATGGCCATCGCGTTCTCCATCCCGCTGACGCTGAGTGACGGAAAACCGTTCCCCGGCCGCAACCTCGTCCTGTTCCTGACCTTCGCGACGGTCATCGGCACCCTGGTCGTCCAGGGGCTCACCCTGCCCCCGCTGATCCGGCTGCTGAAGGTGCGGGGCCGCGACCGGCAGGCCGAGACCCTGGCCGAGGCCCAGGCGCAGAGCGAGGCGTCCACGGCGGCCGAGCGGCGGCTCGACGAACTGCTCGCCGACGAGCGCAACGCGCTGCCGCAGCCCCTGGCCGACCGGCTGCGCACGGTGCTGGAGCGCCGCCGCAACTCGGTCTGGGAGCGGCTGGGAGCCGTCAACGAGGTCACGGGGGAGTCCGCCGACGAGACCTACCGGCGGCTGTCGCGGGAGATGATCGAGGCCGAGCGCACGGTCTTCGTGGAGCTGCGGGACCGGCGGCGGATCGACGACGAGATGCTGCGGACACTGCTGCGCCGGCTGGACCTGGAGGAGGCGGCGGCGTACCGGGAGAGCGAGGCCGACTGAGGCCACGGGGGCCGGACCTGCCCCGCCGGGCTACGCGGTGGGCTCCGGGACGCCGGTGATCACGGCGGCGACGGCCGTCCCCGGCGGGAAGGCCCCCTCCGCCACCAGCGTTGTCAGGCCGTACAGCATTTTGGCGACGTAGAGACGTTCCACCGCCAGCCCGTGCCGCGCCTCGAAGTCCGCGGCGAAGGCTTCCAGTTCGGCCGGGACGCGCGCGAAGCCACCGAAGTGGAACCGGTCCTCCAGCCGCCACCCGGCGACGGGAGCGGTGTGCGCCGCGCGCTGGAGATCCCGGGTCGCGGCGTCCAGGAAGCCACCGCGCAGCACCGGGAAGCCGATGGCCCGCTGCCCGGCCTCCAGCCCGGCGGCAAGGCCCGCCAGGGTTCCGCCGGTCCCGCAGGCGACGGCCACCGTCCCGGCGGCGCCGCGCAGCTCCCGGCCGAGGTCCACGCAGCCGTGTACGGCGAGCGCGTTGCTGCCGCCCTCGGGAAGGACGTAAACGGAATCCGGGTCGAGCCCCGCGCCGGTGACCAGCGCGGCGACCCGGGCGGGCTCCGCCGCGTGCCGGTAGGCGGTGCGGTCGACGAAGACCAGCCGCATCCCGTCCGCCGCGCACCGGGCGAGCGAGGGGTTCAGCGGGCGGCCGGCCAGTTCGTCCCCGCGTACGACACCGACGGTGGCGAAGCCCAGCAGCCGCCCGGCGGCGGCCGTCGCGCGCAGATGGTTGGAGTACGCCCCGCCGAACGTCAGCAGTGTGCGCCGGCCCGCGTCCGCCGCCGCCCGCAGATTGGGCGCCAGTTTGCGCCACTTGTTGCCGGGCACCTCCGGGTGGATCAGATCGTCGCGCTTGAGCAGCAGCCGTACGCCGTGCCGGGCGAAGCGCTCGTCCTCGGCCGCCCGCAGCGGCGACGGGAGCCGCGGTCGCAGGGCGGTGAGGTCGGGCGCTCCGGGCAAGGTCATGGGCCCATTGTCGGCCCGGGCGGCCCGGCTCGGGCAGCGAGCGGCCTGGCTCGGACAGCGGGCGGCCTGGCTCGGACAGCGAGCGGCCCGGCTCGGACAGCGAGCGGTCCGGTGGTGGTCCGCTGGCCGCCCGGCGGCCGGGCCGCTCGGCGGTCCGGGCGCTCGGCGGTCCGGGCGGCCCCGAGGTCACCCGGCCGGGCTCACTTCAGCCGGTCACGGACGCGCTCGCGCATGTCGTCCATGGTGAAGCCCTTGGGGTCGACCTTGCCCGGCTGCCACTCCAGGTGTCCGATCACCGAGCCCTCGCCCCACCCGTGGTGGCGGCAGACGGCGGCGGCGGCCTTCTCGATCGCGGCCAGTTGGGCGTCTGGCCACGGGTCCTCGCCGTCGCCGAGGTTCTCGCACTCGAAGCCGTAGAACGCGCTGTTCCCGTCCGTGTCGGCCTCGTCGACCGAGGGCAGGCGCTTCTCCGCGATCACCGCCCGCAGCACGTCGCCGTCGCCGAGGCCGGCGTGGTTGGCCCGGCCGTAGCCCACCAGGTGCACCGTGCCGTCCTTGGCGATGACGCCGTGGCACAGCGGCCCCGGCAGGTCCGCGTGACCGTCTCTGCACAACCGCACGGTGGCGGCCGTGCCCTTGGTGACGGTGTGGTGGATCATCACGCCGTGGACCGGGCCCCAGGGCCCCTTCCCGTCGCGGTTGTGCGTGCGCCAGTCACCGACCTGGACGACGGTGAGCCCCTCGTCCCGCAGGGCGTTGAGGAAATCGGTCGCGGACATGGGTGGGGCCATGGCCGCCTCCTTCCGGTCATGAGCCGGTCCGTGCGGGGCCGCCGCTCCGGAGTCTGGTGACCCGGGCGCTCGCGCTGTGCCGTCACGTTGGGCCGTGGGGATGAACTTCCGCGTGTTGTTCCCAGTTTCAGGGGTTCCAGTCCCACTCGTTTGTGTAATGGCGCGCCTACGCCAGGTGATGGAACCATTCTGCACGCAGGTCGAATCATGATCAGAACTACGAGGGGGCAGTTTTCATGTCGGTTGCTGACGAGGTCCGCACGGCGCACACACCGCCCCAGCAGAGTCTGGGGACGGACGCCGCGCGGAACCTGGCGACCACCACCAAGTCGGCGCCGCAGATGCAGGAGATCACCTCGCGGTGGCTGCTGCGGATGCTGCCGTGGGTCCAGGTGCAGGGCGGTACGTACCGGGTGAACCGCCGGCTCAGCTACGCCGTCGGGGACGGGCGCGTGACGTTCGTGCAGACCGCCGACCGGGTCGCGGTCATCCCCGCCGAGCTGGGCGAACTGCCCGCGCTGCGCGAGTACGGCGACGAGGAGGTCCTCGCCGAGCTGGCGCGCCGCTGCGAGCAGCGCGAGTTCGAGGCCGGCCAGGTCCTGGCCACCTCCGGGGACACGGCGGACGAGGTCTTTCTGCTGGCCCACGGCCGGGTGCAGAAGCTGGGCACGGGTCCCTACGGGGACGAGGCGGAGCTCGCGGTGCTCGCCGACGGCGCGTACTTCGGCGAGCAGGCCCTGGTGGATGGGGAGGCCACCTGGGACTACACGGCACGCGCGGTCACGGCGTGCACCGTACTGGTGCTGACCCGGCGCGACGTGCTGAACCTCGCCGAGCGCGAGGACTCGCTGCGCGGCCATCTGGAGTCGTTCGCCTCCATTCCGGCACAGCGGACCAACAAGTACGGCGAGGCCGCCATCGACCTGTCCGCGGGACATGTCGGCGAAGCGGTCGTGCCCCACACGTTCGTGGACTACGAAGGAGCGCCCCGCGAGTACGAACTGAGCGTCGCGCAGACCGTGCTGAAGGTCCACAGCAGGGTCGCCGACCTCTACAACCAGCCGATGAACCAGACCGAGCAGCAGTTGCGGCTCACGGTCGAGGCGCTGCGCGAGCGCCAGGAACACGAGCTGATCAACCACCGCGAGTTCGGGCTGCTCAACAACTGCGACTACGGCCAGCGCCTTCAGCCGCACGACGGCGCGCCCACCCCGGACGACATGGACGAACTGCTCTCGCGCCGCCGCGGCTCGAAGCTCTTCCTGGCGCACCCGCGCGCCATCGCCGCGTTCGGCCGCGAGTGCAGCAAGCGCGGGCTCTACCCCGACACCGTGGAGATCGCCGGCCACCACGTGCCCGCCTGGCGCGGGGTGCCGATCTTCCCCTCCAACAAGATCCCGATCTCGGACGCGCGGACGACCTCGATCATCTGTATGCGTACGGGCGAGGCCGAGCAGGGGGTCATCGGGCTCCAGCAGAGCGGTATCCCGGACGAGATCGAGCCGAGCCTGTCGGTCCGCTTCATGGGCATCGACGAGCAGGCGATCATCTCGTACCTGGTCACGGCCTACTACTCCGCGGCGATTCTGGTGCCGGACGCCCTCGGGGTGCTGGAGAACGTCGAAGTGGGCCGCTGGAGCTGAGGTGACCGCTCCGGGTGGGCCGGCCCGTCGCCGGCCCACCCGGAGCCCGTCCCCACGTCCCCCGCCGTACGAGGAAGTGACCGTGACCCTGACCAGCACGGATGCCCCCGAGAGTCACGAGGCCGTGGCTCTCCTGGAGCGCACCCGCACCGCTGTCGATCCTGAACTACGCTCCGCCGTCGACTCGCTGCCCGGAGAGATACGGCGCGTGGCGCGGTACCACTTCGGCTGGGACCACGCCGACGGCACCCCGTCACCGGGCGCCGGACGGGCGGGCAAGGCGATCAGGCCCGCGCTCGTGCTCGCCGCGGCCCGCGCGCTCGGCGGAGACCCCGTGGCCGCCGTACCGGCCGCCGTCGCCGTCGAACTGGCCCACAACTTCACCCTGCTCCACGACGATGTGATCGACGAGGACCCGACCCGGCGCCATCGCGCCACCGCCTGGACGGTCTTCGGCACCTCCGACGCCATCATCGCGGGAGACGCCATGATGGCGCTCGCCCTGCGGCTGCTCGCCGAGGACCCGCACCCCGCCTCCGGCCCGGCCTCGGCGGCGCTCGCGACCTGTGTCATCGAGCTGTGCGCGGGCCAGCAGACGGACTGCGCCTTCGAGGGACGGGACCCGAGCGAGGTCTCGCTGGACGAGTGCGTCGCCATGGCGACCGCCAAGACGGGGGCGCTGCTGGGTGCTTCGTGTGCCCTCGGCGCCCTGTACGCGGGCGCGGAGCCGGAGCGGGTGGAGGCGGTGAACGTCTTCGGCCGTGAGGCCGGGCTCGCCTTCCAGCTCATCGACGACCTGATGGGCATCTGGGGGGACCCCGACCACACGGGCAAACCGGCGGGCGCCGATCTGGCCGCGCACAAGAAGTCCCTGCCGGTGGTCGCCGCCCTGGCCTCCGGCACCCCGGCGGCCGAGGAACTGGCCGAGCTGTACCGGGGGCCGCTGGACGAGCCCGGAGCGGTGGCCCGCGCGGCGGCGGCCGTCGAGCGGGCCGGCGGGCGGGAATGGGCGCAGCTCCAGGCCGCCGACCGGATGTCCCGCGCGGTCCATCAGCTGTCCCGCGCCATTCCCGACCTCACGGCGGCGGGCGACCTGCTGGCCCTGGCGGAGTTCGTCACGCGCCGCACCCGCTGAGAGGACGTCCCCGGAGGAGCCGCCCGGAGCGTCCCCGCGCCGAGCGGTCCCCGCGTTGAGCGGTCCCCGCGCTGAGTGGCCGGTCCCTGCCCGGTCGGACCCCGTACCGGCGGCCCAACTCAAGCATGGACACGCAGAGTTGACCACCGCGGGGACGTCCGGCAGATGGGTGTGCGCATCAGACGGGCGGGCGAGGACGACCGGGCGACGCTGGTGAGGCTGTGCGAAGAAGCCTTCTACGACGCCCCGGTGTCCACGTGGGTCCTCCCCGACGACGAGCACCGCCGCAAGGTGAACGGCCTGTTCCTCGGGGTGTTCGCGGATGCCGCGCTCGCCGAGGGCCGGGTGGACCTCACCGGCGCGGCGCACCCCGAGGAGCGGCCCCACGAGTACCGGCTGATGGTCGCGGTCTCCCCGGCGCACCAGGGCCGCGGTCCGGGCCGGGCGCTGATCGAGCACTCTCCGCGCATTCCCCGAGCACTCCCCGAGCACTCTCCGGGCGCTGTCTGAGCGTTGACCCACGTGCGGGCCGGGTGCGGGCCGGGTACGGGCGTAGGGGCCCGGCGCAAGGTGACGTCCCGTCATGAACCGGTGCCCCGTGCGCCGATGGCGTCATCGCTACCGCTACAGTCCGCTGCCATGACAGCGGAGTCGACGGATTCATGGGCGGGTTGGTACCGGGACCGCCAGGGGGCGGAACCGATCACCCTCACCGCGGGTGGACAGCAGGTGCGTACGGAGATCAGGGGAGTGGAGTACGAAGGGGCGGATTTCGCCGCACTGGAAGCGGTCGGGGCGGGCGAGGCGCTGTCGTCCTGCGTCATGGAGTGGGACATCCCCCTCGCGGTCAGCGCGGGTGGCACGGTCGAACAGGCCACTCTCAGCTGCCTGCTCGCCCTGGGCGAGCAGGACGACGAGGGTCCGGTCGGACGGGCGGAGCTGAGTCTCACCCTGCACTGCCGGGGGGCGGCCTACGCGTCGGGGATCGCCGGGGGCGACTTCGAGGAGGCGCTCGGCCACATCCGGAGTCAGCTGCCCGCGGACACCGAGCTGGCCGAACGCCCCTTGGCGGGGGCCTCCTCCTGACGGCCGTCCGACGGCCCTGAAACCCGGCCCCCGGTGCCTTCTCGCGCCCTCACCCGCTCTCTCCTCCTCCGGCCGGGGAGGAGAGAGCGCCGACCTCGCGCTATTCCACCGACTCCTCCACCCAGCCGCCGTCCGCCGCCGGGTTGTCGTCGTACAGCACGAACTCCTCGTGTACGTCGGCTGGTCGGAACCCCGCCCCGGCCAACGCGTCGAGCAGTGTCCCCAGCCGGGCCCGCGCCGACAGCCGGCCCGCACCGGCGATGTGCTGGGTCACCACGCGCTCCTGCACCCCGCCCGGCAGCACACGGCGGGCATCGCGGGAGACATGGGCGCGGTGTTCCTCGACGAGGGCGGTCAGCCGGCCCGCGTGGTAGGGGATCGCCAGCCGCAGTGTGACGCGGTGCTCGAAGCGGCAGTGCGCGGGAAGCGCCGCGGCCTCGGTGTCGTCCTGCGGTACGCCGTCGTTCCAGGGCGCCGCCACCAGCTTGGTCCTGACCACGGTGAACCCGGCCTCCGCCAGGCGCTGGACGCACCGCTCGGTGGCGCGGCGCTGTTCGGCCAGGCTGCCGGAGCCGCGCAGGGTGAGCGTCGGGCGGGACGGGGTGCGGCCCCGGTCCAGCACGGTACGGCTGAGCCGCAGGCCGTGGGCGGCGGCCCAGTCGCCGAGCGACGCCCCCCGGTCCCGCCGCTCGGCGCGTACCGTCAGATGGGTCTCGAACTCGCCCTCGATACCGCGGTCGAGATCGCGCCGGGGCGAGGCGCCGATCTCCGTACGGAAGTCCACCGATCGACGTTACCAAGGGGGACAAGGGAAGGGGCGCACCCGAGGAAATTTCGGGGGCGCCCCTTCTGGTCGCGTACGCGAGTGCTCCGTACGCGTGTGCTCTGTACGTGCATGTGCTCTGTACGTGCGTGTGCTCTGTGCGCGCGTGCGTTCCGTGCGTGCGTGTGTTCCGCGGGTGGCGGGTGTGTCCTTACCCGGCGGCGTCCGCGTACCCGTGTCTCCCCTACGTCGGTGTGTTCCGTACGCGGGTGTGTTCCGGGCGGGCCGGACGGTGGGTCAGGACACCTTGGCCATGGCCGCCGCGAGGCCGTTCGCCCACAGGGCGTTGACCCGGGAGCGCTCGGCCGCGTTGGGCTGGGAGTTGGTGCAGGAGGTGCCCGGTCCGCCGCCCGACATCAGCTCACTGCACGGCCCCGAGTAGTGGTCCGGCAGGCCGAGCACGTGCCCGGTCTCATGGGCCGTGACCCGGGTCGAGTTGTACTGCTGGTTCTGGGCGTAGTCCAGGAAGACGTATCCCTGGCCGTGGCCGTTGGTGCTCGCGTACGAGCCGCGCGAGTCGTTGCCCTCGCGGTAGGTGAAGTCGGCATTGCTGCCGGACTGGAGCTTCACATTGGTGACGGCGCTGTTCCAGATCGAGGCGCTGGCGGCTATCTGGCTGGCGAAGGTGGGCGCCGCCGAGGCGTTGTAGACGACGGTGACGGCCTGGATGCCGGGGTTCGCCGCGCGCTTCTCGGCGACCGACTTCAGGACCGCTTCGAAGAACGCCTTGTTGCCCGCGGCCTCCGCCTTCGAGCCTTCGTAGCCCGCGTACGAGGCGGAGTGGGCGAGGTCGCCGGTGGGGGCGGCGGCCGTGTCGGTGGCGTGGGCGGCGGGCGCGACGCCGACCGCCGTGACGAATGCCAGACCAATTCCGGCGATCGCGGAAATCACCGACTTCTGGTGTGTCATGTGGGGGGCTCCTGCTCATCCGGTGAGAACGCGTCCGATGAGGCGCGTTCGGTACCGCAGAGTCTCGATGAGTCCGCCCCTGTGCGGATGATGTCAATGACCGATAACACCAGCGCATCACCCTGGCCGTATTTCTTCGAATGCGGCGCACATTGGAGCGCTTTGGCCATCTGGTGTGGCTGAGAAGGCCGCTCTACTCTTCGGGGCATGGAGCTGGAGGTAAGGCATCTGCGGGCCCTGTGTGCCATTGCCGACGCCGGCAGTCTGCACAAGGCGGCCCGGCAGCTGGGGATGAGCCAGCCGTCCCTGACGACCCAGCTGCGGCGGATCGAGAACTCCCTGGGAGCCGAGCTGTTCTCCCGTGAACGCACCGGCTGCCGCCCCACCCCGCTGGGACGTACGGTGCTGAGCCGGGCGCGCCCACTCGTCTCCGGCATGGCCGCCCTGGTCACCGAGGCGCGCGCGGCGGCCGACCGCGGCGCCGGCCCCCGGCTGCGGATCGGCTCGACCGCGAGCCGCGCCCTGGTGGGCTGGCTGCGCCGGCTCAGGCACCGGCTGCCGGGCACGGACATCACGCTCCGGATGGACGTCTCGGCGGGCGCGCTGCTGCGGATGGTCGCGAGCGACCACCTCGATGTGGCCTTCGTGCACGAGGTCGAGGGCTGCCCGCTGGCCGTGCCCGAGGGGCTGGTCGGCCGGGTGCTGGTGGAGCGCGAACCGCAGTTCGTCTCCCTGGCCAGGGACCATCCCGCCGCCGCCATGCCGGTGGTGGACCTCGCGGACCTGGCCGGGGACCGCTGGATGGTCGACCCGACCGTGGACGGCGAATGGGACGGCCTGCGCCGGGTGTTGGGCGAGGCGGGGCTCAATCCGCCCGTACTGCACGGCGATTACGTCACCGCCGCCTCGCTGATCGCGGTCGGCGAGGCGGTGGCCCCTTGTCAGCCGACCTCGGCGCCGCGCGACGACATGGTGATCAGGCCGCTGCGGGACGATCCGCTCGCGGTACGGCTGCTGCTGTTCACACGGCCGGACGGCGGGGGGTACGGCTACGGCTACGCGGCCGTCGAGGCGCGGGCGGCGGAGGAAGCGGAGCCGGCGCGGGGCGCCGGGGGCGAGGAGGGCGCGGTGGGCGTCGGGGTTGCGGGGGCCGCTGGGGCTGCTGGAGAGGGCGCGCACGCGGGGGTGTTCGCCGATCTGGAGGCGGCCTACCGGGAGGCGGCGCTGCGGGCGGAGGGCTACCGCCGCTGGCTGGCCCTCCACAAAAGCCCGCTGCTGCACGCCCCGGCGGCCTGAGCGAGGTCCGGCCGACAGGGGCCACCGCCACCGCCGTAGCCCCTGCCGCCGCCCGCGCGCCCGGCGTTCCGGTGGGCGCTCGCCGTGCCCACCGTGCTCCCCGCCTTCGGCAGATACGGGCTCTGCTGGGCGATCGCGCGGCGCTCCGGGGTGACCGAGGCGACCACCCTCATGTTCCCGATGGCGCCGGTCGCGGCCGTCCGGCCCCCTGTCCCGGCCGGGGCGACTGAGCGAGCGGCGGCTCACGACCGTATGACCGGATAAGCAGCCTTGAGGAGCGATGAGATGGCGCACCGTATGACCGTCCCCGGTCTGTTCCCCCCGCCGGACTACGCCCACGCGGCGGTCGTCGAGCCGGGCCGGCGCCTGGCCTTCCTGGCCGGGTCCGTTCCGCTGGACGGGGACGGCAAGCTCGTGGGCGCCGACGACTTCGTCGCCCAGACCGAGCAGGTGCTCGCCAATCTGGCGGACGCGCTACGGGCCGTCGGGTGCGGGCCGGGCAATGTCGTGGCGACCACGGTGTACGTGGCGACGAGCGACCCGGCCGACCTCAGCCGGGTCTGGGAAGTGGTCCGCGCGGGCGGCCTGAGCCTGGGCCCGCACACGTCCACGCTGCTCGGGGTGGCCTGTCTGGGCTACACCGGCCAGCTGGTCGAGATCACGGCGGTGGCGGAGGTCCCGGCGGAGGGCTGACGTCCCGGAGCGCCGGTGAGGGGGAGTGGAAGGTGTGTCACGGGACGGCCTGGGGCGGGACGGGGACGAAGCGCGACGGACTGAGGCGCGACGGACTGAGGCGCGACGGGAAGGAACGAAGGAGTATGGGGTGTATGCCGACATCACCGGGCCGGGTCGCCGTTCTCTCCGACATCCACGGGGTCCTTCCCGCCCTGGAGGCGGTGCTCGCGGAACCCGACGTCGCCGCCGCGGACCGGATCCCGGTCACCGGCGACATCGCGGCGGGCCCGCAGCCGGTCGAGGTGCTCGACCGGCTGGCGTCGCTGGGCGAGCGGGCCGTACTGATCAGCGGGAACGCCGACCGCGAACTCGTCGAACTGCGCGCCGGCCACATCCCCACCGTCCCGGACGCCATCGCGACCTGGGCGGCCGGCCAGCTCCGCGACGAACAGGTGGCGCTGCTGGCCGGGCTGCCGGGCACCCGGTATCTGCGGATCGCGGGGCTGGGACAGGTGCTTTTTTGCCACGCGACCCCGCGCGACGACGAGGAGGTCGTCCTGGTGGACTCCCGGCTCGCACGCTGGGCCGAGGTCTTCGAGGGGCTCGGCGACGACATCCGTACGGTCGTGTGCGGCCACACGCACATGCCCTTCGTACGCCTCGCCCACGGCCGTCAGGTCGTCAACCCCGGCAGCGTCGGCATGCCGTACGGCCGCCCTGGCGCCCACTGGGCCATGCTCGGCCCGGGGGTCGAACTGCGGGTCACCGCCTTCGACACCGACGCGGCGATCGCCGCGCTCACAGAGGCGTCCGGCTATCCGGACATCGAGGAGTGGGCCGACTACTTCCTCCACGCCCGCGCGAGCGACGCCGACGCCCTGGACGCCTTCGGACCGCGCGACGGACGGGCGGACACGGACTGACCCCGGGGCACCCGATCGTCCAGGACCGCCGCGCCCCCGGACGAAAGGACCGCACCCGGACCGCCACGGTCGCCATGCTTCGGCGGCCTGCGGGCCGGGTGCGGATCGGTGGGCGATACGGCCGGCGGAGCGCCGGCCGGGCGGCCCGGGGCAGTGCCGACCGCGTGACAGGAACCCCTCGCCCACGCTCTCGACAGGGAGCGTCGGTCGATCCACCCGGTACGAAACCGGGGCCCGGGTCCCGAACGTCACACATCTCCCGCGCCTCTCGTACGCGCTCGGCGTCCCGCTGTCCGACCTGGTGAGGGAGGAGTTCCGGCCGGGGCGGTAGTGATGGGCGCCCCGGCCACCGCACGGCCGGGGCGTCCGGTCCCGCTGACGCGGGGGTGTGTCAGTCCTCCACTGGAATGAGGAACCAGCGCATGGGCTCCTCAGCGTCGTCGGCTTCGGCCCGCTTCATGGCCTCCACCAGGTCCGCGTACTCCGGATCGATCCACTCCATGACGCGCCTTCCTTCGGGGCGCAGCAGCCTGCTCGTGCTTCGATTCGGGCTGCGGCTTCGGCTTCTCGGGGATCAGGACGATCGGTCCGCAGGCGCGATCGACCGGGCGGCGGCCGGCGACTCGAAGGCCGTCTGTCGCCGGCCGGTACGCAGTTGGGCGCGGGCCAGTTCGACGTAGAAGCCGGACCGGCGCTCGCGCGGCATCGAGGTCGGCGGCGCCCACTCGCGGGCGATGGCGAGCGCGCGGGCGTTGTGGTCACCATCCAGGCTCACGGCGAGGCTCACCTCGTGGATACGAACCGAATCCGGCCCGAACGCGGTGCCTGAACAGACCTCTTCGCGGACCTGTTCAGCGAGCGTGCCGGCCTCCGCGATGTGCATGTCCGCCGCGTCAACGTCCTTGGCCCGTCCCGCGACGACGGCCGCGCGCATGTGGAGCGCGCCGAGCGGGGCGGCACCTGCCGTGTCGACAGGGCTGGGGCACGCGTCGATGGCGGCCTCCAGCGCGCGCAGCCCGAGCGCGTACGATCGCGCGGCGAGGAACACCTCCGTCCGGACGTACGCCGCAGTCGCCGCGAGGAGCGGGTCTTCGGATTGGGCGCTCGCCCACAGCATCACGTCGATCATCCACGCGGACAGGTCGTGCTGCGCGGCCTTGTACGCCACCGCGCCGGCCGAGCGAGCAGCCCGCACCAGCAGGCGGACCGCCCGCACGCGCCCTTCCCCGTCCGCCGTGTGTACGGCGTGCAGCAGGCCCCGATCAGCTCCGGCGCCCCGGCGGCCAGGCGGCTGTACTGGGCCGCCAGGCGCCTGCCCTCGGCGATGGCCATCTCGGTGTCCAGCACATCGAGGGGTCGGCCCGGCCGCCCCTCGGCGCCGACGTCGTACCCGGCGATGGAGACCGACAGCGCGGGCAGCGCGGCCTGTGCGCGCTCGGACATACGGACCGGGCCGCCTGTCACCAGGCGGGAGGGATCGGTGCCGAGCGCGTCGGCGAGCGCGTCGAGAGTGCGGTCGCTCGGGGTGCGGACACCGCGTTCGATGCCCCGGATCATCGCGAGCGAGACGCCCGAGACCCGCGCGAGGTCGGCCTGCTTCATACGGCGTACCCGGCGGCAGGTGGCGATGCGGCAGTCGGTGTGCGGACGGTCGGCGGGGACCATACGTGCTTCTCGGGACGGCTGCTCGCACCGTACCCGCGCGAGCGACGCCCGGTGCCGAGAGCGCCGCCGGCGAACCCCTGCGAGTCAGCCCACGATGTCCAGCAGTTGGCGCAGGCCGTTGATCCGCCAGTCGGCCGCCGCGGCCTCCGGGCCGTCGGCCCAGAAGTACCCCCAAGGGCCGCGACGCAGGTGCGCGGTGAGCAGTCCGGCCGCGCGCGCCGGGCCGACGTCGTTCGCCGGGTGGTCGCCGACGTACAGCGTCTCGTACGACGGTGTACCGGCGGCGCCCAGCACGCGGTCGAAGAACTCGCGCGCGGGCTTCGCGACGCCCCACTCTCCGGAAGTCGCGATGAAGTCGGCGGGCAAATCCAGGCCACGCAGCAGTTCGCCGGCCTTGATGCTCTGGTTGCCCGCGATCACGACGCGAACCCCGCGCTCCCGCAGGTCGGCGAGTGCGGGCCGAACGTCCGGGTACAGGTCCGACTCATCGAGCTGCTCGCCGCGACCCGCCGCCTCGCGGGCCGCGTACTCGGCCGCGATGTCGATGTCGGGGCGGATGAGACGGAGGGCGTCCGCGTTGTCCCGGCCCTGGGCGACGACGGCGCCGACGAGAGCGGCGACCGTGTGCCGGGGAACGTCGAGCCAGTCCGCCCAGGACATCCAGTACCGGTCGTCCCGGACCAGCGTCTCGCCGACATCGAAGACCACTGCACGAATCATGTGGCAAAGCCTAGGCCGAGGGTCACGGCGAAGAGGAGGTTCCACTGACGCTCAAGTACAAGCTGCCGACGGCTCGTACGGTTCCGCCGGCAGGGACGACACGGGCAGCGGTTCACCACGGAGCGCTCCGCCGGTAAGGAGCAGGCGCAGGCGACGGACATCGAGCGGAAGGTCTACATCGACCCGCGCTGAGGTCGGGCCACGGTAGGTGCGTGGTGGACCACGTGGGTCGAGACCATCGGGGTGGACGACTCCGGCGAGGACACCCATCGGAGCCGGTGGCAGGCTCGCATCAAGCCCCGGTGGGGGATGAGGATCGGCGAAATCGCCGCCCCGGGTCGGGAGTTCTGCTGGGTGGGTCCTGACCGCGATCCGTGGGACCAGCATGTGCGGGTGGAGTGGCAGGGCGACTGCCGGAAGAAGGGCGGGTGAACGCTGAAGCCGCCGCAGTACGGATCGCGCCGCACGCTCATTGCCCCGCCCGCCCCGGGCGATCTCCTGTGGAAGGTGATGGAGAGCCGTGACCGTCCAACGGTCTTTCCGTCCGTGCGAGGTAGGACGATTCGCGCGGGCGCTCCAGCGGCGGTGGGAGAAGTCCGGGAAGGACTGTCAGAAGCCGATCTCCCAGAAATCTCCCAGTTGATCTCTGCGGGATCCTGCGGCACGAAAGAGGGCCCGGCGATTGTGGCCGCCGAGCCCTCTTTCGCAGGAGCACGAGATCAAGGTGCGGGAGACTGTGCCACGGTCGATCCATCCGCAGGCTGTCCTGCATGAGCCTTCTGGCCACCTACGACGGCAACCCGAACGATGCCGTGGCCCTTGCATGCCGTGCCCAGGACGCGGCCCGCGCCGCCGGCGAACAGCCGCTCGTCATGTCGATGCTGCACTTGCGTGAAGCGTTCGCCCATGCCGCCCTTCGAGACGCCCAGGCTTGCCACCAGGCCGTGGATCGCTCCCGTGACCAGTACGAACGCTCACGCGGACACGAAGCCGAGGCGCCTGACTGGGTCCAGTACTTCGACGAGACGAAACTCCTCGTCGACACCGGCATCGCCTACGCGCGCCTCGGCGAACCAGCCCGCGCCGAACCCCTCATCACTGAGGGCTTACGTCGAGAAAATACCGACCAACAGCGAGGCCGGGCCTTCCACGCATACTGGCTGGCCAGCGCCCAGCTCCAGCTGGGCAAACTCGACGAGGCATGCACCAGCGCCGGCCTCGCCCTCGACCTCGCCGCAGCCATTGACTCGCCACGAGTGAGCGGCCACGTCCAAGAACTTCACCGCCGAATGCTGCCCTACGCACGCGAAGCCCCCGTCCTCGCCTTCGAGCTACGCATGCGTGAGGCCCTCGGCTGACCCTTACGAGCCGCCGGTCGCCTCGTCCAGCAGCAGATACAGCAGACCGACCAGGCTGCCACTGCTGACGATCTCGCGACGGTCGATCATGCTCCTGATCTCCGAGATCGGAACCCACTCGATTCGGTCTGACTCGTTCAATTCGGTCGGTGGGCCCGCATACGAGGCGGGCTCGGCACGAAAGACGAAGTGTTCGGAATCCGTGATGCCGTTCGCTGGTTGCGCGTACACGAGCGGCTTGACGCCCTTCACTCGCCAGCCGGTCTCCTCCTCGGCCTCGCGGGCAGCAGCCTGTTCCGGGGTCTCGTCGGCCTCGATGAGGCCCATCGGAAGCTCCCAGCCCCAGGTGTCGGTGATGAACCGGTGCCGCCACATCATCAGCACGCGCTTCTGGTCGTCGACCACGGCCGCTACGGCCAGGTGCCGCATCCGGACCACATGGTGTTCCCACCGCCGGCCGTCAGGCTGCTGGACGTCCACAAGCCAGAGGTTCACCCATGGGTTGTTGTAGATCTGCCGCTCGCCATGGACGGTCCACTGCATGAGCCCAACTCCCTTGTGTCAGTGAAGTATCCAGCATGTCACTTTGACGAGAATCCGTCCGCCAGGTTGGCGCATCATCGCCCACGCCGACGAGAGGGAGGAGTTTTGAAGTCAGCAGGCATGACCGTTGAGGTGCTCGGCCCTATAGCCATTGTGCTGCTTGCCCTTGCGGCTGCGAGTCGTCGGCTGGACGCGTTATCGAGCCGCCAGATCAGTACCTGCGCAGGGTGTTCGGCGGTGTCGAGTTCACGTCCTTCAGCGGCTGCGGTGATAACAAAAGCTGGCGAGTGGCTGCCAGCCTCTGCGCGGCGCAAGGCGGTGGTCAGAGCAGGCCACGCGGGGTCGGCCAGGATCCGGTCGACTTTGGGCGGGGAGAGCCGCCCGCAGGACGCCTTCGTAGCGCGCGACGGTTTCGGTGGGCGGGGTACGACGGATTAGTTCGGACAGGATGGGTGCAGCCTGTGCCTCGTAGGTGCTTAGGAGGCGGGCGTGGGCCTGCTGGGCGGCGGCTGCCTGCTGGTGGTGATCGCGCTGCTCGTGCCAGTGGGCGGCGGCGAGGGCCAGGTGGACGGTCTCGTAGAGAACGTCCAGGAGACGGGACTTGCCGCACCCCTTGGTCGGTCCGACGACCGGCAGCCGTGGTGCGTGCTGGAGGCCAGGCTGGATGTGGGAGGCCGCGACCCAGCGGGTGACGGCGGTCAGGACCTCGTCGCTCGGCAGTACGACGTACCGACCGATCGCCGTGCGGAGGTCGTCCAGCAGCGCGCTGCCTTCGCCTGCCGTCCCGCCGCAATCTTGGATTTCTGGTCCGCCTGGAGCAGGATCGCCTGCGCTGCCCGACGCGGTCGTCGGGGCACTGACCTTGACAGGTCGCGAATCGCGCGTGCTCCGGTGCGGAGCATCGGTGGCCGGCCCGCCGAAGACCGCGAAGTCACGTCGGACCGTTCCGGTCGGGGAGGTCGTCACCGACGCGCTCCTCGGACACCTCGCCGCGCGTCCCTCCGCGGAGTGGCTGTTCACGATGGAGGAGGGGGAGCCGCTCAACTACCGCCGCTGGAAGACCGAGTGGAACTGCGCCCGTAGGGCGCTCCAAGCAGAGGAGAAGGAGGCGGCCGAGCGTGAGGGCCGCAAGCCCGTCGAGCTGCCACACATGGTGACCCACGACCTGCGGCACTTCTACGCCTCCGCGCTCATCGCGGGCGGGGCGAGCGTCAAGCAGGTGCAGATGGTCCTCGGCCACGCGTCCGCCGTCATCGCGCTGCGGATCTACGCGCACCTGTGGCCGGGAGAAGAAGACCGCACCCGGTCCGTGATGGACGCCGTTCTCGGCGGCCTGCGGGCCGGGTGCGGATCGGTGGGCGATACGGCCGGCGGAGCGCCGGCCGGACCGCCCGGTAGGGCTCAAGCCTTCTTGGTCTCCCAGAAGATCTTGTCGATCTGGGCGATGTAGTCGAGCGCCTTCTGGCCCGTCGCCGGGTCCGTGGAGCCCTTGGCGGTCGACAGCGCCTTCAGGGTGTCGTTGACCAGCTGGTGCAGCTCCGGGTACTTCTCGAAGTGCGGCGGCTTGAAGTAGTCGCTCCAGAGCACCGAGACGTGGTGCTTGGCCAGCTCGGCGCGCTGCTCCTTGATGACGGTGGCGCGCGCCTGGAAGTGGGCGTCGTCGTTGCCCTGCATCTTCTCCTGGACGGCCTTCACCGACTCGGCCTCGATGCGGGCCTGGGCCGGGTCGTACACGCCGCAGGGGAGGTCGCAGTGGGCGCTGACCTTGACCTTGGGGGCAAACAGGCGGGAAAGCATGGAGCTGTCCTTCCTCGTGATCGTCTTCTCAGGTGGGACATTACTCCGTGAGAAGAGTCTTTTCGCGTGTGCCCCCTGGGGCTTAGGACAAAAGTACGGGGCCGGTACGGGACCTACGGCGCCCCGTACCGTGGGAGCGGGAGGTGGCGGATGACGGAGGACGGGCGGGAGCCGGGAGCGCGGCTGGGGATCGCCGAGGTGCGGGGTCCCTCCATGTATCCCACGCTCAGACACGGTGATCAGCTCCTCGTGCACTACCGCGCCGCCGTGCGGCCGGGCGACGTGGCGGTGCTGCGGCACCCGTTGCAGCAGGATCTGCTCATCGTGAAGCGGCTGATCGAGCGACGCGACGGCGGATGGTGGGTGCTCGGGGACAATCCGGGCGCCGAGGGGGACAGCCGGGTGTTCGGGGCGGTCCCCGAGGAACTTCTGCTGGGGCGGGTCAGGGCGCGCTACCGGCCGCTGGGGGATCAGCGGCGGCCCGGGGCGGTGGTCTCCTGGCTGGTGTCCTCGCTGCGGCCGGTGACGGCGGAGCGCTCGGTCTCCAGGCGTTTGCGGGCCCGGTAGGCGGCGACGTTGGCACGGGTCGCGCAGCGGTCCGAGCAGTAGCGGCGCGAGCGGTTGGTTGAGGTGTCGAGGTACGCGTTGCGGCACGGCGCCGCCTGGCACAGGCCGAGCCGGTCCACCCCGTACTCCGTGAGGTGGAACGCGAGCCCCATCGCCGCCGTCGCCGCGTAGCCGGCCGTCGCGTTGGACGGGTGGTCAGCGAGGTGCAGGTGCCAGCGCGGGTGGCCCTCGTCGTCCAGGAAGTCGTGGCCCGAGATCTGCGGGCTGACGGGGAACTCCAGCAGCAGGGAGTTCAGCATGTCCACCGCCAGAGTGGCCTCGCCCGAGTCGGCGGCGGTGAAGACCGCGCGCAGCCGGGACCGTACCGAGCGGAAGCGCGTGACGTCCGCTTCGGTGGCGCGGCGGGCCGCCTGGGAGCTGGGGCCGAAGAGGGAGCGGACGGTGTCGACCGAGGTCAGGGTGTCCGTGCCGCGGGCCGGTTCCTCGGTGTTGACCAGACGTACGGCATAGTCCGAGTAAGAGGCCAGTTCCACTTGTAGTCCTTACGGAAGCGGTCTAGGGTCGGGTTCGTCGTGAGCGGTAATGACCGGTATTGCTTATAGGGTATTACGGAGGCGGGATTCCATGGCGGAGCCGAGGACGGGAATCGACGTGGAGGCCGGTGCGGGGGCAGCGGCGGAGGCCGGCGCCGGGGCCTCTCCCGACTGGCGCGCCTGGCAGGACAGCTGGGACCGCCAGCAGGAGTGGTACCTGCCGGACCGCGAGGACCGCTTCCGGATCATGCTGGACATGGTGGAGGCCCTCGTCGGCCCCGCGCCCCGGGTGCTGGACCTGGCCTGCGGTACGGGCAGCATCACCGACCGGCTGCTGCGCCGCTTCCCCCGCGCCACCAGCACCGGTGTGGACCTCGACCCCGCGCTGCTGGCCATCGCCCACGGCTGCTTCGACGGCGACGACCGCGTCACCCTCGTGACCGCCGACCTCAAGGACCCGGCGTGGACGGAGCTGCTGCCGCACCGCTCGTACGACGCCGTTCTGACCGCCACCGCCCTGCACTGGCTCCACGAGGAACCGCTCGCCGCGCTGTACGGGCAGCTCGGCGGGGTCGTCGCGGACGGAGGCGTCTTCATGAACGCCGACCATATGCGCGACGACTCCACGCCCCGGATCAACGCCGCCGAACGGGCCCACCGGCACGCGGCCATGGACCGCGCCAAGGCGGCGGGCGCCGTCGACTGGGCCGGATGGTGGGAGCTGGTGGGCAAGGACCCGGTGCTCGCCGGACCGGCCGCCGAGCGGTTCAGGATCTACGGCGAGCACGCCGAGGGCGACACGCCGTCCCTGGACTGGCATGTACGGGCGCTGCGCGCGGCCGGTTTCGCGGAGGCGCGGAGCGTCTGGTCCTCGCCCTCCGACTCGCTCGTCCTCGCCCTGAAGTAGGCGCTGCCAGGGGCGGGGGAAGGTGCGGAGGGGCGGCGGTACGGCCGGGACCGTACCGCCGCCCACCGAGTCTTCCGTGGGCCCCGTGGCGGGGCGCCGCCCCGTCGCGAGGCCCCTGGCGGGACCCGCGGTCACAGCACCTTGGACAGGAACGACTTCGTACGGTCGTGCTGCGGGTCGGTCAGCACGTCCCGGGGATGGCCCGACTCGACCACCACGCCGTCGTCCATGAAGACCAGCGCGTCGCCGACCTCGCGTGCGAAGCCCATCTCGTGGGTGACGACGATCATGGTCATGCCTTCCTCGGCCAGACCGCGCATCACGTCCAGCACATCGCCCACCAGCTCCGGGTCGAGCGCCGAGGTCGGCTCGTCGAAGAGCATCAGCTTCGGCTCCATCGCCAGCGCGCGGGCGATGGCCACGCGCTGCTGCTGGCCGCCGGAGAGCTGCGAGGGGTAGTTGCCGGCCTTGTCGGCCAGCCCCACCCGGTCCAGCAGCCGTTCGGCGCGGGCCCTGGCCACGGCCTTGGCCTCGCCGCGCACCTGGACCGGCGCCTCCATGACGTTCTCGATCGCCGTCATGTGCGGAAAGAGGTTGAAGCGCTGGAAGACCATGCCGATGTCCCGGCGCTTCCTGGCGACCTCGCTGTCCTTCAGCTCGTACAGCTTGTCGCCCCGCTGCCGGTAGCCGACCAGCTCGCCGTCGACCGAGAGCCGGCCGGAGTTGATCTTCTCCAGGTGGTTGATGCAGCGCAGGAAGGTCGACTTGCCGGAGCCGGACGGGCCGATCAGGCAGAACACCTCACGCGGCGCAACCTCCAGGTCGATGCCCTTGAGGATGTGGGCGGCGCCGAAGGACTTGTGGACGCCCTCGGCCTTCACCATCGCGGTCATGCCATGCCTCCCTTGGGCCGGCCGAGGGACAGCAGATTCGCGCGGACACGCTGGAGCGGGGTCTGCGGGAGACTCCGGCTGGAACCGCGCGCGTAATGCCGCTCCAGGTAGTACTGGCCGACCGAGAGCACCGAGGTCATGACCAGGTACCAGGCGGCCGCGAGGAAGAGCATCTCCACCGGGGCGCCGGAGGACTGCCCGATGTCCTGGGCGTACCGCAGCAGCTCGTAGTACTGGACGGCCGAGACCAGCGACGTCGTCTTGAGCATGTTGATGACTTCGTTGCCGGTCGGCGGCACGACCACCCGCATCGCCTGCGGGATCACGATACGGCGCAGCGTCTTGCCGTGGCTCATGCCCAGCGCGTGCGACGCCTCCGTCTGGCCCTCGTCGACCGAGAGGAGACCCGCCCGGCAGATCTCGGCCATGTACGCGGCCTCGTTCAGCCCGAGACCCAGCAGGGCCGTCAGGAAGGGCGTCATGAAGCTGGACCAGTAGTCCTTGTAGATCGGCCCGAGGTTGATGTACTCGAAGACCAGCCCCAGGTTGAACCAGACCATCAGCTGGACGAGGACCGGGGTACCGCGGAAGAACCAGATGTACGACCAGGCGATCGAGGAGGTCACCGGGTTCTTCGACAGCCGCATCACCGCCAGCACGATGCCGCCGACGACGCCGATCAGCATCGAGACCACCGTGAGCAGCATGGTCTGGCCCACACCCTCCAGGATGCGGTCGTCGAAGAAGTAGTCGGGGATGGCGCCCCAGTTGATGTTGCCCTGGGCGAACGCGTACACGATCGCGCAGAGCAGCCCGATGGCGACCACCGCGGTGACGTAACGCCCGTAGTGCCGTACGGGGATGGCCGCGATGGGTTCCGAGACGGGGGAGGGCGTGCCCCGGGGGTCGCTCGGCTTGTCGGTCTCAACGCTCACGGGAGCCGCCTTTCCTCGCCGGGCAGGTCAGGAGCCACCGTTGATCCTGGCTTCCTTCACCGCGCCCTCGCCGGCGCCCCACTTGTCGAGGACCTTGGCGTACTCGCCGTTCTCGATGATCGTGTCCAGGGCGTCCTTGAGCACCTTCGCCAGCGGGCTGCCCTTCGCCACGGCGATGCCGTACGGAGCGGCCTCGACCTGCTCGCCGACGACCTCGAAGTCCTTGCCGCCGCCCGAGGTCTTGGCCGCGTAGGCGGCCACCGGGGCGTCACTGGAGCCGACCGGGGCGCCACCGCTGCGCAGCCGGGTCTGTGCCTGCTGGTCGTTGTCGAACGACTCGATGGAGATCTTGCCCTTCCCGTCGTTCGTACACTTCTTGCTCTCGGACTTGGCGAGGTCCTCCGAGACGGTGGCGCGCTGCACGACGATCTTCTTGCCGCAGACGTCCGACCAGGTGGTGATGCCGGTGTCCGCGCCCTTCTTCGTGTACAGCGAGACGCCGGCCGTGAAGTAGTCGACGAAGTCGACGCCCTCGCCGACCTTCTTGCCGGTGTCGCTGTCCACGCCGTTCTGACGGTCCTTGGTGTCCGTCATGGCCGACATGGCCATGTCGTACCGCTTGGAGCGCAGCCCGGTGAGCAGGGAGTCGAAGGTGCCGTTCTCGAACTCGAACGTGACGCCGAGCTGCTTGCCGATCGCGTCCGCGAGGTCCGGGTCGATACCCACCGTCTTGCCGGACTTGTCCTTGAACTCGACAGGGGCGTACGAGATGTCCGAGCCGACCTTGATGACACCCTTGTCCTGGATGGCCTTGGGCAGCTGGTCGAAGAGGGGCGCCTGGGTGGAGTCCGAGGACTCGGCGGGCTTCTTGCCGCCCTGGGTCTGGTCACCGCAGGCGGTCAGCAGCAGGGTGCCGGCGACCGCGATCGCGCCGGCCGCGGCGATTCGGGACTTCGCGGCGGTCGTACGGCGGGTGGTGCGTGCGGTCATGATCAGGGTCCTCCGGCGGGTGAGGGAGCTGCCAAATGGCCGAGCACGCTTCTTCGAGTGTCGCGACCGAGTGTGATTACGGCATCCTGCCATTTGGACTGGCCCATTCAGGCGACCGGGCATGTCAAAATCGGGTAACGGGACACCCCCCGACCCCAGTGTGGCGGTACATCAATCCGGACCATCTGTGGGAATGCCTTCTTCCGGCCGGAGGATCTCCGGTCCGTTTCCCTCCTTGGGTGTGAATCGTGGTGCTTGACGGATGCGCCCGAATTTGGTCCGCCATGAGTCATCTCACCGCGCGGACCGCCCCTGGACCACCGGAGGGAATGGACTCGTGAACGATGCGGTCCGTCCGGTATGAAGGACGATCACACCCCTCATCCGGGGCTCCGGGCGCGTGTGCGGCGCGCCCGCGCGTACGTACGTACCCCCGCGGGGCCGGCCGACACACCCTGCCGGGCAGGCCGACCGCGACGCGGGAGACGTGCGCGATGCCCACCCACCCCTCCTCAACCAGGAGTGGACACCCTCAACTGATGAAGACCTAAGGGGTCACCTACATGGCAGCGGAGATCGTCAATCCTCGCGGCGACAGTGCCACGGACAGCACGACGAACAGCGCCACGGACAGTGCGGCAAGCAGCGCGACGAGCAGTGCCACGGCCCGTGCGAAGGGCAGTGCCACGCCCGCCACGGCCGACGCCGGCAGCGGCGCGGACGAGCCCTTCGATCCGGCCTTCGCGCTGCACCGCGGCGGCAAGATGGCCATCAGCGCCACGGTCCCGGTGCGGGACAAGGACGACCTGTCCCTCGCCTACACCCCCGGCGTCGCCAAGGTGTGCAGCGCGATCGCGGAGCGGCCCGAGCTGGTGTACGACTACACCTGGAAGTCGCAGGTCGTCGCCGTCGTGACGGACGGGACGGCGGTGCTCGGACTCGGTGACATCGGCCCGGAGGCGTCGCTGCCGGTGATGGAGGGCAAGGCGATCCTCTTCAAGCAGTTCGGCGGCGTCGACGCGGTGCCGCTCGCGCTCGCCACCACGGACACGGACGAGATCATCGAGACCGTCGTCCGGCTCGCGCCCTCCTTCGGGGGCGTCAATCTGGAGGACATCGCGGCGCCCCGCTGCTTCGAGATCGAGCGCAGGCTCCAGGAGCGCCTCGACATCCCCGTCTTCCACGACGACCAGCACGGCACGGCCGTCGTCACCCTCGCCGCCCTGCGCAACGCGGCGAAGCTGACCGGCCGGACCCTCGGCGAGCTGCGCGCGGTCATCTCGGGGGCGGGCGCCGCGGGCGTCGCCATCGCCAAGTTCCTGCTGGCGGCCGGGCTCGGCGATGTGGCCGTGGCGGACCGCAAGGGCATCGTCAGCGCCGACCGCGACGATCTGACGGAGGTGAAGCGCGAACTGGCGGAACTCACCAACCGCGCCGGGCTCTCCGGTTCGCTGGAGGCCGCGCTCTTCGGCGCTGACGTCTTCATCGGGGTGTCCGGCGGTACGGTCCCGGAGCCGGCGATCGCCTCGATGGCGCCCGGCGCTTTCGTCTTCGCCATGGCCAACCCCCACCCCGAGGTGCACCCCGACATCGCGCACCGGTACGCGGCGGTGGTGGCCACCGGGCGGTCCGACTACCCGAACCAGATCAACAACGTGCTCGCCTTCCCCGGCATCTTCGCGGGCGCGCTCCAGGTGCGGGCCTCCCGGATCACCGAGTCCATGAAGATCGCGGCGGCGAACGCGCTGGCCGATGTCGTCGGGGACGAGCTGGCGGCCGACTACGTCATCCCGTCGCCGTTCGACGAACGGGTCGCCCCGGCGGTCACCGCGGCGGTCGCGGAGGCGGCGCGCGCGGAGGGGGTCGCGCGGCGCTGATCCGCGCTCTCCCGGCTGGTGCGGGCCGTGTCGTACCCCCTCGCAGGGGGGTGGGGCGCGGCCCGTGGCCGTTGACGGCCGTTGAGGTGTGTCACACGCGCGCACGGTTCCCGAGGCGCCGCCCTCGCCCTATCGTCGGGTCCATGTTCGCCGCCTACGCCGCACATACCGACGCCACCGATCCCCTCAAGGGCCTCGAACTGGGCGAACGCCCGGAACCCGGGACCCGCCCCGGCTGGACCACCGTCACCGTGAAGGCCGCCTCCCTCAACCACCACGATCTGTGGTCGCTGCGCGGGGTCGGCCTCGCCGAGGAGAAGCTGCCGATGATCCTCGGCTGCGACGCCGCCGGGCTCGACGAGGACGGCAACGAGGTCGTCGTGCACTCCGTCATCGGCGGCGGCGACCACGGCACCGAGCCCCGCTCCATCCTCACCGAGCACTACCAGGGGACCTTCGCCGAACGGGTCGCCGTGCCGCGGGCGAACCTGCTGCGCAAGCCCGCCGGGCTGAGCTTCGAGGAGGCCGCCTGTCTGCCCACCGCCTGGCTGACCGCGTACCGGATGCTCTTCACCAACGCGGGCGTACGGCCCGGCGACTCGGTCCTCGTCCAGGGCGCGGGCGGCGGCGTCGCCACCGCGGCGATCGTCCTCGGCAGCGCGGCCGGACTGCGCGTGTACGCCACCAGCCGTGACGCGGCCAAGCGGGCGCGCGCCATCGAACTGGGCGCGCTGGAGGCGTACGAGCCGGGCGCCCGGCTGCCGTACCGGGTGGACGCCGTCATCGAGACGGTCGGCGCCGCCACCTGGTCGCACTCCATCAAGTGCCTGCGGCGCGGCGGCACCCTGGTCATCTCGGGCGCCACCAGCGGCGACCGCCCCGCGCACGCGGAGCTGACCCGGATCTTCTTCCTGGAGCTGAGGGTCGTCGGCTCGACCATGGGATCGCTCGGCGAGCTGGCGGACCTGCTGTCGTTCTGCGCCGTGAAGGGCCTTCGGCCGGTGATCGACGAGGTGCTGCCCCTGGGCCGGGCGCGCGAGGGCTTCGAACGCATGGCGGCGGGCGGGATCTTCGGGAAGGTCGTGCTCACGCCCTGACGCCCTGACGCCCTCACGCCGTCATGCCCTCACGCCGTCACGCCGTCACGCCCTCACGCCCTGACGCGGCGACGCCCTGACACCTCGTCCAACCGGGGCTTCCTGGTCCAATTACGGGACAGCCATCAGGGCTTCCCGTCGGCCTCCCGTCCGCCCGGCGGCGTGGCGCCGTCCTGCGGCGTCTCCCGCAGGAGCGAGCCCATCCGGGTCGCCGCCGTGGCCAAATGGCGGCGGGCCGCGTCCAGTTGGGTGTCCGTGACGCCGTTGTCCCGCGCGGCGTCACGGATGTCGTCGCGGAAGCGGTCCAGCAGACGGTCGAGATCGCGCGCCGGATCGCCCGTGGTCGGCAGATCCGCGTAGATGTCCACCACGGGCGCCTGGAAGTCCGTCCAGACTTCCCGCTCCCGCTCCCGCTCCCGCTCCTGCTCCCGTTCCTGCTCCTGCTCCTGCTCCTGCTCCTGCTCCTGGGACTTCGGGTCCTCCTTCGCGGGGCGGGGCCACGACGACCCCGCCAGACCGCCCAGCTGTCCGGCCAGCTCGGACAGGCCCTCCCTGACCCCGGTGGGCCAGTCGCCCCGGGCGAAATGATCCTGGACCTGGTCCTGGACCTGCTTGGCGATGCGCTGCATCTCCTGACGGGCCGTCTCCTGGGCCTCCTTCGCCTGGCGGCGGGCCCGCTGCGCCTCCTCACGGGCGCGACGGGACTCGTCCTTTGCCCGGCGCGCCTGCTCCTTCCACTCGTGCTTCGCGCGCTTCAGCTCCTCCTTCGCCGTGCGCCAGGACTCGCTGTCCCCGAAGGTCCTGTCCCACTCCGTGTGCCCGCCGCCGTCCCGGGTCTCGGAGGCCGCCGCGCGCATCTCGCTGCGCAGCGTGCCCGCCGCGCCGCGCACGTCGTCGCGGATCTCGGCGGCCAGCTCCGAGACGGAGTCGCGGATCTCCAGCTCCAGGTCGGCCAGCTCCCCCGTCCGTCCGGCCAGCTCGGCGCGGCCCGCGTCGGTGATGGAGTACACCTTGCGACCGCCCTCGGTCGCGTGGGTGACCAGGCCCTCGGCCTCCAGCTTGGCCAGCCGGGGATAGACCGTGCCGGCCGACGGTGCGTACAGGCCCTCGAAACGCTCCTCCAGCAGTCTGATCACCTCGTAGCCGTGGCGGGGGGCCTCGTCCAGGAGTTTGAGCAGATAGAGGCGGAGGCGACCGTGGGCGAAGACCGGAGGCATGTCACAGCTCCTTGGAGTCGGTGTTCGCGCCGGTGGCGGCATCGGCATCGGCGGCGATGTCGATACCGCCGGCGGCGGCGTTGTCGGTGTCCGTGGCGGCGGAGGGTGCGCCGGTCGGTGGGGCGGTGTGCGGGCCCTCGTCCGCCGGTGGCCGGCGCAGCAGGGCGATCGAGCCGGAGACGGTCGTTGCCTTCAGGGTGCCGGTGCCCGTGCCCAGATTGCCGGTGATCCTCTTCGCGCCCCACTGGCCGCTCACCCGCAGATCGTCGAACGCGTTGGACACCGACCCGCTCGCGGTGTTCGCCTCGACGCGCGCGTCCGCCGGGTGCGGCAGCCGGATCGCGACCTCCCCCGAGACCGTCGTCAACTGGATGTCGGTGGGCTTGCCCGCCGGGTCGAGGTCGATCACCATGTCACCGCTGACCGATTCGGCCCGTACGGAGGAGCCCGCTCCCTCGATCACCGTCAGATCGCCGGAGACGGAGTGGAAGCGCAGATCGCCGGTGACGGCCTGGGCCTCCAGGCCGCCTGACACCGTGTCGGCCCTGACCTCGCCGGAGAGCCCGACCAGCGTTGTGTCACCGCTCACGCCGCGCACATCCGTACGCCCGCGGACCCCGGAGACCACGGCGCCCGCGTCCACCACCCCGACCCCGACCGAGGTATCGGCGGGGACGGCGAGGGAGATGACCGCCCGGCGGTGCCAGCCCTTGGGGTCGAGCCATTTGAGCAGGCCCTTCCAGGGCAGATCCTCGTAGGCCACGGTGAGGGTGGAGCCGCTTCTCGTCACGATCAGCGGCGGTCCCTCCAGCCGGGAGACCTCCAGCCGGGCGCCGTCCCGGTCCGTGCCGAAGACGTTCACCGTGCCACTGGCGATGCGCACATTGAGCGCCGTGATCGGGCCGTCGAAGGCGAGCTTCTCCGGCTCGGTGACTTCCCATGTCGTCTCTGCCATGGTGCTGACCTCCCACAGACCGGCATGACGCAACATATCGCGTCTCTTGGTGAACACGATATATCGCGGTCGGGTGAAGTCAAGGCCGGCCGGGGAGGGGTGGGGTGGATCCGGGGTCCGAGCCGGGGTGACGGCAGGGTGCACCCGGAGGCCACCCCGAAGGGTCTGGTGCCCATACCGGGGCAAAGTGTCCTAGCGTGAGAGCCATGAACGCGACATCCGTGGGAGCGCTGCTGCTGTGCCGGGCCGAGCCGGCGGTGGTTTCGCCCGCCGCCCATCTGCTCCGGGAGCGGATGCTGCTCGCCCCGGCCGGCGACGGCTGGAGCGTGCTCGTCCCCGAGGGCAAGCCCTGGCTGGACGGGGCGGATCCGGTCGACCGGGTGGTCGCCGGGTGGGCCGGCGCGCTCGCTGTCGGCGCCGGATGGCCGGTGCTCGCGCTCTGGTGGGACGGCGACCGGGCGGGCTTCACACTCGCGGCCGGCTTCCGCCGCGCCGTGGGCTATGTCTGGCTGGCGGACGGGACCCCGGCGGGCGAGGACGAGGCGATGCGGACCTTCGTGGCCAGGCTCGGCCTCGATCCCGTACTGGACCTCCAGGCGCTGGGGCCGCTGACCCGGCCGGACCCGGAGACCGACTCCAGGACCCGGCTGCTCGCGCTGGCCGCCTTCCTGGCCAGGACCGGGCTCGCCCTGCCGGCCGGTCTGACCCCCGGCGAACCCGCCGACCGGCTGCGCGAGGTGGCCCGTGTGCAGCCCGCCGCCGGGCAGATCGCGTGGGCGGGGCGGCGCGACGCGGTACGGGCCGAGCTGAACGCGGTGGAGGACGGGCCGCTGGGCCCCTGGCTCCGCGGCCCCCGGGCCCGTCTGCTGGGCACCTTCCAGCTCGCGGCCGGTATCCCGCTCTCCGTGTGGGCCGTCCGGCGCCGCAGCGCGGGCTGGGCCTTCGCCGGCGCCCTGATGATCGCGCACGGCGTCCTGGAACTCACCTACGAGCGGCTCCGCGTCGAGATCTGAGCCGCCGAGCGGAGCGCCGGCTGAGCCGGAGCTGAGCCGGGCCCGTGGGGCGTCTCCGGTCCCCCCGAACCGTTCGGGCCCTCGCCCCGGCCGCCCCGGCCGTCGCTCTAGTCGTCGTCCTCGTCCTCGTCGTCCAGCCGCGCCAGCCAGGTCGCCAGGCGTTCCACCGGCACTTCGAAGTCGGGGTTCAGATCGACGAACGTACGCAGCTGCTCGGCCAGCCACTCAAGAGTGACCTCCTCCTGGCCGCGCCGCTTCTCCAGCTCCTCGATCCCTCGGTCGGTGAAGTACATGCGGACCAGACTAACCCCTGGTGAGGCCCCTTACAGCGGCCGGGAGCCGACCGTACCGGGCCCGGCAGAACCGGCCGGGGGCCAATCGCCGTCCTCCGCCGTGAACCTCGCGTGCGCGCCGTACTGCCGCTAGCCTGCGGGGACTTGGGGGAATGAGGATGTCATGGACGATGGCGGTGCGACGGTCACACGGATCGAGTTGCCGGACGGGACACCCGTCTGGGCCAGGATCAGCGGCGCGGCGGAGCTGGAGCAGCCCTCCGGGGGGCTGGAGTACACGGACACCGGGTTCGCCGACCAGGTGCAGGCACGGGTGGAGAGCCTCCAGTCGGTGGTGACCGGCGTGGCGCGGTCCCTGGTCGGGCCGCTGCGCGCGGTACGGCCCGACGAGGTGAGCGTCGAGTTCGGCATCGAACTGACCGCCAAGGCCGGCCGGATCGTGGGGCTGCTCGCTGACGGCGAGGCCAACGGGGCCATCAAGGTCACGCTCACCTGGAGCGGCGGCGGTCCGCCCGCCGATCTGACCGGCCCCGCCGTCGTACCGCCCAGGGCCGCCCCGGGCTCCAGGGGCGCACCCCCCGGCGCACCGGCGCATCCCGACGGGCCCAGGCCCCCGGCCGGGAGCGGCCGGTGATCGACCCGTACGGCGGCCCCGGCGGCGGCGCTCCGGGCGTCCCGAACGACAGCGTGCGTGCGCTCGTGGACCTCGTCATGGCGGCGACCGTGCGCATCCATGCCGTGGAGCGCGGGTATGACCCTCGTGGGCCGGGTGGGAGCTTCCTGGGGAGCGGCTTCTTCATCGCCCCGAGCTGGGTTCTCACGTGTGCGCATGTGGCGATGCAGGGGGAGGGGCGGGACGTGGCGGTCGTCTTCGAATCCGGCCCCGAGAGCGGCCTGACGTCGGTCGTGGGCACCGTTGTCGCCGCCCTTCCCGAGGGGCGCGAGCCGGGCGCGGAGCCGCCGGGTCCGCCGCGCGGCGGCTGGCCGGCGCCGGACCTCGCGCTGATCCGGCTGGGCCGGCCCGTCGACCACGCCTGTGTGTACGTGGCGGAGCGACCGGCCCCGTTCTTCGGCGGCGGCCAGGTGCTCTACACCGGGTGGACGGAGGTGGGCGGCCGGATCAAGCGGCTGACCGGGCGGTGCACCGTCCAGGGCACCGTCGGCGGCTGGGCCGACCCCGACGAGCAGATGCGCCTGGGCGGTGACGTCCTGCCGCCGGGGGTGTCCGGCGGGCCGACCGTCGACCTGACCCGGGGCGAGGTGGTCGGGGTGCTCAAGTCGCAGCTCGTCGGCGGCATGGGCGGAACCTCGATCGGCATCGAGCGGCTGCGGTCGCTGCCGGTGCCCGGCACGATGGCCGGAGCCGAGGCCGACGACGACTACCAGGCGGTGTTCCACGCCCACGACCGCTACCACGCCGACCAGCACGCCAGCCGGGTCGGCCAGGGGCCCACCTGGGTCGACGTGCAGGACGGCCTCGGCGCGGGCGCCGGGCGGGTCCTCAGCCCGCAGCAGCGGATAGCCCTGCTGGGCAGGCTCGCCGAGCTGCCGCCCCCGGTCTCCACCCACAGCCTGCTGGATCTGCTGGTCCGGCTGCCGGGCGTGCACGCGGTCGACCGCTATCCGGCGCCGCGCGGCTGGCGCGACGGACTCGGCGCGCTGTACGAGAGCAGGGGCGGGGAGGCCGCGCTCAGGCTCGTCCTGAGCTACTGCGTGAGCGTCATATCCGCCGAGCGCCCCTACGTCACCCGGGCCACCGCGGCGGCCGAGGAGAGCCTGTGGAACTGGGTGGACGGCGTCGCCGCCGACCGGCTCCCGCGCGACTTCCGCAATGAGATCTTCCTGCTCAGGGCGGCGGCCAGGCACCGCACCGACCGCGAGCAGCGGCGTGCCTCCCCGGCCTACGGCGAGCGGCCCCGCGAGGGCGAGCGGCCGTTCGTCCTGCTGGAGCTGGAGCCGCGCGGCTGGGAACGGGACAGCTACGACTGGCGGGTCGGTGTCGCCCGGCACACCGGAGAGGTGCTGCCGGTCGGCGAGGACAGCCGGGGCACCCAGGGCCACGAGCTGCCCACCCGGCTGGGCGCCCCGCTGACCGAGGCGTTCCGGCGGTGCGACGAGCCGGACAGTCCCGCCGTGCTCCAGGTCGCCGTCGTACAGGCCCAGTTGGGGCTTGAGGTGGACGGCTGGCAGCTGTCGGCGGACGAGCCCCCGCTCGGCGCCCTGCGGCCCGTGGTCGTCCGCCCCTCCGACCAGGGACCACCGCTCACCGAGGACGAGGCGCGCGAGCGGCGGTCGCGCTGGGACCGCGTCAGGAGCGCCGCCGTACGGGCCAGGATCGTCGACTGCGAGGGCGGGCTGCGGGTACCCGTACCGCTGGAGGACGAGCTGCGGACGCTGGCGCACGAGACCGTGCCCGTGCTCTGCCGCTACGCGGACCGGCCGGACGCGGAGACCGCCGCCGGGCTGACCCGGCTGGTGAACGGCGGCTTCCACATCGCTCTGCTGCGGCGGGGCCGGGACGGCTCCCACGCCGTCTGCGCCGACTTCCACCGCCGGGCCGTCGCCACCGTCGCCGAGGCGGGCGGCGCCGATCAGCTGCCGCGTACGGTCCTGGAACTGCGCCGGGGCGTCTGGGCCGGCCGTGCGGAGACGTACTGGTCGGACGGGGTCGCGCTGTTCTACGACGATCCGACCCACCCGCTGCCCGGCTCCGGCCAGTTGCTGGAGGCGCCGTGAGCGGCTCGGGACCCGACGACCACGCACAGGCCCGTTCGACGGCCGCCGCCCCTGCCGGACGAGTGACGAGGACGAGGAACCCGTTATGAGTGAACCGAGCGAGTGGCTCATCTACCGAGGAGCGGGCGAACCGCACGGCGGCATCACCCAGTTGCCCCCGCCGCCGCCCTGGCGTGACTTCGCGGGCCGCGGCGCCGCCCACGCCGACGGGGCCGCCGACGGCTCCGCCGACCGCCGGCTCGGCGGCTACCGGCACGAGGCGGAGCTGCACCGGCCCGGCGCCGAGGAGCTGGAGATGATCAACGCGGCGCTCTATCTGCGGCGCCCGCTGCTGGTCACCGGCAGCCCCGGCGCCGGCAAGTCCACCCTGGCCCACTCGGTCGCGCACGAACTGGGACTCGGCCGGGTGCTGCGCTGGCCCATCGTCAGCAGGTCGGCCCTCCAGGACGGCCTCTACCACTACGACGCCATCGCCCGCCTCCAGGACGTCCAGCTCGCCGCACACGGCGCGGCGGCCGGGACGGACACGGCAGCGGGCCAGGACCCGTCGGCGGACATCGGCAGCTACATCAGGCTCGGCCCGCTCGGTACCGCGCTGCTCCCCTCCGACCAGCCGCGCGTCCTGCTCATCGACGAGCTGGACAAGAGCGACATCGATCTGCCGAACGACCTCCTCAACGTGCTGGAGGAGGGCGAGTTCGGCATTCCCGAGCTGGAGCGGATCGCCGACCGGCTGCCGGACGGCGAGGCGGAGGTCCTCACCGACGACGGCAGGAAGGTGAAGGTCAGGGGCGGCCGGGTGCAGTGCCGCGCCTTCCCCTTCGTCGTCCTCACCAGCAACGGCGAGCGGGACTTCCCGGCGCCGCTGATGCGCCGCTGCATCCATCTGCGGCTCGGCCGCCCCGACCACCAGCGGCTCGCGACCTTCGTACGGGCGCACCTCGGCGACGAGGCCGCGCGGGTCGGCAACGACCTGATCGCGCACTTCCTGGAGCGCTCGCGCAGCGAACTCATCTCCACCGACCAGCTGCTGAACGCGATCTATCTCACCGACGCCGCCGCCCCGGCGGGCCGGGACCGTCTCGCCGACCTGATCATCCAGCGACTCGACCGGCCGAGGTGATGCGCTGATGCCCGACGTCACGGTACGGCCCGGCCCGGACAGCGAGCCGGAACCGGGACGCGGGCACGCCCGGGCCGAAGGGGCACGCCACCCCTCGCTGACGGGCGGCGCCGGGCCGCTCCCGCCGTACGACGCGACGCCGCCGACCCTGCTGTCCCCGCTGACCGCCCTGGTCGAGCGGTTGCGCCACGCCGGGCTCGACCCGGACGCCGAACAGCTCTGCGACGCGCTGTGGCTGGCCGGCTGGACCGGACGCGGCCGGCCGGCGCCTGCGGGCGACGAAGCGGACGGCGACGGCGTCCGGGGCGAGCCGCGCACCGGGCCCGGCCGGGTACCGGGCGCGCCGCCGGCCGCCGGCGGCGCCGGGTCCGGCGGCGATCCGGGTGCCGGGCCCGGTGGCGGCCCGGCGGACGAGCCGGCGGGGCCGGAGCGCTCCGGCGACGACGAGCGCCCCGTCACGCTCTATCCCATGCCCCGCCCCGGCCGTAAAAGGGCGCGGCCGGCGGGCGCTCTGACGGGATGTCCGCTGGGTGTGCCGGTGGCGCCCGCGCTGCCCGCGCCGCTCGAACTCCAGCGCGCGCTCCGCCCGCTCCAGCGATACCGGCCCGCCGTGCCTCCCTCGCGCCGTACCCTTGACGAGGTGGCGACCGTAGAGCTGAGCGCCCGAGCCGGCGGGCTGATCATCCCGGTGTTCCGCGGAGTCCCGCGGGCGGACGCGCTGCTTCAGCTGGTGCTGGACGCGTCGTCCTCCATGCGGGTGTGGGAGCGGCTGTTCACCGAACTGGAAGAGATCTTCGGCCAGTTGGGTGCCTTCCGGGATGTCCAGGTGCGCTATCTGCACCAGGGGCCCGAGGGCGCGCCCGCCGTCAGCCGGAGTCCCGACCCCGCCTCGGCGCCGCTCAGCTCCGCCGACCGGCTGAGCGACCCGACCGGCCGCCGGGTCACCGTCGTCGTCAGCGACTGCGCCGGTCCGCTGTGGCACAGCGGACGCGCGCACCGGCTGCTGCACCAGCTGGGCCGCCAGGCGCCCATCGCCGTCCTGCAACCGCTGCCGCAGCGCATGTGGAACCGCACCCGGCTGCCCGTCACCTACGGGCTGCTCTCCCGGGGCGAAGGACCGGGCGGCGCCGCCGTACTCAAGGTCGACGACGCCACGGCGCCCGCCGTACCGCCCGGTTCGCTCGCCATCCCCGTACTGCCGCCCGTCGCCGGCGCGCTCGGCGCCTGGGCGCGGCTGCTGTCGGGCACCGGCGCGGGACGGATCTCCGGCGCGGTCGGCTGGGTGCGCGCCGACCAGCCTCCGGCACCGGCGCCGCGCCCGGGGAGCCCGCTGTCCTCGCTCCAGCTCGTCAGCCGCTTCCGCTCGGCGGCCTCGCCGGTCGCGGGCCAGCTCGCCGTCTACCTCGCGGCGGCCCCCCTCTATCTGCCGGTGATGCAGCTCGTCCAGCGGACGATGCTGCCCGACTCGGGCCCCTCCGAACTCGCCGAGGTGCTGCTCAGCGGACTGCTCTCGCGTGCCAAGGGCAACAGCCCCGACGACGAGCCCTGGTACGAGTTCGCCCCGGGCGTCCAGGAGGCGCTGCTCGGACCGCTGGGCCGCGACGAGGCGGTGCTCGTACTCAAACACTGCTCGGAGTACATAGAGCAGAGATTCGGCAGGGGCGGCCCGAACTTCCCCGCCATGGTCCTCGCCCAGCTGGAGGACGCCAGGCGCGGCCCGATCCACCCGGGCACGGGCGAGGAGGTCGACGGTCTCGACGAGCTGTACGAGAGCGCCACCTTCGACGGCGACCGCGACGGCGACCACCGGCAGCGCGTCCCGCACCCCTTCGCCGAGGTCGCCCGGCGGGTGCTGGACCAGTTCATCCCGGCGGCGCCGCCCGGCGAGACCGAACCCGTCGTCAACGTGGCGGTCGAGAGCGCCCGCGAACTGCTGCGCCAGTTCGAGTCCGACGGCATGGTGCAGTACCTGATCGACGCCGTGCAGCTCCTGCGCTCCGCCACCGCGCACGAGGAGCCCGGCGGCTTCGACCCGGCGCTGTGGGCGGAGCTGGCCCGCTGTCTGCTGCGGCTCTGGGAGGTCCAGGGCAGCGGCGAACTGCTCACCGAGGCCGAGCGCGCGGCCGAGCGGGCCGTCGCCCACCCCCGCGCCGTACGCGAACGGGCCGTCCTGGCCAAGGTGCTGCACGCGGCGGCCGACGACCGGCGCAGGCGCGGCGACCGGCGCGGCGCGCTGGAGCTGCTGCGCCGCGCCGACCGTGAGTACACCGTCGCAGGCGCGGCGCTCGGACTCGACCCCGCCGAGGTGCTGCGGCTCACCCTGGACCGGGTACGGGCCCTGGAGACCCAGTGGCTCCTCGGCGGCGACACCGCGCTGCTGCAGAGCGCCATCGGGATGCTGGAGGCGTTCGCGGACGTCTGGCCCGACCAGCGGAACCGGCCCGCCGGGCTGCCGCTGGCCCACGGCAGGACCCTGCTGCGGCTCTCGGGCGCGACGAGCGACTCCGAGCAGGCGCAGCTCTACGCCGAGCAGGCCGCGCGCTCGCTGCGCACGGCGCTCGCCCCCGGCGACCACACCATCGGCAGCCAGGCCCGTATCCAACTCGACCTGGTCGACGCGCTGCTGCGTTCGGGGGAGGGCCTGGCCGAGGCCGGCCGGCTGATCGAGCAGTCGCTGGCGACCGTACGGGACGAACGGCTGACCGCCTCGCTCAGGACCCGGGCGGCCCGGCTGCGGGTCGCGCGCTACCAGCGCGCGGGCGAGGCGGGCGGCGCCGGGGACGCCACGGACCTGGAGGAGGCCGCCGAGTACTTCGCCCTCGCTGCGCGCGGCACCGCGCGCGACTCCCGGGCTCACGCCGATCTGCTCGCCGAGTGGGGCAGCGCCCTGCTGACCCGCGCCGGACTCCCGGACGGCGCTTCCTGCACGGGGGCGGCGGTGCGGGTGCTGCGCGACTGCCGTACGGAGACACCGTCCGGCACGGCCCGGCAGGCGGAGCGGCTGCTGATGCTCGGTCAGGCGCTGATGCTCCGCCACCGGATCAACGACGACCGGGTCGACCTGCGGGAGGCGGAGCATCTCTTCGGGCTGGCCGCCCAGGAGGCCCGCGATCCGCTGACCGCCGCCCGCTGCTGGCTGGAGCTGGGCCGCTCGCACGTCGAGGCGCACCGCAGCCTGCGCCGGCCCACCCGGCTCGACGACGCGGCCGATGCGTTCCGGGACGCGGCGGACGCGGCCAGGACGGCGGAAGCGGATCTGGACAGTCCGCGGCAACTTCTGGACGCTGTGCGGTTGCGTGCGGAGGCGCACCACGAACGGGGTATGACCTACGAGGAGGCGGGCCGCCCCCGGGCGGCGCGCGAGGCGTACCGGGCGGCCCACGCGCAGTGGCGCAGGCTGCCGGACGGCGGCGGCGAGGCGGGGCGGGCGACCACGGCCCGGCTGGCCGGGCTGGAGCACTGACCAGGACCGGGACGGACGGGGGAAGCGTCATGAACGACAGCGCGGAGAGCGGCGGGACGACACGTCGCGGGTGGCAGGACGCGGCACAAGGACCGGACGGAGCCCACTGGCCGGACCGGCGGGAAACGGCGGACCGGCCGGACGCGGCGCCACCCCCGCCGGCCCTGCCCGATCTGCTCGCCCTCGACCTGGCGGCGCTGCGCACCCTCGACCATCCCGTACTGGCGGAGATCCTGACGGACCTGCGCGGCCGCAGCGAGCAGCCGATGGAGACGCTCTGGGGGTTCACCAACGCGTTCTGAGTAGGCATCGGATTTTGGCTTGTTCCAAGGTCGCAGCCACTGGCGGTACTGAACGACAGGTGTCGAGCATGACCGGGCGTTGGCGTCGTCCCGCTTGGGCTGTGTGGCCCCGGGTGTCGTAGCCGGTGGGTCCGGCCGAATTCGGCCCGCCCGGCGCGGTGGGGTCGGCACCGCCTCCGGTGGGCCGCCATATGCGGGTAGCGCATCCGGGCAGGTCGGCGACAGTTCAGCGATCATTGCCAAGAACACACGAGACGTAGTTGACGGGACCCCGTACGCTCGTGATATGAGCGAATCAGGGAAGCACATCAAGGAAGTCCGTAAGCTTCGAGGGCTGAATCAAACGGAACTCGCCGAGGCGGCGGGCGTGTCGATCTCATTGGTCAGGAAACTGGAGCAGGGAGATCGCGAGCACACACGTCTGGAGACCCTCCACAAATTGGCAGTCGCCCTCCGTGTTCCGACCATGCGCCTGTCGCATGGTCCTCGCACGGAAGGCCCCCCAGCAGGGGCGGAGGAACAGTGGAAGGCCGTTCGCAGGATGCTCGAACGCCCTCCGGGAACCGCCGTGTTGGGAGACGAGCCGCCGACCGTAAGCGGCGTCTCCCAGGCGCTTACCGACCTGACGGACAATCCCTACTATGGGCAGGACAGGTTTCGGGAGCTTGCTCTATTACTGCCTCCGTTGATGCGAGACGCCGAGGCGTTGAGTTCTGAGGGACGGGAGATTCGGGCCCGAGTCATGCAATTCGTCGGCTTCCTCATGGTCTCCACAAGGCAGTTCGAGGCAGCAGATCTGGCGCTGACGCGTGCCATGGATGACTCCTCCGGGCGGCTCGAAGCGGCTGCCGCTGCGAATACGCGGTGTTGGCTGCTGCTACGCCTCGGGAAGCTGGATGAGGCGCTTGCGCTCGCTGAGAAATGGGCGGACGAGACCGAACCGCGTATCTCTCGGGCGACGCCCGGCGAGTTGAGCATGTGGGGCGTGTTGCTTCTGCGGATGTCGGGGGCAGCGATTCGGAACAACCAACCGAGCAAGGCAATGGACGCATTGCGCTTTGCGAAAGCCGCAGCTATCGCGCTGGGGCGTGAACGCGTCATTGCGGCCGACTCGGTCAGTACCTTTGGCCCCATCCGCGTCCAGCTGATGCGGGTGGAGAATGCTGGTGTTCTGGACCGTCCTGACGCGGTCCTCACGCTTGCCAGGCAAGTTCCTCGGTCAGCACTGCGCCCCACAAGTGGTAGCAGGAATCGGCATCACCTGGATGTGGCAGACGCGTTGGCCAAAACGGGTCACTACGCAGACGCTTTCGAGCGAATGGCAGCTCTGAGTCAGAAGGCGCCTGAGTGGTTGCCCAACCAGCCCTATGGACGGCGGGTGTTGAAGCGCATCGTCGAGGGCCGGCGAACGCTGACACCAGAAATGCGGGCCATGGCTACGGCGATTCACCTGGAAGTATGATCAACACCTTTGTGGCACTTCGAACTGACGGACACGCGAGGTGCAACTGACAGCTAATGGCGATCTACGTAGCGTAACCACAGAGGACCCCCGCAACCGATGCGCTTCGGTTCGGGGGCGTGGTCAACGCCAGCTTGGAGCGTCAACATGCGTCAGGATATCGCCCGCATGGTCAAACGGGCGGAACAACCTTTGGTTCCAGCCGAAGCCGGTGCCCCGATCAGGCCCCTTCCTTCGGTCTCCGTTCATCGTCATCCCGTGGCCGAGGTTGTGCTGATTCTCAGCCCGCCGACCGTGCGACTTGTCTCGAAGGCGGAGTTCGGACGCTGGGAGCGGTGCGAGCAGAGGCAGCGCCGAGGTCGGCGGCGGGCGAATTGGATTGCTCAGCAGGGTGGCGATCCCGGGCCGCTGACGGCTCCCTGTCTGGGAGTGGCGTGATGGAGCGCCACGAGGAAGGCCGGGAAGGGGATCCCGTGGTCCTACGGTGGAAGCGTCATCCGCGTTCCGTCGGGCTGGCGCGCGAGGCGTTGCTCAAGACGCTGGCGGGCTGGGAACTGGCCGCACTGGAGGACTCGGCCGTGCTGGTCGTTTCCGAGTTGGTCACCAACGCTGTGCGTCACGCCGATGTCCCGCCGGGACGGGAGATCGAGACCCGGTTCCACATGGTGCCCCGGGGCTTGCGCATCGAGGTGCACGACGCCTGCTCCGAACAGCCGGAGCGGAGGCCGGTGTCTGAGGAAGCATGTGAGGGTCGGGGTCTCACCATCGTGGAGGCGCTGACCGACACGTGGGGTGTGGCGGACCGTCCCGGTGTGGGCAAGGCGGTGTGGGCACTGCTGTGCCTGCCCGTGTTGGCGGCCTCACTTGATGGGGATGCGGAGTCAGTGTGCGGTGCGGGTGACCGTCGCTGACTGGGTGTACGTCCGGGGCCGTTGGCACGAAGTGGCCTCCGCGTGTACGGATCGGTATGTGACAGGCGGTCTCATGGTCGACTCTCGTCGCGCCAACACGGCTCTCGGGTTACCGAGTTGGCAGAGTGGGACTCTCTTGCGGTCCGGCTGAGGCACGAGAGCCCCTCACATTGCCCCGCTCGGAGGTGGTCGGCCACGCGGTCGACCACCTCCCGGCGCTCGCGCATTGCCGGCCTTTCTCCGGCACGGAGGCGGTCACACAGGACAATCTGCGGCACTCCGTGTTTGCCCCCTGGGCATAACAGGAACACACGCGGGGACACTCGCCCGCGGTGTGACCGGCCTGGAGGGGAGACGCGCGGTGTCACGACCGCTGACAACGATGCCGAACGGGCCGATCCCAACCGGACCCGTGCCCTTCGGGCAGTTCATCGTGAAGGTCCACGGCCGCTGCAACCTCGCCTGCCGCTACTGCTACCTGTACGCCGGTCCCGACCGCACCTGGCGCGACCGGCCCGCCGCCGCTTCGCCCGAGGTGCTGGAGCGCACCGCCGCCCGGATCGCCGAGCACGCCGGGGCCCACGGGCTGCGCCGGCTCGCCCTCGTCCTGCACGGCGGCGAGCCGCTGCTCGCGGGCGCCGAGCGGCTGGCCGGCTTCGCGCGGACCGTACGGGAGCGGGCCGGAACGGGGCGTACGGTCGCGGTCACCGTACAGACGAACGGCACCCTGCTCACCGAGCGCCGCACCGCCGCCCTCGCGCGGCACGCGATCCGCGTCGGCATCAGCCTCGACGGCGGCAGGGCCGCCCACAACACCCTGCGCACCGACCACGCGGGCCGCCCCTCCTGGCCCGCCGCCGCGCGCGGCGCCCGGCTGCTCGCCACCCGCCACCCGGAGGCGTACGCGGGCCTCCTCACCGTCGTCGACCCGCGCACCGACCCCGTCGAGATGTACGAGTCCCTCCTCGAACTGCGCCCGCCCGCCATCGACTTGCTGCTCCCGCACGGCAACTGGACCAGCCCGCCGCCCGGTCTGCCCGCACACCGGCTCGGCGACCCCGGACGGCCCACCCCGTACGGCGACTGGCTGATCACCGTCTTCGACCGCTGGTGGCGGGCCGGACACCGGGAGACCCGGATACGGATCTTCGAGGAGTGCCTCGCGCTGCTGCTCGGACTGCCCGCCGCCACCGAATCGCTCGGACTCGACCCGCTCAACGCCGTCGTGGTCGAGACGGACGGCGCGATCGAACAGGTCGACTCCCTCAAGTCCGCCTACGACACGGCCGCCGCCACCGGACTCGACGTCTTCCACCACACCTTCGACGACGCGCTGCGCCACCCGGGGATCGCCGCCCGGCAGGCCGGCGCGGCGGCGCTCGCCGCCGGCTGCCGCGCCTGCCCGCTGCTCACCGTGTGCGGCGGCGGCCACTACGCCCACCGCTACCGCGCCGGACACGGCTTCGCGCACCCCTCCGTCTACTGCGCCGACCTCGACCGGCTGATCCGCCATGTCGCCACCGCCCTCGCGGAAGCCGTCCGGTGAGCCCGGCCGTCCCCGAGCGGACGCTGCGCGAACTCGGCCGCACCGAGGGCGGCACGGACGCCCTCGGGCTGCTCGTACGCGACCAGCACACCCGCCGGCTGATCCTGCTGCGCGCCCTGCTCGACGCGGCGGACGACGCCCCGGCGGCCGTCCGCGCGGCGGGGGCCGGGGCCGGGGCCGGGCCGCCCGCCGGGCCGCGCGACCACTGGGCGCTGCTGGAGGAGGCCGACCGCGCCGACCGCGCCGCCGTACGGACCGTCCTGCTGCACCCGCTCGCCGGGCCCTGGGCCCAGCGCTGCCTGCGCGGGCTCACCACCGCCGCGCCCACCCCGGAACTCGCCGCCGACCTCGGGCACTTCGGCGCGCTGGCCGCCGCCGCCGCGATCCGGGCCCGGCTGCCGTTCACCACGCGGCTCACGGCGCCCGCCGGACCACTCGTCCTGCCCACCCTGGGCGCCCTGCGCACCGCACCGGGGCCGTCCTCGGTCCTTCACCTCGCCATGACGTCAGGCACGGTGACGGTACGTCAGTGTCATGAGTCCCCTGTCGCCCTGGAAACCCACGACGACGGCCTGCGCTCCGACGACCCCCGCTGGCTTCCCGCGCACACCCTGCCGCCGCTGCGGGACGGCGCGCCGCCGGTGCGCCTGGACGACCTCGACCCGTACCGCGTCGCCGCCCCCGGCCCGCAGGGGCACGGGCTCTCCGCCGCCGCCCGCCCCGACCCGGCCGAGCGCGCCGCCTGGGCGCGGCTGTGGGCGCGGACCGGGTCCGCGCTGGCGGCCGGCGGCGCGCAGCGCTCCGCCGAGGCCGCGGCCCTGCTGCGCTGCCTCGTACCGCTGTGTCCGCCGCCCGGCTCCGCGCCCTCCGGGGAGGGGCCGGCGCAGTGCAGCGGCACCCGGCGCGAGGCGTTCGGCGCGGTCCTCAGCAGCAGGCCCGCCACCCCCGCTCACCTCGCCTCGACCCTCGTGCACGAACTCCAGCACACCAAACTCGCCGCACTCGCGGCCCTCGCCCCGCTGCACCACGAGGACGCCACCCCGCGCCACTTCGCCCCCTGGCGCTCCGACCTGCGCCCCTTCGACGGGCTCCTCCAAGGCGCCTACTCCCATCTCGCGCTCGCCGACTACTGGCAGCGGCTGGCCCTCGGCGCCGAACAGCTCTCCCGGCGCGACCTGGCCTGGGCCGAGCACGCCCGCTGCCGCGAACAGGTCGGCGCGGTGCTGCCCGTACTCGCCGGCTCCGGCGCCCTGACCCGCGAGGGACGCGTGCTCGTCAACGAGATGATCGCCGTCTACCACCGGCTCTCCGACAGCCCGCCACCGGCCGGACACCGGGCCAGGGCCGAGGCGTACGTGCGCACCGCGCGGATGATCTGGCGCCAAAGGAACGGAACGTGAAGCGGCGCGCGACAGGATCGATCCATGGGGTGGCGGGGTATGTTAAAAGGGCGTATGACGATGCAGGGAGACGGTTGAATGCCCGGAGCAGACAAGCAAGTTGGCGCCACCGGGCCGCAGGTTGTCACCATCAGCTTCGCCGGGTTCAACCGGGCCTGGGCGGCCTGGATCGGGGACCGCCTGGAGCGGCGCGGGCTCTCGGTGGTCTACCAGCGGTGGGACCCGCCGGACGACATCACACTGGAGGAGTGCCTGCGCGATCTGCTGCTCGCGCCGGGCCCCGTCCTCGTCGTCCTCAGTGACTGGTACTTCCAGCTCGGGCCGCGCAGCCACGACGAGTGGAACAGCGCGCTGCGCCAGGTGGTGGCGGCCGATCCCGGCCGGTTCGCCGCCGTCACCGTCACCACCTCCGCGCTGCCCAGCGCCACCACCGTCTTCGCCGCCGCCGACCTGACCACCGTCGGCGAGAGCGAGGCCGAGCGGCGCGTGCTGACCCGCCTCGGGCTGTCCACCGAGCCGCCGCCACCGCACGCCGACTCCCGGCGCGGACCGCGCTACCCGGCCGACATCCCCGACGTGTGGGGCGGCGTCCCCCGCCGCAACACCCGCTTCACCGGCCGCGAGACGCTGCTGGGCGACGCCTACGACGCGCTCCAGCGGGCCGGCCGGGGCGCCGGAGTGGTCACCCTGCACGGCATGTCCGGCGTGGGCAAGACCCAGCTCGCCGCCGAGTACGTGTACCGCTTCGGCGCCGAGTACGACGTCGTGTGGTGGGTCGCCGCCGACAAGCGGGTCACCTGCCGTCAGCGGCTCGCCGAACTCGCCCCGGCCCTCGGCCTGTCCACCGGCGTCGAGTACGGCGAACGGCTGCGCGCCGCCCGCGACGCGCTGCGCCGGGGCGACCCGTACAGCCGCTGGCTGCTGGTCCTCGACGGCGCCGACGAGCCCGACCAGATCTGGGACCTGGTGCCCACCGGCCCCGGCCATGTGCTGATCACGGCGCGCAACCCGGAGTGGGGCGAACACAACAGCACCCTGATGGAAGTCCCGGTCTACGACCGCGAGGAGTCCGTGGCGTTCGTCCGCCGCCGCGCCCCGCGACTCACCTACCGGGAGGCGGCGCAGCTCGCCGTCGCGCTGGAGGACCTGCCGCTGCTCCTCGACCAGACGGCCGGCTGGCTCAACGACTCCGACATGTCCGTCGACCAGTACATCGAGCTGCTCAGGGGCGGCATCGACCAGGACGTCGTACGGGTCTCCGCCGACTTCCCGCTCGCCTTCCAGACCGGCTGGTCGATACTGCTCAACAAGCTCCGCGAGACCGTCCCGGAATCCGTGGACCTGCTGCGGCTGTGCACGTTCTTCGCACCCGGCGCCATCCCGGTCCGGCTGGTGCGCGACCTGCCCGCCGACACCCTCCCGGAGAAGCTGCGCGGTCTGGTCGACGACCCGGTGCGCTGGACGCGCGCGATCAACAAACTCCGGCAGTACGCGGTGGTGCGCGCCGCCGGGGTCGGTGAGCGCGAGGTCAGGGACCAGGTGGGCGAGAGCGGCCTCGGCTCGGCCGGCGACACCCTCTACATGCACCGCATGGTCCACCAGATCGTCCACCAGGACATGCCCCCGCAGGACCACCAGGACTTCATCGAGGTCGTGCGCCGCGCCCTGGTCGCCGCTGACCCCGGCCGTCCCACCGACACCCGGCTGTGGCCCCGGTACGCGGAGATCACCCCGCATCTGAAATGGGCCGACGTCCTCAAGAGCGCCGACCCCGGGGTGCACACCCTGGTCCTCAACTGCCTGCGCTACATGTATCTCTCCGGCGAGTACCGGGCCGGGATCAACCTCGGCAGGCGCGCCATGACGGCGTGGAAGCCACTTCTCGGCGACACCCATCCGAGGATCTGGGACCTCAGCTACCACTACGCCAATCTGATGCGCGCCGTCGGCGACTACGCGGGCACCGAGGCCATCGAACGCGCCGCCGTCGAACATCTGCGCGCCGAACGCGGCGCGCAGGACCTGGAGTACCTGCGCGCGGCGGGCGGACTCGCCGCCGACCTGCGCGGCCTCGGCCGCTACGACGAGGCGTACGAGATCTCCGGCCGGCTCGTCGCCTCGTACCGCGAACTCCTCGGCGAGCAGGACTCCCGCACCCTCAACGCGCAGAACAACCTGGCCGTCACCCTGCGGCTGTTCGGCCGCTACGCGGAGTCCCTCGACCTCAACCGGCGCACCCTGGAGGCCCGTCGGGCGCTGCTGCGCCCGCGCCACAGCTGGACCCTCTTCTCGGAGATCAACTACGCCACCGACCTGCGGCTCCTCGGCCGCTACAGCGAAGCCGAGTCGCTCCAGTCGCAGAGCGTCCGGGTGCACCGCATCGTGATGGGCCGGGACAACCCGCAGACGCTGCGCGCCGAGTACAACCTCGCGCTGTGCCACTACCGCTCCGGTGAACGCGGCAGGGCCGCCGCGCTGTTCACCCAGGTCCTGGAGAGCTGCGAACGGGTCCTGGGCGAACACGACCCGCTCACCATGATGTTCGCCTCCTCCCAGAGCTGCTTCGCCCGCGAGCACGGCGACATCGACCGGGCCAGGGAGATAAGCGAGAAGGTCGTCTCCGGCTATCTGGACATGCTCGGCGAAGGACATCCCTTCCTGGCCGGCGCCCGTGCCAACCACGCGCTGATCCTGCGCAACGTCGGCGAACGCGGCCAGGCCCATGTCCTGATGGAGAACTCCCTGACCGACATGGAGCGGGCGGTGGGGGAGCGCCACCCCTGGACGCTGGGCTGCGCCATCAACGCCTCGGCGCTGCGCAACATCGTGGGCGATCCGGAGGGCGCCGCCACCCTGACCGGCGACACCATCGCCCGCGCCACCGAGACCCTCGGCCGCACCCATCCGCTGACGCTCTCCGCCCGGATCGCCCACGCGGCGGACCTGCGGGCGCTGCGGGACACGCAGCGCGCCGAGAAGACCGAGGGGGAGGCGCTGGACGACCTGGCGGCGACGCTGGGCGCGCAGCACGCCCACACGGTCTCGGCCCGCTCCCGCAACCGGCCGTACTGGGACTTCGAACCGCCCATCGTCTGACTCGCCCAGGAGGTCAATCGCATCGGAACCGAACGGGGAACCCCTCTCAAGTACCAGCAACCATCCGTCAGTCAGTGGCTGAACGGGCAGTTACCCAAGGAATCCGTTCGCCCCCTGATCCTGGAAGCGTTCGCCCGAAGGCTGCGACGACCCGTCACGCACGCTGAGGCGGGCTTTCCCTCGTCGCCCGATCAGTTTTGGTCAACCCGATTGCGCGTCAGGTTTACGAACGCTCCCGGGAGATTTCCCTGAAGGCGAGGACGGCTCCGGCATAGCTCCCCTTCCTACTCCGGGGTGAACGCGTAGCGCAGCTCGTACAGATGGCCCGCCTTCGCCATCACCGTGGCCTCGATCGGCCGCTCGCCGGCGCCGTACACCACGCGTAGTGTCCGGAGTACGGGCAGACTGCCCGGCAGGCGCAGCGCCTCGTACCGCTCCCGGGTGGGTACGCGCGCGGAGACGTGGTCGACGCCGGTACGGGGAGGGTGGCCCAGTGCGCTCAGGAGCGTGGGTGTGCCGCCCTGGATCTTCCGGTGCTCCATGAGGGTGGTGCCCCGGGCGATGTCCAGCGGGTAGTAGGAGTGGACCAGTTCCACCGGTTCGCCGTCGAGGGTGAGCGGTTGGTGGCGGAGCAGCGCCGTACCGCCGACGGGCAGCCGCAGCGCCGTCGCGACGTCGGCGGGCGGCGCGGTCTCGCCGACGGCGAGCAGCTCGCCGCGGGCCCGCGCGCCGTGCTCCGCGACATCGGCCAGCCAGGGGTACGGCTCCCCGGGACCGCCCGTCGCCAAGGACGACGCGGGCCGTACCGTCCGCCGGCGGTGTTCCCGTACGGTCACAGCGGCGCCCGCGCGGCCGATGACCAGCCGTTCGTCCTTGCGGAGTTGGAGCGCCTTCTGGATGGTGGCGTTCGAGGCGCCGAACCGCTCCTTGAGCCGCACGGTGGACGGCAGCGCCGCGCCCGGCGCGAGGTCGCCGGTCATGATCTCGTCGCGCAGATCGGCGGCGATCCGCTCGTGGAGGGACCGCCGGTCGTACGTGTCCTCTTGGGCCGCGTCCACGGTCATCACCGAATCCTGAGTTCGTAGCGCAACCGCTGGCGGTCGGCGGGCATGGTCATGCTGTCCACCTGGACGGGCCGGTCCCCGCCGTCGAAAGTGACGCGGGTCAGTCGGAGCACCGGCTCGCCCGCCCCCATGTCCAGGGCCTCGCGCTCCGCCCCGTCGGGCATCGCGGCGGTCACATTCTCCTGTACGCGCGTTCCGGCGTGACCCATTTCGGTCAGCAGGGTGACGGCTCCGCCGGGGATCTTCGCCGTCCGGGCGAGGGGCGTGCCGCGTGCGATGGAGGCGGGATAGTACGTGTCGGTCAGCTCGCAGGGCCGGTCCTCCAGATACATCACCCGCCGCCGTACGACGACCGTGTCCCCCTCGGCGATGCCGAGGGCCTCCGCCACCTCGGCCGGTGCCCCGACCTCGCCCGCGTGGACGACGCGCTGGCCGCCCCGCCTTCCTTGTGCAGCCAACTCCGCTGCCCATGCGTCGGGTTGGCCTTCGCGTCGCGGTGTCAGATACGGCATCGAGGTGCTGACCCATGCGTCGCTGCTCATGACGTCCTCCTGTGCTGCCGGTGCTGTTCCGGCCTTGCTGCTTTTCACGGTATTCGAGCGCTCCGAGCGTGTCGCGCAGTGCCGTCGTCGGCAGCGTCGGCGCGAGCTGTGGATCGCTGAGGCGGCTCGATGAGCCGGGTTCCGGAGCAGGTGAGTGGCGCTGTGGTGCCGCGGTGGAAACGACATGCCGCCTCGGTGGGGTCGGCGCGGTCGGAGTTGCGTAAGGCGCTGGAGGGTTGGGGGCCGGGCGTGTTGGAAGAGTCGGCGGTGCTGTCCTCTCCGAGCTGGTCACCAACGCCGTACGGCACGCCCATGTGCCGCCGGGGCGGGAGGCTGTCGCCTGGTACAGGCGGCTTGCTCCGTTCCGTACAGGGGCCGGTAAACGCGCTGTACGCCGGAGGGCCCGGCCCCGCGAACAGTTCGCGGGGCCGGGCCCTCCGGTCGTACGGGCGCGGGTCAGGCGTCGAAGACCTCGCTGACCAGCTGCTGCTGCTCCGCCTGGTGACGCTTGGCCGAGCCGACCGCGGGCGACGAGGAGTGCGGGCGCGAGATGCGCCGCAGCCGCTCGCCGTGCGGGATGTCGGCGCCGACCGCCAGGTCCAGGTGGTCGATCAGGTTGAGCGCGATGAACGGCCACGCACCCTGGTTCGCCGGCTCCTCCTGCGCCCACAGGTACTTCTCGGCGTTCGGGAACTTGGCGATCTCGGCCTGGAGCTCCGTACCCGGCAGCGGGTACAGCCGCTCAAGACGCAGGATCGCGGTGTCCGTGATCCCGCGCTTCTGCCGCTCGGCGTCCAGGTCGTAGTAGACCTTGCCGGTGCAGAAGACGACCTTGCGGACCGCGTTCGGGTCCACGCCCTCGTCGCCGATCACCGGGCGGAAGCCGCCGGTGGTGAACTCCTCCGCCTTCGACGCCGCCGCCTTCAGACGCAGCATCGACTTCGGGGTGAAGACGACGAGCGGCTTGTGGTGCGGGTTGTGGACCTGCCAGCGCAGCAGGTGGAAGTAGTTCGACGGCAGGGTCGGCACGGCGACCGTCATGTTGTTCTGCGCGCACATCTGGAGGAAGCGCTCGGGGCGCGCGGACGAGTGGTCCGGGCCCTGGCCCTCGTAGCCGTGCGGCAGCAGCAGGGTGACGCCGGAGGTCTGGCCCCACTTCTGCTCGGCCGACGAGATGAACTCGTCCACGACGGACTGCGCGCCGTTGACGAAGTCACCGAACTGCGCCTCCCACATGACCAGCGCGTCCGGCCTGGCCAGCGAGTAGCCGTACTCGAAGCCCATCGCCGCGTACTCGCTGAGCAGCGAGTCGTAGACGTTGTAACGGGCCTGCTCCTCCGTCAGGTACTGGAGCGGGGTGTAGTCCTCACCGGTGCCCTGGTCGACCAGGACCGCGTGGCGCTGGCCGAACGTGCCGCGGCGGGTGTCCTGGCCGGAGAGCCGGACCGGGGTGCCCTCCATCAGCAGCGAGCCGATGGCGAGGGTCTCGCCCATGCCCCAGTCGATCGTGCCGTCCTCCACGGAGGAGGCGCGGCGCAGCAGCTGCGGCATCAGCCGGGGGTGGACGGTGACCGTGTCGGGGATGTTGACCTGCGACTCGGCGATCCGCTTGACGACCTCCTGGGAGACCGCCGTGACCACCGCGACCGGGAACTCCGCCTGGACATCGGCGATATGGGTCGGACCGGCGTGCGAGGTGGCCTCGCGGACCTCGGCGAAGACCTTCTCCAGCTGGCCCTGGAAGTCCTGGAGCGCCTGCTCCGCCTCTTCCAGCGTGATGTCGCCGCGGCCGATCAGCGACTCGGTGTAGAGCTTGCGCACCGAGCGCTTCTTATCGATCAGGCGGACCATCTGCGGGTTGGTGAACTGCGGGTTGTCGCCCTCGTTGTGACCGCGGCGGCGGTAGCAGATGAGGTCGATCACGACGTCCTTGTTGAACGTCTGGCGGAACTCGAAGGCGAGCCGTCCGACGCGGACGACGGCCTCCGGGTCGTCACCGTTCACATGGATGATCGGCGCCTCGATCATGCGGGCCACGTCGGTGGCGTACATGGAGGAGCGGGACGCCTCCGGGGCGGCGGTGAAGCCGACCTGGTTGTTGATCACGATGTGGACGGTGCCGCCGGTGCGGTAGCCGCGCAGCTGCGACATGTTGAGCGTCTCGGCGACGACGCCCTGGCCCGCGAAGGCCGCGTCGCCGTGGAGCGCCAGCGGCAGGACCGTGAAGTCCGTACCGCCCTTGTTGATGATGTCCTGCTTGGCGCGGGCGATGCCCTCCAGGACCGGGTCGACCGCCTCCAGGTGCGAGGGGTTCGCGGCCAGCGAGACCTTGATCTGCTCGCCGTCCAGACCGGTGAAGGTGCCCTCGGCGCCCAGGTGGTACTTGACGTCGCCGGAGCCGTGCATCGACTTCGGGTCGAGGTTGCCCTCGAACTCGCGGAAGATCTGGGCGTACGACTTGCCCACGATGTTCGCCAGCACGTTCAGCCGGCCGCGGTGGGCCATGCCGATGACGACCTCGTCGAGACGCGACTCGGCGGCGGAGTCGATCACCGCGTCGAGCAGCGGGATGACGGACTCGCCGCCCTCCAGCGAGAAGCGCTTCTGGCCGACGTACTTCGTCTGGAGGAACGTCTCGAACGCCTCGGCCGCGTTGAGCCTGCGCAGGATCCGCAGCTGCTCCTCGCGCTCCGGCTTGGCGTGCGCGCCGCGCTCGATGCGGTCCTGGAGCCACTTGCGCTGCTTCGGGTCCTGGATGTGCATGAACTCGATGCCGGTGGTGCGGCAGTACGAGTCGCGCAGCACCCCGAGGATGTCGCGCAGCTTCATCATCGACTTGCCGGCGAAGCCGCCGACCGCGAACTCGCGCTCCAGGTCCCACAGCGTGAGCCCGTGCTCGGTGATGTCGAGGTCGGGGTGCTTGCGCTGGAGGTAGTCCAGCGGGTCCGTGTCGGCCATGACGTGGCCGCGCACCCGGTAGGAGTGGATCAGCTCGAAGACCCGGGCGGGCTTCGTGACGTCCTCGTCGTGCGACGCGTCGATGTCCTTGAGCCAGCGGACCGGCTCGTAGGGGATGCGCAGCGCCTTGAAGATCTCGTCGTAGAACTCGTTCTCGCCGAGCAGCAGCTGACTGACGATCCGCAGGAACTCGCCCGAGGCGGCGCCCTGGATGACCCGGTGGTCGTAGGTCGACGTCAGCGTCATGACCTTGGAGATGCCCAGCTTGTTCAGGGTGTCCTGCGAGGTGCCCTGGAACTCGGCCGGGTAGTCCATCGATCCGACGCCCATGATGACCGACTGACCGGGCATCAGACGCGGCACGGAGTGGACGGTGCCGAGGCCGCCGGGGTTGGTCAGCGAGACGGTGACGCCGGTGAAGTCGTCCATCGTCAGCTTGTTGCCGCGGGCGCGGCGGACGATGTCCTCGTACGCCTGCCAGAACTCGAAGAAGTTGAGCGTCTCGGCCTTCTTGATGCCGGCGACGACGAGCTGACGGTCGCCGTTGGCCTTCACCAGGTCGATGGCGAGACCGAAGTTGATGTGCTCCGGCTTGACCAGGGTCGGCTTGCCGTCCTTCTCCGCGAAGGAGTGGTTCATCGACGGCATGGCCTTGATCGCCTGCACCATCGCGTACCCGATGAGGTGCGTGAAGGAGATCTTCCCGCCCCGCGCGCGCTTCAGGTGGTTGTTGATGACGATGCGGTTGTCGAAGAGGAGCTTCACCGGGACGGCGCGCACCGACGTGGCGGTGGGCACCTCCAGGGAGGCGCTCATGTTCTTCGCGACGGCGGCGGACGGGCCGCGCAGCGTCAGGAACTCCGGACCGGCGGGCGCCTCGGCGGCGTCACCGCCGCCGGCGGCGGGCTTCGCCTTGGCCGGTGCCGGAGCGGCGGCCGCGGGCTTCGCGGCGGGCGCCGGGGCGGCCTGCGCCGGAGCCGCCTTCGCCGGGGCCGCCTGCGCGGGCGCCGCGGCCGGGGCCGGCGCCTGGGCGGGCGCCGGAGCGGCGGCCCGCGCCGGGGCCGGTGCGGCGGCGGCGGGCTTCGCGGCGGGTGCGGCCGGTGCCTGGGCCGGAGCGGCCGGCGAGGCGGGTGCCGCGGCCCCCGCGGCCGCGGACGCGTCGCCGGACTTTTCCGCCGTGCCGGAGGTGCCCGGCTTGTAGTCGGCGAAGAAGTCCCACCAGGCACGGTCGACCGAATTCGGATCCTGGAGGTACTGCTGGTAGATCTCGTCGACAAGCCACTCATTGGCTCCGAAGGCCGCGGCAGGGTTCTTGCCCTGCCCGTCTTCGTCGGTCGAGATGCTCGCGTTACTGGGGGACTGAGACGACACGGCGTGAACCGCCCTCTTCCGCTTCACAAGGTGATGGACAGCGGGAATCAAGGCTACGCCTACCGGGCCGACACATGCAGACCGGGCGTGCCATCGTCGTGCAAGTCACATCGGACGGCGGGTTTCAGCGTATGAATTGGCGGGAAACAAGCCAGGTTCCGCTGTGCCGGGAAGACAACTCGTCCCGGCCACGGCCGGTACACGGCCCGTAGCCCCGCCGGTCCCCGACTCCGTACCCGGAGATCGTGCGTTTTCGCTTCGAACTCTTCGAACTCTACGTCAACCGCGCGGCCGGGGTGCTCCCGGCAGCGTGACCCGGATCAGACAGCCGCGCTCCGATTCGGCCACGCCGATGTCCCCGCCGTGCAGATCGACGGCCCAGCGGGCGATCGCCAGGCCCAGCCCCGTACCGCCGTCGCTGGCGGGACCCTGCGCCGAGGGCGCCGTACCCCGGTTGAACCGCTCGAAGACCTGGTGCCGCTCCTGCTCAGGGATGCCGGGCCCCTCGTCCTGGATCTCCAGCTCCAGCGACTCGGGCTCCGGGCCGCGCCGGGCGCGCACGGTGACCCGGCCGTGCGGCGGGCTGTGCTTGACGGCGTTGTCGATGAGGTTGGCGACGACCTGGTGGAGGCGTTCGGCGTCCGCGTGCGCGGTCAGCTCGGGCGGCGAGACGTCCAGATGCAGATGGACGTCCGTACGGGTGTGACTGACCGCACCTGACACCCCCGAGACCGGCCGGCGCTGCGAGGCCGCCAGATTGGCCTCCTTGAGCACCCCGGACAGGTACGGCCACACCTCGAAACGGCCCGCCCGCAGCGGCACGACCCCGTTGTCCAGCCGGGACAGGTCGAGCAGCGTCCCGGTCAGCCGGCCGAGCCGCTCGCTCTGCCGCAGCGCCGTCAGCATCACCTCGGGATCGGCGGCCGTCACCCCGTCGACCACGTTCTCCAGCAGGGCGCGCAGGGCCGCGATGGGCGTGCGCAGCTCGTGCGACACATTGGCGATCAGCGCCTTGCGGTGCAGGTTCTCGGCCTCCAGGTCGTCGGCCATGCGGTTGATCGTCGCGGCGAGGTCGCCCAGCTCGTCGCGGCGGTCGGAGCCGCTCACCCGGCGGGTGTAGTCCCCGTGCGAGATGCTCTTGGCGACCGTGCTCATCTCGTCCAGGGGCGCGGTCAGCCCGTGCGCCACGAACTGGGTGATCAGCAGCGTGGCGATCATCGAGAAGACCGTGATGAAACGCAGCTCGGTCTCCGTGCGCAGCGCCACCAGCAGCAGGCCGGTGGTGATGAGGACGGAGATGACGACGAGGGCGCCGAGTTTGGCCTTGATGGAGAGCCGGAGCCGGGCGCCGCCCGGGTCGAGGCCCAGCAGCGCTCCGGCACGGGCCGCGAGACGCGCGCCGGAACGCGGGGCCGCCCCGGCGCGCTGACGGCGGCGGTCCTCCCAGCGCGTGGCCGCCCCGCCCCGCCCGCGCGCGGGCGGGGCGGAGCGGGGTCGCCGGTGTTCGGGCCGGTCGGGCGGGTTCTGGTCGGTCGGGAGCCGCTCGGACGCCGGCCTGGTCATGGAGCGGGCGTCTCCAGCGCGTACCCCACGCCGTGCACCGTACGGATGCGCTCCGCGCCGATCTTCCGGCGCAGCGCCTTGATGTGGCTGTCGACGGTACGGGTGCCGGAGGCGTCCGCCCAGTCCCACACCTCGGCGAGCAGCTGCTCCCTGGAGAGGACCGCGCGCGGCGTGTTCGCCAGGCAGACCAGCAGATCGAACTCGGTGGGCGTCAGATGGACGTCCTCGCCGCGCACCCGTACCCGGCGCTGCGCGTGGTCGATCTCCAGCTCGCCCAGCCGCAGGATGCCGCTGCGCGGCGTCACCGCGGCGAGCGCCGCCCGCTCCACCCGGCGCAGCAGCACATGCACCCGGGCCGCCAGCTCCCGCATGGAGAACGGCTTGGTCATGTAGTCGTCGGCCCCGACGCCGAGCCCGACCAGCATGTCGGTCTCGTCGTCCCGCGCCGTGAGCATCAGCACCGGCACCGGGCGCTGCGCCTGGACACGCCGGCAGACCTCCAGACCGTCGAAGCCCGGCAGCATGATGTCGAGGACCATCAGGTCCGGCTGCCATCCCTCGGCCGCGTCGACGGCCGCGGGGCCGTCCACCGCCGTCTGCACGAGAAAGCCCTCGGCCCGCAGCCGCGCGGCGATGGCGTCCACGATCGTCGGGTCGTCCTCGACGACGAGAATCCGGCGCTGCGCGCCGGGCGTCGCGGCGACTCCGCTGTGGCTGGTCTGTGTCTGCTCCATCGCCCGCCCCTGGTACGCGTTCCGCGATCCTTGTTCCGCGATCTGCACGAAGTATGCAGATACATGTGTCGGGAGCAGCGTAGATGCACCGGGAGCCTTACGGCTACGCAGTGCGAACGGCGAGATGGACCACGTCGGGTACGCCTCGGGCAACCGGCACCTCTTCCGCCCTTACCCCGGTGAACCCGGCATTCCGCAACGCTTCGCCGAAGGCGGGCGAGGGGTTCGCCGACCACACGGCGAGGACACCGCCCGGATTCAACCGCGCCCGGCACGCGGCGAGTCCGGCCGCCGAGTAGAGGTCCCCGTTGTCCTCGGTGACGGTCCACTCGGGCCCGTTGTCGATATCCAGACAGAGCGCGTCGTAACGGTCCGTGGTCGTCCGCAGATGCTCCACGAGATCGGTGTGCAGGATCACAGTGCGCGCGTCGGCCAGCGCCGCCCCCGAGATCTCGCCGAGCGGCCCCTCGCGGTGCCAGTCGATCACCGCCTCCTCGCGCTCCACGACCACGATCGGCCCCCACCGCGGGTCGGCGGCGGCGTGCGCGAGGGAGAAACCGACGCCGAGGCCGCCGACCAGCACGGACGGCCGCGTCCCGGTCCCGGCGCCGGGCAGGGCGTGCAGCGCGGCGTCGATCAGCAGCCGTTCGGAGCGCCCGTCCGAGGTGTCCATCAGGAAGCAGCCGTTGGCGATGATCTCCAGACGCGCGCCCCGGCGGCGCAGCACGACCTCGCCGTACGGACCGTCGCGGCGGTCCAGCGTGACGGGCCCGGCGCCGGGATCGTCGGGGTGGCCGGTCGGGGTCGGGGACGCGGACGCGGGTGCGGACATGGTGTCGGGGCCTCTCCGTCTGGTGGCTGATGTCGCTGGTGGCTGATGTCGGCGGATGCCGACGCCATCCTGGCCGCGCCGGATCGGCCGGGCCAACCCGTTTCCCGGCCGGGTCGACGGTACGGGGGCGGCCCCCGGTCCGCTCGGGCCCGTGCGCGCCCGCGGCCGGGCCGAAGCCGGCCGCCTTGAACCACGTCGCGTAGGCCGGGCCCGTGCGCGCCCGCGGCCGGGCCCGTGACGTGCGCGGCTACACTGAGCCGCTGCGAAGGGGAGTAGCCCCGCGATACCGGTCGTCGACACACTGGAGCCCTCGGGTTCCCGGTGGCCGGGCCCGCCTCCGATGAGGATGTGGGCGGGCGAGACCTTCGGCCCATTTGTCGACGACACTGAGTTCGCGTCGGCGGGGTCGAAGCTGCCGCCGCCCCTCGCGCCGGTCGTCCTCGAAGCCCCGCCGGTGTGGGAAAGCCGGACGGTTCCCGTGATCCATTTCGTACTGCTCATCGTGTGCGCGGTGGCGATCTACCTCTCCTGCGAGTGGTTCGTCAACGCCGTGGAGTGGCTGGGTGAGCGCCTCCGGGTCGGGAGGATGGCGGTCGGCACGATCCTGGCCGCCTTCGGTACCGCCCTGCCCGAATCCGTGGTGACCCTCGTCGCGGTGACCACCGGCGCCACCGACGAGGCCAAGGACATCGGCGTCGGCGCCGCGATGGGCGGACCGCTCGCCCTCGCCACCGTCGCCTACGGCGTGACCGGCACGATGCTGCTGCTCAAGCGCCGCAGGGAACGCCGAGAGGCCCTGGCCGCTGTCGGCGCGGCGCCCAGCGCCCCCGCGGGCGAGGCGCTGGGCGACGCGCGGGACATGAAACGGCTGGCCAAGGACCAGAAGTGGTTCCTGCCGATCTTCACCGTCAAGGTCGCGCTCGGCCTGGTCGCCTTCGCGTTCAAGCCCGCGCTCGGGGTGCTGTTCTTCGCCGCGTACGCGGTCTACTTCTGGCGCGAGATCCGCAGCAGCCGGGCGGCCGACGACCCGGACGACGAGGAGCGGCTGGAGCCGCTGAAGCTCCAGCCCCGGGCCGCCTCGCCGGCCACCTGGGCCGTGGTCGTCCAGACCCTGGTCACCCTCGGTGTGATCTTCTTCGCCGCGGACCTCTTCGTGAAGCAGCTGGATGTGATCGGTCCGACGCTCGGCCTGTCCACGACGGTCACCGCGCTGCTGCTCTCACCGATCGCCACCGAACTGCCCGAGATCATGAACGCGGTGATCTGGGTCCGGCAGGGCAAGACCAGGCTGGCGCTCGCCAATATCTCCGGCTCGATGATGATCCAGGCCACCGTCCCCAGCGGCATCGGGCTGATCTTCACCCGCTGGCACTTCGACGGCGCCCTCCTGTGGTCCGGGATCATCACGATGGCCGCGATCATCTATCTGCTGCTGACCATGCGCGCCCGCCGGCTGACCCCGGCCCGGCTGGCGGTGGCCGGCCTGTTCTACGTGGTGTTCGCCGCCGGACTCGTTCCCCTCCTCGGCTGATCCGTCCCGGCCCGCCCAGGAGGGATGACGCCGCCACCCCCGAGCGTTGACCGGGACGGCGGGCGCGGCGGGGGGCCCGTACCCCGCCCGCCGCTGATCGCTCAGAGCGAACGCGACCGGGGGAACATCCGGAGGCTCATAAGCATTGAGTCGGTATAGCTCAACTTGCTTGATGCCGATTGCTTTGCCGAAGGGGAGACCATGGCTGTCACGTCCACATCGCTCACGCTTCCCGTGCTGCCGCTCGACGACGAGGTCGTCCTGCCCGGCATGGTGGTGCCCCTCGACCTGTCCGACGCCGAGGTCCGCGCCGCCGTGGAGGCCGCGCAGGCCGCCGTGCGCGGCCACGGGGACGGCGGCGAGGCCGGTGCGCGCAAGCCCGAGGTGCTGCTCGTGCCGCGGATCGACGGGACCTACGCCGCCACCGGCGTGCTGGGCACCGTCGAGCAGGTCGGCCGGCTCTCCGACGGCGACCCCGGCGCGCTGATCCGCGGGCGGCGCAGGGTCCGGATCGGTGCCGGTACGAGCGGGCCCGGCGCGGCCCTCTGGGTGGAGGGCACCGGCGTCGACGAAGTCACGCCCGAGCCGCTGCCCGGCTCCGTCACCGAGCTGGTCAAGGAGTACAAGGCGCTCGCCACCGACTGGCTGAAGAAGCGCGGCGCCTGGCAGGTGGTCGACCGGGTGCAGCAGATGGACGACGTCTCCGCGCTCGCGGACAACTCCGGGTACTCACCGTTCCTCTCCACCGCCCAGAAGGCCGAGCTGCTGGAGACGGCCGACCCGGTCGCCCGCCTCAAGCTCGCCACCGACCAGCTGCGCGAGCACCTCGCCGAGCAGGACGTCGCCGAGTCCATCGCCAAGGACGTCCAGGAGGGCGTCGACAAGCAGCAGCGCGAATTCCTGCTGCGGCGCCAGCTCGACGCCGTGCGCAAGGAGCTGCGCGAGCTGAACGGGGAGGGCGAGGAGGACGAGTCCGCCGACTACCGCACCCGCGTCGAAGCCGCCGACCTGCCGGGGAAGGTGCGCGAGGCCGCCCTCAAGGAGGTCGACAAGCTGGAGCGCTCGTCCGACCAGAGCCCCGAGGGCTCCTGGATCCGCACCTGGCTGGACACCGTCCTCGAACTGCCGTGGAACGAGCGGACCGAGGACCGGTACGACATCAGCGGCGCGCGCGCCGTCCTGGACGCCGAGCACTCGGGACTGGAGGACGTGAAGGAGCGCATCACCGAGTATCTGGCGGTGCGCAAGCGCCGGGCCGAGCGTGGCCTCGGCGTGGTCGGCGGCAGGCGCGGCGGCGCCGTGCTCGCCCTCGTCGGTCCGCCCGGCGTCGGGAAGACCTCGCTGGGCGAGAGCGTCGCGCACGCCATGGGCCGCGAGTTCGTCCGGGTCGCGCTCGGCGGCGTACGGGACGAGGCGGAGATCCGCGGCCACCGGCGTACGTACGTCGGCGCGCTGCCGGGCCGTATCGTCCGGGCGATCAAGGAGGCCGGCTCGATGAACCCGGTCGTCCTGCTCGACGAGATCGACAAGGTCGGCTCCGACTTCCGGGGCGACCCGGCCGCCGCGCTGCTCGAAGTCCTCGACCCGGCACAGAACCACACCTTCCGCGATCATTATCTGGAGGTGGAACTCGACCTGTCCGACGTGGTGTTCCTCGCCACCGCCAATGTGCTGGAATCCATCCCCGAGGCGCTCCTCGACCGGATGGAGCTGGTCCGGCTGGACGGCTACACCGAGGACGAGAAGGTCGTCATCGCCCGGGACCACCTGCTGCCCCGGCAGCTGGAGCGCGCGGGCCTGGAGCCCGGCGAGGTCACCCTGGCGGACGACGCCCTGCGCAAGCTCGCCGGCGAGTACACCCGCGAGGCGGGCGTACGGAACCTGGAGCGGTCCGTCGCCCGGCTGCTGCGCAAGGTCGCGGCCGAGCACGAACTCGGCCGGCGGGAGCTGCCGTTCACCCTCGGCGCCGACGACCTGCGCGGGCTGATCGGCCGGCCGCACCACGTGCCGGAGTCCGCACAGGACCCGGCCGAGCGGCGCACGGCGGTGCCGGGCGTGGCCACCGGCCTCGCGGTCACCGGCGCGGGCGGCGACGTCCTCTACGTGGAGGCGTCCCTCGCCGACGCCGAGACGGGTGGTTCCGGACTCACCCTGACCGGACAGCTCGGTGACGTCATGAAGGAGTCGGCGCGGATCGCGCTCTCGTTCCTGCGCTCGCGCGGCGCCGAGCTGGAACTCCCGGTCGCCGACCTCAAGGAACGGGGCATCCACATCCACTTCCCGGCGGGCGCGGTCCCGAAGGACGGTCCGAGCGCCGGCATCACCATGACGACGGCGCTGGCCTCCCTGCTCAGCGGCAGGCTGGTCCGTACGGATGTGGCCATGACCGGCGAGGTCTCCCTCACCGGACGGGTCCTGCCCATCGGCGGCCTGAAGCAGAAGCTGCTGGCCGCGCACCGGGCCGGGGTGACCACCGTGGTCATCCCCAAGCGCAACGAACCCGACCTGGACGACGTCCCGGCCGAGGTGCTGGCCGGGCTCGACGTGCACGCCGTCACCGATGTACGGCAGGTGCTGGAGCTGGCACTCGCCCCGGCCACCGCCGCCGAGGCGCCGGAGGTTCCGGCGGCGGCGTGACGGACGCCGCCGGAGCGCGGCCGGAGAGACGGTCACAGGGGCCGTGGGTCACACCCACGGCCCCTGTGACCTTTTCGCGCGCGGAGGTGAATCGTAGGTGAATATTTCATGTGTGAACGTGTACAACCCTCACCCCGTGTTCCGAGTCGAACAGGTGAATCGCGGCCTTGTGGCCGTCCGCACCTGTCGTCCCATGGGGGAACGTCTTGCCTGACCTCATCCGTCGGTTGTCGGGAACGCTGCGCGTGCGCGCGGCGACCGACCTGATCCTCGTGCTCCTGTTCGGGGCGTCATTCTTCGCGCTGCCCGTCTTCGCACTGCTGCCGTCGGTCTGGGGCTTCGTCGCCGCCTCCGCCCTGACGTACCTGCTGGACGAGCTGCTGCACTCCCGGGCACCGAGGTTCGTGCGCCGACTGGCCACGCTCCAGCTCGACCGCACCCTGCGCTTCGCGGTCCGCTCGGTCCTGCTGCTGGCCCTGGCCGCCCGCAGCGGCGCGCCCGAGACGCTGATCGTCACCGCGGTGGCCGTCCTCGCCACCCATCTCGTGCTGGTCGCCCTCTACATGGCGCTGCGCCACGCCGTCCGGTCCCACCGGACGCTCCCCCTGGTGGTACGCAACCTCGACATGAGCGCGCTCGGCATCCCCGCGGAGCCGCCCACGCTGCTCTACCGGCGCGCCCTGCGCAAGCTGCTCCACCTCGACCTGCCCGCGCACCTGGGGCTGCTCGCCGCGGTGACGACCGGCACGTGGTCCTCGGGCGACAACTGGGCCCCCGCGTACGCCGGTCTCGCCCTCACCGGCGCCCTCGCGGTGCTCGCGGTGCTGGCCCTGGCCTGGCAGTACCGGCGGGCCCGCCGGATGCCGTCGCGCGAGCAGGTGTTCGCCGAGGTCAACCGCCAGCTGGCCGCCCACCGGCCGCAGGTCGCCCTGTACTTCAGCTTCGCCGCGGTCTCCCGTGACTTCATGTACCAGGTCAACATGTGGATCGAGACCCTGGAGCGGCTCGACCTGCGCCCGGTCATCCTGCTGCGCGAGCGGCCCTCGTTCCGCTACCTGGCCCGCACCCGGCTCCCCGTGGTCTGCGTCCCCAAGGCCGACGACCTGGCCGAACTGGAACTGTCCGACGTCCGCGTGGTCCTCTACCCCGGCAACGCCGGCAAGAACGTGCACATGCTGCGGGTGGCCGAGGCCAAGCACGTCTTCATCGGCCACGGCGACAGCGACAAGCTCGCCAGCAGCAACCGGGTCAGCAAGGTGTACGACGAGATCTGGGTGGCGGGCCGCGCCGGGCGCGACCGCTACCAGCGGGTCCGGCACGCCATCAGCGACAGCGCCATCGTGGAGGTGGGCCGGCCGCAGCTGGCGCCGATCCGCCCGCACGCCGAGCGCGTCCCCGGCCGGCGCCCGGTCGTCCTGTACGCGCCCACCTGGGAGGGCTGGAGCGACGACGACTGCCACACGTCCCTGATCCCGATGGGCCCGACCCTCGTCAAGGGACTGCTGGAGCAGGACGTACGCGTCCTCTACAAGCCGCACCCGCTCACCGGGAAGCGCTCGGCTGAGGCGGCGGAGGCGGACCGCGTCGTCCGGGAACTGCTCCAGGAGGACAACGAACGCCGCGCGGCGGCCGGCGCCCGCGCCGCCATGTCGGCGGCCGAGCCGCTGCTGCGGGACATCCGGGAGCAGATGGACGCGCTGTCCGGGAAGCAGGAGGGCGACGACGCCCGGCGGATGCGGGAGGCGCGGGTGCCCGGCGACACCGGCGGGGACGCGTGGCAGGAGCTGCACGACGCGTGGCACCGGGAGTTCTGGGCGAGCCGGCAGGACGCCGGGCACCAGGTGATCACGGGCCGGATGCCGACGCTGTACAGCTGCTTCAACGAGGCGGACATGCTGGTCAGCGATGTCTCCTCGGTGGTCGCCGACTTCGTGGCCAGCCTCAAGCCGTATGTCCTGACCAACGCCCACGACCTCCCCGACGACGAGTTCCGGGCCGCCTACACCACGGCGGGCGGGGCCTACCTGCTGGACCGGGACTGCACCCGGCTGCCGGAGATCCTGCGGTCGGTGCGCGAGCCGCGCCACGACCCGATGGCCCCGGACCGCCAGATCCTCAAGGAGTACGTGCTCGGGACCGACCGGCCCAGCTCCATGGAGCGGTTCAACACGGCCGTGCGGGCGCTGGCCGCGAAGGCCGATGCGGAGCGGGCCGAGGACGCCGCGGCGGCGGCGCTGGCCGCCCTTCCCGCGCAGCGCGTGGCGCCGCCAGCGGTCGAGCCGCTGGAGGTCCACGCGGGCTGAACGAGGGCCCGGACGGCGCGTACGAGCGCCGTCCGGGCCGGTATCGGCGAGACGGGCGGTATCAGCCGTTCGCCAGCGCGAGGACCCGGTCCAGGGCGCCGTTGAACCGGTCGTGGTCACCGACGAGTGGCCCGGTCGAGGTGTACTGCCAGATCGTCTGGAAGTCCCAGCCCGCCGGCAGTTCGCCGACCGTCGTGTCGTAGCGGGCGATCCAGAGCGGGTTGGTCGCGCCGAAGCCCGTGTAGTTGCCGGTGCAGTCCTTCCACCAGCTGGTCGCGGTGTAGATCACGGCATCGCGGCCGGTACGGGACCTGTACGTGCCGAGGAAGTCCCGGATCCACTGCACCATCTGGGCCTGCGTCTTGCCGTAGCAGGACGCGCCGTACGGGTTCCACTCGATGTCCAGCACCCCCGGCAGGGTTTTGCCGTCCCGCGACCAGCCGCCGCCGCCGTCGACGAAGTAGTTGGCCTGGCTGGTGCCGCTGGAGTCGTTCGGGGTCGCGAAGTGATAGGCGCCCCGGATCATGCCGATGTTGTAGGCGCCGTTGTACTGCTGCGCGAAGTAGGGGTTCTTGTAGGAGGTCCCCTCGGTGGCCTTGTTGTACGACCACTTCACCCCGCTGCTCCACAGGGCCGCCCAGTCGACGTTGCCCTGGTGGCTGGAGACGTCCACGCCTTCCGTCTGCGCGACGCGCTCGGAGCGGGGCGTACCCCCCTGGCCGTCGTGTTCGATGACGCCCATGCCCATGTGGGCGGTGCCGCGTGCGGGGGTACCGGCAGGCAGGTCGATGTCGGCGGGGGTGCCTTTGACGGGGTCGGGGTCGGCGGGGGCGCCGGGCACCGGGTCCGGGTCGGCGGGGAGGCCGGCGGTCGGGTCCGGGTCGGCGGGGAGGCCGGCGGTCGGGTCCGGGTCGGCGGGGGCGCCGACCGTGGGGTCCGGGTCGGCGGGAGTGTCGGACGCGCTCGCGGCTCCCGGGTGGGTGAGCAGCAGCGCGAGGGTGGCGGAGAGAGCGGTGGCCGCCGCGACGAGCGGGCGGCGGCGGTACGGTCCGGATCTGTGCGCGGGCATTGGCGTGCCTCCGAAGACCTCGGTGGGGGGAACTCATGACGTGCCCCGCGGGTGTGTCCGGCGTGTTGGCCGTGCAGGGGATGACCGGGGGGCCCGCGAGGGGGAGCGTGGGGCGGGAGCCGGGCAGGAGTGGGGATACGAAAGAGCTGCCCACACCGACGCTACGCACGTAGACCCGCACCAGGGAAGAGAGCCACGCTGCCGCCGTTGGTATAAACCTGCGAAATACTGACCGAGCTGCGGCAATGGCCGCCTGCGAAAGAAACTTTCAGGAGCGGGAAAGCGCGCGATGGGTGCTGACGTGCACAGGAGCGGTACGACGAATGACTCCGAGCCGAACCGGGGAAGTGGTGTGGACCACGAGTTCCTGGCCCTGGAACGGGAACTGGCGGTCTTTCTGCGCCGCGCCCGCGCCAATTCCGGCGAGATGGCCCGCGAGGTCCATCCCGAGCTGGAACCCGCCGCGTACGGACTGCTCGTACGGCTGGAGGAGAGCGGTTCCCAGCGGGCCACCGAACTGGCCGCCTACTTCGGCGTCGGCAAGGCGACGATGAGCCGTCAGCTGCGCGCGCTGGAGGAGCTGGGGCTGCTGGTCCGCGAGCCGGACCCCGCCGACGGCCGCGCCTCTCTCGTCCGCATCACCGACGAAGGCCGGGCCCGCTTCCGCCGGGTGCGTGACGCGCGCCGCGAGCGGTACGTACGGAGGATGGCCGACTGGGACCGCGCCGAGATCGCGGAACTGGCCCGGCTGCTGCGGCAGCTCAACGTCACCGCCGAGAGCTGACGGGGCGACAGCGGGGCCGACCGCGGCGCCCGTTCCGCGCAGGGCCGCTCATCGCTCCCCGTACGGCCTCACAGCTCCACGTAGGTCACCGTCGCGTCGTCCCTGGCCTTCCCCCGGGGGAAGGCCACGCCGTCCGGATCAGCCGACTCCGCCGCCCGCACCCGGTCGATCAGCTCCCGCGCGCCGTTCTTCCGTACCAGCGCCGGGCAGTCGGCCCAGCCGCCCTCCCGGAAGACCTCCACCCAGCGGGTCGCGCCGTCCGTCATGGCCAGCAGGGAGCGGACCCGCGCGGTGGGCGTGCGGCCCGTCACGGCCCGCGCGGCGACGGACGGGTCCGCCGCCGCGGTGAAGAAGCCGCCCTTCGCGTTGCGCAGCGCGTCCGTCGCGGCGACCGAGCGCAGCACCTCGCGCGGGACGCGGTCGAGCCGGTCGTCGAGGACCGCCCGTACCTCCCCTTCGGGGGACTCCAGCAGCAGCGTGGAGTCGGAGAGCACCAGATGCTCCACCTCGTCCGCGTCCCAGCGCGCCAGGACGACCGTGGCCTGGGGTGTGCGTACGTGAGAAAGGTCACATGTGTCGCGATGGGCGTCCGCCGTCCGCGAGATCGACACCGCCAGGACATCGGCCAGAGTCATATCCCGTCGTGAACCGGACAGTTCCGCGAGCGCCCCGCCCAGTCTCGTCGTGAACCAGGGCACACCGTGCGCACATCCGTCGTCACCCGCCGGCGGGGTCACCCCGTCCAGGGCCACCAGAACTCCGCCCGTGCCGCCTGCGGGGACGGCCACGGAGGTCCAGTCCTCATTGGGGCGGGAAGGGCTGCCGGGGACGGTGGTGAGTTCGATGCGCATAGGGCTCAGTGTGCCCGAACGGCCAACCGTCGACATGGCTCCTTCACCGAGCCTCCATACCGTGTCATCCTGCCGTACGCCCAGGTCAACCGCTGTCATTCGGTCAGAATCCCGCCGGGGGACGGCCGGAGCGCAACCGTGCGCGAACGGCCGTCCACGGCGCCCGGGAGCTGCGGGCGGGCATCTTCCCAAAGGCCGACCCGAAGGTCCACCTGGCACGCCATGTTCAAGCTCCGGGCCATGAGGGAAGAGTTGTTCGTCAACTCCTTCGTGATGTTCACTCGTTCAAGTGGCGGGACGGCCGATGTGCGCCTCTCTCCAGGAAGCGCTGGAATGGTCGAACGCCGTACCAGGGGTGGGGGTTCTCTCGTTAGTGACCGGTTGTCACCTCTGCTTCATGGGCGGACGAGTCAAGAATGTGAGCACCGGTGCAGAAGAAGCGGCCTCGGGGCAATGGCGGCACACAGAGCGGATCCCCGGGTGAGGCCGGTGAAGCGGTGAAGACGCCGGCCGGCTCCGGCGGCGCCGTCGTGCCAGGGGAAGGCACGGCCCGCCCCGACAAGGGCACGACGCCCCCCGAGGAAGGCAGAGGACGCCGGGCCCGGGTACGCAACCGGCTCGTCCTGGGAGTCGCCCTGGTCGGCGTCACCGTCGTCGCGGCCGGATCCCCCGCGATCCTGCGCGCCTCCGAGGACCTCAACGACGCCCAGAACCTGGCCAACCTCGCCGCACTCGACCAGCAGGCGATCACCCTCTCCCAGTCCCTCGCGGACGAGCGCGACGAGGTCGTCGTCCACATCGCTGCGGGCCGCGACGAGCAGCCCGCCGACGAGGGCTCCGCAGGCGGCGGCGGAGGGAAGGGCGGCAAGGGCAGGTACGAGATCACCAAGACCCGCAGCGCCCGCGTGGACCGGCAGATCGAGGAGATCCGCGCCGGTTCCACCGCCTCCGCCGGTCTGCTGCGCGACCTCGCCACCGTCCCCTCCATCCGCCGTACCGCCCTCACCGGCAAGGGCTCAGCGCTGGAGGCGTACCGCGCGTACTCCGAGGTCATCGCCAAGCTCCAGGCCCTCGCCGACCAGCTCGCCGAGCGGACCCCGGCCGAGGCCGCCGACAGCACCCGCGCGCCCGCGGCGCTCGGCCGCGCCGTCGAGCAGGCGTCCGCCACCCGGGGCCTGCTGCTCGCCGCGCTCGCCGTACCGAAGCCCAGCGACGCGGGGCCGGCGTACGACCCGATCACGGGCCTGCCCGTCGAGTCGGGGGCCGACGCCGACAGCAAGAAGTACGAGCAGCTCCGCGACGAACTCAGCGCCGAGGCCCAGAAGTCCCGGGTCCGCGAACTCGCGGCCCTCGCCGACTTCGACCAGAGCGCGAACGCCGCCGCCCGCGAGTCCCTCACCGCGACCGTCACCGGCCCCGAGGTCAAGACCGCCGAGGCGTATCTGACCCGGCTCACCGACCGGCCCGAGCTGTCCGACTCCGACCGCGAGGCCGACCCGGAGAAAGTCGAGTCCGCGCTCTCCTCCCGGATCGACCAGATGCGCGGCGTCCAGTCCGGCCTCGGCTCCAGCCAGGTCGAGCGCCTGGAGAAGCTGCGCGACGACGAGGTCACCGCCCTCGAACTGAGCCTCGCCCTGCTCGGCGGCTGCCTGGTGATCGCCGTCGGCGTCTCCACCGCCGTCGCCCGGACGCTCACCCGGCCGCTCGCCGTCGTACGCATCGGCGCCGCCAGGATCGCCACGGCCCCCGCGACCGAGGAGCCGCTCCGCTTCACCGGCCGCAACGACGAATTCGCCCAGGTCGTACGCTCCGTCAACCAGCTGCACGGCCAGTTGCTCGACCTCTCCTCCCGCGCCGAGGAACTGTCCGGCGACCGCACCGACCTGATCGGCGCACGCGAGAAGGTCGCCTCCCAGCGCGCCGAACTCCAGGAACGCACGGGCGAACTCGCCGCCCAGCTCCAGCGGCTGCGGCACACCGTCCACCACACCTTCGTCAACCTCTCCCTGCGCAACCTCGGTCTCGTGGAGCGTCAGCTCGGCGTCATCGAAGGTCTGGAGGACCGCGAGCAGGACCCGGAGCGGCTCGCCACCCTCTTCAAGCTCGACCACCTGGCCACGGTGATGCGCCGGCACAGCGAGAACCTGCTGGTGCTCGCCGGCCACGAGCACGGCCACGGCTCCACCGGCCCCGTGCCGCTGGTGGACGTGCTGCGCGCGGCGGTCAGCGAGATCGAGCGGTACGAGCGGGTCACCATCCAGTCCCTGCCCGCCCACGCCCAGGTGGCGGGCTTCGCCGCCGACGACCTCAGCCATCTCGTCGCCGAGCTGCTGGAGAACGCCACGGCGTTCTCGCCGCCGGACGCCGAGGTGCAGCTCTCCGGCTGGACGCTGGAGAGCGGCGAGGTGGTGCTCTCCGTACAGGACCAGGGCATCGGCATGTCCGCCGAGCGGCTCGCCCAGCTCAACGCGCGGCTCGCCGAACCGGAGGGCGCCGAGACGTACGACAAGCTGCCGCGCGACGCCGGGGCGCGGGCGTACGGCGCCGGTACGGGCGGCGCCGCCGGTCCCGGTGCCGTGGACGGCGAGGGGCTCGGGCTGCGGGTCGCCGCGCTGCTCGCCGCGCGCCACGGCGTGGAGGTCGAGCTGCGGGAACACCAGCAGGGCGGGGTGGCGGCCGTCGTCGTCCTGCCGTCCGCGCTGCTCCCCACGGCCACACCGCCCGCCGTACCGCACCAGACCCGGCCGGCGGGGGCCGCGCCCGCCATCACCCTGCCGGGGTCGGCGGCGGAGGCCAACTCCAACGCGCTGCCCGGACGTCCGGACGTCGACCCGATGGTGGTCGCCGCCGAGGCCGCGATCCTCAAGGCCGAGACCGAGGCGGAAGCCGCGCGGGCGGAGGCGGCGCCGGCCCCGGCGGCCGGGCCCGCCGGGGCCGAGCCGGACCGGCACGACCGGGCCGACGACGGAGCGCCGGAGACCACCGGCACCGACCAGGACACCTTCGTGATGCGGCTCCCCGCCGAGCCCGCCGGGACGGCCGAGGCCGTGAGCCCCGCCGCGTCCCCCGACCCCGCTGAGCCGCTCGCGGCGGCCCGGCCCGCGCCGGCGGCCGAGCCCGCCGAGCCCGCCGAAGCCGCCGAGTCCCCCGCCGGGGAACGCGTCACCGACAAGGGTCTTCCCAAGCGCACCCCCAGAATCCTCAAGCCCACCGAGGCGCCCACCGGGCGCACCGGCAGCGTCGACGCGGAAGCCCTGCGCCGCCGGCTCGGCGGCTTCCACCAGGGAGCCATCGAGGGCCGCCGCGATGTCGAGGCCGAGCTGACCGAGCGCGAGGAACACGCCGTACGCGAGGAACACGAAGCGGGCGACGTACGCGACGAGCACGACAGACGCGACGAAGACAGCAGACGCGACGAGCACGGCAGAGGCGGAGCACGCGACAGACACGCAAAGCAGGACGGAACCGCTGCCCCGGACCCGCGCGATCAGCGCGATCAGCGGGAAGGCGAGCAGCGGGAGAACACCGACCCTCCGGGGCGGACGGCACCCCCGCGCCGGTCGGAACCGGAGACCGGAGAGACGGGGGACACAGTGGAGGAGGCACGCAGTTGACTGCGACCGGCACATTCGGACTGAGCAGCGAAGCCCGTAACCTGCACTGGCTGTTGAGCAACCTCGTCGAGGAGGTGCCAGGAGTCCACGCGGTGGCCGTCGTCTCGTCGGACGGACTCCTGCTGCTCTCCTCCGACCCGGAGCGGAACGCCGAGGCCGCCGAGCCCGCCACCGCCCCCAGGGAAGGCCCGCGCGGTGCGGGCGCCGACCTCGCGGCCATCGTCTCGGGCATCGGCAGCCTCGCCCGCGGCGCGTCCAAGCTGATCGACGGCGGCGCGGTCAAGCAGACCATGGTCGCCATGGACGACGGCAGCGTCTTCGTCATGTCGATCAGCGACGGCTCGCTCCTCGGCGTGCACGCCACGGCGGACTGTGACATGAGCGTGGTCGCCTACCACATGGCCCTCTTCGTCGGCCGCGCCGGACATCTGCTCACCCCCGAACTGCGCGACGAGTTGCGCACCTCGATGGAGAGCCCGCGGTGACGCCGGCCGTCGAGCCGGCCCGCAGGCTCCCCCTACGGGGCGCGGACCGCAGACCCGCCCGGGTCCGGCCGTACTCGCTCACCGGCGGCCGTACCCGCTCCGGGCACGTCCTGCTGGTCGAGACGTTCGTCGCCGCCCTCGAAGCCGGTGAGCAGCCCAGGGAGCTGACGGACGGGGGAACCGCGCCGCGCGGCATGCCGGAGATGCGGGCCATCGTCGAGCTGTGCCGCCGCATGCGTACCGTCGCCGAGGTCTCGGCGCTGCTCAAGATGCCACTGGGTGTGGTCCGGGTGCTGCTCAGCGACCTGGCCGACCAGGGAAAGATCCGTGTGTACGGGACCGGGCACGGCACCGGCCAGCCCGACCACGCACTGTTGGAAAGGGTGCTGAGTGGACTCCGCCGTCTCTGACGTCACCGAAGCGCCGGTGACGGCCGTCCGGGCCGCGACCGGCCACCCCCCGGCCGGGGCAGGTCGCCCGGCCGGGACATGGCCCCCGGCCGAGCCCGAAGAGGAGCTGAAGCCCTGGCAGATGGACCGCACGCGGGCGCCCATCGCCACCAAGATCGTGGTCGCGGGCGGCTTCGGCGTCGGCAAGACGACCTTCGTCGGGGCCGTCTCCGAGATCCCGCCGCTCCAGACCGAGGCCATGATGACCGAGGCGAGCGAGGGCACCGACGACCTGAGCGCGACCCCCGACAAGGTCACCACGACCGTCGCGATGGACTACGGCCGGATCACGCTCGACGACGACCTCGTGCTGTACATCTTCGGCACCCCCGGCCAGCAGCGCTTCTGGTTCATGTGGGACGACCTGGTGCGCGGCGCGATCGGGGCGGTCGTCCTGGTGGACACCCGCCGGCTGCCGGACTGCTTCCCCGCACTCGACTACTTCGAGAGCTGCGGACTGCCGTACGTGGTCGCCGTCAACCACTTCGAGGGCACCCCCGCGTTCGGCCCGGAGGACGTACGGGACGCCCTGACGATCCCGCCGGAGATCCCGGTGCTGATCATGGACGCCCGGCAGAAGATCAAGGCCGTCGACTCGCTGCTCACGCTCGTGCGGCACGCCCTCGACGTCACCCCCGAGTAGAACGGGCCGGCCCCGGGCGGGCCGGCCCCGGGCCGTACCACGTACGCAAACGGAGAGCCCCGCCCATGCGGAAGATACTCATCGTCGGAGCCGGCCAGTCCGGGCTCCAGCTCGCCCTGGGGCTCCAGTCGCACGGGTACGGGGTCACCCTGATGGCGAACCGCACGGCGGACGAGATCCGGTCCGGGCGGGTGATGTCCACGCAGTGCATGTTCCGCACCGCGCTCCAGCACGAGCGCGACCTCAAGCTGGGCTTCTGGGAGTCCCAGGCGCCGCGCATAGAGGGCGTGGGCATCTCCGTCGCCGCGCCCGACTCGACCCGTGCCGTCGACTGGGTGGGCAGGCTGGACGGCTACGCCCAGTCCGTGGACCAGCGCGTCAAGATGGCCGGCTGGATGGACACGTTCGCGCAGCGCGGCGGCCGGCTGGTGATCCACGGCACGGCGGTCTCCGACCTGGACTACTTCTCCCGCACCTACGACCTGGTCCTGGTCTCGGCGGGCAAGGGCGAACTGGTCGAGATGTTCGCCCGCGACGCCACGCGCTCCCCGTACGACACCCCGCGGCGTTCCCTCGCCGTCGCGTACGTGTACGGCCTGGCCCCGCGCCCGGAGCACCCGCACTTCGACGCGATCCGCTGCAATCTGGTGCCGGGCGTGGGCGAGCTGTTCGTGATGCCGGTCCTCACCACCTCCGGCCGCGCGGACATCCTCTTCTGGGAGGGCGTGCCCGGCGGCCCCCTCGATGTCTTCCGGGGCGTCCGGGACCCCGACGAGCATCTCTCGCTCACGCTGGAACTGATGGAGCGCTTCACGCCCTGGGAGTACGCCCGCGCCACGAAGGTCGAGCTGACGGACGCGGGCGCCACCCTGTCCGGGCGGTACACGCCGACGGTGCGCGACCCGGTCGGGCGGCTGCCGGGCGGCGGGCTGGCCCTCGGTGTCGCGGATGTCGTCGTCGCCAACGACCCGGTCACCGGGCAGGGCTCCAACTCGGCCGCCAAGTGCGCCGCCGCGTATCTCACCGCCATCCTCGACCACGGCGACCGGCCCTTCGACGAGACGTGGATGCGCTCGGCATTCGACCGCTACTGGCACACGGCGCAGCACGCCACCAGATGGACGAACGCGATGCTCGCGCCCACGCCGCCCCCGCACATCCTCGGCCTGCTCGGCGCGGCGGAGAAGCTCCAGCCGGTCGCCGACCGGATCGCCAACGGCTTCGACAATCCGGGCGACTTCGGGAACTACTTCTTCGAACCGGAACGGACGGCGGCCTATCTGGCGGACGTGGCGGCGACGGCCTGAGCACCTGATCGCCTGACCGGCCGGCCGACCCGCCGGCCGACCCGCCGTCCCCGCCCTCGTCAGCCCTCCTCGTCGTTGCCTGCGTCCGAGCCGTCGCTCGCGCCCCGGGGCAGCTCGGGCGGCTCGTACGCGGCCGGGTCCAGCGCGGCGGCCTCCGGGTCCGGCCGTACGGCACCCAGCAGCGGGTTGGCCGCGATGGGGGAGACCTTGACCTGGCTGCCCGGCCGGGGCGCCTGGACCACCAGGCCGTCGCCGAGGTAGATCGCGACATGGGTGGCCTTGGGGAAGTAGACGACCAGATCGCCGGGGCGCAGCTCGCGCAGCGAGACCCGGGGGAGTTCGCTCCACTGTTCCTGGCTGGTACGCGGGATGGTGCGGCCGGCGCTCGCCCACGCGCGCGAGGTGAGCCCCGAGCAGTCGAAGGAGCCGGGGCCCACGGCGCCCCACTCGTACGGCTTGCCGATCTGCGCGACGGCGTAGGCGAGGGCGGTGGAACCGGCGGCCGAGGGAACGGCGCTCCGCACCCCGGTCGCGGGTGCGCCGGGTGCGCCCGCGGCGCCGGGTGCGCCCGCCGTACCGGTCGGGCCGAGGGCGCCGGACTCGATCAGTTCGCGCTGGGCCCTGTCCGTACCGTCCCGCTCCAGCGCGGTCACCGCCGCGATCTGCGCACCGCTGAGGGAGGCGAGCAGCTTCTCGACCTCCCGGAGCCGGGAGGTGACCATGTCGCGCTGCTTCTTCTGCTTGGTGGCCAGGGCCTGCTGCTGGTCGAGCGCGGCGCGGGCGGCTTCGGTCAGGGCGGCGGCGCGCTTCTCGCCGCCCGTCAGCCGGGTCAGCGCGGCCGCCCGGTCGCGTGCCACGCGCTCCAGCAGATAGCTCTCGTCCATGGCGCTCAGCGGGTCGCGGGCGAGCAACAGCCTTAGATAGCCGGAGAGTTCCGACTGTCCCCGGTACTGGGCGCGCGCCAGCTCCCCGGCGTCGCCGCGGCTGAGGGTGAGGGCTTTGCGTGCCCGGTCGAGGCCGGCGGTCAGCTTCTTGGTCTCGGCGCGCTGCCGGGCCAGGTCGACGGCGGTGGCGTTGTACGTCTCGGTGGCTTCCTCGGTCTGCTGGTAGAGGAGCTGGAGGCGGGAGAGGAGGGAGGAGACGCTGGTGGCTGCGGTCGCGATCTCCGGCTCGGAGGCGGGCGCGGGTGCGACGCCGGGTTCGGGTTCGGCGGCCGGCGCGGTGGCGGTCTCGGGTGGGGCGGGCTCCGCCGTGGCGTACGGAGCGAGCGGCACCCCGGCGAGGACAACCGCGGCGGTCAGCACCGCCGCCCTGGTGCAGACGGCCCGCAGCACTGTGCCTGACATGCCATCACCTCCGTGTCGCGGACTGGCGGTTCCAGCCCTACGGGATGATGCGGCGGCGGAAGGTGATCGCCCGTCTGAATAACGCACTAATGGGCGGACTGGCCCAGCGGTGTCACTCCTCCGGGCGATTCGGCTTCGACCACGGCCACCTCAGCGGCTCCCGTACCCGCCCCTCGGGCGCGTACTCGTACTTCCAGCCGCGCTGGATCCCGAGCCGCTTGCTGAACCCGGCGGGCACGCGCCGGTACGCGAACACGGTCGGCGGCCCGCCGTCCGCGTCCGGCACGGGCACCTCGTACCACTTGGGCGGATGCCCGGTGGGCCCGGTCAGCACGGGCAGCACGCGCCCGTCCAGCGGCCCGCCGACAAAAGGTGTGTCTTCGCTTCTCACGCGTCACAGTCTCGCGCAGTTCGGGAGGGGGTGCGGATGGCCGGGGTACGCGGGTGTGGCGTTTCGGTGGGCTCGCCGGTGAGCCCACCATGACACTGCGAGCGGCCATGTCCTGGTCCGGGCGGCCTGTCCGAGGAGTTCCAGGGGCTGCGGGTCAGTACCGAGAGGTAGGCGTGGTGGACGGGGCCGTTGATGGCGGGTGGGGGCCGCCCCTCTCGGTGTGAGTTTCGCGCCTCCGGACCGGGTGTAAAGGGCGCTCCTTCGTCGCGTCGGCTGCGCCGATTACGCTGCGCTCCACCCTTGACACCCGCCCCTGCGGCGCAAGTGCGGGTACTCGGGAGGGGCGGCCCGGGGGAAGGGTTCCCAGGGACGCAAGGATCGCTGCGCGGGCCGGTCCCTGGCCGCCGGGTCGGCCCGCCCTGCGGGGCGCGCGACAGTGGTGTGGGGTGGTGGCGCGTTTCGTCAAGCGTCCGTCGACCGGGTGTGTGCGGGGAATCATGCCCCGCTGGTCACTGCCGTCCCGGGGTCCCGGCGCCCAGGGGAGTCCTGGCGGCCCGGCCAGGGGGCTCGGGCTGTCGAGTGCGACATGAGAGCCATGACGAGGAGGCCGAGTGGCCATAGCGTCGATGCCGAAGAATCAAGGCCCACACTCCTGCCAAAATGCCCCATATGTCCATGTATGGGGGGTGGTTGAAGCCCCTCTCACTCAGCTCTTGCGTCCTGGAGTGCGAAGAACGCACCGCACCACACACGACCCCTCGGCGGATGCCCACTGGAGTCACGCCAACCCCAGTAACCCCACCCACCCCGCCTCAGTGACCAGCGGGGCATGAATCCCAGCCAGCGGCGGATGGTCAGCCGCCGAACCGGGGCCGGGCCGCCCCACACCACTGTCGCGCGCCCCGCAGGGCAAGCCGACCCGGCGGCCAGGGACCGGCCCGCGCAGCGATCCTTGCGTCCCTGGGAACCCTTCCCCCGGGCCGCCCCTCCCGAGTACCCGCACTTGCGCCGCAGGGGCGGGTGTCAAGGGTGGAGCGCAGCGTAATCGGCGCAGCCGACGCGACGAAGGAGCGCCCTTTACACCCGGTCCGGAGGTGCGAAACTCACACCGAGAGGGGCGGCCCCCACCCGCCATCAACGGCCCCGTCCACCACGCCTACCTCTCGGTACTGACCCGCAGAGTGGTGCGGATGGCGACCAGCGGGGCATGAATCCCGGCTAGCAGCAGACCGTCAGCCGCCGAACCGGGGCCGGGCCACCCCATGCAAAGTGTGCGCACCACCCACCGGGCAGAGTTCCGTGCCCCCTCCGCTCGCGGTGATCGGGGCGGACGCCCGGACGCTGTCCACGTACCGCCACGCTTAGGCGACGAAGTGGTCGAACTCTCCGGCTTTGACGCCTTGGATGAAGGCGTGGAGTTTGGCGGGGGTGGTGGTGACGATGAGGTTGGGGTCGTCGCTCTCGACGAGCTTGATGGTGCCGTCATCGGCGGCGGCGAGGTGGACGCAGCCGTTTCCGTCGCCGCTGTATGAGGACTTCTGCCAGTGGAAGGCGGACACGTGCCTTCCCTTGTCTCCGCCACCATCCGGCACCAGCGCCTGGAACGCGCGCGCCACGACCTGGCCGACCCCGCGCTGCGGACCGTGCCTGTCCACGGCATCGCCGCCCGCTGGGGCTTCGGCCACCCGGCCGCGTTCAGCCGTGCCTTCCGCGCCGCCTACGGCGTACCGCCCGCCGACTACCGGCACGCGGCCCACCTGAACGCGGCGTAGCCCGGGCGGCGGGAGGCCGCCGGGCCCCGGGCGGCGGGGCGAGGCGCCCCGCCCACCTCGTCAGGCGAGCAGCCCCGAAGCCCGCCAGAGCCGGCGCCCGGCGCCCTGGAGCACGCCGATGTCGTCCAGGAAGTCCGTCAGCCGCTTCGCGCCCGACTGCATCACCTCTCGCCGGTGCCCGCTGGCCTGTACCTGCGCGACGGCTTCGCGACGGTCGAGGCCGATGTCCTCGTACACCTGCGGGTTGACGAAGCAGACGGAGAAGACCTTCGCCGCCTGGCCGGAGCTGAGCCGGGTGAACTCCCGCTCCCAGCGCGGCGCGGTGACCATCTGGCGCCGCAACTCCTCCCGTGCGTACCGGACATGGCGTGACTCCTCGATGACGTGGATACGGGTCACACCGCGCACGAGCGGCTGGACGCGCTCGTCGGGGAAGGTGAGCCGCTGCATCCAGTCGAGGATCTCCTCGCCGAGGAGAGTCGCGGCGAAGGAGCCCGGAGTGGTCGAGACGGTCTTCAGGACGCGTGCGAGGTTGTGGTAGCGACTCGGCACCGGGTACGAGGATGTGCCGCCCCGCTGGATCAGCCGGGCGAACATCATCGAGTGCCGACACTCGTCCGCTATCTCCGTGAGCGCGTAACGGACGTGATTGCTGGTCACCGGCTTGTCGTAGATGTGCCGCACCAGCAGCTGCATCAGGATGATCTCGAACCAGATGCCGAGCGAGGCGAGTGACGCGGCCTCGTGCCTGGCCAGGTCCATCCGCTGTTCCTCGGACATCCTCTCCCAGAGCGGGGTGTCGTAGAGCGAGACCAGCTCCGGCGGCCAGAACCACTTCCCGTCCTCGAAGGGCGCGTCCCAGTCGAGTTCCGTGTCCGGGTCGAACGAGTGCTTGGCGGAGGATTCGAGCAGCCGGGCGGCGACCTGCTCACGGTCCCGGAGCGGACCGAGCGCGTCGCGGAGCAGCTGTATGTCGTCGGGGGTGACAGGTGTCGGCGATGTGGCTGGAGGCGGGAGCGGCGGCGTCATGGACGAGTGCACCTCATGGCTGGGTTACCGGCGGTCACTCCCTATGAGACTGCGCGTCAGTAGGGACGTCAATCCCCGCAGCGACAGTTGTTGACTCCTTGTCCAACAGCCCTCGCGGATACCGCCGTCACAGGGTGCGCGTGAAGGCGAGCACCAGCGCGGCGACCTCCTCGGGCTCCTCCAGCAGCATCGCGTGGGTGGCGTCGATGTCCTCGACGGTCAGCGAGTCCCGCTCGGCCCGCGCCGCCGCCAGCCCCCGGTCCAGCATCTTCGCGTGGGCGTCGGTCAGCTCCTCGAACCACTCCAGGCCCGGCGTCGGCGGCTGCGCCCGGCGGCCCCGTACGCACAGGACCGGACACGGCACGCTCCGTATCAGCGCCATCAGGTCCAGGTCGTCCATCGCCGCGTACATCTCCAGCGCCCGTTGGCGTACGGGCAGGGTCTGGAAGCGGCCGTCGGGCAGCTCCCGGACCGCACCGCGCGCCGCGGCCTCCGCGCGGGCGTACGGAATGCCGAACAGGACCGCGTAAGCAGCCTGTTGTGCGATGTGGTCGGCTTCGGCGACCTGCCCGGCGGCGGCCCGGACCATCTCCCCGACCCGGGCGAGGCCGGCGGTCACCGTCTCCCGGTCCTGCTCCGGGTACTGCTCGGGCCGGCCCCACCAGTAGCCGTCCAGATCGACCGCGCCCGGGGACACGCCGGAGCCGCCGCAGCCGCCGCTGTCCCCGGACCGCTCGCTGTCCCCGGACCGCTCGCCGTCCCCGGACCGCTCACTGCCTCCGGACTGCTCACTGCCGATGCCGTGCCGGGCCGCGTACCGCAGCGCGACCAGGCCGCCCAGGGAGTGACCCACGGGGACGGCCTCCGGCACGCCGTACGCGACGAGCAGCCGCTCGATCGCGGCGACGGTGGTATCGAACGACCAGGGCCCCTCGGCGTGTTCGGAGCCCCCGTGGCCCGGCAGGTCGACCGCGAGCACCCGGTGCCGGCGCGTGAGGAGAGGCGCCACCGCGTCCCAGTCGGCGAGCGAGCGGCCCGCACCGTGCAGGAGGACGAGCGGCGGGCCGTCGCCGCCGTGGTCGCGGGCATGAAGAAGTGAGGGAAAGGAGAGGGGAGTTGGCATGGAAGACAAGGTAACTGCCCCCGCACGGCGGGAAATCGTCCACCAGGAGGACGGAATCGGCCCTTCCGCACCCCTACACTGGATATGCGAGGGAATGGTGCGGCACGGAGACGTCGGTACGCGACACGATGGCCGGTATGACCGCCCGAAACCCGGACCCCCACAGCGCCTCCGGCCACGGCCACCGCCACGGTGGCCATCCGGCCGACCGCGCCGCCGCCCTGCGCAGCCTCGAAGGGCTCGCGCTGGGCGACGCCTTCGGCGAACGCTGGTTCCCCCTTTTCCGTACGCCCGAGCGCGCGTACGCCGAGATCAGAGCCAGGAAGACCCCGCCGGAGGGTGAGTGGCCCTGGACGGACGACACCGCCATGGCCCTCGCGGTCCACCGGGTCCTCGACGAGTGCGGCGCCATCGATCAGGACCGGCTGGCGCTCGCCTTCGCCCTCACCTTCGAGGCCGATCCGGGCCGTGGCTACGGATACGGCATGCACCTGCTGCTGCCCGCGCTCCTCGGGGAACCGGAGAGCTGGCGCACCCTCGCCGGTGGGCTGTTCGACGGCGAGGGCAGCCTCGGCAACGGCGCCGCCATGCGGGTCGCGCCCCTCGGGGCCCGGTTCGCCGCCGACCTCGGCCTCGTCGCCGAACAGGCCGCGCGCTCGGCCGAGGTGACCCACGCCCACCCGCAGGCCGTCGCGGGCGCGGTCGCGGTCGCGACGGCCGCCGCCCTGTCCGTACGGTCCGCGCTGACCGTCGCGGCGGTCGCCGAGGCCACCCCGGAGGGGCCGGTACGGGACGGTCTGGCACGCGCCGCGGAACTCCCCTTCACCACCGAGCCCCGAGCCGCCGCCGAACTCCTCGGCAGCGGAAGCCGCATCCGCGCCGACGACACCGTCCCCTTCGCGGTGTGGACGGCGGCCAGGCACCGCGACGACCTCGCGGCGGCGCTCTGGGCCACGGCGGAGGGCGGGGGCGACACCGACACCACCTGCGCCATCACGGGGGGCATCGTCGCGGCCCGCACCGGGCTGGGCGGTGTCCCGGCGATATGGCGCGCCCGCCGCGAGCCGCTGGGGTAGGCGACCCGGGAACCGGCCGACCACGCCCCGGCGGCCGTGCCCGCGCCCGGCCGCACACCACTGTGTCCGCGCCCACGACCGTGCCCGTACCCCCGTACCCCCGTACCCCCGCCCCCCCGTACCCCCGCCCCCGTACACCCCTCCGCCCCCGTCCCCGTACACCCCCCCGCCCGCATCAGCCGTCCAGCGCCGCCTCCATCACCGCCCGCGCGATCGGCGCCGCGTCGCCGCCGCCGCTGATGTCCGCCCGGTCCGCCTCCGCGTCCTCCACGACCACCGCCACCGCCACGGCGGGCCGGCCCGAGTCGCCCGCCTGCGCCCAGGCGATGAACCAGGCGTACGGCGTACCGGAGTTGCTCACCCCGTGCTGCGCCGTCCCCGTCTTGCCACCCACCGTCGCGCCGTCGATCGCCGCGTTGGCACCCGTGCCGTTCTCGACGACGTCGATCATCATCCGCCGCAGCCGGTTCGCGGTCAGCGGGTTCATCGCCCGCCGGTAGGTCCGCTCCCCGGTGCGGGTCAGTGTGTCGCCGTCCGAGGCGAGCGTGCGGTCCACCAGGAAGGGGTACTTCAGCTCCCCGCCGTTGGCGACGGCCGAGGCGACCATCGCCATCTGGAGCGGGGTGGCCCGGGTGTCGAACTGCCCGATCGAGGACAGCGCCAGCTGGTCGTCGCTCATCTTCGTGTCGAAGTTCGAGGCCGCCACTCCGGACGGGATCCTGATCCCGGAGTCGTTGAAGCCGAACCTCTCCGCCGACTTCACCATCGCGGAGAGCCCGGTCTCCACCCCGAGCCCGGCCAGCACCGTGTTGCAGGACCATCTGATCGCGTACTCCAGCGACGCCTCGTCGCACCCCTCCGCCTCGTTGGGCAGGGTGGTGCCGGTCCCGGGCAGGACGTACGGCTCCGGGATGCCGGTCGGGGCGTCGACATCGGTGACCGTCCCGGCGTCCAGCGCCGCCGCCGCCGTCACGATCTTGAAGGCCGAGCCGGGCGGATACGTCTGCCGGATCGCCCGGTTGAGCATCGGCTGCGCGGCCTCGTCGTTCAGCCCGGTCCACGCGTCGGTGACCGCCGTACCCGTACCCGAGATCAGTTCCGGGTCGTACGACGGACTGCTCACCAGAGCCAGGATCCGGCCGCTGAACGGCTCGATCGCCACGACCGCGCCGCGCCGCCCCGCGAGCCCCTCGTATCCGGCGCGCTGCGCCGACGCCCTGATGGTGGTGGCGACCTTGCCGCCGGGGCTGCGGCCGCGGGTGAGGTCGTTCCAGAAGGGGAACGGGGCGAGCAGCGGGTCCGTACCGGACAGGACGGGGTCCTCGGCGTACTCCAGCAGCGTCGTGCCGTACGTCTGGGAGGCGTAGCCGGTGACCGGCGCGTACAGCGGGCCGTGCCGGTACGTGCGCTCGTAGCGCAGCGGCTGTCCGGTGTCCCGGGAGCCGGTGACCGGCTCGCCGTCCACCAGGATCGGGCCGCGCGGTCGCGCGTAACGGGCCACGGTGTCGCGGCGGTTGCCCTGGTTGTGGTCGAGCGAGTCCGCGTCGAGCACCTGGATCCGGGCCGAGTTGACCAGCAGGGCGGCCAGCAGGAGCAGGAAGAAGACGGCGGTCCGCCGGATGTATCGGGTCATCGCGCGTCCTCCTGCGGGCACGGTCTGCGCGCCGAATCGCTGAGCCGGATGAGCAGCGCCACCATCACCCAGTTGGTGACGACGGACGAGCCGCCCTGCGCCAGGAAGGGCATCGCCATGCCGGTGAGCGGGATCAGCCCCATCACCCCGCCCGCGATGACGAAGACCTGGAGGCCGAGGATCGAGGAGAGGCCGATCGCCAGCAGCCGGCCGAACGGATCGCGCAGGGAGAGCCCGGTACGGAAGCCGCGCGCGACGAGCAGCGCGTACAGCATGAAGATCGCGGTCAGCCCGACCAGCCCCAGCTCCTCGCCCGCTGTCGCCAGGATGAAGTCCGACTTGGCGGCGAAGCCGATCAGGATCGACCGGCCGAGGCCCAGACCGGTGCCGAGCATCCCGCCGGCCGCGAACGCGAAGAGGGACTGGGCGAGCTGACCGGGCCCGCGCCCCGCCTCGATGGAGGCGAACGGGTCGAGCCAGTCCTCGACCCTGCTGTGCACATGCGGTTCGAGCGAGCCGACGGCGAACGCCCCGACGGCCGCGAGCAGCAGCCCGACCGCGATCCACCCGGTGCGGCCGGTCGCGACGTACAGCATGATCACGAAGAGTCCGAAGAAGAGCAGCGAGGTGCCCAGGTCGCGTTCGAGCACGAGGACGACGACACTGAGCGCCCAGATGGCCACGAGCGGGCCGAGCACCCGCCCCGTGGGCAGTTGCAGCCGCCAGATCCTGCGGCCGGTGTGCGCCAGCGCGTTGCGGTTGGCGGCGAGATAGGCCGCGAAGAAGACCGCGAGCAGCACCTTGGCGAACTCGCCCGGCTGGATGGAGAATCCACCGACCCTGATCCAGATCTTCGCGCCGTTCACGGCGGGGAAGAAGATCGGCACGATCAGCAGGACCAGCGCGGTGGCCACCGAGAGGTAGGCGTAGCGCTGGAGGACCCGGTGGTCGCGCAGGAAGACGACGGCGGCGATGAACAGCGCGGCCCCCAGCGTCGACCAGATCAGCTGGGTGGGCGCGGCCCGGTCGCCCGGGGTCGCCAGGTCGAGCCGGTAGATGAGCACCAGGCCAAGGCCGTTGAGCAGGAGCGCGATGGGCAGCAGGAGCGGATCCGCGTAGGGGGCGCGCAGCCGGACCGCGAGATGCGCGAGGAGGGCCAGCGCCCCGAGGCCAGCGCCGTACGCGGCCGCGTCGGGCGGCAGGGCGTGGTTCGCGCCGAGACCGACGCTGATGTAGCCGAAGACGGAGATGAGGACGGCGCAGACGAGGAGCGAGAGTTCGACGCCGCGACGCTTGCGCAGGCGTGGCGCGGGCGGGGGAGCGTCCGCCGTCGTTGCGGTCATGTCCGGCAACGTAGCAAGGCGGCATGCCTTATGCCCGGCTATGCGGGCTTTCCGGTCGCGTGGGCGCGTAAGGCATGCCGCCCCGGCGGGCGCGGGGTGCTGGTGCGGGTGGGGAGGAGCGCGGTCAGCAGAGGTGCGGGACCGCGCCGATGCTGCGGATGTACTTGGCCGACGCCCAGGCCCAGCGGCCGTCCGCGAGGAGGTACCAGTTGCTGTTGCCCTCGACGTCGTCGGCCTGGACCCGGCAGAAGATGTGGACGATCTGGCCGTACTCGACCGAGCCGACGATCCGGGCGCTGCGGTACGGCTTGTCGTGGAGCAGCAGTCCGGTCCTGGCCGTGACCTCGCCCAGGTACTCGCCGGGCGCCGCCGCCCGGACGGACGTGGCGGGTGCGGCGTTCGCGGGGGCGGCGTTCGCGGGGGCGACGGCGGTGAGGCCGAGAGCCGTCGCCGCGAGGGTGGTGACGGCGAGGGTGGCGGCGGTGCGGCCGAGGGAACGCACGTGCATGGGGACTCCTGTGTCCTTGGTGTGTCCTGGGTTGCCTGTGTGCCTGAGTGCCTGTGTGTTTGTGTGTCTGTGTGTCTGGGACCTGCGGTGCGGGACGACGGCCGTGCGGTGGGCCGACCTCGCGGGTTCACGCTAGGTCGGGTGTCCAAGGTCCGCATTTTTTACGGCGGGTGGTCCCCCGGCCCGGCCGGGTCCCGCGCGCCACCGCGACCGGACGCGTACTCGGGCAGCGTCAGCCGCGCCAGCGCCCCGCCGTCCGGCGCGTTGCCGAGCACCAGCTCGGCCCCGATCACCGCCGACTGGCCGACCGCGATGGTCAGCCCCAGCCCGTGCCCCTTGGCGCCGCCCTCCGTGCGGAACCGCTGCGGCCCGTGCTCCAGCAGATACGGCGGATAGCCCGCGCCGTGATCGCGTACGGTCACGGTCGGCCCGTCCACGGTCAGCACCACCGGCGGCCTGCCGTGCCGGTCCGCGTTGGCGACGAGGTTGCCGAGCACCCGCTCCAGCCGCCGCCGGTCGGTCTCCACCGAGGCGTCGCGCACGATCCGTACCTCGCACCGCGCGCCCGAGGCCCGCACCACCCCCTCGACCAGCGGCCCGAGCGGGTGGACGGCGAGATCCACCTGCTCCGTACGGGCGTCCAGGCGCGAGATCTCCAGCAGGTCCTCGGTGAGCGTGCGCATGGTCCGTACCCGTTCCCGCACCATCTCGGTCGGCCGGCCCTCGGGCAGCAGTTCGGCGGCGGCCGAGAGCCCGGTCAGCGGGGTGCGCAGCTCGTGGGCGACATCGGCGGTGAAGCGCTGCTCACTGAGCAGCTTGTCCTGGAGCGTCGAGGCCATCGTGTCCAGCGCCACCGCGACCGTGGTCACCTCGTCCTGGCGTGAACGGCCCTTCGCGCGAGGGTCGTTGACCCGTGCGTCGAGATCGCCCGCGCCGATCCGCCGCGCCACCCGCGCCGTCAGGTGCAGCCGCCGGGTCACCCGGGTGACGGCGAAGGCGCCGACGAGGAGCGTGGCGCCGATGGCGAGGGCGGAGGAGCCGAGGATCGCCCGGTCCAGGTTGGTGATGGTGCTCTGGCTGAGTGTGTAGTCGACCCGGGCGGCGAGCGCCCTGCCGTCGGCCGGCCCGGCCGCCCACATGGTGGGGTGCCCGTCGAACTCCGCGACCATCGTGCCGCGCCGGCCCTTCAGGGCGAGCGCGCGCAGCGGCCGGGGCAGCCCCGGCGCGTCCAGCCCGGCGAAGCGGGGGAGCGGCTCACCGGCCTCGTACGTCTGTGTGACCAGGTTCAGCCGGGAGAGAGCTTTGTCGCGCGCGGAACTGACGGTCTGACGGGTGACGGAGACATGGACGAGCGCGCCGAGCAGCGCCGCCAGCGCGCAGCACATCACCGTGATGAACACGGCGGCCTTCCAGGTGAGGGTGGCGCTCCAGGCGGGCAGCCGGACGCGCGGCCGGGGCCTCATGGGCGGCTCACGTGGTCGGAGCCGGCGAGGAGGGCGTGGTGGCCCACATGGCTCAGCGGGGGGCCACCGACGCTGGGCCGGCCTTGGGCCGTGCCCTGCCGATCCGTGGGCGCTGTGGGGGCTGTGGGCGTGGCGAGTCCTGCGGGGGCTGTGGGTCCAGCGGGTCCGGGCGGTCCGCCGGGTCCGGGCCGTCCGGGCCGCCCGGGCCGTCCTGGTGGTCCTGGTGGTCCTGGTGGTGCCGCGTGGGCTCCCGGCCCGGAAGGTGCCGTGCTCTGGCCCGGCCCGGCCGGGCGATCCCCCGGTCCTGCCGACCGGGACGGCCCCGGCCGACCGCCCCCGCGCCGGGGCACGGGAGTCGCGGCCGGGACGATCTCGTCCCGGGTGGGCAGCATCGTCCCCCGGTGTCCGTCCCAGGACCAGGCCGTCCGGTACTCGTACCCGGGGATGCCCGCCGAGACGACGCGCAGGACCAGGTCCCGGCCGGCCAGTTCGGCGCCCACGACCTGGTCGGAGGTGGACATGATCCGGATGAGCCCGCCCTTCTCGGCGGTGTAGCAGCGCACGGCGAGCTGCTGGTAGGGCAGCTCGATCCCGACGATCAGCTCGTCGCGGCCGTCCCCCGTCAGATCGTGGTGGTAGGCCCGCAGGACCGGGCACCCCTTCCCGCGTCGCGCCCCCTCCCCGGCCCGCGCGTTCTCCCGGTCCTCCGCGCAGTCGGCCAGCCGCGCGACGGTCTCCCGGGGGAGCCCGTCGACGCCCGTGAGGTCGTCCGGGTGGGCGGCGGCCTCCGCCCGTACGACGGCGACCGGGCTCACGGCGCCGATGTCCTGGTGGGCGACCGTGACGCCCGGGACGCGCTCGCGGGTGCTCTCCCCGAAGTCGAGGGGCGGCGCCGAGATGGGGGGCAGCGCGGGCCACAGCCGTACCGGTCCGATCGCGGTCGGCGTCGGACCCGCGCTGAGCAGGCCGCTCTGCCCGGCGCACGCGGACAGGGCCAGGGCCAGCGCGGCGGTGGCGGCCAGCGCTGTTCCGGCTACGACGAGGCGAGGGGGCAAGACGCTCCTGGGCCGAACGATCTATGCAGTTCTGTCACTTTATGGTGAGAAACTTGCATTAAGTCGCATTTCATGGCCGGTGGTAGTCGCACAGTCGTGCCCCGGTGCCCGCCCTGTGCCCAGGGGCCCCGCCTCCGGGCCCGCCACCGCGCCCGGGGCCCCGCCGCGCCGCCGGGTGCGCCGCGCTCGCGCTCCCGGTCGCCGGGCGGGTGACGCGTCAGGGCAGCCGCCCGGCCCGGTCGGGGGCGAGGAGCGGGGCGAGGAGGTCCCCGTACCGTTCCAGCCGGTCCGCGAGTTCCGCAGGCCCGAAGACCAGCTGCCGGGCGTCCGTGCAGCCTTCGATCTCGTCCCAGGTCAGAGGGGTGGAGACGGTCGGTTCCGGCCCGGCGCGCAGGGTGTAGGGCGCCGCCGTCGTCTTCGCGGCCGCGTTCTGGCTGTGGTCGACGAAGACCTTCCCCGGTCGCAGCGCCCGTTTCATCCGGTGCACGACCAGCTCCGGCATCGCCTCCTGTGCCTCGACGGCCAGCTCCCTCGCGTACGCGGAGACCTCCGGGGACGGCGTCCCCACCAGCGGTACGAGCACATGCAGCCCCTTCGAGCCCGACGTCTTCACATACGCGCTCAGGCCGTCCTCGCCCAGCCGCCCGCGCAGCCAGCGGGCCACCGCACAGCACTCGACGACATCGGCGGGCGCGCCGGGGTCCAGATCGAGGACCAGCCGGTCGGCGACGCCCGGCGCGTCCGCGAGCCACTGCGGGGTGTGGAACTCCACCACCAGGTTGGCCGCCCACATCAGCGTCGCCAGATCCGCCACCACCACTTGTCTGCCGGTGTCCGCCGACTTCCTGGGCACCTCCGCGATCCGTACCCAGCCGGGGGTGCCGGGCGGCGGGTTCTTGGTGAAGAAACGCTGGCCGTCGGGGCCGTCGGGGTAGCGCAGGAAGGAGACGGGCCGGTCCGCGAGATGGGCCAGCAGAGGGGCCGCCGTACGGGCGTAATAGTGCAGGACCTCGCCCTTGGTGGTGCCGGTGGCGGCGTACAGGACCTTCTCCAGATTGCTGAGCGCCAGGCTTCGCCCCGCCACCTCTGTGATAGGCGTCATACGATGAGAATCCCATGATTACGTGAGGAAAGGGATGGAACGTGCGATCCATATGGAACGGCGCGATCTCCTTCGGGCTGGTCAGCATCCCGATCAAGCTGGTCAACGCCACCGAGAACCACTCGATCTCCTTCCGCCAGATCCACAAGGAGGACGGCGGCCGGATCCGCTACCGCAAGGTCTGCGAACTGGACGGGGAGGAGGTGACGGCGCCGGAGATCGGCAAGGCGTACGAGGACGCGGGCGGCGTCATGATCCCGATCACCGACGAGGACCTCGCCGCCCTGCCGCTGCCCACGGCGAAGACGATCGAGATCGTCGCGTTCGTCCCCGCGAGCGAGATCGACCCCCTCCAGATGGACACGGCGTACTACCTCTCGGCGAGCGGTGTGCCCGCGGCCAAGCCGTACACGCTGCTGCGGGAGGCGCTGAAGCGCGGCGAGAAGGTCGCGATCGCCAAGTTCGCGCTGCGCGGGCGCGAGCGGCTCGGCATGCTCCGGGTGGTCGACGACGTCATCGTCATGCACGGCCTGCTCTGGCCGGACGAGATCCGCGCCCCCGAGGGCGTCGCCCCCGAGACCGACGTGACCGTGCGCGACGCCGAACTCGACCTGGCCGACGCCCTGATGGACACCCTCGGCTCGGTCGACCTCGATTCCCTGCACGACGACTACCGCGAGGCCGTGGAAGAACTCATCGCGGCCAAGTCCGAAGGCGAACCGGCCCCGCGCCGCGCTCCGGCGGACGACGGGGGCGGCAAGGTCATCGACCTGATGGCCGCCCTGGAGAACAGCGTCCGCGCGGCCCAGAAGTCCCGTGGCGAGGACGGCGGATCCGCCGAGGCCGAGGTCACCCACCTCACGGACCGCGAGCGGGGGCCGGCCAAGAAGGCGGCGGCGAAGAAGACCCCCGCGAAGAAGACGGCGTCCGCCAAGCGCACGGCGGGCAAGACCGCCGCCAAGTCCACCGGGAAGACGGCTGCGGCCAAGAAGAACACCACGTCGAAGAAGGCCCCCACCACCCGCGCCAAACGCGCCTCCGCCTGAGCCGAAATACCTGTTCACGGCCACCCCGTCGAAGCTGGTAAGGTTTCCCACGTCGCCAGGCAAGACGGCGAAGCGCCCCCGTAGCTCAGGGGATAGAGCAACGGCCTCCGGAGCCGTGTGCGCAGGTTCGAATCCTGCCGGGGGCACCTTGTATGAGGTGCCCAAAGACCCCGTCACCAGCGGAAACGCTGAGGCCGGGGTCTTCGCGTATGCGCGGGCGGGTGTGGCCGCGAGTGACCGCGCGCCAGGTTCCGCGGGCGGGCGCGGGCGCGGCCCTGGAGCGCCGACGCGGGCGCGGCGCCGTCAACTCGGCTGCGGCGGCGAGAACTTGCGGCAGGGCCCGGCGCCCACGTCCGTCATCCACAGTCCGGCCGGGGGAGACGCCGGGTCCTCCGACAGAGGGGCCCGCGTTCGGCCACGCCTCCGACGGGCGGCGGCCGGAGGCGCCCGGCAACCCGGATCACCTGTGGAAACAGGCTCGGCGGGGGTGTTTTTCGGCTGTGATAGCTTGCCGAGGCCAGTCGAACCCATGTACGTGGGTCAGGGAATCCGGTGGGAATCCGGAGCTGACGCGCAGCGGTGAGGGTGACGGGCGTGGCATCGGCCACTGGGCGGCAGCCGTCCGGGAAGGCGTCGCGTCCGGGGGAACCCGAGTCCGAAGACCTGCTGGCCACCCCCGTCCTTTCAGGTGGCGGGGGAGCACCGTACGAACGGGCTCCGCGCATGGGCCCTCGAACGCAGAGGAACCACCGTGCCGATCGCGCGCCCGCTCCGTCCCGTCGCTCTCAGCGCCCTGCTCCTCGCCGGAGCCCTGTCCCTGACCGCCTGCGGGGGAGGCGGTCAGGGACAGGGCGAAGCGGCGGCCACGGGGAAGGGCGCCAAGGGCGAGGCGGCCGGGTATCCGCGTACCGTCGAGAACTGCGGACAGCAGGTACGGATCGACGCGCCGCCCAGCCGTGCCGTCTCGCTCAACCAGGGCACGACGGAGATCATGCTCTCCCTCGGCCTGGCGGACCGTATGGCCGGGACCGCCACCTGGACCGACCCGCTGATGAAGGGGCTGGAGAAGGCCAACGCCGAGGTCCCCAGGATCGCGGAGAACAACCCCTCCTTCGAGAAGGTCCTCGACACCGAGCCCGACTTCGTCGCCTCCTCGTTCCTGTCCACGCTGGGCAAGGGCGGCGTGGCCACCCGGGAGCAGTTCGAGAAGCTCGGGGTGCCCACGTACATCTCGCCCGCCGACTGCACCAAGAACGACAAGACCGTGGGCACCGACGGCGCCCGGTCCACCCCGCTGGCCATGGAGAGCATCTACGGCGAGGTACGGGACCTGGCCGAGGTCTTCGGCGTCGAGGAGCGCGGCGAGAAGGTCGTCGCCGGTCTTGAGGCCCGGATGGCGAAGGCGACGGCGGGGCTGGACGCGGCGAAGACCGGGAAGGTCACCCTGCTCTACTGGTTCGCCAACTCCGACTCCCCGTACATGGCCGGCTGCTGCGGCGCCCCCGGCATCATCACCGACGCCGTCGGCGCGAAGAACGTCTTCGACGACACCCACGACGAGTGGCCGCAGATCAACTGGGAGACGGTGGCCGACCGCGACCCCGACTTCCTGGTGATCGGCGACCTCACGCGCAAGTCGCAGACCGCGGAGACGGCCGCCAAGAAGATCGAGTTCCTGGAGTCCAATCCGGTCACCAAGGAGATGGACGCGGTCAGGAACAAGCGGTACGTGCTGCTCAGCGGCCAGGCCATGAACCCGAGCATCCGCACGGTCGAAGGCGTCGAGAAGGTCGCCGCCGCCCTGCGCTCGTACGTGCCCGCGAAGTGACCGCCCAGCGGGAGCGGGAGCGGGACGCCGTCCTGGACCCCGGCGCCGGTACGGCCGTGACCGGCGTGCCCGCGCGCGGCCTGCGGAGCCTGTGGGGGCCGGGGAGCCCGCGCGCGCTGCTCCTGTGCTTCGGCGGGCTCGCCGCGCTGGTCGCCTCCGTCGCGGTCGCCATCACCATCGGTCCGGCGCAGATCCGCGTCGGTGACGTCTGGTCCGTGGTGGCCGGGCATCTCGGCTGGGGCGAGTCCCGGCTCTCCCCGATCCGCGACGGGATCGTATGGAACCTGCGGCTGCCGCGCACCCTGCTCGCGGCCGTGTGCGGCGCCGGGCTCGCGGTGTGCGGGGCGGTCATGCAGGCGCTGCTGCGCAACCCGCTCGCCGACCCGTTCGTCCTCGGCGTCTCCTCGGGCGCCTCCACCGGCGCCGTGCTCGTCGTCGTCCTCGGGACGGGCGGCGGCGCGCTGTCCGTCTCCGGCGGCGCGTTCCTGGGCGCCCTCTGCTCGTTCGCGATGGTGCTGGTGCTCAGCCACACGCTCGGCGGGACGACGGACCGGGTGGTGCTCTCCGGGGTCGCGGCGATGCAGCTGTTCTCCGCGCTCACCTCCTTCGTCGTCATGACGTCGGCCAGCGCGGAGACCACGCGCGGCGTGCTGTTCTGGCTGCTCGGCTCGCTCAGCGGCGCGGGCTGGACCGATGTGTGGGTCTGCTCGGCGGTGCTCGCGTTCGCGCTGCTGGTGTGCGGCGGGTACGCCAGGACCCTCGACGCGTTCGCGTTCGGGCAGGAGGCCGCCGCCACACTCGGCGTCTCCGTCGCCCGTACCCGCCTGGTGCTGCTCTGCGTGACGGCCCTGCTGACGGCGGCGCTGGTCAGCTCGGCGGGGGCGATCGGCTTCGTCGGTCTCGTGCTGCCGCACGCCGCCCGCGCGCTGGTCGGCCCGGGACACGGCAGGCTGCTGCCGGTGACGGCCCTGGCCGGGGCGGTGTTCCTGGTCTGGGTCGACACCCTGGCCCGTACCGTGCTCGACCCGCAGGAGGTACCGGTGGGCGTGGTGACGTCCCTGATCGGCGTACCGGCGTTCGTACTGGTCCTCTACCGAGGGCGGCGCGTCGCGTCATGAACGCCCCGCGCAGTGGTCTGCGCGCCGAGCGCGTCTCCCGTACCGCCGGCGGCCGGCTCATCCTCGACGGCGTCGGCCTCGCGCCCGCGCCCGGCTCCACCTTCGGGCTGCTCGGGCCGAACGGCTCCGGCAAGTCCACCCTCCTGCGGCTGCTCGCCGGAGTCCTCGCCCCCGCCTCCGGCGTCGTCACCCTGGACGGCCGCCCGCTCCCCGACATCGGCCGCAGGGCGATCGCCCGCCAGGTCGCGGTCGTCGAGCAGCAGGCCGGTACGCAGGTCGAGCTGACCGTGCGTGAAGTCGTACGCCTCGGCCGTGTCCCGCACCGCCGCGCGTGGACGCCGGCGTCGGCCGGTGACGACGAGGCGGTGCGTACGGCCCTGGAACGGACCGGACTCACCGACCGGGCCGGCCAGTCCTGGCACACCCTGTCCGGCGGCGAGCGCCAGCGCGTGCAGATCGCCCGCGCGCTCGCCCAGGAGCCCCGGGAACTGCTGCTGGACGAGCCGACCAACCACCTCGACATCCAGCACCAGCTGGACCTGCTGAACCTGGTCGCCACGCTCCCCGTCACCACCGTCATCGCCCTGCACGACCTGAATCTCGCGGCGATGTACTGCGACCAGGTCGTGGTGCTCCAGCACGGCCGCGTCGTGGCCGGCGGCACGCCACGGGAGACCCTCACCGAGCAGCTCATCGCGGCCGTCTACGGCGTACGCGCCACCGTCACCCCGGACGGTCCCGACGGCCGGCCGCACGTCCGCTTCCTCGGCACGGTCCGGGCGGCCGGCTGACGGCTCCGCGCCGTCCGGCCGAGGGCACCCGCAGGCATCCGAGGCTTAATGCGTATGATGCGCAAGTGCCCAGCTACCGCATTTGTACGGCCGCCGCCGACCACATCGACGCCGCGCGCGCCGTCATGCTCGACACCGTCTACCGCGACTTCAAAACCGGCTACGTGCCGCGCTGGCACGCCGACATCATCGACCTGGCCGGCGCGTATCTGACCCCGCCCCGGCACACCCTGCTCGTCGCCCTCGACGAGAGCGACGGCGAAGTCGCCGCCGTCGCCGCGCTCGATTCCCGCGGACCGGTCCATCCCCCCAACCCGCCCTGGATGGCCGAGCGTTACCCGTCCGGCGAGACGGCTCAGCTGCGCCGCGTCTACACCCGTCCCGGCCATCGCCGCCAGGGTCTCGCCCGGGCGCTGGTGCGTGAACTGGTGGCGTTCGCGGCGGCGGACGGCGGATACCGCTCGGTCTATCTGCACACCGATCCGGCGGTGCCCGGCGCCGAGGCGTTCTGGCGCTCGATGGGCAAGGCGGTGTGTGATGAGCGCGAGGAGATCGCGGGCGGCGGGCAGGGGATCGTGCACTTCGAGGTACCGATCAGCTGATGAAAACGGTTGCCATGTAATCTCTCGTTCGTTCCGCCGGTGGCCGCTCGCGCCACGCTCCCGTGGCCGGTGTGTCACGCACAGACCCGCAGAGAACAGAGAACGAGGATCATGCGCTCCGTCCGACGCCACCGGTGGGCCGCCGGCCTGCTGCTCGCCCCGCTGCTCTCCGGCTGCTTCGCCTCCGGCGGCTCCTCGGACCCCGCGGCGGACTCCGCCGGCGGCAAACGGCTGCGGGTCGCGCTGGCCTTCCCGCCCGCCGAGTCCTTCTCCCCGTACGGAGCCGACGCGACCCTCCTCAGCCGGCTCGGCGTCACCGAGGGGCTGACGAAGCTCGACGGGAACGGCGCCGCCGCCCCCGCGCTCGCCGAGTCCTGGACCAAGCAGTCCGCCCGCACCTGGCTGTTCACGCTGCGCGACGCCCGCTTCCAGGACGGGACGCCGGTCACCGCGTCCGCCGCGGCCACCGCCCTCACCCACGCCGCGCAGGCCGGCCCCGCGCCCGCCGCGCTCGCCGGGACCACCCTGACCGCCCGCGCGGACGGCGACCGCCGGATCCGGGTCACGACCGCGCAGCCCGACCCCGTACTGCCGCTGCGGCTGGCCGGGCCCAGCCTCGCCGTCCTGTCCCCGAAGGCGTACGGCGCGAAGGGCGCCGCCGACCCGGTCGGCCACGCCACCGGCCCCTTCACCCTCACCCGGGTGAACGGCTCCTCCTCCGCCACCCTGGACCGCTACGACGACTACTGGGGCGGCCTGGCCCTGGCGTCCGGCATCGACGCCACGTTCATCGCCGACGGCACCGCCCGCGCCAACGCGCTGCGCACCGGCGAGCAGGACATAGCCGAGGCGCTCCCGGTCGCGCAGGCTTCCTCCCTCGCCAAGGGCACCGGCCGGGAAATCCCCACCGCCCGCACCACCAGCCTCCATCTCAACACCGCCTCCGGCCCCTTCACCGATCCGAAGCTGCGGGCCGCCGCCCGCGCCGCGATCGACACCTCCGTCCTCGCCGAGAACGTCTACGAGGGATACGCCGACCCCGGCCAGGGCATCTTCGGACCCGCGCTGAACTGGGCGGCGGCCAAGCGTCTGCCGCCCACCGGACGCGCCTCGGCCGCCCGGGCCGACGGCACCACCGTCCGGCTCGCCACCTACGACAACCGGCCGGAACTGCCCGAGGTCGCGCAGGTGCTCCAGCAGCAACTGGAGAAGGCCGGCTTCAAGGTGACGCTGACCGTACGGGAGTCCTCACGCATCGAGGGCGACGCGCTGGCCGGGAAGTTCGACGCGTTCGTCGGCGCGCGCAACACCATGCTCGACACGGGCGACCCCGTCTCCGTCCTCGCCGGCGACTACACCTGCGACGGCACGTACAACCTGGCGCGGCTCTGCGACAAGGCCGTCGACAAGGCCGTCGCCACCGCCGCAGCCATCGCCGACCCGGAGAAGCGGCAGGACGCCGCGATGGCGGCCGAGGCCACCATCCTGGGCACGGACGCGGTCGTCCCGCTCGTGCACCAGCGCAACATCCTCGGCGTCTCCGCCGCGGTGAGCGGTGTCCTCCTCGACCCGTACGAGCGCACCGTCGTCGCCACCGGCACCCGGCGCTGAGCCGTGTCCCGTACCTCCCGGGCCCGCATATCCCGGCCGGGCGCTGCGGCCCTGTGGCGCGCCGTGCTCGCGGGCGGGCTGCTGTGCGCCATCGGCCTGCTGCCGTGGCTCGCGCGCACCGACCCCGCGCTGACCGTCCTGCGGGCACGGTCCGCCGACCGCGACCCCAGCCCCGAGGCGCTGGCGGCGGTGCGCGACCAACTCGGCCTGGACGCCGGGCCGTTGCGGCTGCTCGGGCAGTGGCTCGGCGACCTGGCCCACGGCGACGCCGGCCACTCCTGGATCTCCGGGAGCGCCGTACTGCCCGCCGTCGGCCAGGCCCTCGGCGTATCGCTGCTGCTCATGGGCGTGGCGATGGTGGCGGCGCTGGTGACGGCCGCGCTGGTGTGCGCCCGGACACTGCGGCGCGGCGCCGCGGGGCGGCCGGTCGGGCCGCGCGCCGGCGGTGTGGCCGCGATGCTGGCCGCGCTCCCCGAGTTCCTGACGGCGTCCGTGCTGGCCACCGTGGTCGGCGTACAGCTGGGCTGGCTGCCCGCGCTCGGCTGGTACGGGCCCCGCTGGCTCGTGCTGCCCGCGCTCGCGCTCGGTGTGCCCGCCGGAGCGCTGCTCGGCCGGCTGGTCGACGACGCGCTGCCCGGCGCGTTCGCCGAACCGTGGGCGCTGGCGGCGCGGGCGCGCGGCCTGCCGGGACGGCGGATCGCCCGCCAGGCGCTGCGGCGCTGCTTCCCCGGACTGCTGCCGAACCTCGGGCTGTTCGTCGTCGGCCTGACCGGCGGGTCGGTCGCCGTGGAGCGGATCTTCGACATTCCCGGCCTCGGCCGGCTCACACTCCAGGCGGCGGTCGCCCAGGACCTGCCGGTGCTCCAGACGGGCACGCTGGCCCTCCTGCTGCTCGCCGCCGCCGCGGGCGGTGCCACCAGGGGCGCGGCCCGGCTGCTGCTGGGCCCCGTCCTGCGCGACGGCGCGCTCACCTCACCGCACCGGCCGGCGGCGCCGGCCCGCTCCCTGCTGCCCTTCTGGTACGGGATGCCGCTGCTCGGCGTCGTCGTCGCGGGGCTGACCCGCGATCCGCTGGCGCTGGACACCGGGGCCCGGCTGCGCCCGCCGTCCTGGGCGCACCCCTTCGGCACGGACGCGCTGGGCCGCGACGTACTGGCCCGGGTGGGGCACGGCGCGCTCACCACGCTGGCCGTGGCCCTCGCGGTGAGCGCCGCCGCGCTGCTGGTCGGCGTGGTGCTCGGGCTGGTGCCGAGGGTGTCGGGCGCGGCCGTCGACACGGTGAACGCCGTGCCGCCCGTGCTCGCCGGACTCCTCGTCGCCGGGGTCGCGGGCAGCGGCCCGTACACCCCGGCGCTGGCGGTCGCCGCCGTCGCCTGGGCGCCGCTGACCGCGCACACCGCCGGGCTGCTGGTGCAGGAACGCGCCACCACCCATCTCAGCGCCACCCGCGCGCTCGGCGCCGGCCCGCTGTATCTGCTGCGGTACGAACTGCTGCCCGCCGTCGTCCCGCCCGTCACCCGGCACGCGCTGGTGCGGCTGCCCGCCGTGGCGCTCGCGCTGGCCTCCCTGGGCTTCCTGGGCCTGGGCGCGCAGCCGCCGTCGCCGGAGTGGGGACTGCTGCTCGCCGAGAACCTCCCCTACGCGGAACGCGCGCCCTGGGCGGTGCTGGCGCCGGCCGCCGTACTGGCGCTGCTGGGCGCGCTGGCGGTCTCGGCGGCGGGCGGGGTACGAGCGGGCAGCGGCCGGCCGTGGCGCCGGCGGCCGGACCGGCGCCCGGAGCCCTCCCCGCGCGGCTACGGGACGGCGGCCCCCAGGAGCGCCGGATGACCGGCCCCCGGGCGGTGACGGACGGCGAGGCCGAGGGCGCCCGCGCGTCCCGGCCGAGGCCGTGGCCGTGGTCGCTGCGGCCGGCCCGCTCGGGGCTCCGGGGCGAACTGTCCCCGCTGCTGCGGCTGCTCATCCTGACCCAACTCGCCTTCAACATCGGCTTCTTCGCCGTACTGCCGTTCCTGGCCGACCACCTCGGCGCGGGGATCGGCATGGCCGGCTGGCTGGTCGGTCTGGTCCTGGGGCTGCGGACGTTCAGCCAGCAGGGACTGTTCGTGGTCGGCGGCGCGCTGACCGACCGGTACGGCGTACGGCCCGTGGTGCTGGCGGGCTGCGCGCTGCGGATCGGCGGGTTCGCGTGGCTCGGCTACGCGGACCGTACGGGATCGGTCATCGGCGCCGTCCTGCTGATCGGCTTCGCCGCCGCGCTGTTCTCGCCCGCGGTCGAGTCCGAGGTGGCCCGGCAGGCGGTGGCCCGCGAGGAGGCGGGCGGCGGGCCGCGCACCGGGGTCCTGGCGCTGTTCACCGCGGCCGGGCAGGCGGGCGCGTTCGTGGGACCGCTGCTGGGGGCGCTGCTGCTGGCGGTGGACTTCCGTACGGTCTGCCTCGCCGGGGCGGGGATCTTCGTCCTGGTCCTGGCCGGACACGCGTGGCTGCTGCCGCAGCACATCCCCGGCCGCCTCCGGGCGAGCGGGCGGGGCGGAGTGCGGCGCATGCTCGGCGACCGGCCCTTTCTCGCGCTGTGCGCCGTGTACGGGACCTACCTGCTGGCGTACAACCAGCTCTACCTCGCCCTCCCCGCGGAGGTGGAGCGCGCCGCGGGCTCCCAGGCGCCGCTGGCCTGGCTGTTCGCCCTCTCCTCGCTGCTCGTCGTCACCACCCAGCTCCCGGTCACCCGCTGGGCGGCGGACCGCCTCGGCCTGCGCCGCTCGCTGGCCGCCGGGCTGCTGCTCCTGTCGGCGGGCTTCGCGCTGGTGGCCGCCACGCTCCCGGCGGACCGCACGGGCCCGGCGGGCCTCCTCCCGGCGGCGGGCTTCGTGGCGCTGCTCACCCTCGGCCAGATGCTCATCGCCCCCGCCGCCCGCGCCTGGCTCCCCGACCTCGCCGCCCCCGGCCGCCTCGGCCTCTACACGGGCGCGCTGTCCTCCGCCTCCGGCCTGATCGTCCTGGCGGGCAGCGCGGCGACGGGGGCGCTGGCGGACGCGGGGCTGCCGGGGCCGCTGGTGTGGCTGGCCCTGGCGGCGATCCCGGTGGCGGCGATCGGGGTGCTGCCGGGGCGGGGCCGGGGGACGTGATCACGAGCGCGGCCATCTCGTCGAGGTCGTCCACGCGCAGATGAAGCGTCCCGCCCTCGAACGGACACTGTCCCGCTCGGCCATCGCGCCTGTCCCCGAAGAGATCGCCCGCCGGGCAGCCGCGCTTCCGGCCGCCGCGAACCCGCACGGCCACAGATACGCCATCGACGCCGTACGCTCCGCGACCGTCCTCCCGGCCCCCGGCCCGGTCACCGTGCTCACCTCGGAGCCCGATGACATCGCCGCCCTGTGCGGAACGCGCGCGATGGTCGCCAAGGTCCGATCCGCTCGCCCACCCCGCGCCCCGTACCGCTCGGTAACGCCCTCTCAGCGCCCCGGATACGCGTGCCGCCGCGCCGTCCCGACCACCACCAGCGCCGCCGCGATCAGCGGCAGCGCCGTCCAGGGGAGGGCGCCGGCGCCGGTGGACTCCAGGACCAGACCGCCCGCCAGGGAGCCCGCCGCGATACCCGCGTTGTACACGGTCGTCTGCATCGCCGTCGCCACGTCCGCGCGGGACGGGCCGGAGATCCGGACCAGGGCCGTCTGGATCAGGGTCGGCGCCCCGCCGAAGGCGACCCCCCAGGCCGCGACGGCGGTCGGCAGGACCGCCGGACGCGCGCCGAAGAGGCCCAGCGCGAGCTGTGCCGCCGCGATGGCGGCCAGCGCGGCCAGCAGCGTCGCGCGCGGGTGGCGGTCGATGAGGGCCCCGGTGAGCCAGATCCCGGCCACCGTGGCGGCGCCGAAGACGAGCAGGAGCAGTCCCGTACGGCCGAAGCCCGCGTGCGCGGAGAAGGGCGCCATGTACGTGTACATCGTCTGGTGCCCCAGGAGCAGCAGCAGCGTGGTGGCCAGCACCGCGGCGATGCCCGGTACGGCGGCGATGGCACGCAACGGCACCCGCTCGGCGGCCGGTTCGCCCGGGAAGTCCGGGACCCGCCGGACCACCCACGGCACCAGCGCGCCCGCCAGTACCGCCACCGTCCCGAAGGCCGCACGCCAGCCGGCCAGCGACGCCAGCGCCGTGCCCGCCGGGATGCCGAGGGAGAGCGCGACGGTGATCCCCGCCAGCACGATCGCGATGGCCCGCCCCCGCCGCTCCGCCGGGACCATCCGCGCCGCGTACCCCGCGAGCATCGCCCACAGCGTGCCGCCCATCACCCCGGCCAGCAGCCGGGCGCCGAACGTCGGCCAGTACGCGGAGGAGAGAGCGGTCACGGCGTTGCAGAGCGCGAAACCGGCCAGCGCCCCGATGAGCACCGGACGCCGCCGCACCCCGCGCAGCGCCGCCGTCAGCGGGATCGCGGCGACGAACGAGGCGGCGGCGTATCCCGTCACCAGAAATCCCACCCGCCCCTCGGACACCTGGAGGCTCCGGCTCATCCCGGGCAGCAGCCCGGCGGGCAGCAGTTCGGTCATGACGGCGGTGAACGCGGCCGTGAACAGGGCCAGCAGCCCCGCCAGGGGCAGCCTCGTCGACCGGGCGGGGGCGGGGGACGGAGTGGACAGGGCTGTGCCGCTGTCGCTCGACGCGGTGGACATGCGACCATCGTGAGACCTTCACATCAGTGTGAAGGCAAGCCTGTCCCAGCGGGGAGTGAGCGATGCGCATCGGTGAACTGTCCCGCCGCACCGGCGTCCCGACCCGCATGCTGCGCTACTACGAGGAGCAGGACCTGCTCCACCCCGAGCGGGCCGACAACGGCTACCGCGCCTACGACGAAGCGGCGGTCCACCGCGTCCAGCAGATCCGCGGTCTGCTCGACTCCGGCCTCACCACCGAGATCATCCGCCGGATTCTCCCCTTCCTGAACAGGCCGGACCAGATCCATCTCCACCCGGAGTGCCTGACCCCGGAGACGGCCGCCCTGCTGCGCGAGGAGGCGGAGCGCATCCACCGCCGCGTCGAGTGCCTGGCCCGCAACCGGGACGCCATCTACGCCTACCTGGAAGCCGTCCGGCCCGGCCACAGCTGACCGGCCGCACGCCGCGAGCGGCCATCCGTCGGCCCGGCCGCACGCCGCGAGCGGCCATCCGTCGGCCCGGCCGCACGCCGCGAGGGGCCATCCGTCGGCCCGGGCGCCCGCGCCCCGGCGCGCCGCCTACTCGCCCGGCCGCGACATCCGCAGCGCCAGCTCCCGCAGCAGCTCCTCCGACGTGATGTCCGTACGCCCGCTGTCATGGACCCGCGCCAGCTCCGCGTAGATGTACGAGAACGCGCCGATCAGCCGCATCACGGCGGGCAGCGCCGCCTCGGTCACCGCGTGCGCCGCCTCCAGCGGGGTCGCCTCGGGGGAGACCGTGAAGGAGGGGAAGACCTCGGCGAGCAGCGAACCGATCTGCCCGGCTCCCGGCGTGCCGTCCGGCTCCGGGCCCCCGGCGGCGCCCGCCGCTTCCGGGGCCTCCGAGCCCGCCGTCCTGACCCACTCCGCCGACTGCGTCAGGATCCCGATGGCTCTGAGGACAACTTCGTTCTGCTCCATCCGCAGAGACTATGCCCGGGGCGCACACCCGCCGTCCGCGCCGGGTGGAAGTGGGCAAAACCCGGACGCGGCACCGCGTTCGGACCTACTCTCGAATGGTGTCCGGGGCATCGGGCCGGGTGCTCGTCGTCGACGACAACAGAGTCATCCGGCAGCTGATCAGGGTCAACCTTGAACTGGAGGGGTTCGAGGTCGTGACCGCGGCCGACGGTGCCGAATGCCTGGACGTGGTGCACGACGTACGGCCCGACGCCATCACCCTCGACATGAGGATGCCCCGGCTCGACGGGGTGCGCACCGCCGCCCGGCTGCGCGCCGATCCCCGCACCCGCAGGCTGCCCATCGCCATCGTCAGCGCCTGCACGCTCTACGAGGTGGAGGCGGGCCTCGCCGCCGGGGCGAACGCCTTCCTCTCCAAGCCCTTCGAGCCGTCGGAGCTGGTCGGACTCGTGCGGCGGCTGACCCGCCAGGAGGCACCGCCCGCGCGCGACGAGCGGTACGGCGCCGGGCGGGCCGGCTCAGCCCGGAGCTGACCGCCCGCAGCCGACCGCGCGCAGCCGTCCCGAAGCGCCCGCGGCCGACCCCGACGCGACCCCGACGCGACGCCGGCCCATCCGGTCGTACCGGGAGCCGACCGCCCGCGGCTGCCCGTATCGCGAAACCGGTTCGCCAAGAGCCCACCCCCCTCCCATACGCTGGACCCGTGACCCCCGCAGAACTCTCCCGGACCGTGCGGCACGCCGTGCGCCGCGCCGTCGAGGACGACGCCCTGCCCGGGCCCGTGCCCGACCGGGTCGAGATCGAACGGCCACGCCCCGGCGGCAGCGGGGACTACGCCACCGGCATCGCGCTGCGACTGGCCGGCCCGGCCGGGCGACCGCCCCGCGAGGTCGCCGAGATCCTGCGCGCCCGCGTCGCTTCGGCCCCCGGAGCCGAAGGGGCCGTCGAACGCGTCGAGATCACCGGCCCCGGCTTCCTGAACTTCACCCTGGCCCCCGGCAGCCGCGAACGGCCGCGTGTCGGGCTGGTCCGTACGGTCCTGCGCGAGGGCAGGCGCTACGGTCACGGCGACGCCCTCGCCGGTACGACCGCGCGCTTCGCGCCCGCCGCCGAGGAGCGCGCCGACCTCTGGACCCGTACCGTCGTCGCGCTGCTCCACTCCCAGGGCGCCGACGCGGACGTCGTACCAGGAGCCGCCGAGACGCTCCGGGTGACCCACGCCCCCGCCGGCCGCGACCTCTTCCTCCGGCTCGGGCCCGACGCCGCCCGCTGGGCGCTGCTGCGGCCCGCCGCGCACGACCGCCCGTACACCGGCCCCGAGCTGCTCGTCCAGCGCGAGAGCAACCCCCTCTTCCGGGTGCGCTACGCGTACGCCCGCGCCCGGGCCCTCGAACGGGGCGCGCGGCAGCTCCGTCTCACCCCCGGTTACGAGGGGAGCGAGCCCGCGCACACCGATCTGCTCACGGCCCTCGACGACCACCCCGGCGTCCTTGAGGCCGCCGCCCGGCTCCGCGCGCCCGACCGGCTCGCCCGCCATCTCGAACACACCGCGGAGGCTTTCCTGCGCTTCCAGGAGACCGCCCGTCCGCTGCCGCTCGGTGACGAGAAACCCTCGGCCGCCCACCGCTCCCGGCTCGCGCTCGCCGTCGCCGCCGGGGCCGTGCTGGCCGGCGGCCTGTCCCTGCTCGGCATCGACGCCCCAGAACACCTCTGAACAAGCAAGAGAGCCACGAACATGAGCCGTTCCGCACACCCCGCAGGCCCCCGCCACGGAGACGTGCTGCCCGAGGGCCACTACACCGCCCCCGCCGCCGACCTCAACGTCCTCGACCCGAAGGTCTGGTCGCGCACGGTCCGCCGGAACGAGGACGGGGTGGCGACCGTCGCCGGCATCGAGGTGACGCGGCTGGCCGAGGAGTTCGGCACCCCCGCCTACTTCCTCGACGAGGCCGACTTCCGGGCCCGCTGCCGCGCCTGGGCGGACGCCTTCGGCCCCGGCGCCGACGTGTTCTACGCCGGCAAGGCGTTCCTCTCCCGCGCCGTCGTCCGCTGGCTGCACGAGGAGGGCCTCAACCTCGACGTCTGCTCGGGCGGCGAGCTGGCGACCGCGCTGGCCGCCGGGATGCCCGCCTCGCGCATCGCCTTCCACGGCAACAACAAGTCCGCCGACGAGATCGAGCGCGCCGTCGACGCCGGAGTCGGCCGGATCGTCCTCGACTCCTTCCAGGAGATCGTCCAGGTCGCCCATGTCGCGCGGCGCCTCGGCAAGCGCCAGCCCGTCCAGATCCGGGTCACCGTCGGCGTCGAGGCGCACACGCACGAGTTCATCGCGACGGCGCACGAGGACCAGAAGTTCGGCATCGCGCTCGCCGACGGCCAGGCCGCCGAAGCCGTCCGGCGGGCCCTCCAGCTCGACGGGCTGGAACTGATCGGCATCCACTCGCACATCGGGTCGCAGATCTTCGACATGGCCGGCTTCGAGGTCTCCGCCCGCCGCGTCGTGGGGCTGCTCGCCGAAGTGCGCGACGAGCACGGCGTCGAGCTGCCCGAGATCGACCTCGGCGGCGGCCTCGGCATCGCGTACACCCCGCAGGACACCCCGCGCGAACCGCACGAGATCGCCAAGGCGCTCAGCGACATCGTCACCCGCGAGTGCGAGTCGGCCGGGCTGCGCACCCCCCGGATCTCCGTCGAGCCGGGGCGCGCGATCGTCGGACCCACGGCGTTCACGCTGTACGAGGTCGGCACCATCAAGCCGCTCGAAGGACTCCGTACGTATGTCAGTGTGGACGGTGGCATGTCCGACAACATCCGTACCGCGCTGTACGACGCCGAGTACAGCGTCGCGCTCGTCTCCCGCAGCTCCGACGCCGAGGCGATGCTCACCCGCGTCGTCGGCAAGCACTGCGAGAGCGGTGACATCGTCGTACGGGACGCGTTCCTGCCCGCCGACCTGGCGCCCGGCGACCTGATCGCCGTCCCCGCCACCGGCGCGTACTGCCGCGCCATGGCGAGCAACTACAACCACGCCCTGCGCCCGCCCGTCGTGGCCGTCGTGGACGGTGCGGCGCGGGTGATCGTCCGGCGCGAGACGGAGGAAGATCTTCTGCGTCTGGATGTCGGAGAATGAAATAAACATCTCGCAATCTGGACGAAGGACAGAAAGTCCCGTCCGGTGAGTGAGACTGGATCGCACTGATCCTGTACCGCTTGCTGTATCTCTCGTGCTCGAACGGCTGTGTTGGATGAAAGGCGTAGGTCGGATGATGCGTACGCGTCCGCTGAAGGTGGCGCTGCTGGGCTGTGGTGTGGTCGGCTCAGAGGTGGCGCGCATCATGACGACGCACGCCGACGACCTCGCCGCGCGGATCGGGGCCCCGGTCGAGCTGGCCGGGGTCGCGGTCAGGCGCCCCGCCAAGGTGCGCGAGGGTATCGACCCCGCGCTGATCACCACCGACGCCACCGCCCTGGTCAAGCGCGGGGACATCGACGTGGTGGTCGAGGTGATCGGCGGCGTCGAGCCCGCCCGTACGCTCATCACCACCGCGTTCGAACACGGCTCCTCCGTGGTCTCCGCCAACAAGGCGCTGCTCGCCGAGGACGGCACCACCCTCTACGAGGCCGCCGAGCGGCACGGCCGTGACCTGTACTTCGAGGCGGCCGTCGCGGGGGCGATCCCGCTGATCAGGCCGCTGCGCGAGTCCCTCGCCGGGGACACCGTCAACCGCGTCCTCGGCATCGTCAACGGCACGACCAACTTCATCCTCGACCGGATGGACACCGCGGGCGCCGGCTACTCCGAGGCGCTCGACGAGGCCACCGCCCTCGGCTACGCGGAGGCCGACCCGACGGCGGACGTCGAGGGCTTCGACGCCGCCGCCAAGGCCGCCATCCTCGCCGGGATCGCCTTCCACACCCGGGTGCGGCTGGACGACGTCCACCGCGAGGGCATCACCGAGGTGACCTCCGCCGACCTCGCCTCCGCCAAACGCATGGGCTGTACGGTCAAACTCCTCGCGATCTGCGAGCGCGCCGCCGACGGCCGGTCCGTCACCGCCCGCGTCCACCCGGCGATGATCCCGCTCAGCCATCCGCTGGCCTCCGTGCGCGAGGCGTACAACGCGGTCTTCGTCGAGGCGGCGGCGGCCGGACAGCTGATGTTCTACGGTCCCGGCGCGGGCGGTTCACCCACCGCCTCGGCCGTCCTCGGCGACCTGGTGGCCGTCTGCCGCAACAAGCTGGCCGGGGCGACGGGCCCCGGTGAGTCCGCGTACACCCGGCTGCCGGTCAGCCCCATGGGCGACGTGGTGACGCGGTATCACATCAGCCTCGACGTGGCCGACAAACCGGGTGTGCTCGCCCAGGTCGCGGCGGTCTTCGCCGAGCACGGCGTATCCATCGACACCGTCCGGCAGAAAGGCCGGCCGGACGGAGACGGCGAGGCTTCCCTCGTCGTCGTCACCCATCGCGCGCGCGACGCCGCCCTCTCGGGGACCGTCGAAGCGCTGCGCAAGCTCGACACCGTGCGCGGTGTCGCCAGCATCATGCGTGTTGAAGGGGAGTAAGGGACCCATGACCAGCAATGGCACCCGCGAGGGCACCCACCAGTGGCGCGGCATCATCGAGGAGTACCGGCACCGCCTGCCGGTGACGGACACGACGCCGGTCGTCACACTCCGCGAGGGCGGTACGCCGCTCGTACCCGCGCAGGTGCTCTCCGAGCGGACCGGCTGTGAGGTGCATCTCAAGGTCGAGGGCGCCAACCCGACCGGATCCTTCAAGGACCGCGGCATGACCATGGCCATCACCCGGGCCAAGGAGGAGGGCGCCAAGGCGGTCATCTGCGCCTCCACCGGCAACACCTCCGCCTCGGCCGCCGCCTACGCGGTGCGCGCCGGGATGGTCTGCGCTGTCCTCGTGCCCCAGGGCAAGATCGCGCTGGGCAAGATGGGCCAGGCGCTGGTCCACGGCGCGAAGATCCTCCAGGTCGAGGGGAACTTCGACGACTGCCTGACGCTGGCCCGCTCGCTCTCCGACAACTACCCGGTGGCGCTGGTCAATTCGGTCAATCCGGCACGTATCGAGGGGCAGAAGACCGCGGCCTTCGAGATCGTGGACGCGCTGGGCGACGCCCCCGACATCCATGTGCTGCCCGTCGGCAACGCCGGCAACATCACGGCCTACTGGAAGGGCTACACCGAGTACGCCGCCGACGGCGTCGCGGGACGCGCGCCGCGCATGTGGGGCTTCCAGGCGTCCGGCTCCGCGCCGATCGTGCGCGGCGAGATCGTCAAGGACCCGCACACCGTCGCCACCGCGATCCGGATCGGCAACCCGGCCTCCTGGCAGTACGCGCTGGCCGCCCGTGACGAGTCCGGCGGCTTCATCGACGAGGTGACGGACCGGCAGATCCTCTCCGCTTACCGGCTGTTGGCCGCCCAGGAGGGCGTCTTCGTGGAGCCCGCCTCGGCCGCCTCCGTGGCTGGGCTGCTCAAGGCGGCCGAGGAGGGCAAGGTCGACCCCGGTCAGCGCATCGTCTGCACCGTCACCGGCAACGGCCTCAAGGACCCGGACTGGGCGGTCGCGGGCGCGCCGCAGCCGGTCACCGTGCCGATCGACGCGGTCGCCGCGGCGCAGCGGCTCGGGCTCACGTCCTGACACAGGGGGCCGCCCGCCCTGGGAGCGGCCCGGCGGCGGCCCCCGAAGTACGGCAAGAGCGACAAAGGCGCACAGGAGGTCCCGCGACACGCATCGTGCGCCTCCTGTGCGCCCTATGTCGCGGCGGAACCAACCTTCGATAGGCTGTACTCAATCCCGCCCGCCGCATATGCCGCGTGGTGTTGATGCCTCTGTCCGCCCCCGGGCGTTCCGTATGTCCCGCACCCCGCGCGGGAATCCAACCCGCAGTCAAGGAGAGTCGTCGAAGCGATGGCCGGTCCCGCGTTCCGCGCCGCCGCCGTACGGGTGCGCACCCCCGCCACCAGCGCCAATCTCGGTCCGGGCTTCGACGCCCTGGGACTCTCGCTGGGCCTCTACGACGACGTGGTCGTCCGGGTCGCCGACTCCGGGCTGCACGTCGACATCGCGGGCGAGGGCGCCGGGACGCTGCCCCGCGACGAGAACCATCTGCTCGTACGGTCCCTGCGCATCGCCTTCGACCTGCTCGGCGGTCAGCCGCGCGGCCTGGAGGTCGTCTGCGCGAACCGCATCCCGCACGGGCGTGGCCTCGGCTCGTCCTCGGCCGCGATCTGCGCCGGGATCGTCGCCGCGCGGGCGGTCACCATAGGCGGCGACGCGCGGCTCGACGACGCCGCGCTGCTGGAGCTGGCGACCGAGATCGAGGGACACCCCGACAATGTCGCGGCCTGTCTGCTCGGCGGCTTCACCCTCGCCTGGATGGACGGGGGAGCGGCGCGGGCGATCCGGATGAATCCCGCCGGTTCCATCGTTCCGGTGGTTTTCGTCCCCGGCAGGCCGGTGCTCACGGAGACCGCGCGCGGGCTGCTGCCGCGCACCGTCCCCCATGTGGACGCGGCCGCCAACGCGGGTCGCGCGGCGCTGCTCGTGGAAGCCGTCACCCGGCGTCCCGAACTGCTCCTGCCGGCCACCGAGGACCGGCTCCACCAGGACTACCGGGCACCGGCGATGCCGCAGAGCGTCGCCCTGGTCAACCGGCTGCGCGCGGACGGCGTCCCGGCGGTCATCTCCGGCGCGGGACCCACGGTCCTGGCGCTGGTCGAGGACGGTGCGGCCGACAAGGTCGCGCGGCTGGCGGGTGAGGGATGGGCGGCGAACCGGCTCTCTCTCGACGCCGGGGGTACGAGCGTTCTGCCGCTCGGCTCGCAGTGACAAGTGATTGCCGGTGAGTGAGAGGGGGAATGTTTGTTGGAGCCGGTAGTGTTAACCTCAAGTCTGCAACCGACGTCTTTGAGGCGCGGTGCTTCGTGTCCCGCTTCGGGACCACCCTTCTTCCGGGAGCCTCCCCAACTGCCTGAGCAGCCTGCCTGAGCAGTTTTGAGCACGCACCGGAACCGGCACGACACCCCCCGTCTTTCCCCACGGTGGGCGAGCAGGGGGACCTCGGGCCGGACCCATGGCACGTATGCACGTTCGCAGACAGCACGTATGCACGTATGCAGATTTCTCCGCCGCACCCGGCGGGACCACCGCCCCGGCCCGGTCCACAAGATGGGACCGCAGCCGGACAGCACAACCGGTCGCCGAGCCAGAAGGCCGACGTCCGCTCCAGGGAAGGACCCTTCGTGAGCGACACCACCGATCTGATGGGCGTGACTGCCGACAGCAGTGTCGACACCAACGCGCCCGCCGAAGGTGCTGCCACTGGCACCACCGCGCGGCGCCGCCGCTCCGGCACCGGCCTCGACGGCATGGTCCTGGCCGAGTTGCAGCAGGTCGCGTCCGGCCTCGGGATCAGGGGCACGGCGCGGATGCGCAAGAGCCAGCTGATCGAGGTCATCAAGGAGGCGCAGGCCGGCTCCTCGCCCGCCGCCAAGGCCGCCGACAGCGCCGACGGCGCCGAGACCAAGCCCAAGCGCCGCGCGACCTCCAAGGCCCGTACGGGCGAGGCCGCCGCCGAGGCGAAGGCCGGCAAGGCCGAGCAGGCCGTGGCCCAGCAGCAGATCGACATTCCCGGCCAGCCCGCCAGTGACGACCAGCCCGCGGGCGAGCGCCGCCGTCGCAGGGCCACCGCACAGGCCGGCAGCCCCGAGACCAAGACGGAGGCCAAGGCCGACGCGCCGGCCGACGTCAAGGTCGAGGCACAGCCCGACACCAAGACCGAGGCCGCCGTCTCCGCCTCCGGCACCGCCCAGAGCGAGACCGAGGGCCGCCGCGGCGACCGCCAGGACCGCGGCCAGCGCGGTGAGCGCGGCGAGCGCGACCGGGGCGACCGCAGGGACCGCCAGCGCGACCGCCGGGGCAAGGGCGACGAGCAGGGCGGTCAGGGCGGCCAGCAGGGCGGCGGCCGCCAGCAGCGCGACAACCGCGGCGGCGGCCAGAACAGCGGCCAGAACAGCGGTCAGAACGCCCCGAACAACGGTCCGCAGGACGACTTCGACGACGAGGCGGGCGGCCGTCGCGGCCGGCGCGGTCGCTACCGCGACCGCCGCGGACGCCGTGGGCGCGACGAGTTCGGCCCCGGTGAGCCGCAGGTCGCCGACGACGATGTGCTGATCCCCGTCGCGGGCATCCTCGACATCCTCGACAACTACGCGTTCATCAGGACCTCCGGCTACCTGCCGGGCCCCAACGACGTGTACGTCTCGCTCGCCCAGGTCCGCAAGAACGGTCTGCGCAAGGGCGACCACGTCACCGGCGCCGTGCGCCAGCCCAAGGACGGCGAGCGCCGCGAGAAGTTCAACGCGCTGGTCCGGCTGGACTCCGCCAACGGCATGGGCGCGGACTCGGGCCGGGGCCGTCCCGAGTTCCAGAAGCTGACCCCGCTCTACCCGCAGGACCGGCTCCGCCTGGAGACCGACCCGGGGGTGACGACCACCCGCATCATCGACCTGGTCGCCCCTATCGGCAAGGGCCAGCGCGGTCTGATCGTGGCCCCGCCGAAGACCGGCAAGACCATGATCCTCCAGGCCATCGCCAACGCGATCACGGTCAACAGCCCCGAGTGCCACCTGATGGTCGTCCTCGTCGACGAGCGTCCCGAAGAGGTCACCGACATGCAGCGGTCGGTCAAGGGCGAGGTCATCTCCTCGACCTTCGACCGTCCGGCCGAGGACCACACCACCGTCGCCGAGCTGGCCATCGAGCGCGCCAAGCGCCTGGTGGAGCTGGGCCACGACGTGGTCGTCCTGCTCGACTCGATCACCCGTCTGGGCCGCGCGTACAACCTCGCCGCCCCCGCCTCCGGCCGCATCCTGTCCGGTGGTGTCGACTCGACCGCGCTCTACCCGCCGAAGCGCTTCTTCGGCGCGGCGCGCAACATCGAGGACGGCGGTTCGCTGACCATCCTGGCCACCGCGCTGGTCGAGACCGGTTCGCGCATGGACGAGGTCATCTTCGAGGAGTTCAAGGGCACCGGCAACATGGAGCTGCGGCTCGACCGGAAGCTCTCGGACAAGCGCATCTTCCCGGCGGTGGACGTGGACGCGTCCTCCACCCGTAAGGAAGAGATCCTGCTCGGCAGCGACGAACTCGCCGTCGTCTGGAAGCTGCGCCGGGTGCTGCACGCGCTCGACCAGCAGCAGGCGATCGAACTGCTCGTCGACAAGATGAAGAAGACGAAGTCGAACGCCGAGTTCCTGCTCCAGATCCAGAAGACCACCCCCGGATCGGGCAACGGGAACGACTGACCGGCGCCGACCGCGCACCCCGGAGATACGCGAGATCCGCCCCGCCGCCACGGCGACGGGGCGGATTTTTCGTGCCCCGCCCGCGACCGTCGCCCGGAGACCGTCGCCCGGAGACCTTCGCCACACCCCGCACGCCGGTCCCTGAGTGCCCGCTGAGCGGCCCGGCACGGCCGAGCCGCAGGTCGGGGCGGGGGAGGCCGGGCAGCGGCCCGTACCGGGCCTGTGCCCGCGCGCGTCCGCCGCGGGTGCCCGGCACGGCATGGTGTGCGACCCTTCCGGATGCTTCACTGTCTGTACAAGTGGCGACATAGCGCGCCTCGTCACCACGGCAGGAGGCAGCCGGGGGCCAGGGACGAAGAAGACGGACAGAGGGACGGACATGGGCGACCGGATCAGCGGCCGAATACGCGGCGGCGGCAAGCGCCGCACGACGGCGGGCAAGCGGCGCCGGGCGACGACCGTCGCGGCCTGGTCGGTCGCCGGACTGGTGCTCGTCGGCGGATCCGGGCTCGGATACGTCTATTTCAAGCTCGACGGCAACATCAGGGGAATCGACATCAATTCCCAGCTGGGCAGGGACCGCCCGGCCAACCCCGACAACGGCTCCGAGGACATCCTCGTACTCGGCTCGGACTCCCGCGCGGGCGCGAACTCCTCGTACGGCAAGGACGACGGCGCCGGCCGCTCCGACACGGCGATGGTCGTGCACGTCTACAAGGGCCACAAGAAGGCCAGCGTCGTCTCCGTACCGCGTGACACCCTGGTCGACCGGCCCGACTGCACCGACGCCGACGGGGGCCGGGTCGCCGGGGAGCGTCTCGCGATGTTCAACACGGCGTACGAGGTCGGCGGGCCCGCCTGCGCGGTCAAGACCGTGGAGCGGATGTCCGGCATCCGGATGGACCACTACATCGAGGTCGATTTCACCGGCTTCAAGAAACTCGTCGACGAACTGGGCGGCGTCAGGATCACCACCAGCCAGGCCATCGACGACCCCAAGAGCCATCTCACGCTGGCGCCCGGCACCCACACCCTCGACGGCGAGCAGTCCCTCGGCCTGGTGCGCACCCGCCACGGCGTCGGCGACGGCAGCGACCTGGGCCGGATACAGCTCCAGCAGGCGTTCATCAAAGCGCTGATCGAGCAGGTCAAGAGCGTCGGCGTGTTCAGCAACCCCAAGAAGCTCTACGACCTGGCCGACGCCGCCACCAAGGCGATCACCCCGGACTCGCAGCTCGACTCCGTCAACGAGCTGGTCGACTTCGCCGACGGCCTGAAGGACCTCGGCTCCCGGGACGTCGACATGATCACGCTGCCGGTGCGGTACGACCCCGCCGACCCGAACCGCGTCCTGCCCCTGCCCGCCGCCGCCCGGCAGGTCTGGACGGCACTCAAGCAGGACCAGCCGATCCCCGCCGCCGCGACCAGGGACTCCGCCGGCGACAAGGGCGCCGCGCACAGCGTGGTCCCGGACGGCGGCACGGCCGGCGGCGGCTGAGCCCGGCGCCCCGGAACCGGGCCCCGGAATACTTTCGGCCGCACCCCGGTTTGGGCAGATGCGGCCGGTCCTGGCAGACTGGTACGTCGGCCCCGGTTCACGTACGAGCAATCCGCGCGTACGACCCGGCGCCCTCCCGAATCTAGGAGAACCCCTTGAAGCGCGACATCCACCCCACGTACGTCGAGACCGAGGTCAGCTGCACCTGCGGCGCGTCGTTCGTCACCCGCAGCACCATCGAGAGCGGCCGCATCCGCGCCGACCTGTGCTCCGAGTGCCACCCGTTCTACACGGGCAAGCAGAAGATCCTCGACACCGGTGGCCGCGTGGCCCGCTTCGAGGCCCGCTTCGGCAAGGCCGCCGCGGCCAAGAAGTAGCGAGCCTTCCGCGCCGGTTTCCGGTGCCCCGCCAGGCCCGTCCTGGGCCCGGGGCGCCGGGACCGGCGCTTTGGCGTCCCGCAGCACCTTCGCAGCACTTTCGCAGTACTTCTTACGTACGAAACCAGGAGCCCCCGAATGTTCGAGGCGGTCGAGGAACTGATCGGTGAGCACGCCGATCTGGAGAAGAAGCTCGCCGACCCGTCGGTCCACGCCGACCAGGGCAACGCGCGCAAGCTCAACAAGCGTTACGCCGAGCTGACCCCGATCGTCTCCACGTACCGCTCCTGGAAGCAGCTGGGCGAGGACATCACGACCGCCCGCGAGTTCGCCGCCACCGACCCCGACTTCCTGGCCGAGGCCAAGGAGCTGGAGAAGCGGCGCGAAGAGGTCACCGAGAAGCTGCGCCTGCTGCTCGTGCCCCGGGACCCCAGCGACGACAAGGACGTGATCCTGGAGGTCAAGGCGGGCGCGGGCGGCGACGAGTCCGCCCTCTTCGCCGGCGACCTGCTGCGCATGTACCTGCGGTACGCCGAGCGCGTCGGCTGGAAGACCGAGATCATCGACGCCACCGAGTCCGAGCTGGGCGGCTACAAGGACGTCCAGGTCGCGGTCAAGACCAAGGGCGGCAACGGCGCCACCGAGCCCGGGCAGGGCGTCTGGGCACGGCTGAAGTACGAGGGCGGCGTGCACCGCGTGCAGCGAGTGCCCTCCACCGAGTCCCAGGGCCGCATCCACACCTCCGCCGCCGGCGTGCTCGTCACGCCCGAGGCCGAGGAGGTCGATGTCGAGATACACGCCAACGACCTCCGCATCGACGTGTACCGCTCCTCGGGCCCCGGCGGCCAGTCCGTCAACACGACCGACTCCGCCGTCCGCATCACCCACCTGCCGACCGGCGTCGTGGCCTCCTGCCAGAACGAGAAGAGCCAGCTCCAGAACAAGGAGCAGGCCATGCGTATCCTGCGCTCACGGCTGCTCGCCGCCGCGCAGGAGGAGGCGGAGCGCAACGCGGCGGACGCCCGGCGCAGCCAGGTCCGTACCGTCGACAGGTCCGAGAAGATCCGCACGTACAACTTCCCGGAGAACCGGATCTCGGACCACCGGGTCGGATTCAAGGCGTACAACTTGGACCAGGTGCTCGACGGAGAGCTGGACGCCGTCATCCAGGCATGCGTGGACGCCGACTCCGCCGCCAAGCTGGCAGCCGCGCAGTGACGGCCTGATCCACTCGCTATCGTGCACCGGGCCGTGCACTCCCTCAGCAACCACTCTCGCACTCGGAGGAACCAGCCGTGCAGCCACATTCTGGGGGGACCAGCGACTCCCAGCGGCGCAGCCTGCTGCTCGCGGAGGTGGCCCAGGCCACCCAGCGGCTGGCCGACGCGGGCGTGCCCTCACCGCGCTTCGACGCCGAGGAACTCGCCGCGTACGTGCACGGCGTCAAACGAGGTGAGCTGCACCGCGTCAAGGACATCGACTTCGACGCCCGTTACTGGGAGGCCGTGGCCCGCCGCGAGGCCCGCGAACCGCTCCAGCACATCACCGGACGCGCCTTCTTCCGCTATCTGGAACTCCAGGTCGGCCCCGGCGTGTTCGTACCGCGTCCGGAGACCGAGTCGGTCGTCGGCTGGGCGATAGACGCCGTGCGCGCGATGGACGTGGTCGAGCCGATCGTCGTCGACCTGTGCTCGGGCTCCGGCGCGATCGCCCTCGCCATGGCGCAGGAGGTGCCGCGCTCGCGCGTGCACGCCGTCGAGCTGTCCGAGGACGCCCTCGCCTGGACACGGAAGAACGCCGAGGGGTCCAGGGTCACCGTGCACCGGGGGGACGCCCTGAGCGCCCTGCCCGAGCTGGACGGCCAGGTCGACCTGGTCATCTCCAACCCGCCGTACATCCCGCTGACCGAGTGGGAGTACGTGGCGCCCGAGGCCCGCGACCACGACCCGCAGATGGCCCTCTTCTCCGGCGAGGACGGCCTCGACACCATCCGCGGCATCGAGCGCACCGCGCACCGGCTGCTGCGCCCCGGCGGTCTCGTCGTGATCGAGCACGCCGACACCCAGGGCGGACAGGTCCCGTGGATCTTCAGCGAGGAATCCGGCTGGGCGGACGCCGCCGACCACCCCGACCTGAACAAGCGCCCGCGCTTCGCGACGGCGCGCAAGGCCCTGCCGTGAGGTTGCGGCCCAACGAACGAATCCAGCACGGTCGGCCGCGGGCAGGGGCGAAAGGCGCCCCGGCGGCGAACCGGGCAGCACACACGAGGAGGGCCCGTTAAATGGCTCGGCGATACGACTGCAACGACGCGACCGACCGTGCCACGGGTCTGCGCGAGGCCGCGTCGGCCGTACGCCGCGGCGAGCTGGTCGTGCTGCCCACCGACACGGTGTACGGGATCGGCGCGGACGCCTTCAGCGCCGACGCGGTCGCCGACCTGCTGGCGGCGAAGGGCCGGGGTCGCACCATGCCCACTCCGGTCCTCATCGGCTCCCCGAACACCCTGCACGGCCTCGTCACGGACTTCTCCGAGCACGCCTGGGAACTGGTCGACGCCTTCTGGCCCGGCGCGCTGACCCTGGTCGCCAAGCACCAGCCGTCCCTCCAGTGGGACCTCGGGGACACCCGGGGCACCGTGGCGATCCGGATGCCGCTGCACCCCGTCGCCATCGAACTGCTCACCGAGGTCGGCCCGATGGCCGTCTCCAGCGCCAACCTGACGGGACACCCGGCTCCCGAGAACTGCGACTCGGCGCAGGAGATGCTCGCGGACTCCGTCTCCGTCTACCTCGACGGCGGCCCCACGCCCGCCAACATCCCGTCCTCCATCGTCGACGTCACCGGCCCGGTCCCGGTGCTGCTGCGGGCCGGCGCCCTCGACGCGGAGGAGCTGCGCAAGGTGGTACCCGACCTTGAGGTGGCCAATTGACCGCCCCGCAGGGGCGTGGCATAGCGGAGACCGCACACACCGGCACTCCCTTCCGCATCCTCCACGTCAGTACCGGCAACGTCTGCCGCTCACCCATCACCGAGCGGCTGAACCGGCACGCCCTGAGCGTCCGCCTGGGCGAACGGCTCCCGGGCGGCCTGATCGTGGAGAGCGCGGGAACCTGGGGCCACGAGGGCGCCCCGATGGAAGCCAACGCCGAGGCCGTCCTCGCCGACTTCGGCGCGGACGCCTCCGGCTTCGTCGGCCGTGAACTGCTCGACGAGCACGTCATCCGCGCCGACCTCGTCCTCACCGCGACCCGCGACCACCGCGCCCAGGTGATCTCCATGGGCCACTCGGCGGGCCTGCGCACCTTCACGCTCAAGGAGTTCACCCGGCTGGTCCGCGCCATAGACCCGGCCACCCTGCCCGACCCGCTGGACGACGGCGTGGTCGAACGCGCCCAGGCCCTGGTCCGCGCCGCAGCCGCCCTCCGGGGCTGGCTGCTGGCCCCCACGGCGGACGCGGACGAGGTCTACGACCCGTACGGGGCGCCCCTGACCTTCTTCCGGTCGATCGGCGAGGAGATCAACCAGGCCCTGGACCCGGTGGTGACGGCCCTGACGGGCGTCCCGGCGGCGCTCTGACCCCGCCGGGCCGGGCCGCGCGGGGCCCGGCGGCGACAGGTCCGCGCGCGGCGGCCGAGCGAGGACGGCCGAACCGGGGAACAGCACCCGCGCCGCCACCCCTCCCCAGCTTCAGGCCACGGGCCCGGCGGGCGGTACGAGGCGGCTGGTGAAGCCCGCGCGACACAGCCGTTCGTAAGCCTCGGTGACATCGTCGGGCACGGGCAGGCTGATCATGAATCCCCGCGCGGGGTAGACCAGCAGCCGTTGCAGGGCGCCGACGAGCATGTCGATCACGAGGCGTGGGCTCCCGATGGACTCCACGTACGTCTCGAAGGGCATCGGCGCGGACGCGCAGACGATCTCGGCCCCGGGCCAGAGCCGGCGCGCGGTGGCGTAGGCGCGACGTTCCTCGTACGGCTTGCTGATCAGCAGCACGGACGCCACGTCCACCCCGGCCCGCTCCAGCAGTGCCCGCGTGAAGCGGATGTTCTCGCCGGTATTGCGGGCGCGCGGCTCCACGAGCACGGCGGAACGCGGAACGCCGAGTTCGAGTGCCCGTTCCCGGTAGTGGACGGCCTCCCCACGCGGCATGCGCTCCCGCGTCGTCCGGCTGGTCGCACCGGTGAAGACGATCAGCGGCACCATCCCGCGCCGGTACAACTCGACCGCCGCGTCGGCCACCCCGAGATCGTGGCTGCCGAGCCCGACCCCGACCGAACACGGGCGCGCCTCGTGGCGCATCTGGTGGAAGTCCCACAACCGCCGGGCGTCGGACCATGCCTGTGCCGGGATCACCGCGTCTGCTTCCCGTTCCGCGCTATGCGTCCCCATCGGCCGCCCACTCCTCGCGGAGGATCCCGTACGTGATGGAGTCGCGCCAGGCGCCGCGGACGTGGACGTGCCCCCGGATGCGTCCTTCTTCGGTCATCCCGGCGGCCGACAGCGTCTTGGCCGCCGCGTCGTTGAGCGGGGAGCGGGCCGCCCATACGCGGTGGAGGTCCAGGTCGGCGAAGGCGAGAGCGAGCAGCAGCCGGACGGTCTCCCGGCCGTAGCCGAGGCCCCAGGAGTCGGCGCGCGGGGCGCCTCCGATCGTTGCCGCGCGTTGCTGGTGCGGGTCGAGTGCCAGGTGGGCGAATCCGATCAGCGCGTCGCTGTCCTTCCGCGTGAGGGCGAGCGCGTACTCGTCCCGTGGGGAGGCTGTCGCCGACGCCATGGACCGGGCGACGATGCCGTCGACGTCGTCGCGCGAGCGCGGGGTGAAACTGAGATGTTCGGTCGCTTCGGGGCTGCCGTAGATGGAGAGGACCGCGTCCACGTCATCGGTGGTGAGTTCGCGGAGCGAGAGCCGTGCGCCGTGGCGATTGACCGGATGCATGCCACGTGATGCTAGTGCTCCAGTGCTCCTCCCGGGCATCTTCGCCCGCACGGTGGGTGAGGTGACACGTGAGGAGGGCGGATTCTTCAGCCGTCTTGCCGATGGCCCGGCGACGGTGGGCGTCGGCTCGTTGCGCTTTGACCTCCGGGGGCACGGAGAGAGCGAAGGGCGTCAGGAGGAACTGACGATCGCGGGAGTCCTCAACGATATTCAGGCCGCCACAGATCATGTCCGCCAGCTGTTCGACTGTGGTCCTGTGCACCTGATCGGAACGAGTTTCGGCGGTGGAATCAGTGCCCTCTTCGCGGCACGCCACCCGCGGGAGGTAAAGAGCCTGACCCTTATGAACCCTCTTTTGAACTACAAGAAGCGGTTCATCGGGGAAGCCGTACTTGAGGAACGCCACGATCGACGAATCAGCTGGCAGGGAGCTGGCCTCCCGTGGATTCCTGGAGCACTCGCCTACGTTTCGGGTGGGACGCGGTTTCCTTAACGAACTCTTCTACCTTCAGCCACATAGAGCCCTGGGCGATATCACTTCTCCGGCCCTCTTTGCCCACGGAACGCTGGACACTTTCATTCCGGTGGAGAGTTCACGAACCGCCGTCGGCGCCCTGAGTCGGAAGCCAAGCTTCTGGAGATCGCTGGGGCACAGCACGGATTCGCGGTTCACGACGACCCGGAGTACCGGCAGCCACAGACTCAGGAGTGGCAAGCGTATGTGATCCAGTCGGTGGCCGACTGGATCATCCGTCACGCGGGCCGTGGCTTCGGGGCTGCCATAGACGGCTATGGCATTCCTCTCTAAGCGGCGCTGACCAGGTCCCTGGCGCGTTCGTTGAAGTCCGCCACAAGGCGGTGGCGACCGAAGGGTCGCATGCGTTGCTGTAGGTCCTGTACCGCTTCGACGCAGCGTGACGACTTCACCTGGCGGGCCAGAGCCAGCGTGTGCAGCCCGGCCGAGTGAGCGGAATCGAGGTCCTGCCGTTGCAGGTGCGAGACCGCGAGCGCGGCCTGTGACATCGCGCCTCGTCGCGCGCGCTTCTGCCTTTTCGCGTGGTCGATGGAGTGGCGCGCGTGCTCCTCGGCGGTCTGTGAGTCGCCCAGGTCGCGGAAGGTGTTCGCGTGCTCGCCGTGGAGGTAGGCGGGGTCGATGAAGGCGGCCCATTCCTGTTCCGTCTCCGGCCGCGCACGCTCGAACGCTTCCTCGGACTGTGTCACCGCGTGCGCGGCGCCTGTCTTGTCCCCGAGCAGGGCGAGGGCCCGTGCTTCGAGGCACCACAGGTCCGCCAGGCAGGCGGGTGAGTCCACCCGTGAGAGCCCGTGGCGCCCGGCCTGGGCGAGGCGGCGCCCTTCGGCGGGGTCACCGAGCAGCGTTGCCTGATCGGCCATGCCGGCAAGTACATGGGCGCCGAGCGCCGGGTTGCCCGACTCCTCAGCGAGCCGCAGCGACTGGATGAGGTACCTCTGTGCGGTGCCGTGTTCGCCGTTGTCGTACGCCATCCATCCGAGCAGATATGTCTGCTCGGCCGCGGCGTCGCACAGCGCACCGCGCACATCGGAGCCGTGGGTGCGACGCAGCAGCGGATAGACGCGCTGCGTCATGTACTCGGTGAGGACCAGGCGGCCCGATCCACCGCCTTGGAGGACTCGGGCGAGCGACATCGAGCTGGTGGTCTCCGAGCTGGTCACCCAGGCCATCCGGTACGGCAGCGAGCCCGGGGACAGCGTGCTCGTCGTCCTGGCCGTCCTGCCCGCGCTGGTTCGGGTGGAGGTCCACGATCCGGTGCGGCGGCGGCCACGCTTCCGTGCCACCGCCTCCGGTCAATGCGTCCGTGGGCGGGGGCTGTTCATCGTGGCGGCGCCGGCCGAGCGGTGGGGCGTCGAGGACCGGCCGTTCGGCAAGAGGATCTGGGCGGAGCCGGCCCGTTGACCGGTTGATCCGAGGGTCCTCGTGACGCTCGTCAGCGGTCACTTCGGCACATGAACGCCTCGACCGGTCAGTGCGGCGGACGCTTCCCCACCCACCCCCCCCACCCCTGGAATCCGGACATGCGCCTCCGGAGCCCCCGGCCCCCGCACCAGCGACGTCGTGAACCCGCACCACGATCCACCGAAGGCCCGCCGCCCCGCACCCACACCCGCCCCGCCCCCGCCCCCGCGCTCCCCGCCCCCCTCCGCCCTACATTGGAGAAGGGACGTCTCGCCCGAGGAGCCCGCCATGCCCGCCACTCCCACGCCCACCCCCACCGCGTATCCGCAGCAGCCCGACACGCTCGACGCCCTGCGCCGCCAGGATCCCGAGATGGCCGAGGTGATCCTCGGGGAGGCGCGCCGGCAGTGCGACGGGCTTCAGCTCATCGCCGCCGAGAACTTCACCTCGCCCGCCGTGCTCGCCGCGCTGGGGTCGCCGCTGGCCAACAAGTACGCCGAGGGGTATCCGGGCGCCCGCCACCACGGGGGCTGTGAGCTGGTGGACGCCGCCGAGCGGATGGCGGTGGAGCGGGCGAAGGCGCTGTTCGGCGCCGAGCATGCCAATGTGCAGCCGCACTCCGGCTCGTCCGCCGTGCTCGCGGCGTACGCGGCGCTGCTGCGGCCGGGGGACACGGTGCTGGCGATGGGGCTGCGGTACGGCGGCCATCTCACCCATGGCTCGCCGGCCAATTTCTCCGGCCGCTGGTTCGACTTCGTCGGGTACGGGGTGGACGAGGCGAGCGGGCTGATCGACTACGCGCGGGTGCGGAGGCTGGCGCGGGAGCGGCGGCCCAAGGCGATCGTCTGCGGGTCGATCTCGTATCCGCGCCACATCGACTACGCGGCGTTCCGGGAGATCGCCGACGACGTGGGTGCCTATCTGATCGCCGACGCGGCTCACCCGATCGGGCTGGTGGCCGGGGGCGCGGCGCCCAGTCCGGTGCCGTACGCGGATGTCGTGTGCGCGACGACGCACAAGGTGCTGCGGGGGCCGCGCGGCGGGATGATCCTGTGCGGCGACCGGTACGCGGAGCGGGTGGACCGCGCGGTGTTCCCGTTCACGCAGGGCGGCGCGCAGATGCACACCGTCGCCGCCAAGGCCGTGGCCTTCGGCGAGGCGGCGGCTCCCGGCTTCACCGGCTACGCCCGTCAGGTCGTCGCCAACGCCCGTGTGCTGGCCGGGACGTTGGCGGCGGAGGGCGTCCGGGTCATCACGGAAGGTACGGACACCCATCTGATCACGGCGGACACCACGCCGCTGGGGACGGACGGCCGGGCCGCCCGCGGTCGGCTCGCCGCGGCGGGGCTGGTGCTGGACGCCTGCGCGCTGCCGTACGGGGAGGTGCGCGGCGTCCGGCTGGGGACCGCCGCCGTGACCACTCAGGGCATGCGGGAGGCCGAGATGGAGTGGATCGGGCACACGATGGCCTCCGTGCTGCGGGAGGGCGCTGACGGGGCGCGTACGGTCCGCGCCGAGGTGCGGGAACTGGTGGGCCGGTTTCCGCCGTATGCGACGCTTTCCTAGGAGAAACGACGACGGACGGGTGGCAGTGCAACCAACCGGCCTACCCAGGTGTCCTTGCCCATATGCCGACTCCGTTTCCACCTGAAGCTTCCGCGAGGGCTAGGGTGTGGGGCTGAGATGGCCAGCGATTCCTGTGGGGCAGCCCGTGCGTGATTACCTGCTGACGCTCTGCGTGACGGCTGCGGTGACCTATCTGCTGACCGGCCCGGTGCGGAAGTTCGCCATCGCGACCGGCGCGATGCCGGAGATCCGCGCCCGTGACGTTCACCGTGAGCCGACGCCGAGACTCGGCGGCATCGCCATGTTCTTCGGCCTGTGCGCCGGACTGCTCGTGGCCGACAACCTCCAGAACCTCAACGGGGTCTTCGAGTTGTCGAACGAGCCGCGCGCCCTGCTCTCCGGGGCGGCGCTGATCTGGCTGATCGGTGTCCTGGACGACAAGTTCGAACTGGACGCCCTGATCAAGCTCGGCGCGCAGATGATCGCCGCCGGTGTGATGGTGATGCAGGGTCTGACGATCCTGTGGATTCCGGTGCCCGGTGTCGGGACGGTCTCGCTGACCTCCGGGCAGGGGACGCTGCTGACCGTGGCGCTGGTCGTCATCACGATCAACGCGGTCAACTTCGTGGACGGTCTCGACGGCCTCGCCGCCGGGATGGTCTGCATCGCCTCGGCGGCGTTCTTCCTGTACGCGTACCGGATGTGGTACGGCTACGGCATCGAGGCCGCCGCCCCCGCGACCATGTTCGCGGCCATCCTGATGGGCATGTGCGTGGGCTTCCTGCCGCACAACATGCATCCCGCCCGGATCTTCATGGGCGACTCGGGATCGATGCTGATCGGCCTGGTGCTGGCGGCGGGCGCGATCTCGGTGACCGGCCAGGTGGACCCGGACGCGCTGAAGATCTTCGAGGGCTCGACCCGGCAGGCCACCCACGCGGCGCTGCCGGTCTTCATCCCGCTGCTGCTGCCGCTGACGATCATCGCGATCCCGTTCACGGACCTGGTGCTGGCGGTGGTCCGGCGGGCCTGGAACGGCAAGTCCCCGTTCGCCGCCGACCGGGGCCATCTCCACCACCGGCTGCTGGAGATCGGGCACTCGCACAGCAGGTCCGTGCTGATCATGTACTTCTGGTCGGCGCTGATCGCGTTCGGCGTCGTGGCGTACTCGGTGCACTCGGCGTCGATGTGGATCGTGTTCGTCGTCGTCGGGCTGAGCGCGGTGGGTCTGGTGCTCCTGCTGCTGCCGCGCTTCACCCCCCGTGCACCGCTCTGGGCGCAGTCCTTCGTGCCGCCGCGCTACCGGCGGCGCGGCCGGGGGCAGTCGCCGGCGCCGCGGCAGGCGACCGCGGCATCGGAGGGCACGGCACCGGGGGAGGCGGCCGGAGCGCCCGCGCGGGGTGCCTCGGAGCCCGAGCACGAGGTGGTGCGGGACCCCGAGGGCGCTCAGGGCGCCCCGGGGCCGGGGGAGGGCCAGGAGCCGTCCGGAGCGACCGAGGGGCGTACGCCTGTTCCCGCCGGCGTCAACGGGGCGACCGCCCTCAGCGCCCGTTCGCGTTCGACTGATCCCCGGAAGGCTGGTTCCCGTCCGTGACCGGCGGGGCATTTTTCGTACCGATGCGCAATACCAGACAAGACGCCCAGTTGTCCCGCACACACGCGCGCGCTAACGCTCACGTGTGACAGTAAGCACACCGTCATGGTAAAGACCTCATCAAATAGTTTGTGATACTGTTCACTAAGCCCGACGACGGAGCCGAAGGACCTTGGAGCGACGGTCCGTTGGCCCGAGAAATCACCTCTCGAACCGGGCCTTACGCTCGTCCATGACGACACCATCTGCCCCACCCAGTTCAGCGGAGCTGCCGCCATGCCGTCCAATGACGTCCGGACCCTCCTTCACACAGTTGTGCCCACCGCCGCGGCCGGCGGTGTCGCCGCTGTGATCAGCGGCGTGGTCGCTGGTGGCAAGGGGGTCCTGGGAGCCGTCATCGGTACGGCGGTGGTCATCGTCTTCATGGGCATCGGCCTCGTGGTGCTCGAACGAGTGGCGAAGTCAATGCCGCACCTGTTCCAGGGGATGGGACTGCTGCTCTACACCACGCAGCTGCTCCTGCTGTTCGTCTTCATGGCGGCGGTCAAGGACACCACCCTGTTCAACCCCAAGTCTTTCGCGTTCACGCTGGTCGCGACGGTCCTCGTCTGGATCGCCGCACAGGCTCGTGCGTACATGACAGCCAAGACCCTTTATGTCGAACCCGAGTCCGCGACGGCCGACAAGGCCGGGAAGAGCGGTTCCTCGACGTGAGAGGTAGGGCCGGGATAAGTGCCTGTTCGGGACCCTGCTATCGTCCGGTGCCAACTGCGGCATTGCGGACGCGGGCATCCGAGCTGACGCCTGTTCTCACGCGAGGCTCACCGCCCGTCCGTCGTCCCCACATCCGTTTCACCAGTCCAGTGCCGAATCGTGGCTGCGCGCCGCGCCGACACCATGAGGTTGCCGTACCTATGCGCCACGCTGAAGGAGCCCCCGGTGAGTGCTGACCCGACGCAGGTGCTCGCTTTCGAGACCGACTGCCACCTCTTCAAGGGGTGTGGTTTCGAGGGACCGAGCGTGTGGTCGTTCATCTTCGAACCGATCGCCAAAGTCGGCCCGGTGGAAATCAACAAGCCGATGCTGCTGGCCGTCATCGGTTCGATCCTGATCATGGTCTTCTTCTGGCTGGCCTTCGCCAAGCCGAAGGTCGTGCCCGGCAAGACGCAGATGGTCGCCGAGGTGCTCTACGACTTCGTCCGGCGCGGCATCGGCCGTGAGGTCATCGGCAAGAAGGCCGAGCCCTTCATCCCGCTGCTGGTCTCGCTGTTCTTCTTCGTCTGGATGCTGAACCTCTGGGCCCTGATCCCGCTCGCCCAGTTCCCGGTCAGCTCGGTGATCGCCTTCCCGGCGGGCCTGGCGGTCGTGGTCTGGATCACGTACATGACGGTGACCTTCAAGACCAACGGGTTCGTCGGCGGCATCCGCAACCTCTGCGTCCCGTCCGGGCTGCCCAAGCCGATCTACGTCATCCTGACCCCGATCGAGTTCATCTCGAACATCTTCGTGCGGCCGTTCACGCTCGCCGTCCGACTGTTCGCGAACATGTTCGCCGGCCACGTGCTGATCCTGATCTTCACGACCGCCACCTGGTACATGCTCGGCACGCTGCTCGGCACCGTCTACGCCACCGCGTCCTTCGCCCTGACTCTCGTCCTCACGGTCTTCGAGATGTTCATCCAGGCGCTCCAGGCGTACGTGTTCACCGTGCTGACCGCCACCTACCTCTCCCAGGCGCTCGAAGAGGCTCACTGAGCCCCACGGGCCCACCTCGCGGAACCCCACACGTCCGGTGGACCAACCACCCACCGGCCCACCAAGAGAAGGAACCACGCAATGTCTGCTCTCGAGACCACCGCGGCCATCAGCGGCAACATCGGCACCATTGGTTACGGCCTCGCCGCGATCGGCCCCGGCATCGGCGTCGGCATCATCTTCGGTAACGGTGTCCAGGCGATCGCCCGGCAGCCCGAGGCGGCCGGTCTGATCCGTCAGAACATGCTGCTCGGCTTCGCGGTCGTCGAGGCCCTCGCCCTGATCGGCTTCGTCGTTCCGTTCATCCTCAAGTAAGCCTTGAGGGTCCGGACACAGCCGTTTTCGACGAAAGGTCCACCATGATGTACCTGGCATCCACGGAGCCGCAGAATCCGCTGCTCCCGGTCTGGCCCGAGGTCGTCATCGGTCTGATCTGTTTCGGCATTATCTACTTCGTCTTCGCCAAGAAGCTTCTCCCGGCCATCAACAAGGCCCTGGACGAGCGTCACGCGGCGATCGAAGGCGGTATCGAGAAGGCCGAAGCGGCTCAGATCGAGGCGCAGAGCGTCCTTGAGCAGTACAAGGCCCAGCTCGCCGAAGCCCGGCACGAGGCCGCGCGTCTCCGCCAGGAGGCGACCGAGCAGGGCACCGCGATCATCTCCGAGATGAAGGCGGAAGGCCAGCGGCAGCGCGAAGAGATCATCGCCGCCGGTCACGCCCAGATCGAGGCCGACCGCAAGGCCGCCGCCAGCTCGCTCCGTCAGGACGTGGGCAAGCTCGCCACCGACCTGGCCGGCAAGCTCGTCGGCGAGTCCCTTGAGGACAGCGCCCGGCAGAGCCGCACCATCGACCGCTTCCTCGATGAGCTCGAGGACGGCGCCGTGAAGGCCGAGGCGGGCCGGTGACTGCTCACGGAGCGAGCCGTGCGGCGCTGGCCGCCTCCCGCGAGCGGCTCGAGGCTCTGACCGACTCCACGTCGGTCGACGCGGCGAAGCTCGCGGAGGAGCTGGCAGCCGTCACCGCGCTGCTCGACCGCGAGGCGTCGCTGCGCCGGGTCCTCACCGACCCCGCGCGGACCGGTGAGTCCAAGGCCGTGCTGGCCGGGCAGCTGCTGGCGGGACAGGTCAGCGGGACCACCGCCGACCTGGTCTCCGGCATGGTCCGGGCCCGCTGGTCGGGCCCGCGCGGCCTGGTCGACGCGGTGGAGGAGCTGGCGGCCCTCGCCGAGCTGACCGCCGCGCAGCGGGCCGGCACGCTGGACGACGTGGAGGACGAGCTGTTCCGGTTCGGCCGGATCGTCGAGTCCAGCACCGGACTGCGCGCCGCGCTGACCGACCGGTCGGCGACGGTGTCCGCCAAGACCGAGCTGCTCAGCACTCTGCTCGGCGGCCGGACGAATCCGGTCACCGAGCGTCTGGTAGTGCGCCTTGTGACCCGGCCCCGGGGACGTAGCCTGGAAGCGGGTCTCCAGACCCTCTCCCGGCTCGCGGCCGCACGCCGGGACCGCAGGGTGGCCGTGGTCACCTCGGCGGTGCCGCTGACCGACGTACAGAAGCAGCGCCTCGGCGCCGCCCTGGCGAAGCTCTACGGGCACACCATGCACCTGAACCTGGACGTGGACCCCGAGGTCCTCGGCGGGATCACGGTTCGGGTCGGCGACGAGATCATCAACGGTACGGTCGCGGCCCGCCTCGAAGAGGCGGAACGGCGGCTGGCCGGCTGACGGCAGCGCGACGGACAGCCGCCGGCCCCAGCCGGGAGACCGGCCGGCGCCGGCAACAGAACAGAGCAAGACCAGCGGCCCGGTTGGGCCGTGCAGAGATTGCAGAAGATTTTTCTGGGGGCCGCCCCCGGAACATGGCAGCCCCCCAAAGAAACTTCGGGCCCAACAAGGAGAGCAGGGAACCCAGATGGCGGAGCTCACGATCCGGCCGGAGGAGATCCGGGATGCGCTGGAGAACTTTGTCCAGTCGTACAAGCCGGACGCGGCCTCGCGCGAGGAGGTCGGTACGGTCAGCGTGGCCGGAGACGGTATCGCCAGGATCGAGGGACTGCCCTCGGCCATGGCGAACGAACTGCTGAAGTTCGAGGACGGCACCCTCGGTCTCGCTCTCAACCTCGAAGAGCGCGAGATCGGGTCGATCGTCCTCGGCGAGTTCAGCGGTATCGAGGAGGGGCAGTCGGTCACCCGTACCGGCGAGGTCCTCTCCGTGGCGGTCGGCGAGGGCTACCTCGGCCGTGTCGTCGACCCGCTCGGCAACCCGATCGACGGCCTCGGCGAGATCGCGACCGAGGACCGGCGCGCCCTGGAGCTCCAGGCTCCCGGCGTCATGGTCCGCAAGTCGGTCCACGAGCCGATGCAGACCGGCTACAAGGCTGTCGACGCCATGGTGCCGATCGGCCGCGGTCAGCGTCAGCTGATCATCGGCGACCGGCAGACCGGCAAGACCGCGCTGGCCGTCGACACGATCATCAACCAGCGCGACAACTGGCGCTCGGGCGACGTGAACAAGCAGGTCCGCTGCATCTACGTCGCCATCGGCCAGAAGGGCTCCACCATCGCGTCCGTACGCGGTGCGCTGGAGGAGGCCGGCGCGCTGGAGTACACGACGATCGTCGCCGCCCCCGCGTCCGACCCGGCCGGCTTCAAGTACCTGGCGCCGTACACCGGTTCGGCCATCGGCCAGCACTGGATGTACCAGGGCAAGCACGTCCTGATCATCTTCGACGACCTCTCGAAGCAGGCCGACGCCTACCGCGCCGTGTCCCTGCTGCTGCGCCGCCCGCCGGGCCGTGAGGCGTACCCGGGTGACGTCTTCTACCTGCACTCGCGTCTGCTGGAGCGCTGCGCCAAGCTCTCCGACGACCTGGGCGCCGGTTCGATGACCGGTCTGCCGATCGTCGAGACCAAGGCGAACGACGTGTCGGCGTTCATTCCGACCAACGTCATCTCCATCACCGACGGCCAGTGCTTCCTGGAGTCCGACCTGTTCAACGCCGGCCAGCGGCCCGCGCTGAACGTCGGTATCTCGGTCTCCCGAGTCGGCGGCTCCGCCCAGCACAAGGCCATGAAGCAGGTCTCCGGCCGACTGCGCGTGGACCTCGCCCAGTACCGCGAGCTGGAGGCGTTCGCGTCCTTCGGTTCCGACCTGGACGCCACGTCCAAGGCGTCGCTGGAGCGCGGCAAGCGTCTCGTCGAGCTGCTGAAGCAGCCGCAGTACGCGCCGTTCCCGATGGAGGAGCAGGTCGTCTCCGTCTGGGCCGGCACCACCGGCAAGCTGGACGACGTCCCGGTCGAGGACATCCGCCGCTTCGAGAGCGAACTGCTGGAGCACCTGCGCCGCGAGCGCAAGGAGCTGCTCACCGGCATCGCCGAGGGCGGCAAGATGAACGACGACACGATCCAGGCCATCGGGGACGCCATCGCCGCCTTCAAGCAGCAGTTCGAGACCTCGGACGGCCAGCTCCTCGGAGACGACGCCCCGGCCGCCAACGTCTCCAAGTGACGACGGAAGGGACCTGACTCATGGGAGCCCAGCTCCGGGTCTACAAGCGTCGCATCAAATCCGTCACCGCGACCAAGAAGATCACCAAGGCGATGGAGATGATCGCCGCCTCGCGCATCGTCAAGGCGCAGCGCCAGGTGGCGGCGTCGGAGCCGTACGCGACCGAACTCACCCGCGCGGTGACGGCGGTGGCGACCGGCTCCTCCACCAAGCACGCCCTGACCACCGAGGTCGAGAACCCGACCCGGGCCGCGGTCCTGCTCATCACGAGCGACCGCGGTCTGGCCGGGGGCTACTCCTCGAACGCCATCAAGGCGGCCGAGCATCTCACCAGCCAGCTGAGCAGTGAGCGCAAGGACGTCGTGACCTACATCGTGGGTCGCAAGGGCCTGGCCTACTACGGCTTCCGTGACCGTCCGGTCACGGACTCGTGGACGGGCTTCACCGACAACCCCACCTACGCCGACGCGAAGGTGGTGGCCGCCCCGCTCATCGAGGCGATCACCAAGGACACGGCGGAGGGCGGGGTGGACGAGGTCCACATCGTCTTCACCGAGTTCGTGTCGATGATGACGCAGACGCCGGTCGAGAGGCGGCTGCTGCCGCTCACCCTCGCGCCGAGCAGCGCGGAGGAGTCGGCCGAGGTCTTCAAGAACGGTGGCGAGGTCCGGCCGCTGTTCGACTTCGAGCCGTCGGCGGAGGACGTCCTCGACGCCCTGCTGCCGCGCTACATCGAGAGCCGTATCTACAACGCGCTGCTCCAGGCCGCCGCTTCCAAGCACGCTGCCACCCGCCGCGCGATGAAGTCGGCGACCGACAACGCCGGGGATCTCATCAAGAGCCTCTCCCGGCTTGCCAACGCGGCCCGCCAGGCCGAAATCACCCAGGAAATCAGCGAGATCGTCGGTGGCGCCAGCGCCCTGGCCGACGCGACCGCGGGGAGTGACAGGTAAATGACGACGACTACCGAGAACGCTGTGGCCGCAGCCACGGGCCGCGTCGCCCGGGTCATCGGCCCGGTCGTCGACGTGGAGTTCCCCGTCGACGCGATGCCGGAGATCTACAACGCGCTGCACGTCGAGGTGGCTGACCCCGCCGAGGACGGCAAGCTCAAGACGCTGACCCTCGAAGTCGCCCAGCACCTGGGCGAAGGCGTGGTCCGTGCCGTCTCGATGCAGCCGACCGACGGTCTGGTCCGCCAGGCCCCGGTCGTCAACACGGGCGCCGGTATCACCGTGCCCGTCGGGGACGTGACCAAGGGCAAGGTGTTCAACACCCTCGGTCAGATCCTGAACGAGCCCGAGGCCGAGTCGCAGATCACCGAGCGCTGGCCGATCCACCGCAAGGCCCCGGCCTTCGACCAGCTCGAGTCGAAGACCGAGATGTTCGAGACCGGCCTGAAGGTCGTCGACCTGCTGACCCCGTATGTCAAGGGCGGCAAGATCGGTCTGTTCGGTGGTGCGGGCGTCGGCAAGACGGTCCTCATCCAGGAAATGATCATGCGTGTGGCCAAGCTGCACGACGGTGTTTCCGTGTTCGCCGGTGTCGGTGAGCGCACCCGTGAGGGCAACGACCTCATCGACGAGATGACCGACTCGGGCGTGCTGGACAAGACCGCGCTGGTCTTCGGCCAGATGGACGAGCCGCCGGGCACGCGTCTGCGGGTCGCGCTCTCCGCGCTGACCATGGCGGAGTACTTCCGCGATGTGCAGAAGCAGGACGTGCTGCTCTTCATCGACAACATCTTCCGCTTCACCCAGGCCGGTTCCGAGGTCTCCACGCTGCTCGGCCGTATGCCGTCCGCGGTGGGTTACCAGCCGACCCTGGCGGACGAGATGGGTGTGCTCCAGGAGCGCATCACCTCGACCCGCGGTCACTCGATCACCTCGATGCAGGCGATCTACGTGCCGGCGGACGACCTGACCGACCCGGCCCCGGCCACGACCTTCGCGCACCTCGACGCGACGACCGTGCTGTCGCGTCCGATCTCGGAGAAGGGCATCTACCCGGCGGTGGACCCGCTGGACTCGACGTCCCGCATCCTGGACCCGCGCTACATCTCGCAGGATCACTACAACGCGGCCAGCCGCGTCAAGGGGATCCTCCAGAAGTACAAGGACCTCCAGGACATCATCGCGATCCTCGGTATCGACGAACTCGGCGAGGAGGACAAGCTCGTCGTCAGCCGGGCCCGTCGCGTCGAGCGCTTCCTGTCGCAGAACACCCACGCCGCCAAGCAGTTCACCGGCCTGGACGGTTCGGACGTGCCGCTGGACGAGTCGATCGCCGCGTTCAACGCGATCATCGACGGGGACTACGACCACTTCCCCGAGCAGGCGTTCTTCATGTGCGGTGGCCTGGACGACCTCAAGGCCAGCGCCAAGGAGCTGGGCGTCTCCTGAGCCGTTCGGCTCCGGACGGGGGGCGGGTTCCGCCCGCCCCCCGTCCGACGCTCCCATCGACACCCCATAGAATTGAAGCCAACACCCGGCGATACGGCCGGGTGGTGACCCGAGGAGCCACCCATGGCTGCTGAGCTGCATGTCGAGCTGGTCGCCGCGGACCGCAGGGTCTGGTCCGGTGAGGCCACTCTCGTCGTCGCGCGCATCACGTCCGGCGACATCGGTGTCATGCCCGGTCACCAGCCGCTGCTCGGTGTGCTGGAGTCGGGCCCGGTGACCATTCGTACGAGCGACGGCGGAACGGTGGTGGCCGCCGTACACGGTGGTTTCCTCTCGTTCGCCGACAACAAGCTTTCGCTGCTGGCGGAGACCGCCGAGCTGGCGGATGAGATCGACCCCCAGCGCGCCGAGCGTGCGCTGGACCGCGCGAAATCGGATGACGACGACGCCGCCGGGCGCCGTGCCGACGTCCGACTGCGCGCGGTGGCGGCCCGATAAGGGGCTGCCACCACGGATTCACCCTCAGCCGCGGCTCGTTCCGGAACCCTTCCGGACCGGGTCGCGGCTGAGGCGATGCGGCTGCGGTTGTTCCGATACTGGATGAGGCGAGGAGGTCGGTGTTGATGGTCCTCGCTCTGCTTGTCTGCGGACTGGTCGTCGTACTGGTTGCGGTGGGGCTCTTCGTCTTCGGGCTGCGCCGGCGGCTGATCCAGCGCTCGGGCGGCACCTTCGACTGCAGTCTGCGGTGGAACGTGCCGGAGGAGCCCGATCTGTCCGGCAAGGGCTGGGTGTACGGCGTGGCCCGCTACAACAGCGACCGGATCAACTGGTTCCGCGTCTTCTCCTACGCTCCGCGCCCGCGCCGCACCCTGGAGCGCTCCGCGATCGAGGTGCTGGCCCGGCGGGCGCCCGAGGGCGAGGAGGAGCTGGCCCTGCTCTCCGACGCGGTCATCCTGGGCTGTACGCACGGTGGCGTCCGGCTGGAGCTGGCGATGAGCGACGACGCGCTCACCGGCTTCCTGGCCTGGCTGGAGGCCGCGCCTCCCGGACAGCGCGTGAACGTGGCCTGAGAGAGCGGCGTACGGCAGCGAGAAGGGGCGGCGCCCGCGGGCGCCGCCCCTTCCGTCGGTCCGCTGCCGGCTATCCGAGGCCGCTGTTGATCGCGGTCACCAGCTCGCCGTTGGCCGTGTCACCGGTGAAGTCCCAGAAGAAGGCTCCGCCGAGGCTCTGCTGCTTGGCCCACGCCATCTTCGACGTGATGGTGGCCGGGGTGTCGTAACTCCACCAGTTCGAACCGCACTTGGCGTACGAGGTGCCCGCGATGGTGCCGGTGGGCGGGCAGGTGTTCTTCAGGACCTTGTAGTCCTCGATGCCCGCCTCGTACGTCCCGGGTGCGGCTCCGGTGGCGGTGCCGCCCGGCGTGGCCTGGGTGACTCCGGTCCAGCCGCGCCCGTAGAAGCCGATGCCGAGCAGCAGCTTCTTCGCCGGTACCCCCTGCGCCTTGAACTTGGCGATCGCGTCGGCGGAGTTGAAGCCCTCCTGCGGGATGCCCGGGTACGAGGTGAGCGGGGAGTGCGGGGCCGTCGGGCCCTGGGCGGAGAAGGCGCCGAAGAAGTCGTACGTCATGACGTTGAACCAGTCCATGTACTGCGCGGCGCCCGCGTAGTCGACCTTGTCGATCTTGCCGCCGGCCGAGCCGTCCGCCGTGACGGCCGCCGTGACCAGGTTGCCCGTACCGAACTTGGCCCGCATGGCCTGCATCATGTTCTTGAACGCGGCGGGACCGCTGGTGTCGCAGGACAGACCGCAGGCGTTGGGGTACTCCCAGTCCAGGTCGATGCCGTCGAAGACATCGGCCCAGCGCGGGTCCTCCACCAGGTCGTAGCAGGACTGCGCGAAGGCGGCCGGGTTCTGGACGGCCTGGCCGAAGCCACCGGACCAGGTCCAGCCGCCGAAGGACCAGAGCACCTTGATGCCGGGGTACTTCGCCTTGAGCTTGCGCAGCTGGTTGAAGTTGCCGCGCAGCGGCTGGTCCCAGGTGTCGGCGACGCCGTCGACGGACTGGTCGGCGGTGTACGCCTTGTCGGTGGCCGCGTAGCTGTCACCCATGGCGCACTTGCCGCCGGTGACGTTGCCGAAGGAGTAGTTGATGTGGGTGATCTTGCTCGCTGAGCCGGAGGTCACCAGGTTCTTGACGTGGTAGTTGCGGTCGTAGACGCCCCACTCGGTGAAGTAGCCGAGCTTGACCTTGTCGCCCGTGCCGGGGCCCGGGTCGGTGCCGCCGCCGGTGGTGCGCACCGCGAGGGCGCCGCTGACCGGTCCCGTCTGGTCGGCGGTGTCGCGGGCCTGGACGGTGTACGAGTAGTCCGTGCCGGCGCTCAGGCCGGTGTCGGTGTACGTCGTACCGGTGACCGTGGCGACCTTGGCGCCGCCGCGCAGGACGTCGTAGTTCTTGATGCCCTTGTCGTCGGTGGCGGCGGACCAGGTCAGCTTGACCGAGGTGTTGGTGAGGTCGCTCGCGGTCGGGGTGCCGGGCGCGGAGGGCGGGTTGTCGCCGGGCACGCTGGGGCCGCCGTCGCACGAGCCGCCGTTGATCTTGCAGCCGGACGGGGAGCCCGTGCCGCTGCCGTTGAAGCCGAAGCTGATCGACGCGCCGGCGGCGAGTGCGCCGTTCCAGCTCTTGCTCTTCGCGGTCCAGTGGTTGGCCGAGCCGGTGATGTCGGCGTCCCAGCCCGAGGTGACGGCCGTGCCGGAGGGGAAGTCCCACTCCACGGACCAGGCGGAGATGCTCGTGGTGCCGGTGTTCTTCACCGTCCACTTGCCCTCGAAGCCCGTGCCCCAGTCGGAGACCTTGGTGTAGGTCGCGGTGGCGGACTCGGCGGCCTGGGCGGGGGTGGCGAGGGCGACGAGCGCGGCGAACGGCAGCAGCAGCGCGGTCAGTCCTGCGACGGTTCTGTGTTTGAAGCGGGGTCTGGGGGAGGCGAGTCGGGTCTTCACGCGTGCTCCTCAGAGGTGAGTGGGGGACTGCTCACCCTGCGACGGCTCTCACCGCAGTGTGTGCGGTGAGAGTAGAAAGGTCTGGACCACCCGTCAATAGGTCCAGACCAAAGCCGACCCGTCGGGTCAGACGCCCAAGTCCCTTGCGAGCACCGCCGCTTGGGTCCGACTGCGCAGTTCCAGTTTCCCGAGCACCCTGCTCACGTGCGTCTTCACCGTCGCCTCGGCCATCTCCAGCCGGCCGGAGATCTCCGCGTTCGACAGTCCCTCGCCGAGGCAGGAGAGCACCTCGCGCTCCCGGCGCGTGAGGGTCTCCAGCGCCGCGCGGGCCGCCCCGTCGTCGGGCCGCCCGGGTGCGGGCGCGGCGAACTCCGCGATCAGCCGGCGGGTCACGGCCGGCGCGATCAACCCCTCGCCGCGCGCCACCGTGCGTACCGCCGTGAGCAGCTCCCCGGCCTCCGCGTCCTTCAGCAGGAACCCGGCCGCGCCCGCCCGCAGCGCGCCGAAGACATACGCGTCCAGGTCGAAGGTGGTCAGCACCAGCACGTCCGCCAGCCCCTCGGCGACCACCGCGCGGGTCGCCGACACCCCGTCCAGGCGCGGCATCTGCACGTCCATCAGCACCAGATCGGGGCGCAGCTCGCGGGCCAGCGCGAGCGCCTCCTCGCCGTCCGCCGCCTCCCCGACGATCTCGATGTCCGGGGCGCTGCGCAGGATCAGTACCAGCCCCGCCCTGACCGCCGCCTGGTCCTCGGCGACCAGCACCCGGATCGTCATGACGTACCGCTTCCTTCCGGTCCTCGGTGATTCCGCGACACGGGCAGCTCCGCCCGTACCGCCCAGACCTCATGGCCGCCGTCGCCACCGGAGACCGGGCCCGCCTCGAACACCCCGTCCAGCAGGGCGGCCCGCTCGCCCATCCCGATGAGCCCGGCGCCGGAGCCGGGGGCGCGCGGGCCGGGCCGGGCGCCGTAGGGGCTGGTCACCCGTACCGTCAACGCGCCCGCCGCGGAGCCGAGTTCGACCGCGACGGTACCGGGGGCCGCGTGCTTGAGCGCGTTGGTCAGCGACTCCTGGACGATGCGGTAAGCGGCCAGCTCCACCGGGGCGGGCAGCGTCGTCGCCGTACCGCGCCGGTCGTCCAGGGTGAAGCCGAGTCCGCTGGAAGCGCCGTTCGCGCGGGCCTGTTCCAGCAGCGCGTCCAGCGCGGCGAGACTCGGGGCGGGGTCCGGCCGCCGGGCCTCGTCGCCGCCGTCCCGCAGCAGACCGATCAGCCGGCGCATCTCGGCGAGACCGTCGACGCTGTTCTCCCGGATGACGGTGAGCGCCTCGCGGGTGGTGCGCGCGTCGTCGAGCGAGAGGGCGGCCGTCGAGTGGATCGCGATGGCGGAGAGATGGTTGGCGACCAGATCGTGCAGCTCACGGGCCATCCGCGCCCGCTCGGCGGTCACGGCCTGGGCACGGTCCATCTCGGCGAGCAGCGCGATCTGCTCGGTCCGCAGCCGCGCGGCCCCGGCGGCGTCGCGGTGGCCCCGGACCTGGGCCCCGGTGATGGCAGGCAGGAAGCCGACCAGGCCGACGGCCAGCCCCAGCAGCAGACCGTCGGCCCGCTGGAGCCAGGCGGTGAACCCGATCGCCGCCCCCACCGTGCACAGCCCGGTCGCCCACGGGATACGGCGGGCCGCCGCCGGGCTCCCGTACAGCACCGCCGCGTACATGAGGTCGGTGTACATCAGGATCGTCGCCGGACTGCCCGTCGTGAACTGATTCGCGATCAGGGCCACCGTGCCGACCAGCAGGATGGTCCGTGGCGCCGTCCTGCGCAGCAGTTCGAGACCGGCCGTGACGACGAGCGGCGCCAGCACCCACGCCCCGGGCAGCAGCGGTGCGGTGCCCTGGGTGCCTACGCCGACGGCCCACAGCGTCAATCCGCCCAGCAGCCCGGCGGCGGCGAGCAGTACGCCGTCACGGTGCGGCCGGAGGGAGCGGAGGGAAGCGGTCACCGCACCATCCAACACGGCGGGCCCGGCCCCTGGCGTCGGCACCACGGGGGAGCGCGGCTACATCGAAAGACGCAGCCGCGTTTCGTCACCGGCGACGAGGTGACACGCCCGCGCGGGCGGGAGGCTGGAAGGGCGGAAGAGCGAAAGGAGAGGCGCCGTGATCGTCACACTGATCGTCGTCTGCGAGGCCGGCTTCTGGGTACTGCTGGCCGCCGGGCTGGCCCTGCGCCACCCGGCCGGGAAGCCGCGCCTCGGCGCGGCGGTCCTGCTGCTCGAACCGCTGCTGGAGGTCGTCCTGCTGACCGCCACGGTCGTCGACCTCAAGAACGGCGCCGAGCCGGACTGGAAGCACGGTCTGGCCGCGCTCTACATCGGCTTCACCGTCGGCTACGGCCACTACACGGTCCAGCGGATCGACGCCCACGCCGCCCACCGCCTCGCCGGCGGGCCGCCCCCGGTGAAACCGCCGCGCCACGGGATGGCCCGCGCCCGCTACGAGGGCGGGCTGTGGCTGCGCACCGCCGTGGCGGCAGCGGTCGCCGTCGCGCTGCTCCAGCTCGCGATCCTGTACGTGGGCGACGCGGCCAGGACCGGGCCGCTGACCGACTGGCAGCTGACCGCGGTCCGGGCCACCGGGATCCACGGGGTCATCGCGCTGACGTATCTGCTCTGGCCCAAGAAACCCCCGAGGGACGGTGAACCCGCCCGCGCGGAGCACTCCGCGCCACTGACGAAGCGCTGACGGCAGCGTTGACGGGAGCGCTGGCGGGGCGTTGACGGGCGGGGTCGCTCAGCGCTCGCCGCCCGGCACCCACAGCACGTCCCCGACCTCCTTGTTCGCCACCCGGGCCAGGATGAACAGCAGGTCGGAGAGGCGGTTGAGGTAGGTCGCCGTCAGCGCGTTCATGGACGCGCCGTGCGCTTCGAGCGCCGCCCAGGTCGAGCGCTCGGCCCGTCGTACCACCGTGCACGCCTGGTGCAGCAGGGCGGCGCCGGGGGTGCCGCCGGGGAGGATGAAGCTGCGGAGCTTGTCCAGCGTCTCCAGGAAGTGGTCGCAGTCGCCCTCCAGCTTGTCGATGTACGACTGCTCGACGCGCAACGGCGGATACTCCGGGTCGGCCACGACCGGTGTGGACAGGTCGGCGCCGACGTCGAAGAGATCGTTCTGCACCCGTACCAGCACTTTGACGACCTCCGGAGCGAGCTGCCCCAGCGCGATCGCCGTACCGATGACGGCGTTGGCCTCGTTGGCGTCGGCGTAGGCGGAGATCCGCAGGTCGGTCTTGGCGGTCCGGCTCATGTCACCGAGCGCGGTGGTGCCCTTGTCGCCGGTGCGGGTGTAGATGCGCGTCAGATTGACCATGGGGCCAGCCTAGGCCGTGTGGCGACGGGCGCGCCGTGCGCCCGGACCCGCCGTCCGGAGGACCCCGGGTGGCTGTCGCGGGGGGTGCCGGGGCGGAACGGGTACGAGGCGCGCCGACGCGTCCGGCCGGGTCCTGGCCGTCCCGTCAGACGGCCGGCCGGTCGAGGTGGGTCCGGATGAAGGTTCCGACCTCGTCCAGGGCCCGGGCGCCCTCGGCGAGGACGGCGGCGAATCCCTGGAAGACGTGGGGAGCGCCCGGGAACGTCCGCAGGGTGACCGCCACGTCGTCGGCTGCGGCCTTCGCGGCCAGCCGGACGGCGTCGTCGAGGAGGACCTCGTAGGTCCCGACCTGGATGAGCAGCGGGGGCAGTCCGCGCAGGTCGGCGAAGAGGGGGCTGGCGAGGGGGGAGCGGGGGTCGGCGCCCGCGAGGTAGTCGTCGGCGCGGGTGGAGAGCGCCTGCCGGGTGAGGGCCGGGTCGAGGGCGGCTCTGGTCTCGTGACTGCGGCCGGACTGGGTGAGGTCCGCCCACGGGGAGAGGACGGCGGCCGCCGCCGGCCGGGGAAGTCCGGCCTCCTCGACCGCGACCAGCAGGGCCAGCGCGAGTCCTCCGCCGGCGGACTCGCCGCAGACGGCGATCTCCTCGGCCGGGACGCCGCGGTCGAGCAGCCCCCGGTAGGCGGCGAGGGCGTCGTCGACCGCCGCCGGGAACGGGTTCTCCGGCGCGAGGCGGTAGTCCACGGTGTGGACGGTGGTGCCGGCGCGGCGGGCGACGTCGGCGGCCAGGTTGACGCTGGCCGCGGCGGACCCGAGGGCGTAGCCGCCGCCGTGGAGGAACAGCACCGCTCCCCGCGCCTCGCCGCTGCCCGCCGTGACCTCGACGGCGCTGACGCCGCCGAGCCGGACGGGTATGGCGCGGACGTCCTCGGGGACGGGGTGGGCGCCGATCATCTCGTCGAAGACGAGGCGCATCTTGTGCGGGTCGCCGCCCATGTCGAGCGGGGAGGTGCGGAGCAGGTCGATGATCGCGTCGAGCGGGGACTCGGCCATGGCGGTCTCGCTTTCTCGGTTTCCTCGGTGCGTTCGCGGAGGCGTCCGCGGAGGCAGGGGGGAGAGGCAGATACGGGGGAGGGGCGGCGGTTCCAGGCGGTCAGGCGACGCCGCCGTTGGCGAACAGGACCTGGCCGTTGACCCACCGGCCGTCGGGACCTGCCAGGAAGGCGACCGCGCCCGCGATGTCCTCGGGTGTGCCGAGCCGCTCCAGCGGGGAGGCGGCGGCGATCCGCTCGACCAGGTCGGGGCTCTTGCCGTCCAGGAACAGCCGGGTGGCGGTCGGCCCGGGCGCCACGGCGTTGACGGTGACGTCCCGGCCGCGCAGTTCCCGGGCGAGGATCAGGGTCATCGCCTCGACCGCGCCCTTGGTCGCCGCGTAGGCGGCGTAGGTCGGCTGCTGGAGCCGGGTGACGGAGGTGGAGAAGTTGACCAGCGCGCCGCCGGGGCGCAGCCGCCGGGCCGCGAGCTGCGAGACGACGAACGTGCCGCGCACGTTGACCCGGTGCATCCGGTCGAAGGCGTCGAGGTCCATCTCCGCCAGCGGGGCCAGCGTCATGATCCCGGCGGTGTTCACCACCACGTCGACGCGGCCGAAGCGTTCCTCGGCGGCGTCGAACAGGGCCGTCATCGCCGTCTCGTCCGCGACATCGCCGGGCGCGGCGACGGCCGCGCCGCCCGCCTCCCGGATCGAGGCCACGACCTTCTCCGCGCGCCCGGCGCTGCCGGAGTAGTGCACGACGACCGCCGTGCCCCGCGAGGCCAGGACGTGCGCGACGGCGCCGCCGATCCCGCCCGAGCCCCCGGTCACGATCGCCACACGGGTGGCGGACTGCTCAGTGCTGGTCATGGTGACCTCTCTCGTTTTGTGGACGATGAGTACATTAACAGTATGTAGACCGAGCGTCCATATATATGTGGCCCGTGAGTCCATATAATTGTCCGTGGAGGCCGCGCCGAACGGGCCGGCCGCGCCGGACGAGGAGTGGACGCATGGAGCGAACAGACGCGGAGGGGCCCGGCCCGCTCAAGCCGGGGCGTGGGCGCCGCCGGGCGGAGGACGTCCGCCGCGCGACGCTGGCCGCGGCAGGGGAGCTGCTGCTGGCCGAGGGGGTGCGCGCCTTGACCTTCTCGAAGGTCGCCGCCCGCGCGGGCGTCAGCAAGATGACCCTCTACAAGTGGTGGCCCTCCCCCGGAGCCCTGGCCTTCGACGCCTACTTCAACGCCTTCCAGGCCAGCCTCGCCTTCCCCGACACAGGCGACATCAGGCGGGATCTGACCACACAGCTGCACGTGTTCGTCGATCTCCTGAACCGCAACGGCTCCGTCATAGCCGGGATCATCGGAGCCGCCCAGGGCGACCCCGACCTGGCGAAGGCGCTCTCGACGCACTACGTCACCCAGCGCCGCGCCCTCGCCGTCGAGCGCCTCACACGCGCGCGGCAGGCCGGTCAGATCCGGGCGGGAGTCGACCTGGAGGCGATCGTCGACCAACTCTGGGGCGCCGTCTACCACCGGCTGCTCCTGCCCGCGCGTCCGCTGACCACGGAGTTCGTCGATCAGCTGCTCGCCAACCTCTTCGAGGGCGTCGCCCCGGCCTCTCCGGACCCCGCCGCTTAGCGACGGACAGCCGGGTCCGGCCCGGTGGCGCGCCTCGGCGACCGCGAACCCCCTTCCGGAAAAGCCCCGCTGACGGCGCGTCGCCGGAACCCGGGGTCGGGGCGCAGGCGTCGGGCGGCCCCGTGACCGTCGCACCGTACGGAGCCCGGCCCCGGGGTCCCCGGGCGTCCGGGGGCCCAAGTACGCGCCCTGCGGCGCCTGATCGGCCGCTCCGGTGTGATGTCCGTCATGTGAGACGTGACGCGCATCTCTTCACCGGCGCACGGCCGTCCACGACCGCTAACCTCCGGCACAGCACGGAAACGTGAAACAGATGTCGAGGCTGAACAGAAGCCGTTCGAGAATCGTGGGGTGCGTCGTGGCAGGGAAGCTCGCCGTCGTCGGAGCCGGACTCATGGGATCCGGGATCGCGCAGGTGTCCGCCCAGGCGGGCTGGGACGTCGTGCTGCGGGATGTCACCGACGCCGCGCTGGCCAGAGGGATGGACGGGATCAGGTCCTCGTACGGCAGGTTCGTCGCGAAGGGCAAGCTGGAGGAGGCCGACGCCGACGCCGCGCTGTCCCGGATCACCACGACCACCGATCTGGACGCCGTGGCCGAAGCGGACATCGTCGTCGAGGCCGTCTTCGAACAGCTCGACGTCAAGCACGAGATCTTCCGCGCGCTCGACACACTCGTACGGGACGACGCGGTGCTCGCCTCCAACACCTCAGCCATCCCCATCACCAAGATCGCGGCCGTCACCGAGCGCCCCGAAAGGGTGGTCGGTACACACTTCTTCTCACCCGTTCCGATGATGCGGCTCTGCGAGCTGGTGCGCGGTTACAAGACCAGCGACGAAACGCTCGCCACCGCAAGGCGGTTCGCCGAGTCCGTGGGCAAGACCTGTATCGTCGTCAACCGCGACGTGGCGGGCTTCGTCACCACCCGGCTGATCACCGCACTCGTCGTCGAGGCCGCCAAGCTCTACGAGTCGGGCGTCGCGTCCGCCGAGGACATCGATGTCGCCTGCCAACTGGGGTTCGGTCACGCGATGGGGCCGCTCGCCACCGCCGACCTGACCGGTGTCGACATCCTTCTCCACGCGACCGACAACATCTACACCGAGTCCCAGGACGAGAAGTTCGCCCCGCCGGAGCTGATGCGCCGGATGGTGGACGCGGGTGACATCGGGCGCAAGAGCGGGCAGGGCTTCTACAAGCACTGAGCCGAATCGGTCGGTTTCTCTCACCCCACCGGGTGAATTCGGTATCGGTTGGCTCACGGACGGCAACTTCCGCGGCCGTCGGACAGTCACTTGTTGACGTACGGCAAAGACGGATTCAGGGACCGAGCACGGAAAAGCACTCTCGGGGAGCGCATATGCACATCAGGGGCGACCACGCCGAGCTGGTCGTCGGGGGCCGCCTCGACGTCCGCAGCGCGGCGGACGCCCGAACGGTCCTGCACTCGGCCGTCGACGACGGAGCCGGCGATCTGGTGCTCGACCTGACCGGACTGGACTCCTGGGACGCCACCGGACTCGGCGTCATCATGGGAGCCCACCGACGCGCGGGGCGGTGCGGCCGGAGGCTTGTGCTGAGGGGTGTCCCCCCGCAGATGCAGCGTCTGCTGGTGGCCACCCGGCTGCACCGCATCCTCGCCATCGAGGGCGGCATCGTCGCTGAATCGCTTCCTCGGGTCTGACCTGCGCCCCGTCCGTGCGGACCGGATCCGCGGACCGCACAGGGGCCGCACAGGTCGGACCGGACATGGCGGACCGGAGCGGTCACAGCGCGCAATCCTCATAAGACCGTGATGTCTTGGACTGCGTGCCACCCCGGCCGATCGTAGATACTGGTCCGAGGTCTAGGGTTCGGCCGTCTGCGCATTGACCGACCCGAAGAGCAGGCACCGGACCAGAAGCGACAGATGGGCGTGTGAGGCCGGGGGCAACGGCACGCCACGATCTGGGGGGCTTTCACCATGGACCCGATACACCGGGGACCGGAAGAGTACGGTCACGACGGAGAACACGACGGCGGTGGCGAACACCCCGGCGGGAGCACACCCATGGGGCACGACGCCGCCCGGGACGCGACACCCGGCACGCCGCGTGACGCGTCGGCACCCGCACAGGCTTCCGGGCGTCCGCCCGCGCGCCCCGGGGGCTCCACCGCCTCCTCGGGCGCCGTCGCGCACATCCAGGGCGGCGGCCCCGTCACCCCGCCGCCCGTACGCACCGTCCAGCTCATCTCCGGCGACCTCCTGCTGACCGTCAACCCCGTCGACGGCAGCGAGATCGAACACTGCCCGCCCGGCCACCGCACCGCCGCCCCCGCCCGGCGCACCGCCGAGGAGCGCGCGGCGCTCCAGCGCGCGGGCCGCCCGCCGGTGCCCCCGGGACCCGCCGGGCCACCGCTGCCGCTGCTCGAACGCGGCCCGGAGCGCGAGCGCCTGACGGAGCTGCTGGGACGCGGCCGGTCCGTACGCCTCACCGGCGCGCCCGGCTCCGGCCGTACCGCGCTGCTCGAAGCCGTCGCGGCCGACTGCGCCGACCTCGCGCCCGACGGTGTGGTCCGCCTCTCCGGTCACCGCCGCACCGCCACCGAGCTGCTGTACGAGCTGTACGCGGCCGTCCACCGGGCCCCGCTCGTGCGACCCGACCGCGCCGCGCTGCGCGAACTGGTCCGGGACATCGGCGCGGTGGTCGTCCTCGACGATCTGGAACTGGGCACGGAGGCGCTGGACGAACTCCTCACCGCCACCCCTGAATGCGCCTATCTGCTGGCCGCCACCCCCGGCGCCGAACCGCCCCCGGCGGACGTGCGCCTGGAGGAGGTCCCGCTCGGCGGGCTCGGCCGGGGCTCCTCGCTCGAACTGCTGGAGCGCGTCGTGGAGCGGGCGCTCACCGACGAGGAAGCCAACTGGGCGGGCGACCTCTGGTTCGAGTCCGAGGGCCTGCCGCTGCGCTTCGTCCAGGCGGGGGCGTTGCTGCGCCAGCGCGACCGGCTGCGCGCCGGGGCCGAGGCGTCCGACGAGTTCGAGCCCTTCGAGCGCCCCGCCGACCCCGCCCAGGACGCCGTCTCCGCGCGCTCCTTCCCACGCGGCACCGGCGGCACGCCCCGTGAGGGCGCGGACGGGACCGACGGCAACGACATCCCGCTGCCCACCCTCGGCGAGGGCGCCGCGCCCGCCGCGCTGCTCGCCTCCCGGCTGAGCGAGGCCGCCCGCGCGACCCTGCGGTTCGCCGTCGCGCTCGGCGGTGAGGTCCCGCACCAGGCGCATCTGCCGGCCCTGGTCGGCGACACGCACGCCGACGCGGCCCTCGGCGAACTCACGAGCTGCGGCCTTCTCACCCCCGTCGGCCCGCGCTACCGGCTCGCCCCCGGTGTCGCCGCGCAGCTGACCGAGCGGGGTTACGCGGACGACGCGACCACCCACGCCCACACGGCCGCCCAGCACTACGCCTGGTGGGCCGGGCACCCCTCCGTCACCCCCGAGCGCGTCGCCGCCGAGGCCGACGCCATCCTCGCCGCGATGGGCCCCCTGGTGCCCGGCGAGGAGGCCGTCCACCCCAGCGCCGCCGTACTGCTGGCCCGCAGCGCCGCGCCCGCCTTCCTGGCCGGGCTGCACTGGGGCGCCTGGGAGCGGGTCCTGCGCTCCGGCTCCGAGGCCGCGCGGCTCGCCGGAGAGGTCGCCGAGGAGGCGTACTTCCATCACGAACTGGGCGTCCTCGCGCTCTGCCTCGGCAACCTCGACCGCGCCCGCGCCGAGCTGGAGGCGTCCATCGGGATGCGTGGCGCCGTCGCCGACAAGATCGGCACGATCGCGGGCCGCAGGGCGCTGGCGCTGGTCACGGACCGCGAGGTCCGACCGGCGGGCACGGACGCGCCGACCGTGCGGTACGAGGGAACGCCGCCGCCCCCGCCTCTCACCTCGACCCCGGCGTACGGCACGGACGCCGCTCACGGAGCCGGGCTGCCCGTGGCGCCGGGCCCCGGTACCGGTTCCGGGGGCGGCCCCGCCACCGGCGCCGCCCCCGCCGGGAACGTCGCACAGCCCGTCCGGACCGACGCGTCCGGCCCCGCCACCGTCGTCTCCGCGTCCGGCGCGCGGGGCCGCCGCCGACCGCCCTTCGGCGGAGCCAGGCGCAACCTGGTCGCGGCCGGCGCGGGCGCCGTGCTCGCCGCCGTCCTGGGCACGGTGGTGACGCTGGGCGCGACCTCCGGCAACAAGGACGCACCGGCGGACGATCTCCGTACGGAACAGACCGCGGACCCGGACAGCGACGACGACACCACCCCCGCCGAACAGCCCGCCGACAACGCGAACAACGACCCCGGCGGGCCGTGGACCGAGCAGAACGCCCCGGCCTCCCCGGACCCGACGGGCAGCGTGAGTCCCTCCGGGACGGCGTCCCCCTCCGAGGCGAGCCCGTCGGACAGCGCCACCTCCCCCGACGACGAGGATCCGTCCGAGCCGGAGGAGTCCCCCGGCACTCCGTCGGAGCCCTCGACCTCGCACTCCACGCCGCCGCCGAGCAGTTCCTCGTCCCCCGCGCCCCCGTCGACGGATCCGCCGACCGAGGAACCGTCCCCGGAGGAGCCCACGGACACGGAGTCCGACCCGCCGCCGTCGTCACCCCAGACGACGCTGAGCGGCCCGATGCCGAGCGCGACGGTCGGTGCCGGGGAGCAGCCGGCTGTGACGGCCTCGGAGGACGAGCCGGACACGGGTGCGGCGGACACCGGCCCCGCGGTGCTCTAGGACCTGTCTGCGAACTCCCGGCTGCCCCGCGCCGCCTGGCACGCACTCTCGCCGCACCGGGCTCAATGCCACGTACACCCGGTACGAGGCAGTGCACCGGCACGCCGAGAGCACGCACCGGACGCCGCGGGGCCGCCCTTCGGGCGCCGACGGGAGTTCGAGGACAGGCCCCAGCGGCACGGGGCGCGGCGACCGGGCGGGGACGACCCGCGCGGGCGCGGACCGGCCCGCGAAGGCCCGTGGGAAAAGCTCCGGCCCCGGCGTCGCGCGCCGGGACCGGAGCGATACGCCGCCGGCGCCCCCCCCGAGGGGCCGCCCGGCGGCGCCGAGATCTCAGAACAGCCGCAGCTTGTCGTCCTCGATGCCGCGCATGCCGTTGTAGTCCAGGACGACGCAGCCGATGCCCCGGTCCGTCGCCAGCACCCGGGCCTGCGGCTTGATCTCCTGGGCCGCGAACACCCCTCTGACCGGGGCCAGATGCGGGTCGCGGTTGAGCAGTTCGAGATAGCGGGTGAGCTGTTCGACCCCGTCGATCTCGCCGCGCCGCTTGATCTCCACGGCCACCGTCGCGCCGTCCGCGTCGCGGCACAGGATGTCCACGGGGCCGATCGCCGTCGGGTACTCGCGGCGGATCAGGGTGTATCCCTCGCCCAGTGTCTCGATCCGGTCGGCGAGCAGTTCCTGGAGGTGTGCCTCCACGCCGTCCTTGATGAGACCGGGGTCGACACCCAGCTCATGGGAGGAGTCGTGCAGGACCTCTTCCATGGTGATGATCAATTTCTCGCCCGCTTTGTTCACGACGGTCCACACGCCGGCCTCGTCGTCCACACCCTCCTTCAGCGTGCACGGGGGAGACATCCAGTTGAGCGGTTTGTACGCCCGGTCGTCGGCGTGGATCGACACACTGCCGTCGGCCTTGACCAGGATGAGGCGGGGGGAAGAGGGCAGGTGGGCGGTGAGGCGGCCCGCGTAGTCGACGGAGCAGCGGGCGATGACGAGACGCATGGTCGGCAACGCTACTCGACCGGCGGCGCCGCGCGCGATTCGCCCCGGAAGCCCCGTTCGTTATTGGCCGGTTGTGGTCCCATTCTCCTGGTGCGGGCGGGGCGGCGCGCCTAACGTGGAAGCAGGAGGTCGCCGGTCGTGCACGCTGCGTCGTCGTCGCCTCCTTCCCTGCCCGTAAGGCCCCGGCTTCCTTCCGGGGTCGCGAGAGGAGAACCCATGTCGCTCGACGTCTCACCGGCGCTGTTGGATCAGGCCGAGCGAGGCGAGGTTGACGAAGCGGCTTTCGTCGACTGCGTCCGGACCTCCCTGCCCTACGCATGGGAGATGATCAGTTCTCTGGTGGCTCAGCTGAAGGTGGACGGTGGACAGTTCGCCGACAACCAGACGCCTCCGCCGGACGAGCAGGCACGCGGGCAGCTGCTGCGCGCGCTTGCCAGTGACGCCATTCGTGGCGCGCTTCAGCGACATTTCGGAGTGCGTCTCGCATTCCAGAACTGCCACCGTGTCGCGGTGTTTCCGCTGGACCCCTCGGTCGACGAGCGGCTGGCCCGCTTCACCTCGGTGAGGGGCCAGTTGCTCAACCAGTCACCCGAACTCCGGGACTGCTGAAGCCTCTTGCTGCCGCTCCGCGCCGTGAACGCCGATACGGGGCCGGAGCGGCAGCCGGCCGGAACGCGGTCCGCCGGGGCCGTCGCCCCGGTCGCTGCCGCCGCACACATCCGTACCACCGCGCGCCAGGTCATGCCCACCGCCCCGGCGCCGGGCTCCCCGCCTTCCCGGGCCTGGTTCGGGTCAGACGAGGAGCGGCAGTACGTCGGTGCCCAGGCGCCGTACGTTCTCCTCCGTCGCCGCCAGGTCGCCGGAGCCCTCCACGAGCAGCGCGAACCGGGTGATGCCCGTGCGCTCCGCCGTCGCCGCCAGCCGGTCCGCCGCCAGCCGGGGCCCGCCCACCGGGTGCAGACCGCACAGCAGCTCCGTGTACGCGACGGGGTCGCGCATCGTGCGCTGCCTGCCGTCGACGGTCACATGCGCCCCGAGCCCCTGGCGCAGCCAGCCGGGCATCGCCTTGACCAGGGTCTCCGTCGCCTCGGTCCGGTGGTCCGCGATCTGCGCCACCCCGGCCGACACATGCGCCGCGCCCGCGATCTCCGCCGACGGGCGGCCCGCCGCGCGTGCGTGGGTGCGCCAGAGCTCGACCATCTCCGCCTTCTCCTCGTCGCCGCAGTGCATCCCCAGCAGCATCGGCAGGCCGTGTTCCGCGGCCAGCTTCACGCTCCTCGGTGAGGTACAGGCCATGATCGTCTCGGGGCCGGCCGGGCCGTCCGCGCGATCGGTGTCCCGCGCCGGGTCCGGGGCGATCAGCTCGTCGGGCCGGGGGACGACCGGCACCTCGCGGAAGCGGAAGCGCTCCCCGTCGGCCGATACGCGCGGCTCGCGCAGCCAGCGCAGCAGGAGACCGAGGGACTCGGGGAAGTCCCGCTCATAGGCGCTCAGCCCGGTCCCGAACACCTCCAGGTCCACCCAGGGGCCGCCCCTGCCCACCCCGAGGGTGAACCGTCCACCGGACAGCAGATGCAGCAGCGCCGCCTGCTCGCCGAGCGCCACCGGATGTACGTTCGGCAACACGCTGACCGCCGTACCCACCCGGATGTGTCGGGTGCGGCCGAGGAGCAGCCCCGCCAGGGTCACGGCCGACGGGCAGACGCCGTACGGCACGAAATGGTGTTCGGCCAGCCAGACCGAGTCGAGCCCGGACTCCTCCGCCAGCTCGGTGGTGCGCACCGCCCGGTGCAGTGCTTCCCCCTGTCCCTGGCCCGGGAACTGGGCGGCCAGTACAAAAACTCCAACACGCATCGCCTTCTGCCTCCTTGCGGCCGACGCGACTCCCCCTACTGGCAACAACGTCTGACACGTGCCAAAGGCACGGCCGGACGTAAAAGTCTTGCGATTGTCCGGTAAGTGCCTTCTGCGTATCCGTGGGTTCGCGTCGCGCGGGACGTGTACCCGCCGCGAGGAGCCGTAGGCTGGACGGATCGTGCCGTCCGTCCCGTGAGGTGTCCTGTGTCCCCGCGCCGCAACCGCCCCCGAGGCGGCGAGAGTCCGACCGAGCGCGCCGCCGGTGAGGCGGGGGAGAGGTACGGCGGCTTCCAGAGATCCGAAACATGGCAGGGCGAGAACTGGTCAGTCCGCCATGTGGCCGGGGCAAGTGCCGCCGGCAAGCGGTACCGCTGCCCGGGCTGCGACCAGGAGATCCCCTCGTCGGTGGCCCATGTGGTGGCCTGGCCCGAGTACAGCGGCGTGGACGAACGGCGCCACTGGCACCAGGCGTGCTGGAAGGCGAAGGACCGCCGCACCTCGCGGGTGCAGCGGTCCCGTAACGCGCCGAGGTACTGAGCGGCCCGCCGCCCGCCGGGCCCGCGGGCCGGTCCACCCGGCCGGCGCACCCGCCGGCGCGGCGCCCGCGGGGTCGGAGGCCGGTCCGGCCCGGCGTCCGCTCACGCGTCGCGGCGGTCGAGCGAGAGGTACGCGCCCGCCATCGCGACCACCGTCAGCCCGAGCATGATCCACAGTGGCTGCCAGCTCTGCGAGCCGCCGACGGAGCTGGCGGGGTCGAAGGAGACATCGCTGCCGTAGAACACGGCCAGCTGGGCCGGGATGCTGTAGGTGAACAGGGCCTCGCGCACGCCGTCGAGCGATTCCGAGAACATGAACATGGCCATGACCAGCGGCAGCAGCACCACCCCGATCATGATGGTGATCGCGCCGGCCGAGTGCCGGATCATCGTGCCGACCGCCAGCGAGAGCAGGCCCAGCAGGGCCAGGTAGAGGCTGATGCCGACGGTCGAGCGGAACCACTCGTAGCCGCTGGGCGAGCGCCCGTCCAGGAGCGCGACCTGGAGCGCGCCCACGACCAGCGTGGTCACGGTCGAGACCACGAAGACCAGCACGAAGAAGACCAGCGATTTCGCTCCCAGCACCCGGCCCCGGCCGGGGCACGCGGTCAGGGTCGTGCGGATCATGCCGGTGCCGTACTCGGAGGCGATGACCAGCACCCCCAGCGTGATCACGCACATCGTGCCGAGCAGCACCCCGAAGAAACCGAGCACGAGTACGTTCGCGCTGCCGACGTTCCCGCTGGTCGCGCCGATCGCCGCCGCTGTCAGCAGCCCCACGCCGACCATCAGCGCGACCATCGTGCCGAGGGTCCACATCGTGGACCGTACGGAGCGGATCTTGGTCCACTCCGAGGCCACGGCGTCGCCGAGATGAGCGCGCCGGGCCGGGATCGGCGAGGTGTATCCGATGAGGTCCGGCCCGTGACCGTGCTGCGGCGGGGCGCCCTGCGGTGCCGGGGGGCCCGGCTGCGGGGCCTGCTGGTACGGGGTCGTCATCGGGCGTCCTCGTCGGTGTCGCTCGTGGTGGGTCCGGCGGCCGGCGCCGGGGCGGGGGCCGCGGCGGGCGGGGCCGGTGTTACGGGCGCGGCGTGCGGGTTCTGTCCGGGCGGCGGCGGGACGTACCAGCCCTGCTGCGGCACCTCGGGCACGACCGGCACCGGGTACCCGTGCTGACCGGCCCCATAACCCTGGTGCGGGGGCTCGAATCCGGCCAATTCATCGGCCGTCGAACGGTAGTCCACCGCGCTCTGCGTCATCCGCATGTACGCCTCCTCCAGCGACGCCTGGTGCGGCGACAGCTCCCAGAGCCGTACTCCGGCCTCGTGCGCCAGATCGCTGATGCGCGGCAGTGCCAGCCCCGTGACCCGCAGCGCGCCGCCCGGCTCGGTCAGCACCTGCCCGCCGGCCTCGGCCAGCACCACCGTCAGCTTCTCGCGCAGCCCCGGGTCGGTGTCCGGGGTGCGGGCCCGGGCGAAGTCCGCCGAGTTCGCGGAGATGAAGTCCTTGACGCTCATGTCGGAGAGAAGCCGGCCCCGGCCGATCACGATCAGATGGTCGGCGGTCAGCGCCATCTCGCTCATCAGGTGCGAGGAGACGAAGACCGTCCTGCCCTCGCTCGCGAGCTGCTTCATCAGACGGCGCACCCAGAGGATCCCCTCCGGGTCGAGACCGTTGACCGGCTCGTCGAACAGAAGCACCTGCGGGTCGCCGAGCAGCGCCGCCGCGATGCCCAGCCGCTGCCCCATGCCGAGCGAGAAGCCCTTGGTTCGCTTCCTCGCGACATCCTGGAGGCCGACGACACCGAGCACCTCGTCCACCCTGGTGGCCGGGATGCCGGAGAGCTGCGCCAGCGACAGCAGATGGTTGCGCGCGCTGCGCCCGCCGTGCAGCGCCTTGGCGTCGAGCAGCGCGCCGACCTGGCGCGGTGCGTTCGGCAGCCCGCGGAACGGGTGTCCGCCGACGTTCACGTGCCCCGAGGTGGGCCGGTCCAGCCCGAGGATCATGCGCATCGTCGTCGACTTGCCGGAACCGTTGGGGCCGAGGAATCCCGTGACATGCCCGGGCCGCACCTGGAAGGAAAGGTTGTGCACGGCCGTCCTGGCGCCGTAGCGCTTGGTCAGGCCGATCGCCTCGATCATTCTCCAGCCCCATCGACAGGTCAGGTCGTCGGGGCCCTGGCCATGACCGGCCGAAGGCCCCCGTAAGAGTTAGGAGGATATCCGGGCGTTGACGGTTCCGGCCAAGCCGTTACGACGGAGCGTCGCCGAGCCGCCGGTACGGACCTTCCGGCCCGCCGACGGCACGCGGCCGCGCCGGGCGCCCCGCTAGGCGTCCCGCTTGCGCATCACCACGTACCCGCCGATCAGCGCCGCCACCACCCAGAGCGCCATGATCCCCAGGCCGCCCCACGGCCCGTACGGCCGGTCGGTCGCGTTCATCGCGTCCGGCACCACCTGGAGGATCCGTGATCCGGCCTGGTCGGGGAAGTAGCGGGCGACATCTTTGGCGCCCGGCACCGCCGAGAGGATTCCGGAGACCAGGAAGAAGAACGGCATGAGGATGCCGAGCGACAGCATCGAGCTGCGCAGCATCGCCGCGACGCCCATCGAGAACACGGCGATCAGCGCCATGTAGAGCCCGCTGCCGATCACCGCGCGCAGCACGTTCGGCTCGCCGATGCCCGTACTGTGGTCGCCCAGCAGCGCCTGGCCGAGGAAGAACGACAGGAACCCGGTCGCGAGCCCGACCACCAGCGCCAGCACCCCGGCCACCAGGATCTTGCAGAAGAGGAACGTGGCGCGCTGCGGTACCGCGGCCAGCGAGGTGCGGATCATGCCGGAGCTGTACTCGGAGCCGACCACCAGCACCCCGAAGACCACCATCGCCAGCTGCCCGAGGACCATCCCGGAGAAGCTGGTGTACGTCGGGTCGAAGGTCATCTGCTGGGCCGTGCTCAGATCGCCGAACTGTGAGTTGAGCAGCGCGGAGAGCGCCGCGCCCATGGCCACGGTCACCACCAGGGCGCTGATCAGGGTCCAGGTCGTGGAGGAGACCGTACGGATCTTGGTCCACTCCGACTGGAGGACCGCCGGTACCGATGCCATCGTTCAGGCTCCCTTGCCCTGGTCGTTCCCGCCCCGGCCGGGCGTCCCCCATCCCGGCGAGCCCCACCCGGTCGCGGGCGGGGCGCCGCCGCCGTCCGGGCCCGCGTGGGCGTGGTACTCGACCGACTCCGCCGTCATCTGCATGAACGCTTCTTCCAGCGAGGCGCGCTGGGAGCTCAGCTCGTGCAGCACGATGCCGTGGCGGGCGGCCAGTTCACCGAGCCGCTCGGGCTCGGCCCCGTCGATCTCCAGCACCCCGCCCGCCCCCTCGACCGCGGTGAGACCGGCCTCGCTCAGGGCGTCCTTCAGCCGCTCGCGGTCCGGGGAGCGCAGCCGCGTGTAACTGCGCGAATTCTCGTGGATGAAGTCGGCCATCGATGTGTTCGCCAGCAGCCTGCCCTGCCCGATCACGATCAAATGATCTGCCGTCAGGGCCATTTCACTCATCAGATGGCTGGAGACGAAGACCGTGCGGCCCTCGGCCGCGAGCCCCTTCATCAGATTGCGGATCCAGTGGATTCCCTCGGGGTCCAGACCGTTCACCGGCTCGTCGAACATCAGGATCTCGGGGTCACCGAGCAGCGCGGAGGCGATACCGAGCCGCTGCCCCATCCCCATGGAGAAGCCTTTCGATTTACCCTTCGCCACCGATGTCAGCCCGACCATGTCGAGGACCTCGGAGATCCGGTTCGTCGGAATGCGGTTGCTCTGGGCCAGACAGAGGAGATTGTTGTAGGCGCTGCGCCCGCCGTGCATGGCCTTGGCCTCCAGCAGCGCGCCGATGTGCTTGAGGGGCTCGGAGAGTTCGCGGTAGTGCTTCCCGTCGATCCTGACCGTTCCGCTGGTCGGGTTGTCCAGATCGAGCATCATCCGCATCGTCGTCGACTTGCCGGCGCCGTTGGGTCCCAGGAACCCTGTCACGACACCGGGTCTCACCGTGAAGGAGAGATCACTCACGGCTACCTTGCGGCCGAAACGTTTGGTGAGCCCCGTTACCTCGATCATGCGGCCCAACCTAAAGGCGCGCAAAGCCCCCCGCCACCGGAGTGACGAGGGGCTTGCGCGATCGTTACGTAATCGTACGATCTGATCGCGGATCGTACGACCATCCCGCGGCCGGGACCTGCGCGTCCGTAACGAACGGGGCCGTCGGTTCAGCGGGACTGCTGAGCCGGGACACCGCGCGAGATCGGTTCGTCGTCGGCGGGGGTGCCGGCGGCGGCCACCGCGGCTCCGGTCAGCGTGGCCAGCATCTCGCGGACGTTGGTCAGCTGCGCGTTGATCGAGTCGCGGCGGTTGGTGAGCGCCGCCAGCTCGCGCTCCGATTCGCTGCGGATCCGGTCGGCCTTGGCGTTCGCGTCGGCCACGATGTCCTCGGACTGGCGCTGGGCCGTCTCGACGGTCTGCCGGGCCCGGCGCTCCGCGTCGGTGCGCAGCTTCTCGGCCTCCAGGCGCAGCTGCTCGGCGCGGTGCTCGATCTCCGCCAGCCGCTTCTCGGCCTTCGCCTGACGCGACGCCAGGTCGCGCTCCGACTGCTCACGCCGCTTGGCGAGGTTCGTCTCGAAGTCCGCCGCGGCCTGGGCGGCCTTGGCGCGGGTCTCCTCGAAGAGCGCGTCCGCCTCCTCACGCTTGGACTGCGCGTCCTTCTGCGCGTCCGAACGGAGCGTGGCGGCGTCGCCCTTCGCCTTGTCGACGATGCGGACGCCCTCGTCCTCGGCCTTCGCCTTGCGCTCGGTGGCGTACGCCTCGGCGTCGTTGCGCACCTGCTGGGCCGCGGACTCGGCCAGCTCGCGGTGCTGCTCGGACGCGCGGCGGGCCTCCTCGCGCAGGTCCTTCGCCTCCTCCTCGGCGAGACGGAGGATCTTCTCGACACGGGCACCGAGGCCGGCGTACGACGGCTCCGCGTCGGTCACCTGGGCCTGGGCGTTCTGCGTTTCGAGGTGGAGTTCCTCGATGCGCTTCTCGAGTGCGGTGATACGGGACAGTGCGCTGTCACGGTCGGCGACGAGTTTGGTAATGCGGTCGTCCACCTGACCGCGGTCGTAACCACGCCGCACGAGCTCGAAGCCGAATGGGGAGGAAGTGTCGCTCATGGGGTTCCTGTCGAATGAGACCGGTGAGGTGATAGGGGGAATCCTAGGGGCCTAAGCGGCGTGTCATCGAGCGGATACGGGTTCGATCTGGAGAATGTCCAGCCTTTTGAGTGGCTAGCCGTCAGAGGACTTGCCACTCGAACGGGTTGTCCCCGCCGCGGCACCCGCCTTGACGGGGCCGTCCTTCGCGGGAGCGGCGGGCGATTCGAACGATTCCAGCGCCTCCAGCACGTCCTGGACCCGGGAGATCTCGGCCTGGATGTCCTCCCTTCTGCGTACCAGGATGTCGAGTTCGCGTTTGCCCTCCTCGACCATCCGTGTCGCCTCCTGGTCGGCGTCGGCGCGCAACTTCTCGCCCTGCCGGGTGAGATCGGCCTTCTTCTGCTCGGCCTCCTTGAGCAACCCCTCGGCCTTGCGGACGGCGGCGATCCGGACCTTGCTCGCCTCCGAATTGGCTTCCGCGAGCAGCTCCTTGGCCTTCTCCTCGGCCTCGGTCCGCTGCTCGGTCGCCGCCTTCATCAGATTGTCGACGCGCTCGCCCGCGGTTCTCAGCTGCTCGGCCGTCTCCCGGCGGGCCCGCTCGTGGAGCTGCTCGACCTCGCTCTCGGTCCTGACCCGCAGCTCCTCGGCCCGCTCCCGTATGGCCGTGGCGTCCCGGCGCGCGCCCACCAGCAGCTCGTCCGCGTCCGTACGGGCCTTCTCCACCAGGGAGTTGCCCTCGACCGTCGCGTCCGCCGAGATACGGCCGGCCTCCTTGCGGGCCGCCGCCACCATCCGGTCGGCCTGCGTCTCGGCCTCGGTGGCGACGTTGAGCGCCTCCTCCTGGGCCTTGTTGATGAGCTGGTCGGCCTGCTCGGCCGCGTCGGAACGGCGCTTGGCCGCGTCCTTGCGCGCCTCGTCGAGCAGCCAGTCCGTCTCCTCCTGCGCCTCGTTCCTGACCCGCTCGGCCGCCGCCTCCGCCTCCGAGGTGAGCCGCGCGGCCTCCGACCGCAGCCGCTCGGCGGCCTGTTGGGCGGAGCCCACCGTCTCGGCGGCCTCGGCGCGCAGCCGCTCGGCCTCGCCGGTGGCCTCCGCGACGAGCCGGTCGGCCTGCGCCGCCGCCTCGCCCCTGATGCGGTTGGCGTCCTCGCGGGCCTCCGCACGGGCGCGGGAGGCGTCCTGCTCGGCCGAGGCGAGCGAGTCCGACGCCTCGGTCCGTACCCGCCGCACGTACTCCGCGGTCTCGGAGCGCGAGCGCTCCGCCTCCGCGATCGCCTCGTTGACGGTGCGTTCGGCCAGCGCCTGCGCGGCGTCCGTCTCCTCCTGGGCCTTGACGAGCAGCCGGCCCGCGTCCTCGGCGGCGCGCTCCCGCTCCGCGAACGCGTCGGCCCGTACCCGGTCGGACTCCTCCTGCGCCTCGGTCCGCACCCGGTCAGCGGCCTGCTCGGCGGCGGTCTGCCGCTCGGCGATCTCCTGCTCGGCCTGCTCCTGGAGACCGGCGACCGCGTCCCGCACCTGCTGGGCGGTCTGCTCCCCGGCCGCCACCAGCTCGGTGGCCCGGTAGTCCGCCTCGGAGACCAGCCGCTGCGCCTCGGTCTGCGCGTCCTCCACCCGTTTACGGGCCGACGCCAGCAACTCCTCGCTCTGCTCGCGGGCCCGCTCGCGCTCCTGGTCCGCCTCAGCGCGGGCGGCGGCCAGCGTCTCCTCGGCCTCGCGGCGGCGGCGCGCCGCCTCCTCCTGCGCGGCGGCCAGCGCCTCGGCGGCCTCGGTCTCGACCCGCTCGGCGGCCGCGGACGCCTCCGACCTGGTGCGGTCGGCGCTCTCCTGCGCCTCGCTCTTGAGCCGCTCCGCCTCGGCCGCGGCCTCCGACCGCAGCCGCACCGCAGCGCTCTCCGCCTCCGCGCGCGTCTGCGCGGCGTCGGAGGCGGCCTCGGTACGCAGCCGCTCCGCCTCCTCCTCGGCCTGCGCCTGGAGCGTGCGCACCCGCTCGGCCGCCTCGGTGCGCAGCCGGTCCGTCTCCTCGGCGGCCTCACGGCGGATCCGCTCGCCCTCGGCGCGGGCCTCGCCCAGCGCCTCCTCGGCGGAGGCCAGCCGCTGCTCCGCCTCGGTGTGCAGCCGGGTCAGCTCGTCCGCGGCCTCGTCCTTGCGTGACGCGACGCCGCGCTCGGTCTCCTCGCGCAGCTCGGCGGCGGCCTTCTCGGCGGCGGCCGTGGTGGCCTCCGCCTGCTCCTCGCTCTCCGCGCGCAGCCGCTCGGCCTCGGCGCGGGTGCGCTCCAGGGTCTCCTCGGCCTGGCGGCGCAGCGTGGTGGCGCGCTCGATGGCCTCGGTGCGTACCCGCTCGCTCTCGGCCGTGGCACCGGAACGCAGTTCGTCCGCGTCCGCCTTGGCCTTGGCGAGCAGCTCCTCGGCGGTCTTCGCCGCCTCCTCGATCTTCTGGACGGCCTCGCGACGCGCCTCGCCGCGGATCCGCTCGCCCTCGGCGACCGCCTCGGAGCGCAGCTGCTCGGCCTCACCGCGCAGCCGGCGGGCCTCCTCCTGGAGCTCGACGGTCTTGGCGCGGTACTCCTTCGTGTCGTCCTTGGCCGCGCCCTTGAGCTGGTCGGCCTGCTCGGCGGCCTCGCCGCGCAGCCGGTCCGCCTCCGCCTCGGCCTCGCGGCGGATCCGCTCGGCCTCCTCGCTCGCGGACCTGGTGGTGTCCCGCGCGTCCTCGGACGCCTTGGTGAGCACCTCCTCGGCGGTCCGGGCCGCCTTCGCGAGCTGCGCGGCGGCGTCCTCGGCCGCGACCGTACGGGCCTTCTCGGCGGCCTCGGCGACCAGCTTCTCGCCCTCGGCGCGGGCGTCGGCGAGGGCCTGCTCGGCCTCGGACTTGGTGGCCTCCGCCTCCTTCGTCGCCTCGCCGACCATCCGGGCGATCTCGGACTTGGCCGTACGGGTGCGCTGCTCGTTCTGCGACTCGACGCCGGACAGCCGCTTGGCTGCGGCCTCCTTCGCCTCCCCGACGACCTTCTCGGCCTCGGCCCGCGCCTCGCGCAGCCGCTCCGTCGCCTGCTGCATCCGCTGCTCGGCGGCCCGGCTCAGCTCGGCGGCCTGCTGGCGGGCCTGCTCCGCCTCGGCGGCCGTGGACGAGCGCAGCTGCTCGGCGTGGCCCGCGGCCTCCTGCGCCTGCGCCGAGGCGGCGTTCAGCAGCCGCTCGGCGTCCTTGCGGGCCCGCAGCAGGATCGACTCGGCCTCGGCGCGGGACGCCTCCGCCTCGGAGCCCAGCCGCCGGCGCGCCTCCTCGGCGACCCGGGCGGCCTCGGAGCGGGCGGCGGACAGCGCCTGCTCGGCCTCGGCGCGGGACTCGTCGAGCAGCCGCCGCGCCTGTGCCTCCGTACGGGCCCTCAGCTGCTCGGCCCACGCCACGTTCTCGTTGACGTGCGACTCGACGGTCTGCCGGCGCTCGGCCAGCTCCTGGTCGAGCCGCTGGCGCCGCTGGACGGCCTCGTTGTGCAGCTCGGCCTGGAGCCGCGCCTGGTGCTCGGCGTGCTCCTGGAGGATGCGCTGCGTCTGGGCGCGTGCCTCGCGCAGCTCGCGCTCGGCGTCCGCGCGCATCTGCTCCGCCTGCATCTGGGCGTTGCGCAGGTGCTGTTCGGCCTGATAGCCGAGGTCGCCGCTGTCGTAGGACGGACGGGTCGCCAGACTGCGGCGCGCCTCGTGCAGCTTGGCGCGCAAGACCTCGACCTGGTAACCGAGGTCCTCGGCGTGCTGGACGGCCTTCTCCCGCGCTGTCTTCAGCCGGTCCATCTCGGCTTCGAACCGCGAAAGGTGGTCGTCGTCAGCTCGGTGGCTCTCCTGGCGTTCGTAGCCCCGCACTGCGCGGTCCCATCCGTCCCCTGGTCGCAACTGCCCAATTGAGCACCGCTCTCGGCGAACGGTCCCCCGGGGAATGGTGACAGATCATCGACAGGGGCGCGGCCCCGGCCCGGCCCCGGCCCGGAGCGCCCCACTCTACCGGGCCGGGAATCCTTAAGGTCAGTGCTCCGGACGGGAGGTGACGAGTTCCGTGAGCACGCCGTGGCAGTCCTTGGGATGGAGGAAGGTGATGCGCGAGCCCATGGAACCGGTGCGCGGCTCCTCGTAGAGGACCCGTACGCCCTTGTCACGCACCGCCCGGGCGTCCCCGTCCACGTCGGCGGTGCCGAACGCGATGTGATGGACCCCCTCGCCGTTCTTCGCCAGCCACTTCCCCACGGCCGAATCCTCCCTTACGGATTCGAGGAGCTGGAGATAGGAAGCCCCGCCGTCGGACGTCTCGTTGATCTTGAGCATGGCCTCGCGTACGCCCTGCTCCTCGTTGACCTCGGTGTGGAACACCTCGAAGCCGTACGTGGCCCGGTAGAACTCGACGGTCGCATCGAGGTCGAAACAGGCGATTCCGATGTGGTCGATTCGCGTCAGCATGGGGACAGTGCAGCGGCACGGGGGCGATTACGCAACGTGCGCGCCGTCACACGCACCGCCGGGTGACCCGGAGCGGTACCGGTCAGTACATTTGAAGTGAACCACCGTTCACACGGCGGCAGTGCCGCATCACCCTCACCCGCACGCTCCACGCAAAGGGGATCGCGTCTCATGACCGGATCGAACACCACCACCTCTGTGATCGTCGCGGGCGCCCGTACCCCGATGGGGCGGCTCCTCGGCTCACTCACCCCCTTCAGCGGCGCCGACCTGGGCGGTTTCGCCATCAAGGCGGCGCTGGAGCGGGCCGGGATCGGCGGCGACCAGGTGCAGTACGTGATCATGGGGCAGGTGCTCCAGGCGGGCGCCGGGCAGATCCCGGCCCGCCAGGCCGCCGTCAAGGCCGGCATCCCGATGAACGTCCCCGCGCTCACCGTCAACAAGGTCTGCCTCTCCGGGCTCGACGCGATCGCGCTGGCCGACCAGCTGATCCGCGCGGGCGAGTTCGACGTGATCGTGGCCGGCGGCCAGGAATCCATGACCAACGCGCCGCATCTGCTGCCCAGGTCCCGCGCGGGCTACAAGTACGGCGCGGTCGAGATGCTCGACTCGATGGCGCACGACGGGCTGACCGACTCCTTCGAGAACATCGCGATGGGCGCCTCCACCGAGCACCACAACGCGCGCCTGGGCATCGAGCGGCTCCCGCAGGACGAGTTCGGCGCGCTCTCCCACCAGCGGGCCGCCGCCGCGCGGAAGAACGGCGTCTTCGAGGCGGAGATCACCCCCGTCGAGATCCCGCAGCGCAAGGGCGACCCGGTGATCTTCGACGAGGACGAGGGGATCCGTCCCGAGACGACCGCGGAGTCCCTGGGCCGGCTGCGGCCCGCGTTCGCCGAGGACGGCACGATCACGGCCGGCACGGCCTCGCAGATCTCCGACGGCGCGGCGGCGGTCGTGGTGATGAGCAAGGCCAGGGCGGTCGAGCTGGGGCTCGACTGGATCGCCGAGATCGGCGCGCACGGCAATGTCGCGGGCCCGGACAACTCGCTCCAGTCCCAGCCGTCGAACGCGATCCGGCACGCGCTGGAGAAGGAGGGCATCGGCGTCGAGGACCTCGACCTCATCGAGATCAACGAGGCGTTCGCCGCGGTCGCCGTGCAGTCGATGAAGGACCTCGGGGTGTCCCCGGAAAGGGTGAACGTGAACGGCGGGGCGATCGCTCTCGGCCATCCGATCGGCATGTCCGGCGCCCGGATCGTGCTGCATCTGGCGCTGGAGCTGAAGCGGCGCGGCGGCGGGACCGGCGCCGCCGCGCTGTGCGGCGGCGGCGGGCAGGGCGACGCGCTGATCGTACGGGTGGCCGGATAACCCGTACCGGGCAGCGCATACGGTACGCAACGAACCGACGGGAGCTGTGATGCAGGACGTCCCCGAGCTGGTGGCTCAGGCACGTGCGGGCCGGCCGCGCGCCGTGGCCCGGCTGATCTCACTGGTGGAGGGGGCGTCCCCGCGGCTGCGCGAGGTGATGGCCGCGCTCGCGCCCTTCGCGGGCAACGCGTACGTCGTCGGGCTGACCGGGCCGCCGGGCGCGGGCAAGTCGACCTCGACCTCGGCGCTGATCTCCGCGTACCGGCGCGCGGGCAAGCGGGTCGCGGTGCTGGCCGTTGACCCCTCCTCGCCGTTCTCCGGCGGGGCGCTCCTCGGCGACCGGGTCCGGATGTCGGAGCACGCCTCCGACCCCGGTGTCTACATCCGCTCCATGGCCACCCGGGGGCATCTGGGCGGTCTGGCCAGGTCGGCGCCGCAGGCGATCCGGGTGCTGGACGCTGCGGGGTGCGACGTGATCGTGGTGGAGACCGTCGGGGTCGGCCAGTCGGAGGTCGAGATCGCCTCCCAGGCCGACACCTCGGTGGTCCTGCTGGCCCCGGGCATGGGCGACTCCATCCAGGCGGCCAAGGCGGGCATCCTGGAGATCGGGGACGTCTACGTGGTCAACAAGGCGGACCGCGACGGCGCCGACGCCGCGGTCCGCGAGCTGAACCACATGCTGGCCCTCGGTGAGTCGCGCGCCCCCGGCGACTGGCGCCCGCCCATCGTCAAGACCGTGGCCTCGCGCGGCGAGGGCATCGACGAGGTCGTCCAGGCCCTGGAGAAGCACCGGGCCTGGATGGAGGAGCACGGCGTCCTGGCCGCCCGCCGCACCCGGCGCGCCGCCCACGAGGTGGAGACCCTCGCCGTCACCGCGCTGCGCGAGCGCATCGGCGACCTCCACGGCGACCGCAGGCTGGACGCGCTGGCGGAGCGGATCGTGGCGGGCGCGCTCGACCCGTACGCGGCGGCCGACGAACTGGTCGCGGGGATCACGGGCGGGAGCTGACGGGCCTTCGGCCGGCCGGACCGCCGGGCGCTTCCCGGCGGGCCGGCCGGACCGCCGTCGTGGCGTCCCGGACACCCGGGCGTCCCCGCGCTCAGTCGTCGTCGCGGTCGTGGTCGTCGTCGTGGCGGTCGTGGTGGTCGTCGTCGCGGTCCGGCGTGACCTCGGCGGTCCTGGCGTCGACGTTCAGCTCGTGCTCACGGCCGTCCTCGCCGCGCACCTCGACCTCCCAGCGGGTGCCCGGGGCGTCGTCGATCTCGGCGGAGGTCACGCTGCCGGGTACGGAGGCGAGGGCGGCGGCCGCCGCCTGCCGGACGTCCACGGTGGCGGCGCGCAGCGCGGCCCGGTCCTCGGCGTCGTCCCCGTCGTCGTCCCGGCCCGCGCGGTCCACCCGTACCGCGCCGCCCGCCGCCTCCACCGTCAGCTCGCGCGGGACCCGGTCCGAGCCGAACAGGTCGATCTCCCAGCGGCCCGCGCGGTCGTCGTCCCGCTCGACGGAGGACACGGCGCCGGGGAACTCCTTGAGCGCCGCGGCCACCGCCTCGCTCGCGGTGAGTTCCGTACGGTCTCCGGCCGCGGCCGTCGTCGTGGTTCCCCGGCCCGATGACGACTGCTGCGACCGTGCGGTGTCCGCGCTGTCCGCGCCGGGCGTGCCGGCCAGTGCCGTGTAGGTGCCGCCGCCGATCAGCGCCGCCGCGGTGATCGCGGTGATGGCGAGCTTCAGCTTCATGAGAGGTCCTCCCGAGTCGGTGGGGTGGTGATCCGTGTCGATCCGGTTCTCAATGTGTCCCACGGAAGCTGAAGGCAGCCTGAAGCCGGCTGAAGGGATCTTCAGGTCCGGTTTGGCAGGCTGGGGCCATGCGCTTGCTGATCGTGGAGGACGAAAGGCGGCTCGCGGTCTCCCTCGCCGCGGGGCTGCGGGCCGAGGGTTTCGCCGTCGATGTCGTCCACGACGGCCTCGAAGGGCTGCACCGCGCGAGCGAGGGCGTCCACGACCTGGTCGTGCTCGACATCATGCTGCCCGGCATGAACGGCTACCGGGTCTGCGCGGCCCTGCGCGCCGCCGGGCACGACGTACCGATCCTGATGCTGACCGCGAAGGACGGCGAGTACGACGAGGCGGAGGGGCTCGACACGGGCGCCGACGACTATCTGACGAAGCCGTTCTCGTACGTCGTGCTCGTCGCCCGGGTCAAGGCGCTGCTGCGCAGACGCGGTGCGGCCGGGGCCTCGCCCGTGCTGCGGATCGGCGCGCTGAGCGTCGACACGGCGGCCCGCCGCGTCTTCCGGGACGAGACCGAAGTGGCCCTGACCGCGAAGGAGTTCGCCGTGCTGGAGCAGCTGGCGGTGCGGGCGGGCGAGGTGGTCGGCAAGCAGCGGATCCTGGAGCACGTCTGGGACTTCGCCTACGACGGCGACCCGAACATCATCGAGGTCTACATCAGCGCGCTGCGGCGCAAGCTCGGCGCGGCGGCGATCCAGACGGTGCGCGGCGCCGGCTACCGGCTGGTCGCGTCGTGAGGCGCCGCCGGTTCGGCTCCGTACGGGCCAGGGCGTCCCTGGGCGCGACGGCCGTGGTGGCGGTCGCGCTGGTGGCCGCCGGTCTCGCCGTGCTCCTCCCGCTGCGCTCGAACCTGACGGACCAGGCGGACCGGCAGGCCGACAGGGCGGCCCGCCAGGTGGCGCTGGACATCGCCGCCCGGATCCAGGGCCGGGCCGGGTACGCGGACCTCGAACTGCCCGAGGGGGAGGACCACCCGGTGCGGGTGACCGACGAGAACGGCCGGCTGCTGGCGGCCGGCGAGGGGCTGGAACGGATCGGCGGTACAGCGGTCCGCGCGGTACGGGAGAGGGCCGCCGACGACTCCAACGGCGACGCCGACGGGGACGACTCCGACGACGACCGTGATGACGACGACGGCCGGGGCGGGAGCGACGACGACCCCGCCGTCGGCGAGATCGGTGACACCACCTCGTACAGCTCGGGCAGCGCCACCGTGGACGGCGACACCGCCGACTACCGGTTCGCGACCGTCGAGGCGACCGACCGCGCGGGACGCACGGTCCTCGTCCACGCGGGCGCCTCGCTCGCCGACCGGCAGAGCGCCGTCCGCACCACCGCGCTCTCCATGCTGGCGGGCCTGCCCGTCCTGCTGCTGGTCGTCGGGGGAGTGACCTGGCTGATGACCCGGCGGGCGCTCGGGCCGGTGGAGGGCATCCGGCGCGAGATGGCGGCCATCACCGCCTCCCAGGACCTGTCCAGGCGGGTGCCGGAGCCCGCCACGCACGACGAGGTGGCGCGGCTGGCCCGTACGACCAACGAGACGCTCGGCGCGCTGGAGGCGTCCGTGGAGCGGCAGCGCCGCTTTGTCGCGGACGCCTCGCACGAGCTGCGCAGCCCCATCGCCTCGCTCCGTACCCAGCTGGAGGTGGGCGAGGCGCATCCGGCGCTGCTGGACGTGCCCGGCGCGGTCGCGGACACCGTACGGCTCCAGCGGCTCGCGGCCGATCTGCTGCTGCTGGCCCGGCTGGACGCGGGGGAGCGGCCCGCCAGGCCCGCCCGGTTCGATCTGGGCGCGCTGGCGCACGAGGAGGTGTCACAGCGGGCCACGGACCGTGTCCCGGTCGCGCTCGACGTACGGGCGGGTGCGGAAGTGGCCGGGTCGCGCGGGCAGTTGGCCCGGGTGCTGGGCAATCTGCTGGACAACGCGCAGCGCCACGCCGCCGGTTCGGTCACCGCGTCCGTACGGCGGGAGGGCCAGGCGGTCGTGCTCGCGGTCGCCGACGACGGGCCCGGGGTGCCGGAGGCGGAGCGCGAGCGGATCTTCGAACGGTTCGTACGGCTCGACGACGCCCGCAGCCGCGACGACGGCGGCGCGGGACTCGGTCTGGCCATCGCCCGCGATGTGGCCGAGCGGCACGGCGGTACGCTCACGGTCGGCCGCGCCGAGTGCGGCGGCGCCCTGTTCGAACTGCGTCTGCCCCCGGCCGACGGCGGCCCGGCCCGGTCCGGCCCGGTGGTCACGGACCGCCGGCCCGAGCCCGGACCGTGACCGGGTCAGATCTTGCCGCGCTGTCCGTGCAGATGCTCGGCGACCGGTGTCAGTGACGCCCGCAGCTCCGCGAGCGCCTCGGGCGAGAGCAGATCGATGAAATGCCGACGCACGGACTCGACGTGGTGCGGCGCGACCTTCCGCATGGTCTCCATGCCGCTGTCCGTCAGCACCGCGAAGAGGCCGCGCCGGTCCGACTCGCAGTGCTCCCTGCGGACCAGACCTGCGGCCTCCATCCGGGTGACCTGGTGCGAGAGGCGGCTCTTGGACTGGAGGGTGGTGGCGGCGAGGTCGCTCATCCGCATCCGCCGCTCCTCCGACTCGGAGAGATTCACCAGGATCTCGTAGTCGTTCATGGTCAGGCCGAACGGCTGGAGATCCTTCTCCAACTGATGTGTCAGCAGTTTGCTGACATCCAGATGCGTGCGCCATGCGCACTGCTCCGCGTCGCTCAGCCAGCGGGTGGCCGTCTCGGTCTCCATGTATCTATTCTACCTAAGAAGTTGAATTTTGGACGAAACGCTGGTCCGTGGGGAGTGTGACGCCAGCCACGCGCGCGAAGAGGGACCACGCGTTCGACGTCACACTCCGCAGACTACCGCTCACAGCCCGAAGCGACGCTGGAGGTCGCCGAGCTGTCCCGAGCCCGCCGCCGGGGCGCCGGGGCCCGGCACTCCCGCCTCGGGGGTGACCGCGCCCGTCGCCCGCTCCGCCATCAGCTCCTCCGTCGACTGGAGGAGTACCGTCCCCGCCCCGACGAACTCGAACTGGTGCTCCTCGCCGGAGGCGCCCCCGATGCCCGTCAGCGACCGGATCCCGCCGAGTACACCGGACATGTAGCCGTGATCGTAGTGGTGGCAGGGGGACGGGCAGTCCGCCCAGCCCACCAGCGCCTGCGGGTCCACCCGCAGCGGCGGCTCCATGAACACCACGGGACCGTTCGACGCGGCGACGAACTTCCCCGTGCCGAGCAGGGTCAGAAAGCCCGGCACGATCGACTGCTTGAGCGCCAGCGACGGCTGGTACGCCAGCAGATTCCCGGACCGGATCGTCAGATTCCCGTCCTCCAGGTCGAAGGAGTTGACGTCGAACGCCCGGTCGGCCAGCAGCATCTTCCCGCTGCCCTCCGCCACCACCCAGTCGGCGGCGTGCAGCGGCGAGTGGAAGCTGCTGCGCACCAGCCCCTCGAAGCGCCCGTGACCGATCCCGTCGAAGCCGATCTGCCCGTAATAGGCGATCATCTTCCCCCGCTGGAGGAACCACCGGCTCCCCTTCAGGTCCACGCAGAAGGTGTACGCGTTGACGTTGTCGTCGCTCGGCAGCGTCGTCGGATCGAGGGCGGCCCCGGGTCCGGGGGCGCCCCGACCGGCGCGCGTGGCTCCTGCGCTCACAGTTTCTCCTCCGACGCCTGGACGTACACCGCACCGCTGCCGCTCAGCTCCAGCTGGAACGCCTCGCCCGAACCGCGCCCCACCATCTCGCGCCAGCCGAGCGCGGCGGAGAGCTTGTTCCGCACGTCCCCGTGGTGCGCCACGTACGCCTGCGGGTCCACCCGGATCTCGGCGCCCGGGGTGATCGGCAGCTCGATCACCCCGCCGTGTGCCATCACCGCGACCGCGCCGTGGCCCGTGAGGGTGGTGGTGAACAGGCCCTGGCCGGAGACCTGTCCCCGCACCATGCCCATCACCCCGCCCTGTGAGCCCAGGAACATCGTGGACTGCCGGAGCGACCCGTCGAAGGCGAGCAGCCGGTCCGCCTCGACGTACAGCGTGTCCCCGGCGAGGTTGATGACCTGGATGTGATGACCGCCGTGGCCGAACATCACCGTGCCGCTGCCCTCCACCGTCATGAGCGGGGTCGCCTCATTGGCCACGCGCCGGCCGATCATCGACATGAGGCCGCCCTGGCCGCCCTGGATGTTCGGCGTGAAGCTGACCTCCCCCCGGTACGCGAGCATCGCGCCGCGCTGGCTGAACAGCTTCTGGCCGGGGACCACCGTGGCCTCGACCATCCTTGAGTTGATCTCGCGGAACGGCATCAGAGATCGCCCCCGACCGTGTTCCGCTCGCTCGGCTGCACGTACACGAGCCCCTCGCCCTCGAAGCGGATCTGGAAGGACTCCCCGGAGCCCTCGCCGATGAGCGTCCGGAAGTTCACCCCGGACTGGAGCTTCTGCTGAAGTCTGCCCTGGTGCGCGATGTACGCCCCCGGGTCCACGTGCAGCGGGTACTGCGGCGACACCCGCAGGACCACCGCCTCGCCGTCCGACATGATCGCCGCCTGCCCGGTGCCCTCCACGGTGGTGGTGAACAGGCCGTTTCCCGACGCCCCGCCGCGCAGGCCGGTGAAGGTCGTGCCCGTACGCAGTCCCGCGTCCGTGCAGAGCAGATTGCTCGACTCGACGTAGAGCTTGTCGCCGTGCAGCGAGACGAGGTTGATCTCGCTCGCGCGGTCGGCGAAATAGCAGGTGCCCTCTCCCTTCACCTCCATCACGGTCATCTGTTCACCGGTGAGCCGGCGCGTCACCATCCCGCGCAGCCCCTCACCGCCACCCGTCAACTTCTTGAAGGTCATCCGGCCGTCGTAGGCGACCATCGAGCCGTTCTTCGCTTTGACGGCGTCGCCGGTCATCTCGACGGCGAGCACCTTGCTGCCTTGCAGTCGGAACTGAGCCACAGCTCGAAGGTATCCGGCGCCACCCGTGGAAAACAGGTCCCCCGCCCCCGATCCCTCCCTGAGCCGCCCCTGACCGGACCCCGGTCCCGGCCGCGCGCCGACCCCGACAGCCGCGCGCCGACCCCGACAGCCGCGCGCCGACCCTGGCAGCGGTCGCCGCGCGCGGAACTGTCACAATGATCCGAGCGCTTGTGCACGCGTTCACAAGATCGCGGCGCGCGAGATCACGTAACCCCCGAAGACGAAGGTGCCTGCCTCGTGGACATCAAGACCGCTTCCGCCCTCCACCGCCTCCGCCTGGTCTCCGCCCCGGAGGCCGTCTCCTTCCTGCTGCTCCTCGTCTGCTCGGTCCTGAAGCGCACGACGGAGTTCAACGCGGTCCCCGTGATGGGCGCCATCCACGGCATCCTCTTCATCCTCTACGTGGTCTTCTGGGCCGACGCCTGGAACCGCGCCAAGTGGTCCATCGGGACGGCCGCCCTCTACCTCGTCCTCTCCGTCCTGCCGCTGGGCGGCTTCTACGCCGACCGCAGGCTCAAGCGCGCCGCCGACGACGCCGTCATCGCCTCCCGCGCCCGCCGCGAAGGTACGGTGAACGCATGATCGTCGCCTTCTCCGTCTCTCCCCTCGGCGTGGGGGAGGACGTCGGCGAGTATGTCGCCGACGCCGTCAGGGTCGTCCGTGAGTCCGGTCTGCCGAACCGTACGGACGCCATGTTCACCTCCGTCGAGGGCGAGTGGGACGAGGTGATGGACGTCGTCAAGCGCGCCGTCGCCGCCGTGGAGGCCCGGGCCGGGCGGGTCTCGCTGGTCCTCAAGGCCGACATCAGGCCCGGTGTCACGGACGGCCTCACCTCGAAGGTCGAGACCGTGGAGCGCCACCTCGCACCCCAGGGCCCGCCTTCGAGCCCCGCCTGACGCCCCGTTGCCGTAGCCGCGCCCGCCGCGGCGGCGCGCGGGGAACCCGTACGCAGTAACCCGCGAGCGTAAAACCCCTCGCACGGACGCCTCCAGTCGACACGCCGGTCAATGTCCCCTTCTGTGGGGATATCGACCTCGCGACTCAGCTGGAGGCACCGTGCGGCCCGAGGGCTACGACCACGACCTCGATCCCGACGACGAACCCGACTACGACTACGAACTCCACAGCCGACTGGCCGGCCCGCTCATGGAGCCGGACCCGGCGGCGCCCTACCGGGTGGAGTACCGCAGTCTGCTCGCGCGGGAGCCCCGCCGAATACGGGCCGTCCTGCTGATGGCCCTGGCACCGGTCCTCTCCGGATGCCTGCTGGTCTATCTGGTCTGGCCCAGCCACCGCACCGACCGTGAGGGCGGCGACCGCTGGCTCATCGCCTTCGACCACGTGATGCTCGGCTCGATCGGGCTCATCGCCCTGTTCATGCTGGTCAACGTCGCCTCGGTGGCACACGCCACCATGGTCGCCAGGGACCCGATACCGGTCCCCGCCGAGGTCGGCACCCGCCTCGCCTTCCTCACCACGTACGTCCCCGGCAAGGAGCCGCTCGCCATGGTGCGGGCCACGCTCGAAGGAGCCGTACGGCTGCGCCACAACGGCCCGCTCGACATCTGGCTGCTCGACGAGGGCGACGACGCCGCCGCCCGCGCGCTCTGCGCGGAGCTGGGGGTACGCCACTTCACCCGTAAGGGCGTCCCCGAGTGGAACCGGGCGAAGGGCGTCCACAAGGCGCGCACCAAGCACGGCAACTACAACGCCTGGCTCGCCATGCACGGAGACGACTACGACTTCTTCGCCTCCGTCGACACCGACCATGTGCCGCTCCCCAACTTCCTGGAGCGGATGGCGGGTTACTTCCGCGACCCGGACGTCGCCTTCGTCGTCGGACCCCAGGTGTACGGCAACTACACCTCACCCGTCACCAAGGCCGCCGAGTCGCAGCAGTTCCTCTTCCACGCGCTGATCCAGCGGGCCGGCAACCGCTACCACGCCCCGATGTTCGTCGGCACCAACAACGTCGTACGGATCAAGGCGCTGAAGCAGATAGGCGGGCTGTACGACTCGATCACCGAGGACATGGCCACCGGTTTCGAACTGCACCGCACGAGAAACCCGCTCACCGGCCGGTTCTGGCGCTCCGTCTACACCCCCGACGTGCTGGCCGTGGGGGAGGGGCCCGCCTCCTGGACCGACTTCTTCACCCAGCAGCTGCGCTGGTCCAGGGGCACCTACGAGACGCTCATCAAGCAGTTCTGGAAGGCGCCCTTCCGGGTGCCGCCGGGGCGGCTGCTCAGCTACACGCTGATGCTCGTGTACTACCCGATGACGGCCGTCAACTGGCTGCTCGGCATCCTCAGTTGCGTCCTCTTCCTGTGGCTCGGCGCCTCCGGCACCCAGGTCTCCTCCGCGGTCCTGCTGATGCTCTACAGCGACGCCGCCGCCCTCCAGATCGGGCTCTACCTCTGGAACAGGCGCCACAACGTCTCGCCCCACGAGCCGACCGGCTCGGGCGGACTCGCCGGGATGGCCATGTCCGCGCTCTCGGCGCCCGTCTACCTCAAGTCGCTCGGCGCGGCGCTGCTGCGCACCGACGGCCGCTTCGTCGTCACCCCCAAGGGCGGCCAGGCCAGCCCCGACCGGCTGATGACGTTCCGGCTCCATCTCTTCTGGGCCGCGGTCCTGGCCGTCTCGCTCGTCGCGTCCGTCTTCCTCGGCCACACCCATGTGGCGATGCGCACCTGGGCCGTACTGGCGCTAGTGATCGCGCTCGCCCCGGTCGGGGTCTGGGGCTGGACGCTGCGGCGCGAGCGCGCGGAGCGTGCGGACGCCCGCGCCGTGCGCGTACCGGCCGGCGTCACAGCCGTGACGACGGCGCCGCGGACGGGCGAGGAGCCCGAGCCCGCGTTCACCGTCAGGACCACGGCGGCGCAGACGGCCGTGACGACCGTGAAGTCCGTCACGACCGCGACCGTATCGACGTCAGGAAGGAACTGAACCATGTCCCAGCGCCACCGGAAGGGCGGGAAGTCGCGGTACAGGCCGTCCGACAAGTTCAGGAAAACGCTGCTGGGCGGCGGGGCGGTGCTGGTGCTCGTCGGCCTCAACGCCCCCGCGGCCTACTCCTTCGCCGCCGAGAAGTACCACGCCTACAAGATCGCCCAGCCCGGCTACAAGCGGCAGTACGGCTCGTGGGCCATGCTCGACGTCCCCAAGCAGTACCGCACGAACGCGATCCACGCGGCCCTGCTGCACAGCGGCAAGGTGCTGATCATCGCCGGGTCGGGCAACAACCAGAAGAAGTTCGACGAGGGCTCCTTCGACACCATCCTCTGGAACCCGGCCGACGACTCCTTCAAGAAGATCCCCACCCCCGAGGACTTCTTCTGCGCCGGCCACTCCCAGCTCCCCGACGGCCGGCTGCTGGTGGCGGGCGGCACCGCGCGCTACGAGGTCCTCGACGGCGAGGTCAGCCGGGCGGGCGGCGGGATGCGCGTCAAGAACGAGAACCCGGACCGGGCCCACACGTTCAAGAAGGGCACCCGCTTCCGCTCCCCGTCGGGTGTCGAGTACGTCAGCACCTCCGACGTCACCGTCCCCCGGGCGAAGAAGCAGTTCAAGGTCGGCTACGGCAAGAGCGGCCGGATGCTCCCCTGGCGGACCAAGGTCACCGCGGGGGAGGCCCGCGTCTTCGTGGAGGCGGTCGACAAGGGCCCACAGGCGCTGACCACCCAGGCCGCGCAGTACGAGATCCTCGGGCTGAAGGGCAAGGACGCGGACAACCTCTACGGCCTCGCGCAGAAGCTCACCACCGAGAAGCAGGACTTCCAGGGCATCAAGTCGGCCTACGAGTTCGACCCGGCGACCGAGAAGTACGTCCGCGTCGACCCGATGAAGGAGGCCCGCTGGTACCCCACCCTGGTCACCCTGGACGACGGCAAGGTCCTCGCCGTCTCCGGCCTCGACGACGTCGGCGCCGTGGTCACCGGGGACAACGAGCTGTACGACCCGAAGACCAAGAAGTGGTCCCAGGGCCCCACCCGCTACTTCCCCACCTACCCCGCGCTCTTCCTCACCAAGGGCGGCAAACTCTTCTACTCGGGCTCCAACGCCGGGTACGGACCCGCCGACAAGGGCCGGCAGCCGGGACTGTGGGACCTGAAGAACAACACCTTCACCAAGGTCGACGGCCTCACCGACGCCGACCAGACGGAGACCTCCGCCTCCCTGATGCTCCCCCCGGTCCAGGACCAGCGCGTGATGCTGCTGGGCGGCGGCGGCGTCGGCGAGTCCTCCAAGGCCACCGCGCGCACCGCCATCGTCGACCTGAACAAGGACAGCCCGGCCTTCCGCGAAGGGCCGAGACTGCCGCAGGGCACCCGCTATCTGAGCAGCGTGCTGCTGCCCGACGACACGGTCTTCACCACCGGCGGCTCCTCCGACTACCGGGGCCGCAGCGCCAGCGACATCCTGAAGGCGCAGTTCTACGAGCCCGCGACCAACTCGTTCCGCCCGGCGGCCGACCCCACGGTCGGCCGCAACTACCACTCGGAGGCGCTGCTGCTCCCCGACGGCCGGGTCGTCACCTTCGGCTCCGACCCGCTGTTCAACGACGCCGACAACACCAAACTCGGCACTTTCGAACAGCGCGTGGAGATCTACACGCCGCCCTACCTCCAGGGCGACAAGGGGAAGAAGGAGAACCGGCCGTCCCTCGGCACGGGCCCCGGCAGACTCGACGCCAAGGGCCGCGCCACCTTCCGCGTCCCCCACCCCGACCGCATCGCCAAGGCCCGCCTGATGCGTCCGAGCGCCGTCACCCATACGACGGACGTGGAGCAGCGCTCCGTGGAGCTCAAGCTCAGCAAGTCGAAGAACGCGGTGACCGTCGAGGCCCCGAACGACCGGGCCGTGGTCCCGCCCGGCTGGTACATGCTCTTCGCGACCGACAAGGAGGGGGTGCCGTCGGAGGCGAAGTGGGTGCGGGTGGACTAGGACACGCGGGCGACCGGGAGGCGCCCCGCCCGGCGGAGGGTCAGCCCTTCGCCCGGCGGGCCAGCCCGACCGCGTACTCCGGCCACCAGGTCCCGGCGGCCGGGCCGCCCCGGCAGGGGCCGTCGGAGTCGCCGGGGCGTTTGATCCAGAGGAAGGCGTCGAGGAGTTCGTTGCCGGTGTTGGTGGTGGGCGGGGTGCCCAGGGCCCGGCCCGGCGGGTTGCACCACGCCTGGTCGCGGTCGCCGGACAGGGGGCCCGCGCCGTTCCTGCTGGTGTCCACCGTGAAGTGGGCGTCGCCCAGCAGGCCGGAGAGCCGGGTGCCGTACGTCTTGACCGCGTCGTCGGTCTGGAAGTTGGACACGTTGAGGGAGAAGCCGTCGGCCGCCTCGACCCCGGCGCGCCGGAGTGTGTCGGCGAGCTTGCCGGGGTCGGTGACCCAGGCCGGGTTGCCCGCGTCCAGGTAGACGCGGGTGTGCGGCTTGCGCTTGAGCGTGCCGATGGCCTCGGAGAGCAGCTCGTACCGCTCGCCCTGGTGCTGTTCCGGGGTGCAGCCGTCCGCGAGGTGGGGTACGGCGTCCGGCTCCAGGATCACGATGGCGTCGGCGTCGCCGATCGCGTCGGCGAAGGCGCCGATCCAGGAGCGGTAGGCGTCACCGTCGTGGGCGCCGCCGGCGGAGTAGAGGCCGCAGTCGCGGTGCGGGATGTTGTACGCGACGAGGACCGCGGTGCGCTTGTCGGCCTTCGCTCCCCGTACGGTCCTGCGGATCTGCGGTTCGGGGTTGTCGCCGGCCGGCCACTCGGCCACCGCGCGTTCCGAGATACGTTTGAGGATTTTGGCGTCGTCCGCGCGCCCCTGCTTCTCCCACGTCCTGACCTGCCGCGCCGCGTCGCTGTCCGGATCGACCCAGAAGGGTGACGCGACGGAGGGGGCCGCCTCGCCCAGGACCGACGCGGGGCCGGTCTGCCCGGGGGCGGACGCGGAGGAGGACGACGGGCCGGACGAGAAGGCCGAGCAGCCGGTCACGGCCAGCCCGAGAAGGGCGACGACGGCGTTTCGGTACGCGCGGAGAGATCTGCTGCCGGACACATCCAGTCCCCTCGGAAGCCGACTGGGGAATCGCAAGACCGGCACAGCGTGACATAACGAACGGCCGGTGTCCGGTTGCGACACCGAGGGAACGCCGTCCGTCGCCACGCGGCGGTCGGATCGGGGCGTAGGACCGGGGCGCCGGACCCGGCCTCCGCCGGGCGCCGGACCGAAGTGCGAGACGGGGCTGAACGCCCTGGGGCCAATGGGTAAGGTCGACGGCGTGTCAAAGCCGCTCGGTCTCCCCTTCGACCCCATCGCCCGCGCCGACGAACTCTGGAAGCAGCGCTGGGGCCCCGTCCCCTCCATGGGCGCGATCACCTCGATCATGCGCGCCCATCAGATCCTGCTCGCCGGGGTGGACGCGGTGGTCAAACCGTACGGACTGACCTTCGCCCGGTACGAGGCGCTGGTGCTGCTCACCTTCTCCCAGGCGGGCGAGCTGCCGATGTCGAAGATCGGTGAGCGGCTGATGGTCCACCCGACCTCGGTCACCAACACGGTGGACCGGCTCGTCACCTCCGGTCTGGTCGACAAGCGCCCCAACCCCGCCGACGGCCGGGGCACCCTCGCCTCCATCACGGACAAGGGGCGGGAAGTGGTGGAGGCGGCCACCGAGGACCTGATGGAGATGGACTTCGGCCTGGGCGCGTACGACGCCGAGGAGTGCGCGGAGATCTTCGCGATGCTGCGACCGCTGCGCGTCGCGGCGCGGGACTTCGAAGAGTAGTACGGGGGGCGGCGGACCGGCGGGGCGTGCGCCCGGGGCGCACGCGGGGGCGCGCGAAGATCTCCCGATGCGCCCGGTTAGGCTCGTTCCATGAAGTCAAATGTGCTGTCGCGCTACCGGGTGATGGCGTACATCACCGCCGTCTGGCTGCTGGTCTTCACCGTCGCGATCGTCATGAAGTACGGGTTCGACACCGGCGACACGATGCTGATCTCCCAGATCCACGGCGTGCTGTTCATTGTCTACGTCGTCTTCGCCTTCGATCTGGGCTCCAAGGCGAAGTGGCCCTTCGGCAAGCTCCTCTGGGTGCTGGCCGCCGGCTGCATCCCGGCCGCGTCGTTCTTCGTCGAGCCGAAGATCACGCGCGAGGTCCGGCCGCTGCTCACGGACCGTGAGCCCGCGACCGCCGAGGCGTAGGCTGCTTCGTTCGGATCATCCGCTCGTTCTTCCGGTCATAGGTCCGGTGGTGGCAGCGATCCGCGCTTGACCCGCGTCCGCTGCACCACCCTCATGGTCAGACCGATCCCAGCCGGTAGCAGAGACGGAGAACGCCGCCACGCTAGGAAGCTCGTGCGTCGTGGCTCTCGCGATGGGCGAGGACTTGATCCATGTGGGTCTGGGCCCACTGCCTGAGCCCGCGTGTCAGGTGGTGGAGTGAGAGGCCGAGGTCGGTCAGCTCATAGGTGACGGTGACAGGGACCACCAGCGACGCCTACGGACCGCGCTTCACGAATGAGCTGATCCGTGCAGCGCTGCACCCCTACCCGGAGCCGCTGTTCATCGCCACCAAAGTGGGTGCGACCCGCGACGCGCAGGGCGGCTGGCCCACGGCCCGGCGCCCCGAAGACCTGCGCAAGCAGGTCCATGAAAACCTCGGATCCCTCGGCGTCGACACCCTCGACCTGGTCAACATGCGCATGGGCAACGCTCAGGGCACGCAGGCCGGCTCGATCGCCGAAGCATTCGAGACGCTCGTCGACCTCCAGCAAGAGGGACTGATCCGCCACCTCGGCGTCAGCAATGTCACCGGAGAGCAGGTCGCTGAGGCGCGCGGCATCGCCCCGATCGTGTGCGTGCAGAACATGTACAACCTCGCCCACCGCCACGACGACGACCTCGTAGACCATCTCGCCGCCGATGGCATCGCCTACGTGCCGTTCTTCCCGCTGGGAGGCTTCACGCCGCTACAGTCCGAGGCCCTCTCACAGGTCGCGAACCGACTGGGGGCGACGCCCATGTCGGTCGCGCTGGCCTGGCTGATCCAGCGCTCGCCGAACATCCTGCTCATCCCCGGTACTTCGTCCACCGCCCACCTGCGCGAGAACATCGCAGGCGCCGGTCTCTCCCTCTCGGACGAGGATGTGGCCGAACTGGACGGCATCGGCCACTGAACAACACACAGGTCACCAACCGAGACCGCGCTGTCGGGCGGACCAGAGGAAGGTGCCCGCGATGTGGAGGCCGGCCAGATAGATGCTGGCGGTCCTCTCGTAGCGGGTGGCGCTGTCGCGCCACTGCCTCAAGCGGTTGATGCCGCACCGTGGTGGAGTCCACCGACACGGCCCAGGCCAGGCCCTCGTCCGCGTCGGCCTGGGCTGCCAGGGCGTTGAACACGCGCTCCCAGGTGCCGTCGACGGCCCACATCCGCGGCCGGTTGCAGACGCCTCGCCAGTTGCCGTACTTCTCCGGCGGACGCACCCACCCCACGGGGTACCGGTTGGGAACTTGTGGGCAATCGCGTCGATCACCTCACGGTGATCGCGCCGGCGGCCACCCCGCTTCGGCATCCGGTCCGGAAGCAGCGGCTCGATTCGCGCCACCGCGCGTCAGTCAACGGCGCACCCAGACCAACGGCCGACTGATCCAGACGAAACCGCCTAGGCGCGCCTCCCCCCGGCCCGCACGATGTGCGGGCGGTTCTCCATCGACATTTACTTGGACGTCCTAGTAAATTTGAAGGTATGAACGCTGACGCGATCGAGGAAGGCCGCCGGCGCTGGCAGGCCCGCTACGACAAGGCCCGCAAGCGCGACGCGGACTTCAGCACGCTCTCCGGCGACCCGGTGGAGCCGGTCTACGGGCCCCGGCCCGGTGACACGTACGAGGGATTCGAGCGGATCGGCTGGCCCGGCGAGTACCCGTTCACCCGGGGACTCCACCCGACCGGCTACCGGGGCAGGACCTGGACCATCCGCCAGTTCGCCGGCTTCGGCAACGCGCGGCAGACCAACGAGCGCTACAAGACGATCCTGGCCAACGGCGGCGGCGGGCTCTCCGTCGCCTTCGACATGCCCACGCTCATGGGCCGTGACTCCGACGACCCCCGCGCGCTCGGCGAGGTCGGCCACTGCGGGGTCGCCATCGACTCGGCGGCCGACATGGAGGTCCTCTTCGACGGCATCCCGCTCGGGGACGTCACCACCTCCATGACGATCAGCGGCCCTGCGGTGCCCGTCTTCTGCATGTACCTCGTCGCCGCGGAGCGCCAGGGCGTCGACCCCGCCGTGCTCAACGGCACGCTCCAGACCGACATCTTCAAGGAGTACATCGCGCAGAAGGAGTGGCTGTTCCAGCCCGAGCCCCATCTGCGGCTGATCGGCGACCTGATGGAACACTGCGCCGTCGCCATCCCCGCGTACAAACCCCTCTCGGTCTCCGGCTACCACATCCGCGAGGCCGGCTCGACGGCCGCGCAGGAGCTGGCGTACACCCTCGCGGACGGCTTCGGCTACGTGGAGCTGGGCCTCAGCCGGGGGATGAACGTCGACGTCTTCGCGTCCGGCCTCTCCTTCTTCTTCGACGCGCACCTCGACTTCTTCGAGGAGATCGCCAAGTTCCGCGCGGCCCGGCGGATCTGGGCGCGCTGGATGCGCGACGTGTACGGGGCGCGGAGCGACAAGGCCCAGTGGCTGCGCTTCCACACCCAGACCGCAGGTGTCTCGCTCACCGCCCAGCAGCCGTACAACAACGTCGTCAGGACGGCGGTGGAGGCGCTGTCGGCCGTCCTGGGCGGTACGAACTCGCTGCACACCAACGCCCTGGACGAGACCCTCGCCCTGCCCAGCGAACAGGCCGCCGAGATCGCGCTGCGCACCCAGCAGGTGCTGATGGAGGAGACCGGCGTCGCCAATGTCGCCGACCCGCTCGGCGGTTCCTGGTACGTCGAGCAGCTCACCGACCGGATCGAGGCCGACGCCGAGAAAATCTTCGAGCAGATCAGGGAACGGGGGATGCGGGCCCACCCGGACGGGCTGCACCCGATCGGCCCCCTCACCTCCGGGATTCTGCGCGGGATCGAGGACGGCTGGTTCACCGGCGAGATCGCCGAGTCGGCGTTCCAGTACCAGCGCGCGCTGGAGAAGGGCGACAAGAGGGTCGTCGGGGTCAACGCGCACCACGGCTCGGTCACCGGCGATCTGGAGATCCTGCGGGTCAGCCACGAGGTGGAGCGCGATCAGGTGCGGGCGCTCGGTGGGCGCAGGGACGCCCGCGACGACGCCCGCGTCCGGCGCTCCCTCGCGGCGATGCTGACGGCCGCCCGCGACGGCTCGAACATGATCGGCCCCATGCTGGAGGCGGTACGGGCCGAGGCGACGCTCGGCGAGATCTGCGACGCGCTGCGGGAGGAATGGGGGACGTACACGGAGCCGCCCGGCTTCTAGGGCCTGTCCTCGAAGGAGCGCCGTCCGCCCGGACGGTCACTCCCCGCCCCCACCGGCCCCGCCCGCCCGTGCCGAGCGCGCGAGCCGGGCGGCGAGCGCCGCGACCAGGCCGCGCAGCTCGTCCGGTCGCTCGATGACGAACGGCCGGTCCAGCGAGGCGAGCACGCCCGGCAGCCAGTCGAGCCGCTCCACCCGCAGCTCGACGCGCGACCACGGCCCAGTGCCCCGGGCCGTGCCGCTCGTGGACGGCGGCGCCGCCTCCCCGGCCCCCGTCTCCGCCGCTTCCTCCTCCACGAGCGCGACGCTCGCGGGAAGCCGGGTGCGGATCTGCGCGGCCGTCCCCTGGACGCGCAGCGTGACCTCGTACCGGTACGGAGCCGTGGCGAGCCCCGTCAGGACGCGCTCCACCGGATCGACATCGGCGGGCGGTTCGAACGAACCGGGCAGGATCCTCGCGTCGGCGATACGGTCCAGCCGGAACGTCCGGTCCTCGCCGCTCGCGGAATCCTGACCCGTCACGTACCACCTGCCCGCATGGGCGACCAGCCCGTACGGACGCAGCGCGCGTTCGCCGCTCCGGCCGTCGGCGGACGTGTACCGGATCGAGAGCGGCCGCTGATGGCGCACCGCGTCGGCGATGGCGAGCAGGACCGCCGTCTCCGGGGCCGCCGCCTCCTGCGGCGGAGCGGTGAAGGCGAGGGAGCCGAGCACGGCGTCGAGCCTGCCGCCGAGCCGTTCGGGCAGCACCCGCCGGATCTTCGCCGCCGCCGTCCCGCTCGCCGTGCCCGTGGCCGTCATCAGGCCGGCCCGCCGGCCCGCGACCAGGCCGAGCAGCACGGCGAGCGCCTCGTCGTCGCTGAGCATGAGCGGGGGCATACGGAAGCCGGGGGCGAGCCGGTAGCCGCCGTAGCGGCCGCGCACCGACTCGACGGGCACGTCGAGGTCGAGGAGATGGCCGACGTACCGGCGCACCGTGCGCTCGTCGACGCCGAGCCGGCCGGCGAGGTCGGCCACGGTCCTGGTGCCGCCGGACTGGAGCAGCTCCAGCAGGGCGAGCACCCGGGCGATGGGTCGGGCGGGTCGGGACATACCTCCAAGTCTGCCGTGGATACCGGGCGGATCATGTCCGGTATCCGCCGTAGCGTGTGGACGCAGGCACAGAGCACCGACCGACCGACTGGAGAGATCCCCCATGGACTTCGTCTCGATCCGCGTCATCACCGACGATGTCGACCGCCTCGTCGACTTCTACGAGCGCGCCACCGGCCTGCGGGCCGACCGCGTCACCGAGGACTTCGCCGAACTGCGCACCGCCTCGGGCACCCTCGCCATCGCCAGTACCCGTACGGTCCCGCTGTTCGCGCCCGGGTCCTCCCTTCCGGGCGCCAACCAGAGCGTCATCCTGGAGTTCCTGGTCGAGGACGTGGACAGCGTCCACCGGAACCTCGGCGGCTTCGTCGTGGACTTCGTCAACGAGCCCACCACCATGCCCTGGGGCAACCGTTCGCTCCTGTTCCGCGACCCCGACGGCAATCTCGTCAACTTCTTCACCCCCGTCACCCCGGCCGCCATCGAGAAGTTCGCCTCCCCTCGCTGAAACCTCTCATTGAGAGATAAAATCGGGCGTATGGCCACAGATGAGTTTCCCGACTCACTGGCCGCCGCGCTGGCGGGCGTCCAGCGCACCATCCGGCGGCGGCTGCGCGGCACCCTGGCCACCCCGCCGCTGCGGGGCGCGCAGGTCGAGCTGTTGCGGCTGGTCGCGGCCCGCCCCGGAATACGGGTGTCGGACGCCGCCAAGGAGCTGTACCTCGCGGGGAACTCCGTCTCCACCCTGGCCCATCAGCTCAGCCGGGCCGGCTATCTGCGCCGCGAGAGCGATCCGGACGACCGGCGCTCCACCCTGCTCCTGCCGACGCAGGCCGCCGCGTCCCGGCTGAGCGACTGGGAGGCGCGCCGTTCCGCTCTCGTACGGGAGCGGGTGGCGAGGCTGACCGACGAGGACAGGGCGGCTCTCGCGGCGGCCCTGCCCGCGCTGCGTCGGCTCGCCCGGAACCTGCGCGAGGAAGGGGAGGGGCCATGACCCGGGCACCGGCCGGCACCGGCGGTGCGGCTGATCCGGGAGGGGGCGCCGACGCGGACGCCGACGCGGTCAGGTGCGGCGGACTGACGTACGCCTTCGGAGACACCAAGGCGGTCGACGGCCTCGACCTGACGGTGGTCCCCGGCGAGGTCTTCGGCCTCCTCGGCCCCAACGGCGCGGGCAAGACCACCGCCATCCGCTGCGTCACCACACTGCTGCCCGTTCCGGCCGGCATGGTGCGGGTCTTCGGACACGACGCGGCCAGGGAGAAGATGGCCGTCCGCCGCCTGCTCGGCTACGTACCGCAGCAGCTGTCCGCCGACGCCGCGCTGACCGGCCGCGAGAACGTCACGCTGTTCGCCCGCGTCTTCGACGTACCGCGCCGCGAGCGCGCCGAGCGCGTCGCCCAGGCGCTGGCGGCCGTCGATCTGACCGACGCCGCCGACCGGATGGCCAACACGTACTCCGGCGGCATGATCCGGCGGCTCGAACTCGCGCAGGCGCTCGTCAGCGCCCCCCGGCTGCTGATGCTGGACGAGCCGACCATCGGCCTGGACCCGATCGCCCGGACGAGCGTGTGGGAGCACATCAACTCCGTACGGGAGGCCACCGGTATGACCGTCCTGGTCACCACCCACTACATGGACGAGGCCGACCAGTACTGCGACCGGGTCGGCCTGATGCACCGGGGCCGCGTCCACGCCCTCGGCACCCCCGGCGAGTTGCGGACCGAGCTGGGGGCGCGCCGCGTGGCCGCCGGGACCGCCGGGGACAAGGACCCGCCGCCGACCCTGGAGGACGTCTTCCGGGACGTGGCGGGCAGCGGCCTCGACGAGGAGGGAGGCGGCTTCCGCGATGTCAGGAGCACCCGCACGACGGCCTCCCGGGTCGGCTGAGGCGGGCGGCGCCACGAACGCCCGGTTCGCCGGATCCGGCCGGCCGAACCTGCTGCTCGTACCGCCGAAAGCCCGCACGGGCTGGCGGGTGCTGCCCGCGCGGGTCGTGGCGATGTGCGTGGTGGAGCTCCAGAAGCTGCGCCACGACCGGACCGAGCTGTACACGAGGGCCGTGCAGCCCGCGCTGTGGCTGCTGATCTTCGGTGAGACCTTCACCAGGATCAAGGCCATCCCGACCGGCGGCATCCCGTACATCGACTTTCTCGCGCCCGGCATCATCGCCCAGTCCGCGATGTTCATCGCGATCTTCTACGGCATCATGATCATCTGGGAGCGTGACGCCGGGATTCTGACCAAACTGCTGGTCACCCCGACCCCCAGGGCCGCCCTGATCAGCGGCAAGGCGTTCGCCTCCGGGGTCAAGGCGCTGATCCAGGCGGTGGTGGTGATCGTCATCGCGGCGGCCCTCGGGGTGGGGCTGACCTGGAACCCGCTGCGGCTGCTCGGCGTGGCCGTCGCGGTGATCCTCGGCTCGGCCTTCTTCTCCTGCCTGTCGATGACGATCGCGGGCATCGTGCTCACCCGCGACCGGCTGATGGGCATCGGACAGGCCATCACCATGCCGCTGTTCTTCGCCTCGAACGCGCTCTATCCCGTGGCGATCATGCCCGGCTGGCTCCAGGTCGTCAGCAAGATCAATCCGCTGAGCTATCAGGTCGACGCGCTGCGCGGGCTGCTTCTCGGCACCCCGTCGCATCTCTTGCTGGACTTCGGCGTCCTGCTGGTGGCGGCTCTGCTGGGGATCGCCGCGGCGTCGTCCCTGCTGGGACGGCTGGCGCGATGACGCCGTCCCCCGCGCGGCTGCCGGCCCCGGGGGCGGGCGGCGCGGTACCGGGCGGCGGCGTGGGGCCGGTCGGTGCGGGCGGGGCCGAAGCGGCGGCCAGCCCGCCCAGCAGCAGCGCCGTGAACGCGCGGGCCCACTCCTCGTCCACCGGCTCCGCGCTGACCAGCGCGCGATGCACCACCGCGCCGGCGATCACGTCGAAGACCAGATCCGCGGTACGGTCCGCGCTCGCCGCGTCCCGCTCGCGGGGCAGTTCACCGCGCTCCTGCGCCCGCTCCCGGCCCAGCAGCACCAGCTGTCGCTGCCGCGCCACGATCGAGTCGCGGATCCGGCGGCGCAGCGCGCGGTCCCGGGTGGACTCCGCGACCACCGCCATGAGCGAGGTCCTGGCCTCCGGCCGTTCCAGCAGCGCGCCGAACTGGAGCACCACGCCCGTCACGTCGGCGGACAGGCTGCCGCTGTCGGGCAGTCGCAACTCGTCGAAGAGGACCGCGACCGCGTCCACCACCAGCTCGCTCTTGCCCGGCCACCGCCGGTAGAGCGTCGTCTTGGCGACGCCCGCCCGCGCCGCCACGTCGCCCAACGTCAGCTTGGACCAGCCGAGTTCGCCGAGCGCGGCGCGGGTCGCCTCCAGGATCGCCGAGTCGGCCTCGGCGCTGCGGGGGCGGCCGCCGCGTGACCCGGGGCGCTCGTCGTGGGGACGGCCGGCGGGGGAGGACGCGTCGCGGGAAGGTCCGCCGCCGGAAGGGCCGTGGTGGGAAGGGCCGTCGGGGGGACGGCTTTCGCCGGTGGGGGAGCCGCCGTCGCGGGAACGGCCGTCGCTGCGCATGCCCGGACCATACCGGTCGGTACGCCCGGTGGGCCCCGGGCGCGGGGAGGGCGCTCTGTACAGCCGACGGACGCGACGGTTACGCTACGACGCGTAGCGAAAGCGGCGTACGACCGGGGGCGCGCCCACCGCTTTTCTCCAGGACGCGCGGAGGGGGGAGGATGTACTCATGCAGCCTAGGAACATGTCCATGAGCGGCGTCGTCGACCTCGCCGCGGTGAAGGCGGCCGGCGAGGCCAAGGTGAAGGCCGAGCAGGCCAGGGCCGAGGCGGCCCGTCAGGGCGGCACCGCCGCCGTGCCCCCGTCCCGTCTGGTGATCGACGTCGACGAGGCGGGCTTCGAGCGCGAAGTCCTCCAGCTCTCCACCGAGGTCCCGGTCGTCATCGACTTCTGGGCCGAGTGGTGCGAGCCGTGCAAGCAGCTGAGCCCCGTACTGGAGCGGCTGGCCCGCGAGTACGCCGGCCGGTTCGTGCTCGCCAAGATCGATGTCGACGCCAATCAGATGCTGATGCAGCAGTTCGGTATCCAGGGCATCCCCGCCGTCTTCGCGGTGGTGGCCGGCCAGGCGCTGCCCCTCTTCCAGGGCGCGGCGCCGGAGACCCAGATCCGGCAGACCCTCGACCAGCTGATCCAGGTCGGCGAGGAGCGCTTCGGACTCACCGGCATCGCGGTCGACGCTGCGGCCGACGAGGGCGCTGACGCCGCGGTCGAGGAGGCTCCCGTACCGGCCGGTCCGTACGACGCCCTGCTGGCCGCGGCCGTGGAGGCGCTGGACGCCAACGACTTCGCGGGCGCCTCCGCCGCGTACGGCGAGGTCCTGTCCCAGGACCCCGGCAACACGGAGGCCAAGCTCGGCCTCGCCCAGGCCGAACTGCTCGCGCGGGTGCAGGGACTCGACCCGGCGGCGGTGCGGAAGGAGGCGGCGGAGCGGCCGGCCGACCTCGCCGCGCAGTTCGCCGCCGCCGACCTCGATCTGGTCGGCGGTCATGTGGACGACGCCTTCGGGCGGCTGGTCGATGTCGTGCGCCGGACGTTCGGCGACGACCGGGAGGCCGCGCGGGTGCGGCTGCTGGAGCTGTTCGAGGTCATCGGTGGTGACGACCCCCGGGTGACGGGCGCGCGTTCGGCGCTCGCCAGGGTGCTCTTCTGAAAATCAGTTGACGTGCTGGCCGGTGCCGGTGCGGCCGACTCCGTTGCGTCCGCGCGGATTTGGCGACTGGACGACAACAGTGGCCGCGCTTTACCAAATCTTGATAAACGCGGCCACTGTTACTGGCAGTAAATCAACCACCTTGCCCTGTCCCGCTATGGGGGGCAATCGCCGCATGTGCCGTCCCGGTATGAGGCACCCTGTGTGTCCGATTGGCGCCGCCGGGTCGTTTATCGGTTATCTGGGCGTTACTAGCCAGTAACGAACCCCCTTGTGTCACGGGCGTGAATGCACGACGATCGGCCACGCTCGGTCCAATTCCGTACCGGCGCGGCAGCCGGCCGTGCCCAGCGGAGTCGGGTCCCCACCGGGCGGTCCGGTGGCGCTGCCGCCGGTCCGGACAGGGGGGTTCCTGCCACAACGGGCAGGGCCTGTCCAGAGGTTGCGCGAACGCGTGGCCAGTGGTTGTCGCTCGGGGGTGATCGCCGGTGCTTCGGACGCGGTTAGCGCCTCCGGGACGGGCGCTCTCCTTCCCGAGGACGTAGCACTTCTCCCATCCCAGGACGGGCTTCCACCCGATCCGGAGATGTACGTCCGAGAAGGAGGACATTCATGGAGTCCCAGATTCGTGGCGGGACCAGATGGAAGCGGTTCGCCGTCGTCATGGTGCCAAGTGTGGCCGCGACGGCGGCGGTAGGTGTGGCTCTCGCGCAGGGGGCACTGGCGGCGTCGTTCAGTGTGTCGGGCCAGAGTTTCAAGGTGAGCGCGGACAAGCTGGTCGGCCACGATTTCGTCCAGTACGGGGGTGTCGCCGAGGGGACCGACCTCGACGGCAAGAAGTCGTACCACCCCGTGGCCGTGTCCGGTTTCAAGACCGCCGAGATCACGTCCATGTGCCAGTCCGTCGTCACTCCGGTGCCACTGCTCGGCACAAGCGTGACGCTGGTGCTCAACGCCGGTGACAAGGGCAAGGACATCACGGCGGAGAACCTCTACCTCGATGTCGAGTCCCTTGAGGCCGACGCGGTGTTCGAGAAGATGGACATCGGTATCGCGGCCGGCCAGAACAAGTCCCCGGGAATTCAGAAGGGGACGACGGCCAACCCGAACGGCTTCGGGCAGCAGGCCGAGACGGCCACGCTGACGAAGGTGAAGCAGACGGCGTGGGCCACCACGGCGGGCACCTTCCGGCTGCCGGACCTGAATCTCAGGCTCAAGGTCGGTGACCCCAAGAAGTACGAGTGCTACTAGGGTCCCATCCGGCCCTGGTGCCGGGAGGGGTACCGGCCCTCGCCCGGCGGCCGGCGAGTCCGGCCGCCGGGGGCCTTGGTGCTTCCGGTGGGCGGGCCGGGCGGTTCCAGGACCGTTCGGCCCATCCGGCCCCGCCATCTGATCGCAAGACCGCATACCGCTTTCCAGGGAGCTGTTTTCCATGAGCGCCGAGTCCACAGGTTCCCGCGGATTCACCTACTGGCGGCTGAGGTTCCGTGCCTGGCGTGGCACCCGGCCATTCTGGGCCGGACTGCTCACTCTCCTCAGCGGACTGCCGATCGCCTATTTCCCCTACGCGCAGCTGCACTTCGGCAATCTCACGCTGGCCATGTCCACCACGGCCGGTGCGGGTTCGCTGATCATCGGCGTCCTGCTGGTGACCCTGGGGCTGACGATGTGGTTCCAGAGCGTGGTCCGGGTCTTCGCCGGAGTCGCCGCGATCCTGCTGGCGCTCGTGTCGATCCCGGTCTCCAACATCGGCGGCTTTCTGATGGGTTTCCTGCTCGCCCTGATCGGTGGCGCGCTCTCCATCTCCTGGGCGCCGGGACAGCCGGCCGGGCCCGCCGCCGAGCACGACACCCCCCACACGAAGCCGGAGCCCGACAGCGCCGGTGCCTCCCACCTCCCCGGTCCGCGAGACGGGGAGGACCTGAACGTGACCGATGAGACTGCCCACGCCAACGGCGGGAGGAACAGTGCGGGGTGACGACGCGCGGCGTATCGCGGCCGGAGGCGATGGGGACGGGGTGAGGAAGGGGCCACGCCACGCGGCCCCCAGGAAGTCGCTCCTGACGAAGTTTCAGATCCCCGCTGGCAAGGCGATGGCCCTGGCCGCGATGCCGACGGCCGTCTTCGTGGGCATAGGGCTCACACCCAGGCTCGCCCTGGCCGACGGCAAGGACATACCCTTCGCGCCCGGTCCGTGCGTCACGCGCTCGGACGAGCCGGACGCCTCCGAGTCGCCTTCGCCGTCCTCGTCGCCTTCGCCGTCCTCCTCCGCCTCGGAGTCCGGGAGTCCGGACGGGGCGTCGCCGTCGGGCTCGGATTCGGGCTCGGACTCGGACTCCAAGGAGGGGTCTCCGTCCGGGAGTTCGGAGGCCGACGCGGGCACGGACGACGGTACGGGTACGGAGGACGGCCGGCGGACGGTGGGGGACCGGGAGCCCGCGACCTCGACGTCCCCGGACCCGACGGCGTCCCCCACCCCCACGCCGACCCCGACGCCGACCCCGACGAAGTCGGCCGACCCGCTGGACCCGCTGGGCCTGGGCGACGTCCTGGGCGGGCTCCTCGGCGGCGGCAAGGGCGCGACGGAGGAGCCGGGACCGAGCCCCTCCGCCACGGCCACCGGGAGGCCGGAGCCGGAAGACTCCGCTCCCTCCGGGGGCCCGTCCACCGTGCCCTCCGGCGGGCCGACTCCCCCGAAGCCGGACACCGGCGGCGACGGCGGGAAGGACGACGGCGGGAAGGACGACGGGGGCGACGGCGGGAAGCACGACGGGGGGAAGGGCGACGGTGCCACCGACGAGCCCGGCGACCCCGTCAAGGACGCGATCAAGGAAGCCGCCGAGCGGGCCGGCCTCACGGTCGAGGAGCTGGACGAGGCCGCCCAGGGCCTCGACGCCCACCCGGACGACGCCATTCCGGCGGGCGCGGACGGCAAGGAGCCCTTCCCCTGCCCGACCGCCGACCCCGAGGCGCTGGCCGCAGCGCAGCGCGAGCCGGGAATCCCGCTGCTGCCCGACGACCCGTGGCGGCTCAACAGCTCGCTGCTGACCCTGAACGGCCTCGACTACAAAGGCATCGTCGAGGTCGAGACCGGCGGCGGCGAGGTCAAGAAGGCGCTCAAGTTCACCGCCTCCTCGCTGGACATCAAGGACCTGCACCAGACAGTCGTCTACCCCGCGGGCAGGACGGCGCACGTCAAGGCCCGTACCGGTTCCACCTCCACGATCCGCGACGGCGAGGTGACCATGTACACGGAGGAGCTGAAGGGCAACCTCTTCGGCCTCATCCCGGTCACCTTCAGCCCGGGGACCCCGCCCCCGCTGAACATCCCCTTCGCGTTCTTCACCGACGCGCAGGTGGTCCAGGCCGGCCAGTTCGGCGGCACGCTCACCATCCCCGGTCTCCAGAACTACCTCACGGAGTGACGCCGGCCCCACCGACCCCCGGGAGCCGCGGGGAAAAAGCTGTGGCCCGCACCGATCAGTTCGGTGCGGGCCACAGCCGTGACTGCCGGGGCGAGGGAGGCGTCAGCCCTTGTCGCCGCCCAGGTGGTGCACGCGGACCATGTTCGTCGTGCCGGGGACGCCGGGAGGGGAGCCCGCCGTGATGATCATGGCGTCGCCCTCGTTGTAGCGCTGGAGCTTCAGCAACTCCTCGTCGACCAGGTCGACCATCTCGTCCGTACTGCTCACCCAGCGCACGATGAAGGACTCCACGCCCCAGCTCAGCGCGAGCTGGTTACGGGTCGACTCGTCCGTGGTGAAGGCCAGGATGGGCTGTTCCGTGCGGTAGCGGGAGAGCCGGCGGGCCGTGTCGCCGGACTGGGTGAAGGCGACCAGCGCCTTGCCGCCCAGGAAGTCCGCGATCTCGCAGGCCGCGCGGGCGACCGAACCGCCCTGCGTGCGCGGCTTCTTGCCGGGGACCAGCGGCTGGAGGCCCTTGGAGAGCAGCTCCTCCTCCGCGGCGACCACGATCTTCGACATCGTCTTGACGGTCTCGATCGGGTACGCGCCGACCGAGGACTCCGCGGAGAGCATGACCGCGTCCGCGCCGTCCAGGATCGCGTTCGCGACGTCGGACGCCTCGGCGCGGGTCGGCCGGGAGTTGGTGATCATCGACTCCATCATCTGGGTCGCCACGATCACCGGCTTGGCGTTGCGGCGGCACAGCTCGATGAGCCGCTTCTGCACCATCGGGACCTTTTCGAGCGGATACTCGACGGCCAGGTCACCGCGGGCCACCATGACGCTGTCGAAGGCCGCGACGACGGCCTCCATGTTGGCCACCGCCTGCGGCTTCTCGACCTTGGCGATGATGGGGACCCGGCGGCCCTCCTCGTCCATGATCTTGTGGACGTCGAGCACGTCGCTCGCGTCGCGCACGAACGAGAGCGCGACCATGTCGCAGCCCATCCGCAGCCCGAAGCGCAGGTCCTCGATGTCCTTCTCCGACAGGGCGGGGACGTTGACGGCCGCGCCGGGCAGGTTGATGCCCTTGTGGTCGGAGATCACACCGCCCTCGATGACGATGGACTTGACCTGCGGGCCCTCGACCGAGACGACCCGCAGCTCCACGTTGCCGTCGTTGATCAGGATCTGGTCGCCCTTGGAGACATCGCCGGGCAGGCCCTTGTACGTGGTGCCGCAGATCGACTTGTCGCCGGCGACGTCCTCGGTGGTGATGGTGAACTCGTCACCGCGCACCAGCTCGACGGGGCCCTCGGCGAAGGTCTCCAGGCGGATCTTGGGGCCCTGGAGGTCCACGAGCACGCCCACGGCGCGGCCGGTGTCGGCCGCCGCCCTGCGGACGCGGTGGTACCGCTCCTCGTGCTCCGGGTGGCTTCCGTGGCTCATGTTGAGGCGGGCCACATTCATACCGGCCTCGATGAGCGACTTCAGCTGCTCGTACGAGTCAACGGCTGGGCCCAGTGTGCAGACGATTTTGGAACGGCGCATGAGGCGGATCCTATCGGTTTGTTTCGTCGCGGAATATTCCGTCTGGTGGAAAGTACAAATGGGCGGGGGCCCGCTCAGGCGATAGCTGTTCGACCTTCGTTCACCAGCGCGAAAGTCTGCTGCGCGATCTCCAGCTCCTCGTCGGTCGGGACAACGGCCACCGTCACCCGGGCGCCCTGCGGCGAGACGACCCGCGGCTTGTCGGAACGTACGGCATTGAGTCCGGCGTCCACCGCCAGGCCGAGGTTCTCCAGGCCCGCCACCGCAGCTTCCCGTACCGGGGCCGCGTTTTCCCCCACACCCGCCGTGAACGCCACCGCGTCCACCCGGCCGAGCACCGCGCTGTAGGCGCCGATGTACTTCTTCAGCCGGTGGACGTAGATGTCGAAGGCGAGCCGCGCCCGCTCGTCCCCCTCGTCCACCCGGCGGCGGATCTCCCGCATGTCGTTGTCCCCGCAGAGGCCGACCAGACCGCTCCTCTTGTTCAGAAGTTCATCGATCTCGTCCACGGACATGCCCGCCACCCGCTTGAGGTGGAAGGTGACCGCCGGATCGATGTCCCCCGAGCGCGTGCCCATCACCAGCCCCTCCAGCGGGGTCAGCCCCATCGAGGTGTCCACGCAGCGCCCGCCCGCGATCGCCGACGCCGAGGCGCCGTTGCCCAGGTGCAGCACGATGACGTTCACCTCGGAGGGGTCCTTGCCGAGCAGCTCGGCCGTCTTCCGCGAGACGTAGGCGTGCGAGGTGCCGTGGAAGCCGTAGCGGCGGATGCGGTGCGCGTCGGCCGTCGCCACGTCGATCGCGTACCGGGCGGCGTGCTCCGGCATCGTCGTGTGGAAGGCGGTGTCGAAGACCGCGACCTGCGGCAGGTCCGGGCGCAGCCGCTGGGCGGTGCGGATGCCGGTGAGGTTCGCCGGGTTGTGCAGCGGCGCCACCGGTACGAGCCGCTCGATCTCGGCCAGCACCGCGTCGTCGACGAGGGCCGGCGCGGAGAACTTCAGCCCGCCGTGGACGACCCGGTGGCCGATGGCCGCCAGTTCCGGGGAGTCGAGGCCGAGCCCGTCGCGCGCCAGCTCGGCCGAGACCGCTTCCAGCGCCGCCGTGTGGTCGGCGATCGGGCCGGTGCGCTCCCGCTTCCCGCCCCCGTCCCCGCCGTCGCCCTCGGCGCCGCCGGGGCGGGGGGTGTGCACCAGGCGGGAGGTGTTCTCGCCGATCCGCTCCACCAGCCCGACCGCGAGCCGCGAGCTGTCCCGCATGTCCAGCAGCTGGTACTTCAGCGACGAGGAACCGGAGTTGAGCACGAGGACGTGGGTGCCATGCGAAGTCACGGGAGGGGAGCTTTCTGTCGTCGTGGAGCCGGTGGTGGTGGGGATGGCTGTGCCGGCGGCGGTGGCGGTGGCTGTGCCGGCGGCGGTGGCGGTGGGGGATGTCACGCGGTTCCGTCCTGCTGCGCCTGGATCGCCGTGATGGCGACCGTGGTGACGATGTCCTGCACCAGGGCCCCGCGCGACAGGTCGTTGACCGGCTTGCGCAGCCCCTGGAGCACCGGGCCCACGGCCACGGCTCCGGCGGATCGCTGCACGGCCTTGTAGGTGTTGTTGCCGGTGTTCAGGTCCGGGAAGATCAGCACCGTGGCCCGGCCGGCGACCTCGGATTCGGGGAGCTTGGTCGCGGCGACGGACGGGTCGACCGCCGCGTCGTACTGGACCGGCCCCTCGATCAGCAGATCGGGCCTGGCGTCGCGCACCAGCCCGGTCGCCTCGCGCACCTTGTCGACGTCCGCGCCGGAGCCCGAGGTGCCCGTGGAGTACGAGAGCATCGCGATGCGCGGCTCGACGCCGAAGCGGGCGGCGGTGGCGGCGGACTGCACGGCGATGTCGGCGAGCTGTTCCGCGTTCGGGTCCGGGTTGACCGCGCAGTCCCCGTACACCAGCACCTTCTCGGCGAGGCACATGAAGAAGACCGAGGAGACGATCGACGCCTCCGGCTTCGTCTTGATGATCTCGAAGGCGGGGCGGATGGTCGCCGCCGTCGAGTGGACCGAGCCCGACACCATGCCGTCGGCCAGCCCGCCCTGCACCATCAGCGTGCCAAAGTAGTTCGCGTCCGCCACCACGTCGTACGCCAGCTCCACGGTCACGCCCTTGTGGGCGCGCAGCTGCGCGTAGCTCTCGGCGAAGCCCTGGCGCAGCTCGGAGGTGGCCGGGTCGATCAGCTGCGTCGCGGTCAGGTCGATACCGAGGTCGGCGGCCTTCTTGCGGATGACGTCGACATCGCCGAGCAGCGTCAGATCGCACACGTCACGGCGCAGCAGTACGTCGGTGGCGCGCAGCACGCGCTCCTCGGCGCCCTCGGGCAGCACCACCCGGCGGCGGTGGGCGCGGGCCTGCTCCAGCAGCTCGTGCTCGAACATCATCGGGGTGACCCGTCCGCTGCGCGCCACCGACAGCCGCGCCAGCAGTCCCGCGGTGTCCACGTGGCGCTCGAAGAGGCCGAGCGCGGTCTCCGCCTTGCGTGGCGTGGCCGCGTTCAACTTCCCTTCCATGCCGAAGAGTTCGGTGGCGGTGGGGAAGGACCTGCCGGGCACGGAGACGACCGGTGTGCCGGGCGCCAGCCGGGCGGCCAGCGTCAGCACGGAGTCGTCGGGCCGCTCGTCCAGGGTGAGCAGGACGCCCGCGATCGGCGGTGTGCCGGCCGAGTGCGCGGCCAGCGCGCCGACCACCAGATCGGCGCGGTCGCCGGGGGTGACCACCATGCAGCCGGGCGTCAGCGCGCTCAGGAAGTTCGGCAGCATCGCGCCGCCGAAGACGAAGTCCAGCGCGTCCCTGGCCAGCCCCGAGTCGTCCCCGAGCAGCACCGTGCCGCCCAGTGTCTGGGTGATCTGCGCGACGGTGGGGGCGGCCAGCGCGGGCTCGTCGGGCAGGACGTAGCAGGGCGTCGGGAGCTGGGCGGTGAGCTGCCCGGCTATCGCGGCCCGGTCCTCGGCGGCGACCCTGTTGACGACCATGGCCAGGACATCGCAGCCCAGCACCTCGTAGGCGCGGTGGGCGTTGCGCGCCTCGGCCCGTACCGACTCGGCGGTCTGGCCCTTGCCGCCCACCACGGGTATCACCGAGGCGCCGAACTCGTTGGCCAGCCGGGCGTTCAGCGACAGCTCGTCCGGGAGCTGGGTGTCGGCGTAGTCCGTGCCGAGGACGAGCACCACCTCGTACTCCCGCGCCACCCGGTGGAAGCGCTCCACCAGCCGCGAGACCAGCTCGTCGGTGCCCTGCTCGGCCTGGATCGCGGCGGCCTCGTGGTAGTCGAGCCCGTACACCGCCGACGGGTCCTGCGACAGCCGGTAGCGTGCCCGCAGCAGGTCGAAGAGGCGGTCGGGGCCGTCGTGCACCAGCGGGCGGAAGACCCCCACCCGGTCCACCTGGCGGGTCAGGAGCTCCATGACTCCCAGCTCCACGACCTGACGGCCGTCCCCTCGGTCGATCCCCGTCACGTACACGCTGCGCGTCACGCCGTACTCTCCCGTCCCTGCTCGTGGGACATCCCCGAGCCGGGCCACCGAGGGGTCGTCCCCGAGGCCCGTGGGATGTCCCGGCTGCTGTGAACAACGATTCCCCTGAGCGATGCCCGTTCGGGTCCCGTGGGCGAAGCCCGTTCGGGCGGTAATACCTCTTGACAATACCTCTGCGGCTGGTTTAGGCGCCCGGCGGAGCGGTGGCGGGGTGCGGGGCGAGTGGGCCCGGTCAGCGGGGGAAGGAACCGTGGGAGGATCGGACCCGGCGCATGACCGGGGGCAGTGGGCCCGCCCTTCCCCGGGGAAGCACCCCAGTGGCGAGTACGAGCGAGCAGGAGACACAGCACGATGCGTATCGGAGTTCTCACCGCAGGCGGCGACTGTCCTGGCCTGAACGCAGTGATCCGCTCGGTCGTACACCGCGCCATGACCGGGCACGGAGACGAAGTCGTCGGTTTCGAGGACGGCTTCAAGGGCCTCCTCGACGGCCACTTCCGCCCGCTCGACCTCGACGCGGTCAGCGGCATCCTCGCGCGCGGCGGCACCATCCTCGGCTCGGCCCGGCTGGAGCGCGGGCGGCTGCGCGAAGCGGCCGAGAACTGCGCCGAGTTGGCCCAGCGCTACGGGATCGACGCGCTGATCCCGATCGGCGGCGAGGGCACGCTGACGGCGGCACGGCTGCTTTCGGACGCGGGAATGCCCGTGGTGGGGGTGCCGAAGACCATTGACAACGATATCTACTCCACCGACCGCACGTTCGGTTTCGATACGGCGGTCACCGTCGCCACCGAGGCCATCGACCGGCTGAAGACCACCGCCGAGTCCCACCAGCGGGTGATGGTGGTCGAGGTCATGGGCCGGCACGCGGGCTGGATCGCGCTGGAGTCCGGCATGGCCGGCGGCGCGCACGGGATCTGTCTGCCCGAGCGGCCCTTCGAGGTCGACAGCCTGGTCAAGATGGTCGAGGCCCGGTTCTCCCGGGGCAAGAAGTTCGCCGTCATCTGCGTGGCCGAGGGCGCGCACCCGGCGCAGGGCTCCATGGAGTACGGCAAGGGCGAGATCGATCAGTTCGGGCACGAGCGCTTCCGGGGCATCGGCAACGTCCTCGCCGCCGAGCTGGAGCGGCGCCTCGGCAAGGAGGCCAGGCCGGTCATTCTCGGCCACGTCCAGCGCGGCGGTACCCCGACCGCGTACGACCGGGTGCTGGCCACCCGCTTCGGCTGGCACGCGGTCGAGGCGGCGCACCGGGGCGAGTTCGGGCGGATGACGGCGCTGCGCGGGACGCGTATCGAGATGGTGCCGCTGGCGGAGGCGGTCACGCAGCTGAAGACGGTGCCGGAGGAGCGCATGTTCGAGGCGGAGTCGGTCTTCTAGGAGCCCATTCCTTCAGTAGGGCCCATCCTTTCCTTTGGTAGGGCCCATCCGCCGCACGGCTGTCCGGGCCGGGGAACGGGCCCTGTCCGGGGCCGGACAGCCGCGACGGGGGCGGCGCGGCTCAGACCGTGCCGCTCTCCCACCACCAGGAGCCCGACCCGTACGACGGGTACTGCACCCGGCTGTCGACGTGCTGCCAGGAGTGGGTGTACGCCTCCAGGCCGGAGAATCCGCAGGTCTCGGCGATCCGGTACGTCTGGAGCGTGCTGTGGCCGGAGACCACGATGTCCCCGGCGACACCGTAGACGTGCATGCTGTTGGACGCGCCGCCCGACGCGGCGTTGTGCGCGATGCTGCGGAAGCCGGAGTTGACGGTGACGGAGCTGCCGCCCGCCTTCTTGCGCAGCGCCTCCAGCTTGTACATGAGGCGGCGGACATTCTCCTTGACCTCCGCCGCGCCGACCTTGCCGCTGTTGAACCCGGCTCCGTCCTTGGAGTGGAACTCCGTCCAGTTGAAGTGCGCCGTCGAACCGTCCGACGCCTCCAGGGCGTTGAGCGCGGCGTGGGTCTGCGGACCGGCGACGCCGTCGGCCGGCAGGCCGTACGCCGCTTGGAACCGTTTGACCGCGCCCTCCGTGGCCGGGCCGAACGAGCCGTCCCAGGCGATGAGGACGCGCTGGGCGCTCGGGGCCGCCCAGCCGCCCACGCGGATCTGCAACTCGGCCACGTCGGCGCCGCTCGCGCCCTGCTGGAGGGTGCGGCTCCATCCGTAGGCCGAGGCGGGCCCGGCGGCGGCCAGGTCGACGACGGACGCCACACCGGCCGCGGCGGCCAGCCCGGTCACGCTCCGGAGCAGTGTGCGGCGGTCCATGCCGCGTCCCGGATTCCCTGCTGTGTTCACGCTTCCTCCTCGAATGACGCCCCACGGTCGTACCGGACCAATTGATGCGTCCATGACAGCGCGGACTCTATGCGCATAGAGCCGGGCGGGGAAGGGCCCGGAGGTGACATGTGGAGGACGCGACGGAACGGGGAGCGCGGGACGGGCGGCGCGTGAAGCGCAGGGCGGACGGTGCCGGCCGCCGGGCTACGCCGTGCGGCTGCGCACCGCGACGCGTGTGCGCTCAAGGAGGTGCCGTGCGGCCGGGGTCGAGCGGTAGGGAGCGAGCAGGGCCGGGATTCCCATGACGTGTCCGTCGATCCGTCCGGAATGGACCGCCGGACAACAGTCCAGCACCTTGCCCCAGGTGGCGCAGGCCGCCGCCACTGTGGCGTACGCCGAGGTGACCGAGCTGAACCCACCGAAGGTGCCGATCCGGCTCTCCGCTTTGTCCGCCGCGCGTTCCGCCTCGCGGAGGCTGGTCGGCGCCACGGAGAACAGCCCCGCGGGCACGGCCGCACACTCCACCCGGTCTCACGGATCAGGCGTGCGAACCGGGCGGTTGCGGAGCCGCGTCATCGCGGCTGCCCCATCGGGTGCGTGACAGCGCATCCCTTTCAGGTGCCGCGCGAGGTCGGCTCTCCGGCCGGGCGGTCGCGGCACCGGGCTCCGGAGCGACGGCAGCGAAGACCCCGGTGCGTCTACGTCGTAACCGTCCCGGAGTCGCCGTTCCGCCGGAGGGCTCGGCGCGCGCGGGCGCGTTTCAGCGGGAGGCCGGCACCCACCGGTACTGCAGCTCCGGCCGTCCCACGTGCCCGTACTGCGGGCTGCGCGCCGCTCTGCCGTTGGTGACCAGGTGCTCCAGATAGCGGCGCGCGGTGATCCGGGAGATCCCCACCTCCACGCCCGCCTCGGCGGCGGTCAGCCCGTCGGCGGAGGCGCGCAGGGTGCGGGTCACCGCCTCCAGCGTCGGCGCGCTCAGACCTTTGGGCAACGACGACGGCTGCGGCGCCCGCAGCGCGCCCAGCGCCCGGTCCACCTCCTCCTGGCCGCTCGCCTCCCCGGCCGCCGCGCGGAACTCCGCGTAGCGGGTGAGCCGGTCGCGCAGGGTGGCGAAGGTGAAGGGCTTCAGCACGTACTGGACGACGCCGAGCGACACCCCCTCCCGTACGACCGTGAGATCGCGTGCCGAGGTCACGGCGATGACGTCCGCCTGGTGCCCGGCGGCCCGCAGGCTGCGCAGCAACTGGAGCCCGTGGCCGTCCGGGAGGTACAGGTCGAGCAGGATCAGGTCCGTCTCCGTACGCTCCAGCAGCCTGGCGGCCGCGACCCGCGAGTGCGCGACGCCCACCGTCGTGAAGCCGGGCACCCGCCCCACGTACAGCTGGTGCGCGTCGGCCGCGACGGGGTCGTCCTCGACCACCAGGACCCGGATGTCGGGACCCGTGGGCCCTGCCGCGCTCATGAGGACACCTCGGCGCCCGCGAGCCGCGCGCCCAGTGGCAGCCGTACGACGAACTCCGCTCCACCCGGCGGCTCCTGAGTTCGCGTCAGCTCCACCGTGCCGTGCGCCCTGTGGACGGCCTGCCGGACGAGGGCCAGCCCGAGCCCCCGGCCGGGGCCCCGCGTCGACCAGCCGCGCCTGAAGACCTCGTCCCGGTCGCCGGGGTCGACCCCGGCCCCGGTGTCCCGCACGCCGAGCAGCAGCTCCCCGTTCTCCACCAGCGCCGTCACGGTGACCCGCGCGCCCTCGCCGCCCTGCGCCGCGTCCACGGCGTTGTCGATCAGATTGCCGAGGATGGTCACCAGGTCGCGGGCGGGCAGCGTCGCGGGCAGCACCCCGTCGTCGATCCGGCTGTCCTCGGCGAGCACCAGCTCCACCCCCCGCTCGTTGGCCTGCGCCGCCTTGCCCAGCAGCAGCGCCGCGAGCACCGGCTCGCCGACCGCCCCGACCACCCGATCCGTCAGCGCCTGCGCCAGCTCCAGTTCGGCCGTCGCGAACTCCACCGCCTGCTCCACCCGGCCCAGCTCGATCAGGGAGACCACGGTGTGCAACCGGTTGGCGGCCTCGTGCGCCTGCGAGCGCAGTGCCTGGGTGAAGCCGCGCTCCGAGTCCAACTCGCCGGAAAGCGCCTGGAGTTCGGTGTGATCGCGCAGGGTGACGACCGTACCGCGCTGCTCACCGCCGACCACCGGCCGGGTGTTGACCACCACGATCCGGTCGTCGGTCATATGGACCTCGTCCACCCGGGGTTCGGCGGCGAGGAGCGCCCCGGTGAGCGGGGCCGGCAGCCCGAGTCCGGAGACCGGGCGGCCCACGGCCGACTCGTCGAGGCCCAGCAGCTCCCGGCCGCCGTCGTTCATCAGGGCGATCCTGCGTCCGCCGTCGAGCATCAGCAGCCCCTCCCGCACGGCGTGCAGTGTGGCCTGGTGGTAGTCGTGCATCCGGCTCAGCTCGGCCGCGTTCATCCCGTGGGTGTGACGGCGCAGCCGCGCGTTGATCACGTACGTGCCGAGGCCGCCGAGGACCAGTGCCGCGCCCGCCGCCACGGCCAGCACCTTGACCTGCTGGGTCACTTCGGAGGAGATCCGGTCCACCGTGATGCCCACGCTGACCAGCCCGGTGATCCGGTCGCCGTCCTTGACGGGGGTGACCGCCCGGACCGAGGGGCCCAGCGTGCCGGTGTACGTCTCGGTGAAGGTTCCGCCCTTCAGCGCCGGTTCCGTACGCCCGAGGAACGGCATCCCGATCTGCGTGGGATCGGGATGCGTCCAGCGGATGCCCCGCGGATTCATGATCGTGATGAAGTCGATCCCGGTGTCCAGCCGCACCCGCTCCGCGTACGGCTGGAGCGCGGCGCTCGGGTCGGACGTACGGATGGCCTCCCGCACCGAGGGCGAGTCGGCCAGCGCGTGCGCGGTGGCCAGAACCTGCTTGCGCGCGGTCTCGTCGGTGTGGGCCCGCCCGGTGACGTACGCGAACAGCGCGCACCCCGCGACGACGGCGGCGACCAGCACGACCTGCATGGCGAACAGCTGGGCGGCGAGGGAGCGGGGGCGGGGCAGGCGCATGAAACAAGAATGCCTGGCCTGATTCATATGAACGAAATGAACGTAAGGGTGACCGGCGTCACAGTGTGATGGATAGTCCTCGGGACCCCTCGGGACAGGGACGGGGGATTTGCAGGGACGAGTCAAGGAGGACCCGTGGCCGCAAGGCGGGACCGTACCCACTATCTGTACATCGCGGTGATCGCAGCCGTCGCGCTCGGCATTCTGGTGGGCTTCGCGGCTCCTGGCGTGGCCGTGGAACTGAAGCCGCTCGGGACCGGCTTCGTGAATCTCATCAAGATGATGATCTCGCCGGTCATCTTCTGCACCATCGTGCTGGGTGTCGGTTCGGTCAGGAAGGCCGCGAAGGTCGGTGCCGTCGGCGGGCTCGCCCTCGTCTACTTCATGGCGATGTCGACCGTGGCCCTGGCCGTCGGCCTCCTCGTCGGCAACATCCTCCAGCCCGGCGCCGGACTGCACATCACCGAGGCCACCAAGGGCGCGGGCGCGGCCCAGGCGGAGGGCGCGAGCGAGTCCACCGCCGACTTCCTGCTCTCGATCATCCCCAAGACGATGGTGTCGGCCTTCACCGAGGGATCGGTCCTCCAGACCCTGCTGATCGCGCTGCTCGCCGGCTTCGCCATCCAGGCGATGGGCAAGACGGGCGAGCCCATCATCCGGGGCATCGGCCACATCCAGCGGCTCGTCTTCCGCATCCTCGCCATGATCATGTGGGCGGCGCCGGTCGGTGCGTTCGGCGCCATCGCGGCCGTCGTCGGCGAGACGGGGCTCGACGCCCTGAAGTCCCTCGCGATGATCATGATCGGCTTCTACGTCACCTGCGCCCTCTTCGTCTTCCTGGTCCTGGGCGCGCTGCTGCGGCTGGTGGCGGGCGTCAACATCTTCTCGCTGCTGAAGTACCTGGGCCGCGAGTTCCTGCTGATCCTGTCCACCTCGTCCTCCGAGTCGGCGCTGCCGCGCCTGATCGCGAAGATGGAGCACCTGGGCGTCAGCAAGCCCGTCGTCGGCATCACCGTGCCGACCGGCTACTCCTTCAACCTGGACGGCACGGCCATCTACCTCACGATGGCCTCCCTGTTCATCGCCGAGTCCATGGGCGATCCGCTCGCGATCGGCGAACAGATCTCCCTGCTCCTGTTCATGATCGTCGCCTCGAAGGGCGCGGCGGGCGTCACCGGCGCCGGCCTCGCGACCCTCGCGGGCGGTCTCCAGTCGCACCGGCCCGAACTGGTCGACGGCGTGGGCCTGATCGTCGGCATCGACCGCTTCATGAGCGAGGCGCGTGCCATGACGAACTTCGCGGGCAACGCGGTCGCGACGGTCCTCATCGGTACGTGGACCAAGGAGATCGACAAGGGCCGGGTCGACCAGGTCCTGGCCGGACAGTTCCCGTTCGACGAGAAGACGCTGGTGGACGAGCACGGGGGCGCGTCCGAAGAGCCCGGGGCGGGCGAGCCGGCCCGCGCCGCCGAGGCCGTTCCCGCGGCGGCCCCCGCGGCGAGCACGGACAAGGCCGGCGCCGACAGGACCCAGGCCGGGGTCTGACACACCCCAACCCCCCACCCCCGGCCCTGCCAAGGTGCCGCGACCGGCGACACCCGCCGCGAGCGGCACCCAAGACCGGCCCGCACGGAGACGCCTTCCGTGCGGGCCGGTCCGCTGTTTCAGGGGTGCGTCACGGCTTCGCGGCCGATGGTGCCCACTCCTGTGGACACGGCCCCGCTCACCGCCGCTCGCGCAGCCGTGATCAGCGCCTCGTCGTCCGGCTCCGCGCTCGCCCACGCCACATGCCCGTCGGGCCGTACGAGCGCGGCGCGCACCCCGGACCAGGCGGCGCGCGTGCCGGCCAGCGGCGCGCTGTGGACCGCGACCCCGGGGGCGAGATCCGTCAGCCGGTCACCGGCCCCGCCGGTGAGGTCCAGCAGGACATGGCGCCCCTCGCGCAGCAGCGCGAACAACCCGCTCCCCGAGCCCTCGAACGCGAGGTCGGGCGCGCGCCGCCCGGTCAGCGGATGCGCGTCGGCCGCGCCGGGGCCCGTCGCCGGGTAGGCGACATCGAGCGCGGAGAGCCGCCCGGCCAGCTCGGCGGAGAACGCGGGTACGGTCGTGATCAGCCGGCTCAGCAACGCCCGCAGTGCCTGCCCCTCCGTCGTGTACGTGGTCATGAGCGCCGTCTGCGCCCGGGTGCTCTCCAGCAGCGCGGCGCCGACGGGGTGGCGCTCGGCGTGGTAGCTGTCCAGCAGACCGGCGGGCGCGTCGCCCCGGACGGTCGCCGCCAGCTTCCAGCCGAGGTTGGTGGCGTCCTGGAGGCCGACGTTGAGCCCCACGCCGCCGGTCGGGAAGTGCATGTGGGCGGCGTCCCCGGCCAGCAGGACCCGCCCCTCCCGGTAGCGGGTGGCCTGCCGGGTGGCGTTGCCGAAACGGGAGAGCCAGACCGGGTCGCGCATCCCGAAGTCGTCCCCGGTGATCCGTACCGTCTTCGCCCGCAGCTCCTCCAGGGTCAGCTCGCCACCCCGCTCCGGCCGTACGTCCTCGGGCGTACTGCCCACCAGCCGGTGCAGGCCGCCCGGCAGCCGTACGGCCATCACCGAGCCCGCCGCGTTCGACACGCTGATGCCGGGACCCGACGGCGGGCGCTCCAGGACGACGTCGCCGAGCCAGCCCCACGCCGTCGCGTCCGTGCCGGGGAACTCGATTCCGGCCGCCGTGCGCACGGTGCTCCGCGTGCCGTCGCAGCCGACGACATAGGCGGCCTCCAGCGTGTACGCGCCGCCGTCCGGCCCCTGCACCGCCACCGTCACCGAGTCCGCGTGCGGGGCGAGCCCGGTCACGTGGTGCTCGCGCAGGATCCGGGCACCGGCCGCGACCGCGTGTTCCTCCAGCAGCTCCTCGGTACGGGCCTGGGGCAGCGCCAGGGTGAAGGGGAACGGGGTGTCCAGCACCCCGAAGTCCATCCGGTCGTCCAGCCCGCCGAAGTGGCCGCTGGGGATGCGCGCGCCTTCCGCCAGGAACGGGCCGGCCGCCCCGCGCAGGGCGAGGATCTCGATGGTCCTCGGGTGGATCGTGAGCGCCTTCGAGTGCGGATCGGGCCGATGCCGGCTCTCCAGCACGGTGACCTCCACCCCGCCGAGCCGCAGCTCGGCGGCGAGCCACAGCCCGACCGGTCCGCCACCCGCGATGACGACCTGTTCCATGATTCCTCCTTGGTCAGTGACCAATGAATGTTGGTCCCCAGTAGACTGGGTCAGTGACCAAAAGGCAACCCGGAACCGGGTCGGGCGACACTCCCCGGACCCCCCTCGACCCCGCAGCCGTGGCCCGCGCCGCGCTGGCGCTGCTCGACGACAAGGGCGCGGACGCCGTGTCCGTCCGAGGCGTCGCGGACCGGCTCGGGGTGCGCATGAACACCGTTCTGTGGCACGTCAAGACCAAGGCGGGCCTGCTGGAGCTGATGGCGGACGCGATCGTCGCCGGGGCCCGCGCCGAGGACCTGCCCGAGCCCTGGGAGGAGCGCGTGCGGGAGCTGGCGGGCCGCTACCGCCGCGCGCTGCTCGCGCACCGCGACGGCGCCGCGATCGTGGCGGGTACGTACGCTCCGGAGCCCGCCACGCTCGGTCTCGCCGAGGCCCTGGTCGGGGGGCTGCTCGACGCGGGGCTGCCGGAGCGCGAGGCGGCCTGGACCTGCTGGACGATCGTCTACTTCGTGTTGGGGCTCGCCCAGGAGGAGCAGGCGCTCCCCGGGGTGGACGGGCCTCGGTTCACCAGGGCGCTCGACGCCGGGCGCTACCCGTCGCTGAGCCGGGTCGGGACCCACCTGAAGGACCCGTCGTTCGACGAGCGCTTCGCGTACGGGCTCTCCCTGATCCTGGACTCGGTGGCCGCCAGGGTGCGGTGAAGGGGTGCGGTGAAGGGGTGCGGTGGCGCCGGGGCGGTGGCGCGGGCGCGTGGCGAGGGCGCGCGTGGCGGGCGGCGTGACGGCGTGACGGCGTGACGGCGGGGCGGCTGCGCGGAGGGGTGGCCGGGCGCGGGCCCGTGCCGTGGCCGGGCGTGTCGGCCGGGGTGAAGGGCGGCCTCCGGCCGGGAAGTTGCGGACGGGGGTGAAAAGTGCCGCTGGGGATACGATCGTATATATAGCCGTTGTGCCCCACGGTCACACCGCGTTCCTCCTGGGTCACTCCACGGTTACTCGGCAAGGAGGTTCTCGCCATGACGTCCACGATGCGCTTGCTGACAGGGCTTCCGGCCGGCCGCGGCGACATGCTGATGAGACTGTCGCACGATGTCCACTTTCCGCAGGATGCCAGGATCTTCGAAGAGGGCAGCCAGGCCGACACGTTCTGGATCATCCACACGGGAACGGTCGCCCTCGATCTGTATGTCCCCGGCAGGCGCCGGGTCACCGTCGACACGCTCGGCGTCGGCGACCTGCTCGGCTGGTCCTGGGTCTTCCCTCCGCACCAGTGGCACTTCGGCGCGGAGGCTTTCAGTCCGGTACGGGCCCACGAGTTCGACGCCGCCGCCGTGCGCGCCCTCTGCGAGGACGACCCGGTCCTCGGCTACGCCCTGACCCGCACGGTCGCCCGGATCCTCGGCCGCCGCCTCGAAGTGGCCCGTACGAAACTCCTCGACCACTACATGGTCCACGGCGGCGCCGGGCTGTGAGCGGCGCCGCCGCGGGCGGATGAGGGCCTACCAGGACACGCCTACCAGGACACCGGGAGTTCGTGCGGGAAGCGGCGGATGGTGGTGGTGTCCCAGCGCACCTCCTCGGGGGGCACCGCGAGACGCAGTCCGGGGAAGCGGCTCAGCAGCAGGCCGATGGCGGTCTCCAGCTCCGCCATGGCGAGCGGGACGGCGATACAGCGGTGGCCGCCCCAGCCGAAGGTCATATGAGGGGTGGGCGGACGGTCCAGGTCGATGACGTCGGGTTCGGGGAAGCGCTCCGGGTCGCGGTTGGCCGTCAGGTACGAGACGTGCACGAAGTCGCCCGCGCGGACGGGGACGCCGGCGATCTCGGCGTCCTCGGTGGCGACGCGCGGGATGCCGACGCCGTTGCGGAACGGGATGTAGCGCAGCAGTTCGTCCAGCGACCGGGTGAGTTCCTCGGGTCGGCTTCTCAGCCGGTCGGTCAACTCGGGCCGGGTGAGCAGCAGATAGGAGATGTCGCTGATCTGACAGGTCGCCGTGTCATGGCCGCTGAGCATGAGCGTCTCCGCCATGACGGCCAGTTCCTCGTCGTCCAGCATGTCGTCGCCGTCCTTGGCGGCGGCCAGGAGGCTGATCAGGTCGTCCCCCGGTGAGCGGCGCCGCTGGGCCGTCAACTCGCGGAAGTAGCCGATGATTTCGGCCTTGGCCTCCGCCGCCGTCCGGCGGCTGTCCGGCGCCATGGACAGCATCCGCAGCGCGGAGCGCTGGAGCCAGGGCCGGTCGGCCGGTGCGATGCCCAGCAGTTCGCAGATCGTCTCCTGGGGGAGCCGGTCCGACAGGTGGTGCACCAGATCGGCGGGCGGGCCGTGCTCGGCCATCTCGTCGAAGAGGCGGTCGGCGATGGCCGCGATGGCGGGCCGCATCCGGTCCACGTGCTGCTTGGTGAACGCCTGCGAGGTCAGCCGGCGCAGCCTGCTGATCCGGGGCGGGTCGATCACGTTGATCGATTCCGGGGAGAAGATCGGCTCCGGGGTCATCCGGGGGAAGTCCCGCCCCACGACTGCCGCCCGGCTGAACCTGCGGTCGGTCGTCACCTGCCGCACCGCCTCGAATCCGGTGGCCAGCCAAGCGTCCGCGTCGCCGTGCGAGAGCCGGATCCGGGTGACGGGCCCCCGGGCCATCAGGTCCGCGAGCGCGGGGTCGAAGTCCAGTGCTTCGTTGAAGTCGAACGGGCAGATGGGCGGCGTGGGGCCGGTCTCGGTCTCGGTCGTCTCGGTCATCGCGTACTCCAGGACGGGCGCGGTGGGGCGCGGTCGGGCGCGGACGGGCGCGGTGGGGCATGGGGCGTGCGGCAGGGCGTTGGCGTTCGGGCGCTGGACGTGGGGGCCGGGTGGAGACGGTGGGTGAGGGAAACGTACCTCTCCGCGTTCACCTATATGCATGAAGCGCGGCAAACGGGTACGAGTCGAAGGCGTGTTCGTCGACAACCCAGGGTTGACGATTAACGCCCGTCAACCTATGGTTGACGCATGACCAATCCACTCCAGGATCCTCATGCCGTCCGTCTCGACGACCTGATCGAAGCCATCAAGAAGGTCCACCCCGACGCCTTGGAGCAGCTCTCCGGCGCCGTCATCGCCGCCGACCACCTCGGCGAGGTCGCCGACCATCTGATCGGCCACTTCGTCGACCAGGCGCGCCGCTCGGGCGCCTCCTGGACGGAGATCGGCAGAAGCATGGGCGTCACCAAGCAGGCGGCCCAGAAGCGGTTCGTCCCCAAGGACTCGGGCGGCGTGGTGGACCTCGACGCGAGCCAGGGGTTCAGCCGCTTCACCGACCGCGCCCGCAACGTGGTCGTGGCCTCGCAGATCGAGGCCCGCGCCGCGGGCAACGCGGAGATCCGCCCGGAGCATCTGGTGCTCGGCCTGCTGAGCGAACCGAACGGGCTGGGCGCGCGGGCGGTCGCCGACCAGGGCGTCACCCCGGAGGCCCTCCGGGAGGCCGTCACCGCGACGCTCCCGGCGTCCGTCGAGACCGTGCCGGAACTCATCCCGTACGACCAGCGCGGCAAGAAGGTCCTGGAACTCACCTTCCGGGAGGCCCTGCGCCTGGGCCACAACTACATCGGCACCGAGCACATCCTGCTGGCCCTGCTGGAGCTGGAGGACGGTACGGGCGTGCTCGCGGACCTCGGTGTCGACAAGACCACCACCGAGGCCCATGTGACGGCGGCTCTCGCGGCCGTCATCGCGCACCGGACGGCGTAGCCGGAGAGCCGCCGGTGGCCCGGTCGTACAGCGCCCGGGCGTCCTCGCCGAGGTAGGGGCTGTACGAGACGTCGTCCGTGTCGCCGCCGGTCTTCCAGCCGCCGATGACCCCGACGACTCCCCAGCCGGAGTCGCTCCTGACGAGGAAGGGGCCGCCGGAGGAACCGCCCGAGTACGCGTCGCACTCGATCCGCAGGAAGCTGCCGGGGATGCCGGGGGACGGACTGTCGAACCGCTCGGTCCTGTCGGTGCATTCGAGCGGGTGCGACTGGTCGGCGGGGTAGCCGACGAGGCGGACGGGGTCGTGCTCGTAGCCCGCGTCGAACAGCGGGTCGGCGCCGCCGACGGCGTCCTGCACGTTCTTTCCGTCGCGCGGTGCGAGCTGGATGAAGTTGAAGTCGAGACCGGCGGCGGCGTCGCGCCCCCGGGTCAGGTACCGCTGGTCGATGAAGACGCCGCCCGGCTTGACCGCGTAGGAGCCGTAGGGCTTCTTCCCGTCGTCGTACTGGGGGACGAAGGCGAGGTTCGGCCGGGCGGTCTTCCCGTCGAAACAGTGGCCGGCGCTCATGACGAGATTCCTGCCGGGGCTGTTGACCACGGTGCCGCCGCAGAAGTGCCCGGCGCCCTTCGCGTCGCTCCAGAAGAACGTTCCGACCAGGGGCAACCCGGCCGAGGGCTTGCTCGGAGCGGTGGCGACTGCGGCGGCAGCGGCGCGTCCCGCGCGGCTCGCCGGTTCGGCCCGGACGGCTTGCGCGGCCCGCATGCGGTCGGCGGTCCAGTACGTATCCGTATCCGTATTCGCGGCCGTATCCGCGTCCGTATCCGCGTCTGTGGCGGAGCCGGCGGCCGGTGCGGGCGGCGGGGGAGGAGCGGCATGAGCCGGGGTGAGCGGCGGCAGCAGGAAGAGAGCGCCGCTCAGGAGGAGGGCCGGCCTTCCGACATGTCGCATCGTTGCTTCTCCAGGGTCGAGAGGGCCATGCCTCACCCTCTGTGTCCACTGTGGCTCCACTGTGGACGCGCTACCCGAGCGGTGCCCGATTCTACCGCCGGGACCGCCCGGACCGCCGCTCGGCAGCCGCGGCGACCGGGAGCGCCTCAGCTTGCGAGCAGCCCCGCGTCGTGCGCCAGGACGGCCGCCTGGACCCGGTTCGTGCAGTCCGTACGGGTCAGGACGCGGCTGATGTGGGCTTTGACGGTACTGGTGCTCAGGTGCAACGCCCCGGCGATCTCCGCGTTGGACAGGCCCTGGCCGAGCAGCCGCAGCACATCGCGCTCCGCCGGGGTCAGCTGCTCGACACGGTGTCTCGCCGCCTCGGCCCGTTCGCCGCCCGATACTTGACGGTCCATCAGCCGTCGCATGATCCGGGGCGCCAGCACCGGTTCGCCCGTGGCGGCGGTCTGTACCGCTCGTATCAGCTCCATGGGCCCGGTGTCCTTGAGCAGGAACCCGCTCGCGCCGGCGCGCAGCGCCCGGGTCACGCTCCGCTCCTCCCCGAAGGCCGTGAGCATCACCACCCGGGTACGGGGTGAGGCGAGCGCGATGTCCTCGGCGGCGGCGACACCGTCCTTGACCGGCATCCGGATGTCCAGCAGGGCCACGTCGACGTCCTGCTCCCGGCAGGCGGAGACCGCTTCGTTCCCGTTCCCCGCCTCGGCGACCACCGCGATGTCCCCGGCGTTCTCCAGGACCAGCCGGATTCCCGTACGCATCAGGGCTTCGTCGTCGGCGATGAGAACTCGGATCACCGTCTCATCGTAGGACCTGACTGAACAGGACGAAGGCCGTGAAGACCCCGGTGGGCAGGATCACCATGATCGCCGCGCACCCCCCGCCGAGCAGTCTCGGCCAGGTGAGGGCTTGAGCCGACAGATCCGAGGGCGTGTACGGAGCGGGAGGGGCGGAGGGGGCGGCAGGGGCGGATACGGCGGTTACGGGGCGCGGCGCGGGTTCGGGAGGTGCGGCGGTCGTGGGGTGCGGCGTGGGTTCGGCGGTTGCGGGGCGCGGTGTGAGTACGGCGGTTGCGGGGTGCGGCGTGGGTACGGCGGTTGCGGGGCGCGGCGTGGGTACGGCGGTTGCGGGGTGCGGCGCCGTCTCCGTACCCACCCGGCACGGCAGCCCCGCCGCTATCCGGAACCCGGCGTTCCCGACCGGACCCGCCGTGAACGAGCCCCCGATCAGAGTGATCCGCTCCTCCAACCCCGCCAGCCCGCTGCGGTTCCCGGCCATCGGCCGCCAAGGCGCGCGCGGTGCCTCGTTGGTGACGGTGACCTCGACGCGGTGTCCGGAGTGGACCACCTCCACGCGGGTGGGCGCGCCCGCCGCGTGCTTGTGCACATTGGTCAGCCCCTCCCGCGCCACCCGGTGCAGCGCCTGCCGGACCCGAGGGCTCAGGGCGTCGGAATCCGGCCCCGACCAGGCGAGTTCGGCCGCCACGCCCGCCTGGCGGGACTCGGCCACCAGAGCGGTGAGGTCCGCGCGGGTACCGCGTACCGCCTCGGGTTCCCGGTCGGCCTCGTCAGGTGTCGGGGACAGGGGCGCGATCTCCTCGCGGCGCAGCACGTCCAGGATCTCCCGCAACTCCTCCATCGCGGTGCCCGCGGTGGTACGCAGCAGCTCCGCCCGCCCGGCCAGGGGCGGGGCCTGCCGGGCCGCCGCCAGTTCCAGCGCGCCCGCGTGCACCGAGATCAGGCTCAGCCGGTGGCCGAGCATGTCGTGCATCTCCCCGGCGATCCGGGCCCGTTCCTCCATCCGCGCGGTGGCGGCGGTCAGCGCCCGCGCCTGTTCCAGATAGGCGTTGCGTTCCCGCAACAGCCGTACCAGAGGCCGCCGTTGCCCCAGCAACGTGCCGGACAGGGCCGGGAGCAGCAGCACAAAGACCGAGCTGAGCGCGGTACCCGCGAGCGTCTCGAACCAGTCGCGCGGGGCGAGCAGAGGGACGAGCGCGGACAGGGACACCGCCAGCGCGCAGGCCGCCAGAACCGCTGCCCAGGCCCGGCGGACCGGGGTGATCCTGCGGGTGGCGAACAGCATGGTCAGCGGGAGCAGAGACAGCGACCACACGTTGTCCCCGGCCAGCAGCGGCACCGCCCCCAGCACCACCCCGGCGGGCCAGCGCCGCCGGGCCGGGACCAGGAACGCCGCCCAGCACGCCTCGGCCACCGCGAGCACGGGCCGGCCAGGAGGGACGAACAGCAGCGGAAGCAGCCCGGCGGCCGCCGTCAGCAGGCAGACGGCCGCCTCGAACACCCGGGTACGGCGTGGAGCCGCCCGGACCGCCGCGAGAGCCGCGCGCGCCTCCCGGACGACGCCCGCCGCGACGGCGCCCGCCCGGAGCGCCGCACCGCGCGCCGTCGTCCGCCGTACCCGGCGCAGCAGCACCCGTACCGCCCCGCTCGCCAGCGCCGCCACCGGTCGCGCCCCTCTCGTCTCCACCCGCTCCACCGCTCCACCACTCCACCGTCTCCGTCGCCGGAGTCGCACGCCCGCCGGGTGTCACGCGCCGAGCAGGAGGTCCAGCCCGTCGCGCACCCCGGTCAGGTCCACGCCATTGTCCTGGAGCAGCCGGACGGCCCGGCCGTCCGCGTCATCGAGCAGGGCGGCCAGCAGATGCTCCGCCCCGACCGGACCGGCGCCGCGCTCGGCGCAGAGCAGCCGGGCCTTGGCCAGCGTCCGGTCGGCGTCGGCGGCGAGGGCGGCGTCGGCGTCGGCGGCGATGGCGGCGTCGTCCTCCGGTACGGACCCGGCCGACTGACCGGCGGAGTCCGCCGCCCGCGTCACCAGCGCGTCATCCATGCCGTGCGACCGCAGCAGCCCGGCAACCGAGCCGATCGAGCGCGGCGTCCCGGACGAAGTCGCCCCCGCCAGCGTGAGCGCCCGGTCCAGGGCGGGTATGGCCAGCAGCAGATCCTCCTGCTCCGCCGCGCTCCTGCCGTGCCGTGCGGCCTGACGCCGCGCCTCGTGGGAGAGCACCAGCAGTACGGGGTCACCGTCGCCCGCCGAACGTGACATCAGGGACATCATGCCCCGCATCCACCACGTGCCGCGCTCGCCCAGCAGCCCGGACGTCCTCAGCAGCTTCACACTCCCGCTCTCGGCCTCGGCCTCCGACCACCACGGCTCCGCCCCGTCGCGCACGGCCTCCGCCCGCGCGTCCAGGGCCGAGGCGGCTGCCGCCGGATCCACCCGGCGCATCGCCATGGCCTCCACCGCCCGGCACGCGCCCACATTCAGGAGGGCGCGCGCCAGATGCCGCTCGCGCACCTCGTACGTACCTTCCGCACGCGTCAGCCGCACCGCCCCGACCAGCGACTCGCGGAGCGCCCCAGACGGCCGCGCGGGCCACACCGCCCCGTCCGGGAGCTTGCGCGCGTACTTCCGCGCCGCGAGCCACAGCGCCTCCCGCCAAGCGGCCCCGGCCTCGAACCTGTTGTCCGCCTCGCCGGGCGCGTCGGCGGCGACCGGCTCGCCGTGGAAGGCGTCGTCGTGCACCCAGTGCCGATCGTCCCGCCCCCGGATCTGCCCGGAGACCGCCGCGGAGTTCCGCATGCCGGGAACAAGGGCCGCCCCGGGCTTCTCGTTGTCGTCCAGCAGGGTGGCGAGGAGGTGCTCGGTCCCGGTGGTCCCGCCGTCGAACCTCATCGAGTAACGGATCGTCCGCGCCAGCAACTCGACCGCGTCGGCGGCGAATTCGGTGGTGGTGACGGTCGGCGACTGCTGCTTCATGGGTAGGTCTCCCCGCTGGTCGGTACGGCGTGCCCCCGACGCTAGGCGGGCGGGAGCCCCGGTCGCATCGGCCGATCGGCCACGGGTCGGGGCCGACCGGCCACGGCTGACGGCGGACCGGCCATGTGCTGCTGGCCGACCGGGCGGGCCGGCGGCTGTCCGGGGCGGGGCGGGCGGCCGTGCGGGGCGGGGCTGACGGCCGTCCGGGGCGGGGTGGGCGGCCGTCCGGGAGGGGCGGTGGTGCCCGGTCGGGTGGGCGGATGGGTGGGTCCATCGGCCCCTCAGACCGGCCAGGAGTCCCCCGGATCATCCAGCCACGCACGCTGCCCATCGGGGCCGACCGTCAACCCGAACCGGTCGAATCCGGGCCGGCCACGGCGCTCCCACCACCTGAACGCCGCCTCGACCTCGCTCCACAGCTCGCGCGGTCCGGACTGGACAACCTCGAACTCCGCCACCTCTCCCGGCACATGATCGGCCGTGGCCCATGACAAGGTGTCGTCGCTGTAGAGCCAGAGTGTGTAGGCACCGTCCTCGTACCGCTCGGCCCGCCAGAACACCCCCGGCACCCGCAGCCCGATGACGAACTGGGCGAGCCAGTCCCCGGTCGCGGCTGGGGAGAGGACCGTAGCGCTCCGCACCCCATCGGCGGGCCAGACCGCCCCTCCGAGATAGGCAGCCAACGGCGGCCTGGGCGGGCGCTGTTGGCGAAGCCGCATGAACGCGGACGACCGGGTGAACCGGCCGCGGGCCACGCCCCCTTCGACCACCAGCCGGACGATCGCCTCACCGCCGTACCCCGTACCCCAGGGCGCGACGACAATGCCGCCCTCCTCCGTCTGGCGGACCCAGCTGTACGGCACGTCGTGGACCGAGCACGTGGCGACGACCCGGCTGTACGGAGCGCCCCCGGTGTGCCCCAGCCGGCCGTCGCCGACCACGACCGTGGGCCGGAGGCCGGCCCGGCGCAGGTTCTCGACAGCGGCGAGCGCGACAGTGGCGTCGTACTCGACACTGACCACGTTCTCGTCACCCAGCCGGTACGCGAGGAGCCCCGCGTTCCAGCCGGTGCCCGTGCCGACCTCCAGAACCCGACCGCGCCCGCGTACCCCGGCCACGTCGAGATCCGCGAGCATCGAGAACACCATGCGTGGCATCGAACTGGAACTGGTGGGCGTGGCGCCGAGCCCGGTCCCTCGATGCCGCCCGTCGTCCCACTGCGTGGTCAGCGGAATGTCGGAGTACACGGCGGATCGCCAGGCGTCCGGGGCGTCCGCACGGTTGACGAGTGCCGACTGCCGGGTCCCCTCCGCGATGCCCGGCCAGATCCTGTCCGGCACGAACAGCTCACGGAGCACCGCCCCGAACGCCGGCAACCAGTCGGTCGTCAGCGCACCCGCCGCCACGAGCGCGGAGGCGAGCCCCTGGGGGCCCGCCTCTTCAGTGCACGATGTCATCGCTTCCCCGGCTTCCTTGCCCCACCGCTACTTGCCGGTCGCGGGGCCGGAGCCGTCACTGGTGTTGCCTCCTTCGTCCGACCCGCCCCCGCCGTGCCGTGCGCCGCTGTTCGAGTCGTCCTGCTGACCGCCGCCCTGGCCGTCGCCGGTGCCGCCGCTGTGCTGTCCGCCCATGTCGGGTCTCCTCTGTTTCCGGTGAATCGAGGTGTGTTGTGCTGCGAACTCGAAGCTAGAAGCGGGGGACTGACGGCTGCCAGTCGATTGTGGGAGATTGCTGACGAATCAGCCGAGGGAGGTACGCGCGCGGGCGATGAGGCGGTGCGCCCGTGGGCCGTACACGGCGCTCTCGTCGAGCCGGTCCCATGTGCGCCCGTAGAGAGCCAGGTCGTGAGCCGACTCGAGTTGAAACTCGGCGCTGATGGTCTCGACGACAACCCGCTTCTCGTCGAAGATCCAGAATCCGTGCTTGGGGGTAAGCCGTAGCGGGGTTCCGAACGGCACGATGCCGAGACGCACCGTGCCCACGCCGATCAGCTCCACAAGCCGGTCGAGTTGCCCCGTCATCACTTCACGAGGACAGGGCAGTGCGTGAAGTGCGCCCTCCCACAGAAGGACACGGAAGGCCCTGCCGGGCTCATGCAGGACATCCTGCCGTCGTATGCGAGCACCCACGGCCGCGTCGGTGTCGCGGGGGGTCTGCTGGAGGTCCGCGTTGTGTGTGAGCAGGTGCCGAGCGTACTCCGGGGTCTGGAAGAGGCCCGGTATGACGGTGGCCTCGTATCCACGCACCACGAACGCCCCCCGGAACTCGGCGACGTACCGTTCCTGAACTCCCGTGTGCCCGGCGGCAAGCTGGCGGCGCCACGAGCGTTGCTGCGACTCCAGCCCCAGCAGTCGGGCTTTCAGATCCGCAGCGGCGGAGGGAGAGCCGACCGCCCGAGCCCACGCGTCGAGATCGTCCATGCTCGCGGTCTGCTTGCCGTGCTCCAGCCGGGAGACCTTGGAACGCTGCCAGCCGAGCCGCTCGGCGATGCCTTTGCCGTTCAGCCCCGCCTCGGTGCGCAGCTGGCGCAGCCGCGCACCGAGAGCGACCCGGCCGGCCTGGAAATCGGTGGTCACGGAGCAGACGCTACGCCCGCCTGGAACTCCGCCGTGGCCACCGCGTGATGCCAGGCGGCGTCGCGCGCCTGGCAGGCCCGTACGACACTCTCGGCGTCGTCGAGTACGTGAACTCCGAGCGTCGTTCCCTGGTCGTCTATGGCGAATTTGACGACCGTGCGTGAGTCGAACAGCCAGAAGTCGTAATCCGGCAGCCCGATCCGCGCGGCATCCGCGCGTCGAAGGTTTCGGATGTCCTCACCGGCCGCGACGTTGCCGAGGCCGGAGGCCAGGAGGAACATCTGCCCCTCGCTCGCCGGTTCGTCCACCAGGCGCACGCGCTCGAAGCGCTTGCCCAGCGCTGTCTGCCGCGTCACGTTGATCCGCCAGGAGTCGGCGGGTTCGCTCGCGATGTCCTCACCGTCCTTCCACCGCCGCCACTTGGGACTGACGCGGTCCGTGGCGTAGAACCGCTGGGTCTCCAGCCGCCAGGCGGTGTGTTCGAACTCGGTGAACAGATGGGTGATGTCCTCGAACGGAATCAGCGGTGGCAAGGTCACTCCTTGGGCGCGAAGCGGGTGAGCAACGCGCGAGGGACGACGACGAATGTCTCCGAGTCCTTGACATCCCGCACTTGGGCGAGATCGTCAGGGTCGGTGAGACGCTCGCCCTGGACCACGATCTTGTCGGTGTCCTCCACTTCGTACAGGGTGGGGCAGTTGCCGTGGTCGGATGTGGTGCCGATGAACTTGAGAGTCATGGCGTCCTCCTCCTGAATGGCTGGCTGGAGATCCAGAATGCGGCGGCCGGCCCCTGCGCGGGGCGCGATTGCCGCAGATTGCGAACGTGAGGCGTGGAACGGAGCGGGGCGCGACGGGATGCCGCGCACCGGGCCCGGTGTCACTGGCGGCGCAAGAGCGCCAGGATGATGGAGCCGCCGACGGACGTGATGGCCAGGATGTGGAGGACCTGGGCCTTCAAGGGGGTCACGGGGGCGGCCCCTGTGTGCTCGGGTGCGGGGGAGGCGTCCGGTGACGCTGAAAGAGCGCGGCGAAGTCCCGGGTGGTGGCGGCCAGGGCGCGCATCAGCTCGTACGCGTGGGGGGCGGGGTGGTCCGGTCCTCGTTCCATGACCTGTACAGGGTGAGCAGCCGGTAGGCGTCACGGTGGAGGGCCAGGTACTCCGGAGTGTCGGTGTCGGCGGTTGTGGCGGGGGCGGTGTCGACGTCGTAGTCGCGCAGCAGTAGTTCGAGGTGGCCCCTGAGTTGCGACGTGGTGGTGTCCACCCAGGTGCGCTCGGGGAGGACCGGTCGCGGTTCGAGAGCGGCGGAGACCGTCTGGGAGATGGTGACGAGGTCGATGGGCCGGGTGTCGTCCGGTGCGTCTCTTACATCTCTTACATCTCTTACGTCTCTTACGTCTCGTGCATCTGGTTCATCTCGCGCGTCTCGTACGCACTGGCTGTGCTGACCGTCCCGTACGGACTCCCCGTCGCTGCCTGCGCTTCCGGCCTCCTGGCCGGTGGCCTTGGGCGCGACGGGGGAGGGTGTCCGGGCGGGGACCGGCCCTTGGGTGGGCGCTGACGCGTGGGCGAGGAAGGGCAGTTGGGGATGGTCGGCCCGTCGAAGGACGAGTCCGGCGAGCAGACGCCGGAGCGTCCGCGCATCCGTGGCGAACTGGATGGGCGCCCGGCGCCAGTGCGAACCGGGATCACGGCGGATACCGGTCACGCGCGCACCTCCCCTGAAGGGCCGACGCTGACGGTGCACCACGTACGCGTCCCCCGCCGCCCCCAGCTGCGCGCGAGCGCGTCCACCAGGAACATCCCCCGGCCGTTCTCCTCGTCCGGCCCGGGGTGCCGAACGACCACGTGCGCGGGCGACCGGTCGTCCACCTCGATGCGTACGGTGCCGCACTGGTCGTACGAGAGGGAGAACCGGACACGGTCGCCGCCCCCGTGCACCACGGCGTTGGTGAGGATCTCGCTGACCAGCAACTGCACGGTCTCGACGGCCTCCCTCGCCACGTCGCCCTGCCGGAGAAGGGCGCCGGCCATGCGCCGGGTGTGCTCGACACGGCGGGTGTGGGGCTTGAACGACATGGTCAGGCGCAGAGCGATGTCCCGTATCCCGACTGGGGCGGGCGGGGCGGGTGTTGTGGTGTGTGGCGAGGGAGGCATCGCGAGTCCTTACCGTCGGTCCCTGTGCTCACTGAGTGCAGCCTTTCGGCTGCGATGAGTGAGTTGCAGGTATAGCCTCGCACCAGATGTACGACCGTTAGGACGTTCCTGCCGAATTCTGCGTGCAGGTCTCACGGTGAATTACCGTCCGTACGAGAGGGCTTCACGCTGCCGGACGGTGACTCCCGCTGTGACGCAGAACGTTCCTTGCGGAGGCAGAACAAGCGTCGACACACTGGGCAGTGCACCGAGAGGACAGCAGATGAACACGGACGTCGAGTCGGCAACACCCGCTCTGTGTCGCCTACAGCTTGGCAAGGAGCTGCGGAATCTCCGGCTCCGGGCCGGACTGACGTCAACTCAGGTGGTCAGGAAGCTCTTCTGGAGTCCATCGAAGCTGACCCGCCTGGAAACGGGTGAGAACTTGGTCGTAGAGCCGTCCGACATCATGGCGCTCTGCCAGATCTTTGAGGCGGACGCCGAGACGACGGCGATGCTGAAGGGGTACGCGGCGGTCACGAAGACGAAGCGGGACTGGTGGCAGTCATCGGAGTACCGTCCGGTCATCCCGCCGGGATTCAAGGCGTACCTGGGGCTGGAGGCAACGGCTACGACGTTGCACAACTACGAATCCGAGTACGTACCCGGCTTGCTCCAGACCGAGGCGTACGTCCGCGCGATCTACGAGCGGGCCCACCAAGGGCTCGGCGAGGAAGAGATCAGCCGCATGATCGCGGTGCGGATGACACGGCAGGAAGCGCTGCACCGGGAATCTCCGTTGAAGTTCGCCGCGATTTTCAGCGAGTCTGTACTGCGTCGACGGGTGGGAGGCTCGGCGGTCACGCGCGGGCAGCTCGCGCACATCGCTGAGATCGCTTCGTTGCCCAACGTCCGGGTCCAAGTGGTCCCGTTCGCGGCTGGAGCCCATCCAGGGATGGACGGAGCTTTCCACACGCTTCAGTTCCACGACCGGGACGCGCTCAAGCCGATCATCTACTTCGAGAATCTGGCTGACACGTGGGTGAGTCGACGACAGTCCGACGTGGAGCTTCACGAGGAAGCCTTCAGCGAGCTGCAAGCCCTTGCTCCGGGACCGCAGGAGTCCCTGAGTATGATCAAGAAAGCAATGAAGGAGCATTGATCTCAATGACGACCACGGCTGATGCGCTGACGGGCGCCGAGTGGTTCAAGTCCAGTTACAGCAATGCCCAGGGTGGCGCATGCGTCGAAGGTGCTCGCCTCGGCGGCAGCGCGATAGCCGTACGTGACTCCAAGTGCCTTCAAGGCCCGGCCTTCGTCTTTGCTGGAAGCGCATGGGTGACCTTCGTGTACGCCGTTGCCGCTGGGGAGATGCGCTCGTGACGACCGGGGTTGAGTGGTTCAAGTCCAGTTACAGCAATGCCCAGGGAGGGCAGTGCCTCGAAGGTGCTCGCCTCGGCGGCAGCGCGATAGCCGTACGTGACTCCAAGCACCTTCAAGGCCAGGCCTTCGTTTTCGCTGGAACCGCATGGGTAGCCTTCGTGCATGCCGTTGCCGCTGGGGAGATGCGCTCGTGACGACCGGGGTTAAGTGGTTCAAGTCCAGCTACAGCAACGATCACGTGGGGGACTGCGTCGAAGGCGCTCGGCTCGCCGATGGCGCCATGGCCGTACGTGACTCCAAGCATCCCCAAGGCCCCGCCTTCGTCTTCCCCGCCCCCGCGTGGACCGCCTTCGTCGCCGCTCTCGGCGCCATCGACACCCTCACCGACGAGCCGCGCCTGTAATCCGGCGGCCCGTGCGGCCCACTGGCATCTTGGTGGGTGCGCACACTTTGCGTGGGGTGGCCCGGCCGGTCTCGGCGCCCGACCGCCGTCCGTCTGCTGGGACTCATGCCCCGTGTCCGGGGTTCGTTGCCGTGGGGCGCCCCGGGGTGCGGGGAGCCGTGCGCCCAACGGCCGGAGGATGTCCGGCGTCCCAGCCGGTCCGGCATCCACCGGGGGTGGTGTGCTCGATGTGTCCGTGCCGGATGGGCTGGGCTCTCGGGTCGTGTGTCCGCTGTCCCGTTGTGCGCGACGTGGGGCACACGATCTGCTCGCGGGTCCCCTTGACCCTCCCCTTGCGTCAGGCTTGAGGCTGTGGGTGACGAAGGGGCAGGGGGATGACTCATCGACGCCGTGCAGCGGTCGGCCGGGGAGTGGCGCCGGCCCCTCCCGCGGCATTCCGGCGCGGACGGGTCCGCCGCAACATGAACCGGCGTCGCGAGTACCGGGCCGGGGCGCCAGGGTTCTGGGTGGGGCCGGCGCTCTTGTTCCTCCTGTGTGCGGTCTTCCCGTCGGTCCACGACGTTCGGCGCTCCCGTAGGAAGACCCCGGACCGAGCCACGGATGTGGTTGCGGTACGGGCGGAGGCGCGGGCGCCTCCAACTGCCCGCTCTCGTGCATCGGGAGGCCCTTCGCGTGCTGCGCTCCGGGGTGGACGCCGCCCATGTCGACGCCTTCAGCGACTCCCGGGCTTCGGGTGATGGGTCTGCCGCCCACCGCGCTCGCGACTCCGTCCGCCCTCCGCGCCGCCTAGGGTGGCGCCATGACCGAGAGCTGGACCTCAACCGACAGCGGCGTCCTGGCACTTCCCTCCGGGCGCCTGGTCAGGGGCCGGGGGCTGCGGCGTCCGCTGCCCGGCGGCGCGGTGCCCACGTACGGGGTGTATCTGCTCGGCAAGCCGCCGCCCGAGGTGGAGTGGGAGGCGCGGTGGCTGCGCTGGCCGGACTTCCGGCTGCCCAGCAGCCGTACGGACGCGCGGGAGGCGCTCGACGAGGCATGGCGACGGGCTGCCGGCGAGCGGGTCGAGGTCGCCTGCGGCGGCGGGCGCGGGCGTACGGGGACGGCGCTGGCCTGCCTGGCCGTCCTCGACGGCGTACCGCCGGACGACGCCGTGGCGTTCGTACGGCGGCACTACCACCCCCGTGCCGTGGAGACGCCCTGGCAGCGGCGGTACGTCCTGGGCTTCGCCGGCTGACCGGGGCGCCCGCGCCCGGCCGAGTGGTGGCGGGGCTCCGCCCGCCCGTCAGCGGCAGAGCGCCGTGTCCACGGCCTTCTCCATCTCCTCCGCCTCGGACAGGTCGTTCGGCAGGACGGTGACCGCGATGTTCACCGAGCGGCCCTTCTCCGTGACGCCGCCCCGGGTCTCGTAGCCGTGGATGTCACCGCCGTGTCCCCAGTAGACGCCGCCGCAGGACAGCGGCTTGCGCATCAGGCCGAGGCCGTAACGCGCACCGGGCGCCAGGTCCTCGGCCGGCACGGTCGTCTTCATCTCGGCGAGCTGGGCGGGCTTCAGCAGCCTGCCGTCGAGCAGCGCGGTGAAGAAGCGGTTCATGTCGCTGTTGGTGGAGACCATCGCGCCCGCCGCCCAGCCCCACGACGGGTCGGTCACCGAGGCGTCGCGCAGCGGCGCTCCGGGCTCGTCGGCGTGGTAGCCCTTCGGGTGCTTCTCGCGGATCGTCATCTCGCCGACCTGCGGGAAGTACGTGTGCCTCAGCCCGATCCGGTCGACCACCCGCTGGTTGACCACCTCGGCGACGGGCCGTCCCGTCACCTTCTGGAGCAGCAGCCCGACCACGATGTAATTGGTGTTGCTGTAGGCCCACTTGGTGCCGGGCGCGAACATCGCCTTGTCCTGGAGGGCCAGGTCGAGCAGTTCGCGCGGCTCGGTGTAGCGGTGCTGGAGAGCCGCGAAGTCCACCGCGATGTGCTGGGTGAACTCGGGCAGCCCGCTGGTGTGCTGGAGCAGCTGCCGTACGGTGATGTTCCGGCCGTCGATGCCCTCGCCCCTGATGAGGTTCGGCAGATACGTCTCGATCGGCTCGTCGAGGCCGATCTTGCCCTCCCCGACCAGTTGCAGCACCGCGACCGAGGCGAACGTCTTGGTGTTGCTGCCGATCCGCACCTGGCCATCGGCGGGGACCGGGGTCCTGGCCGCCAGGTCGCCGTATCCGGCGGTGAAGGCGCCCGTACGGCCGTCGCGCTCGCGGGTACCGGCCAGCGCCGCGGGTCGCTGGTCCCCGCTCACCAGCCCGTCGACTATCTTCCGCATCGCCTTGTCGCCGGGCTTCGTGCCGTGATCGGTCGACGCGCCGGCGGTGGTGGTCGTCGCCGTGGCGTACGCGGCGGGCAGCCCCGCGCCGGCGACCAGCGTGAGGGCCAGCAGCGCGGCGGCCCTGCGGCGGACCGCCCCACGGCGGGCGCCAGGGGCGTCGGGGGCGGGGGCAGGGGTGTGGTCGGACATGGGGCGTACTCCTTGAGGACAGGCCGGACGCTCGTTCATCGGCCGGTCATCAGGATGTGCGAGGCACCCACTGCGCCGTAATCCCGGCAGCTGCCGTATGCGGGGTGGGGCCTGCCCCACCCCGCATACGGCAGGCCCCCTCACGCCTTCAGATACGCGAGCACCGCCAGCACCCTTCGGTGGCCCGCGTCCGTCGCGGGCAGGCCCAGCTTGCTGAAGATGTTGCCGATGTGTTTGTGCACCGCGCCGCCGCTCACCGTGAGCAGACCGGCGATCGTCGCGTTGGAGTGGCCCTCCGCCATCAGCCCCAGCACCTCGCGCTCCCTCGGGGTCAGGCTGAGCAACGGGTCGTCGGCCCTGCGCCGCAGCAGCAGTTGGGCGACGACCTCCGGGTCCATGGCGGTGCCGCCGTCCACCACCCGGTGCAGCGCGTCGAGGAAGTCGGCGACCTTCCCGACCCGCTCCTTGAGGAGGTAGCCCACCCCGCCCGCGCCGTCGGCCAGCAGCTCGGTGGCGTAACTGTCCTCGACGTGCGCCGACAGGACGAGCACCGCGAGCCCCGGCCGGCGCCTGCGCGCCTCGACGGCGGCGCGCAGCCCCTCGTCCCGGAAGGTGGGCGGCATCCGGACGTCCACCACCGCGACATCCGGGCGGTCCGCCTCGACGGCGGCCAGCAGACCGGTGGGGTTGTCGACGGCGGAGGTCACCTCCATGCCCTCGGCGCGCAACAGATGGGTGAGGCCCGCTCGCAGCAGGGCGTCGTCCTCCGCGATGACGATGCGCACGGCTTCATGCTCCTAGGGGGATGTCGGCCCGCAGGACCGTGGGTCCGCCGGGCGGGCTGTGGAGGTGGGTCGTGCCGTCGAAGGCGGCGACGCGGCGCTGGATCCCGACCACTCCGGAGCCCCGCGTCCCGTCGGCGCCGCCATGGCCGTCGTCGCTGACCTCGACGGTGAGCCGGCCGCCCTCGGCGCGCAGGGAGACGCCGATCTGCCGGGCCCCGCTGTGCTTGACGGCGTTGGTGAGCGCCTCGGCCACCACGAAATAGGCCGCCGCCTCCACGGCGGCGGGCGCGCGGGGCAGCTCCTCGTCCGCCGCCAGGGCACAGGGGATCGCGCAGTGCGCTGCCAGCGCCGCCACCGCGCCGCGCAGCCCCCGGTCGGTGAGCACGGGCGGGTAGATCTGCCGGACCACCTCGCGCAGTTCGCTGAGCGCGTCGGTGGCGGCGTCCTGCGCGGTGAGGATCATCGGCAGCGCCGACTCGGGGTCGCGGCGCAGCGCGCGTTCCACCATGCCCAGATGCATGACCACCGCGACGATACGGTTCTGCGTGCCGTCGTGGAGGCTGCGCTCGATCCGGCGCAGCTCGGTGCCGTGCGCTTCGAGCGCGGCGGCCCGGGTGGCGGTGACCTCGGCGAGGCGCTCGACGAGGGTCGGCTCAGGCGGCGCGAGCCGCGCCGCCGAGCGCCGCGCGTACCACCGGGCCAGCGGTGGCGAGAGGACCGCCCCGAACAGGGCGTATCCGGCGGCGGTCGCCAGCGCGAGGCCCGCCCCGCCCCACGACCCCACCGGCTGGTCCAGCGTCGTGGCGGCCGAGGGGAGGAGCGGCCACACCGCGGCGACCGCCACGTTCTGCACGACACCGGCGACCGACCCCACCGCCACCAACCCGGTCAGCAGGCCGAACGCGGCGTGGAACGCCAGCCAGCCCACGTCCCGGCGCGTCTCCGGGCTCGCCAGTACGGCCCCGATGTCGTCGCCGTCGGCCGGCCGGGGCGCCGGAATCGCCGTATCCAGATAGCGGCCGGTACGGCGGCGCTCGAACGCGGCCAGCCGACGGGCGCTCCGCGCGGTGCGCGGCAGCAGCGGCAGGGTGACGATCGGCGCGACGCTCAGCATCAGCCCGACGAGCAGGAACCACGCGGCGAGGCCGGTGCACGCGCCGACCGAGAGGAACCTCAACTCGCCCAGCCGGGCGTGCAGTCGGGCATGTGATCGGCCGGGTCTGCGCTCTGTCACTGCGGTCTGCTCCCTGGCCCGATGGCCCCGTGGCGGAGCCCGATGGTGGAGCGGACTCCACCATCGATCATGGCATGTACGGGATGGTTCGGGCCAACGCCTCCGGCCTACCGTCGCTCCGTCGAACACATGGGTGCGGCGGTGCGGCGGTGAAGGAGCGGATCATGACGGCAGGGCCGGTACGGGCGTCGGGGCGAGCGGCGGAGCGGACGGTGACGGACGCCGGCGCTTCCGGCTTCGCCGTCCGGTTGGAGGCGGCCACCGCGGTCTACGGAACGGGCGCCGCCGCCGTCACCGCCCTGCACCGGGTGACCGCCGGCATCCCGCGCGGCACGTTCACCGCCGTGATGGGCCCCTCGGGGTCGGGCAAGAGCACCTTCCTGCACCTCGCGGCCGGTCTCGACCGGCCCGCCTCGGGCCGGGTGCTGCTCGGGGACACCGATCTGGGCGGGCTGTCGGAGACGGCCCTGACCGAGCTGCGACGCGAGCGGATCGGCTTCGTCTTCCAGGCGTACAACCTGATTCCCGCGCTCGGCGTCCTCGACAACATCACCCTGCCGCTGCGCTTCGCGCGGCGGCCCGTCGACCCGGCGTGGCTGGCCCGGATCACGGACGCGGTCGGGATCGACGGACTGCTGACGCGGCGCCCCGGCGAGCTGTCCGGCGGCCAGCAGCAGCGGGTGGCGATCGCCCGCGCCCTGGTGACCCGGCCCGATGTGATCTTCGCCGACGAGCCGACCGGCGCGCTCGACACCGGGACCGGCGCCCAGGTGCTGGGGCTGCTGCGGGAGCTGGTCGACTCGCTCGGCCAGACCGTCGTGATGGTCACCCACGATCCGGTCGCCGCGTCCTGGGCCCACTTCGTGATGTTCCTCGCCGACGGCCGGATCGTCGACCGGCTCCATGCCCCGACAGCGGAGTCGGTGGCCGCGCGGATGACCGGGCTGGGGGAGCGATGAGCGGGCTGTCCTTCGCCGTACAGTCGATCCGGGCCCATCGCGCCGAGTTCGTCGCGTCGTTCCTCGCGGTGCTCGGCGGCGCCATCCTGGTGACCGCCTGCGGGGTGCTGCTGGAGTCGGGCCTCTTCGCCGGGATCGCGCCCCAGCGGTACGGGGCCGTCCCCGTCGTGGTCGGCGCCCGGCAGTCCGTCGTCGCGCCGGAGGACGAAGGACCGGACGTCGTCGAGCCGCTGCCCGAGCGGGCGATGCTCCCCGCCGGGCTGGTCGCGAAGATCGCCGCCACCCCCGGCGTGCGCGGTGCCGTGGGCGAGGTCAGCTTCCCGGCGACGATCGTGACGGGCGACGGCGTGGTGGTGAGCGCACCCGGCGGCGGGCAGACGCTGGGCCACGGCTGGGGTTCGGCGCGGCTGACGCCGTTCGCGCTGCGCTCGGGCCGGGCCCCGCGCCTCCCCGACGAGGTGGTGCTCGACGCGGGGACCGCCGCGCGGGCGGGCGCGGACACCGGGGCGCGGATCCGGATCGCGACGGCCGAGGGCGCCGTACCGTACCGGGTCGTCGGTGTGGCGGCCCCGCCGGACGGTGCCGGACCGCTCCGCCAGAGCGCGCTGTTCCTCACCGACGCGCGGGCCCGCGAACTGTCCGGGCATCCGGGCGCGTTCGCGGCCATCGGCGTCTTCACCGACCCCGGCGTGGAGACCGGCGGCGCGGACGGGCTGATCGGACTCGTGCGCTCGCTGACCGCCTCCGACACCGCCGTCACCCGTATCGAACGCACCCTCGCGGACCAGGGGTACGGGGGCCGCGCGGTGGTACGGGCCGGCGACGACCGGGGCGAGGTCGAGTTCCTCGGCGCTGCGCGCTCGCGCACCGTGCTGTCGGTGGTGTCGGGTTCGTTCTCCGGATTCGTGCTGATGATCGTCGTGCTGGTGGTGGCGGGCACACTCTCCCTGATGGTCCATCAGCGACGGCGCGAGATAGCCCTGTTGCGCGCCGTGGCGGCCACCCCGCGCCAGGTGCGCCGGATGCTCGCCACCGAGACACTGCTGGTGTCGGGCGCCGCGGCGCTGCTCGGCGTCGGGCCCGGCTACCTCGCCGCCCGGCTGCTGCGGGACGGCTTCGCCCGGATCGGTGTGATCGAGGAGGGCTTCGCGCTGTCCATCGGCCCGGTGCCCGGCGTGGTCGCGGTGCTGCTCTGCCTGGGCGCCGCGCGGCTCGCGGTGGGGGCGGCGGCCGGGCGCCGGGTGCGGGTGCGCCCGGTGGAGGCGCTGCGGGAGTCCGTGGTGGAGACGGCCGAGCTGGGGCGTGGCCGGATCATCGGCGGCCACGTGCTGCTGGGCCTGGCGCTGATGGCCGTTGCGGCCGTGCCGTTCCTGCCGCCGAGTCTCGCCGTGGTGCCCGCCGGGCTCTCCTCGATGCTGGCCCTGATCGGTGTCGCGATGCTCGGCCCCCGGCTGATGGCCACGCTCACCCGGCTCGGCGGCGGCCTGCTGCCGAGCGGCGCCGCGGGCTTCCTCGCGGCGGCCAACAGCCGGGCCGCCGCGCGGCGGCTGGCGGCGGCCGTCACCCCGCTCGTCCTGACGATCGGCTTCGCGACCAGCCAGTTCTACAGCCAGACCACCCTGGCCGAGGCGACGCGGCACCAGGCCCGCGCGGCCACGGTCGCCGATCTCGTGGTCTCCGGGGCGGGCGGCGGCGTCGCGCCCGAAGTCGCCGACGCCGCCCGCGACATACCCGGTGTCACCGCCACGACCCCGCTGGTCGCCACCGAGGTCGTCGCCGTCGGGCGGACCCTCCTCGACGAACCGCTCTCCCGGTCCGTCGCCCACGGCATCGACGCCACCGGACTCACGGGCACGCTCGACCTCCCGGTCGCCTCCGGCCGGCTCGGCGATCTGCGCGGCGACACCGTCGCGCTCAGCGGGACCGAGGCGCGCTACCTCGGCAAGCGGGTCGGGGACCGCGTCGCCCTCGTCCTGGGCGACGGGACCCGCGCGAAGCCCCGCGTCGTCGCCGTGTACCGCCCCAACCTGGGCTTCGGCGATGTGCTGCTGCCCGCGGCCACGGTGCTGCCGCACACCACCGACCGGCTCGCCGACGCCGTACTCGTCGCCCTGGCACCCGGCGCGGACCGCGCGGCCGTCGCCGCCGGGCTGGGCGCGCTGGAGCGGCGCCATCCGGGGCTGACCGTCGGCGACCGCGCCTCGCTGCTCGTCGCCCAGGACCACGAGGTGGAGGCCAACGCCTGGCTGAACCGGCTCCTGCTCGGGGTGCTGCTGGGGTACGTGGCGCTGTCGGTGGCCACCACCCTTGTCACCGTCACCACCGGCCGGGCCCGCGAGCTCGCCCTGCTGCGCCTGGTGGGCGGTACCCGCCGCCAGATCGCCCGGATGCTGGCCATCGAGACGGCGCTCCTGTCGGGCATCGCGGTGGCGCTCGGCGCGCTGGTGGCCGGCGTACCGCTGGTGGTGCTGGCCCTGTCCCTCACCGGCGGGCCGCTGCCGTCCGGACCGCCGTGGGTGTTCGCGGCCATCGTGGCGGCGGCGGTGCTGACGGCCGTGCTGTCGATCCGCGTCCCGGCGCGCGGGATACTGCGGGCCCGGCCCCTGGAGGCGATGCGGTCGCGGGAGTGACGTGCTCCCTCCCGCCGAGCCGTACGTGGCGCGTGTCCCGCGCGCCACGTACGGCTCTCGCGCGTCCGGGCCCGGACCGGCGGCCCGCGCGGTCAGCCGAACGGGACGCGCCCCACCGACCGGCGCCCACCGCCCGGCGTGCCGGCGCCGCCGCCGACGGCGTTCCGGACCGCCGTCGTACCTCCGGGTGAGAGCGCCCCCGTCATTCTCGCGGCGGGGCTGTGAGGGGCTGTGAGGGGCCGTGAGGGGCCGTCAGGGGCTGTGAGGGGCCGTCAACGGCCGCCGGACGGCCCGTTCGTACGGTGGCGGCGACCCGCGAGATTAATTCATGGTTACGACGTTTGGCCCCGCTCGCAGGACCCTTGACGCGCCTGGAGGGAACATCCACACTCCTCCTCATGAACGGGCAACAATCCACAGAACCGGGCGCGGATGCTTCCCGCTGAACGCCACCGCCGTATCTGCGAGGCGTTGCGCGCGCAGCGGATCGTATCGACCGAGGACTTCTCCCGCATGCTCGACGTCTCCGCCGAGACCATCCGCCGCGACCTGGTGACCCTGGAGCGGCGCGGACTGCTCGTACGGGTCCACGGCGGCGCGACCAACAACGCGGGCGGCTTCGGCGAGGAGGCGCCGTTCGACCAGCGCTCCGGGATGGACCGGGGCGCGAAGGTCGCCATCGGGGCCGCCGCGGCGGCGCTGCTGCGCCCGGGGCAGACCGTGGTGATCGACGTCGGCACCACGGCGGTGGAGGTGGCCCGGGCCCTTCCTTCGGACTACCGGGGCACCGTCGCCACCTGTTCCCTGCTGGTCGCCGCCGAGCTGGCGGGCCGGCCGAACGTCGAAGTCCTGGTCAGCGGCGGGCGGTTGCGCGCCGGAGACCTGGTCTGCTCCAACGCGCAGACCCTCGCGTTCTTCGCGGACCTGCGCGCCGATGTGGCGTTCCTCGGCTCCGGGGGAGTGGACGCCTCGGCGGGGCTGACCGATTTCCATCTGGACGAGGTGGCCACCCGGCGGCTGATCCTCGCCCACACCGTCCGCTCCTACATCCTCGCGGACGCCAGCAAATTCGGCCGGGTCGCCCCGCACCGCGTGTGCGGCCTGGAGGACGTCGACGGGCTGATCACCGACGCCCGGCCGTCCCCGACCCTGGAGTCGGGGATGGAGCGCTCCGGCGGCATCGTCGTCGTCGCATAGCGCCGGGCGGAGCGGACTCCGCCCGGCGCACACGTGGTCGGCTGGCGCGCCAACGCCAACCGGCCATGATCGAAATCCCAACCTTTCACCGCATAGGAGTCGATCGTGACCCAGTCTTCCACGCCATCGGAAAATACGACGGTTTCGCCATCCGAGTCCGACATACCCGCTAGAAAGGGGTCGGGGGTGTCGGAAGCGCCCGACGCGGGCCCTGTCACCCCCGACGCCGGAGCCGCCACCTTCGCCACGGGCTACAAGCCCCAGTTCGCCCGGACGCTCAGCCGCTTCGAGTCCTTCGCGGTCGCGTTCTCGTTCATCTCCATCACCACCGGCCTGTTCACCACCTACGGCACCGTCCTCGGCTCGGCCGGCCCCGCCGGGATCTGGACCTGGCCGCTGGTCACCCTCGGCACGGTCCTCGTCGCCCTGGTGTACGGCATGCTCGCCAGCCGTATCCCGATCTCCGGCTACAGCTACCAGTGGGCCAGCCGGCTGGCCTCGCCCGTGCTCGGCTGGTGGTTCGGCTGGGTCTCGTTCGCCTTCCTCGCGATCGTCGTGGTCGCCGTCGACTACGGACTCACCCAGGTCGCGCTCTTCCCGCTGTTCGACATCACGTACACCGCGACCGGCGGCGCCATCGGCACCATCATCGTGCTGCTCCTCCAGATGGCGCTGATCATCTGGTCCACCCCCCTCACCACCAAGATCAACAACCTGGCGGTGGGCGCCGAGGTCATCGCGATGATCGGCCTGACCGTCCTGATCGCGGGCGCCGTGATCTTCTTCGGCAAGGGCGACTGGAGCAACCTCGGTTCCTACGGCACGATCTCGGCGGACGGGTACTACGGATTCCTCGGCCCGTTCATGCTCTCCGCGCTGCTCGGCGCCTTCACCCTCGTCGGCTGGGAGTCGGCGGCCAACCTCGCCGAGGAGACGCACAACCCCAAGAAGGTCGTCCCGCAGGCCATGGTCCGCGCGATCCTGCTCAGCGGCGGCATCGGGATGCTCTTCCTCATCGTGATCACGGCGGGCGCCGGCGACAACGTCGCGAAGCTCACCTCCGACTCGGCGCCGGTCGCCTCCATCATCGAGTCGACCGTCGGCAGCGCCGTCGCCACCGCCATGCTCGTCGTCGTGTGCATCGCCATCTTCGCCTGCGGTCTGGTCATCATGGTCAGCAACAGCCGCCTCGTGCACTCCATGGCCCGTGACGGCCGCGTGCCGTTCGCCGAGACCCTGAGCAAGGTCCCGCGCCCCACCGGCGGCCCGACCTTCGCCACCCTCACCGTCGCGCTGGCATCCATCGCGATCGTCACCGTCTTCGCGGGCAACGAGGACGCGCTGCCGCAGCTGCTGGGCGCGGGCACGCTGATGCCGGCCATCCTGTACGCGGGCACGGTCGCCCTCTTCATCGCCACCCGCCGCAAGTACACCCCCGCGGCCGACGACTTCCAGCTCGGCAAGTGGGAGAAGCCGGTGGTCGTCGGCGCGGTGCTGTGGCTCGTCACGGAGCTGTGCATCTTCATGATCCCCTCGGACTTCCGGGGCGCCCAGCAGTACGCGCTCGCCACCCTGGTCGTCGGCGGTCTGCTCTTCGCGGTCGTCTGGTTCACCCGCAAGGAGCAGCTCCTGACCCAGCCCAGCCTGGAAGCCGAGGAGCTGTGACCGTCCTCGCCATCGACCAGGGCACCTCGGGGACCAAAGCCCTGGTCGTCGACCCGGAGGACGGGGTGGTCGCGGTCGCCGAGGTGCCCGTCACCCCCGTCTACCTGCCGGGCGGCGGGGTCGAACAGGACCCCGAACAGCTGCTGGCCTCCGTCCTGGAGGCCGGCCGGCTGGCCCTCGCCCGGGCCGGCGGCAGGGCCGTCCGGGCCGTGGCGCTCGCCAACCAGGGCGAGACGGTCCTCGCCTGGGACCGCCGCACCGGCCGGCCGCTCTCGCCGGCGATCGTCTGGCAGGACCGCAGGTCGGAGCCGCTCTGTACGGCCCTCGCCGACGACAAGGCGTGGGTCGCCGAGCGTACGGGGCTGGTCCTCGACCCGTACTTCTCGGCGCCCAAGATGGCCTGGCTGCGGGCGAACGTCACCCGCGACGGCGTGGTCACCACCACCGACACCTGGCTCGTGCGGCAGCTGACCGGAGCCTTCGTCACCGACGCGTCCACCGCCAGCCGCTCCCTGCTGCTGGCCATCGACACCGTCGAGTGGGACCCGGAGCTGACGGCGCTGTTCGGCCTCGAAGGCGAGGAGCTGCCCCGGATCGTCGGCAGCGACGAGATCGTCGGCACCACCACGGCCTTCGGCGGGGTGCTGCCCGTCGCCGGACTGGTGGTGGACCAGCAGGCGGCCCTGCTCGCTGAGGGCTGCCTCACCCCGGGCGCCGCCAAGTGCACCTACGGCACGGGGGCCTTCCTGCTCGCCAACACCGGTGACCGGGCGCTGCGTTCGACCTCGGGGCTCACCTCGTCGGTGGCGTGGCGGGCGCGCGGCGCGACCCCGTACTGCGTGGACGGCCAGGTGTACACGGCCGCCTCCGCGGTGCGCTGGCTCCAGGACCTCGGCTTCGTGGACACCGCCGCCGATCTGGACCGTACGGCCGCGAGCGACCCGCAGGGCGTGCTCTTCGTCCCGGCCCTGGCCGGGCTCGCGGCGCCCTGGTGGCGCCCGGACGCCACAGCGGCGCTCACCGGCATGACGCTCTCCACCCGCCGCGAACACCTGGTGCTGGCGGTGCTCCAGGGCATCGCCGCGCAGGTCGCCGAACTCGCCGCCCTGGTCGCGGCCGACTTCGGCGCCCCGCTCACCCGGCTGCGCGCGGACGGCGGTCTCACCCGCAGCCGGGTGCTGATGCAGGCGCAGGCCGACCTGGCGCAGCTGCCGGTGGACGTCTACCCCTCGCAGCACGCCACCGCGCTGGGCGCCGCCGCCCTGGGCCGGCTCGCGATCGAGCCGGAACTCACCCTGGAACAGGCGGTACCGGCGTGGACGCCCGGCACCACCTTCGAACCGCTCTGGTCCGAGGACCGGGCTCAGGACCACCGGGCCCGCTGGCGGGCGGCGGTGGACGCCACACTCCCGCAGGAGGAGCCGCATGACTGACCATCCCCCGCCCACCGGCCCCGTCGCCCGGGAGGAGGTGGACGAGCAGGTGAACGAGCAGGCGCGGAGCGCCTACGAGCAGGTGTACGACGTGGCCGTGGTCGGCGCCGGGGTCGTGGGCGCGGCCATCGCCAGGGACCTGTCGGGACACGACCTGTCCGTGGTTCTCCTCGACGCCCGCGAGGACGTCGGGGACGGCACCAGCAAGGCCAACACCGCCATCCTGCACACCGGATTCGACGCCAAGCCCGGCACTCTCGAATCCCGGCTGGTCCGGCGGGGTTACGCCCTGCTCTCCTGCTACGCCGAGGACACCGGCATCCCGGTCGAGCGCACCGGCGCGCTCCTCGTCGCCTGGACCCGGGAGGAGCTGGACGCCCTCCCGGGGCTGCGCGACAAGGCGGTGGCCAACGGGTACGAGCACTGCGAGCCCGTCACCGCCGACGAGGTCTACCGGCAGGTCCCGGCCCTCGGCCCCGGCGCCCTCGGCGGCCTCACCGTCCCCGACGAGTCGATCATCTGCACCTGGACCACCACCCTCGCCCTGGCCACCGACGCCGCGGCGCGGGGGACCACGCTGCTGCTGGGCCACCGGGTGGAAGGCGTCGAGCGGGTGGCAGGGGCCGGGCCCGTGGACGGTGCCGGTGCCGGGGCCGGGCGGGGCGACGGGGTCACCACCCTGCGCACCCCGCGCGGCCCGGTCACCGCCCGCTGGGTCGTCAACGCGGCCGGTCTGGGCGCCGATGTGCTGGACGGCCTCTTCGGCCACGAGCGCTTCACCGTCACCCCGCGCCGGGGCGAGCTGCTCGTCTACGACAAGCTGGCCAGGCCGCTGGCCGACCGGATCGTCCTGCCGGTGCCCAGCTCGCGCGGCAAGGGCGTGCTGATCAGCCCCACCATCTACGGCAACGTGATGCTCGGCCCCACCGCCGAGGACCTCACCGACCGCACGGACACGGGGACTTCGGAGTCCGGCTTCGCCTTCCTCCTCGACAAGGGCGCGCGGTTGATGCCGCGGCTGCTGGAGGAGGAGGTGACCGCCTCGTACGCGGGGCTGCGCGCCGCCGTCGACCACGGCGACTATCTGATCGAGCCCTCGCCCGAGCAGGGCTATCTGCTGGTCGGCGGCATCCGGTCCACCGGGCTCACCGCCTCGCTCGCGATCGCCGAGCACGTCCGGGGCGTACTCGCCGAGGCCGGACTCAGGCCGGCCCCACGCCCCGACCTGCCCGCGCCGCCGCGCATGCCCAACCTGGGCGAGGCGTTCGTCCGGCCGTACCAGGACGCGGCGCTGATCGCCGAGGACAGCGCCTACGGACGCGTCGTCTGCTTCTGCGAGCGGGTGACCGAGGGCGAGATCCGCGACGCGTACCTCTCACCGCTGCCGCCCGCCGGACTCGACGGGCTGCGCCGCCGCACCCGCGCGATGAACGGCCGCTGCCAGGGCTTCTACTGCGGAGCCCGGGTCGACGCCCTGGTCGAGACCAAGGGCGGCACCTGTCGGGCGACCAAGGGCGGCACCTGTCAGGAGGCAGCCGAATGAGCACGCCGTACACCCCCGGGCCCGCCGACTACGCGGCGCTCGCAGCGGAGCTGGCCGTGACGGCGGCCGAGGCGTCCGCCCCCGACCTGCTGGCGCCCGATGTCGTGATCGTCGGCGCCGGCCCCGCCGGGCTCACCGCCGCCGCCGAACTCGCGCCGCGGCTGCGTCCCGGCCGGGTCCTGGTCCTCGACCGGGAACCCGCCGCGGGCGGCATCCCGCGCCACAGCGACCACACCGGTTACGGAATCCGCGACCTCAAGCGGGTGGTCACCGGCCCCGCCTACGCCCGTACGCTCGTGGACAAGGCGCTCGCCGCGGGCGCCGACATCCGTACCGAGGCCACCGTCACCGGCTGGTCCGGCGACCGTTCGCTCGATGTCACCACCCCGGACGGGCTGCTGCGCGTCGACGCCCGCGCGGTGATCCTCGCCACCGGGGCCAGGGAGCGCCCGCGCTCCGCCCGGCTCATCCCCGGCGACCGGCCCGCCGGGGTGTACACGACGGGGCAGCTCCAGAACCTCGTCCACCTCCACCACCGCGAGGTCGGCCGGCGGGCCGTCGTCGTCGGCGCGGAGCTGGTCAGCTGGTCGGCCGTGCTCACCCTGCGCGAGGCGGGGTGCCGGACGGTGCTCATGACCACCGAGTACGAGACCCCCGACGCGTACGCGGCCTTCCGGCTGCCGGGCCGCGCCCTGCTCGACGGGCCGGTGGCGACCGGCACCCGGATCACCCGGATCATCGGCCGCGGCAGGCTGCGGGCCGTGGAGGTCGAGGAGATCGCCACCGGACGGCGCCGCACCGTCGAGTGCGACACGCTGATCCTCACCGGCGACTGGATCCCGGACCACGAACTGGTGCGCGCGGCCGGGCTCGACCTCGACCCGGGCACGAAGGGGCCGCTGGTCGACACCGCGCTGCGGACCAGCCGCCCGGGCGTCTTCGCCGCCGGGAACCTGCTGCACGCGGTGGACACGGCCGATATCGCCGCGCTGGACGGCCGGCACGCCGCCCGTCAGGTACAGCTGTGGCTGGACGGGCACACGGCCCACGAGACCGCCGTACCGATCGTCGCCGACGCCCCGTTCCGCTGGGTGGCCCCCGGCCTGCTGCGGGCGGGCGACCCCGCGCCGCCGCGCGGCCGGCTGCTGCTCTGGACGGACCGGCTGGTGCGCGCGCCCAGGGTGACGGTGCGGCAGGGGGCCCGGACGCTCAACCGCAGGACGGTGCCGTGGCCGGCGGCTCCCGGCCGGGTGTTCCGGGTGCCGTGGAACGTGCTGCGCGACGTCGATCCGAAGGGCGGGCCGGTCCGTATCGGCCTGTGAGGACGGATCGCGCGACAGGGGGAGAGGGGCCGGCGGCTGGTGCCGCCGGCCCCTCTTTCCGTTTCCCGCCAGGAATGCGCGCCCAGGGTGACGGTGCGGCAGGGAACAACCGACAGGGAAACAAATCGGGAAGCGACAGTCGGGAACGCGGTGACGCCGTACCGGGAACGGCCGACCACGTCGCCCCGGCGGTACGGGATCGGCGGTGGGCGCCGTCGCGGGGCGGACGGTACGGGCCGCGCCCGGCCGCAGGCCCGGATCAGCCGATCGGCACGGGCATCCGCACCACGTCGTAGGCGAGGCCGATCGTGTCCCCGGTGGCCGGGTCGGCCAGCTCCACCCGCCACCGGTCGGCGAACTGGTCGACGCCCTCCGCCATCGGGATCGTGCCCGAGATCAGCACCGTCCCCGGCACCAGGTCACCGCGCTCCCGCAGCACCTCGGCCCAGTAGGCCGGGGTGAGCAGCTCCGCCAGGGTGCCGTCCTGGATGACGCTCTCCTCGCCGTCGTGGGTCACCCAGGCCCGCAGCGTCAGCTCGTCCAGCCGCTCCTGCACATCGGCCAGCGGCCAGGCGCGCCGGGCCAGCACGTCCGGGCTCGCGTTCTTGCTCCACGCCACCCCGTGCACCTCCAGCTCGCGGTCGGTGTGGTCGCAGGCGGCCGTCAGCAGCAGCTCGCCCCCGCCGTCCACCACCAGCGCCCATTCGGCCTCGCCCGACGTACGCCCGTGCTGCACGCTGACCCGGTCCGTGTGCTGGGCGAGGTAGGGCGACACCGGGTAGAGCGCGGGCGTCACGGACGGCGCGGGCACCCCCAGCTCGGCCAACTCGGCGACGTGCGCGGCCACATCGTCCTGGCTGCGCCCGGCGTAGCCGGCGTTGAGCACCTGGACGACATCGACGGACCTGGTGGAGCCGTCGGGAAGTTCGAAGGTCAGGAGCGCCATGGGTTTCTCCACATCGGTCGCGGTATCGGGGAGGGCCGAACCGACCGGCAAGGGGGCGGAGTCGCCCACCCCCTCCCTGTGACGGTCGGTTTAACTTTGCGCGAAAGACTTGCGCATACGACCTGTATACAAGAAGTATGCCGGAAGGTCGACAGTGCGCCTCCCGAAGGACGGACATCGTGAAGAACAGCACAGGCACAGATGTGGGTACGGATGCGGGCATGAACGAGAACCCGGACGGGGGCAAGCGGGCGCCCGGGGCGTCCGCTGTCCGCCGCGCCTTCTTCGCCAGCCTGACCGGGACGGCCCTGGAGTGGTACGACTTCGCCATCTACTCCGTGGCCGCCGCACTGGTCTTCGGCGATGTCTTCTTCCCCTCCGAGGACCCCGCCACCGGCACGCTGCTGGCCTTCTCCACATACGCCGTCGGTTATGTGTCCCGGCCGCTGGGCGGATTCGTCTTCGGCCGGCTCGGCGACAAGATCGGCCGCAAGAAGGTCCTCATCGCGACACTCGTGCTGATCGGGGTCGCCACCCTCCTGATCGGTGTGCTGCCCTCGTACGCCACGATCGGCGTGGCGGCGCCCGTCGCCCTGGTGATCCTCCGCTTCGCGCAGGGCGTCGGGGTCGGCGGCGAGTGGGGCGGGGCCGTACTGCTCTCCAGCGAGTTCGGCGATCCGCGCAGGCGCGGCTTCTACGCCTCGGCCGCCCAGATCGGCCCGCCGGCCGGCAACCTCATGGCCAACGGCGTACTGGCCCTCCTCGGCGCTCTCCTGACGGAAAGTCAGTTCATCTCCTGGGGCTGGCGCGTGGCGTTCCTGCTCTCCGGGGTGCTGGTCTTCTTCGGCCTGTGGATCCGCGCGAAGCTGGAGGAGACCCCCGTCTTCCAGACGATGGAGGCCGAGAAGACCCGGCCCGAGGCGCCGCTGCGCGAGGTCTTCACCACGCACCCCCGCGCGCTGGTGGCCGCGATCCTCAGCCGGATCGCTCCCGACGTGCTGTACGCGCTGTTCACCGTCTTCGTACTGACCTACGCGACGGGCGAACTCGGCATGTCACGCGGCTCGGCCCTGGCCGCCGTACTCATCGGCTCCTCGCTCCAGATCTTCCTCATCCCGCTCGCCGGGGCGCTCTCCGACCGGATCAACCGGCGCCTGCTGTACGGGGTTTCGGCCGTCGCGGCGGGCGTGTGGCCGTTCCTGTTCTTCCCCATGACGAGCGGCGGGAGCTGGCCGCTGCTCGCGGTCGGGGTGGTGGTCGCGCTGGCCATCCACTCGCTGATGTACGGGCCGCAGGCGGCCTTCATCGCCGAGCAGTTCTCCCCGAGGCTGCGCTACACCGGCTCGTCCCTCGCGTACACCCTGGCCGGTGTGGTGGGCGGCGCCATCGCGCCCCTGCTGTTCACCGCGCTGCTGGACTCCTACGACTCGTGGATCCCGCTGGCCCTGTACGTCGCGGTCACCGCAGTGCTGACGGTCACCGGCCTGTGTCTGGGCCGGGACGGCCGCGAGGACGACGACGTGACCGGGACCGGGGGCGCCGCGGGCCGGCCCTCCGTCCCCTCGTCGACCGCCACCACCGCCTGACCCGGACCCGCTACCCGCGACCCGTCACCCGCACCCGTCACGCCCCCCGGCCGCACCCGCAGGCGCGGTCATGGGCGGCGTGGGACAAGGAACCGACCAGCCCATGCGTATCGCCCTGAGCCAGATCACCACCGGCCCCGACCCCGAGCACAACCTCACCCTCCTGCGGGAAAAGGCCCGCCGCGCGGCGGACGGGGACGCCCGCGTCGTCGTCTTCCCCGAAGCGGCGATGGCCTGCTTCGGCACCCCCCTGGCCCCCCTGGCACAGCCCCTCGACGGACCCTGGGCGACCGGCGTCCGGCGGATCGCCGAGGAGACCGGACTGGTCGTGGTGGCCGGCATGTTCACCCCGGCCCCGGCCGGAAAGGTGGCCAACACCCTGCTCGCCACCGGCCCCGGGGTGGAAGCGGCCTACGACAAGATCCACCTCTTCGACGCCTTCGGCTATGCCGAGTCGGACTCCGTGGAGCCGGGCTCGCAGATCGTCACCATCGAGGTCGACGGTGCCCGCATCGGCCTCGCCACCTGCTACGACGTGCGGTTCCCCGAACTCTTCCGGGCCCACGCCGACGCGGGCGCCCGGCTCTCCCTGCTGCTCGCCTCCTGGGGCGCCGGCCCCGGCAAGCGGGAGCAGTGGGAGCTGCTGACCCGCGCCAGGGCACTCGACGCGACGCTCTGGCTCGCCGCCGTGGGCCAGGCCGATCCCGCGGCCTCCGGTATCCCCGTCACGTCGAACGCGCCGACCGGGATCGGCCGCAGCGCGGTCGTCGGACCGGACGGAACGGTACGGCAGAGCCTGGCGGACGGACCGGGGATGCTCCTCGCCGACCTGGACCTGGACGAGGTCGACTCGGTCCGCCGCACGATCCCGGTCCTGGCCAACCGCCGGCTGCCGTCGGCCTGAACCCGAGGGACCCGACCCGGAGGACCCGACCCGGGAAGGCAGGGGCTAACCGGCGAGCAGCACCTTGAGCGTCGTCTCCAGATGGGTGTCGATCGCGGTGCGGGCGGCCTGCCGGTCGTCGGCCGCGATGGCCGCCACGATCGCCTGATGCTCGGTCAGTACGGACTGCTGGCGGCCGTGCTGGTTGTACAGCGCGACCACCCCGGCCCGGATCTGCCGGCTGCGCAGGCCGTCGTAGTGGCGGCTGAGGAGGGTGTTGCCCGCGGCGGCGACCATCGTCGCGTGGAACAGATGATCCACCGCGATGAACTCCTTGGCGTGCTCGGGCCCGCTCAAGGCGCGCTGGCGGTCGAGCAGTTCGGTCAGCTCGGCGAGGGGGGCCCGGCCGCCGGGGATGATCTGCTCCGCCGCGTATCGCTCCACGATCCCGCGCAGCTCCATCAGCTCGGTGATCTCACGCCCCGACAGCGGGACGATCTGCGCGCCGCGCCGGGGCACCAGCCGCACCAGATCCTCGGCGGCGAGCAGCAGCAGAGCCTCGCGGATGGGGGTGCGGGAGAGCCCGAGGCGGTCCGCCAGCTCCTGCTCGGAGAGGAATTCGTCCTGACGGTCCGGGTCGGTGAGGACGTTCTCCTTCAGGTACGCGTACGCCTTCTCCCGGCCCGACGTCACCACGGCCCCCCTGAGTCGACCCGCCCCTGGCTTCCGGGGCTTGCATACAGCGAGTATACCGAAGCGCCCCGGCACCGCTCCGCCGTCGCGCGCGCACAAAAAACCCCGGAACCGAATTGACGGCCGGGGTGCGCTGCTGGCTATATTGTTTGTTTCCATGAAATGAATCAGGTCAAAAGGATTCACTTCTCTGTGCAACAGCGTATCGAACAGGGGCTGAATTGTCAACCGAGGAATTGCGGAACGAGCAGCAATTCGTCTCCCTTCTCCATGAGCGGCTCGATGTTCTCAGGGAGCGGGCGGAGGCCGCCGTCGAGTCCGCGACGGGCCAGGTCACCACGGTGCGCCAGGCCAGGGTCGAGCGCGACATCAGCGTCGCGGAACAGTCCGGCCTGGTGGCGCGGCTGAACGCGGTGGAATCCGGCCTCTGTTTCGGCCGGCTCGATTTCGCGGCCGACGGTACGGAGGCGGACGACGGTACGGGCAGGGGCGCGGTCCGGCATATCGGCCGCATCGGCATGCGCCGGGACGACCGCGAACGCACCCCGCTGCTGATCGACTGGCGGGCCCCGGTGGCGCGCCCCTTCTATCTGGCCACCGGCCACACTCCGATGGGGCTGCGCAGACGGCGCCACATCACGACCCGGGGGCGCGAGGTCACCGCGCTGCACGACGAGATCATGGATCTCGACGACACCACCCGCACCGGTCACGAGAACCGGGACGCCGACGCCGTGCTGCTGTCCGCGCTCAACTCCGCGCGCACGGGCCGGATGAGCGACATCGTGCAGACCATCCAGGCCGAGCAGGACCGCGTCATCCGGGCCCCGTACCAGGGAGTCCTGGTGGTCGAGGGCGGGCCCGGCACCGGCAAGACCGCCGTCGCGCTGCACCGGGCCGCGTATCTGCTCTACGCCCACCGCGAGCAGCTCGCCCGCCGGGCGGTGCTGATCGTCGGGCCCAACCCGGCCTTCCTGGGCTACATCGGCGAGGTGCTGCCCTCGCTCGGCGAGAGCGGGGTGCTGCTGGCGACGGTCGGGGAGCTGTTCCCCGGAGTGGTCGCCACCGGTACGGACACCCCCGGGGCGGCCGAGGTCAAGGGGCGGGCCGACATGGCGCGGGTGCTGGCCGAGGAGGTGCGCGGCCGGCAGACCCTGCCCGACCCCGTACTGGAGATCCGGCACGAGGACCACGGCACGCTGACGCTCGACCGGGACACGGCGGACGAGGCCCGCCGGCGCGCCCGGGACACCGGCCTGCCGCACAATGAGGCCCGGCCGGTCTTCGCCTTCCGGATCATCGACGCGCTGACCGAACAGCTCACGGAGCGGATCGGCGCCGACCCTCTGGGCGGCCCCAACCTCCTCGACCCCTCCGACATCGCCGAGCTGGGCAAGTCCATCGCCACCAGCGGCGATGTGCAGGCCGCCATCGACTCGCTCTGGCCCACGCTCACCCCGCGGCAGCTCGTCGGTGACTTCCTGGCCGACCCCGGCCGGCTCGCCCCCGCCGACGCCGCCGCCGTGCGCCGGGCCGGTCCGCGCACCGGCGCGGACGGTACGGACGACTGGACGCCCGCCGATGTGCCGCTGCTGGACGAGGCGGCCGAACTCCTCGGCGAGGACGACTCGGCGGCCCGCGCGGTGGCGGCACGCGAGCGCCAGGAGCGGATCGACTACGCGCGGGGGGTGCTGGAGCTGTCGTACGGCTCCCGTACCCAGGAGTTCGAGGACAAGGACGACGACGAGTCCGAGGTGCTCGCCGCCCACGACATCATCGACGCCGACCGCTTCGCCGACCGGCATGAGGAGGCCGACACCCGCACCGCGGCCGAGCGGGCCGCCGCCGACCGCACCTGGGCCTTCGGTCATATCGTGGTGGACGAGGCGCAGGAACTGTCCGCCATGGCCTGGCGGTTGCTGATGCGCCGCTCCCCGAACCGCTCCATGACGCTGGTCGGTGACCCCGCCCAGACCGGTGACGCGGCGGGTTGCGACTCCTGGAGCCAGATCCTGGAGCCGTACGTGCAGGACCGCTGGGAGCTGACCAGGCTCGGTGTCAACTACCGTACGCCCGCCGAGATCATGGAGGTCGCGGCCGAGGTGCGGCGTACGGCGGACCCGCTCTTCGAGCCCCCCGCCTCGGTGCGGTCGACGGGCGAGGGGCCCGTCGTACGGTCGGCTCTGACCGCCGAACTCGCGCGCAGGGCTGGGGAGATGGCGACCTCACTGGCCTCGGACCAACCGGGGGAGGGGCGGCTCGCGATCATCGCGCCCACCCCGCTGCTGCCCGCCCTCGCCGCCGAACTCCCCGACGCTGCGGGCGGGGACACCCCCGACCTCACCCGTCCGGTGGTCCTGCTCGACGCCCGGCGGGCGAAGGGGCTGGAGTTCGACACGGTCGTGGTCGTCGATCCCGAGGCCATCATGGACGGCTCGCCGCGCGGCACCAACGACCTGTACGTGGCCCTGACCCGGGCGACCCAGAGGCTCGCGGTGGTACGGGACGCGGAGGTCCCGTCCCGGCTCAAGTCGCTGGCGCCGTAGGCCGGGTCGCGCGCCGTCGCCGAACGCGCGGTCCGCCGCGCGTTCGGCGGACCGGCTTGTCACGACCCGTCGAAGTAATGCCCCGCGTCGAGGTCGGCGATGAGGCCGGGGTGCGTCGGCCGCCAGCCGAGCAGCTCGCGGGTCAGCGTGTTCGAGGCCGGGCTGTCGAGTGCGAGGAAGTCGGCCATCCAGGTGAAGTGCCCGGCCGCGTCCTCGGGAGCGACCGGGACCACCGGCAGGCCGAGGTGGCGGCCGATCGCCTCGGCGATCGCGCGCAGCGGTACGCCCTCCTCCGCGACCCCGTGCAGCACCGACCCCGCCGGGGCCTTCTCCACGGCCAGCCGGAAGAGTGTGGCGGCGTCGAGGCGGTGCACCGCCGTCCAGCGGTTGGCGCCGTCGCCGATGTACCCGGAGACGCCCTTGTCGCGGGCGATGGAGACCAGGCTCGCGAGGAAACCCTTGTCCCCGTCGCCGTGGACCGTCGGCGACAGGCGGACGACGGACGAGCGCACGCCGTCGGCGGCGAGGCCGAGCGCCGCCTCGGCGTTGGCGGCCCGGGGCGAGCCCGCAGCGGCGGTGTCCTTCTCGGTCGCCACATGTCCCGGACTGAGCCCGAGCGTCCCGGAGGCGATGACGAGCGGCCGGTCGGAGCCGGCGAGCACCTCGCCGAAGGCGTCGATGGCGCGGCGGTCCGCGTCGGAGGCGCCCTGGAAGTCCCCGGTGAACGCGATGTCGTGCTTGAAGGCGAGGTGGATCACACCGTCCGAGGCGGCGGCGGCCTCCCGCAGGGCGTCCAGATCGTCGAGCGAGCCGCGGTGCACTTCGGCCCCGGCGGCGGCGAGGGCGTCCGCCGAGGCGTCCGAGCGGGCGAGCCCGACGACCTGATGGCCCGCGCCGATCAGTTCGGGAACGACGGCGGAGCCGATCCAGCCGGATGCTCCGGTGACGAAAACACGCATGAGGGACCTCCCGGTGAGCCGACCGTCCGCGTCGTCGCGCGAGGGGAGCGCCGCGCGGCACAGTCGATGTCAGTTGCTGTCATCGACCGTAGCACTCCATGTCAGCGACTGCCGTCACGTAGGATCGGGCATATGAGCAGATGGGAGCCCAACGCGCGCGGGCGGCTGGCGCAGGCGGCCATGGAGCTGTACGGCGAGCGGGGTTTCGAGCGGACGGCGGTCGCCGAGATCGCCCGGCGGGCGGGGCTCACGGAGCGGACGTTCTTCCGGCACTTCGCCGACAAGCGCGAAGTGCTGTTCGGGGGTTCCGACACGCTTCAGGACGTCTTCGTGGCCGGTGTCGCGGACGCCCCCGGCGCTGCCTCGCCGATGGACGCGATAGCCGAAGCCCTGGAGGCCGTCACCGTCCTCTTCGAGGGGCGCCGCGACTTCGCCCGGCAGCGGCACGCCATCATCGTGGCCACCGCTGAGCTGCGGGAGCGCGAGCTGATCAAGCTCGCGTCACTGGCCGCGGGAACGGCCGGCGCCCTGCGCGCCCGCGGAGTGCCGGACCCGGCCGCGAGCCTGGCCGCCGAGGCGGGCATCGCCGTCTTCAAGGTCGCGTTCGAGCGCTGGATCGCCGACGGCGAGGAGCGCGGTCTCCCGCGCCTCATGCGCGAGTCGCTCACCGAACTGAAAGCCGTCACGGCCGGCGCCTGAGCGCCGACCGAACACCGCTGCCCGTATCCGGACTCCCGCTCGTTCCGGCCGCCGCCCGGCCCGCGGCCTCGCGTGCGCGAGGCCCCGCCGGAGCGGATCCGGCAGGGCCTCGACCGGCGCTGACCGCGCCTGAACTGATGGTACGTCAGTGCGTCAGGCGGGCCGCAGCCAGACCGTCGCCAACGGCGGCAGGGTCAGCCGCAGGGAGACCGGGCGGCCGTGCGCGCCGACCGGTTCCGTCTTCAGCGGCTCCGCGTTGCGCACGTCCCCGCCGCCGTAGCGCGCCGCGTCGGTGTTGAGCACCTCGGTCCACTCCGCGCACTCCTCCGGCACCCCGAGCCGGTACCCCTCGCGGACCACCGGCGAGAAGTGCGAGACCGCCAGCAGGGGCGCGCCCGCCGCGTCGAAGCGCAGGAACGCGAAGACGTTGTCCTCGCCCGCGTCCCCGTCCACCCACGCGAACCCCTCGGGCACGGTGTCGCGCTGCCAGAGCGCGGGCGTCGCGCCGTAGACCCTGTTGAGGTCGCGGACCAGGTCCCGTACCCCTCGGTGGTCGGGCTCCGCCTCGTAGGACGGGTCGAGCAGCCACCAGTCCGGGCCGTGGCTCTCGGACCACTCGGCGCCCTGGGCGAACTCCTGCCCCATGAAGAGGAGTTGCTTGCCGGGATGGGCCCACATGAAGCCGAGATAGGCCCGCTCGTTCGCACGCTGCTGCCACCAGTCGCCGGGCATCTTGGAGACCAGCGCCCGCTTGCCGTGCACGACCTCGTCGTGCGAGATCGGCAGGACGTAGTTCTCGCTGTACGCGTACACCATGGAGAAGGTCATCTCGCCGTGGTGGTACTTGCGGTGCACCGGCTCCTTGGCGACGTACTCCAGCGAGTCGTGCATCCACCCCATGTTCCACTTCAGCCCGAAGCCCAGACCGCCGAAGCCGTCGGGCCCGACATGGTGGGTGGCGCGGGTGACGCCGCTCCAGGCGGTGGACTCCTCGGCGACGGTCACCACGCCCGGGCAGCGCCGGTAGACGGTCGCGTTCATCTCCTGGAGGAAGGCCACCGCGTCCAGATTCTCCCGGCCGCCGTGCTCGTTGGGCGACCACTGGCCCTCCTCGCGCGAGTAGTCGAGGTAGAGCATCGAGGCGACCGCGTCGACCCGCAGCCCGTCGATGTGGAACTCCTGGCACCAGTACACCGCGTTGGCGACCAGGAAGTTGCGCACCTCCGTGCGCCCGTAGTCGAACTCCAGCGTGCCCCAGTCGGGATGCTCCGCCCGCCGCGGGTCGGCGTGCTCGTAGAGCGGACGGCCGTCGAAGCGGGCCAGCGCCCACTCGTCCTTCGGGAAGTGCGCCGGCACCCAGTCCACCAGCACCCCGATACCGGCCCGGTGCAGCGCGTCCACCAGATACCGGAAGTCGTCCGGGGTGCCCATGCGGGAGGTCGGCGCGTAGAAGCCGGTGACCTGGTAACCCCAGGAGCCGCCGAAGGGATGCTCGGCGACCGGCATCAGCTCGACATGGGTGAAGCCGAGATCCTTGACGTAAGCGGGCAGTTGCGCGGCGAGTTGACGGTACGTCAGGCCCGGTCGCCAGGAGCCGAGATGGACCTCGTACACGGAGAAGGGCGCCTCGTGCACCGGCCGGTCGGCGCGGTGCGCGAGCCACTCTCCGTCGCGCCACACATGGTGCGACTCGGTGACGATCGACGCGGTCGCGGGCGGCACCTCGGTACGCCGGGCCATCGGGTCGGCGCGCAGTGTGTGGGTGCCGTCGGGCCTGGTGATGTCGAACTTGTAGAGCGCGCCGTCACCGATCCCCGGGACGAACAGCTCCCACACCCCGGTGGAGCCGAGCGAGCGCATCGGCAGGCTCGTACCGTCCCAGTAGTTGAAGTCCCCCGCGATCCGCACGCCCCGGGCGTTGGGGGCCCAGACGGTGAAGCGGGTGCCGGTGATGCCCTGATGGACCATGGGCAGCGCGCCGAGGGCCTTCCACAGCTCCTCGTGCCGGCCCTCCCCGATCAGATGCAGATCGAGTTCGCCGAGGGCGGGCAGAAAGCGGTACGGGTCCCGTACCTCCAGCTCGTCCGGGTTCTCGGCGGTGTCGCCGTACCGGACCAGCAGGGTGTACTCGGGTACGGCGTCCAGCGGCAGCACCCCGGAGAAGAAGCCGTCCCCGTCGTCGGCCAGCCCCGTCCGCTTCCCCCCGCTGACCACGGTGACGGCGCGGGCGTACGGGCGCAGCACCCGCACGAGCACCCCGCCCGCGACCGGGTGCGCCCCCAGCACCCCGTGCGGGTCGTGGTGCGCGCCGCTGAGCAGCCGCTCGCGGTCACCGTCGGCCAGCGGCGGCACGGCGGGAGTCCCATCCGCGGACGGCGCGGGCCCGCCGCCGGTCGCGGCCCCCTCGCGCGGCCGGGGCGCCGTGGGCGCGGCGGGCGCGTCGGTCCCTGCGGGGGAGGCAGGGGGGACGGGTCCGGCGGGGGGAGGGGTGGCGGCGGCCGGTGCCTGCCCCCGTTCGGCCGTACCGGGCGCGGGTTTCTTTCCCTTGGGGCTCCTGGCCCCCTTTCTGCCCGTGGGCTTCTCCACGGCCGCGGCGGGTGCCGGGACCTGGCGGGCGGCGACGGGCGTCACGGGCGGGGACGGCGAACCGGACGGACGGTCGGACGGCGTGCGGGCGGTCACGGGGGTGCCTCCTCGGCGCGGGGCTTGGCTGGACGGTCGGTCGGTACGGGTGGGGCAGCAGGGGGCGGGAGCGGGGAAGAGACGTGCACGGGGTACGCCGGACGGGGGAGCGCGACCGCTTCGGGCGCCGGGCCGGTCGGCGGGAGGAAGGGCGGCGCGGCGGCCGGGACCGGGGCGGCCGGGTCAGGCGCCGCCGGCCAGCCGGCGGATCGCCGCCATCGGCACCGGGAGCCAGTCGGGGCGGTGTCTGGCCTCGTACAGCACCTCGTAGACCGCCTTGTCCGTCTCGTACGCGCGCAGCAGCTCCGGCTCCGCGCGCGGGTCGGTGCCCGAGGCCGTCGCGTACCCGTCGCAGTACGCGTCCCGGCAGCGCGCCGACCAGTCGGGGCGCCACGGTTCGTGCGAGCGGGCCACGTAGTCGAAGGACCTGAGCATGCCCGCGACATCGCGGACCGGTGGCTGCGGGCGGCGGCGCTCGGCGAGCGGCCTCGCCGGCTCGCCCTCGAAGTCGATCACCGACCAGCGGCCGTCCGGGGTGCGCAGGGTCTGGCCCAGATGCAGATCCCCGTGGACCCGCTGCGCGGGCCGCCCGCGCCCCGCCTCGTCGAGCCCGGCGAGCGCGTCGAAGGCGGTGCGCAGCCCGGGGGCGTACGGCAGCAGCGCGGGCACCGCCCGGGCCGCCGCCTCCAGGCGCTCGGCCATGGCCGTCGCCAACTGCGCGGTCTGGCGCCGGCCGAGGGTCACCGTGGGCAGCGCCGCGGCCAGCGCGGTGTGCACCTCGGCGGTGGCCCGGCCCAGCGCGTGGGCCTCGACGGTGAACTCCCGGCCCCGCGCCAGCGAGGCCAGCGCCAGCTGCCACCCGTCCCGCGAACCGCGCAGATACGGCTGGAGCACCCCGAGCGTGAGGGTGTCGCCGCCGCCGGCGGGGTCGGCCGCCTCGAACCAGGCGACCGGCGCCGGCACCCGCTCGCACCCCTCGGCCGCCAGCGCGAGCGGCAGCTCCAGATCCGGGTGCGGCCCCGGGAAGACCCGGCGCAGGATCTTGAGGATGTAGGCGTCCCCGGCGGTCCCGCCCCCGGCGGTCCCGCCCCCGGCGGCCCCGTCTCCGGCGGCCCCGTCTCCGTATACGAGGGAGCTGTTCGACTGTTCGGCGTCCAGCAGCCGGCCCGCGAGTCCGGCCGGGATCGCGTCCGCCCGGTCGAAGCGCAGCGGTCCCGGACCACCGGGTGAGCGCAGCCGCTCCAGCAGCAGTTCGGCAAGGAGCGGGTCGTGCAGGCCCTCGTAGACGGTGAGGCCGGTCAGCGGCCCCTGGGTGGCGTGGCCGATCAGCGCGGACGCCAGGTGCGGCGGCAGCGCCTTCCGTACGCCGAGCAGCAGTTGGTAGCAGTCACCGGCCGTCGCGGGGGGCGAGGAGGCGGTGGAGGGCGGGATCGACGGCGCGGGGCCGGAGCCACCGCGCTGTTCGACCCGTACGAGCAGATGCAGCAACCCCGGACCACCCCCGGCCATCGGCAGCAGCTCCGTGACCGCGACCGGCAGGAATCCGGTGACCGGGCGGCCCTTGCCCGCGAACCAGCGCTGACGTGGCAGCCAGTCGTGGAGCAGCGGCGCGAGCGAGCCGATCAGTGCCCTGGCGTCGGCGGGCGACAGAGCGGGCGACACGGCGGGCAGGTCGGCGGGCGAAGCATCGAGAAGGCGCGGGGTGATCCGGGTGGATGCAGCCTTCGACATGGCAGCGCGTCCTTTCCCCGGGCACACCACAGGATGCGCAGAGTGTCCCGGATTGCGGCGATGGCTGTCCGGCTGTGCGGGACGTGTCGGGTGAGGATGATCCGTACGGATCTTTGTCGTACGAATCTGATACGAGTTTGATCGAATCGATCGAACTAGGTATGGAATCGAACGGGATGTGGAGAAGGGTGCCCCGTGCGGTGCGGAAGAAACCGCCGCGCACGGGGCCGCCGATCAGCGTCGCGTCACACGGGCGCGCTGTCCTTCCTGAGCCGGAACCAGTAGAAGCCGTGCCCCGCCAGCGTCAGCAGATAGGGCCACTCCCCGATGGCGGGGAACCGCACCCCGCCGATCAGCTCCACCGGGTGACGCCCGTTGAAGGTCTTCAGATCCAGCTCGGTCGGCTGCGCGAACCGGGAGAAATTGTGCACGCACAGCACCAGGTCGTCGCCGTCCCCCTGCTCCGAGGGGGCCTCGCGCAGAAACGCGAGCACCGCCGGGTTGGAGGAGGGCAGCTCGGTGTACGAGCCGAGTCCGAAGGCCGGGTTCTGCTTGCGGATCTCGATCATCCGCCGGGTCCAGTGCAGCAGTGAGGACGGCGACGCCATCGACGCCTCCACATTGGTGACCTGGTAGCCATAGACCGGGTCCATGATCGTCGGCAGATAGAGCCGGCCGGGATCGCTGGAGGAGAAGCCCGCGTTGCGGTCGGGCGTCCACTGCATCGGGGTGCGCACCGCGTCCCGGTCGCCCAGCCAGATGTTGTCGCCCATCCCGATCTCGTCCCCGTAGTAGAGGATCGGGGAGCCGGGCAGCGACAGCAGCAGCGCGGTGAACAGCTCGATCTGGTTGCGGTCGTTGTCCAGCAGCGGTGCGAGCCGGCGCCGGATGCCGATGTTGGCGCGCATCCGGGGGTCCTTCGCGTACTCCGCGTACATGTAGTCGCGCTCTTCGTCCGTGACCATTTCGAGGGTCAGCTCGTCATGGTTGCGCAGGAAGATCCCCCACTGGCAGCCGGTCGGGATCGCCGGGGTCTTCGCCAGGATCTCCGAGACCGGATAGCGGGACTCGCGCCGTACGGCCATGAAGATGCGCGGCATCACCGGGAAGTGGAACGCCATGTGGCATTCGTCGCCCCCCTTCTGGAAGTCGCCGAAGTAGTCGACGACGTCCTCCGGCCACTGGTTGGCCTCGGCGAGCAGCACCGTGTCGGGGTAGTGCGCGTCGATCTCCTGGCGTACCCGCTTGAGGAAGGAGTGCGTGGCCGGAAGGTTCTCGCAGTTGGTGTTCTCGCGCTGGTAGAGGTACGGCACGGCGTCCAGCCGGAAGCCGTCGATGCCCAGGTCCAGCCAGAAGCGCAGCGCGGAGATGATCTCCTCCTGCACCTTCGGGTTCTCGTAGTTGAGATCCGGCTGGTGGGTGAAGAAGCGGTGCCAGTAGTACTGCTTGCGCACCGGGTCGAAGGTCCAGTTGGACGTCTCCGTGTCGACGAAGATGATCCGGGCGTCCTGGTACTGCTTGTCGTCGTCGGCCCAGACGTAGTAGTCGCCGTACGGGCCCTCGGGGTCCTTGCGGGACTCCTGGAACCAGTCGTGCTGATCGCTCGTGTGGTTCATGACGAAGTCGATGACCACCCGCATGCCGCGCTGGTGGGCGGCGTCCACGAACTCCACGAAGTCGGCGAGGTCACCGAATTCGGGGAGCACGGCGGTGTAGTCGGACACGTCGTAGCCGCCGTCGCGCAGCGGCGACTTGAAGAAGGGCGGCAGCCAGAGGCAGTCGACGCCGAGCCACTGGAGATAGTCCAGCTTGGCGGTGATTCCCTTGAGGTCGCCGATGCCGTCGCCGTTGCTGTCCTGGAACGAACGCACCAGGACCTCGTAGAAGACGGCTCGTTTGAACCAGTCGGGATGCCGGTCCTTGACCGGGGTGTCCTCGAACGTGTCGTGGACGGGCTCGTTGACGATCATGATGTGGGTGACCCTCCGATCGGCGGGGACGGTCGCAGCACCACGATGTGCGCGGGCGTGGCGCCCGGCTCTAGGCGCACATAGTTGGAGCTGCCCCAGTGATAGGTCTGGCCGGTCAGCTCGTCGCGTACCGGAACGGTCTCGTGCCACGAGAGGCCGAGCCGCTCCATGTCCAACGAGACCGTCGCCTCCTGGGTGTGGTGGGGGTCGAGGTTGACGACCACCAGAACGATGTCCGTGCCCGACCTCTTGCTGTACGCGATGACCGCGTCGTTGTCGGCGTGGTGGAAGAGGATGTCACGCAGCTGCTGGAGGGCGGGATGCCGCCGTCGGATCCGGTTCAGCCGGGTGATCAGGGGAGCGAGGGTGCGGCCCTCGCGCTCGGCCGCTTCCCAGTCCCGGGGCCTCAGCTGGTACTTCTCGGAGTCAAGGTACTCCTCGCTGCCGGGCCTGACGGGGGTGTTCTCGCAGAGTTCATATCCCGCGTACACACCCCACGACGGCGCCATCGTCGCCGCCAGCACCGCCCGCACCTCGAACGCCGGACGGCCGCCCTCCTGGAGGTAGGCGTGCAGGATGTCCGGCGTGTTCACGAAGAAGTTCGGCCGCATGGACGCGGCGGACTCGCCCGACAGCTCCGTCAGGTACTCCGTCAGCTCCCGCTTGGTGTTCCGCCAGGTGAAATACGTATACGACTGCTGGAAGCCGACCGCGCCGAGCGTGCGCATCATCGCGGGCCGGGTGAACGCCTCGGCCAGGAAGATCACGTCGGGATCGGTGCGGTTGATGTTCGCGATGACCTTCTCCCAGAAGACCACCGGCTTCGTGTGCGGATTGTCCACGCGGAAGATCCGTACCCCGTGGGACATCCAGTGGCGCAGCACCCGGGTGGTCTCCCGGACCAGCCCGCGCAGATCGCTGTCGAAGGCGATCGGGTAGATGTCCTGGTACTTCTTCGGCGGGTTCTCCGCGTAGGCGATCGAGCCGTCCGCGCGGTGGTGGAACCACTCGGGGTGCTTGGTGACCCAGGGATGGTCCGGGGAGCACTGGAGCGCGAAGTCGAGCGCCACCTCCATCCGCAGGTCGCGGGCCGTCTCCACGAAGTGGTCGAAGTCCTCGATGGTGCCCAGCTCCGGGTGGATCGCGTCGTGGCCGCCGTCGGCCGAGCCGATCGCCCAGGGCACGCCGACATCGTCGGGGCCGGGGGTCAGGCTGTTGTTCGCGCCCTTGCGGTGCGTGGTGCCGATGGGGTGGACCGGCGGCAGGTACACGACGTCGAAGCCCATCGCCGCGACGGCGGGCAGCCGCTTCGCCGCGGTTCTGAAGGTGCCGCTGACCGGCGGCTCGCCCTTCTTGACGACGGCGCCCTCCGAGCGCGGGAACAGCTCGTACCACGACCCGTACAGCGCGCGTCTGCGCTCCACCAGCAGCGGGACCGGGCGCGAGGCGGTGACCAGGTCGCGCAGCGGATGGCCGGCGAGCGCCGCGTCCACCTCGGGGGCGAGCGCCGCGTCCAGCCGGGCGCGGGCGGGCAGCGAGGTGTCGCGCAGGGCGTCGGCGGCGGCCAGCACCGCTTCCCTGCCGTCGCGCTTGGGCACCCCGGCGGCGGCCCGGTCGTAGAGCTGCGCGCCCTCCGCGAGGACCAGCGCGATGTCCCTCGGGTCGTCGTCCGCCGGGATCTTGACGGAGGCGGCGTGGCGCCAGGTGGCGACCGGATCGCTCCACGCCTCGACGGTGTAGGTCCAGCGGCCTTCCTCGGTGGGGGTCACCTCGGCGCCCCAGCGGTCGGTGCCGGGGGCGAGTTCTGCCATGGGGGTCCAGGGGCCCGGCCGGCCACCGGGGTCCAAGAGGACGACATTGGCCGCGACGGCGTCGTGGCCCTCGCGGAAGACAACGGCGGTGACCTGGAAGGACTCACCGGCCACCGCCTTCGTGGGGCGTCTGCCGCAATCGACGAGCGGTTGTACGTCCAGGACGGGGATACGACCAATCAGCGGTTTCACTGGATCACCTGATGAGGCTGTGCGGGCGTGACAGGCAGGGCAGGCCGGCCGTTCCGGCCGGAGTGACCGGAACGATCGGATGAAGCGGTTAGGTTTCGGATGCTTTTACCGAATTGTGACGGTTCGAACGTTCTTTGTAGCTGCTCTGAGGACGACTGGGAGGCTGCGAGCATGGCCGCTCCTGTCCGCGTTCACTCGAATAGCGCTGGAATCATGTGGAGACGCGCTCGTGTGCGGTAAGTACGTGCCGTGCGAGTGCCATGAGCACAGGTCGTGCGTACGGGTCGTGCGTACCGCATGAGCCTTCCCACTCTCTTCGGGTGGGCAATCCGGCGGATTGTTAACTACTGGGGCGTACGGAGAACCGCCCCGGCGCGCGGACACCGCCCGCAACACGTACGACATCTGTCGTGCCATCGTCCGCCTCCGCACTCCGGCGCGGCGCGGAGGCGCACGGGTGAGTGCGCGTGTGCGCCGTGGTCGTGGAGGGCGCCGTGAGGCTACCGTCGTCAGGGACGGCGGGCCGCACAGCGTGGTGCGCCCCTCTTGGCCCGTATGCCCCCTGCGAAGGTGGAACAACGTGAAGGCAATCCGTCGGTTCACCGTCCGCCCCGTTCTGCCGGAACCGCTCCGACCGCTCGGCGAACTGGCCCGCAACCTCCGCTGGTCCTGGCACCCGGGGACCCGCGAACTCTTCGAGGCCGTCGACCCGGGCGGCTGGCGGGCCTCCGGCGCCGACCCCGTACGGCTGCTCGGAGCCGTCTCCGCCACGCGCCTCACCGAGCTGGCCGGTGACCGCGCCTTCCTCGACCGGCTCACCGCCGTCGCCGCCGACCTCGACACCTACCTGCACGGCGACCGCTGGTACCAGGAACGCGACGCCGAGGGCGCGCGGCTGCCCGCCGCCGTCGGCTACTTCTCCCCCGAGTTCGGGGTGACGGCGGCCCTGCCGCAGTACTCGGGCGGCCTCGGCATCCTCGCCGGCGACCACCTCAAGGCCGCCAGCGACCTCGGCGTGCCGCTCATCGGCGTCGGACTGCTCTACCGGCACGGCTACTTCCGCCAGTCGCTCTCCCGCGACGGCTGGCAGCAGGAGCGCTACCCGGTCCTCGACCCCGACGAACTGCCCCTGACCCGGCTCCGCGAGAACGACGGCACACCCGTCCGCGTCACCCTCACCCTGCCGGGCCACCGCTCGCTGCGCGCCTGTGTCTGGCAGGCCAGGGTCGGCCGCGTCCCGCTGCTGCTCCTCGACTCCGACGTCGAGGAGAACGGGCCCGGCGAGCGCGATGTCACCGACCGGCTCTACGGCGGCGGCAGCGAACACCGGCTGCTCCAGGAGATGCTGCTCGGCATCGGCGGCGTCCGGGCGGTACGCGCGTACTGCCGGCTCACCGGCCATCCCGCGCCCGAGGTGTTCCACACCAACGAGGGCCACGCCGGGTTCCTCGGCCTGGAGCGCGTCCGCGAACTCATGGCGGGCGGACCGGAACCGGACGGCCACGGCGGACTCGGCTTCGAGGCCGCGCTGGAGGCGGTACGCGCCGGAACGGTCTTCACCACCCACACCCCCGTCCCGGCCGGCATCGACCGCTTCGACCGCGACCTGATCGCCCGCCACTTCGGCGACGACGGCGAGCTGCCCGGCGTGCCAGCCGAGCGCGTCATCGGCCTCGGCGTGGAGACCTACCCCGGCGGCGAGCCCCACCTGTTCAACATGGCCGTGATGGGCCTGCGGCTCGCCCAGCGCGCCAACGGCGTCTCCACCCTGCACGGCGCGGTCAGCCGCCGGATGTTCGCCGGACTCTGGCCGGACTTCGACCCGGACGAGGTGCCCATCACCTCCGTCACCAACGGCGTGCACGCGCCGACCTGGACCGCGCCCGAGGTCACCCGGCTCGGACCGGCCGACGAGGTCCCCGCCGCCGGGCTCTGGGACGTGCGGCGCGCGCTCCGCGAGCGGCTGGTCGGCGAGGTGCGCACCCGGCTCCACGCGTCCTGGCGGGAGCGCGGCGCCGAAGCCGCCGAACTCGGCTGGATCGACGGTGTCCTCGACCCCGACGTCCTCACCATCGGCTTCGCCCGCCGCGTCCCCTCGTACAAACGCCTCACCCTCATGCTGCGCGACCGCGAGCGGCTGACGAACCTGCTGCTCGACCCGGAGCGGCCCGTCCAGATCGTCGTCGCGGGCAAGGCCCATCCGGCGGACGACGGCGGCAAGCGGCTGGTGCGGGAGCTGGTGCGGTTCGCCGACGACCCGCGGGTGCGCCACCGCATCGTCTTCCTGCCCGACTACGGGATGGGGATGGCGCAGACGCTCTACCCGGGCTGCGACGTCTGGCTCAACAACCCGCTGCGCCCGCTGGAGGCGTGCGGCACCAGCGGGATGAAGGCCGCGCTCAACGGCTGTCTCAACCTGTCGGTGCTGGACGGCTGGTGGGACGAGTGGTACGAGCCCGACTTCGGCTGGGCCATCCCGACCGCCGACGGCTCGTCCGCCGACGAGAACCGGCGCGACGAACTGGAGGCCAACGCGCTCTACGAGCTGCTGGAGGACCGTATCGCGCCCCGCTTCTACGACCGGGGCGAGGCCGGACTCCCGGACCGCTGGATCGAGATGGTCCGGCGCACCCTGGTCACGCTCGGACCCAAGGTGCTGGCCGACCGGATGGTGCGGGAGTACGTGGAGCGGCTGTACGCCCCGGCGGCGCAAGCCCATCGCGCGCTGGACGCGGACACCGCGACGGAGCTGGCGGCCTGGAAGTACCGGACGCGCACGCTCTGGCCGCACGTCTCGGTGGACCACGTGGAGGCGGTCGCCGCGAGCGGCGCCGACGGCGGGGACGGCGGCGGCGCCGAGCTGGGCTCCACGCTCACCCTGCGGGTGCGCGTCGGACTCGGCGAGCTGCGCCCGGAGGCGGTGGAGGTCCAGGCCGTCGCGGGCCGGGTCGGCCCGGACGACACGATCGCCGACGCCCGGACCTTCCCGCTCAAACCGGCCGGCGGCGCCGACCTGGAGGGCCGCTGGGTGTACGAGGGCCCGCTCGCCCTCGACCGCACGGGCCCCTACGGCTACACCGTCCGCGTCCTGCCCGCCCATCCGCGGCTCGCCACCGGCGCCGACCTGGGACTGGTCGCGCTGCCCACGGAGGCGACGGGGGAGGGCGCGGGCGTGCTGATGCGCTGACGCCACCGCGCCCGGCGGCCCGCTCACGGCCGCCGGGCGCGGTGCGCCGCCCGGACGCTACGCCAGGCGCCGCGCCTTGACGGTGTTGTTGGCGTGGAAGCCCCGCTGCCCCTCGGGACCGGTCGAGGGCGCCCGGTGCTCCTCGGTGACCAGGACCTCCCACGCGTCGGGCCGCAGTTCGAGGGAGGCGAGAACCTCCCGCGCGCTCGGCAGCGACACATCGGCCGGCGGCTCCTCCATCCAGCTGGGGAAGCCGGAGTGGCCGACGACGAGCAGCACCCCGCCGGGCGCCACGGCCGAGGCCGCCGTCCGCAGGATCCGCTCGCGGGGCATGTCCCGGTACGAGTGCAGGAAGTGCGCGCAGACCAGGTCGAAGGAGCCGGCCGGGAACGACTCGGCGAGGTCGTGACGCTCCGGGACGACCCGGTCCGCGACGCCGGCACGCGCCGCGTGCTCGGCGGTGCGGCCGAGGGCGACGCCGGAGATGTCGGTCGCGGTGACGTGCCAGCCCCGCCGCGCGAGCCAGACCGTGTCACCGCCCTCGCCGCAGCCCAGTTCCAGCGCGGTGCCCGGCTTCAGCCCCGCGACCTCCTTGACCAGAGTGGGGTTGGGCTCGCCGCTCCAGATCCGCTCGCTCTCGTTGTAACGGTCGTCCCACTCCTGCTCGTGGGTGGTGGTCTCGGTGGTCATCGGGTTCCTCCCGGTCGGTGGTCGTACGGGCGGGTGCGCGCGCGCTGTTCGGCCGCCTCCCGTTCCTGCCGGGCGGAGAAGGGGGCCCTGCGCTCGGCGACGGCCCGGCGGGTCTCCTCGGCCGTCAGATCGGCGTTGATCGCCGCGGCGGCGAGCGTGCCGCCGGTGGCCGCCGCGTTGACCTGGGCGGTGGGGTTGGCGATATTGCCCGCCACCCATACGCCCGGCACCTCGGTGGCGCCGACGGGGTCGGCGGCGATGTAGGTGGCGATGACCTGGCCCGACATCTCCTGGTCGGTGACGTCGAGTCCCAGGTCACCGAGGAAGCCCGCGCGGGTGGTCAACCGGGGGCCGACCACCACGGCCCGGCAGGGCTGCGTCCGGCCGCCGGCCAGACGGAGCCCGGAGAGCCGGTCGCCGGACACCTCGACGCCGGTCACCTCGCCGTCCACCACGGCGATCTCCCGGGCGGCGAGCTGCTCGTACTCCTCGTCGGTCGGTTCGGGCCCGGTGTGCAGGCAGAGGGTGACGTCCTTGCTCCACTGCCGCCACATCAGCGCCTGACGCACCCCGAGCGGCCCGCTCGCCACGACGCCGATCGGCTCGTCGCGTACCTCCCAGCCGTGGCAGTACGGGCAGTGCAGCACCTCGCGCCCCCACCGCCCGGCCAGCCCCGGCACGTCGGGCAGTTCGTCCACCAGCCCGGTCGTCACCAGCAGCCGGGCCGCCGTGACCGAGGACCCGTCCGCCAGCGCGACCCGGAACCCCGCGTCGTCCGCGCGGCGCTCCGCCGCCACCACCGTCCCGGCGACGATTTCGCCGCCGTACCCGGTCACCTCCCGGCGCCCGGCGGCCAGCAGCTCCCCGGGCGGGGTGCCGTCCAGCCCCAGATAGCCGTGGATCCCCGACGCGGGCGCGTTCCGGGGCCGCCCCTCGTCGATCACCAGCACCGAACGCCGGGCCCTGGCCAGCGTCAGCGCCCCGCTGAGCCCGGCCGCCCCGCCGCCGATGACCACGGCGTCGTACCGGTCCGCGGTCCGCGGTCCTCGTGTGCTCGATTCTTCTCGCGTAGCCATGCGCGGTACCTCCGTTTCATGGCCGATGGTGCGCTTGGAGCCGCGCGGGAGGCAATTATTGTTGCCGGAACAGCAAGACGGTCGGGGGCCACCGGCCGAAGGCCGCCCGGCTCCGCCGGGACGACGGACCGCCGCCCCCTACGCCGAGGGCCGGTCCGGGCGGCGCCGGGCCGCCCACGCGGTGCGGCTTCCCCGTACGGCCAGATCGGTGCGGCGCACCAGCGCGTCGGGACCGTCGTCGGCCAGGAGGCGGTCGAGGGTGGCGAGATCGTCGGCGCCCAGCCGGTCCGTGAGCGCCCCGCGTACACCGCTGAGGAAGGCGCGCGCGTAGCGGCCGGCGCCCGCCGGCGCCGGATCCAGCGCGACGGGCATGACGCGCTGCTCGACGATCTCGAAGCCCGCCCGCTCCAACGGGCCGCGCCAGTCCGGGTGTTGGCTCCAGGGCGCCTCGGGCATCGCCCGGTGGCAGCGGGACTCCAGCCCCGGCCGGCCGAGGCCGAGGTCGTCGGGCAGGAAGCGCGGCAGGCTGTCCATCTCGACGACCGTCAGCAGGCCGCCGGGGTTCAGCGCGGCGTGGACGTCGGACAGCACCCGGTCCGGGTCGGCGAAGTGGTGCATCGACAGGGCCGCCCATGCCACGTCGACCGGCCCGGTCCGCGGCCACGCGGTGTCGACGTCCGCCGCCAGGGCCCGCAGCCGTCCGCCCAGCCCCTGCCGGTCGGCCGTCGCCCGGAGGCGTTCGAGCATCAGCGGGGAGCGGTCGACCGCGATCACCTCGGCCGCCGGGAAGCGCCGGGCCAGCGCCAGGCTGCCGGTGCCCGTCCCCGCGCCGATGTCCAGGACGGTCCGTACCGCGTCGGGCGCGTGCCGCCCGACCCATGCGGTCAGCTCGTCCAGGTACGTGCCGAGCACCTCGGCGTCCAGGTCGAGCATCTCCGCCATCCGCGCCTCGTCGTGGGGCGCGTCCCCGTCCTGATGGCCGGGTCCGTGGCCGTGTCCGTGCTGCTGCTGGTGGTGGTGCGTGTCATGAGCCATGCCCTCCACGCTAAGCGGGGCATGCTGTGACGGCATACACTCTTGCTCATGACGCAAGAATCGGACCTGGACAGTGTGATCCGGCAGCGCATCCGGGGTCTGCGGCTGGCCAGGGGCTGGTCACTGGACACGCTCGCCGCCCGCTGTCATCTCAGCCCCTCCAATCTGAGCCGGATCGAGACCGGGCACCGCAGGATCGCGCTGGACCAGCTGGTGCCCATCGCCCGGGCGCTCGACACGACACTCGACCAGCTCGTCGAGTCCGCCGACGACGAGGACGTGGTGATCCGGCCGCAGCCCCAGCACTCGCGAGGGCTCACGACCTGGCTCCTGTCCCGGGAGGACTCCCTCCACGGGGTGACCGTCGCCAAGATGCGCATCACCGGTGACCGGCCGACCGGACCCGGCCACCGGGGTGTGCACCCCGGCCGCGAGTGGTTCACCGTGCTCTCCGGGACGGCCCGCCTGGAGCTGGGGGAGCGGACCGTCCTCGTCCCCACCGGCGAGGCGGCCCAGTTCTCGACCATGGTCCCGCACGTCATCGGCGCCCACGACGGGCCGGTGGAGATCCTCACCATCCTCAACCACGAGGGCGAGATGGCTCATCTGCACGGCGGGGACCACGCGCCGCGAGCCGGGTCCTGACGCTCGCCGCCGGTCGCGGGGAGCGCCCTCAGCCCTCCTAGGCCAGCGTCCCCGGATCCGTGTTCGCGCCGCACAGCACCACGCACACCTTCTCGTCCGGGGCCGGCCGGTACGCCCCGCCGTTCAGCGCCGCCAGCGCCGTCGCCGCGCCGTGCTCGACCGCGATACGGCGGTCGTCCCAGAGGAGCCGGCGGGCGCGGACGATCTCCTCGTCCGGGACCAGGACGGCGCGCACGCCGTCCCGCCGGGCCGCGTCCAGCGCGGCGGCCGAGGCGCGCCGGGCGCCCAGGGAGTCGGCCGCGACCGATGCGACCGCGACGTCCACCACGGCGCCCGCCTCGACGGCCGCGTGGAGCGCGCGGCTGTTCTCCGGCTCGACCGCCACCATCCGCACGCCGTGCTGCCGCGCGGCCGTGGCCACGCCCGCGAACAGACCGCCGCCGCCCACCGCGACCACCACGGTGTCCAGGTCCGGGAGCCGCTCGTGGATCTCCTCCATCAGCGTGCCGGCCCCGGCGGCGATCAGCGGGTTGTCGTACGCGTGGGAGGCGAGCGCGCCCGTCGTGGCGGCGAACTCCTCGCACGCGGCCAGCGCTTCGGCGTACGCCGTGCCCACGAGACGTACCTCGGCGCCGTACGAACGCAGCCGCGCGACCTTCACCTCCGGGGCCGTCGCCGGCAGGAACACCGTCGCCCGCGTCCCCGTACCGCGCGCGGCCCACGCGCAGGCCAGTCCGGCGTTGCCGCCCGAGGCGATCGTGACCCCGGCGTCCGGCAGCGTGCCCGACTCCGCGTGCGCGCGCAGGAAGTTCACCGCGCCACGCGCCTTGAAACACCCCGTGTGCTGGAGATACTCCAGCGCCAGATGGGCCCGGACACCGCTCGCGCCGTCCACCGGCTCGGCCGGTGTCACCGTCACCGCGCGCACCCGGCCCGCCGTGCGGTCCACCGCCCGCTTGATCTCCCCGTAGGTCAGTTCGGACATGTCCGCGCTCGCTCCCTGGTGCCGTCCCGGTCTCCGATACGCTGTATCGTACGATGGCTCGCATGACCGGGCAATCCGCTTCCCCCGACGCCGCGGCCCCCGCGCGCATCGCCGCCGCCGCGCTCTCGCTCCTCGACGAGGACGGCCCCGGCGCGCTCAGCTTCCGTACCGTCGCGGCCCGCCTCGGTGTCGCGCACGCCACGGTGCAGCGCCGCTGCGGCGACCTCGCGGGGCTGCTGGACCTCTGCGCCGACCAGCTGGCCGCCGAACTGCCCGGCATCCCGCCCGGCAGCGACTGGGCCTCGGCCACCGAGGCGCGCTTCTGCGGGCTGTACGCGGCGCTGACTGCCCGCCCCGGGCTGCTCGCCCTGCGCGGCGGGCGGCCGTGGCTGGGGCCGGAACTGCTGGCGAAGCTGGTGGAGCCGCAGCTCGCGCAGAGCGTCGCGGCCGGGATGACGCCCGCGCAGGCCATGGTGGTCTACCGCCAGCTCTATCTGCTCACCCTCGGCAGCGCCACCTTCGTCGACCACCGGGACCCCGGGGCGGCCGTCGCCCTGACCCGTACCGCCCTGGCGGCCCTGGATCCGGCGGATTTCCCGGTGCTCACCGGGCACATCGCCGCGCTGCTGCCCGCCACCGTGGACCACGAGGTGTACTACGACGCGCTGCGCAAGCTCATCCACGCGGCGGAGCCGTCCGGGGCGGTGTGACGCCCCGGACGGCTCGGGTGTGCGGTGCGGCAGGGGCTGCCCGCGCTCAGAAGGTGAGCTTGTAGCCGTTGATCCGGCCGGTGTCCCGGGACGCGACATCCTGCACCTTCAGCTGCCAGGTGCCGTTCGCCGTCTCCGACGACGCGTTCACGAAGTACGTCTCCACCACGTCCTGCGCGGAGTCCCCGCCGCTGGAACTCTTCAGCCGGTAGGACGTACCGCTCGGCCCCACCAGGTCCACGACCAGGTCACCGCGCCAGGTGTGCGTGATGTCCACGTCGACCTGGAGGGAGGCCGGGGCGTTGCCCGTGATGCCGGAGACCGCGAGCGGCGAGGTGACCGCCGGGCCGTTGTCCGGGATGGCGACCACGGTGTTGCTGGAGAAGACCGTGCCCGTGTTGCCGCCGCCGCCGGGGCGGGCGCCCACGTTGATGGCCGCCCAGGCGTCGGTGACGGACTTGTACTCGGCGCTGTCCGTGCCGTAGAGGTCGGCCGTCACGGCGAGCGTGCCGGTGCGCGCCGCCGCGTAGTTGGTCGTGGAGGTGAACTTCGTGGTGAGCGCCTTGAACCAGATCTGCGCGGCCTTGTCCCGGCCGATGCCCGTCACCGGAAGGCCGTCGTAGGTCGGCGAGTCGTAGGCGACACCGTTGACGGTCTTGGCGCCGCTGCCCTCGGAGATCAGGTAGAACCAGTGGTTCGCCGGGCCCGAGGAGTAGTGGACGTCCACGTTGCCGAGGGTGGAGGACCAGTAGTCGCGCGAGGAGCCGTCCTTGCTGGGCTTGTCCATGTACCGCAGCGGCGTGCCGTTGCCGTTGATGTTGATCTTCTCGCCGATGAGGTAGTCGCCCTGGTCCTCGGCGTTGCCGGCGTAGAACTCGACGGCGGTGGCGAAGATGTCGGACGTCGCCTCGTTGAGACCGCCCGACTCACCGCTGTAGTTGAGCTTGGCGGTGACGGAGGTGACGCCGTGGGTCATCTCGTGGGCGGCCACGTCGATCGAGGTCAGCGGGCGGGCGTTGCCGGAGCCGTCGCCGTAGGTCATGCAGAAGCAGGAGTCCTGCCAGAAGGCGTTGACGTAGCCGCTGCTGTAGTGGACCCGGGAGTACGCGCCGACGCCGTCGCCCTTGATGCCGGTGCGGCCGTGCACGTTCTTGTAGTAGTCCCAGGTCAGCCCGGCGCCGTAGGCCGCGTCCGCGCCGGCGGTCTCCAGGTTGGAGGTGGTGCCGTTGCCCCAGGTGTCGGTGGAGTTCGAGAAGAGCGTGCCGGTGCCGGAGGTGGACCGGTTCAGGTTGTACGTCCGGTGGTTGCCCCGGCCGCCGTCGGTGAGGTTGTACGTCGATCCCGACGGGGTGGTCCCCAGGGTGACCTGGCCGCTGTACTGGGTGTTGCCGACGCCGTTCTCGACGCCCTGCCACTCGTACAGCTTCGCGCCGCTGGCCGCGTCGGTGACGACATGCAGCTCGTTGGGGGTGCCGTCGTGCTGGAACCCGCCGACCACGGTCTCGTACGCGAGGGTCGGGGTGCCCTTCGCCATCCAGACGACCTTGCGCGGCGCGCTGTCGGTCGCGATCTTCTTCGCGCCGTTCGCCTTGGAGTCCGCCGCGGCGGCGGCGCTCAGCGCCTGCTTCTCGGCGGTGGCCGGGGTGATGGCGGCGGCGGTGGAGACGTTCTTCAGCGTGGCGGTGGACGCCTTGGTGACGGACCGGGTCGCGCCCGACTTCGCCGCCGAGACGACGAGGTCGCCGCCGAGGACGGGAAGCCCCTGGTAGGTGCGCTCGTACCGGGTGTGCGTGGTGCCGTCCACGTCCTGCACGACATCGCGCACGACGAGCTTCTCCCCCGCCCCCAGGCCGAGGTCCTTCGCGGTCTCGGCCTTGCCGGCGTCGGCCTCGCGTATCAGAGCGGTGCGCGCTGCGGGGGAGAGCGAACGCGGCAGCGCGCCGGGGTCGGCCTTGCCCGCGACGGGCGCCGCGGGCGCGCTGTCGGGCTGCGCGACGGCGGTGCCGGCCTGGACGCCCACGCCGAGCAGGGCCGCGGCGGCGATGAGCGCGCCGGTGGCGGTGGCGCGGCGGCGGGGGGTGACTCTCAGGGGTCTGACAGGTCTCACGCGAACTCCTTCTGCGAGGGGGGAGTACGGGAAGAATCGGATCAGCCGTGCGTGCGGTACCGGTGATGCGGGCGGTGCGGGGGCGGTGCGAAGAACGGGGGAAGAGTCGCAGCCGGGACAGCTCTCTGTCAGGAGCGCGTCAACAAGTTGGCCGGAACTCGTCCGCTGCCTGAAGTGACATGTTCGTTAAGCGGACGTTTCGCCGATCATCACGGCGATGCCGTCGAGCGTCCGCCGCAGCCCGAACTCGAAGAGGGTATCGAGGTCAAGGTCGAACTGCTCCTGTGTGAAGAGCGTGTTGAGCAGCGGATAGGCCCCGCCCGCCACGATGGCGTCGAACTGTGGCTCGTTTCGTGCCAGCCACTCCTCGTCGGACAGTCCGGTGTCCTGCCTGGCCTGGTTCTCCAGATCCGCCGCCACCGCCAGCCCCTGGACGTAGGCGAAGACCGTGAGATGACTGTGGATCATCTCGAACGGCGAGAGCCCGGTGCTCTGAAGCGCCTTCAGCACCCACTCCGTGTACGCCATGGCGTCGGGCGCCGCGGGGGGACGGGTGAAGGAGGCCATGGCGGTGGCCAGCCAGGGGTGCCGCCCGTTCGCCCGCCACAGCCAGCGCGCCGCGTGCTCCACCCCCGCGCGCCAGTCGGCCGGTACGGGACCCATCGGCTCCTCGCCCGAGACCGCGTCCGACATCAGCCGCACCAGCTCGGCCTTGCCCGGCACATGGCGGTAGAGCGCCATGGTCGAGGTGGCGAGCGCCGTCGCGACCCGGCGCATCGAGAGCGCGCCGAGCCCCTCGGAGTCGGCCAGTTCGATCGCGGTCCTGACGATCCGCCGCCGGTTCAGGGCCGGTTCGCCGCGCGCCGGGTCCCCGGGGGTACGGCGCGGCTGGGCGCGGGTCCGGTCGACCACCGTGCCGACGCCCGGCACGGCCCGTACCAGGCCCTCCTGGCGCAGCACCGACAGCGCCTTCGTGGCGGTCGCCATCGCCACCCCCCACTCCTGGGTGATCGCCCGGGTGGAGGGGACGCGGTCGCCGGGGCGCAGGGTGCCCGCCTCGATGCGCTCACGGATCTCGGCGGCGATCCTGAGATAGGGCGGCGGGTAGAGCGGTTCGGTGACCACGGGCGCGAGTGTACTAGTGCGGTGAACCGGGGTAACCACCGGTGAACTGGGGTGGAGAGCCTCATGGTTGCCCGGTGCACTAGGCAGCTGCTTGCGGTGTACGCGCCGGACTGCTGTGCTCCCGTCATGACCGAGGGAATGACACCTGACAGCGCACCCCGCGGGCCGCGCGGGCCGCGCGGGACGGCCGGGACGCCGGGCCCCGAGCGCGCCGGGCGCCGGGAGTGGACCGCGCTCGGCGTGCTGATGCTGCCGCTGCTGCTGGTCTCGATGGACGTCTCGATTCTCTACTTCGCGATCCCCGCCATCAGCGAGGATCTACGGCCGGGCTCCACCCAGCAGCTGTGGATCCTCGACATCTACGGCTTCGTGCTCGCCGGCCTCCTGATCACGATGGGCGCCCTCGGCGACCGCGTGGGACGCCGTCGGCTGCTGCTCACCGGCGCGGTGGTCTTCGGCGCCGCCTCGGTCGCCGCCGGATACGCGCACACCCCCGGAGCGCTCATCGCCGCGCGGGCGCTGCTCGGGGTGGGCGGCGCCTGCCTGATGCCGTCGACGCTCGCCCTGATCCGCAACCTCTTCCGCGACCCGGCGCAGCGCGCCAAGGCCATCACCCTCTGGACGACCGTGATGGCCAGCGGGGTCGCCTTCGGCCCGGTGGTCAGCGGGGCGCTGCTGGAGCACTTCTGGTGGGGATCGGTGTTCCTGATCAACCTGCCGGCGATGGCCCTGCTGCTGGTGCTCGCGCCGCTCCTGCTGCCGGAGTTCAGGTCGGCGGCGAGCGGCGGGTTCGACGTACTGAGCGCGGCGCTCTCGCTCGCCGCCCTGCTTCCGCTCATCCAGGGCGTCAAGGAGCTGGCCAAGAACGGCTACGCGCCGCTCTCCGTGCTCGCCGTCGTCGTCGGGCTGATGTTCGGCGCCGTCTTCCTGGTCCGTCAGACGCGCCTCGACCACCCGATGGTCGATCTGGCGCTGGTGCGACGGGCGGCGTACGGCGGCTCGGTGCTCGTCAATCTGCTCGCGATGGCCGCGACCGTCGGCTACGCGATCTTCCTCACCCAGTACCTCCAGTCGGTGCTCGGCAAGAGCCCGTTCGAGGCGGCGCTGTGGAGTCTGGTGCCCTCGCTCGGCGTGATGGTCGCCGCTCCGACCGGCGCCGCGCTCGCCACCCGGCTGAACCGCGCCCATGTGATGTGCGGGGGACTGCTCCTGTCGGCCGCCGGGTTCGGCTGGCTCAGCCAGGTCCGTACGGACTCGGCGCTGTGGACCGTACTCGTCGGCTCCGCGATGTACGCGGCCGGACTGGTCACTGCGATGACCCTGGCCAACGAACTCGCCCTCGGCGCGGCCCCGCCCGAGCGCGCGGGCTCGGCGGCGGCCGTCCTGGAGTCGGGCCAGGAGCTGGGCGGCGCGCTGGGCATGGCCGTCCTCGGGTCGGTCGGCGCGGCCGTGTACGGCGCCGACATGAAGTCCGCCGCCCCCGACGCCCCGGCCGCCGCGCGCGAGACGCTGGGCGGCGCGATGTCGGTGGCCCAGCGGCTCGGCGGCGACGCCGGGGACTCCCTGCTCGCCACCGCGCGCGACGCCTTCACCCACGGCATGGGCTACGCCGGGGTGGGGGCCTCCGTGACGATGGTGGGAGCGGCGGTCCTCTCGGTCACGGTGCTGCGGCACGCGCGGGTGGGGGAGGAGGCCGGTCCGCCTCGGGACGCCGGTCCCGGTCCTGATCCCGGCCCCGGGGAGCGGCCGGGTGCCGGAGCGGGGACGGCGGGCGCGCCCAGCGGGACGCGATGACCGCGCACACCATCAGCTGGAGCTGGTGGTAGAGCATCAGCGGAAGGATCACCGGCCCGGCCGACGCCCCGAACAGCGCCGCCGCCATCGGCAGCCCCGTCGCCAGGCTCTTGTTGGAGCCGCAGAAGACGACGGCGACCCGGTCCTCCCGCTCGAACCCCAGCCGCCGTGCCGCGTACGACGTCGTGGCGAGGGCCACCGCGAGCAGCGCCGCGCACACCGCGAGCAGCGCGAGCAGCCGGACGGGGGTGACCTGCTGCCAGACGCCCTCCACCATGCCCCGGCTGAAGGCCGTGTAGACCACGAGCAGGATCGCGCCCCGGTCCAGCAGACCGAGGGTTCTCCTGTGGCGGGCGACGAAGCCCCCGATCCAGCGGCGGCACAACTGCCCGGCGAGGAAAGGGAGCAGCAGCTGCACGGCGAGGGTCCGCGCCCCGTCCGCCGAGAAGCCGGCCGTGGCGCCGATCAGCCAGGCGGCGAGCAGCGGGGTGGCCGCCATGCCGAGCAGGCTGGAGTACGTACCGGCGCAGATGGCGGCCGGCACATTGCCCCGCGCGGTGGAGGTGAGGGCGATGGACGACTGGACGGTGGAGGGCACGACGCAGAGAAACAGCAGGCCCATGTGGAGCCGGTCCGTGAGCACATGCGGAACGAGGCCGCTCGCCGCCAGCCCCAGCAGCGGGAAGAGCACGAAGGTGGCGGCCCCGACGAGGAGATGCAGCCGCCACTGCCGCAGGCCGTCCACCGCCTCCCGGGCCGACAGCCGCGCGCCGTACAGGAAGAACAGCAGCCCGATGGCGAGGTCGGCGCAGCCGCCGACGGCCCCGGCCGCCCGGCCCGTGGCGGGCAGCAGCGCGGCGAGCGCGACCGTACCGAGAAGGGCGAGCACATACGGATCGACGGCCTTCCCCAGCCGGGCGGCCGACCGGCCCGGCGGCGGGGACCGCCGGACCGGCCGACGGCCGGCCTCCGGCATCACGTCATTCACCGTTCTCCCCCTGCCACGGGGGGTGGCCGATCAACGGGATCCAACCGCCGCCCCCGCCGCCGCCCCCGCCCCCGCTCCCGCTTCCGGTACCGGGACCGGCGGTCGTGTCCGCGCCCGCCCCGGCCTGCACGTCGATGGCGCCGCCGCCCCCGTCGTGGTCGCTGCCCGCTGTGCCCTTGCTGCCGATCAGGAAGTTGAGCGTCCGGTCGACCTCCAGCCAGGAGTCGGCATGGGAGTTGTCGATCACCACGAGGCCGACGTTCCGGCCGGTGGTCAGCGCCGCCGGGGGAGGGGACTCGTCGGCGCGCGCGACATCCGCGCCGACGCCGCCGCAGAGGATGCCCGCGGCGACGGCGACACCCGTGGTGGACGCGCGCGCCGTACGCGGCCCCTTTTCCGTCACGCGATGCCGGCCGGTGCCCGGCCGAAAGGGATTCGTCGACACGAGAGAGAACGCCGGATCAGACCGATACCGGGACCGGGACCGGAACGGATTCCGGGTCCGGCTGCCGGCCCAGGTGATGCCTGCTGATGTTCTTCTCCAGCAGTTCCGTGGAACCCTTCACCCCGATGGCCCCGGTTTCCCGGGAATCCGGGAGCCGCCCGTCCGCCATTTTCAGATCGATCAGCGCACCGTCGATCGCTCCGTGCGCGGCGAAAAGACACGGGGTGCTGTAGATGGCGACATCCACCCCGAGTTCGGAGAGTTCCGAGAGCGAGAGCCTCGGCGATTTGCCGCCCGCGATCTGATTGAACAGCAGGGGCTTGTCGCCGACCACCGCGCGGATCCGGCGGATCCACTCGACGCTGCGCACCCCGTCGACCAGGATCACGTCCGCTTCGGTCCGCGCCAGAGCCTCCGCGCGCCGTACGATCTCCGCCTCCTCCGTGGCGTCCGTACGGGCCACCACGAGCAGGTCCTCCCTGCTGCGCAGCACCAGATCGAGCTTCTCCAGGTACTCCTCCAGCGGCAGGATCAGCTTGCCGTCGGCGTGCCCGCAGCGGCGCGGCCGCTTCTGGTCCTCCAGGATCACCCCGGACGCCCCGATGCTCTCCAGCTGCCGGACGACGTGGCAGGCGACCTCGGGGTCCACATAGCCGTCGTCGATGTCCACCAGCATGTGGTGGTGGGGGAAGGCCATCCGGAGCCGGCTCGCGAAGGCGACCATGTCGGGCCAGGCGATGTAACCGATGTCCGGAAGCCCGTAATGCGACGCGGCGAACCCGAATCCCGAGACGAAGAATCCGTTGTAGTGCTGGGCCGCGATGGAGGCCGAGTACATGTCGTAAATACCGATGAGAGGTGTGGTGCGGGGCGTTGCGACCGCTTCACGCAAGGCGGTGCCGTAGCGCATGGATCTCCCTGATGACAGAACTCGCCCGTCGCGAGTTCGGGACCTGTGCTGACGGGCAAAAGATTCGCAAGAGAACCAAGAATCGGTAATGCGACACACCGGCACCTCTCCCGATTTGGCAAAATTCTCGTATGTATCGCCAGGGGCGGTACGGGACGGCCCCCTGGGTGCGCAATTCGTGAAGGGGCGCTCATGGCACGGGGGCCTCACGTGGGTCCCGGCGGAGCGCGCCGCGACGGGCGCGCGCCCGCGGACGTCCGGTCGATCACCGCACCGGACGTCCGCGGGCGCGTCATCGTGGTCCGTACCCCGGGCGGCTCACGCCGTCGATGGCGTAGACGCGCAGGTAGTCGATCTCGTAGACAGCGCTCTGCATCCGGTCGCCGAAGAAGTTGTCGAGTTGAACGGTCTGGTGCATGGAGGGGGCGCACTGGACGCAGTCGCGTACGGCGTTCGCCCCGCCGGAGAAGCGGAACCACTCCTTCCCGTCCAGGAATCCGCGCACATGGTCCGGCGTCCACTCGATGCCGATGGTGTGCCACCGGGTCAGGTCGACACCGCAGGTGCGCGCGGGCTCCTGCTGGACATCGACACCGGCCCGGTGCGGGTAGTGGATGAACGCCTCGGCGCAGTCCTCGCCGGGAGCGCTGTTCTCCAGGTAGTCGTACTCACCGTCCTCGGGCCAGCGGCCGGAGTCGGGCCACAGGATGAGCAGCGGGTGGTACGGGCGGCCGTAGCCCTCGCCGGTCGTCCGCGAGCGGACCCGCGCCTCCCAACGGCCGTAGCGCTGGCCGAACCTGGAGGCCATCCAGGCGGAGTCCCCGTTCGCCCCGCCGGTCTGGCGCAGGACACCGCCGACGACCCGGCTGTTGCCCGGGCAGCGCCGCCCGTTGCCCTCGTGTCCGGGCCAGCACGACGAACCGTCGCCGGGCAGCTGCCACTTGGCCGGGTCAGGTATCGCGGGCGCGTCGGCGGAGCCGTAGCCGAACTCGTCCGACCACGCCGCCAGCGGGTCCCCCCAGCCATATCGTTCGGCCGCGCTGCCGGCGGGCAGGGGGCGGGCGGCGGCGGAGGGGGAGACGAGGCCCGCCAGGGCTATGGAGCAGACTCCGAGGACGAGAAAGCGGTGGTTCCTGGTGCGTCGACCCATGGGGATGCCTCTCAGCGCTTGAGCGGAGACGCGAACGCCCGGCGGACGTCGGCCTTCGACGGGGTGACGTATTCGCTCATCCCCTCGGCTACGAGCTGGTACGTCCGGTGCCTGTCGGGGCAGCTCGACCCGCTGATCTGGACGGAGCGGTCCGCCACGAGCTTCCCGGTACGCAGCTCATAGACCTTCACCCGCAGCTTGACCTTGGTCCAGTGCACGTTGAACGCCGGGCCGTACGGATTCATCTCGGTGGTGTAGCGGCAGGTCTCCACCACGTCACCGTGCGAGGGCGGCCCGGTGCAGACGATCATCGTGGCCTTCCGGGGGTCCTCCGTACGCCACGAGTCGGGCAGGTCGCTGATGTAGTCCGCGTCGTCCCCCGCGGTGAACACGGCGCGGTTCTCGCCCTTGCCGTAGGGCGGTGCGGCCCCGTAGCCGGCGGGGTTCTCGCAGTACCTGGAGTAGTTCAACCGGTCCTGAACGGTCATCAGTTCCAGCTCGTGCGTCGCCCGTGTCGATTCGCTGCGGGCGTGGTCGGCAAGGGCGTTGTCCGGGTAGTCGGCGAGCAGTTGCCGGAAGTTGTCCCTGGCCCTCGGCCACTGGCCGAGAGCCATACGGGCGTCGCCGCATCCGCTCAACGCGGTGGGCGCCTGCCGCTCGGCGGCGTCGGCGGCCCGGCCACGCAGGACGGTGTTCTTCCGGTGGTCGCGCAGCCAGCTGGTCACCACCGCGGCGTTGCACGCTTCCTGTGCCCGTATCCGCCGCAGGAAGCCGTCGAGGGCCGACCGCGCCAACGCGGCGTCGCCCGGCCGTGCGGCGTCCAGCACGGCGAAGCCGGCCGCCAACGCCTCCTTGTCGCCCTTCAGCCCCCGTGCCAGGAGTTCGCGCGCCTCGTCCAGGCGGGCGCAGGCGGCCACGGTCCGCTCGCCCTCGGCGGCCAGCGGGGCGTTCGCGGCCCAGGTGCCGATCCACAGGCGCCCCTGTGCGGACCGCACCCCCGCGCAATCGCCTTTGCCCCGCGCGGACTCGACGTTTTCGGCCACGGTGGCGGCCTGATGGCGCAGGAACCCCGCGCCGAGCAGCACCGCCAATGCCATGACGCCCGCCGTGACATGGCGGGCCGTCTGCCCCGGCCGACGCGCCGGCACCCCGCGCAGCAGCGCCCCGTGCGCTATGCCCAGGACCCACCACAGCACGAGGAGCACCTCGTAGCGGAGTTGGCCGGTCTCCAGCGCCAGACCGAGCCACAGCGCCGCCCCCGCCAGTGCCGCCGCGGCCGTCAGCCAACGCCGGGCGATCGCGTGGCCCAGCCCCGGCAGCGCCGCGTTGCCGAGCGCCGCGGTCAGCCGGTCGAGGCGGACCGGAGGCGGTGTGGTGACGGGTGCCCTGTCGGGCGGTTCTCCGTCGAGCCAGGGGCTCCCCGTGGAATCCGTCATGGTCAACCGTTCCTCTCGCTTGATTGTGCGTCCATGTGTCTGTGCGCCTGTGTGCGTCGTCCGCCGGTACGTGGGCGGGGCGCCGGGGGTGTGGAGGAGGCGCGCGGTCACGCACCGACCCGAGCCCACCCCCGTGGGGCTCGTCGTGGACCGGCGTCGCCGACCTCTCGCGCCTCCTCCGCTCACCACCAGACCAGAAGGGCCGCCGTTCAGCAGGTACCGAGCACCGGTCTGAACGAAGAAGGGACGCCTGACCTCCGCGAACGGGCGGCGTTCGGACCGGTCGAGGTGATGACTGAACGGGAGGGCGTGACCCGGTGACGTGGACGGCGGTGGCGAGAGGGCCCGGACGGTGTCGTGTGCGCGGATCATCCGAACGGCCGCCGCGGTGGGACGCGGGCGGTCGCGTACGCGGGTGACCTGAACCGGACGTCGCCGCGACGGCCGTCCTGTACGGTCACTCGGTGTCGCGGTCCGATTCCTCAACGTCCACCCGCACTCGTCCATCCGTCCGGTGCTCAGCCACCCCTCCCTCTCCACGGGACCCCTGATGACCCTCATCGAGGACGAGCAGCCCCCGGCGTCCGACCCGGTCGGTGAGTTCGCCTCCGCCCTGCGCCGCCTGCGCGAGGAGGCGGGGACGCCTCCGTACGCCCGGATGAAACGCAGCTCGGGGCGGGCCGCCGCCACCCTGCACGGAGCGGCCAAGGGGGAGACCCTGCCGACATGGCCGGTCACCGCGGACTTCGTGTCCGCCTGCGGCGGGGATCTCGCGGCGTGGCGCCGGCGCTGGGAGCAGGCCGAGAAGGCGCTGCGGCTTCTCCCGACCCAGAGCGGAAGCAGGAAACCCTCGCCCTACCGGGGCCTGCGCGCCTACCAGGAGAGCGACGCGGGACTCTTCTTCGGCCGCGACCGCCTCATCGGCCAGCTCGCCGAACTGACCGCGCGCTCCCGCTTCACCGTGGTCCTCGGCGCGTCCGGCAGCGGCAAGTCCTCATTGCTGCGGGCCGGCCTGATCCCCCACTGGCAGAGCGCGAAGGGCGGCCAGGGGCGGCCGGCCGCCATCCGCACCCTCACCCTGAACGCGACCCCGCTCACCACGCACCGGACCCATCTCGAACCCGCCGCACGCGACGGGGACACCTTCCTGGTCGTCGACCAGTTCGAGGAACTGTTCACCCGGTGCGCCGACACCGCCGAACGCGACGGCTTCATCACCGCCCTGCTCGCCGCCCGCGACCCCGAGAGCCGGCTGCGCGTGGTCATCGCCCTGCGCTCCGACTTCTTCGACCACCTCACCCGGCACCCCGGCCTGGCGAGCGCCTTCGAGGAGGCGCACCTGCTGGTCGGCCCGATGAGCAGGGCCGAACTGCGCGAGGCCGTCACCCGACCCGCCAGAGCCCGCAACCTGAACGTGGCCAGAGGTCTCACCGATCTCATCGTGAACGAGGTCGAACGGGACGCCTCCGCACTGCCGTTGATGTCGCACGCCCTGGACCAGGCGTGGCGCTTCCTGAGCGGTCATCTGCTCGACGAGGCGGCCTACGAGAAGGCGGGCGGCCTGCACCGCGCCATCGAGCGGACCGCCGAGAACGTCTACAAGGACCTCACACCGGCCCAGCGTGATCACGCACGCCGTGTCCTGCTGCAACTGGTCACTCCCGGCGAGAGCGAGCACGCCCCCAGCACCCGGCGGACCGTACGCAAGAGCGAACTCACCGGCACGCTGGGCCCGGACGGCGTGCGCGAGGTCGACGAGGTGGTGGACCGACTCGTCGCGGCGCGGCTCCTCACCCTCGGCCAGGAGGACGTCGACCTGGCCCACGAGGCGCTCATCTCGGCCTGGCCCCGGCTCGGCGGGTGGATCGCCGACGAGCGCGACAAGCTGCGCGTGCACCGCCGCCTCACCGACGGCGCCGAGGAGTGGCTGGCCCTGGGCCAGGACCCCGAGGCCCTCTACCGCGGCGCCCGCCTCGACGCCGTGCGCGAGCACTTCCCGCCCGCCGAGCGCGCGTTGCGTCTCACCGCCGGGGAGAACGCGTTCGTGGAGGCGTCGGAGCGGCGGGGCGCCCGCCACATCCGGCTGCGGCGCGGGATCACCGCCGCGCTCGCCGTGCTGACCCTGCTGGCCATCGCGGCCACCGTGGTCGCCTCCGAACAGCGGGCCACAGCACGCACCGAACGCAATGCCGCCGTCTTCCAGCAGATGGTCGCCAAGGCGGACCTGGTCCGCGACAGCAACCGCCCGCTCGCCGCCCGCCTCGACGTCGCCGCCCGCGCCCTCGGCCCGGATTCCGATGTCGCCCTGCGTCTCAGCAGTGACGCGGGAGCCGTGCTGGGCAACCCGATCGCCGCCCACCGGGGCCTGGTGACCGGAACCGACTTCGCGCCCGACGGCGACGTCCTCGCCACCGCCGCCCACGACGGCACCCTCCGGCTCTGGAACACCGCCGACCCCCGGCGCCCCCGGCCGCTCGGAGCCCCGCTGACCGGCTTCCCGGCCCGGCCGGAGTCCCTCGCCTTCTCCCCGCGCGGCCACCTGCTCGCCCTCGGGCTGCACAACGGACAGGTGATGCTCTACGACACCGCCCGCTCCGACCACCCGCGGCTGCTCGGCACACCGCTCACCGCACACGACAGCGCCGTCGCCGCCCTGCGCGTCTCCCCGGACGGCACCACCCTGGCCACCGGCGGCGTCGACGGCGCCATCCGCCTGTGGGACCTCGCCGACCCCGCCCGCCCCGTCGCGCACGGCGACCCGATCACCGCCCACCGCGGGGGCGTGCAGGCCCTGGACTTCGCGCCGGACGGTGACACCCTGGCCAGCGGCGGGTACGACAACGCCGTCAGGCTGTGGAACATCACGCGTCCCGACCGCCCCCGCCCGGCGGGCCACGCCCCGACCGCCCACACCCGCCCGGTCTTCTCCGTCGCCTTCAGCCCCGACGGCAGGAGCCTCGCCAGCGGCTCGTACGACCAGACCGTACGCATGTGGGACGTCACCGACCCCGCGGACCCGCGGCCCCGGCACACCCCCGTCCTGCGCGCGCACCACGCCGCCGTCCTCTCGGTCGCCTTCAGCTCCGACGGCACCACCCTGCTCAGCGCGGGCGAGGACAACAGCCTCCAACTGTGGAACGTGCTCAACCCCGATTACGCCCAGGCCCTCGGCGACCCCGTCACCGGGCACACCAGCGGCGTCTGGACCGCCCGTTTCCGCCCCGGCGACCCCCTCACCCTCGCCAGCTCCGGCTACGACGGGGCCCTCGTCCTGTGGCATCGCCCCCGTACCGTGCTGACCGACTTCACCAACCCCCTCCTGTCCGTCGACATCAGCCCGGACGGCGCCCTGCTCGCGGTGGGCAGCGAGGCCGACGCCGCGGTCCGGCTGTACGACATCCGCGACCCCGTCCACCCGCGCAAGGTGCCCGGCGGCCCGCTGCCGCACAAAGGCCCTGTCAACGCCGTCGTCTTCACCCCGGACGGCCGCACCCTGATCACCGGCAGCGCCGACCGCACCGTCCGCCTCTGGAAGGTCTCTCCCGCCGCCGGCGGGCCCCTGCGCGCCGCACCGCTCGACGCCGGCGGGCCGATCCGCGCGCTCGCGCTCTCCCGTGACGGCCGCACCCTGGCCGTCGCGGCGGACGGCGAGACCGTCCGGCTCTGGCGGCTGCGCCCGGGCGCCGTATCCGGTGGCGCGGGCACGCTGCGGCTGCCGGGCCGCGTCGACTCCCTCGCCTGGCACCCCGACGGCCGCACGCTCGCCGCCGCCGTCGACGACGGCACGATCAGCCTCCTGGACACCCGCACCCGCCGGACCCTGGGCCGGCTGACGGGGCACCAGGGAGAAGTGAGCAGCCTCGCGTTCAGCCCCGACGGCCGCACCCTGGCCAGCGGCGGGGCCGACCGCACCGTGCGCCTCTGGGACACCACCCGCCCCGCCGAGGCGCGGAGCGCCGCGGTGCTGACGGGTCACGGTCGGCGGGTCCACACCGTGGCCTTCAGCCCCGACGGCCGCACCCTCGCGTCCGGCAGCGAGGACCGGAGCGTACGGCTCTGGAACCTGCGGGACAGCGCCCGCGCCGCCGCCGCCGGACTTCCGCTGGCCGGTCACACCGACAGCGTCGTCGCCCTCGCCTTCGCGCCCGGCGGACACACCCTCGCCAGCGTCGGCTACGACCTGACCGCCCGCCTGTGGCCGCTCGACCCGGACACCGCCGAACGCGAGGTGTGCGCCTACGCCGGGGCCGCGCTGCCCCGCCGCACCTGGCAGGAGCAGTTGCCCCAGGTCCCCTACCGGCCGGGCTGCGACGGAGCGGGAGCGGGCGAAGGCCACTGAGCGCGCCGCCGGTCCCGCCGCCGGTCCGTCGACCGTCCCCGGCCTGCCCGGCGATGCCGGGGAAGCCCGTTCTCCGCCCGGAAGGGATACGCGCCCAAGCGCGGCCCCCCAGCGCTCCGTGTCAGACCAGGCTGTCCCGCCACGCGCGGTGCAGGCCGGCGAAGCGGCCGGTGCCCGCCACCAGGTCGGCCGGGGCGCCGTCCTCCACGATGCGGCCGTGCTCCATCACCAGCACCCGGTCGGCGATCTCGACCGTGGAGAGCCGGTGCGCGATCAGCACCGCCGTACGGCCGCGCAGCACCGTGTCCATCGCGCGCTGGACCGCGCGCTCGCCCGGTATGTCGAGCGAGCTGGTCGCCTCGTCGAGTATGAGGACGGCCGGATCGGCCAGCAACGCCCGGGCGAAGCCGACCAGTTGACGCTGGCCAGCGGAGATACGGCCGCCCCGTTTGCGGACGTCCGTGTCGTAGCCGTCGGGCAGGCCGCTGATGAACTCGTGGGCGCCGATGGCCTTGGCCGCGTGCTCGATCTCCGCACGGGAGGCGTCGGGCCGGCCGACCGCGATGTTCTCGGCGACCGTGCCGGAGAAGAGGAACGCCTCCTGGGTCACCATCACCACACCGCGCCGCAGCTCCGACGTCTCCAGGTCGCGCAGATCGACCCCGTCGAGCAGCACCCGGCCCTCCGTCGGATCGTAGAACCGGGCCAGCAGCTTGGCGAGCGTGGACTTGCCCGCGCCCGTCGAGCCGACCACCGCGACCGTCTGCCCGGCCGGGACCGTCAGATCGAACCGGGGGAGCACCTCCCCGCCCGTACGGTACGAGAACGCCACCGCCTCGAAGACGGCCTCCCTTCCCGGCAGTTCACCGCCGAGCGCGGGCAGCGGCCGGGGGCGGGCCGGCTCGGGCACGGACGGGGTCTGGGCCAGCAGCCCGGCGATCTTCTCCAGGGAAGCGGCCGCCGACTGGTACGAGTTGAGGAACATCCCCATCCGGTCGATCGGTTCGTAGAGCCGCCGCAGGTACAGCACCACCGCCGCCAGCACACCCAGCGCCAGCGTGCCGTCCGCCACCCGGTAGGCGCCCCACAGGACCAGACCGGCGACGGTGACGTTGGCGACGAGCCGCGAACCGACCACATAGCGGGCCATCTCCAGCAGCGCGTCCCCGTTGCTCCGCTCATGGGTCCGGTTGAGCGTCAGGAACGCCGCGTCATTGGCGCGCTCGCGCCGGAACGCCCGCACCGGCCTGATGCCGTTCATCGTCTCCGTGAACTTGACGATGACGGCGGCGATCGCGGTGGAGCGCCGGCCGAAGACCTGCGCGGAGCGGCGCTGGTAGAGCCGTACCAGCAGATACAGCGGGACGAAGGAGAGCACCGCCGTCGCGCCGAGTCCCAGGTCCAGATAGAGCAGCATCGCCGAGATGTAGACGAACGACAGCACCACGCCGATGAGTTCCTGGAGCCCCTCGCTCAGCAGCTCGCGCAGGGACTCCACGTCCGTGGTCGACCGGGAGATCAGCCGGCCGGAGGTGTACCGCTCGTGGAAGTCCACACTGAGCGCCTGCGCGTGGCGGAAGATCCGGCCGCGCAGATCGAGCAGCACGTCCTGATTGATCCGGGCGGCGGCCCGGACGAACGCGTACTGGAACGCGCCGGAACCCAGCGCGCAGATCACATACCCGGCGCCCACCGCGTACAGCGGGCCGTACGCGCCGTCCCGGAAGGCGGGCACCCCCCGGTCGATGGCGTACGCGACGAGCAGCGGACCGGTCTGGGCGGCGGCCTGCTGGAGCAGCAGAAGCAGCGCGGCCACGGCCACGCGCGTACGGCGGGCGGCCAGCAGCGACCGCAGCAGGGCGCCGGTCGCGCCGGCGGCCGTGGGCAGATCGTCGCGGGCGAAGGAGTCCGGGCCGGGGGAGTCCACGACGGGCGTGGGCGCGGCGGCGGACGGCCGCGCGGGTGCGGTGGTGCCCTCCGGCCCCGTACTGGTCGATGTCGTCATCGCTCGCTCCCCTCGACGGCCCCTGCTCCGGCCCCCGCCGTGCTGCTCGCCGGGGGCTCGGCGTCCGGCGCCGCCCCGGCCATCAGCCACGCGTACTCCGAACTGCTCCGCAGCAGCTCCTGGTGGGTGCCCACCGCGGCGATCCGCCCGCCCGACAGCAGCGCCACCCGGTCCGCGAGCAGCACCGTCGACGGCCGGTGCGCCACCACCAGCGCCGTGGTCCCACGCAGGACGCGCCGCAGAGCCGCCTCCACCAGCGCCTCCGTGTGCACGTCCAGCGCGGAGAGCGGATCGTCCAGCACCAGGAAGCGCGGCCGGCCCACCACCGCCCGGGCCAGCGCCAGTCGTTGACGCTGGCCGCCGGAGAGACTGTGGCCCTGCTCCCCGACCTCGGTGTCCATCCCCTCGGGGAGGTCCCTGACGAACCCGGCCTGCGCCACGTCCAGGGCCCGGTTCAACGCGTCCTCGTCGGCGTCGGCCCTGCCCATCAGCACGTTCTCCCTGATGCTCGCGGAGAACAGCGTCGGCTCCTCGAACGCCACCGACACCAGCTCGCGCAGCCGCCGCCGCTCCATCAGGGCGATGTCCTCGCCGTCCAGGGTGATCCGCCCGGACGTCACGTCGTGCAGCCGGGGGACGAGCGCGGTCAGTGTGGTCTTGCCGGATCCGGTGGCACCGACCAGGGCCATGGTCTCGCCGGGGCCGATGTGCAGATCGATCCCGGTCAGTACGGGCGCCGACTCCCCGCTCCCGTCCCCGTCCGGGTACCGGAAGACGACGCTCTCGAAGCGCAGCCCGCCCCCGTCCGCGTCCCCGCCTCCGGCGGACTTCTCCTCCGCGACCGCCCGGACACCCTCGGGCTCCGTCTCCTCCGGCACGTCCATCACCTCGAAGAAGCGGGTGGTCGCCGTCGCCGACTCCTGACTCATCGCCAGCAGGAACCCGATCGACTCCACCGGCCACCGCAGCGCGAGCGCCGTCGACAGAAACGCCACCAGCGTGCCCGCCGAGAGCCCGCCTTCCGCCACCTGGATCGTGCCCAGCACCAGAGCCGCGCCGATCGCCAGCTCGGGGATCGTCATGATCAGACCCCAGATGCCCGCCAGCAGCCGTGCCTTGTCCAGCTCCGTGCGGCGCAGCCGCCGGGCGAGCGCGCGGAAGGCGTGGGACTGGCTGTGGTGGCGCCCGAACCCCTTGATGATCCGGATTCCGAGGACCCCCTCCTCGACCACCGTCGTCAGATCGCCCACCTGGTCCTGCGCCTGCCGCGCGACCAGCGCGTACCGCGCCTCGAAGAAGGAACAGAGGACGACCAGCGGCACCACGGGGGCCAGCAGCACCAGCCCCAGCGTCCATTCCTGGATCAGCAGAATGACGAAGCCGATCAGAATCGTGGCCGAGTTGACCAGCAGAAAGGTCAGCGGAAAGGCCAGGAACAGCCGCAGCAGCATCAGGTCCGTCGTCCCGCGCGACAGCAACTGACCCGAGGGCCACCGGTCGTGGAAGGCGACCGGCAGGCGTTGCAGATGACGGTAGAGATCGGCCCGCATCGCCGCCTCCACCCCGGCCAGCGGCCTGGCCACCAGCCAGCGGCGGAAGCCGAACAGCACCGCCTCCACGATCCCGAGGGCCAGCAGCACCAGCGCCCCCAGCCAGACACCGCCGGTGTCCCCTCGGGTGACCGGGCCGTCCACCATCCACTTCAGGACGAGCGGGATCACCAGACCGAGGCAGGACGCGACGATCGCGATGAACGCCGCGCTGAAGAGGCGCCCGCGCACAGGGCGTACGTAGGGCCACAACCGCAGCAGTGAACGCACGGCGGACGTGTTCCGGGAGGCAGCGTCGGTGGCTGCGTATGTGTCGGTCATCAGGGGCGAGCCTACGGTTCACCACTGACAAGGCTCACGGGGTTTTCCACCGGCGACGGTGAAATTCGTACCGTCGTACCGCATGATCCCCGGGCTGTCGTCCGGCAGGACCGGCGCACACTCGGCCCCGGCGGCCCCGGCCCCGGCGGCCCCGGCCCCGGCGCCCCCGGACCGCCTCCGCGCCGCTACGCGCACACCCGGAACAGCAGCACCGACCGCGCCGGGACCCGCACCGCCGACCCCGCCTCGTGCACCGTCCCCGGTGGCTCCGTCTGGGCCTCCCGTGCCGTGTCGACCACCAGCTCGTACCTCCGCGCCCAGGGCGCCCCCGGCAGGACGAAGTCCAGCTCCCGTTCCCCCGCGTGCAGCACCGTCAGGAAGCTGTCGTCCGTGATCCGCGCCCCGCGCTCGTCCCGCCCCGGGATGTCCCGCCCGGAGAGGAACAGCCCCAGCGTCGCGGCCGGCGCGTACCAGTCCCGCTCCGTCATCTCCGTACCGCACGGGGTGAACCACGCCAGGTCGGCCAGCCCGTCCGGGTCGCGCGGCCGGCCGGAGAAGAAGGCGCGCCGGCGCAGCACGGGATGGGCCCGGCGCAGCGCGAGCAGCCGGGTGGTCAGCCGGTGCAGCCCCGCCCCCGTCCCGGCCGGGTCCTCCAGCAGCGACCAGTCGAGCCAGCTCACCTCGCTGTCCTGGCAGTACGCGTTGTTGTTGCCGCCTTGCGTACGGCCCATCTCGTCGCCCGCGACCAGCATCGGGACGCCCGTGGACACCAGCAGGGTGGTCAGCAGATTCCGCAGTTGCCTGCGCCGCAGCGCGTTGACCCGCGCGTCGTCGCTCTCGCCCTCCGCCCCGCAGTTCCAGGCCCGGTTGTCGTCCGTCCCGTCGCGGTTGCCCTCGCCGTTGGCCTCGTTGTGCTTGTGCTCGTACGAGACGAGGTCGCGCAGCGTGAAGCCGTCGTGCGCGGTGATGAAGTTGACGGACGCGTACGGCCGCCTGCCGCCCCACGCGTACAGGTCGCTCGACCCGGAGAGCCGGTAGCCCAGGTCTCGGACGTCGGGCAGGGCGCCGCGCCAGAAGTCCCGTACGGCGTCGCGGTAGCGGTCGTTCCACTCCGTCCACAGCGGCGGGAACGCCCCGACCTGATAGCCGCCGTTGCCCACGTCCCACGGCTCGGCGATGAGCTTCACCCGGCGCAGCACCGGGTCCTGGGCGATGACGGCGAGGAACGGCGAGAGCATGTCGACGTCGTGCATGGAGCGCGCGAGCGCCGCCGCCAGATCGAAGCGGAAGCCGTCGACGCCCATCTCGGTCACCCAGTAGCGCAGCGAGTCGGTGATCAGCCGCAGCACGTTCGGCTGCACCACGTGGAGGGTGTTGCCGCACCCCGTGTAGTCCGTGTAGCGGCGGGCGTCGGAGGGCAGCCGGTAGTAGCCGCGGTTGTCGATCCCGCGCAGCGAGAGCGTCGGCCCCAGCTCCCCGCCCTCGGCGGTGTGGTTGTAGACGACGTCGAGGATCACCTCGATCCCGGCCGCGTGCAGCGCCCGCACCATGGTCCTGAACTCGGTGACCTGCCGGCCGCGGGTGGAGCCCGCCGCGTAGCCCGCGTGCGGCGCGAAGTAACCGATGGAGTTGTAGCCCCAGTAGTTGCGCAGACCGCGCCGGAGCAGATGCTCCTCATGGGCGAACTGATGGACGGGGAGCAGCTCCACCGCCGTCACCCCCAGCTCCCGCAGATATGTGATCGCCGCCGGGTGCGCGAGCCCCGCGTACGTGCCGCGCAGCTCCTCGGGGATGCCCGGGTGGCGCTGGGTGAAGCCCTTCACATGCAGCTCGTAGATGACCGAGTCGGCCCACGGCGTCTTGGGCCGCCGGTCGTCGGCCCACTCGTCGCCGGGCGCCTCGTCGTGGACGACGACGCCCTTGGGGACGTACGGGGCCGAGTCGCGCTCGTCGCGCACGGTGTCGGCGACCTGGCGCTGCGGCCAGTCGCGGACATGGCCGTAGACCTCCGGCGGGAGGCCGAACTCGCCGTCGACCGCGCGGGCGTACGGATCGAGCAGCAGCTTCGCCGGGTTCCAGCGGGCGCCGGTCCAGGGGTCCCAGCGGCCGTGCACCCGGAATCCGTAGCGCCGGCCGGGGCGGACACCGGGCACGAAGCCGTGCCAGATCTCATGGGTCAGCTCGGTCAGCGGCAGCCGGATCTCGGTCCCGGCGCCGTCCGCTCCGGCGCCCGTGCCCGGCCCGCTGTCCTCCTCTGCGGCCTCCTCCGGTCCGAAGAGGCACAGCTCGACCGCCTCGGCCCCGCCCGCCCAGAGCGCGAAGTTGGTGCCCGCCACCCCGTCGGGGCCCACCCGGTAACGCGCCCCGAGGGGGGTCGGGGTGCCCGGCCAGACCTCGGGCGGCGCGGTACGGGACCGCTCGTGGCGGCCGTCGCCGCCCGCCCCGTAGGGGGCGTCCGGCCGCCGGGACCGCTGTGGAGCGGTCCCGTCCGGCAGAGCGCGTTCGTCGTCCCGTACCTCGTCCGCCGCTTCCCCTCGCACTGCCTCCTGCTCGGCTGCGCTCGCCACTGACCGGCCTCCCGCGGCTCGTCGGCCCCGCGGGTCGGAGCGCACGGCGTCCCGGCCGCGGCTCGCCCAATGGGGTCCTTCTCCTGTTCTGCCCCCAACAGAGGCCGCCCTCACGTTTCCCCCGGAGGGGGGTGGTCGTTGGGACGAGCGTGAGAAACGTAACGAAGCGGGCAGGGGCGGGCACAGTCACCGTCCTGACATGGGCAGGACTGGTGGCCGTACTGGCCCTACTGTCGGGATGCACCGGCGGGGCAACGTTCACCGAGGGCAAGTCGCGGACCACCGGCGACACCATCGCCATCACCCCGAAGGACGGTGCCAAGGGCATCGGCCGCACGGACCCCGTCGAGGTGACGGTGCCCGACGGCCGGCTGGAACGGGTCAGGGTGACCCAGATCGAGGACGCCCAGCCGAGGGAGCTGCCCGGGCGGATCTCCGAGGACGGCCGCTCCTGGACACCCCGGAGCGACGCGCGGGTCGCGCTCGCCGCCAAGTACAGCGTGGACGCGGTGGCCGTCGACGCCGTCGGCCGTCGCTCGGCCCGCCACACCACCTTCACGACGGCGGTGCCCACGGACCGGTTCATCGGCTACTTCTCGCCGGAGAACCGCTCGACCGTCGGCACCGGAATGATCATCTCCTTCGACTTCAACCGCAGGATCCGGGACCGGGCCGCCGTCGAACGGGCCATCAAGGTGACCGCCGAGCCCGCGGTGGAGATCGCGGGCCACTGGTTCGGCGACCAGCGGCTGGACTTCCGGCCCCAGGGGTACTGGGAGCCGGGCACCGAGGTCACCGTCGAACTGGCCCTGCGGGACGTCCAGGCGGCGCCGGGCGTCTTCGGTATCCAGCACAAGACCTTCGGCTTCACGGTCGGCCGCTCCCAGGTCTCGCTGGTCGACGCGGAGGAGCACACCATGGAGGTACGGCGGGACGGCGAGCTGCTGTCGACGGTGCCGATCACGGCGGGCGCCCCGAAGAGCACCACGTACAACGGGAAGATGGTGGTCACCGAGTTGTACGACGTCACGCGCATGGACGGCAGGACGGTCGGGTTCGGCGGCGAGTACGACATCAAGGACGTGCCGCACGCCGTACGGCTCACCACCTCGGGGACCTTCCTGCACGGCAACTACTGGGCGGACCCGGAGACCTTCGGCTCGGAGAACGTCAGCCACGGCTGTGTCGGACTCCGGGACGTCAAGGGCGGCGGCCCCGACACCCCGGCGGGCTGGTTCTTCGAGCGCACCCTGATCGGCGATGTCGTGGAGGTGGTCAACTCCAAGGACCGTACGGTCGCTCCCGACAACGGGCTCGGCGGCTGGAACCTGAACTGGAACCAGTGGCGGGCGGGCTCCGCCCTCCGCTGATCGCCCCCCCGGCCCGGCAGCCGTCCCGCCCGATCGCACTCACCCCCGCCGCGCTCTCCCCGATGCGCCCCTCCTGACCGTCCCCCGATCGCCTCGGCCGGGCCGGCGCCGATGGGGCATCAGGCCGCGTTGACCTGCGCCGTCCCGGCCGGTTGGGACCGAATGGTGACAGTCCGCAGGTCTGCGCCGGACCTCCGGTGTGGTTATCTAACGCCGTGCGCGTGCACTTGACGCGCGGAAGTGCGGGCCGTGGCGGGGCCAGGCCGTGCGAGGGGAGACGACCATGGGGAACGAGCTGCCGATATCGGGGGCTTACGAAGCGCGTCCGGGGGACCGGGGACCGCGCACGGCACGGGGACGGCAGGGGCGGCGCGGACGGCGGGCCGGGGCACCGGCCGTCCTGCTGGGGGCCCTGCTTCTGCTGGTCACCGCGTGCGGTGGCGGAGGCGACGGGGACGAGAGCGGCGGCAAGGGCGACGGCAAGGGTGTGACGAAGGTCGAGAACGCCGCGTCGGTGGCGGTGGTGAGGGTCGAGCCGAAGGACGAGGCCGACGGCGTGGCCACCACCGGCGCCCTGAAGGTCTCCGCCGAGGGCGGCAAGCTGACCTCGGTCACGGTGCGGGACGACAAGGGCGAGCCGGTCGAGGGGAAGCTCTTGGCCGGCGGCACGGCCTGGGAACCCCTCCAGCACCTGGCCGGCGCCACCAAGTACAAGGTCCACGCGACCGCCAAGGACGCGGAGGGCCGCGAGTCCGCCAAGGACACCACGTTCACCACCCTCGTACCGAGGGACACGTTCATCGGCCAGTACACCCCCGAGGACGGCTCCACGGTCGGCGTGGGGATGCCCGTCTCCATCAACTTCACCCGGGGCATCACCGCACCGGAGGCCGTCGAGAAGGCGATCACCGTGACGGCGAAGCCGTCCGTACCGATCGAGGGGCACTGGTTCGGCAACGACCGGCTGGACTTCCGCCCCGAGAAGTACTGGGCCGCCGGCACGAAGGTGACGGTCGAGCTCAACCTCGACGGCATCGAGGGGCGCCCCGGGGTCTACGGCAAGCAGGCCAAGTCGTTCTCCTTCACCATCGGCCGCAGTCAGGTGTCCACCGTGGACGCGAGCGCCAAGACCATGAAGGTGGTGCGCGACGGCAAGCTGATCAAGAAGATCCCGATCACGGCGGGCGCCCCGTCGACCACCACGTACAACGGGCAGATGGTCATCAGTGAGAAGTACGCGGTGACCCGGATGGACGGCGCGACGGTGGGCTTCGGCGGTGAGTACGACATCAAGGACGTGCCGCACGCCATGCGCCTGTCCACCTCGGGCACCTTCATGCACGGCAACTACTGGGCCTCCGCGGGCACCTTCGGCTCCGCGAACGTCAGCCACGGCTGCGTGGGGCTGCGGGACATCCGGGGCGGCGGCGACAACGGCACGCCGTCGGCGTGGATGTACAACGCCTCCATCATCGGGGACGTCGTGATCGTGAAGAACTCGAACGACAAGCAGATCGCCCCGGACAACGGCCTCAACGGCTGGAACATGTCCTGGGCGGAGTGGACCGCGTAGCGTCGCGCCACCACGCCGGCTGACGGGCCCGGGGGGCACGGTACGACCGTGCCCCCCGGGCCCGTTGTCGTAAGCGGGCGTTAACCTGCGGGGTATGGCCCATGTGAATCTGGAAGTCTCCGGCGGCGTCGGTACGATCCGGCTCGACCGCCCTCCGATGAACGCGCTCGACACCTCCGTCCAGGACCGGCTGCGCGAGCTGGCCGAGGAGGCGGGGCGCCGTGACGACGTGCGCTCCGTGATCCTCTACGGAGGTGAGAAGGTCTTCGCGGCCGGCGCCGACATCAAGGAGATGCGGCGGATGGACCACGCGGCGATGGTCGTGCGCTCCCGGGCGCTCCAGGAGTCGTTCACCGCCGTCGCCCGCATCCCCAAGCCCGTCGTCGCCGCGGTCACCGGCTACGCCCTGGGCGGTGGCTGCGAGCTGGCGCTCTGCGCCGACTTCCGGATCGCCGGGGACAACGCGAAGCTCGGTCAGCCGGAGATCCTGCTCGGGCTGATCCCGGGCGCGGGCGGCACCCAGCGACTCGCCCGGCTGATCGGCCCGTCGCGGGCCAAGGACCTCATCTTCACCGGCCGTCAGGTCAGGGCGGACGAGGCGCTGTCGATGGGCCTGGTCGACCGGGTGGTCCCGGCGGCGGAGGTGTACGAGCAGGCGCACGCCTGGGCCGCGAAGCTCGCCCAGGGCCCGGCGCTGGCGCTGCGGGCAGCCAAGGAGTCGGTGGACGCGGGGCTGGAGACCGATCTGGAGAGCGGACTCACGATCGAACGCACCTCGTTCGCCGGGCTGTTCGCCACCGAGGACCGCGAGCGGGGAATGCGGTCGTTCGAGGAGGAGGGGCCGGGCAAGGCCACGTTCCTCTGATCGGGCGGCCGTTGGACACGCAGCGTGTCGACACGGAATACGCGGAGTCGTCACGTCAACTCGGCGACCGGCTCGGCCGGGACGTGCGGCGAACTCGATAAATTCGCCGCAATAGCGCCCGGCGATCACTTTGGCGCTTGTCGTTATCCCAGGTCAGAATGGGTAAGTGGGTATATGCACTGCCAACGGCATATGCGTTGAAGGCGCCTCGGAGTCACTCGTTCCGGGGGGTCGATTCCCCCGGAACGCCCCCGGAAATGGCTCTGTGCGGCCATGATGGAAGACATGGCGGGCCTGGAGGATGTGGAGCAGCCGCGGCGGCGCGGCAGTGCGACCACCGGGCGGTGGATACCGTCCGGTGAGGATGAACAGGCGCTGAGGGCGCTGGAATTGTTCGGCAATCCGACCGAGGCGGAAGTCCGGTTACCCTCTCGGCCCGAATCCGCGTCGGCCGCCCGCCGGATCACCCATTCCGTGGTGCTGCGCCAGTGGAAGCTCTCCCCGGAGACCGCGGAGTACGCGGTGCTGCTCGTCTCGGAACTCGTCGGCAACGCCGTACGCCATACCGGGGCGCGCGTTTTCGGGTTACGGATGGTGCGCAGACGCGGCTGGATCAGGATCGAGGTGCGCGACCCCTCGCGCGGGCTGCCGTGCCTGATCCCGGTGCGGGCCATGGACACCAGTGGGCGGGGACTCTTTCTGGTGGACAAGCTCTCCGACCGCTGGGGGGTGGATCTGCTGCCGCGCGGCAAGACGACCTGGTTCGAGATGCGGATCGCCGACCACCGGTCGCCCTGATTTCCTGAGCGCGGGATTTCCTGAGCGCCCGAGTCGGTGAATGTCCGGGATCGAGGGGGCCCGGGACCTTGAGCCTCCGCGTTCCGGCCCGCGCCGGTGCTCCCGCCCGGAGCGATTCCGTGCTCCCACGAGGCGGCCAAAAGAGTCAATCGTTCCCTTTCGCGCTCTTTTCCCCTTAAATTCCCGCTCCTTCCCCCTTAAATGGGGGCGTGATCCCGATCGACCGTCGTAGTGCACTGCGCGCGGCAGCCGGAGCGGCCGTCGCGGGCGCCCTCGCCACCGGCTGTACGGACGGCGCGTCCGACTCCGTACCGGCCTCCGCCGCCCCCTCGGGCTCGCCGCCCGCCCCCGGCTCCAGCCCCGGCGGGACCCGGCCCGTCGCCAAGGCCGCCCCCGCGCCCCGGCGATTCCCCGGCCGGCCCGCCGAGATCGCGAACGGCCCCCGGGACCGGCCCCGGGTCGCCCTCACCTTCCACGGCCAGGGCGATCCCGCCACCGCCACCGCCCTGCTGGCCGAGGCGGAACGCGCCGGAGCGCGGATCACCGTCCTCGCCGTCGGCGAATGGCTCGACGAACACCCCGCGCTCGCCCGCCGGATTCTCGACGGCGGCCACGACCTCGGCAACCACACGCTGCACCACACCGACATCTCCGACATGGACGAGGCACAGGCGTACGCCGAGATCACCGGCTGCGCCGAACGGCTGCGCCGGCTCACCGGCTCCATCGGCACCTGGTTCCGCCCCTCACGCACCCAGCACGCCACCCCGCTCGTGCGGCGGCTCGCCGCGCGGGCCGGCTACCCGCACGTCCTCTCCTACGACGTCGACTCCCTCGACTTCACCTCGCCCGGCGCCACCGCCGTCACGCGCACCGTCACCGAAGAGATCCGCAACGGCTCGGTGGTGAGCCTGCACTTCGGCTACGCGGACACAGTCGCCGCGCTGCCCGCCCTCCTCGACGCACTGGAACGCCGCGGCCTGCGCGCGGTGACGACCACGGAGCTGCTGACCTGATGCACCGGACGCCATCCTCCGCCGCCGGGCCCTCCGCCGCCGGGCGCCCATCCCGCCGCGCCTTCCGGATCTCCCCCGGCTCACACATCTCTCGTACCTCACGTACCCCGCGCGCCTTTCCCGTCACGCGCGCCACCGCGCTCGCGCTGTCCGCCGCCCTCGCACTCCTCACGGGCTGCGGCGGCGCCGACGACTCCGGGCGTACGGAGACGGCCGCGACCAAGGCCGCCTCGCGTCCGGCCGTGGCCCGGACGGCGGCGCCGCCCGGACTGCCCGGCATGCCGCCGGTGCAGGACCCCAAGGACGTCTACGCCGCCGACCGGCCGGGGATGCTCTCGCCCGTCGTGCGGGGCTTCCCCTCGCGGGTCTACGTCCCCAACACCAACTCCGACACGGTCTCCGTCATCGACCCGGCGACATACAAGGTCATCGACACCATCGAGGTCGGCCGGCAGCCGCAGCACGTCGTGCCGTCCTGGGACCTCAAGACCCTCTGGGTCAACAACAACCGCGGCCACACGCTCACCCCGATCAACCCCGCCACCGGGGAGGCGGGCGAGCCCGTCGACGTACACGATCCGTACAACCTGTACTTCACGCCCAACGGCAAGTACGCGATCGTCATGGCCTCGCTCGACCACGAACTGGTCTTCCGCGACCCGCACACCATGGAGATCAAGAAGACCGTCCCGGTCACCTGCGCCGGCGTCAACCACGCGGACTTCTCCGCCGACGGCCGGTACTTCATCGTCTCCTGCGAGTTCTCCGCCGAACTCCTCAAGGTCGACACGGAGAAGATGGAGGTCATCGGCCAGCAGGAGCTGCCCTTCGACGACGCGATGCCCCAGGACGTGAAGATCTCGCCCGACGGCAAGACGTTCTACATCGCGGACATGATGGCCAACGGCGTCTGGGTGCTGGACGGGGAGAAGTTCACCACCCCCAAGCTGCTGCCCACCGGCGAGGGGTGCCACGGGCTGTACGTCAGCCGCGACTCCAAGGAGATGTACATCTCCAACCGGGGCGAGGGCACCATCTCGATCTTCGATTTCCCCAAGAACCGGCTGACCAAGAAGTGGCACCTGCCCGAGGGCGGCAGCCCCGACATGGGCGGTGTCTCGGCGGACGGCAAGGTCCTGTGGCTGGCCGGGCGTTACGACTCCGAGGTGTACGCGATCGACACCGCCAGCGGCGAGGAGCTCGCCCGGATCCCGGTGGGCGGCGGCCCGCACGGGCTGGCGGTCTACCCGCAGCCCGGCCGCTACTCCCTGGGCCACACCGGCGTCTTCCGCTGACCCGACCCGCCCGGCCCAACTCGTCGCGCACCGGCCATCGTTCCGAACCGACACGCCCCCGAACGGGTGGCGGTCCACGGCCCGCCGCCGTACGGCGTGGAGGGTGCATCCCATGATCGCTCCACGAAACCGGCGGCGGGCCGCTGCGCTCGCGCTGTCCGTCTGCGCCGTGCTCCTCCCGGCCTCCGCATCCGCCACCACCACACCGGACCCGGCGGGGGGCCCCGCACCGGACTCCGCGTCCGCCACCGGGGCCGCCGGGGCCACCGAGGCCGTCCCGGCGGACAGCGACTGCCCGTCCGTCACCGATCCCCTGTTCGCCGCGGCCGACCACAGCGTCGATGCGGACCGCATCAGCCCGACGCCGTCCTGGCGCACCGACTGCAAACAGCTCTACCGCGCGGAGAGCCGGCCGCCGGAGATCGTCTTCGAGCAGGGCTTCCTGCCGAAGGCACCGGTCGACGGCCAGTACGACGTGGCGCAGCACGTCCTGGCCGGCCAGGACTCGCCGTACGTCTCCACGAGCTACGACCACGACCTCTACAAGCAGGGCGCCACGCACACCTTCAACTACTACATCGACGCCCCCGGCGGCATCGATGTGAACAGGACGATCGGTGCCACCCACAAGGCGGCCCACCGGGAGGAGGTCGCCTTTCCCGGCGGCGTCTCGCGGGAGCTGATCGTCGGTGCCTGTCCGGTCGACAAGGCGCGGAAGACCGAGACCATGGCCGAATGCCAGGACAACCCGCACTACAAGCCCTGGCGAGGCTGAGGTCTTCCGTCCGAGCCCGGCAGGGCCCCGCGACGACCGTCCCGCTGGAACGCCCGCGACCCGTGGGCGTTCCGGCCCCGACTCGCGAAGTGTGCGGCATTTGCCGTAGTCGCGTTGCCGAGTGGCCGACCGGGATAAGAGGATCAACCGGTGACATTCCCGGATTCGTCCGCCGAGGAGACCCGTCGCTCCGTACCCCGCGGGGCCGTCCTCACGGCGGGCCTCGCCGCCGGTGCCGTCCTGCTCGCGCTCCTCGTCGCGCTGCTCGGCGCCGGCCTCGCCGCGCGGGGCACCGGCGAGCTGCGGATTCCCGCGGCGGGTGCGACGACCGTCCTGCGCGTCGCCGTCTTCGCCGCCCTCGCGCTCCACCTCGGTGAACTGGTGGGCGTCCGGCTGGCCCGGGGCGGCCCGCTGCCACGGAGCCGGGCGGTCACCGCCGCGCTCGTCGGAGCGGCGGCGTCCGCCGGACAGATCCTGCTGCTGGCCGCCGTCAGCGGACTCGACCTCACCGAGGTGTACGGGACGGTCGAGGGTCGCCTCCTGCTCGTCATGGCCAACGGCTTCCTGCTGGCCGCCGGGTGCGTGGCGCTGAACCGCCCGGCCCTGGCCGCGGTGCCGCTCGCCGTGGTGATCGGCGCCGAGGCGCTCCGGGCGCACCCGGAGCCGTACACCCCCCTGCTGGGCGCCGCGCTCACCGTCGTCCACCTCGGCGCCGCCGCCCTGTGGACCGGCGGGCTGCTCCACGCCCTGCACACCATGTGGCTGCGGCGCGCGGACCCGGCCGGCGCGCGACAGGTACTGGCGCGCTACGCCCGGCTCGCGGGCCCCCTCTTCGCCGCCCTCGCCGTCACCGGCACGTTCTCCACGCTGCGCAGACTGCCCGCCGACGTCGTCCTCGCCACGGCCTACGGCCGTGTCCTGATCGTCAAGCTCCTCCTGGTCCTGACGGTCGCGGCGCTCGCGCTCACGGCCCGCCACAGGCTGCGCCGCGGGACCGACGCCACCCGGCCCGCCCGCGCCGAGCTGGCCGTACTCGCGCTGGTCCTGCTGGTCTCGGCGATCCTGACGGTCGTTCCCGACCCGCACTGGCTCAGCACCCGCTGACCGGGTCGCGGCGGGGCGCTTCGGCGGGGGACGGGCGCCCCGGCCGGCCGTGCTCGGGCAGATGGAGCAGACCGGAGTCGTCCCTGCGGCTTGTTACCGCACCGGGGTGGCGCGGTCCCTCCCCTGAGCTCCGGCCGTGGAGTAGACATCGCCCATGGACGATCCCTTCGCTTTCAGTCCGCTGGGCCCGGTCGGTGGACAGCTTCCGGACACGGCGACACAGGCAACGAGCCCTCCTCGCGACCCCGTCGGGTCAGGGCGGCCGACGACGGGGCCGGGGGGTGAGGGACCGGGCGCGACGCAGGACGGCGGCGGCGTGCGGCTGGTGCCGGAAGCCGCGCAGGGACGTACGCAGCTGCCGCAGAGCGCGGTCCGCGGTGGCCGAGCGCAGGTACGGGTAGTGGTCGAGGAAGACGTCCCAGTGGACGCATGACTCCTCCAGACGCCCCTGGGCCAGGAGGGTCTCCGCGAGGCGCGCGCGGGTGAGAGCGCTGGACCTGTGCCGGTCGCCGGCACGGGCCCCGGCCGCTGTCTCCAGGGCGCGGGCCGCCTGGACCGGATCTCCCAGGGCGAGCAGGGCCCGGCCACGCTGATAGTCGAGGCCGGCACGGGGATAGAGGGTGAAGGGCCCGGCCGGACCGCTCGCGCGGTCGTGCTGGGCCTCGGCCGACGCCAGGTCCCTGACGGCTTCACGACGGCGCCGCGCGTGGGCGTGGGTCAGGCCGCGCTGACTCAGCAGAAAGGCCCGGGTCGACGGGTCGGTACGCGGACCGGCGGTGTCCACGGCGGCGTCGGCGAGCTGCCACGCGTGCTGGACGAAACCGAGATGCAGTGCCTGGAGGCTCATGGCCCGCAGGGTGATCGCGTAGAGACGACGGTCGTCGCCCTCGCGCGCCAGCTCCAGGGAGGCGGTGAAGTAGTGCTGCGCCAGCCCTTGATGGCCGGCGTCCATGCTCATACGGCCCAGCAGATGGGTGAGTTGCCCCGCTCCGGTGAACAGCTCCCGGCGCAGTGAGGGCAGCGCCGGAGCGGCCAGCACACCGCCCGTGTCGTCGGCGACATAGATCGTCAGGGCGGTGCGCGCGTGGGCTCCGCCGTGGCGCTCCATGAGATCCGCGAACGCGAGGATCATCCACTGCATCCTCCGCAGGTCAGCGGCGGTGGCCCGGGGCACCAGAGCGGGGACCCGCGCCGGAGCGGCGCCGACGGGGCGGCCCCCGCCCCAGGCCGGCGCGGTGGCGGCGACGAGGCTGTAGGCGGAGCCGGCCAGCGGAATCCGCCGCGTGGGGTCGGTGTCGGCGCGGCACAGGGCCGTCAACCGGTCCAGGACATCGTCCCGCCGGGACTGATGGGGCGGGAGCGGGTCGTCGGCCCCGTAGTGCGCGAGGCCGGTCTCCTCCGCGGTGATCAGGCGGCCGCTGCGGCGGCTGAACGCCGACGCGACCAGGGTGGGGACGGGAGACCGGGGGCGGGAGCCGGCGAGCCAGTGGGCGACCGAGGTGCGGTCGTAGCGCAGCGGCAGCCCCTGTGCGGCCCCCAGGCCGTTGACCGCCCTCGCCAGCTCCGCGGCACTCCAGCCGGCCTCGCCGAGCAGAGCGGCGAGGCGGTGATTGGGCTGATCGCGTACCAAGACCCTGCCTCCTCGGGTGAGCCTCGCTCCCGCGCCCGTCGGGCTCATGACGGCGGCGCCGGCGTCGGAGGGGCGCGCGCACCGGTCATGGCGGGACACATTCGAGGGGCGGACCAGCGGATCGTCACAGGACGTCATTCCCGGACCCCGGGTCCCGTTCCTCTGCTCATCATCCTGCTCAGGGCGCCATCGCGGGAGTGGCGGTCCGACAGATCTTCCTGTTCTTTACCGGGACCGAGGACGTCCCGTCGATTTCACGAGAGCGCAAGCGTTCAACGCGGGCACGCATCCCCGGCCGGGACCCGCATCCCGGAGAACGGGCCGGGAAGGTGCCTCACCGGAGCGAGCCCGCCGGGCCACGAAAGAAGGTCTGGGCATCGGCTGTGTCGGCAGCCTGCCGGCCGGACCGGCGGGCGGCTTCGACCTGGTCCTGGGTGTGTACGTACTGCCGTACGCCACCACCTACGACGAACTCGTCGGCCTGTGCGGGACGGCCGCCGAGGCGCTGCGGCCCGGCGGACGGTTCGTCACCCTGCCCGTGCACCCCGACGTCCACCGCGACCCCGACCACTACGAGCGCTACGGCTTCCGCCTGACCGCCGACGGCCCTCTCGTGGGATTCAGCCCCTTCTGCGTCGCGTACGCGCATGTGACGCGCCAGGCGTGGGCCCGGGGCCTGGAGGCGGCCGAACTCGGCCGCCGCGACGCCTCGTTCAAGCGGCGGTACGGCCTCCGCCCGCGGGTGCTCCGCGCGTACTTCGCCGATGTCGCCGCGGACACGGACGCCGTACCGGACGGCGAAGGCCCCCGAGGCTGACCGCGCGCCCGGCACCCGCACGGGCGGTGCGCTGATCAGGCCCGCCCCGTCAGCACTCGATGATGTTCACCGCGAGCCCGCCCCGCGCCGTCTCCTTGTACTTGACGGACATGTCGGCGCCGGTCTCCTTCATGGTCTTGATGACCTTGTCCAGGGAGACCTTGTGGCTTCCGTCGCCCCGCAGCGCCATCTTCGCCGCCGTGACCGCCTTGACCGCCGCCATGCCGTTGCGCTCGATGCAGGGGATCTGGACCAGGCCGCCGACCGGGTCGCAGGTGAGGCCGAGGTTGTGCTCCATGCCGATCTCGGCGGCGTTCTCGACCTGCTCCGCCGAGCCGCCGAGGACCTCGGCGAGGGCGCCGGCGGCCATGGAGCAGGCCGAGCCGACCTCGCCCTGGCAGCCGACCTCGGCGCCGGAGATGGAGGCGTTCTCCTTGAAGAGCATGCCGATGGCGCCGGCCGCGAGGAGGAAACGGACGACGTTGTCGTCCTTCTCCGTCCCGGTCGCGCCGCCCGCGGCGAAGTTCATGTAGTAGTGCAGGACGGCCGGGATGATGCCGGCGGCGCCGTTGGTGGGCGCGGTGACGACGCGGCCGCCGGCGGCGTTCTCCTCGTTGACGGCCATGGCGTAGAGCGTGATCCACTCCATGGCGTGGGCCTGCGGGTCGCCCTCGGCGCGCAGCTGGCGGGCCGAGTGGGCGGCGCGACGGCGGACTTTGAGGCCGCCGGGGAGGATGCCCTCGCGGGACATGCCGCGCGCGACGCACGCCTGCATGACCCGCCAGATCTCCAGCAGCCCGGCGCGGATCTCGTCCTCGGTGCGCCACGCCTTCTCGTTCTCCAGCATCAGCGCGGAGATCGACAGACCGGTGTCGGCGGAGAGCCGCAGCAGCTCGTCGCCGGTGCGGAAGGGGTACTTCAGCACGGTGTCGTCGGGCACGATGCGGTCCTTCGCCGTGCCGTCCGCATCGAGCACGGTCCCGTCCACGACGAAACCGCCGCCCACCGAGTAGTACGTCTTCTCCAGGAGCGTGCCGCCGTCGGCGTCGTACGCCGCGACCGTCATGCCGTTGGCGTGGTACGGCAGGGCCTTGCGGCGGTGCAGGACCAGGTCCTCCTCGGCGTCGAAGGCGATCTCGTGCATACCGAGCACCTGGAGCCGGCCGCTGGTGCGGATACGTTCCGCCTCGGCGTCGGCGTTCTCCACGTCGACCGTCCGAGGGGAGTTGCCCTCCAGGCCCAGCAGGACGGCCTTGGGGGTGCCGTGGCCGTGGCCGGTCGCGCCGAGGGAGCCGTACAGCTCGGCCCGTATCGAGACCGTATGGGCGATCAGGCCCTCGTTCTTGAGGCGGCGGGCGAACATCCGGGCCGCGCGCATGGGGCCGACCGTGTGAGAACTGGACGGGCCGATGCCGATCGAGAACAGGTCGAAGACCGAGATGGCCACGGTGGGACTCCTTGTTGCCGGTTGGCGGACGCCGTTGTCCGCCGGGGTGGTGCGGAGGGAACGGTGGGCACGGTGCGGGGCACCGCGCGCACTGTTCCAGTGTGCGCGGTGCCCCGCCGAACCGGGCTGTACGGGTGATTACAGACCGGGGTACAGCGGGTGCTTCGCGGCGAGCGCGGTGACCCGGCCCGCCAGCGCCTCGCGGTCGAACTCGGGCTTCAGCGCCGCCGCGATGATCTCCGCGACCTCGGTGAAGTCCTCGGCCGTGAAGCCGCGGGTGGCCAGCGCCGGGGTGCCGATGCGCAGACCCGAGGTGACCATCGGGGGACGCGGGTCGTTCGGGACGGCGTTGCGGTTGACCGTGATGCCGATCTCGTGGAGCCGGTCCTCGGCCTGCTGGCCGTCCAGCTCCGAGTCGCGCAGATCGACCAGGACCAGGTGGACGTCCGTGCCGCCGGAGAGCACCGAGACGCCCGCCTCGGTCACGTCCGGACGGGTCAGCCGGTCGGCGAGGATCCGGGCGCCCTCCAGGGTGCGCCGCTGGCGCTCCTTGAACTCCTCGCCGGCCGCCACCTTGAAGGAGACCGCCTTGCCCGCGATGACGTGCTCCAGCGGGCCGCCCTGCTGGCCCGGGAAGACCGCGGAGTTGATCTTCTTCGCCAGTTCCTTGGTGGAGAGGATCACCCCACCGCGCGGACCGCCCAGGGTCTTGTGCGTGGTGGTGGTCACGACATGGGCGTGCGGCACCGGGTTGGGGTGCAGCCCCGCGGCGACCAGACCGGCGAAGTGCGCCATGTCGACCATCAGGTACGCGCCGACCTCGTCCGCGATCCGGCGGAACGCGGCGAAGTCCAGCTGCCGGGGGTAGGCGGACCAGCCGGCCACGATCAGCTTCGGCCGGGACTCCTTGGCGAGCCGCTCGACCTCGGCCATGTCGACCTGACCGGTCGCGTCGTCCACGTGGTAGGCGACGACGTTGTAGAGCTTGCCGGAGAAGTTGATCTTCATGCCGTGGGTCAGGTGCCCGCCGTGGGCGAGGTTCAGACCCATGATCGTGTCGCCGGGGGAGAGCAGCGCGAACATCGCGGCGGCGTTCGCCTGGGCACCCGAGTGCGGCTGTACGTTCGCGTGCTCGGCCCCGAAGAGCGCCTTCACCCGGTCGATGGCGATCTGCTCGATCACGTCGACGTGCTCACAGCCACCGTAGTAGCGGCGGCCCGGGTAGCCCTCGGCGTACTTGTTGGTCAGGACGGAGCCCTGCGCCTCCATGACAGCGACCGGAGCGAAGTTCTCCGAGGCGATCATTTCGAGGGTGGACTGCTGTCGGTGGAGTTCGGCGTCGACAGCGGCGGCGACGTCGGGGTCCAGTTCGTGGAGCGAGGCGTTCAGAAGGGAATTCGAAGACATCACAGTCCCTGGGGTGTCAGTTGCCGGAGAACTCTTTGTACTCGTCGGCGGAGAGCAGGTCCTCGGGCTCCTCCGCGACGCGCACCTTGAACAGCCAGCCGCCCTCGAAGGGGGCGGAATTCACCAGCGAGGGGTCGTCCACGACGTCCTGGTTCGTCTCGGTGACCTCGCCGGTCACAGGGGAGTAGAGATCGCTGACGGACTTGGTGGACTCCAGCTCTCCACACGTCTCGCCCGCGGTCACCGTGTCACCGACCTCGGGGAGCTGGGCGAACACGACGTCACCGAGCGCGTTCGCCGCGTACTCCGTGATGCCGACCGTCGACACGCCGTTGTCGGCGGCCGTCAGCCACTCGTGCTCCTTGCTGTAGCGCAGCTGCTGGGGGTTGCTCATGACCTGAATTCTCCTGTACGCGGGGGTGTGGTGCGGAACAGTCGTCTTACGGACCGAGACGGACGGGACGGACCGAGGTGGACCGGGACGGACCCGAGGTGGACCGGGACGGTGGGGCGTGGCGGGCCGGAGGCGTACGGACGCGCCCGGCCCGGCCGTATCACTTCCGGCGCTTGTAGAACGGCAGCGCCACGACCTCGTACGGCTCGTGGGAGCCCCGGATGTCCACACCGACGCCCTCGGTGCCGGGACCGGCGTGCTCCGCGTCGACGTACGCCATCGCGATCGGCCGGCCCAGGGTCGGCGAGGGGGCGCCCGAGGTGACCTCCCCCACCTTCGCCCCGCCGGCCACCACCGGGTAGCCGGCGCGCGGCACCCGGCGGCCCTCGGCGATCAGGCCGACCAGCTTGCGCGGCGGGGCGCTCGCGGCCCGCTCGGCCGCCGCCTCCAGCGCCGCGCGCCCGACGAAGGAGCCGCCGTTCGACGTCTTCTCGAACTTCACGACCCGGCCGAGGCCCGCGTCGAACGGGGTGAGGGCGGTGGACAGCTCGTTCCCGTACAGCGGCATGCCCGCCTCAAGGCGCAGGGTGTCACGGCAGGACAGCCCGCACGGCACCAGGCCGACGCCCCGGCCCGCCTCGGTCAGCGCCTGCCAGAGCCGCTCGGCGTACCGGGGCTCGACGAACAGCTCGAAGCCGTCCTCGCCCGTGTAGCCGGTGCGGGCGATCAGCGCGGGGACCCCGGCGACCGTGCCGGGCAGCCCCGCGTAGTACTTGAGCCCGTCCAGATCGGCGTCCGTCACGGACTTCAGGATGCCGGCGGCCTCGGGACCCTGGACGGCCAGCAGCGCGTACGCGTCACGGTCGTCGCGCACATCGGCGTCGAACCCCTCGGAGCGCGCGTTCAGGGCATCCAGCACCACGCGGGCGTTGGAGGCGTTGGCGACGACCATGTACTCGTCGTCCTGGAGGCGGTAGACGATCAGGTCGTCCAGGATGCCGCCGTCCTCCTGGCAGATCATGGTGTAGCGGGCCCGGCCCACGGCGAGCGCACCGATATCGCCGACCAGCGCGTAGTCCAGAAGTGCTCCCGCCGCCGGGCCCGACACGGTGATCTCACCCATGTGGGAGAGGTCGAAGAGGCCGGCGCGGGTCCGTACGGCGAGGTGTTCGTCCCGCTCGCTGCCGTACCGCAGCGGCATGTCCCAGCCCGCGAAGTCGGTCATCGTCGCGCCCAGCGCGCGGTGCACGGAGTCGAGGGCGGTCGTACGGGGGCCGGCGGACGCGGCGGGGGTGCTGCTCGGGGGGACATGGCTCATCGGTGTGGCTCCCAGGGCATGACGGCGAGGACGGTCCTCCCCATCTGTCATCGGAACCTGAGAGGTTCACCACGGCCACACGTACACACGCACGCGGGTCGTGACTTGCACCTTGGGTGGAGCCGCTGTCACCGCGGCCCGCTTTTCAGATCTGCCTCATCCACGCGGTACGGGGCCTGAGAGATTCAAGGGAGGAACTTGCTCCTTCGGCGCCCGGCGCACACGGTGACCGGGACTCTCCCGCGCGGATTCAAACGGCCAGTATGCAGTTGGCGGGCACATCATCGCACGCGTCGGCGCGGATCGGGGCCGCAGGCCCCGATCTCGCCCGGCCGGGTGAGAAGCTTGTGCGACATTGCCATTTCTTTACACTTCGTGGGCAAGGGTCGTGCACAGCGGCGAGGACCGGTCCCCGCGGACGGCGGACCGGCAGCGGACTGACAGGGGGACGCGAATGATGTCGCAGGGGTCCGGAACGTATCCGGCGGCCGGGGCGACGGCGCGCGTACCCGCCCAGCCGGGAGCACCCGCCGGGGACACCATCACGGATACGGGACCGGGTGTACGGGACTTACGCGGCCGGCCCGGCGGGGCGCCGCACACCCTGGTCTTCGCCACCGGGGACGTGGTGGTCGTCTCCGGGCTGCCCGGCAGCGGCAAGTCCACCCTCATCCGGCGGACGGTGCCGGGCGGGGGAATCGACTCCCAGGACGCCAGGGACCGCTGGGCGCGACTGCTGCCGCCCGCCCTGCCGTACCCCCTCTACCGTCCGCTCGTACGCCTCGCCCACTACGCGGGCCTGTGGCGCGCGCTGCGCTCCGGCTCCGGCGCCGTCGTCCACGACTGCGGCACGCAGAGCTGGGTCCGGAGCTGGCTGGCCCGCGAGAGCGGCCGGCGTGGCCGGCTGCTCCACCTCCTGCTGCTGGACGTCGAGCCCGAGATCGCCCGCGCCGGACAGCGCGAGCGGGGGCGCGGAGTCTCCCGGTACGCCTTCGCCCGGCACCGCCGCGCGGTGGGCCGGCTGCTCGCCCGCGCCGAGAGCGGGCTGCTCCCGGCGGGGTGCGCCTCCGCCGTGCTCCTGGACCGGGAGGCGGCCGGGGCGCTGGAGCGCATCGTGTTCCGGACCGCCGCGGCCGGGACCCACGCGGCCGGTACGCCGTAAGGTGCTGCCGCAGGGTCGAGGCGGAGGAATGAGGACAGTGGACACAGCATGGCCGGGCAATGAGCTGGAAGAGGTGCTCGCCGCCTCGCTCGGTGTCGAGGGCGCGGGAGCACGGCTGATCGAGGTACTCGGACGCAGCGAGGTCTGGGTGCCGCTGCCCAACGGCGGTGGCACCGACAGCGCCTCGCTCGATCTGCCCACGATGGACATCGAGGGCGGTGCCTACGTCCCGGTGTTCAGCTCGGCGGAACAGTTCCGCACCTGCGTCGGCACCCACATGGCCTTCACCGTCGCGCCCGCCCGCGACTTCGCCAGGGGCCTGCCGCCGCAGCTCGGCGTCGTGGTCAACCCGGGAGGGCTGGTCGGCATGCCGCTGCCGCCGCCCGCCGTCGCCGAGCTGTGCCGGGCGGGCTGTACCCCGCTCGACGGCCCGGCCAGCGGGGGCAGGGCCCGGCTCTTCGAGCCGGACTGGCAGGAGGACCCGGTGGACTTCCTCGCCGCCGCGGCGGCCGAGTTCGAGGCCGTCGGCGTCGTCCTGTCCGCGCGTCGCGCGCTCGCCAGCGTCGAGGGCGAGCCCCCGGTGCTTTTCATAGGCGTCCAGCTCTCGTCCTGGGAGGCCGCCGAACGCAACGCCCCGATGGACGCGCTGGGCCGGGCCCTGGGCCGGGTGGAGGTCGGCTGGCCGGTCAACCTGCTGCTGCTGGACCTGGCCCAGGACCCGGTCGCCGACTGGCTGTTGGCCAAGGTGCGGCCCTTCTACCAGCGCGGCTAGGGACGTTCGCCCGCATCCGGCCGGGTGCGGGGAAGCGGCGCAGGCCCCCCGAGCCCGGCCGGACGGCGCCGGGCCCCGCGTCCCGACTGCCGGGCGGGGCGCGGCCGTCGGCCAGCCGGGATGTCCACGACACCGCCTAAGCTGTTTCCGGCCGGGCCGCCGCACCGTGAGCCCGGATGGTGCCCGGGGGAGCTGGGCGAATGGTGGATCGACGAGGGGCGGAACCCACAGTGAGCGCGTCAGGCACCGCGGCGGCCGGGCAGGTCGAGCACATGCTGCGTCAGGTGGCGCCCGGACGGTACGACGCGTACGAGGCGCTGCTCCGGGCCCTCGACGAGGACAGCGTCTGGATGCTGCTCTGGCACGGCGGGGCCGGCTCGCCCGACGCCCAGTACGGAAACATGGAGGTCGACGGAGTGGGCTACGCCCCCTGCGTCACCTCAGCCCAGGAACTCGCCGTCAGCGGCTGGACCCGCGCCCACGAGGTGGTCACCGGCCGCGACATCGCCCGCGCCCTCTACCCGGACCGCTGGGGAATCTGGCTCAATCCGCACGCCCCCGGCGGCGGTGTCGGCGTCCCCTGGCTCGATCTGCGCCGTATCGCCACCGGCCTGGACCGGATGCCCGCGGGACCGCTGCGGCTGTCCGAACCCGCCGTACCGCTCCCGCAGTTCTACGCCCTGCTCACGCAGAACGCGCACCGCACGCCCGCCGTCCGCTCGCTGCGCCGTACCTGGGTGCAGCCCGCGCTCGGGGTGCCGTACCTCGCCATCGGTCTCGATCTGTACGACACGAGCCCCGCCTCCGTCGACTCCGTGCACGCGATGATGCGTCAGTCGATCGCCGCCGTACCGGACGGGCTGCCGGTCTCCACCGTCGCGATGTCCGACGAATACGACCCGGTAACAATGTGGCTGCGCTCCAACTCCCGTCCGTTTTACGACCGGGAGGCGCACGCGGCGCCCGCGGGCGGGGACCGCGCGCCCGGATACGGGTACCCGCCGCCCGGACCCGTTGGTTACTGAGCGGCGCGCGCGCCGGGCGTACGGGGCGCGGTGGCGGGGCCGGGAACAAGGTCCGGACCTGCGCTCCCGCCCGCGTCCGCTCCTCCGGGGGCGGACATTCCGGAGGATCGGATGGGTTAATTCCATCATTCATGTGGGTAGTTGGGCGGCATGCCCGATCTGGTGGATTAGTGACCCACATCGTCCGTTGACCCGAAAATCGTGTCCGGATAACGGTAATCCTCTTTTCGCATCACGTTTGGGCAACCATTCACCGTGAGGGCTGGCGGGTGATCGCTTCGTAGCTGAAGACTCCGTGCAGCAAGTGGTCTCCGCACGTACTAGTGTGCGATGCGCTCCAAGAAGCAGTCCCCCGGATCCAGGGGGACCACTGTGCGAAATCTGATGTGAACGAGCCGCTACAGCGGCGGTCATGGGCCGGCCACCGTCGGCCGAGAGGGGTCTCCAGCGCAATGACGGCACCTATCGAGACCACCGGGTCGGCGGCGCAGTCTCCGCCGGAAGCGGTCCTGGAGGGCGCCGGGGGCAAGCAGATCGAGGGTCGCTCGCTCGGCCGGATCGCGTGGACGCGTTTCAAACGGGACAAAGTCGCCGTGGCCGGCGCGATCGTCGTGATCCTCCTGGTCCTTGTCGCCGTACTGTCCAAGCCGCTCCAGTCGATCTTCGGGCTGGACCCCAACGCCTTCAACCAGGACCTGGTGGACCCCACCCTGCTGGCCCCCAAGGGCAGCTTCGGCGGGATGAGTTGGGACCACCCGCTGGGTGTCGAGCCGCAGACCGGCCGCGACATCCTGGCCCGCATCATCGAGGGCTCGTGGGTCTCGCTGGTCGTCGCGGCCGGTTCCACGATGCTCTCCGTCGTCATCGGCGTCGTGATGGGCGTGGTGGCCGGGTTCTACGGCGGCTGGGTCGACGCCGCGATCAGCCGCATGATGGACACCTTCCTCGCCTTCCCGCTGCTCCTCTTCGCGATCTCCATCTCCGCGTCGCTCCAGGGCAGTGTCTTCGGGCTCGAAGGGCTCTCGCTGCGCATCGCGGTACTGATCTTCGTGATCGGCTTCTTCAGCTGGCCCTACATCGGCCGGATCGTGCGCGCGCAGACCATGAGCCTGCGTGAACGGGAGTTCGTCGAGGCGGCCCGGTCGCTCGGCGCCCGCGGCCCGTTCATCCTCTTCCGGGAGCTGCTGCCCAACCTGATCGCGCCGATCCTCGTCTACGCGACGCTGCTGATCCCCACCAACATCCTCTTCGAGGCGTCCCTGAGCTTCCTGGGCGTCGGTATCGCCCCGCCGCAGTCCTCGTGGGGCGGCATGCTGTCCACCGCGGTCGATCTCTACCAGGTCGACCCGATGTACATGATCATTCCTGGCATGGCGATCTTCATCACCGTGCTGGCCTTCAATCTGCTGGGGGACGGGCTGCGCGACGCACTCGACCCCCGTGGCAAGTAATCGCGGCCCTGCCGCACCGGTCAATCGAGGGGGCTTTCCTCAGGATGAACAGCAGAAAGACAGCATCGGCCATCGCGGTCACGCTGGCGGTGGCGCTGGGTGCGACCGCTTGTGGCAGCAGTGACAGCAAGGACAGCGGCGGCAAGGGGGGCGGCAGCGCGAAGGCCGATGCCGGGCTGAGCGGCATCGTCAACGCCAGCACCAAGAAGGGGGGGACGGTCACCTACGAGCACTCCAGTGGCCCGGACTCCCTGGACCCGGGCAACACGTACTACGGCTGGGTGCAGAACTTCTCCCGCCTGTACGCCCGTTCCCTGGTGACGTTCAAGCCCGCCGCCGGCAAGGAGGGCCTCACGGTCGTCCCCGACCTGGCGACCTCGCTGGGCAAGGGCAGCGCCGACGCCAAGACCTGGACGTACACGCTCCGCAAGGGCGTCAAGTTCCAGGACGGCACCGAGATCACCTCGGCGGACGTCAAGTACGCGATCGAGCGCTCCAACTTCGCGCCCGAGGCCATATCCAACGGCCCGACGTACTTCAAGTCGTACCTGGAGGGTGGTGAGAAGTACAAGGGTCCGTACAAGGACAAGTCCAAGGGCGGCCTCAAGTCCATCGAGACCCCGGACAAGTACACGATCACCTTCAAGCTGAACAAGCCGTTCGCCGACATGGACTACCTGGCCGCGTTCTCGCAGACGGCCCCGGTCCCGCAGAAGGCCGACAAGGGCGCCGAGTACGTCCAGAACATCGTGTCCTCGGGCCCGTACAAGTTCGACTCGTACAGCGAGAGCCGCGGCGCGACCTTCTCCCGCAACCCCGAGTGGGACCAGGCGACCGACCCGGTCCGCAAGGCGCTGCCCGACAAGATCGAGCTGAAGTTCAACGTCAACGCCTCGACGGTCGACGAGCACCTGCTCAGCGACACGATCACCGCGGACATCGCCGGCACCGGGCTCCAGTCCAAGACGCAGCCGAAGGTGCTCGTCAAGCCGGCCGAGAAGGCCCGGACGGACAACCCCTACGCGGGCGCGCTCCAGTACCTGGCGATGAACGTCAACGTGAAGCCGTTCGACAACATCGACTGCCGCAAGGCCGTGCAGTACGCCGTGAACAAGGCCGGTGTGGTCGACGCGGTCGGCGGCTCGGTCAAGGGCGAGCCCGCCTCCACGATGATCCCGCCGTCGGTCGCCGGGTACAAGAAGTTCGACCTGTACCCGTCCGCCGGCAGCAAGGGCGACGCGGACAAGGCCAAGGAAGCGCTCGCCAAGTGCGGTAAGCCGAAGGGCTTCAAGACCTCGCTGACGGCGCGTTCCGACCGTCCCGACGAGGTCCAGGCCGCCACGCAGATCCAGCAGAGCCTGAAGGCGATCGGCATCACCGCCGACATCAAGCAGTTCCCGGCGGACAAGTACTTCACCGACTTCGCGGGCTCGCCCAAGTGGGTCCACGACAACAACGCCGGTCTGATGATGATGGCCTGGGGTGCCGACTGGCCCACCGGGTACGGCTTCCTCGACTCGATCGTGAACGGCTCGGCCATCAAGCCGTCCGGTGGCACGAACCTGATGGAGCTGAACGACCCGAAGATCAACAAGGCGCTGACCGACGGCATCGGCACCCTCGACACCGTCGCCCGCGGTGAGAAGTGGGCCGAGGTCGACAAGCTGGTCATGGAGAACGCGTCCGCGGTGCCGCTGTTCTACAAGAAGAACCTGCTCTACCGCCCGGAGTCGGCGACCAACGTCACCGTCGCCGAGTCGTACCTCGGTATGTACGACTACGTGCTGATGAGCTCGGACAAGTAAGTCCGGACGACACCGAACAGCACACTCGGTAACACACTCAGTAACACCTGTTACATCAAACAGCACCCCCCGAAAGGCAGGTGAAGGTGCCGGGTCGTACGGGCGCACCCCGCTCGTACGACCCGGTACCGCACGGCTGTGGCTGCGTACATCATCCGACGCGTATTCGCCGCGGTGTTGCTGCTGCTGGTGGTCAGCGCAGTCACGTTCGCGATCTTCTTCCTGGTGCCCCGCCTGGGCGGCCAGACGACCGACTCACTGGCCGCCCAGTACGTCGGTAAGGGAGCCGACCCCGGCGCCATCGCCGCCATCAAGGCGAACCTGGGGCTGGACGATCCGCTCTACCTCCAGTACTGGCACTTCATCAAGGCCATCGTGGTCGGCGCCGAGTACAACCTCGGCCCCAACCCCTCGGTGTGCAACGCACCGTGCTTCGGCTACTCCTTCAAGACCCACGTCGAGGTCTGGCCCGAGATCGTCCAGCGCATCCCGGTCACCTTCTCGCTGGCCATCGGCGCGGCGGTCATCTGGGTCGTCTCCGGTGTCGCCATCGGTGTCCTCTCCGCGCTCAAGCGGGGCTCGATCTTCGACCGGCTGACCATGGGCATCGCCCTGGCCGGCGTCTCGCTGCCGATGTTCTTCACCGGTCTGGTCTCCCTCGCCCTGTTCAGCTTCCACTGGACGATCTGGGAGAACCTGGAGTTCGTGCCCTTCACCGAGAACCCCGGCGAATGGGCGTGGAACCTCATCCTCCCCTGGTGCACCCTCGCCTTCCTGTACTCCGCCCTCTACGCGCGGCTCACCCGCGCCGGAATGCTGGAGACCATGGGCGAGGACTACATCAGAACCGCGCGGGCCAAGGGCCTCAAGGAGCGCCAGGTGGTCGTCAAGCACGGCCTGCGCGCCGCGCTGACCCCGCTCGTCACCATCTTCGGCATGGACTTCGCGCTGCTCCTGGGAGGCGCGGTCATCACCGAGCGCGTCTTCTCCTTCCAGGGCATGGGCGCGTACGCCATCCAGGGTGTGACACGCAGCGACCTGCCCATCGTGATGGGCGTGACCCTGGTCGCCGCCTTCTTCATCGTTGTCTGCAATCTGCTGGTGGACCTCGTGTACGCCGCGATCGACCCCCGGGTGAGGCTCTCATGAGCGACGTGAGCAAGACGAAGCACGCGAACGGGGACGACGCGGGTACGGGCCCGGCCGCGAGCGCTCCGGCCGCCGCCCCGCGGGGCGCGGACGGCACGTTCCTCTCCGTACGGGACCTGCGGATCCACTTCGACACCGACGACGGCCTGGTGAAGTCCGTCGACGGCGTCAGTTTCGACCTCCAGGCCGGCAAGACCCTCGGTATCGTCGGCGAGTCCGGCTCCGGGAAGTCCGTGACGTCCCTGGGCATCATGGGGCTGCACAACTCCGAGCGCGCCCGCATCTCCGGCGAGATCTGGCTGGACGGCGAGGAGCTGATCGGCGCGGGTCCCGAGCGGGTGCGCGAGCTGCGCGGCCACAAGATGTCGATGATCTTCCAGGACCCGCTGTCCGCGCTGCACCCGTACTACAGCGTCGGCGCGCAGATCGTGGAGGCGTACCGCGTCCACAACAAGGTCGACAAGAAGACCGCCAAGAAGCGGGCCGTCGACATGCTCGACCGGGTCGGCATCCCCGAGCCGGCCCGCCGCTACAACGACTACCCGCACCAGTTCTCCGGCGGTATGCGCCAGCGCGCGATGATCGCGATGTCGCTGGTGAACAACCCCGAGCTGCTGATCGCCGACGAGCCGACGACCGCGCTGGACGTGACCGTCCAGGCGCAGATCCTCGACCTCATCCGGGACCTCCAGAAGGAGTTCCACTCGGCGGTCGTCATCATCACCCACGACCTCGGCGTCGTCGCCGAGATCGCGGACGACCTGCTCGTGATGTACGCCGGACGCTGCATCGAGCGCGGCTCGTCGGAGAAGGTCTTCTATCAGCCCCAGCACCCCTACACCTGGGGGCTGCTGGGCTCGATGCCCCGTATCGACCGCGAGCAGACCGAGCGGCTCGTGCCGGTCAAGGGGACCCCGCCCAGTCTGATCAACGTCCCGTCCGGCTGCGCCTTCCACCCGCGCTGCCCGTACGCCGACGTGCCCAAGGACAACCTCACCCGTACCGAGCGTCCCAATCTGCGGGAGATCACCGACGGGCACTTCTCCGCCTGCCACATGTCGAAGGCGGAGCGGGAACAGATCTGGACCGAAGAGATTGCGCCGAAGCTGTGACTGAGCTGACGAAGAAGATTCCGGAGCAGGTCGCGACGGGCGGCGCATCGGACGGGCCCGAGCCGATCCTCAAGGTCAACGGCCTGGTGAAGCACTTCCCGATCACCAAAGGCATCCTGAAACGCAAGGTCGGCGCCGTCCAGGCCGTCGACGGGCTGTCCTTCGACGTGCTCCCGGGGGAGACCCTCGGCGTCGTCGGCGAGTCGGGCTGCGGCAAGTCGACCATGGGGCGGCTGATCACCCGGCTGCTCGAACCGACCGGCGGCAAGGTCGAGTTCGAGGGCAAGGACATCACCCACATGTCCGCCGGGGCGCTGCGTCCCCTGCGCCGCGACATCCAGATGATCTTCCAGGACCCGTACGGGTCGCTGAACCCGCGCCACACCATCGGCGGGATCGTCTCCACCCCCTTCAAGCTCCAGGGCGTCGAGCCCGAGGGCGGGGTGAAGAAGGAGGTGCAGCGGCTGCTGGAGCTGGTGGGCCTCAGCCCCGAGCACTACAACCGCTATCCGCACGAGTTCTCCGGCGGTCAGCGCCAGCGCATCGGCATCGCGCGGGCGCTGGCGCTCAACCCGAAGCTGGTCGTCGCGGACGAGCCCGTCTCGGCGCTGGACGTGTCGATCCAGGCGCAGGTGGTGAACCTGCTGGACGACCTCCAGAAGGAACTCGGCCTGACGTACGTGATCATCGCGCACGACCTGTCGGTCATCCGCCATGTCTCGGACCGGATCGCGGTGATGTACCTCGGCAAGATCGTCGAGCTGGCCGACCGGAAGTCGCTGTACGAGTCGCCGAAGCACCCGTACACGAAGGCGCTGCTGTCGGCGGTGCCGGTGCCCGACCCGAGCAGGCGCGGTGGCAAGAGCGACCGGATCCTGCTCAAGGGCGATGTGCCGTCGCCGATCTCGCCGCCGAGCGGCTGCCGGTTCCACACCCGGTGCTGGAAGGCGACGGAGATCTGCAAGACGACCGACCCGCCGCTGATCCAGCTCGCGCCCGGTCACCAGGCGGCCTGCCACCACCCGGAGAACGCGCCGGACCAGCGTCCGCAGGACACGGTCTCGGTGGCGACGCGCGAGACGGTGGAGCTGGCCGAGCCGGGTGCCGGTGCCGGGAAGCCGGCCGCCGGTGCTCCGGACGCCGAGGGAGCCGGTGCTCCGGAAGCAGAGGCGCCGGGCAAGGGGCAGTAGCCGCTCCGGGCAGGGCGCTCCGGGCCCGGACCGCCCTGCCGCGGGTACGCGGTCGCGGGACCAGGGACGCATGACATCGGCCGGTACGGCGGTGCTCGTGCGTCCCTGGTGCCGTTCCACGGTGTCCCGTCGGCCCCGGCACAATGTCCGGGTGCTCCAGGACCTGTTCACCCCCTCCGTCCAGCACGCGCTCGATCTCGTCGGCATCTTCGTCTTCGCGATCTCGGGCGCGCTGCTCGCCGTACGCAAGAACTTCGACGTCTTCGGCATGGCCGTGCTGGCCGAGATCACCGCGCTGGGCGGAGGGCTGCTGCGTGATCTGATCATCGGCGCGGTGCCGCCCGCCGCCTTCACCGACCTCGGCTACTTCTCCATGCCGCTGGTCGCCACCACGCTGGTCTTCTTCCTGCATCCGCACGTCGAACGCATCCAGGGCGCGGTCAACGTCTTCGACGCCGCCGGACTCGGCCTCTTCTGTGTCGCGGGCACCACCAAGGCGTACGCCTACGGTCTCGGCCTCACCTCCTCCGCCGTGCTCGGTCTGGCCACGGCGGTCGGCGGCGGGGTGCTGCGGGACGTGCTCGCCAACGAGGTGCCCTCGCTGCTGCGCTGGGACCGCGACCTGTACGCCGTACCGGCCATCGTCGGCGCCTCGATGGTGGCGCTCTGCATCCGCTTCGAGGCGCTGAACGCGCTGACCAGCGCCTTCGCCGTACTCACCGCGTTCGTACTGCGGCTGCTCGCGATGCGGTTCCACTGGCGGGCGCCGCGGGCCTGGAACAGGCGCTCCGCCACGGCCGAGGAGGAGGGGACCGCCGCGTGAAAAACTTAAGCTACCGCTTAGTAAAGACGTGTTGTAGCGTTGCGCCGTATGGCACAGGTATCCATCGGAGACAGTGAGTTCGACCGCGGCACCGCCGTCGTCCCGCGTGAACCGGGCGTCTACGACACCGACCTCTCCCCGGACTGGACCGTCATGGGGGCCGTCAACGGCGGCTGTCTGCTGGCGGTCGTGGGCCGCGCCCTCGGCGACGCGCTGGCGCACGCCGACCCGATCGCCGTCTCCGCGCACTACCTGACCCCGTCGAAGCCGGGCCCGGCCGTGGTGCGCACCGAGACCGTACGGTCCGGCCGCACGCTCTCCACCGGGCAGGCGTCCCTCTTCCAGCGGGCGGAGGACGGCACCGAGGTGGAGCGCATCCGGGTCCTCGCCTCGTACGGAGACCTCGACGCGCTCCCCGACGACACCCGCACCGCGGCCAAGCCGCCCGCCATCCCGCCCCGCGAGAGCTGCCCGAGCGCGACCGGCGGCCCGGTGCCGCCCGGTGATTTCTCGATCCTCGGACGGCTCGACCTGCGGCTGGACCCCGCCACCGTCGGCTGGGCGCTCGGCGCGCCCTCCGGGCAGGGCGACATGCGCGCCTGGTTCGACTTCGCCGACGGGCGCGACCCCGATCCGCTCTCGCTGCTGCTCGCGGTGGACGCGCTGCCGCCGACCGCCTTCGACCTCGGGCTCAAGGGGTGGACCCCGACGGTCGAGCTGACCGTGCACGTCCGCTGCCGCCCGGCGCCGGGACCGCTCCGGATCGCGATCACCACCCGCAATCTGGCGGGCGGCTTCCTGGAGGAGGACGCGGAGGTCTGGGACAGCGCGGACCGCCTGGTCGCCCAGTCCCGTCAACTGGCGCGCGTTCCGCGCGGCTGAGCGCCGGCCCCCGGCGGGCCGGCGGGCGGCGGACGAGGCCGGCGGCGGGGCGGCCGAGGCATCGGGCTGCGGGCCCGGCGGGCCGGCGGTGGGGCGGCCGAGGCACCGGGCTGCGGGGCTGCGGGGCCGCGGTGATTCAACCGGAGCGTCGGCCTCCGCCGCGCCGCGCCCCTCCGGCCCGCCGGGGGCCGGAGCGGGGTCGGCCGCGGGGCTGCTGCGAGCGCGCTCGTCCGCGCTCGTAGAATCGTGCGCACCATGGCTTATCTCGACCACGCCGCGACCACTCCGATGCTGCCGGAGGCGATCGAGGCGATGACCGCCCAGCTCCGCCTCACCGGCAACGCCTCCTCGCTCCACGCCGCCGGGCGCCGGGCCCGCCGTACCGTCGAGGAGGCCCGTGAGACGCTCGCCGAGGCCCTCGGCGCGCGGCCCAGCGAGGTGGTCTTCACCTCGGGCGGCACGGAGGCGGACAACCTCGCCGTGAAGGGCCTGTACTGGGCCCGCCGCGCCGCCGACCCGGCCAGAACCCGGGTGCTGGCCAGCCCCCTGGAGCACCACGCCGTCCTCGACGCCGTGGACTGGCTCGCCGAGCACGAGGGGGCGACCGTCGAATACCTGCCGGTCGACCGGTACGGCAGGGTGGCGCCCGGGGCGCTGCGGGAGGCCGTCGAGCGGAATCCCGGCGATGTCGCCCTCGCCACCGTCATGTGGGCCAACAACGAGATCGGCACCATCCTGCCGATCCGTGAACTCGCCGAGGTGGCTGCGGAGTTCGACGTTCCGCTGCACTCCGACGCGGTTCAGGCGTTCGGCCAGACGGAGCTGGACTTCGGTGGATCGGACCTTGCCGCGATGACCGTCAGCGGCCACAAGATCGGCGGCCCCTACGGCATCGGCGCGTTGCTGCTCGGCCGCGAGCACACCCCCGTACCCGTCCTGCACGGCGGCGGTCAGGAGCGCCATGTGCGCTCGGGCACCCTCGACGTGCCCGCTGTCGCGGCCTTCGCCGTCGCGGCACGGCTCGCCGCGGAGCGGCGCGAGGAGTTCGCGCGGGAGGTCGGCGCGCTGCGGGACCGGCTGGTGGCGGCCGTACGGGACGCGGTGCCCGACGCGGTGCTCGGCGGCGACCCGGACCACCGGCTGCCCGCCAACGCGCACTTCAGCTTCCCCGGCTGCGAGGGCGACTCCCTGCTCCTGCTGCTCGACGCCCAGGGCATCGAGTGCTCGACCGGCTCGGCGTGCACGGCGGGGGTGGCGCAGCCCAGCCATGTCCTGCTGGCCACCGGCAGCGACCCCGACCTCGCCCGGGGCACCCTGCGCTTCTCCCTCGGCCACACCTCCACTCCGGCGGACGTCGAAGCGGTCGCGAAGGCGATCGGACCGGTGGTGGACCGGGCCAGGAGCGCGGGCCTGAGCTGACGGGCGGCGTGAGCCGACGGCCGGGCCTGAACCGCCGGCCAGGCCCCGAGCCGGCGGGGCGGCCGCGGTCACTCCGCCGGGGCGGTCGTGGTCTTCCGCCGGGCGTACTCCTCCCGTACGAACCTCATGTACCGGTCCCAGTTCCAGCCCTTCCCCGGGTCCGTGTGATCCGCTCCCGGGACCTCGACATGCCCGACGATGTGCTCGCGGTCCACCGGTATGTCGTACCGGTGGCATATGTCGGCGGTGAGCCGCGCGGACGAGCGGTACATCGTGTCGCCGAAGGAGTCCGCCGCCTCCACGAACCCCTCGTGCTCGATCCCTATGGACCGCTCGTTGTAGCTGCGGTTTCCCGCGTGGTAGGCCACATCCAGCTCGCGGATCATCTGGGCCACCTGACCGTCCTTGCCCACCACGTAGTGGGCGGCGGCGCCGTGAGCGGGGTCCCTGAAGACCTGGAGGGCCACCGCGTAGCTGCCCTGGACGACATGGATCACGACGCGGTCGATGCGGTAGTCGTCGGGGCGGTCGGCCATCCGCCAGTTCGTCGACGAGGCGGCCACCCACTCGGCGGAGGCGTAGTCCAGCTCGCCCTCCTTGCGCGGCTTGTGCCCCACGGACAGCTTCCGCCAGGCCCACGACAGCTCGTCGCGCGCCAGCACACCGCCGCCGAGCACCGCGGCGGCGCCGCCGATCAGCACCGCCCTGCGGGTCGCCTTCGGTCCGTCGGCGGCCCCGCGCTTGTGCGTGCCGCGACTTCCCGTACCCCGTGATTTCTCGCCCATATGCTCGTCAACGCATTCTCGCGCGATTGTGGTTCCCCCGGGCCGTACTCTGGTTGGGCTATGACTCAGAATTCCCAGCGCACCCGCCCGCTCCGCGTACTCGCCGCCATGTCCGGCGGCGTCGACTCCGCCGTAGCCGCCGCCCGCGCGGCCGAGGCGGGCCACGACGTCACCGGAGTGCATCTGGCGCTCTCCGCGAATCCGCAGTCCTTCCGCACCGGCGCACGCGGCTGCTGCACCATCGAGGACTCCCGCGACGCGCGCCGCGCCGCCGATGTCATCGGCATCCCGTTCTACGTGTGGGATCTCGCCGAACGCTTCCGCGAGGACGTGGTCGAGGACTTCGTCGCGGAGTACGAGGCCGGCCGCACGCCCAACCCGTGTCTGCGCTGCAACGAGAAGATCAAGTTCGCCGCGCTGCTCGACAAGGCGCTCGCCCTCGGCTTCGACGCCGTGTGCACGGGCCATTACGCCACGGTCGTCACCGCCCCCGACGGCAGCCGCGAGCTGCACCGGGCGAGCGACATGGCCAAGGACCAGTCCTATGTCCTCGGGGTGCTGGACGAGCGCCAGCTCGCGCACGCCATGTTCCCGCTGGGCGACACCCTGACCACCAAGGGCGAGATCCGCGCCGAGGCCGAGCGCCGGGGCCTGGCCGTGGCGAAGAAGCCCGACAGCCACGACATCTGCTTCATCGCGGACGGGGACACCCAGGGCTTCCTGGCCGACCGTCTCGGCCGAGCCGAGGGCGACATCGTCGACGAGTCCGGTACGAAGGTCGGCAGCCACGACGGCGCCTTCGGCTTCACCATCGGCCAGCGCAAGGGCCTGCGCATCGGCCACCCGGCCGCCGACGGCAAGCCGCGCTACGTGCTGGACATCTCGCCCGTCGACAACACGGTCACCGTCGGCCCCGCCGCCGCCCTCGACGTCACCGCCCTGACCGCCCTCAAGCCCCGCTGGTGCGGCACCGCCCCGGCCGGCCCCGGCGACTACACCGCCCAGCTGCGCGCCCACGGCGACGAGACCCCGGTCACGGCCGAACTCACCGACGGCACCCTCCACGTCCGCTTCGACACGCCGGTCCGCGGCGTCGCCCCCGGCCAGGCGATCGTCCTGTACGACGGCACGCGCGTGGTCGGCTCGGCGACGATCGCGACGACCCAGCGGCGGACGGGGGCGCTGGCGGCGGGCTGAACGCGGGAGCGGCCTCGCGACCGCCGGGTACCGGCGCTCAGCTCATGTAAGGCGGCGGCCACTCCCGTTCCCACGCGGCGGACACGGTGATCACCGCACTGCCGCGTGGGCGCTCGACCACGGCCCCGGACTCGTACTCGTCCGGGGTCAGAGCCAGCACCGCGTCGCCGCCCTGAGCCGCAACTTCCTCGGGCGGCGCCTCGAAGCGCCAGCCGCGATCGGTCAGCTTGCGCAGCAGCCGTTGGTAGGCGCGCTCGGCGACGGGGGCGTCCTCACAGGTGTACGTCCACTGATGCTGCCCCACACAGGAGCTGTCCTGGCTCCGGACGTACACGTAGGGCTTCTCCTCGGAGGGCCAGCCGCCGATGAGGCCGTCCAGAACCTGGCTGGAGACGTCCTTCACGCCGTTGAGGGCCTGCTGCCGCACCTTCAACTCGGTCTTGGTCGTGGGGAGGGGAAGGCCGAGGTCACTGGAGACGGGGGCCTTGACCTCGTCGGGCTCCTTGTCCCAGAAGCACGGGGAGGTGACGCCCACACTGAGCTGGCCGCCGAGGCCCATGGCCACCTGCATGAGGAAGTCGTCGGGCTTGCTACGCAGGTTGGCGCCGACGGCCCTGCGCTCGTAGTCCGGTGCGGCATCGACGGTGTGACCGGCGGTCTTCCAGTTCTCGAACACCTGGCGGACGACGTCCTTGCCCTGGTCGGGGGGGATGTCGCGCAGCCAGTAGTTCTTTGTCAGCGTCACACGGTCCTCGGACCCGCCGTCACTCGGGTCCAGGCACGGCCCCACTTCTCCGCTGCGTTGCTCCAGGCGCGGTACCGGGCTCACGCCATGGATCGCTTGCTGAATCAATTCGTCGGCCGTTCGTCTTGCTTTTTCCATATTCATCCGGGCGCCTCCATTTTCATCGGTGGATTCGTTCGACGTCCGAGAGGTTGGGGAGTCTCCCCCCGCTGTCCCTTTTCCTCCGGTGCCGCAACCAGTCAACAAGAGAGAGCCCAGGAGGAGGCCGGTCAGTGGTCTTTGGATCTTCATCCCGAGTGCGCCCCGCTCGTCGGATATTCTCCGTTTGCGATGAGTCCCATATTTCTCAAGGATTCAGAGTTTATGTCCCAGTAGAGACTGTGTGCGGAAAATACTGGAAGCTTATTTCCATCCTGGACTCCGAATGAATTTCCGCCGAATTCCGATGAAGTTGGATCGGTACCGAAGGGACGGTGACCCCAGTCTCGAGGATCCCAGAATGAACGGGTTGGAAGCTGTGCCACGAGGTCATTTTTCGCCTTTCCGGCCCATACTGCCTCCGGAGGGAGGTTGAGGTCTCGAGCGTGATCCACGCCGACTCCTGGGCTGCCGATGAAGATGACAGCATCGGCGGGCGGGGTCTCGTCGCCTGCCAGCATCTTCCCCGTGACGAGAGATCCGTAGCTGTGGCCGATCACGGTTTCGTGCGCGGGTGAACCCTGATGGGATTCTTGTAAACCGTCCAAGAAATTATTGAGCACCGGTGCTCCTTCGTTGGCGCGATTCTCGCTCGCGACCGAAAGCGGTCCTTGTGGTGCGTCATAACCGAGCCACATGAGCGAAGCGTATTTAGCGTCGGGAGTTCCATGATTTGTGGCTTCAAGGTAAAAATTCTCCGCCCGGGTGATATCCTTCTCTATGTCTTCGAGGTTGGTATTCATGCCAGGGACATACGTGGTGATTTTGTTGGCGGTGTCGGGGTTCCCCACCGACACAATCGCATGCCCTTCCTTCTCGGTGTCCACGCCGAGGAGATAGAGCTCCGGAAGGAATTTCTCTCCGGCGGTGTCGAGGTGATCCTGTACCGATCTGAGTCCCTTCAGGTCCTCGTCGATCTCCTTGATCCGCCGCGTGGCCTTCTGGTAGCGGTACCGGTCGTAATGGTTCAGCTGGTCCTTCTGGCTCACCAGCGCGGCGCGCTCCAGCTCCAGGTCCGCCGTAGTCGTCCGCAGTACGGTGCGGTTCGCCTCGTCCCGGACTTCCGCCGGTAACCCGTCGAGCGCGCCGACGCTCGCCGGATAGAGCGTGGCGAGTTCGTCCCGCTGCTCCTGCGACAGGTGTTCCCACCAAGCAGCGTTCTCCGCGGGCGTCTTGCCCTTCGGGATGTCTCCGGCGTCGGCGTAGTGCCCGGCGGCATCGCGTACGGCGCGTATGTCCTTTGCCGCGTCCGCCCACATCCGGGCGCTGATCTCCAGACCACCTGTCGTCTTGAGTTTGGCCAGCGCTCGAGAGTAGCGGGAGTGTATTTCCGCAGCCTCGCCGACAGCGGTTGCGAGCTGCTCCGCGATCTCCTCCGCCTTGCCCCTGTTGGCGTCCCCGCCCGCTTCGGCCTTGCCCGGCAGGAGTGGAATTGGAGCGCCGGGGCGGGCAGTTCCTCTGTCTGGAGCGTTTGGAGCAGGAGACAGGGGAGAAGGCGGGTACTCGACCGATCCGTCGGGATTCACCGTGAAACCGAGAGAATCTGCGTCTGCGAGAGCTTCTTTCACCTTGCGCTGCGGGGCGGCCAGTTCGGAGGCGAAGCCGTTCAATGTGGTGCGGATCAGACCGCATTCCGTATGGATGTACTGGAAGTTGCGACTCAGCCGGCCGAGGTCCTTCAGCGCCGATTTGGCCGCCTTGCCCCGCTGGGACTTCTGAATTCTGGCGATCATCTCCTGATCGACCCGGTCCATTGCCACGCTTGCGTTGGCGCTGACCCTCCCCCAACCGTCTGCGGCCTGCTCGTACTCATTCCGCTTGATGTCGCGCACGTGCTGCCATGTCAACACGCTTGCTCACCGCCCCTCTTCGGGCGGCTTGGGGGCGACATTCCGGAACGACTGCTTGATGTCGCCGTCAACCTCGCCGAAGGTCCGGCCGACCGCCTTCAGGGACCTGTCAAGCCTGGAGCATTCGTCGCGCACGCTGCTCAGGCGCTTGTCCCATCCTTCGCGCACTTCGGCCAGGAGCGCGCCGATCGTGAACCCTTCCGACCCCCAGGTGACTCCCTCGTGTGCCAGATCGAGATCGCGAAGAGCGGTTCTGGCGCTGGTGTGGAGCTCACCGGCCACGCCGGCGGCCGTCGTCCAGGGAGCGTTGTCGATATGGAGGTCCGCGTCCTCGCCTTTGCTACCCTCACCGGCAGACGCGAGCCGCATCTGGCCCGCCGGTTCGGCTGGACCGAATAATCTTTCCCATTCGGGGCTGAATGTCACTCGCCCCTCCCCCCCGGCCATCGAAGTTCACTGCCATACGGCACGTTGCCGCCGCAAAGCTATCAAGGGCTGCCCCGGCGGCTACGCCGCTCAGCCATGGTTGGGTCGGCGACGATCGCGACAACCCAGCGGCGCACGGACGCACCGGCGCGTTGACGGGCTGACGGCCGCCGAGGGCCGTACAGCGACACGTGATCCAGCCATCTCGGATGATCAACAGGGCTGGCACCGCCCGGCCGTCGGAGGCCGCCCAGTGCGGAACGTCCGCACGATGACGCATGCGGCGGGGGAGCCTCTCCGTCCTGTCGGGAAGTACAGGTGCTCCTGCGATTTCGGGTGGCCGATCACGCTCGATTCGTGACATGCGCGTGCTGTCGCTGATCGGCACGGCGCTGAATGAAGGCACCGCCCGCGACACCAGCCTGAGCCACGACGTCCACGAGATGACGGCCCTCGGGCAAGACCAACCCGATGAGCGCGCCGCGCGATATGAGGGCCGCCGCGCGGACCTCGTTCGCCGACCGGCAGAAGTCGCCAGGGGCGCCCCGTAAGCCTTTCAAACTTGGCCGCGAGAGCGTCGCTGAGACCAGCCTCTACGAAGTGGATCTCACTCTCGGCCGAAAGCCGCCCCCGCAGGGGCCGGTGAGACGCGTCACGCCGCGAAGAATTCCTCCAGCACCGGCGCCAGCACCTGCGGCGCCGCCTCGTGCAGCTGGCCCGTCAGCGTGCGGTGGCGGCCTCGGGGGAGGGACTTCGCCGTCGTGCGGGCCGCGTCGCGCAGGGCGGCCGGGGAGGCTCCGCCGTCCACGACCATCGCGCGGGTGCGCACCGCCGAGAGGCGTTCCACCGGGACCGGGCCCCGGCCCAGGATGGCGCTGTCGTACGCCAGGGTGTGCGCCACCGCCGTCAGCCCCGGCCACATCGGCGAGTGCCGCATCCCGGCGATCATCGCGGGCGTCGCACCCACCGCCGACAGGAACAGCTCGACCGCCTCGTCCCGCAGCCCCCGTGCCAGCAGGGCGGTCAGCCGCTCACGGTAGGCCGCCGTGCCGCGCGGATCGGCGGGATCGGTGACGTACGGCGGCTCGTACAGCGCCAGTTGCGTGATCGGTAACCCGGCCATCGCCGCCTCCAGCACCAGCGCGGCGCCCGAGGACACCCCGTACACCGAGGCGTTGCCGCCCGCCGCGTCGAGAAGGGCGGCGAGATCCTCGATCTCCCGCTCCACCGCGTACGGGGCGGTGTCCCCGCTGGCGCCGCGCCCCCGCCGGTCGTAGGTGATGACACTGAAGACCGGCGAGAGCAGCCTCGCCAGCGGAGCCTCCGACTCCGCCGTACTGAACGCCCCGCCCACCAGAACGACCGGCGGTCCCTCGCCCGACCGCCGGAACGCGATCGGGGTGGTGTCCCCCGACTTCACCATGCACACGTTTTCCATGGAGAGTCAGACCCCGGCGCCCCGCCCAACTCATCGCTCGGCGGCGAAGATTTCCTCGTCTTCTTCGAGATGCCTTCGTCAGTCCGCGACGACCTCCGTGTCGTAGAAGCAGAAGTGGTCCTTGACCTCGGCGACTTCCGGCTTCGGCACGGGGTACGCCCAGACGAGATCGGGGGCGCCCGGCAGCGACCAGTAGGACGCGTCGCCCTTGAACGGGCAGTGCGTGGTGGTCTCCGAGGGCGTCAGCAGCTGGGTACGGACGTCGCTCGGCGGAAGGTAGTAGCGCACGGGGCAGCCGGTCTCGCGCAGCAGCAGCGGACGGCGGCTCTCCGCGAGGAGCTGCCCGTCGCGTACGACGCGTACATGCTCGGTGCCCTGCTCGACGGTGATGCGGTGTCCGGTGGCCATGGTGATCATCTCTCCCTCGGTCGGTTCTGTCGTCCCTCGGTACTGTGACCGCACTCAAGTCAGCAACAGGGGACGGCGCGCTCTTCCCGCGCGGGCTCTACCGTGGGCCCATGAATATTTGTGTCTTCCTCTCCGCCGCCGACCTCGACGAGCGCTACACCCGCCCCGCCAGGGAATTCGCCGAACTGATCGGCAAGGGTGGTCACACCCTGGTCTGGGGAGGTTCGGAGAGCGGACTGATGAAGGTCGTCGCCGACGGCGTGCAGGAGAGCGGCGGACGGCTGGTCGGGGTCTCGGTGGACTTCCTCCACGACGTGGCCCGGCAGAACGCCGACGAGATGGTGATCGCGAAGGACCTCGCCGAGCGCAAGGCGCTGCTGCTCGCCAAGTCCGACGCCGTCGTGATCATGGTCGGGGGCACCGGCACGCTGGACGAGGCCACCGAGATCCTGGAACTCAAGAAGCACTCCATCCACACCAAGCCCGTGGTGCTGCTCAACACGGCGGGCTTCTACGACGGGCTGAAGCAGCAGTTCCACCGGATGGAGGAAGAGGGGTTCCTGCCGCTTCCCCTCGCCGACCTGGTGTTCTTCGCCGAGGACGGGGTGAGCGCCCTCGCCTACCTGGAGGAGGCGACCGGCGTGCGGTGACGGTGCGGCGAGCGGCCGGGGTGATGCGACGATGACCGTATGGCTACCCATCTGATCACCGGTGCGGGCTCCGGCATCGGCGCCGCCGTCGCGCGCCGGCTCCACGAGCGCGGCGACGACCTGCTGCTGTTCGCCCGCGACGCCGCCCGCGCCAAGGAACTCGCCGCGGGCTTCCCCGGCGCCCGCACCCTCGTCGGCGACCTCTCCAACCCCGACCGGCTCTCCTGGGCGCTCGCCCAGCAGTCCATGCCCGACCGGCTGGACTCGCTCCTGCACGTCGCGGGCGTCGTGGACCTCGGGCCGGTCGGGGAGCTGACCCCCAAGGCGTGGCAGAGCCAGCTCGCCGTGAACCTCGTCGCGCCGGCGGAACTGACCCGGCTCCTCCTGCCCCAGCTGCGCGTCGCGCACGGCCAGGTGATCTTCGTCAACTCGGGCGCCGGGCTCACCGCCCACGCCGAGTGGGGCGCGTACGCCGCCTCCAAGCACGGCCTCAAGGCGCTGGCCGACGCGCTGCGCGAGGAGGAGCGCCCGCACGGGCTGCGGGTCACCTCCGTCTACCCGGGCCGTACGGCGAGCCCCATGCAGGCCAAGGTGCACCAGCAGGAGGGCAAGGAGTACGACCCGTCCCGCTGGATCGACCCCGAGTCCGTGGCCACCACGATCCTGGCCGCGCTCGACCTGCCGCGCGACGCGCGGATCGACGACGTCACCGTCAGGCCGGGCCGGTGAGCGCGCTGTCCTACGGACCCGCCACCGGCGTCGGCTCCATGCCCGGAGGCGACGCGCGGGAGACCGCCAAGGCCGTCACCGGGACCTTCGAGGGGCTCCCGTACCTGCCCGAACTGCCCGCGCGCGGACCCGGCGCCGACATGATCGGACGTACGGCGGGACTCCTCGCCGAGGTCTACGCGCGGGTGGAGCCCAGCGGCTGGCGCATCGGCGACCGGCCCGGCCGGGACACCAAACGGGCCAGATCCTGGCTGGGGGAGGACCTGGACGCGCTGGAGGAGTTCACCCAGGGGTACGAGGGACCGCTCAAGATCCAGGCCGTCGGACCGTGGACCCTCGCCGCCGCCCTGGAACTGCGGGGCGGCGAGGCGGCGCTCAGCGACCCCGGAGCCTGCCGCGATCTGACCGCTTCGCTGGTGGAGGGGCTCACCGCGCACCTCGCGGAGGTGCGGCGCCGGGTGCCGGGAGCCGTGCCGGTGCTCCAGATCGACGAGCCGTCCCTCACCGCCGTCCTGCGCGGGCACGTCAAATCCGCCAGTGGCTACCGCACCCACCGCGCGGTGGACCGCCAAGTGGTCGAGAGCGCGCTGCGGGAGGTGACCGCCCTGGGCGCCGGCACGGCGGTGGTGCACTCGTGCGCGCCGGACGTGCCCTTCGCGCTGCTGCGGCGGGCGGGCGCGGCGGCCGTTTCGTTCGATTTCGCCCTGCTCACCGAGCGTGATGAGGAGACCATCGGCGAGGCGGTGGAGGGCGGTACGAAACTCTTCGCCGGAATCGTGCCGGGTACCGACGGCCCATTGTCAGACCCTGCCGGTAGCGTCAGTGGGGTCAGAACGCTGTGGCGCAGGCTGGGGCTGAATCCGGGGACTCTCGCGGAGTCCGTGGTGCTCACTCCCGCGTGCGGGCTCGCGGGTGCTTCACCCGCGTACGCGCACGCCGCGCAGGCCCACTGCGTCAGGGCCGCGAGATCCCTCGCGGACAACCCTGAGTGACCATCCCGGCGACGGGTGACGGCCGGATCATGGTGAAACGGGAGGACGAGACGGTGGCAGGCGAACAGCGGAGCGGGGTGTCCGCGATGCCGGAGGTGCCGGCGCGGGCGCGGGAGCGGCACGCCCTGCTCGCGGAGCAGATCGAGGAGCACCGCTTCCGGTACTACGTGAAGGACCAGCCGATCGTCAGCGACGGCGAGTTCGACCGGCTGCTGCGGTCGCTGGAGGAGCTGGAGGAGACACATCCGGAGCTGCGCACCCCGGACTCCCCGACCCAGAAGGTCGCCGGGCAGTACGAGACGGAGTTCACCGCGGTCCAGCACCGCGAGCGGATGCTCTCCCTCGACAACGCCTTCGACGACGAGGAGCTGGCGGCCTGGGCGGAGCGCGTCGCCAAGGACGTGGGCACCCCCGACCACCACTTCCTGTGCGAGCTGAAGGTCGACGGACTGGCCGTCAACCTCACCTACGAGCACGGCCTGCTGACCCGCGCGGCGACCCGCGGCGACGGCCGTACGGGCGAGGACATCACGCCCAACGTCCGTACGATCGCCGAGATCCCGCACCGGCTGCGCGGCGAGCGCGTCCCCGACCTCGTCGAGATCCGCGGCGAGGTCTACTTCCCGATGGACGCCTTCCAGGAGCTGAACGCGCGTCTGGTGGAAGCCGGGGACAAGCCCTTCGCCAACCCGCGCAACGCGGCGGCGGGTTCGCTGCGCCAGAAGGACCCGAAGATCACCGCGACCCGCCCGCTGCACATGGTGGTGCACGGCATCGGGGCGCGTGAGGGCTTCGACATCGACCGTCTCTCGCATGCCTACGCGCTGCTGCGCGAGTGGGGCCTGCCCACCGCCCAGCACAACAAGGTGGTCGGGAGCGTGCGGGAGGTGCGGGAGTTCATCGCCCACTTCGGGGAGAACCGCCACTCCGTCGAGCACGAGATCGACGGCGTCGTCGTCAAGCTGGACGAGATCCCCCTCCAGGGCAGGCTGGGTTCCACCTCGCGCGCGCCGCGCTGGGCGATCGCCTGGAAGTACGCGCCGGAGGAGGTCAACACCAGGCTGGTGAACATCCGGGTGGGCGTCGGCCGCACCGGCCGTGTCACGCCGTACGCGCAGGTCGAGCCGGTGACAGTGGCCGGCTCCGAGGTCGAGTTCGCCACCCTGCACAACCAGGAGGTGGTGAAGGCCAAGGGCGTGTGGATCGGGGACACGGTGGTGCTGCGCAAGGCGGGCGACGTCATCCCGGAGATCCTCGGCCCGGTCATCGATCTGCGGCCGGAGGACGCGTACGAGTTCGTGATGCCGGCCGAGTGCCCCGAGTGCGGGACGCCGCTGCGGGCGATGAAGGAGGGCGACATCGACCTCCGCTGCCCCAACGCCCGTACCTGCCCTGCCCAGTTGCGGGAGCGGCTGTTCTATCTCGCGGGCCGCAAATGCCTGGACATCGAGAACTTCGGCTATGTCGCCGCCGCTGCCCTGACCAAGCCCCTGGAGCCCGCCACTCCGCCGCTGGTGGACGAGGGCGACCTCTTCGACCTCACCATCGAGCAGTTGCTGCCCATCAAGGCGTACGTCCTGGACCAGGACAGCGGACTGCCCAAGCGCGACCCGAAGACGGGCGAGGACAAGATCGCCACGGTCTTCGCCAACAAGGAGGGCGAGCCGAAGAAGAACGCCCTGGCCATGCTCAAGCACATCGGTGAGGCCAAGGACCGTCCGCTGGCCCGGATCATCACCGGCCTCTCCATCCGGCATGTCGGGCCGGTCGCCGCCGAGGCGCTGGCCAGGGAGTTCCGCTCCATCGACCGCGTGGACGCGGCCACCCAGGAGGAGTTGGCGGCCGTCGAGGGGGTCGGCCCGGTCATCGCGGCCTCGCTCAAGGAGTGGTTCGCCGACGAGTGGCACCGCGAGATCCTGCGCAAGTGGCGTGCGGCCGGGGTCCGTACGGAGGACGAGGGCTCGGGCGAGGACCAGGGCCCGCGCCCGCTGGAGGGCCTGACGGTCGTGGTGACCGGCACGCTGGAGCGGTACACGAGAGATGGCGCGAAAGAGGCGCTTCAGACGCGTGGGGCCAAGGTGACCGGGTCCGTCTCGAAGAAGACGGCCTTCGTCGTGGTCGGCGAGAACCCCGGTTCGAAGCACGACAAGGCCGTGCAGTTGAAGGTGCCCGTGCTGGACGAAGAGGGCTTCACCGTGCTGCTGGAGCAGGGGCCGGAGGCGGCCGGGGCGGTGGCCACGATCGGCGGGGAGCCGGCGGAGGCCGCCGAGGAGAGCGCGGACACGGCCGGGGCGGGCCCGCGCAAGGACGGGTCGAGCCCGGCGGAGGACGGGTCGAGCCCGGCCACGTCGGAGACGGAAGCGGACGTGGCCGAGAAGCGCGGGGGCGCGGCCCAGGAGAGCGCGGCGGCGGGTAGGACCGGCGCCGGGATGGGTAAGGAGACGGAAATCACCTCCCAGGAGTAAGAGCGGTCAACACCCCGAGAGCCGGGGCCCGTACCGTCGAATTCTGGCCGTCGAGGTCACCCGTTCAGCGCATACCAGACGGATGCGGATGGGCGGGTCGCATTCGGGCAACAGCGGTAGAGCGCTGCCCGTTGGAGCCTTCGGCGGCCTACTGTTGGCACGTGCGCCTGTCGTGCACGGCTGAGGAGTCGATTCCAGCCGTGCGGTCATGACGACGTGCCATCACGTGGCATCGGCTCCGCCGGCTGTGAGAGGGACGGGAATGAAACCGACCGAGAGCGCCGCCCCGGCCTCATCCGCGCGCGGAATCGCGGGATTTGTGGCGGGACGCGCCGGTATCGCGGCCCGGACACCCGCTCTTGTGGTGGGGCTCGCCGTGGCCGTCCTGGGGACGGGGCTGGTCCGCGCACTGCTGGACGGACTCGCGGTCTTCCCCGGCTCCACGGCCGGCTGGGCGCTGGCCGTGCTCACCGGCATCATCGTGGGACATCTGGTCGCGCTCGGCCGCGACCGCTGGTGGGGCGGCACCGGCTCCGGCGCGGCCCTCACCCTGGCGGTGCTGCTGCTGTACGGGTGGGTGGCGGCCGGGCTGGTCAGTCTGGCCGTCGTGGTCCTGGTCGGCGTGGCCCGCCGGCACCGCTGGCGGCAGGGCGTGCTGCACGGAGCGGCGGACATGCTGGGCATCGGCGCCGCCGCGCTCGTCCTCGCGCTGTTCGGCGTGGTCCCGACGGTCGAGCGGCCCTGGCAGCCGCTCGACTGGTCCCTCGGCAGCGCTCCGGAGATCGTGCTCGCCGCCGCCGCCCATCTCGCCGTCACCCGGCTGCTGTTGTGGTACGCGCTGTCCCCGCAGCACAGCGGGGAGCCGGCCGGTGCCCGCACTGCTCTCTACCGGCAGGCTCTCGTCGCGGTCGCGCTGCTCGGGATCGCCCCGCTGATCTGCGTCGTCGCGGTCTCCCTGCCGCTGCTCCTGCCGCTGTTCGCCATCCCGCTGATCGCCCTCGACTCGACGCTCTGGATAGCCCGGGCGCGCGCCGAGGAGCAGTTGCGCGACCCGCTGACCAAACTCCCCAACAGACAGTGGCTGCTGGAGCGCACCTGGTCGGCGCTGGAGGAGGCCGAGGGCATGGGCGCCAGGTCGGCGCTGGTCCTGATCGACCTCGACCGGTTCCGTTCCGTCAACGACACCCTGGGCCACCTGGCGGGGGACCGGCTGCTGCTCCAGATAGCCGACCGGCTCAGGCTGGCCCTGCCGCGCGGCGCGGAGGCCGCCCGGCTGGGCGGCGACGAGTTCGCCGTACTGCTCCCGACCTGCGACTCCACCACCAGCGCCCAGCGCGTCGCCCGCCATCTGGCGGCCGAGCTGTCCTCGCCGCTTGACCTCGACGGCCTCACGCTCGTCCTGGAGGCGAGCGCGGGAGTGGCCGTCTACCCCGAGCACGCGGCGGACGCGGAGGGCCTGCTGCGGCGCGCGGACGTCGCGATGTACCAGGCGAAGCGGGACCGCACGGGCGTCGAGGTCTACGAGTCGAAGCGCGACTCCAACACCCCCGACCGGCTCGGGCTGCTGGGCGACCTGCGGCGCGCGCTCGACGCCGGCGAAGTGGAGCTGCACTACCAGCCGAAGGTCCGCTTCGACGGCCAGGTGGCCGGTCTGGAGGCGCTGGTGCGCTGGGTGCACCCGGAGCGCGGCCGGGTGCCCCCCGACGACTTCATCGCCATCGCCGAGTCGTCCGGTCTCATGCCCCACCTCACGGAGTACGTGCTGGAGAAGGCGCTCGCCCAGGTCGCCCGCTGGCGGTCCCAGGGACTGATGGTCCCGGTGGCGGTCAACGTCTCGCCGCGTGACGTGCACACCCCCGGTTTCGCGGGCGCGGTGGCCGCCCGGCTGGCGCGGCACGGCGTCCCGGCCGGCTCCCTCCAGCTGGAGATAACCGAACACGTACTGCTGGAGGACCCCCAGCGGGCGGCCGACACCTTGGCGGGGCTGACCGGGCACGGCGTGAAGATGTCCCTGGACGACTTCGGCACCGGCTACTCCTCGCTGGTGCACCTACGCCGGCTGCCGGTCAGCGAGCTGAAGATCGACCGGTCGTTCGTGGCCCGGCTCGCGGTCGACACCGAGGACGCCGAGATCGTGCGCTGCACCGTCGACCTGGCGCACTCGCTGGGCCTGCTGGTCGTCGCGGAGGGCGTCGAGGACGACGAGACCTGGGAGCGGCTGCGGGACCTGGGCTGCGACGCGGTGCAGGGCTGGCTGGTGGCCGCCGCGATGCCGCCGCACGAGGCGACGGCCTGGCTGCTGGCCAGGGGCGAGCGGGGCTGGCAGCGCCCGGCCGAGCTGGAGGCGGCGCGGGCCCGGGAGCGCTCGGCGCAGGTCGTCCGGCCGTCGGGCCACGTCGTGCAGTAGCGGGAGCAGGAGCGGGAGCGGGAGCAGGAGCAGGAGCGGGAGCGGGAGCGGGACGGCGGGTCCGGCGCCGCGTCAGGACGGCCCCCGGAGGACGCCCGGCCGAGCGGCCGGGGGTGAGCGTTTCGTGGGTATGGGACCGGGCCCATAGGATTGGGCCACAATCCATCACACTCACCCAGAGGATCGCTGCATGCCTGGCATCACGCGCGAGGAGGTCGCCCACCTCGCCCGGCTGGCGCGTCTGGAGCTGAAAAGCGAAGAGCTGGAGCACTTCGCCGGACAGCTCGACGACATCATCGGCGCGGTCGCCCGCGTATCCGAGGTAGCCGACCAAGACGTACCGCCGACCTCCCACCCGCTGCCGCTGACCAACGTCATGCGCGCGGACGAGGTCCGTCCGTCGCTCACCCCCGAGCAGGCGCTTTCCGGCGCCCCTGCCCAGGAGCAGCAGCGTTTCAAGGTGCCGCAGATCCTGGGGGAGGACTAAACAGTCATGACGGACATCAGCAAGTCGGACATCACCAAGCTCACCGCCGCCGGGATCGCGGAGCGGATCGCCTCCGGTGAACTCACGGCCGTCGAGGTCACCGAGGCCCATCTCGCCCGTATCGAGGCCGTCGACGAGAAGATCAACGCCTTCCTGCACGTCGACCGCGAGGGCGCGCTCGCCCAGGCCCGTGCCGTGGACGAGAAGCGGGCGGCGGGCGAGCCGCTCGGACCGCTGGCCGGTGTGCCCGTCGCGCTCAAGGACATCTTCACCACCGAGGGCGTGCCGACCACCGTCGGCTCCAAGATCCTCGAAGGCTGGATCCCGCCCTACGACGCGACGCTCACCAAGAAGCTCAAGGCCGCCGGCATCGTCATCCTCGGCAAGACCAACATGGACGAGTTCGCCATGGGGTCGTCCACCGAGAACAGCGCGTACGGCCCCACCGCCAACCCCTGGGACCTCACCAGGGTCCCCGGCGGCTCCGGCGGCGGCTCGTCCGCCTCGCTCGCCTCGTACCAGGCGCCGCTGGCGATCGGCACGGACACCGGCGGCTCCATCCGCCAGCCCGCCGCGCTCACCGGCACCGTCGGGGTCAAGCCGACCTACGGCGGGGTCTCCCGCTACGGCATGGTCGCCTTCTCGTCCTCCCTCGACCAGGGCGGCCCCTGCGCCCGTACGGTCCTGGACGCGGCCCTGCTGCACGAGGCGATCGCCGGCCACGACCCGCTCGACTCGACCTCCATCGACGCCCCGGTCCCGCCGGTCGTCGAGGCGGCCCGCAACGGCTCGGTCGACGGGATGCGCGTCGGCGTCGTCAAGCAGTTCCGCGGCGAGGGCTACCAGGCGGGCGTCGTCCAGCGCTTCGACGAGTCGGTGGAGCTGCTCCGCAAGCTCGGCGCCGAGATCGTCGAGCTGGACTGCCCGTCCTTCGACCTCGGCCTGGCCGCTTACTACCTGATCGCGCCCTCCGAGTGCTCCTCGAACCTCGCCCGCTTCGACGCCATGCGCTACGGCCTGCGCGTCGGCGACGACGGGACGAGGTCCGCCGAGGACGTCACGGCGCTGACCCGCGAGGCCGGCTTCGGCGACGAGGTCAAGCGCCGGGTCATCCTCGGCACGTACGCGCTCAGCTCCGGCTACTACGACGCGTACTACGGCTCGGCGCAGAAGGTCCGCACCCTCATCACCCGGGACTTCGAGAAGGCGTTCGAGCAGGTCGACGTGATCGTCTCCCCGACGACGCCGACCACCGCCTTCCCGATCGGCGAGCGCGCCGACGACCCGATGGCGATGTACCTCGCGGACCTGTGCACCATCCCCACCAACCTGGCGGGCAACGCCGCGATGTCGCTGCCCTGCGGCCTCGCACCGGAGGACGGCCTTCCGGTCGGACTCCAGATCATCGCCCCCGCCATGAAGGATGACCGGCTGTACAAGGTCGGTGCCGCCGTCGAGGCCGCCTTCGTGGAAAGGTGGGGCCACCCGTTGCTGGAGGAGGCACCGTCGCTATGACCAACGCATTGAGCAAGGCCAAGGGTTTCAGGAAGTCCAAGGCCGGGACGTACCTGTCGATGGGAAGCACCGCCCTGGGCGCCCTGAGCGTCGCGAAGCAGGCCAAGCTGGCCCGCCAGGAGCACGACACGCTCCGGCTGGTCGACGCCGCGGTCTCCGCCGTGGCGATCGTGACCGGCCTGGCGATCCTGTACCGCGAGCTGAAGCGGCTGGGCGACGACGACGTACTGCTGGGCTGAACGGATACGGGGCACCCGCCACGGCGGGTGCCCGGTGCTCCCGCGTCCCCCGGCACACAGCCTGACGGCACGATGCGGGTGATCGCGCCGCCGGCGGCCCGGGCCACGACGGCCGGCGGGCCGGAAGTCCGTCGAGCGCGGGCCGGCCGACACCGATGAAGCATTGAAGAGGAAGAAGTACCTGTGACCGTCATTGACCTGGTGTCGTACGAGGACGCCCTCGCGACCTACGACCCCGTCATGGGCCTGGAAGTCCATGTCGAGCTGGGTACCAAGACCAAGATGTTCTGCGGCTGTTCCACCGAGCTGGGCGCCGAGCCCAACTCGCAGACCTGCCCGACCTGTCTTGGCATGCCGGGATCGCTGCCCGTCGTCAACGCGATCGGCGTCGAGTCCGCGATCAAGATCGGGCTCGCGCTGAACTGCGAGATCGCCGAGTGGTGCCGCTTCGCCCGGAAGAACTACTTCTACCCGGACATGCCGAAGAACTTCCAGACCTCCCAGTACGACGAGCCGATTGCCTTCAACGGCCATCTGGACGTCCAGCTGGAGGACGGCGAGACCTTCCGCGTGGAGATCGAGCGCGCCCACATGGAGGAGGACACCGGCAAGTCGCTGCACGTCGGCGGCGCCACCGGGCGCATTCACGGGGCGTCCCACTCGCTGCTGGACTACAACCGCGCCGGCATCCCGCTCATCGAGATCGTCACCAAGCCCATCGAGGGCGCCGGCGCGCGCGCACCCGAGGTCGCCAAGGCGTACGTCGCCGAGCTGCGCGAGCTGATCAAGGCGCTCGGCGTCTCCGAGGCCCGGATGGAAATGGGCCAGATGCGGTGCGACGTGAACCTGTCGCTGCGCCCGCACGGCCGCGCGGAGTTCGGTACGCGCTCCGAGACGAAGAACGTCAACTCGCTGCGCAGCGTGGAGCGCGCCGCGCGGTACGAGATCCAGCGCCACGCGGCGGTGCTGGACGGCGGCGGCACGATCCTCCAGGAGACCCGGCACTTCCACGAGGAGGACGGCTCCACCACCTCCGGCCGGATCAAGGACAACGCCGAGGACTACCGGTACTTCCCGGAGCCCGACCTCGTGCCCATCGCCCCGTCCCGCGACTGGGTCGAGGAGCTGCGGCGCGGACTTCCCGAGCTGCCGCGGGTGCGCCGCAACCGGCTCCGCGAGGAGTGGGGCGTCTCCGAGCACGACATGCGGTCCATCCTCAACGCGGGCGCGATCGACCTCATCGTCGCCACCATCGACGCCGGCGCCCCGGCCGACCAGGCCCGCAAGTGGTGGATGGGCGAGCTGGCCCGGCACGCCAACGAGTCGGGCCGCGCGCTGGACGAGCAGCCCATCACCCCGGCCCAGGTCGCCAGGATCGCCGCGCTCGTCGCCGCCGGTGACCTCAACGACAAGCTGGCCCGGCAGGTGATCGAGGGCGTCCTCGCGGGCGAGGGCGACCCGGACACCGTCGTGGAGAAGCGCGGTCTCAAGGTCGTCTCCGACGAGGGCGCGCTCGGTACCGCCGTGGACGAGGCCATCGCCGCCAACGCGGGCGTCGCCGACAAGATCCGCGCGGGCAAGGTCGCCGCGGCGGGCGCGCTGGTGGGCGCGGTCATGAAGGCGACGCGCGGTCAGGCCGACGCGGCGCGGGTGCGCGAGCTGATTCTGGAGCGGCTCGCCCCGGGCGAGTGAACCGGCACCGGCCGCCGGGCGTCGAGGGCTGACGCGGGCCGGGCCGGTCCTGTCGGGCCGCCTGGGCGGCGGGCAGGGGGTTCAGGGGGGGGGGGGGGCCCCCCCGGGGGGGCCCCCCCCCCCCCGCCCCCCCCGGCGGCGGGGGGTATTTTTGTTGGGGGGTTAAAAAAACCGCC
>NZ_JBIBBW010000007.1:0-140671 GCF_042900885.1 Streptomyces sp. NPDC012835
TTTCCCTTTCCGGCGGTTCCGACTCTACCAGATCCTTTCGGGCCTGATTCCCAGTCAGAGTGGGCTGTCGTCCGGGCTGTTGGGCCCTTCCGACGAGTGAGACTTTAGCGGAATCACCGGCTCCAACGCTAATCGGGGCTGCGTCCGTTCGAACGCGGATTCCTCATTTCGCAAACTCACACGCGAAAGCCGCTGCCACCAAAAAAATGGTCGCACTGCTTCTTGTATGACCCTGCGGAGTGGCTGTCCGGGGCCGACCTGGGCCGGTGCTCACGTCGGACAGCTCGGAGAACATTACGGATCGCTGTTTCGCGTGTCAACTCGGGGGTCGGACGCTACTCTGAGGCCATGACCTCGCGTACGCACGTCCTTGAGTGGCGGGCCGCCTGACGGCGGCCCCGCTACTCGCGTACGCGTTCAACGGCCGCCGCTTCGGCGGCCGTTCGTGTTTCTCCCCCTCCGGGGAGTCCGGCCGCCGGTGACGGTGGCCGGACTCGGATCGAACCGATCAAGCAAGAGGGTGAGCAGAGAGATGACACGGATCTTCAGCGGGATCAAACCCACCGGACATCTGACGCTGGGCAACTACCTCGGTGCCCTGCGCCGTTGGGTCGAGGTGGATCAGCACCGGGCCGACGCGCTGTTCAGCGTGGTGGACCTGCATGCCCTGACCGTCGAACACGATCCGGCCCGGGTCCGCAGACTCAGCCGGCAGGCGGCCACGCTGATGCTGGCGGCCGGGCTCGACCCGGCGCTGTGCACCGTATTCGTCCAGAGCCATGTGGACGAGCACACCCGGCTGTCCTATCTGCTGGAGTGCACGGCCACCGACGGCGAGCTGCGACGCATGATCCAGTACAAGGAGAAGAGCGCGCGGGCGCGGGCGTCCGGGGAGAGTGTGCGGTTCTCCCTGCTCTCGTACCCGGTACTGATGGCGGCGGACATCCTGGCCTACCGGACGGACGAGGTCCCGGTGGGTGAGGACCAGACGCAGCACGTGGAGCTGACACGGGATCTCGCCCTGCGCTTCAACCAGCGCTACGGGCACACCTTCACCGTGCCCAGAGCGACCCGGCCGCCGGTGGCCGCGCGCGTGATGGACCTGCAGGACCCTGCGTCGAAGATGGGGAAGTCGCACGATTCCGGCGCCGGGATCGTCTACCTGCTGGACGACGCCGACACCGTACAGAAGAAGATCATGCGCGCTGTCACCGACAGCGGGCGCGATGTCGCCTACGACCGTGAGGCCAGGCCGGGCGTGTCGAACCTGCTGGAGATCCTCGCGGCGTGCACGGCCCGGGAGCCGCACGAACTGGCCGGTGCCTACGACTCGTACGGCGCCTTGAAACGGGACACCGCCGAGGCGGTGGTCGAACTGCTGCGACCGGTGCGGGAGCGGCACGCGGTCCTGGCCGCGGAGTCCGGATATGTGGAGCAGGTGCTGCGGGAGGGGGCGGAACGGGCCAGGTCGCTGGCGCGGCCCGTGGTCGACGCGGCTTCCCGCGCCATCGGACTGCTGCCGGCCTGACGCCGGTCCCGTCCCCCGACCGGCCGTCAGCCGTTGCCCGTGGCCAGGGCGCGGCTGCGGTCGCGGGCCGCTTCGATGGCGGCGATGAGGGCCGCCCGCACCCCGTGGTTCTCCAGCTCCCGGATGGCGCTGATGGTGGTGCCGGCCGGGGAGGTCACCGCCTCGCGGAGCTTCACCGGGTGTTCCCCGCTGTCGCGCAGCATGACCGCCGCGCCGACGGCGGCCTGGACGATCAGTTCGTGTGCCTGGGCGCGGGGCAGGCCGAGGAGGATGCCGGCGTCGGTCATCGCCTCGACCAGGAAGTAGAAGTACGCCGGGCCCGACCCGGAGAGCGCCGTGCACGCGTCCTGCTGGGACTCCGGGACACGCAGGGTCTTGCCGACGCCGCCGAAGATCTCCTCGGCGTGGGCCAGATGTGCGGGCAGGGCGTGGCTGCCGCCCGAGATGACGGACATGCCCTCGTCCACCAGGACGGGGGTGTTCGGCATGACGCGTACGACGGGCGTGCCGAGCGGGAGGCGCTCCTCGATGAAGGCGGTGGTGATGCCGGCGGCGGCGCTGATGACCAGCCGGTCGGCGGTGAGGTGCGGGGTGAGCTCGTCCAGCAGCGTGCCCATGTCCTGGGGCTTGGCGGCGAGGATGAGGATGTCGGCGCGCTTCGCCGCCTCGGCATTGGTGGCGGTCTCCACGCCGTAGCGCGAGCGCAGCTCCTCGGCGCGCTCGGCACGGCGGGTGGTGGCCAGCAGGTCGGCGGCTCGCCAGCCCGCTCGGATCATGCCGCTGAGCAGGGCCTCGCCGATTTTGCCGGTGCCGAGGACTGCGACTGTCTGGGGCATTGCGGGTCACCTCGCCGGTGGAAAAGGGGTGCTGCTGTCGTCCGTGCCCCATCCTCGCACCGGGGTCGGACAGGGGGCGCGCGTGTCCGAGGAGCGGTACGGCGTGGCGGCCCGCCGTGGCCACCGGGTCTGGGCGGGCGGCCGGGGCGGTGGGCCGGGCGGCTCAGCGCCGCTTCACGACGAGCGTCAGCTCGACCACGTACGCCTCCTCCAGGTTCCCGTCCGGGAAACGCGCGAGGAGTTCGGCCCGCTCGGCCGTGAGGAAGGCGTCGGACTCCTGTTCGCCGCGCATCCGGAAGATCGAGTGGCTGCCGAGATTGGCGAGGTGGGTGTCGACGGTGACGCGCCGGGTCCAGGGCACCCGGCGCTCCACGCGCGCCGGCGACTCCGGCAGCCCGTTGCCCCGGCCGTGGATGCTGTGCGCGCCGTGCGCGGCGTCCCCCGCCCAGAGGTGAATCCGCGCGCCCTGCTCCGCGATCCAGGGGACGGAGCCGTCGGAGACGTTCCACCACAGGGCGAGCGCGCCGCCGGGGCGGAGCACCCGCAGCGCCTCGGGCAGCGAGCGGGCCGGGTCGGTCCAGTGCCAGGACTGGGCGTACGTGATGAGGTCGGCGCTGCCGTCCGCGAACGGCAGTGCGTCGCCGAAGCCCCGGACGAGCGGGACGCCGGGGAGCGTCCGGCGCAGCCTGGCCGCCATGCCGGGGCCCGGTTCCACGGCGGTGACCAGGGCGCCCCGTTCGCGCAGCGAGCGGGTGGCGATACCGGTGCCCGCGCCGACATCGATGGCGTGGGCGCCCCGGAGGGGCCGGCCGGCCAGCTCCTCGACGGTGTCGAAGAGGGCGGGCGGATAACCGGGGCGGGCGGTGTCGTACTGGTCGGCCACGGCGTCGAAGGAGAGCGCGCGAAGATTCATGCCTCCCATGCTGCGTCAGGCGGCTGCCCCCGGTGGGGGGCTTTCGCGCTACTCGCGCCCGGCCTCGGGACCCTTGGCGCCCCTGCCGTCCCGGCGCCGGGCGGCCGGGTTGCCCGTGCGGGCGGCGCGGCGGCGTTGGTACTGGGCGACGGCCGTCTCGTACTCCCGGCGGCGCAGCCCCTCTCCGGGGGCTTCGGCGAGCGAGCGCAGGAAGTACGCGATCAGTGAGCCGATGAAGCCGATCGTCCTGAGCCCGCGCAGCGACTCCTCGCGGGCCGGATCGGCCGGGCGGCGGCTGAAGCCCTCCCAGGTCCCGCGGAACGCGACGGCGCTGCACACCGCGAACACCACGACGACCAGCACCCCGACGAAGGGGCCCACCGCAGCGATCTCCAGCCCCTGGTAGGCGAGGCGGAACAGCAGGCAGGCGGCGAAGGCGGTGGTGAGCGAGCCGGCGGCGACCGCCACGCGCCGCGCCGCGTAACCGCCGTCATGGCCGAGCCAGGTCGTACCGAAGAAGCGGATGGCCTCCGGTTCCGGTCCGCCGCGGCCCTCACCCGGTACGGGAGCGGTCGCGGCGGCTTCGGAGCGCCGGGGCTGTTCCTGCTGACGCTGTGCGGGGTGTTCGCTCACCGGGCGATTATCGCCCGGTGAGCGTGTTCCGTCACGATCAGGCGCAGCGCACCGTGACATAGCCGCTGCTGCCGGTGTAGACGTACGCGTCCGAGATGTACTCGCCGTTGGCGATGTTGTCCCAGATGTTCGTGGTGCCGTACGGGCCCGCCACGGACTGGCCCGGCCGCTGGCAGTTGATCGGAACGCTCGCGCCGTACGCCAGGACGCGGACGAGCGCGTACTGGGTGCCGGGGCCGCTGCGTACGTTGACCCGGTAGTCCGGGTGGACCGCGTACCGCTTGGCGGCGACCATCGCCCGCGCCTGGGCCGGGACTCGGGCCTGGACCGCAGCCTGGACCTGGACCTGAGCCTGGACCTGGGCCGGGATCTGTCTCACTGTCTCTTCGCTCGCAACCTCTTCGACCGACATGCCGTCCTCCCCCATTGAAGGTGTCGCGTCCCCGCTCGCGGGCGGGGATCTCCGCGCCGCGCACGCTAGCAAGCCGTGGCTTGATAGCACGCACCATCGACTAGGCTCCGTGCGTCGCGCTTGCGCACGAATTTCACGGGGGTGGGCGATGCCACCACTGCGCAATACCGGGTCGACCCCGGAAGCGGAGCGTCCGGATCATGCCGGTGGCTATCTGCTCGAATCAGCCCTGGGTTCGGGCGGAATGGGTGTGGTCCATCTGGCCACCTCCGCTTCAGGACTGCGCCTGGCCATCAAGGTCATCCACGTCAACCACGCCGCGGACCCCGAGTTCAGGGCGCGGTTCCGGCAGGAGGTCGCCGCCGCCCGGCGAGTGAGCGGGGCCTTCACCGCGCCTGTCGTGGACGCCGATCCGGAGGCCGGACGGCCTTGGATGGCAACGCTGTTCATCGACGGGCCCACGCTGTCCGAGCGGGTGAAGCGGAACGGCCCGCTGAGCTACGGAGAACTCGTCAGGCTCGGCGCGGGGTTGGCCGAGGGGCTGCGGGACATCCACCGCGCCGGGGTGGTGCACCGGGATCTCAAGCCCAGCAACGTCCTGTTGGCGTCCGACGGCCCGAAGGTCATCGACTTCGGCATCTCGCGGCCTGTGGACAGCGATCTGCGCACGGAGACGGGCCGGCTCATCGGCACCCCGCCGTTCATGGCCCCCGAGCAGTTCCAGCGCCCGCGCGAAGTCGGCCCCGCCGCCGATGTGTTCGCGCTGGGCGCGGTGCTGGTGCACGCGGCGACCGGGCGCGGGCCCTTCGACTCGGACAGCCCGTACATCGTCGCGTACCAGGTCGTGCACGACGACCCGGATCTGGCCGGGGTCCCCGGGGGACTCGTACCGCTGATCACCCGCTGTCTGGCGAAGGATCCGGCGGACCGGCCGACGCCGGACGAGCTGATGGCCGCGCTGCGGCCGGGGGGCCTGACGGACGGGGGCGGGGCGCGGCAGGTCCGGGCGCGTGGTGCCGGTGGCGACCGGGGCGGCGACGAGGAGGTCGGGGCCGGTCGGGACGACGGGCGGACGACGGGCGCGCCGCACGGCGCGAGTCCGCTCGTACCCGCGCAGCGCGGTCCCGGTGCGGAGGAGTCCCTGACCCCCGCGCCCACCACCACCCACTCCCCCGCTTCCGCTTCTGCTTCTGCTTCCGCTGCCAGGGCCGGGACGCGGGGGCCACGGACCGTCCGGTCTCCGGCCGGGGCCCGCCGGCGGGTGCGCTGGGCGGCGGCGGGTGCGGCGGTGGCCGCGCTGGCCGTGGTCGGCGCGGTCGGTGCGGTGGCGGTACGGGCCACGGGTGACGACACCGCGCCGACCGCCCCGGCCGGGACAGGTACGGACGGATCGCGGGCGGCGCAGACGTTCCGGCCCTGGCACACGAAGCTGCGCGGCGGCGGCCGGGGCGGTGCGGGAACCGGCGCGGGACTGCCCGTCTGTTCGGCCGGCGGGACGGGTACGGGTACGGGGTCGGGCGCGGGCGTCTACTGCGCCGCTCCCGGCGTCGCGGCGGCCGGGCTCGACCCGGACGACGGCGAGGTCCGCTGGACCGTGCCGACCGCGCGGGCGGCGGAGGGCTCGGGCGGCACCGGGTCCGGCGAGGTGTCCGACAACGGCGCGCCACCGGTCCTCTCCGGTGGGCTGCTGCTGGTCGTCGAGCCCGCCGGTACCCGGCTGAGGGCGCTCGACCCGGCGTCGGGCGCCGAGCGCTGGACGGTCGGCGTCGGCTCGTACGCCACCGTCCGGTACACCGGGAGTTCGGTGCTGCTCGTGGCGTACGACGGAGAGGTGCGCGCGCTGGACAGCGCGACCGGGGCGGCACTCTGGACGCGGCGGCACGGCGGTACGGGCACGGTCTGGGCGTCGGCGAGCGGCCCGGACGGTGGCGACGGCAGCGGCGGCACCGGCGACGGCGGCGACGGCCCGCTGTTCGCCGCGACTCCGTCGGCCGACGGTACGGCGACGGACATCAGGTCCGTCGACCCGGCCACCGGGGCCCTGCGCTGGGAGAAGCGGCTGGACGGCACCCTCACCCCGGCCGGGGCCTCCTCCGACGCGCTGTTCCTGCTCGCCCGCGACCTCGACGACCGGGTACGTACCGTGGTGCGGGTCGACGCCTCGACCCGCACCACGCGGCGCGTCCCGCTGGGCGCGCCGGTGGAGCAGGCGCAGGCCACCGTGGACGGCGACATGGTCTACGTCATGGGGTACACGGGGTCGCTGCTCGCCGTCGACACCCGTAAGGGGAAGGCCGGGGGCGTGCGCTGGCGGCTGGAGACGTCGGTCACCCGGGCCTCGCGCCCCACCGCCGCCGGGAGCCGGGTCTATCTGAGCGCGGGGGACGGACGGCTTCTCGCCGTGGACGGCGCGCGCGGGAGGCTGCTGGGGCAGACGAAGCCCCGGATGGGCACGGGCTCCGACACGCTGGTCCCCAGCCTGGCCGCGCCCGTCACCGTGGCGGACACGGTGTTCGCGAGCGCGCCGGACGGATCGGTCTTCGCCGTCGACGGCCGCGATCCGGCGCGCTGGTAAAAGGAGGCGGCCCCGGCGGTCCCGTACGTACGGGACCGCCGGGGCCGCGACAGCCGTCAGCCGAGCCGCCGTCAGCCGAGCAGCCGTCAGCCGAGCAGCGAGATGTCCCGGACCGCGCCCTTGTCGGCGCTCGTCGCCATCGCCGCGTACGCGCGCAGCGCCACCGAGACCTTGCGGTCGCGGGCGGCGGGGGCGTACACGCCGTTCAACGCCTCGCGGCGCGCGGCGAGTTCCTCGTCGGCCACCAGCAACTCGATCGAGCGGTTCGGGATGTCGATCCGGATGCGGTCCCCGTCGTGGACCAGCGCGATCGTGCCGCCCGAGGCCGCTTCCGGCGAGGCGTGCCCGATCGACAGGCCCGACGTGCCGCCGGAGAAGCGGCCGTCCGTGACCAGCGCGCAGGACTTCCCGAGGCCCCGGCCCTTCAGGTACGAGGTCGGGTAGAGCATCTCCTGCATGCCGGGGCCGCCGCGCGGTCCCTCGTAGCGGATGACGATGACATCGCCCTCGGCGATCTCCTTGCGGAGGATCTTCTCGACGGCGTCCTCCTGCGACTCGCAGACGACGGCGGGGCCCTCGAAGGTCCAGATGGACTCGTCGACGCCCGCGGTCTTCACCACACAGCCGTCCACGGCGAGGTTGCCCTTGAGCACCGCCAGGCCGCCGTCCTCGGAGTAGGCGTGGGCGACATCGCGGACGCAGCCGCCGGCGGCGTCGGTGTCGAGGGTGTCCCACCGCTCGGACTGCGAGAACGCCTCGGCGGAGCGCCGGCAGCCGGGGGCCGCGTGCCACAGCTCGACGGCCTCATCGGAGGGCGAGCCGCCGCGCACGTCCCAGGTCTCCAGCCAGTCCTTGATGCTCGGCGAGTGGACGGTGTGCACGTCCTCGTTGAGCAGACCGCCGCGGTACAGCTCACCGAGGATGGCGGGGATGCCGCCGGCCCGGTGGATGTCCTCCATGTAGTACGTGCCGCCGGGGGCGACGTTCGGCGCGACCTTGGCCAGGCAGGGGACCCGGCGCGAGACGGCGTCGATGTCGGCGAGGTCGTAGTCCAGCTCCGCCTCCTGGGCGGCGGCGAGCAGGTGGAGGATGGTGTTCGTGGAGCCGCCCATGGCGATGTCGAGGGCCATGGCGTTCTCGAAGGCGGCGCGGGTGGCGATGTTGCGCGGCAGGACCGACGCGTCGTCCTGCTCGTAGTGGCGCTTGGTGATCTCGACGACCGTCCGGCCCGCGTTCTCGTACAGCGCCTTGCGGGCGGTGTGGGTGGCGAGCACCGAGCCGTTGCCCGGGAGCGAGAGGCCCATGGCCTCGGTCAGGCAGTTCATCGAGTTGGCGGTGAACATCCCGGAGCAGGAACCGCAGGTCGGACAGGCGTTTTCCTCGATGCGGAGGATGTCCTCGTCCGAGATCGACTCGTTGACCGCGTCCGAGATCGCGTTGACCAGGTCGAGTTTTCGGACCGTGCCGTCCACCAGGGTGGCCTTGCCGGCCTCCATCGGGCCGCCGGAGACGAAGACCGTGGGGATGTTGAGGCGCAGCGCTGCCATCAGCATGCCCGGGGTGATCTTGTCGCAGTTGGAGATGCAGATCAGCGCGTCCGCGCAGTGCGCCTCGACCATGTACTCGACGGAGTCGGCGATCAGGTCGCGGGACGGCAGGGAGTAGAGCATTCCGCCGTGGCCCATCGCGATGCCGTCGTCCACGGCGATCGTGTTGAACTCGCGCGGCACGGCGCCCGCGGCCTTGATCGCGTCGGAGACGATCCGGCCGACCGGCGCGAGGTGGGTGTGGCCGGGCACGAACTCGGTGAAGGAGTTGGCCACGGCGACGATCGGCTTGCCGATGTCCGCGCTCGCTACGCCCGACGCTCGCATAAGGGCGCGCGCGCCCGCCATATTGCGGCCGTGGGTGACAGTGCGGGACCTCAGCTCGGGCATCGCCGTTCGCTCCTTCGACAGATCCTTCGGCAGAAAAGACTCTTTCCGAGCGTACGCCTCGAATCCAAGATCTGGACACGCCGTCCGGAATGCGGGATGCCCGTTTCAGTTCCCGGTCAGCTCCCGGTGACGCCGCCGCGCTCGGCGGGGCGGCGCCCGGTGAGACGGGGGCGCCCGGTGAGCCGGGGCGCCCGGTCTAGGCAGCGCTCGGTCTAGGCCGCTCGGTCTAGGCAGCGCTCGGCGTGCGGGGCTGTCCTGCGGTCACGACGGTCCGGTGCTCCGCGGGCCGCCCGGGTTGCGTGGGGCGCGGGCGGCGCGCGAGGTGCGCGGGGTACGGGCGGTGCGCGGCGGGTGGGCGGTCGTCCCCTGGGCGCGGGCGGGGCGCGGGCCCTGAAGGGCACGGGACGCGCCCGTCGACGGAGCCAGGTGGTGCCGGGCGAACGCCAGTGCCTCCGCGAGATCCGCCTCGCGCTCGGCCGCGGACATCGCGCGGCGGGTGTTGACCTCGATCACCACATGGCCGTCGAACGCGCTGTCCGCGAGGCTCTCCAGCAGCTCGGCGCACGGCTGGCTGCCCCGCCCCGGCACCAGGTGCTCGTCCTTGGCGGAGCCGTTGCCGTCGGCGAGGTGGACATGGCCGAGCCGGTCGCCCATCCGGTCGATCATGGCCATGGCGTCGGTGCGGGCGGTCGCGGTGTGCGAGAGGTCGACGGTGAAGTGCCGGTACTCGTCCTTGGTGACGTCCCAGTCGGGGGCGTAGGCGAGCAGTTCACGGTCCCGGTAGCGCCAGGGGTACATGTTCTCGACGGCGAACCGTACGTCCGTCTCTTCGGCCATCCGCCAGATGCCGTTGACGAAGTCCCGCGCGTAGTGCCGCTGCCAGCGGAAGGGCGGATGCACGACCACCGTGCTCGCCCCGAGCCGCTCGGCCGCCGCGCGGGCCCGCTGGAGCTTCACCCAGGGATCGGTCGACCAGACCCGCTGGGTGATCAGCAGACAGGGCGCGTGGACGGCGAGGACCGGGACACCGTGCCGGTCGGACAGCCGGCGCAGCGCGTCGATGTCCTGGCTGACCGGATCGGTCCAGACCATGACCTCGACGCCGTCGTACCCGAGGCGCGCGGCGATCTCGAAGGCCGTCGCCGTCGACTCCGGATAGACGGAGGCTGTCGACAGCGCCACCTTCGCGGCCGGGTTGCGCACCACTGGTTCCACCACGGAGACAGCGTACGGGCACGTGGCGCGCGGCCGGGAGCTGGTCCGGTCCGGTCCCCGAGGGGCCGGTTCCGGGCGGACCGTACCCGCTGTGCCGCCGGAGGCCCCCTATGTCGCCGGAAGCTGGTCCAGCCGGCGCAGGATGAGCCCCTCGCGCAGCGCCCAGGGGCAGATCTCCAGCGTCTCGATCCCGAACAGATCCATCGCGCCCTCCGCGACCAGCGCTCCCGCCAGCAGCTGGGAGGAGCGGCCCTCGGAGACACCGGGGAGCGCGGCGCGCTGGGCGGCGTTCATGGTGGCGAGCCTGGGGACCCACTCCTCCAGGGACGTGCGGCTCAGTTCGCGCTGTACGTAGAGGCCCTCGCCGGAGCGCGCGGCCCCGGCGAGGCGGGCCAGCTGCTTGAAGGTCTTGGAGGTCGCCACGACATGGTCCGGGGCGCCGAACCGGGAGAATTCACCGACCGTGCGGGCGATCTCCGCCCGTACATGGCGACGCAGCGCCTTCACGTCTATCGGGTCGGGCGGATCGCCGGGCAGCCGGCCGGCGGTGAGCCGGCCGGCGCCCAGGGGCAGGGAGACGGCGGCGTCCGGCTCCTCGTCCATGCCGTACGCGATCTCCAGTGACCCGCCGCCGATGTCCAGGACCAGCAGTTTCCCGGACGACCAGCCGAACCAGCGCCGGGCGGCGAGGAAGGTGAGCCGGGCCTCCTGCTCGCCGGTGAGGACCTCAAGGTCGACTCCGGTCTCGCTCTTGACACGCCCGAGTACCTGATCGGCGTTGCTGGCCTCGCGCACGGCGGAGGTCGCGAAGGGCAGTACGTCCTCGCAGCCCTTGTCCTCGGCGGCCTGGAGGGCGTCGGCGATGGTGGACACCAGCCGGTCGACGCCCTCGGGGCCGATCGCGCCGTCCGCGTCGAGGAGTTCGGTGAGCCGCAGCTCCGCCTTGTGCGAGTGGGCGGGCAGCGGACGGGCTCCGCGGTGCGCGTCGACAGCCAGCAGGTGCACCGTGTTCGAACCGACGTCGAGGACTCCGAGTCTCATGAACGGAACGCTACTGCGAGCACGCGCATACGCTGGACCCGTGCCAAAGACGAACAAGGCGAAGCCGGGCAAAGCTCAGGGCCCGAAGAAGCAGGACGAGCGGCGTCGGGAGGTCCGGGGCGCGGCTCCGGACGTGCCCGACGAGAAGGGTCTGGACTTCGCCCGCGCCTGGGTGGAGTTCCCGGACCCCGCCGACGACGAACAGGTCTTCCGCTGCGATCTGACCTGGCTCACCTCGCGCTGGACCTGCATTTTCGGCAGTGGCTGCCAGGGCATCGAGGCGGGCCGCGCGGACGACGGCTGCTGCACGCTGGGCGCGCATTTCTCGGACGAGGACGACGAGAAGCGGGTCGCGGAACATGTGGCGCGTCTCACCCCGGACCTGTGGCAGTTCCACGCGGAGGGCACGCGGACGGGCTGGACACAGACCGACGAGGACGGCGACCGGCAGACGCGGCGCTGGGAGGGCTCGTGCATCTTCCAGAACCGTCCCGGCTTCGCGGCGGGGGCGGGCTGCTCGCTGCACATCCTGGCGCTGCGCGAGGGGCGCGAGCCGCTGGAGACGAAGCCGGACGTCTGCTGGCAGCTGCCGGTCAGGCGGACGTACGACTGGATCGACCGGCCGGACGACACGCGGGTGCTCCAGGTGTCGATCGGGGAGTACGACCGGCGCGGCTGGGGTTCGGGCGGCCATGATCTGCACTGGTGGTGCACGTCGGCGACGTCGGCGCACGGCGCGGGCGAGCCGGTGTACAAGACGTACCGGCCCGAGCTGACGGAGCTGATGGGCAAGGAGGGGTACGAGCGGCTGGCCGAGCTGTGCGAGCGGCGGATGGCGAGCGAGCTGCCACTGCTCGCTCCCCATCCGGCGGATCCGGCCCGGTCCTGAGCGGATCCGGGCGGCGGGACTGAGCGGATCCGGCCGGGACTGAGCGCTCAGTCCCGGTCGCGGCCGGGCCCTGAGCGGTCGCGGCCGGGCCCTGAGCGGTCGCGGTCCGGTCTCAGTCCGACGGCGGCGGGTCGGCGGGACCGCTCGCCGTCGGTTCGGGTTCTGCGGGGTCGGGGTCCGAGGGACCGGGACCGGACGGCTCGGGGTCAGGGGGGCCGGTGCTGGAGCCGGGGTCGGAGGGGCCCGGGTCCGAGGGAGCCGGGTCGGTGGGCCGGGGCGTGCCGGGGCCGGAGGTGCCGGGCGGCATGGTCGGCCGGGTGGTCCCCGGGCCTCCCGGAACGCCGGGAACGCTGGGGCGGCCGGACGTGGGCGGCCTCGGTCCGTAACCGTGGATCTTCACCACCGCCCCCGCCGGATAGAGCGCGATCCGCGCGCTCCAGGGCCCGGAGGGCGCGCGCCGGTGGTCCACGGTGACGCGGACGGTGGTGGACCCGCCGGGTGTGAGCGTGCCGTAGTGGCTGCTCAGCCGGAGCCAGGGCGCTTCCGTCCCGGCGGTCCAGGAGACCGGCTCGCCACCGGAGGCCCGGAGTGTGATCAGCGTCGTGTCCCCGCTGGGGTGCGCCTCCACCGAGATCCGGCCGGGGTTCGCGCGCCCGGGGCCGACCGGCGGTACCCCGACACCGTCGCTGATGACCTCGACGGAGACGCCGGGCGCACGGCTGCCCTCGATGAAGCGGGAGCCCTTCCCGTCCTGGGTGCTGCCGGCGTTCTCGTAGTGCTCGTACGGCTGCCCGTCCACGCGGTCGGGTGCTTCCGTCTCGCCCGCGGTCACCGAGGAGCCGCTGTGGCCCTCGCCCGTCTGCGGCACGCCCCGGTGCGCGGCCCAGAGGGCGAGCACGGGGGCGGCGACGACGGTCGCGACGACGGTCGTCGTCACGGCGCGCGCCCGCAGCCGGTCGCGGCGGGCCGCCCGGTCCTTGGGGTCCATCGGGAAGCCGTTGCGGTCGAAGCGCGGCGCGCTCGCGCGGGCCCGGGGCGCACGGATCATGGCGGCGTAGGCGGCGCTCCGGTCCACGGTGACCAGGGGCAGGACGGCGGGAGAGCCGATGGGCGCGGCGGGGGGCGCGGAGGCGGCGGCCGGTCCGGTGGCGCCCGGACCCGTCGGGTTCGGGGCCGCGCCGCCCGTGCTCGTACCGCTCGGGGCCGCGCCGCCCGTCCCCGTACCGCTGTCCATGGCCGTACCGCCCGTGCGCCGTGGCGTCCCGGCCGGGGGCGGGCCCGAGGGGCGCGATCCCGGCCAGGGGCCCGCCGCCTCGACGCGCTCGGCGGCACGGCGGCAGCGCGGGCAGTCGTCCACGTGCCGGACCAGTTCGCGCCGGAGCGTGGCGGAGAGCAGTACCTGATGATCGCCGGTGAGCCGGGCGACCGACGGGCAGTCGCCGGTGTCGACGACGGCGAGCGCGGCGCGGGTGCGCTCCACCTCGCAGGCGGCGGAGGAGAGCAGCTCGCGGGCGGCCGGCGGGTCCATGGACACGACACAGGCGACCTCGTCCGGGGCGAGCCGGTGGCGGACGGACAGCTCCAGGACCTCGCGCTGCTCGGGGGTCGTACCGGCGGCCTCCGGCCAGGCCAGCAGCGCCAGTTCGTGCCTGCGGCGTGCGGCGGTCTCCTGGGCGACGGCGGGCGTCGGCCCCTCTGTCCCCTGTCCCTCCCCCTGCCCCTGTTCCGGCACGGGATTCGGTGCGGGATTCGGTGCGGGTCCCGGCGCGCGGTTGCCCGCGTGCGCCCCCTGTCGGCCGCGCCGCTGTTCGGTCACCTTGCGCAGACACGACCAGCGGGCGATGGCGTACAGCCAGGCTCTGCGCTCACCCGTGTCGGAGGGGCAACGACCTTGCTGCCGTTCGGAGATGGCGAGAACGTCACCCAGCACCTCGGTGGCCGCGTCGTGGTCGCACAACACGGAGAGGCAGTAGGTGAACAGACCGTCCAGATACGGTTCGTACCGGGCGGGCGGGTGCTGCGCCACCGACTGGGGCGCACGATGGACCGCGCGGTGTGCGCCGGTGGTGTGCGTGGGGGGCTCGGGGCTGCTGCTCATCACCCGCCGACGGTAGACATTCAGGCCCGCGGCCTTCACACCCCTTGAGCCTATTTAATCCTTACGGGTGAAGGTATCCCTCAAAAGGGGACACGAACGTCTCCTTTCGAGGCGCTCCGCCACCTGCGGGGCCCCTCTGTCCGCCCCCCGGTCCGTCTCCCGATCCGCCCCTCGATCCGCCTCTCGGTCCGTCTCCCGATCCACCTCTCGGTCCGTCCGCCGGACGGCCGGGGCCCGGCGTCGCACCCGCCCCGGTCGGGACTGTCGGTGGGCCCCTATACGGTGACGCCATGGCTGCCCGTACGAAATCCGCGAAGGACCGGCCGTCCTACCGCTGCACCGAGTGCGGATGGACGACCGCCAAGTGGCTCGGCCGCTGCCCCGAGTGCCAGGCGTGGGGGACGGTGGAGGAGTACGGCGCGCCCGCGGTGCGGACCACGGCGGCCGGCCGGGTCTCGGCCGCCGCGCTCCCGATCGCCGAGGTCGATGTCCGTACGGCCACCGCGCGTTCCACCGGGGTGGCCGAGCTGGACCGGGTGCTGGGCGGCGGCCTGGTGCCCGGCGCGGTGGTCCTGCTCGCGGGCGAGCCGGGCGTCGGCAAGTCCACGCTGCTGCTGGACGTCGCGGCGAAGTCGGCCGGCCCCGAGCACCGCACGCTCTATGTGACGGGCGAGGAGTCCGCCAGTCAGGTGCGGTTGCGCGCCGACCGGATCAACGCGCTCCACGACGATCTGTATCTCGCCGCCGAGACGGACCTCTCGGCCGTCCTCGGCCATCTCGACGCGGTCAAGCCGTCGCTGCTGATCCTGGACTCCGTGCAGACCGTGGCCTCGCCCGAGATCGACGGGGCGCCCGGCGGTATGGCACAGGTGCGCGAGGTCGCGGGCGCGCTCATCCGGGCTTCGAAGGAGCGCGGGATGGCGACGCTGCTGGTGGGCCATGTCACCAAGGACGGCGCGATCGCGGGCCCCCGGCTGCTGGAGCATCTCGTGGACGTCGTGCTGTCCTTCGAGGGCGACCGCCACGCCAGGCTGCGGCTCGTCCGGGGCGTGAAGAACCGATACGGGGCGACCGACGAGGTCGGCTGCTTCGAGCTGCACGACGAGGGGATCACCGGGCTGACCGACCCGTCGGGGCTGTTCCTGACCCGCCGCGACGAGGCCGTTCCCGGTACGTGCCTGACCGTCACCCTGGAGGGCAAGCGCCCGCTCGTCGTGGAGGTGCAGGCGCTGACGGTCGACTCGCAGATCCCCTCGCCCCGGCGCACCACCTCCGGCCTGGAGACCTCACGGGTCTCGATGATGCTGGCCGTGCTGGAGCAGCGCGGCCGGATCAGCGCGCTCGGCAAGCGGGACATCTACAGCGCGACGGTCGGCGGCGTGAAGCTCACCGAGCCGGCCGCCGATCTCGCGGTGGCGCTCGCGCTGGCCTCGGCGGCGAGCGACACCCCGCTGCCGAAGAACCTGGTCGCGATCGGCGAGGTGGGGCTCGCCGGGGAGGTCAGAAGGGTCACGGGCGTGCAGCGCAGGCTCGCAGAGGCACACCGTCTGGGCTTCACCCAGGCCCTCGTGCCGAGCGACCCCGGGAAGATCCCCGCTGGTATGAAGGTCACGGAAGTCGCTGATATGGGTGATGCTCTGCGGGCATTGCCGCGCCGGGGTCGTACGGACGCCCCACGGGAGGACAACGCTCGCCGGTAGACTTTGCCCTGGTCTCGCCCATCCGTACGAGCCGGAGGAGTGCAGTGGCAGCCAACGACCGGGCATCAGCTCCCGGAAAATCCGGCGCGGGCTCCGGCAACGAAGCGCTGATGCGCGCCACCCTGAGCGCTGTCGCGCCGGGTATGGGCCTGCGCGACGGGCTAGAGCGGATCCTGCGCGGCAACACCGGCGGTCTCATCGTCCTCGGCATGGACAAGACCGTCGAATCGATGTGCACGGGCGGCTTCGTGCTGGACGTGGAGTTCACCGCGACGCGCCTGCGCGAGCTGGCCAAGCTGGACGGTGCGCTCATTCTCGACAAGGACATCACCAAGATTCTGCGGGCCGGCGTGCAGCTGGTCCCGGAGTCCTCGATCCCGACGGAGGAGACGGGGACCCGGCACCGCACGGCGGACCGGGTGTCGAAGCAGTGCGGCTTCCCGGTCGTCTCCGTGTCGCAGTCGATGCGGCTGATCGCGCTGTACGTGAACGGGGAGCGCCGGGTCCTGGAGGAGTCGGCGGCGATCCTGTCGCGGGCGAACCAGGCGCTGGCCACGCTGGAGCGGTACAAGCTGCGGCTGGACGAGGTCGCGGGCACGCTCTCCGCCCTGGAGATCGAGGACCTGGTGACGGTCCGGGACGTGACGGCGGTGGCGCAGCGGCTGGAGCTGGTGCGCCGGATCGCCACGGAGATCGCCGAGTACGTGGTGGAGCTGGGCACCGACGGCCGGCTTCTCTCGCTCCAGCTGGACGAGTTGATCGCGGGCGTCGACCCGGAGCGGGACCTCGTCGCCCGCGACTACGTCCCGGAGCCGACCGCGAAGCGTTCGCGCACGGTCGACGAGGCGCTGGTCGAGCTGCACGGGCTCACCCATCCCGAGCTGCTCGAACTGCCCATCGTGGCCCGGGCTCTGGGTTACAGCGGTTCGCCCGAGACGCTGGACTCCGCGGTCTCGCCGCGTGGTTACCGGCTGCTGGCGAAGGTGCCGCGACTGCCGGGTGCCATCATCGAGCGGCTGGTCGAGCACTTCGGCGGTTTGCAGAAGCTGCTGGCGGCGAGTGTGGACGATCTCCAGACGGTCGACGGTGTCGGCGAGGCGCGGGCCAGGAGCGTGCGCGAGGGCCTGTCGCGGCTGGCGGAGTCGTCGATCCTGGAGCGGTACGTATAACAGCGGTACGTATAACAGCGGTACGAGTAGCAGCGGTACGGGTAACAGGGGTACGAGTAGCAGCGGTACGGGTAACAGCGATGCGTCGCGGGACAGCGGTGCGTACAGAAGTCGTACGGACAAACCCCGTGCACTCCCCCGGTGTCGCGTACGCGCCGACCGGACCCGGCTCACCCCGGCCCGGCTCCACTCGTCATACGAAGCGCCCCGGCCGTGCGGCCGGGGCGTTCGGGTGTGCGGTGCGCTCGGGGCGTCGTACGGCCGGCGTGCGCGGTCAGTCCTTCTCCAGCCGGATGGACTGCTGTCCCTGCTTCACCGTGGCGCCCGCCGCCTTGGCCTCCACAAGGTAGGTTCCGGGGCCGACCGCTCCGGGCGGCGGGGTGGCGCACTTCGATGTGCTCTTCCTGCGGTCCCACTCGACGGTCCTGGTGACGGTGCCGTTCGCGGGGACCTCGAAGAGCGAAGCGCCGGTCTTCGGGCAGTCCTTGGAGGTCCAGACCTGGTCGTCGTCGGTGTCGGTGATGGTCAGCACGATGGCCTTCGGCCCGAAGTCCGCCTTGCAGCTGGTGTCGGAGGTGTTGCTGACGGTCAGCCGGAACGCGGGCTTCTCGCCCGGCGCGTAGGCGACCTTCGTGGTGGCCAGGCGCAGGGTCAGGGAGTTCGGGGCGCAGTCGGGGAGCGCGGAGCCGGCCTCCACCTGACGGCCCGTCCCGGTGGAGCCGGTGGCGGAGCCGGAGCCCGTACCACCGCCGGAGCCCGTCGAGCCGCCACCGTCCGACGAGCCGCCCGAACCCCCGCCGTCCGACGAGCCGTCCGAACCGCCGGAGCCGGAACCGCCCGTGCCGCCCGAACCGCCGCTGTCGCCGTTCTTGCCGCCGTCGCCGCCGTCACCACCCGCGTCGGCACCGCTCGTACCGCCGTCGCCCGAGCCGCCCGAGCCGCCCGAATCGTCGCGCCCGCCCGGCTGTTCGCTGATGGCGGGGCCCGAACCGGAGGGGCCGGGGCCGATGGTCTTGGTGGGGTTGGCGCCGTCCGAGGTGTCACCGGTCTTCTTGCCGCCACCGCCGCCGAGACTGACGACCCAGACGACGAGCAGAGCGAGCAGCGCGATCAGAGTCGCCGCTACAGCCCTCCGTCGCCAGTAGATGGTGGAGGGAAGCGGCCCGACCGGATTGCGCAAAGATCCCACGGCGCAAACTGTACGAGAGATCGGCGCCAACTCCCGCCCCCATGCCGCTCGTCTCGGCAAGTTTTACGGATCATCATCCCGGCGAGGCGGTATCGGCCCTTCGGGCGGCGAAAAGCGGGCAGAAGAAGCCGCGTGCGGGGAACCGGCGGTGAACTCTGTACGTTCTCCCCATGGACAGCAGCGCAACCAGCGATCTCTATCTCGACATAACCGACTTCGCACGCACGACCCCCTCCTGGTTCCAACACCTGGCAGAGCTGTGGACGGAGGCCGGACTGCTGTTGTTCGGCGTTCTCTTCGTGGCGGTCTGGTGGGTTGCCAGGCCCTCCGGCACACGCGTCGTGGCCGTGGCGGTACTGGCTCCGCTCGCGACAGCCGTCGCGTATGTGTGCAGTGAGGTGCTCAAGACCTTCTTCACCGAGGAGAGGCCGTGCCGCGCGGTCGTGGGCGCGGGAGCGTCGCTCGTCGCCTGCCCGCCGGTCGGTGACTGGTCGTTCCCGAGCAACCACTCGACGATCGCCGGTGGCGCCGCCGTCGCGCTCGCCCTCGCCCGCCCCGTACTCGCCTATCTCACCGTGCCGATGGCGATCCTCATGGCGTTCTCGCGGGTCTTCGTCGGAGTGCACTACCCGCACGACGTCGCGGTGGGTCTGGTGCTCGGCGGGCTGATGGCCACCCTCGTCGTCCTGCTGGCCACGGGGCCCCTGGCGACCCTGGTGGGGACGATGCGGAACAGCCGGTCGGGGATCGCGCTCTGGCTGGCGGGCACCGGCGCGCGCGCCGGGGTCGAGCGCGGCCGGCACAGCGCCGGCCGCCGCTGACCGCACCGCGGGCCGTCCACGCGACGGGTCACCCGAAAGATACGAAAGATACGAGAGATACGAGAGATACGGACGAGAGGCGGGAGACGCACGGGAGACAAGGGAGAGACAGGAGAGACGGAAGACGGACCGGGAGCGATACGGGACCGGGCGCGATACGGAACCGACAGGGGGCGCGGACGCCGGGCGGGCCCGGGCGTGTGACAACCTCCGGCGCACGCCCGCCCGCTGCACCGTCCACGCTCCCGGTCGTGCCAGGATCGGTGGTGCCATGACTGCTACCCCCGCGCACACCTCAGAAGACGCCGCGCCCTCCCCGGAGGGCATGCTCCCGACCCCCCTCACGCCCCCCACGGCGGCCGGGATTCCCACCGCCCCTTTCGACCCGGCCCAGCTGCACACCCCCGTCCTCGCGTGGTTCGAGACGCACGCGCGCGATCTGCCCTGGCGCCGCCCGGAGGCCGGTGCCTGGGGGGTGATGATCAGCGAGTTCATGCTCCAGCAGACCCCGGTCAGCCGGGTGCTGCCGGTGTACGAGCAGTGGATCGCCCGCTGGCCGCGCCCAGCGGATCTCGCCGCCGAGGCCCCCGGTGAGGCCGTACGCGCCTGGGGGCGGCTCGGTTACCCGCGCCGCGCGCTGCGGCTGCACGGGGCCGCGCAGGCGATAGCGGAGCGGCACGGCGGTGACGTACCCCGCCGGCACGCGCAGCTGCTCGCCCTGCCCGGGATCGGCGAGTACACGGCCGCCGCGGTCGCCTCCTTCGCGTACGGGCAGCGCCACGCCGTGCTCGACACGAACGTCCGCCGGGTCTTCGCCCGTGCCGTGACCGGCGTCCAGTACCCGCCGAACGCGACCACGGCCGCCGAGCGCAAGCTCGCCCGCGCGCTGCTGCCCGATGACGAGGAGACCGCGGCGCGCTGGGCCGCCTCCTCCATGGAGCTGGGCGCGCTGGTCTGCACCGCGAAGAACGAGAGCTGCGCGCGCTGTCCGATCGCCGCGCGGTGCGCCTGGCAGCTGGCCGGGAAGCCCCCGCACGAGGGCCCGGCGCGACGCGGCCAGACGTACGCGGGCACCGACCGCCAGGTGCGCGGCAAGCTGCTCGCCGTCCTGCGCGACACGGTCGGTCCCGTACCCCAGCGGGCGCTGGACGCGGTGTGGGACGAGCCGGTGCAGCGCGCCAGGGCGCTGGACGGGCTGGTCGCCGACGGGCTGGTCGAGCCGTTGGAGAACGGCGTGTACCGGCTGCCGCAAGGCTGACCCGGGCGGGCCGGCGCCGGTTCGCCGACGCCTCCGTTACACAACCGATGGACAGCCGTGCGTCCGCCGACGGCTGTCCCGCACAGCCTCGTGACAAGCGCTCCGTAATTTCAATGCCGTAAGGGAACGGCGGAGTTGGTCACGGGGTCGGAGGCGGTTGGTATGGCGCAGGGCGAGGTGCTCGGTTTCGAGGAGTACGTGCGTACCCGGCAGGAGGCCCTGCTGCGCAGCGCCCGGCGGCTGGTGCCCGACCCGGTGGACGCGCAGGACCTGCTGCAGACCGCGCTGGCCCGTACCTACGGCCGCTGGGACGGCATCGCCGACAAGTCCCTCGCCGACGCGTATCTGCGCCGCGTCATGATCAACACGCGTACGGAGTGGTGGCGGGCCCGCAGGCTCGAAGAGGTCCCCACCGAGCAGCTGCCCGACGCGAGCGTCGAGGACGGCAGTGAACAGCGCGCCGACCGGGCCCTGCTGATGGACATCCTCGGAGTGCTGGCTCCCAAGCAGCGCAGTGTGGTGGTGCTGCGACACTGGGAGCAGATGAGCACGGAGGAGACGGCGGCGGCGCTCGGCATGTCGGCGGGTACGGTGAAGAGCACGCTGCACCGCGCGCTGGCCCGGCTCCGTCAGGAGCTGGAGAGCAGGGCGGCCGAGGGCCGGGAGCCGGAGGTCCGCGCCGTGGGGCGGGCGGAGCTGCGTCGCGGCAGGCCGGAGCTCCGCCGTGACAGGGATGAGAGTCGCGGTGGTCGCGAGGTGCGCGGCGGCCGGGGCGGTCGTGAGGGGATGGGGCGGGAAAGGTGCGCGGCCTGACAGGCCCCGACCGGCCGGGGGGCGGATCGCTGACGGCGGGCGGCACGGTGATGGCCGGACTCGCCGCTCTCGGCCTGCTCGCTGCGGGCTGTTCGACCGGGGGGACGGGGACCAGGGACGAGGGCGCGGCCGTGACCGCGCCGGTCGAGCGGGGGGTGCCCACACCGGGACCGGCCGCTTCGGCACCCGCCAGACCGGTGGACCCGGTCGCGCTGCTGCGGAACGACCCGGCGGTCAGCAAGCGGATCAAGGCCGATCTCAAACCCTGTTCGGCCGACGCCTACCCGGTGGACACGTCGTACGGAAATCTCACCGGCGGCACCTCTCCGGATGTGGTGGTCAACGTTCTGACGTGCGGTGACTCGGTGGGAATCGGGACATTCGTGTACCGCTTGAAGGGCGAGGCGTACGAGAATGTCTTCGCGGCCGAGGAGCCGGCGGTCTACGCCACGATCGACCGGGGCGAACTGGTCGTCACCCAGCAGGTCTACGCGAAGGGCGACCCGCTGTCGTTCCCCTCGGGCGAGGACGTGGTGACGTACAGCTGGGGCGACACCAGGTTCAGCGAGCGCTACCGGGTGCGCAACGACTACAGCAGGGCGGTGGGCAACGGCGACGGAAACGCCGACGAGCCCGGCGTCTACCCGCACGAGAACTGAGAGCCGGAGGATGACCGAGACCCACGTCCTGTTCGTCGAGGACGACGATGTCATCCGCGAAGCCACCCAGCTGGCGCTGGAGCGTGACGGCTTCGCGGTCACCGCCATGCCGGACGGGCTGTCGGGCCTGGAGGCGTTCCGCGCCGACCGGCCGGACATCGCGCTGCTCGATGTGATGGTGCCGGGCCTGGACGGGGTCAGCCTGTGCCGGCGGATCCGCGACGAGTCGACCGTGCCCGTGATCATGTTGTCGGCGCGTGCCGACTCCATCGACGTGGTCCTCGGTCTGGAGGCCGGCGCCGACGACTACGTGACCAAGCCCTTCGACGGTGCGGTGCTGGTCGCCAGGATCAGGGCCGTGCTGCGCCGCTTCGGGCACGCGGGCGGGCCGGCCGGCGAACAGGGCGGGCCCGGCGGGCCCGACCAGCACGGGGTGCTGACCTTCGGCGATCTGGAGATCGACACGGAAGGCATGGAGGTGCGCAGGGCCGGACTGCCGGTGGGCCTGACCCCGACCGAGATGCGGCTGCTGCTGGAGTTCTCGGCGGCGCCGGGCACCGTGCTCTCGCGCGACAAACTCCTGGAGCGGGTCTGGGACTACGGCTGGGGCGGTGACACCCGGGTCGTGGACGTCCACGTCCAGCGGCTGCGCACCAAGATCGGCCAGAACCGGATCGACACCGTCCGTGGCTTCGGCTACAAGCTCAGGGCCTGACACCCACGCGAGGAGCACGATGAAGCGGCTCGTCCTGCGCACCGGTGTCAGGTGGAAGATCAGCATCGCGATCGCGGGCGTCGGCGCCCTGGTCGCGGTGGCGCTGAGCCTGGTGGTGCACAACTCCGCCCGGGTGTCCATGCTCGACAACGCGCGCGAAGTGCAGTTGGAACGGCTGCTGTTCGCGCAGCGGATGTACGACACCACCAAGGAACCCAAGTTCGGCACGAAGATAAACGACCCCGCTCTGCCGCACGATCTGCGCGCGAAGATGAAGCAGGGCCGGCGCGCGACCTTCGTGCACGAGACGCCGAGCGGGGTACCGGACGTATGGGCGGCCGTGCCGATGAGCAACGGCACGGTGCTCTCGCTGCACAGCAAGTTCGCCGACCGCAGCGCCACGATCATGACGGACCTGGACCGGTCCCTGATCATCGGTTCGGTCGCGGTGGTCTTCGGCGGCTGCGCCCTGGGGGTCCTGATCGGCGGCCAGCTCTCGCGCCGGCTGCGCAGGGCCGCCGCGGCGGCGGGCCGGGTCGCCGAGGGAAACACGGACGTACGGGTCGGGGAGGCCATCAGCGGCGTCGTGCGCGACGAGACCGACGAACTGGCCCGCGCCGTGGACGCCCTCACGGACGCGCTGAACGCGCGCATCGAGGCCGAGCGCCGGGTCACCGCCGATATCGCGCACGAGCTGCGCACCCCCGTCACCGGACTGCTCACGGCCGCCGAACTGCTGCCGCCTGGGCGCCCCACGGAGCTGGTACGGGACCGGGCGCAGGCCATGCGGACGCTGGTCGAGGACGTTTTGGAGGTGGCCAGGCTCGACAGCGCTTCGGAGCGCGCGGAACTCCAGGAGATCGCGCTCGGCGAGTTCGTGGAGCGGCGGGTGGCGCTGCTGAACCCCGAGGCCCGGATCCAGGTGGTGCACGATTCCTGGGTGAACACCGATCCGCGCAGGCTGGAACGGATCCTGGGCAATCTGCTGGCCAACGCGGCCAAGCACGGCGGAACCCCGGTGGAGGTGACCGTCGAGGGCCGGGTCGTCCGCGTGCGCGACCACGGCCCCGGCTTCCCCGAGGAGCTGCTGCGCGAGGGCCCGAGCCGCTTCCGTACGGGCGCCATGGACCGCGCGGGCCACGGCCACGGGCTGGGCCTGACCATCGCGGCCGGCCAGGCCCGCGTCCTCGGCGCCCGGCTCACCTTCCGCAACGCCATGCCGGAGGGCACGGTGGGCCGCGATGGCCGGAGCGGCGCGATCGCGGTGCTCTGGCTCCCGGAGCACGCCCCGACGATCACGGGCAGCTTCCCGATACCGCACCTGCCGGACTAGGCCGGGGCTGCCTCCGGGCCGGACCTCCTCCGGGCCGGGCTACCTGCGGGCGGGGCTGCCTGCGGGCCGGGCCACCTGCGGGCGGGGCTACCTCCGGCCGGGACTACCTGCGGGCCGGGCTACCTGTGGGCCGGGGCCGGGCCACGTCCGGACCAGGTCCTGTCCTCGGTGTCGAGCCGGACGTGCTCGATGCCCTCGTCCAGGAAGGCGCTCAGATCCTGGGCTTCGGCGCGGACGGCCTCTTGTTCCGGGGCGGTGAGGGGGCGCAGGGGGCTGACGTGGAGCTGGTGGTCGCGCACGGTCCAGGTGGCGGTGACACGTCCGTCGACAAGGACCGTGCGGTGGCCCGCGACGGACAGACCGAGGTGAGCGGCGTCGATGACGCGGCTGCGGTCGTGGTAGCCGAGGATCGCGTTGTCGAAGGCCGGGAGGAACCGGACGGGGGCCGGGGTGTCGGGGTCGGGGCGGGGCGCGTCGGGCAGATCGAGCAGCTCGCGGCCGCGCTCGTCGCGGAAGACGACGAGTTCGTCCCGCGCGGCCTTGACGGCGGCGGGCAGGCCCGCGAGACCGCACCAGGCGCGCAGGTCCGCGCTCGCGGCGGGCCCGTAGGCGGCCAGGTAGCGGCGCAGCAGCCGCTGCGCGACGGGATCGCCGTCGTCGGCGGGCAGCGGGGCGATGTCCCGTTCCAGCCAGACGGTCAGCGGCAGATTGCGGACGCCGGCGGTCCGGTGCCAGAGGCCGCGGGGCGGGAGCTGGGCCATGGGGACGAGGGCCGCGACGAGCAGTTCGCCCAGGGCCCGGCGTGGTGGGCCGGGCCAGCGGTCCTCGACGGCCCGGACGAGTTCGCTCATGGTGCGGGGCCGCCGGTCGGCCAGGACGGCGCGGCCGGCGGCGGCGACCTCGTCCAGGTCGATACCGGCCAGTTCGCGGCGGTAGGTGCCCAGCACTCGGCCGCGCAGCATGACGTCGTGCCGGGCCCGCCAGGCGAGCGCGTCGTCCGAGGTGACGAGGTGGACGGTGCGGCGCATCAGATGGGTGCGTACCACCGCGCGGCCGGTCAGCGCGGTGTCGAGCTGCCCGGGCTCGAAGCCGGACAGCCGGGACCACAGCCCGATGAAGGGTTCCCGCGGCTCCTGCGCCTGTAGGCCGCACAGGTGGGCCACCGCCTCCACCACGGGGATGTCGCCGCGCGTCAGCAGGTGCTGGCGGGCGAGGGTGGCGCGGTTCAGGGCACGGGTGTCAAGGACAGTCATGGCTTCCTCACGCGACGGCTCGCTCGTGGGACGGGCGTCGGCGCGGGTCGGTGGGGGCGGGGCTCGGGGATGTGCGGGAGATGCCCGGCTCCGGGCCGCCCGTGTCGGCGCGGCGGCCCGGAGAGGCGCGGGCGGTGGGGGGCGGCTGGTTTCAGCCGTTGTACGGGGCGGTGACGTCCAGGACCCAGGTGACGCCGAAGCGGTCGGTGAGCATGCCGTACAGCGGCGCCCACGGTGCGGGCTCCAGCGGACGGACGACGGTCGAGCCCTCGGCGAGCCTGCCCCACAGGGCGGTGATCTCCTCGGCGCCGTCGCCGCGCACGGAGACGAAGAACGGGTTCTCGCCCTGGCTCCAGGGCAGCTGCGCTGGCACGTCGTACGCCATGACGTGGAAGCCGTTGTCTCCGGTCACCTCGCCCCACATCACCCAGTCCGCCTCGCTCTCGTTCCGCACGGCGCCCGCGTCCTTGTAGGTGACCACGACGGTGCGTCCGCCGAAGACCGATCGGTAGAAGTCCAGCGCCTCACGCGCGGCGCCCCGGAAGTTCAGATGAGTGGTGGTCGTGACGGTCATGACCCGCTCCTTGCCTCGATGTGACCCATGTGCGCCGCCGGGCCGTCGAAGTCCGGCGGCGGCTGCCGTGACCAGGGGCGATGCCTCCCGGGCGGCTCGTACGCCACCCTGACAGGGGTAGCGGACAGGTCGCGTCCTGTACCGCGGGGGGATCGGCGCCGTGCGCAGGGCGGCCTCCGGACTTCCCGTGGCTCCGACCGGGTGACAGCGGGAGCAGCGCGGCCGTGGGACGCGGCGGGCGGGCGCCCGGCCCGCGAGACTGCCCGGGCCCATCGCCACCACGCGTTCCGGAGCCCCTCATGCCCCAGTCGTCCAGCGGACCGGCCGAAGCGGAGACCTTCCTGGCCGTATGCGGTCACACCCATCTGTTCCCGGGTGCCCGCTGCCGCCTCCAGGGTCTGCCCGATCCCCACGCCTTCCCGGCGGACCCGTGGCCGATCGATCTGGACCTGCGCTTCTCCGACGATGTGGTCGCCGAGGCGAAGCTGCGTACCGAGGACCCGGTGGGCCCCGTACTCGCGGTCCCGGCCTACACGACCGGGGCCGGCACCGCCGTCGGCGGCCGCACTTGGCTGATCCGGGAGTTCATCCGGACCGGAGACGAGGTCGAGCTGACGATCGGCAGCCATGCCGTGGCCTGAGCGCCCGGTCGGCCGGTGCCGAATCCGCCGGGTCTCTCCCCCACGCGGCGTGGAGAGGGATCGTCCGCACGCCGTACGGACGCGTCGTTCCGGGCGACCGGACGCCGCGCACGACCGCGACGGCTCCCCGGCGCGGTGCGCGCCGGGGAGCCGTCGTGGTCGTACCTGGATCAGTGCCGTACGGGCGGCGCCGGGGTCACGCGGACTGCGGGACCTTGCCGTCCGCCGCGGGCGTCGCGTCGGACTTCTGCGGTCCCGCGCCCCTGAGCGGGATCTCCTTGACGAAGAAGGACGCCACGAAGCCGAGCACCGCGATCGAAGCGCCCAGCGTGAACGCCGCGTGCGTGCCGGTGGACACCGCGTGCTGGTACGCCTCGCGCACCAGGTCGGGCAGCTTGGCCAGGCTCGCCGCGTCGAGCTGCGCGGAGGTCTCGGTCACGGCGGAGCCGGCGGTCGCGGCGCCTCCCCCGGAGCCGGCGAGGGCGGACATCTCGTCCTGCACCTTGTTGGTGAACAGCGCGCCCATGATCGCGGCACCGAAGGAGCCGCCGAGCGTGCGGAAGAGGGTGGTCGTGGAAGATCCGACGCCCATGTCCTTCATCTCGACGCTGTTCTGCGCGACGAGCATGGTGATCTGCATCAGGAAGCCCATGCCGGCGCCGAGCACCGCCATGTAGAGGCCGGAGGTCAGACGGGAGGTGCCGGTGTCCATCTGCGCGAGCAGGAACAGCCCGACGACCATCAGCCCGCTGCCGATGATCGGGAAGATCTTGTACCGGCCCGTGCTGGTGGTGATCCGGCCCGCGACGAGCGAGACGAGCATCATCGACAGCAGCATCGGCAGGAGCAGCAGCCCGGAGTTGGTGGCGGAGGCGCCCTGGACGGCCTGCTGGTACAGCGGCAGGAAGAGGACCGCGCCGAACATCACGAAGCCGGTCAGGAAGCCGATCACCGACATCAGCGAGAAGTTGCGGTTGTTGAAGATGTGCAGCGGCATGATCGGCTCGGCCGTCTGCCTCTGTACGGCGACGAACCCGACGAGCGCGGCGACACCGCCGAATATCAGCATGAGGATCACCGCGGAGCCCCACGCGTACTCGGAGCCGCCCCAGGTGGTGACCAGCACGATCGCGGTGATGCCGACCGTCAGCAGCCCGGCGCCGAGATAGTCGACCTTGGCCTTGGAGCGGTCCTTGGCGGGCAGGTGCAGTACGGCGGTGATCATCATCAGCGCCACCGCGCCCAGCGGCAGGTTGATGTAGAAGCTCCAGCGCCAGCCGAGGTGGTCGGTGATGGTGCCGCCGACCAGCGGCCCGCCGATCATGGCGAGCGCCATCACGCCGGCCATCATGCCCTGGTACTTGCCACGCTCGCGGGGCGGGATGAGGTCACCGATGATCGCCATGACACCGACCATCAGACCGCCGGCGCCGAGACCCTGGATGGCGCGGAAGCCGATGAGCTGGCCCATGTCCTGGGACATGCCGCTGAGCGCCGAGCCGATCAGGAAGACGACGATCGAGGCGAGGAAGATGCTCTTGCGCCCGTAGAGGTCGCCGAGCTTGCCCCAGATCGGGGTGGAGGCGGCGGTCGCCAGGGTGTACGCGGTGACCACCCAGGACAGATGTGCGAGCCCGCCCAGCTCGCCGACGATCGTCGGCATCGCCGTACCGACGATCATGTTGTCCAGCATGGCCAGCAGCATCGCGATCATGAGCGCGAGCAGCACCACGCGTACGCTGCGGGGCTGCGGGCCGGCGTCCGGCGCGGCCCCCACGGCCGGTTCGGGCCCTGCGGCCACGTCCTTCGGAGCTTTCTCCGCCTGCTTACCGGTTGGACTCATCTTCCCCACTCCCCTGCCCCTGCACTTACTTGCCGCCCGGCAAGCTGACTACACTGGGGGAAGGTAGACCTTTACTTGTCGGGCGTCAAGTAAGTTAATCCTCGGGAGAGCAGCATGGGCAGCACCCAGCACCCGCGACGGGGCGACACCCGCCGGCGCATCCAGGACGTCGCGCTGGAACTGTTCGCCGAGCAGGGGTACGAGAAGACCTCGCTGCGGGAGATCGCGGAGCGGCTGGATGTCACCAAGGCCGCGCTCTACTACCACTTCAAGACCAAGGAAGACATCATCATCAGCGTCTTCGAGGAGCTGACGCGGCCGATCGACGAGCTGATCGAGTGGGGCGCGGGGCGGCCGCACACCCTGGAGACCAAGCAGGAGATCCTGCGCCGCTACAGCCGGGCGCTGACGGCCGCCTCCCCGCTGTTCCGCTTCATGCACGAGAACCAGGCGACTCTGCGCGATCTGAGTATCGGCGAGTCCTTCAAAAGCCGCATGCTGCGGCTGCTCGATCTCATCCAGGAGCCGGAGGCGTCCCTGGCCAACCGGGTCCGCTGCATCAGCTCGGTCTTCACCATGCACGCGGGGATGATGGCCCTGAAAGACGTCGAAGGAGACCCCGAGGAGAAGCGCGAAGCCATCCTGGAGGTCTCCATCGAGCTGATGACCCAGGCGCATCCGGATCATCCGGACGCGCCCGGCACGCCGTGAGGCGCGTGGTCACACCGTGAGGTGTGCGGTCACACCTTGACGCCCACCGAGCGCAGGAAGTTGACCGGGTTGACCGCCGAGCCGTAGTTCGGGGTCGTGCGGATCTCGAAGTGCAGGTGCGGACCGCTGGAGTTGCCGGTGTTGCCGGACAGGGCGATCTGCTGGCCGGTCTTGACGGACTGGCCGACCTTCACCTGGATCTTCGAGAGGTGCGCGTACTGCGAGTAGGTGCCGTTCTTGTGCTTGACGACGATCGCGTTGCCGTACGCGGGACCGTCACCGGCGCCGTTGGGGCCGGCCTTGACGACGGTGCCGGCGTGGGCGGCGTGGACGGCCGTGCCGATCGACACCGCGAAGTCCTGGCCGGAGTGCTTCGCCGACCACATGTTGCCGCCGAGGCCGAAGGCGGCGCTCAGCTTGTACTTCTTGACGGGGGTGGTCCAGGCGGCGGCCTTCTTGGCGGCGTCCGCCTCCTTGGCGTCCTTGGTACCGACCTGCTGGTGGACGGAGCCGGCGGCGGCCGTGACGGCGGAACCGGCGACCGCGTCGCCACCGCTGGTCGCGGCGAACGCGGACCCGGCCCCTACCGCCATCGACACGCCGAGTCCGGCAGCCAGGACACCGGCACGGGTACGAAGGGCGGACGGGCGGGAGAGACGGGACAGCACACGCTGCGACATACGGGATGAACCTCCGGGCGTAAGGGGACCCGGCACTCGAAGCACCGGGCTTGCCACACCTTGGTAACCCGACCCCCAGCGCATCCCAAAACACCCCATCTACGACATCACGTCGTAGGAATCATCACGGCCCTCCGTCCCTTGACGCTTCAATCAACCCGGCCGGAACCCTCGGCGCATATGCCATTCCGGACGCTCCGAGCCCCGTACGAAGCGGCACGGACCGACTGGCCGGCCCGGCCGCGACGGCGGCCGCACCCTCGCCGCCGAAGGTCCCCGGACCCCCACGGCCGAAGGTCCCGCCCCCGATCGGGCGGACTGACTATTCCGGCTAGTACCGCCGAAAACGCCTGTGCGCCTTGTCACGGCCACCGGGTACGAAGGCTGTCCGTTTCGGGACGAAGGTCCTGGCGGACCGGGCGGGTACGGGACGACGCGGACCCCCGGGCCCCGGCCGGGCCGGGCGAACCCCGGCGGCCCCGAGCGGGCCGCTGCCGCCGCCGGTCGACGGCTCCGCCCGGCCTCTCGCGCTCCAGGGGCTGTAGAGAGCCCGCCCCCGCCCTCGCTCGCGGGTACCGCGGGCACCGCGAAGCCCGGGCACCGCGAAGCCCGGCGGCCCGGCCCGGCCCGGCCCGCGTGGGCACCGGCGCAGGCACCCGCGCATGCACCCGCGCATACGAAAGGGGCTGCCCCGGAACCGTGGGAAACGGTCCGGGGCAGCCCCTTCACAACCGGCGTGACGCTGCGGTCACGCCTCCTTCGTCAGGTTCGGGCCGCCGCCCGCCGCCTGCTCGATCGGCGGGGCGTCCGGGAGCGGGGACTTCTCCTCGCCCCGGAAGGTGAACTCCTTGGCGTCACCCTCGCCCGTCGTGTCCACGACCACGATGTGACCGGGGCGCAGCTCACCGAAGAGGATCTTCTCGGAGAGGACGTCCTCGATCGACCGCTGGATCGTCCGGCGCAGCGGCCGGGCGCCCAGGACCGGGTCGTAGCCCTTCTTGGCGAGGAGCGACTTCGCGGACGGGCTCAGCTCCAGGCCCATGTCGCGGTCCTTGAGCCGCTCGTCGACCTTGTCGACCATGAGGTCGACGATCTGGATGATGTCTTCCTCGGTGAGCTGGTGGAAGACCACCGTGTCGTCGACACGGTTGAGGAACTCGGGCCGGAAGTGCTGCTTCAGCTCCTCGTTGACCTTGTTCTTCATCCGCTCGTAGTTGGTCTTGGTGTCGCCCTGGGCGGCGAAGCCCAGGTTGAACCCCTTGGAGATGTCCCGGGTCCCGAGGTTGGTCGTCATGATGATGACCGTGTTCTTGAAGTCCACGACCCGGCCCTGGGAGTCGGTCAGGCGACCGTCCTCCAGGATCTGGAGAAGGGAATTGAAGATATCGGGGTGGGCCTTCTCGACCTCGTCGAAGAGGACGACGGAGAACGGCTTCCTGCGGACCTTCTCGGTGAGCTGGCCGCCCTCTTCGTAACCCACGTATCCGGGGGGAGAACCGAAGAGGCGGGAAACCGTGTGCTTCTCGCTGAACTCCGACATGTCGAGAGCGATCAGCGCGTCCTCGTCGCCGAAGAGGAATTCGGCGAGCGTCTTGGAAAGCTCGGTCTTACCGACGCCGGAAGGACCGGCGAAGATGAACGAGCCACCGGGACGCTTCGGGTCCTTCAGACCGGCCCGCGTACGACGGATCGCCTGCGAGAGCGCCTTGATGGCGTCCTTCTGGCCGATGACCCGCTTGTGCAGCTCGTCCTCCATGCGGAGCAGCCGCGAGGACTCCTCCTCGGTGAGCTTGAAGACCGGGATGCCGGTGGCCGTCGCCAGGACCTCGGCGATCAGCTCCTCGTCCACCTCGGCGACGACGTCCATGTCGCCGGCCTTCCACTCCTTCTCCCGCTTGGTCTTCGCGGCCAGCAGCTGCTTCTCCTTGTCGCGGAGAGAGGCTGCCTTCTCGAAGTCCTGGGAGTCGATGGCCGACTCCTTGTCGCGGCGGACGCCCGCGATCTTCTCGTCGAACTCGCGGAGGTCCGGCGGCGCGGTCATCCGGCGGATGCGCATCCGGGATCCGGCCTCGTCGATCAGGTCGATCGCCTTGTCCGGCAGGAAGCGGTCCGAGATGTAGCGGTCGGCGAGCGTCGCGGCGGCGACCAGCGCGGAGTCCGTGATGGACACGCGGTGGTGCGCCTCGTAGCGGTCGCGCAGGCCCTTGAGGATCTCGATGGTGTGCGGCAGCGACGGCTCCGCGACCTGGATGGGCTGGAAGCGGCGCTCCAGGGCCGCGTCCTTCTCCAGGTGCTTGCGGTACTCGTCGAGGGTCGTCGCACCGATGGTCTGAAGCTCACCGCGGGCCAGCATCGGCTTGAGGATGCTGGCGGCGTCGATCGCGCCCTCGGCGGCGCCGGCACCCACCAGGGTGTGCAGCTCGTCGATGAACAGGATGATGTCGCCGCGGGTGCGGATCTCCTTCAGGACCTTCTTCAGGCGCTCCTCGAAGTCACCGCGGTAGCGGGAGCCGGCGACGAGCGCGCCGAGGTCGAGGGTGTAGAGGTGCTTGTCCTTGAGGGTCTCGGGCACCTCGCCCTTGACGATGGCCTGTGCCAGTCCCTCGACGACCGCCGTCTTGCCGACGCCGGGCTCACCGATGAGGACCGGGTTGTTCTTCGTACGGCGGGACAGCACCTGCATGACCCGCTCGATCTCCTTCTCGCGCCCGATGACCGGGTCGAGCTTGGACTCACGGGCGGCCTGGGTGAGATTCCGGCCGAACTGGTCGAGGACCAGGGACGTGGAGGGCGTGCCCTCGGCAGGACCGCCCGCTGTGGCGGCCTCCTTGCCCTGGTAGCCGGAGAGCAGCTGGATGACCTGCTGCCGCACCCGGTTGAGATCGGCGCCCAGCTTCACGAGGACCTGGGCGGCGACGCCCTCGCCCTCGCGGATCAGGCCGAGCAGGATGTGCTCCGTGCCGATGTAGTTGTGGCCCAGCTGAAGGGCCTCGCGGAGCGACAGCTCCAGGACCTTCTTGGCACGGGGGGTGAAGGGGATGTGGCCGGACGGGGCCTGCTGCCCCTGGCCGATGATCTCCTCCACCTGCTGGCGGACCGCCTCGAGCGAAATCCCGAGGCTCTCCAGGGCCTTAGCGGCGACACCCTCACCCTCGTGGATCAGTCCCAGGAGGATGTGCTCGGTGCCGATGTAGTTGTGGTTGAGCATCCGGGCTTCTTCCTGAGCCAGGACGACAACCCGCCGCGCGCGGTCGGTGAACCTCTCGAACATCGTTAATCGCTCCTCAGAGCGGTCAGGCAGTAAAGGGGTCGGTCCCCTCCCTGTCCTTCCGCAGCTTAGTCCCGCAAGCGGGGACCGCTCATTCCAACTGCTGACACCTGTCCCAGGCTCTCAGCCCCGAACGTCGGACACCAGCTCCAACCCGATGGTCCGAGACGATGTTCCCGCAGGCCAGGCAGATACCCTCGCCATCAGTACGCCGATGGCGAACGCGAGCCGACCGAAACCGCGTGTCGTCCGACTGCCGAGCGTGCCGCGACCGGCGTGGTCCGTCCCGGGGAAGCGCCGTCCCGTACGTACGATCGCTCGGCGGCCGGAGCCCGTCGTAGCGGAGCTACCTGGGCTTTTGGCCGACGCGGCGAGCATGCGAGCCGGACGGTGCGACGGGACGGAGTCTGCCGGGAGGACCACTCGACCATGTCCTACCCGCAAGCACTGACACTCCATGCGGGGCACCTTGGTTCCCTCCGCTAAGGGCGAACACCCTTGCGCCCCTGAACCCTTTCGCGCGCTCCCGAAACGAACACTCTGTGCGACCGTCCACCGGCACAGCGTAACTCCGGGCGCGGTCCGGGAGTTGCTCCGGGCATGACTCCCGCCGTCCCGTCGCCCCGCGCCACGCCCGAAGGCGATCCCGCCCGGTGGTACGAGGAGAAACTCGGCTGGACGACGGCCTCGGGGCCGCCGGTCCTGCTGCTCACCGGGGTGCGCTTCGACGCGCTGGAGCTGCCGGCCGACGCGGGGGCCGCGGTGCTGCGGCGCGTCGGCCCGACGGGCCCCGTGGCGCTCCAGGGGGACCGGATGCGGCTGCTGGTGGCCCCGGGGAGCGCGGACGAGCTGCCAGGGCTGCTCGACTGGCTGGAGTGGGGCGGTGTGCCGCTCGGGCTGACCGCCCTCGGCACGGACGGGCACCTGCCCGCGCCCGTACCGCCGGGGTGGCGGGGCGCCACCGCCCAGGGGGCCGCCGTGTGGCTGCGTCCCCCCGAGCCCGGACGCGAGATGGAGACGACGCTGCCGGCGCTCATCCCGTTCGGAAGCGGCGGCAGCGGGGGCAGCGGTGGGGATGCCCCCGATCTCGTACGCCTCGTGGGCGCGGCGGCGCTTGAGTGCCACCGGGCCCGGCTGCTGCGCAGAAATACGTTTCGTACGAATACTCAGCCGTTGGCCTTCTCGTAGGCTTCACGGATCTCAGCGGGAACACGACCGCGGTCGTTGACGCTGTAGCCGTTCTCCTTGGCCCACTTGCGGATTTCCGCGGTGTCCTTGTTGCCACCCGCCGCCACCCGGCCCTTGCCGCGGCTGCTCGCACCCCGGCCACCGGTACGCCGGCCGCCCTTGGTGTAGGCATCGAGCAGACCCCGGAGCTTGTCCGCATTGGCGGTGGTGAGGTCGATCTCGTACGTCTTGCCATCCAGAGCGAACGTGACGGTCTCGTCCGCCTCGCCACCGTCGAGGTCATCGACAAGAAGGACCTGAACCTTCTGTGCCACCGGATTTCCTTTCATCGAAAATGCAGTACGCGGAAAGGAAACCGCTTTTCTCAGGAAAACACAAACCCCCGGCAGAGGTTCAGTGGGGCGACCGCGCGGGAAACGTGCGCGATTCGGACATAGGGATCTCGTCGAGTGCGGCGATCACAGGTGCAGAAGCATCCGACTGTTGCCCAAGGTGTTCGGCTTCACCCGTTCGAGACCGAGGAACTCCGCAACGCCCTCGTCATAGGAACGCAGCAGCTCTCTGTAGACATCTCCGCCGACCGGCGTCTCACCGATCTCCACGAACCCGCGCTTCGCGAAGAACTCGACTTCGAAGGTGAGGCAGAATACGCGCCGCACTCCGAGCCAGCGGGCCGTCTCCAGCAGCTTGTCCAGAAGAAGATGGCCGACGCCGGCGCCCTTGACCGAGGGGTCGACGGCGAGTGTGCGCACTTCGGCGAGGTCTTCCCACATCACGTGCAAGGCGCCGCAGCCGATGACCGTGGCGTCCTCGTCGCGTTCCGCGACCCAGAACTCCTGGATGTCCTCGTAAAGCGTCACCGGCGCTTTGTCGAGCAGGATGCCTTCACCGACGTAAGGATCGACAAGGCGGCGGACCGCCGGAACATCCCTGGTCCTGGCCCGCCGGACGGTGAGGGCATTTGCTGCGGCATTGGGAACCGGAAGGGCTGTGGCCATGGCTGGACGCTATCGCCCCGTCGCGCGCGGCCCGTCGGCGCCCTCGGCCCGTTCTTCCCGCACGCCTTCCCGCGGCTCTTCGCGGCCCTCTCCCGGCACTTGTTCCGCGCCTTCCGGCCGGAGTTCCGTACCTTCCGGCCGGGCTTCCCCATCTCCGGGCCGGGCTTCCGCGTCCTCCGGCCGGGCCCTGACCATACGGACCGCGTCCTCCAGTGAGGTGCGCTGCTCCGGAGACATCATGCCGAAGAAGGCGACCAGAGCCGCCGCCGGGTTGTCGCTCTTGGACCACGCCTCGTTCATGAGGGCGGCGGCGTAGGCGGCGCGGGTGGAGACGGCCGTATATCGATAGGCGCGTCCGTCGACTTCCCTGCGCACCCAGCCCTTCTGATGGAGATTGTCCATTACGGTCATGACGGTGGTGTAGGCGATGGACCGCTCCCGTTGAAGGTCTTCCAGGACTTCCCGGACAGTGACCGGTCGGTTCCATTGCCAGACGCGGGTCATGACGGCGTCTTCCAGGTCTCCCAATTGACGGGGCACAGCGCCACCATAGTGCGAGATGTCCGAATGGCCGGTTATTGACGTAACAAAAAGGACGTACGACTGGGAGTCAGTCGTACGTCCGGGTCATACGTTCGGAGCGAGCGCTCCCGTTCAGGCGCCGCGGACGTCCGGGGCCGGGCCGCCCTGGAGCCGGTCGGCCTCCGCACGGGAGAACGCCGCGTCGACGGCGGCGTCCTCCTTGAACTTGTTGGGGCCGCCCTGGCTCTTGACGATCGTCACGACCAGGCCGATGAAGAAGCCCGCCATCACCACGGGCGGCAGAAGCGCGGATACGTAGTCCATGGCGCCCAGCGTAGCTATCCGGCGGCGAGACGCTCCGGCGGGGGCGCGGGGCGGCGGCGCGGCGGGAAGACCTCGGACGGCTTGGGCATGGGCCGGCCGGGCGTCGCGGGCTTCGGTGAGGCCGGTTCGCGCGGCTCGGCGGGGCGCTGGGGCTCCTTGGGCCGCCGGGGCTCGTCGGCTCCCCGGCCGCCGGGGATGGAGAGGAGCCGGGTGCGGGGGGCGGCGAGGAGCCGGGTGCGGGGCGCGGGAGCGGCCGGGGCATCGGCGGCGGCGGCGCGGTCGGCGAGCCGGGCGCGCACCGACTGCTCGGCGAGGAGCCGGCAGCGCTCCAGCAGCGCGGCGGCGGTCGGACTGCCGCGCAGGGCGCGCAGCGCGGCGAGATCGTCGGGGAGCGGGACGTAACCGGCGCCCAGAGCGTCCTGGAGCAGCTCCAGGTAGCCCGTGAGCGAGCCGGGGAGCGCCTGGCGGTATCTGGTGAGGTCGGCCAGGAGGAAGTCCCGCAGCCGCCCGGCCTCGCGCATCGCCTCGTCCACGGACTCGGCGAGCCGCAGACATGCCTGGATGTCCCCGTCCGGGAGCGGGGTGGGATGAAGGGCACCGGCGAGGGCACGTCGGAGCACACGCAGCTCGTCGGTGCCGAAGGCCATGCCGCCGCGGGATCCGTATGGCGTGGGCATGCGGCGACAGTACGCGCCAAAAGGACAAAATCCTCTTAACGCCTCTTCTCTGGCGCGGCCCGCGCCGCCGAACGGATGACGGCGGCGCGGGCACCCGTCGGCGCCCTGGCACCTCGGCGCTGAGGCGCTACATGCGCGAGACGTTGCGCTCGTACACCAGACGCAGTCCGATCAGGGTCAGCCAGGGTTCGTGCTCGTCGATCACGGTCGCCTCGCCGAGGACCATGGGGGCGAGGCCGCCCGTGGCGATCACCGTGACGTCCTCGGGGTCGTCGGCCAGCTCCAGGGCCATCCGCGCCACCACGCCGTCGACCTGGCCGGCGAAGCCGTAGAGGATGCCCGACTGCATCGCCTCGACCGTGTTCTTGCCGATGACGCTGCGCGGCCGGGCCAGCTCGATCTTGCGGAGCTGGGCGCCCTTGACGCCGAGCGCCTCGACCGAGATCTCGATGCCCGGGGCGATGACACCGCCCGTGTACTCGCCGCGCGCGCTGACCGCGTCGAAGGTCGTCGCCGTACCGAAGTCGACGACGATCGCCGGGCCGCCGTACAGCTCGACGGCGGCGACGGCGTTGATGATGCGGTCCGCGCCGACCTCCTTGGGGTTGTCCATGAGGATCGGCACACCGGTCTTGATGCCGGGCTCCACGAGGACGGCGGGAACGTCCCCGTAGTAGCGGCGGGTCACCTCGCGCAGTTCGTGCAGGACGGAGGGGACCGTCGAACAGATCGCGATGCCCTCGATGCCGTCGCCCAGCTCGTCGCCGAGCAGCGGGTGCATCCCCATCAGACCTTGGAGGAGGACGGCGAGTTCGTCGGCGGTGCGGCGGGCGTCGGTGGAGATGCGCCAGTGCTCGACGATCTCCTCGCCGTCGAACAGGCCGAGGACCGTGTGGGTGTTGCCGACGTCGATGGTGAGCAGCATCAGGCGTCCGCCCCGCCCGTCGCGGCGGTCCCGCCGGGCCCGGCGGCCTCGCGCAGGTCGAGTCCGATGTCGAGGATCGGCGAGGAGTGCGTCAGCGCGCCGACAGCGAGGAAGTCGACGCCCGTGTCCGCGTACGCGCGCGCGTTGCCGAGGGAGAGCCTGCCGGAGGACTCCAGGACGGCGCGGCCCGCGACGAGGGCCACGGCCTCGGCGGTCTGCTCCGGGGTGAAGTTGTCGAGCAGGATCAGATCGGCGCCGGCCTCCAGCACCTCGTGGATCTGGTGGAGGGTGTCGACCTCCACCTCGACCGGTACGTCGGGGAAGCTCGCGCGTACGGCCTTGAACGCCTGCGCGACGCCGCCGGCGGCCACGACGTGGTTGTCCTTGACCAGGGCCGCGTCCGAGAGCGACATGCGGTGGTTGACGCCGCCCCCGCAGCGCACCGCGTACTTCTCCAGGGCCCGCAGCCCCGGGGTGGTCTTGCGGGTGTCGCGGACCTTGGCGCCGGTGCCTTCGAGGGCGTCGGCCCACGCGCGCGTGGCGGTCGCGATGCCGGAGAGCCGGCACAGGAGGTTGAGGGCGCTGCGCTCGGCGGTGAGCAGGTCGCGGGTGCGGGTGGTCACGCTCAGCAGCTTCTGGCCCGCCTCGACGCGGTCGCCGTCCAGGACGTGCCGCTCGACCTCGAACGCCTCCGTACAGACGAGGGACAGCACCGCCTCGGCGATGTGCAGCCCGGCGACCGTGCCGCTCTCGCGGGCGGTGAAGTCGCCGGTGGCGACGGCGCCGTCGGGGACGGTGGCGGCGGAGGTGACGTCCACACCGCCGTCGAGGTCCTCCTCGACGGCGACGTGCGCGATGTCCTCCACCAGGACGGGGTCGAGACCCGCGTCGGCGAGGAGCTGGGCGAGGGCGGGGTCGAGACCGCACTCCAGACCGGCGAGGTCGAGTCCCTCCGCGCCTTCGCCGGCCGAGCAGCCGCAGCCGTCGCCGCAACCGCCCGTCTCGGACCGCTCGGCGGCGGGGGCGCCGATCTGGATGAGCGGAACGTCCACGGGTTCGGGTCGTGGACTGTCTTCGTGCGTGCTCACGGTTACGGCTCCCTGGGGGCGTCGGCGGGGGGCTGGGGTGCGTCGGTGGGGATGGGTGCGGGGCGGACGGGCGGGAAGCCCGCCGTGCCGGTGCGGCGGAGCACGAGGCGGCGCTCGGGCGTCAGCCGGACGACGAGATGGCGGCGCCAGTCGGTGTCGTCACGTTCGGGGCGGTCCTCCCGCCAGTGGCAGCCGCGCGTCTCCTCGCGCTCCAGCGCCGCGGCGACCAGCACGCGCGCGACGCAGAGCAGGTTGGTGGTCTCCCAGGAGTCGACGCCGGGCACGGCGGACTTGGCGGACGGGGAGCCGGACGCTTCCGGCTCGTACCCGGCCGACTCGACGGCCTCCAGACCGCGCGCCGCCTCCTCCAGACTGCGGGCCGAGCGCAGGACGCCCGCGCCCTCGGACATGATCCGCTGGATCACGGAACGCGTCTCGGGGGCGACGAGCGGCAGTTCGCCGCCGTTTTCCGCGCCCTCTTCAAGAGGGCGGTGCTCAGCGAGAGGGCGGTGCTCAGCGGGCTCGGGAAGGCGGCGCCGCGCCGGTCCGGAGGGCTCCGACGGGACGGAGTCCACGACGGCGTCCGCGACGATGTCCGCCGCGATGCGCTCCGCGAAGACGATGCCCTCCAGCAGGGAGTTGGAGGCCAGCCGGTTCGCCCCGTGCACCCCCGTACAGGCCGCCTCGCCGCACGCGTACAGCCCCGGGACGGTGGTCCGGCCGCGCAGGTCCGTGAGGACGCCGCCCGAGGCGTGGTGGGCGGCCGGGGCCACCGGTACGGGCTCGGTGACCGGGTCGATCCCGTGGGCGCGGCAGGCCGCCAGGATGGTCGGGAAGCGGCTCTCCCACATCGCGGCGCCGAAGTGCCTGGCGTCCAAATACATGTGCTCGGCGCCCTGTTCGAGCATCCTGCCCATGATCGCCTTGGCGACGATGTCGCGGGGCGCCAGCTCCGCCAGTTCGTGTCGGCCGAGCATGAAGCGGACCCCGTCGGCGTCCACGAGATGGGCGCCCTCCCCCCGTACCGCCTCGGAGACCAGCGGCTGCTGGCCCTCGGCTCCGGCGCCGAGGAAGAGCACCGTCGGGTGGAACTGGACGAATTCCAGGTCGGAGACCTCGGCGCCCGCCCGCAGTGCGAGCGCCACGCCGTCACCGGTGGAGACGGCGGGGTTGGTCGTCGCGGAGAAGACCTGGCCCATGCCGCCGGTGGCGAGGACCACGGCGGGCGCGTGGACGGCCCCGACTCCGTCGTGCTGTCCCTCGCCCATCACATGGAGGGTGACGCCCGCCGTACGGCCCTGCCGGTCCTTCAGGAGGTCCAGGACGAGCGCGTTCTCCACGGTGCGCAGCGCCGCGGCGCGGACCGCCTCGACCAGGGCCCGGGAGATCTCCGCGCCGGTCGCGTCACCGCCCGCGTGGGCTATCCGGCGGCGGTGGTGGCCGCCCTCGCGGGTGAGCTGGAGCTCCCCGGTGGCGGAGGTGTCGAAGTGCGCGCCGGTGTCGATCAGCCGGCGCACGGCGGCGGGGCCCTCGGTGACCAGGGTGCGCACGGCCTCCTCGTCGCAGAGGCCCGCGCCCGCGACGAGCGTGTCGGCGAGGTGCTGCTCGGGGGTGTCGCCCTCGCCGAGGGCGGCGGCGATACCGCCCTGGGCCCAGCGGGTGGAGCCGTCGTCGAGCCTGGCCTTGGTGACGACGACGGTACGCAGCCCGGCGGCGGTGCAGCGCAGGGCCGTGGTGAGACCGGCGACGCCGGAGCCGACCACGACGACGTCGGCGTCGATCGCCCAGCCGGGGGCGGGGGCGGACAGCCGTATTCCGGTTCCGGTCGCTGGTCCGGTCATTGGGGGGCTCCGAAGGTCAGGGGGGTGTTGTCGATCAGCCGGGTGGCGCCGACGCGCGCGGCGACGGCGAGGATCGCCTCACCGGTGTGGCCGTCGGGGACCTCGGTGAAGTCGGCGGGGTCGACGAGCGCCAGATAGTCGAGCGTCAGCGGCGGCACGGCCCCGCTCGCCCCGTCGAGCACGGCGTGTGCGGCGGCCCGTACGGCGTCGGCCGACTTCTGGACGACGGCCGGTGCCTGGACGCCGGCCGGTGCCCCGCGGGCCGCGAACAGGGCCCGGGAGAGGGTGAGGGCGGTGCCGCGCTCGGCCGGGGAGAGGTAGCGGTTGCGGCTGGAGAGCGCGAGACCGTCCTCCTCGCGGACCGTCGGTACGCCGACGATCCCGACCGGGAAGTTCAGATCGCGGACCATCCGGCGGACCAGCGCGAGCTGCTGGGCGTCCTTGGTACCGAAGAAGGAGACGTCGGCGCGGGTGAGGTGCAGCAGCTTGGCGACGACGGTGAGCATCCCGTCGAAGTGGCCGGGGCGCGAGGCGCCTTCGAGCCGCTCGCCCATGGGCCCGGCCGCGAGCGTCACCAGCGGCTCGCCGTCGGGGTAGACCTCCTCGGCGGACGGGGCGAAGACGGCGTCGGCCCCCGCTTCCCCGGCCACCTTCAGATCGGCGTCCAGGGTGCGCGGATAACGGTCGAGGTCCTCCCCCGCGCCGAACTGGAGCGGGTTGACGAAGACGGTGACCACGACGAACCCGTCCGGCCCGACATGGGCACGCGCCGCCCGGACGAGCGCCGCGTGCCCCTCGTGGAGGGCGCCCATGGTGAGTACGGCGGCGGTACGGCCCGGCACGGCGCGCCGCGCCAGCAGCCCGTGGAGATCGGCGCGCGTGGTGGTGAGTACGGGGCTCATCGCGCGCCCCCCGCGCCGCCTCCGCGCGCGTCCCCGAGGCTGTCGCCGTCCGCGAGGACGCCGAGGAGGTCCTCGGCCAGCTCGGGTTTGAGCAGCCCGTGCGCGAGCGCCCGGTCGGCGGTGGTGCGGGCCATCGCCACATATCCGGCGACGGCGCCGGGGGCGTGCGCGCGCAGCTCCGCGATGTGCGCGGCGACCGTACCCGCGTCCCCGCGCGCGACCGGCCCGGTGAGCGCGGCGTCGCCGGAGCGCAGGGCGTTGTCCAGGGCGGCGCCGAGCAGCGGGCCGAGCATGCGGTCGGGGGCGGTGACCCCGGCCTCGCGGAGCAGCTCCATGGACTGGGCGACCAGGGTGACCAGGTGGTTCGCGCCCAGGGCCAGCGCGGCGTGGTAGAGCGGACGGGACTCCTCCGCGATCCACTCCGGCTCGCCGCCCATCTCGATGACCAGCGCCTCGGCGGCCAGCCGCAGCTCCTCCGGCGCGGTGACGCCGAACGAGCAGCCCGCCAGCCGCTGGACGTCCACCGGGCTGCCGGTGAAGGTCATCGCGGGGTGGAGCGCGAGGGGCAGGGCCCCGGCGCGCAGCGCGGGGTCGAGCACCTTGGCGCCGTACCGCCCGGAGGTGTGCACGAGCAGCTGTCCCGGTCGTACGGCACCGGTCTCGGCGAGGCCCTCGACGAGGCCGGGCAGCGCGTCGTCGGGGACGGTCAGCAGCACCAGGTCGGCGCGGGCGAGCACCTCGGCGGGGGTGACCAGGGGAACATCGGGCAGCAGCGCGCCCGCCCTGCGTACCGAGGCGTCGGAGACCCCGGAGACGGCGACGGGGCGGTGCCCGGCGAGCCGCAGCGACGCGGCGAGGGCGGGGCCTACCCGGCCCGCCCCGACGACGCCGACGGACAGCCGGGCGGGGCGGTCCCGGGGGTCGAAGGGGTCCTGTGGTGGTGTGTTCACGCGGCGGGGCCTTCCGTTCCAGTCCGCAGGGGGTACCGGACGATTTCTCGCCATGCTACGCCAGCGTTTCCCGGAGCCGCCCGGGTTGTCCACAGCCTGTGGGCCGGGCTTCCCGGCCCACGGGTCCGGCCTCGGTAGGGGGCGGTCGGACCCGCGCGTCCGACCGCCCCGTACCGCCCGGAACCGCCCGTCGCCCCGCTCAGCGCGCCCCTGCCGCGCGGGGGCGGCGGCGGGGGCGGCGGAGCAGCCGCGCCAGCCGGGCCAGCGGCGCTCGCGGAGCGGCGGCGGGGCCGGTGACGGGGCCGCGGGCGGTCCCCTCAGGCGGTCCGGCGACCCGGCGCACCCGCTGGTACTCCCGGATCGTGCGCAGCGTCTCGCGGTCGTACCGGCCGGGCGGCGGTGGTGCGATCTCGCCGCGGAGAGAGGCGCGGTAGCTGTCGAGCATGTACTGCTGAATGGCGTCCATGCGCCCACCCTGCGCCGGGCGGGCGGCTCCGGGCGCTTCGATTGACGGCCCCCGTCAATCGAAGCGCCCGTTGTCAGTGGAGGGAGGCAGCATGGGGGCCATGAGCGTGTACATCGACATCACCGGGCTGCCGCCGGAGCGGATCGCCTTCGCCCCGTCCCCGCTGGCCGAGCTGGCCGCGGCCCTGCACGCGCTCTCCGAGCCCGCCCACCACGCCAGGCTGCACGGCTGGACCACGGCCACCGCCGCCTCCTTCAAGCCCGAGCTGGCCGACCGGCTGCACGAGGCGGACTTCCTGTGGCGCGCCGCCCGCGCCGACATCCTGCTGCCCGCCACCCCGCGCGAGACCCTCGCGGAGGAGCTGGACGACCTCGACCGGATGGACGACGAGCGGTACGTCGCCGCCGCGCTGGAGATCTCCTGCGCCAGCCGGTACGACGAGGGCATCCCCTCACCGCTCGTCGACGCGGCCGTGCGCAAGCGCGCCCTGGAGCTGGCGGCGGCCCGGGGCCCGCGCCAGGCCGCGTTCGCCCGTCGCATGCTCGACGACCCGCCCGCCGTCAGGGCCTGGATACGCCGGCTGTTCGAGGAGTGCGACGAGGTCTTCTTCGCGGACACCTGGCGGCGCGTGCGGGTGCAGCTGGCCGCCGACGCCCGCCACAAGACGGAGCTGCTGCGCCGCCACGGCGTCGCCGAGGCCATGGCGGCGGTCTCGCCCGCCGTCACGGTCGAGCGGGACGGACCGCGCACCCGAATCGCGGTGGACAAGCTCGGCCACGGCCGGACCACCGCATCGGACTCCGGCCTGACGCTGCTGCCCACCGCCTTCGGGTGGCCGCACCTGATCGCGCTGCACGCGCCGGGCTGGCGGCCCGTCGTCCAGTACCCGGTCTCCGGCCGCGAGCTGGCCGGCGCCACCCCGGTCGACACCGTCAAGCTGCGTCTGGAGGCCGTCGCCCACCCTCTGCGGATGCGGCTGTGCCGCCACCTCGCGCGGGGTACGTACACGACGAGCGAGCTGGCCGACGCGAACGGGATCACCGCACCCGAGGTGTCCCGTCATCTGGCGGTGCTGCGCCGGGCGGGGCTGCTGACGACCCAGCGGCGCGGACGCTATGTGCTGCATCAGCTGGACGTCGCCGTGGTGGCGCGGCTGGGCAGCGACTTCCTGGAGGGCATGCTGCGCTGAGGAGGATTCCGTATCGGGCGCCACCACGGCGCCGGGGCCGGCTCAGCTCCCCGGGTTGCCGCCGGCGCGCACCAGCCCGGACTCGTAGGCGAGGACCACGACCTGGACCCGGTCGCGCAGGCCGAGCTTGGTGAGGATCCGGCCGACGTGCGTCTTCACGGTCGCCTCGGAGAGCACCAGCCGGCCCGCGATCTCGCCGTTCGACAGTCCTTGCGCGACCAGCAGCAGCACTTCCCCCTCGCGGCTGGTCAGCCGGTCCAGCTCCTTGTGCCGCTGCGGTGCGCCGCTCGGCAGCATCGGTGAGAAGCGGTCCAGGAGCCGGCGCGTGGTGGACGGGGCGACGACCGCGTCGCCGCTGTGCACCGCGCGGATCGCGCTCAGCAGCTCGCCCGGCGGGACGTCCTTCAGCATGAACCCGCTGGCGCCCGCCTTGAGACCGGAGAACGCGTACTCGTCGAGATCGAAGGTGGTCAGGATCAGCACCTTGGGTGCGTTGGGCTGGGCACAGATCCGGCGGGTGGCCTCGACGCCGTCGAGCCGGGGCATGCGCACGTCCATCAGGACGACGTCCACCTTGGTGGAGCGGAGTCTCTCGATGGCCTCCGCGCCGTCGCCCGCCTCGGCGACGACGTCCATGTCCGGCTGCGCGGCCAGCACCATGCGGAAACCGGTACGCAGAAGTACCTGATCGTCGACGAGCATCACGCGAATCGACATATGGGGGTCCTTGTCCAGTAGGGCGAGCGGAACGGGGGAACGGGGAGCGGAAGGAGAGACGGAGCGGAAGGGGACGGGACGACGGCGGAAGACGGGACGACGGCAGGGGGCGGGACGACGAGCGGGACGACGAGAGGGGTCCGCGCGGCGGGCTCCCGGCGCTCCCCGCCCCAGTCCGCCGCCTCAGTCCGCCGGCTTCAGCGGCAGCAACGCGCTGATCCGGAAACCGCCGCCGGGCCGCGGCCCGGCGTCCAGCGTGCCGCCGACCATACCCACCCGCTCCCGCATCCCGATCATCCCGTGCCCCCGGCCGTCCGCCCCGCCGTCCTCGTACAGCTCGTGGGCCGCGCCCCGGCCGTCGTCCTCCACCAGCAGCCCCAGCCCGTCGTCGAAGTAGACGAGCCGCACGCTGGCGCCGACATCGGGGCCGCCGTGCTTGCGGCTGTTGGTGAGGGCCTCCTGCACGATGCGGTACGCGGTCAGCTCGACGCCGCTGGGCAGCGGGCGGGCGGTGCCCTCGATCCGGAAGTCCACGGTGAGGCCCGCTTCGCGCACCTTCTCGATCAGCTCCTCGATCTGGCCGACATCGGGCTGCGGTACGTACTCGCCGCTCTCCTTGGCATCGCCGGTCCGCAGTACCCCGAGGAGTCTGCGCATCTCGGCGAGCGCCTGCCGGCCGGTGCTCGAAATGGTCTCCAGCGCCTGTTTCGCCTGGTCGGGGGCGGCGTCCAGGACGTAGGCGGCGCCGTCTGCCTGGACCACCATCACCGAGACGTTGTGCGCGACGACGTCGTGCAGCTCACGGGCGATCCTGGCGCGCTCGGCGGCGACCGCCACCTTGGCCTGTGCCTCGCGCTCCTTCTCCAGCCGGGTGGCCCGCTCCTCCAGCTGGTCGAGGTAGGCGCGCCGGGTTCTGAGGGAGTCGCCCAGCACCCAGGCGAGGACGAACGGCACGGCCAGCACCACGGCGGCGAAGAACCGGCCCAGCAGGCCGTCGTTCCCGGTGGGCCAGCGCAGCTGGGACAGCGGCGCGGCCAGCACCCCGCCGACCAGCGCGAACCGGGAGGCCCAGCGTGGTCCGTCCTCCGAGGCGACGGTGTAGATGATCACCAGCATCGCGAAGTCCGCCGGGTTGATGTCCACGTTCAGCACGAGCTGCGCGACACCCACGGCGGTCACCAGGAGCAGGATCTTCGCCGGTGCGCGACGGCGCAGCGCCACCGACAGGCTCAGCAGCAGGACGGCGGCCATGGCCACCAGCCGGGGTGCGACGCCGAGGTTCGTCTGGACCGCCCACAACAGGGAGAACCCGAAGAGGAGGACAGCCAGAAAACTGTCGACACTCGTCGGGTGCCTGCGGAGGAAGTCGTAGAAGCGCTGCACGTAACCCAGCGTAGGGAGGCGGAAACGGCGTACGGGTCAACCGGAGGGTCGATCCGGTCGGCGGAAGCGTACTCCCCAAGGTGGAGACTTGGCCTCGTGGCGGATGACGTGACGCACGGGACGGGCAGGGCGCGGGGCGCGCGAAGCAGCGGGTACGGGACGGAAAGCGGTCGGTACGGGACGGAAACGGAACGGCGGTCCACGGCCCCGGAGGAAAGCCGCCCGTCCGGGGCCGCCGGGACCCGGCCGGGTACGGCCGCGGCGGCCCGGCCGCACGCGCCCGCGGTGGACGGGCCGCCGCACGCGGTGGACGGGCCGCCGCACGCGGCGCCGGCAGCCGTCCGGTGGCGCACGGCGGCCGAGGCGGCGCTGTACGGCCCGGACGGCTTCTATCTGCGCCCCGAGGGCCCCGCCGCGCACTTCCGTACCTCCGTGCACGCCTCCCCGCTCTTCGCCACCGCCGTGGCCCGGCTGCTGGCCGGGACCGCGCGGGAGCTGGCGACCGACGAGATCACGGTCGTCGACCTGGGCGCGGGCCACGGCGAGCTGCTGACCGGCATCCTGGCTGCGGTGCCCGACGGCCTCACGGTGCGTCCGTACGCCGTCGAGCGCGCGGCCAGGCCCGCCGGGCTCGACCCGAGGATCGAGTGGTGCGCGCGACCGCCCACGGGCGTGCGGGGGCTGCTGTTCGCGAACGAATGGCTCGACAACGTGCCCGTCGATGTCGCGGAGACCGGCGAGGACGGCGTGGTGCGCTACGTCCTGGTCCGGCCGGACGGCTCGGAGGAGCCCGGCGAACCGGTCGAGGGCCCCGACGCGCGCTGGCTCGACCGCTGGTGGCCGTCGGCGGGCCCCGGAACGAGGGCGGAGATCGGCCGCCCGCGCGACGAGGCGTGGGCGGCCGCGGTGGCCACCCTGGAGGCGGGACTCGCCGTCGCCGTCGACTACGCGCACGTACGGGAGGCCCGGCCGCCGTTCGGCACCCTGACCGGCTTCCGCGCGGGCCGCGAGGTGCCCCCCGTACCGGACGGCAGCCGCGACCTGACGGCTCATGTGGCCCTGGACGCCTGCGCGTTGCCCGGCGCGGAACTGTTCACGCAGCGCGAGGCGCTGCGCCGGCTCGGGGTCGCCGGCGCCCGCCCGCCGCTGGCCCTCGCCTCCACCGACCCGGCCGGCTACGTACGGGCGCTGTCGGCGGCGGGGGCGGCGGCCGAGCTGACGGCGCGCGGCGGGCTGGGCGACTTCGGGTGGCTCGTACAGCCGGTCGGTACCGCTCCGAGTGGCCCGGACGGTGCTCTGAGAGACTGTGGCCCATGACGGAGACCACCCGGACGACGGTCGGCATCGGCGGCGCGGCGGAGAGCACCGACATGGTGCTCAATATCGGTCCGCAGCATCCCTCCACCCATGGTGTGCTCCGGCTGCGCCTCGTGCTGGACGGCGAGGTGATCCGGCAGGCGGAGCCGGTGATCGGCTATATGCACCGGGGCGCGGAGAAGCTCTTCGAGGCGCGTGACTACCGGCAGATCGTGATGCTCGCCAACCGCCACGACTGGCTGTCGGCGTTCGCCAACGAGCTGGGCGTGGTGCTGGCCGTCGAGCGGATGCTGGGCATGGAGGTGCCCGAGCGCGCGGTGTGGACCAGGACGCTGCTCGCCGAGCTGAACCGAGTGCTGAACCACCTGATGTTCCTCGGTTCCTACCCGCTGGAGCTGGGCGGCATCACGCCGATGTTCCACGCGTTCCGGGAGCGCGAGGAGCTTCAGTCCGTGATGGAGGAGATCTCCGGCGGCCGGATGCATTACATGTTCAACCGGGTCGGGGGCCTCAAGGAAGACCTTCCGGCGGGCTGGCAGGGCCGCGCCCGGCACGCCGTCGCCGAGGTCCGCTCGCGCATGGACGTGTACGACCGGCTGGTCCTCGGCAACGAGATCTTCCGGGGGCGCACGCGCGGCGTCGGGGTGCTGTCGCGGGAGGCGGTGCACGCCTACGGGGTGTCGGGGCCGATCGCCCGCGCCTCGGGGGTGGACTTCGACCTGCGCCGTGACGAGCCGTACCTCGGCTACGGCGAACTGCGCGACACCCTGAAGGTAGTGGTCCGCGAGGAGGGCGACTGTCTGGCCCGCTTCGAATGCCTGCTGGACCAGACGCACAACGCGCTGGCCCTCGCCGACGCTTGTCTGGACCGGATCGCGGAGCTGCCGCCCGGGCCGATCAACCAGCGGCTGCCCAAGGTGCTGAAGGCCCCGGAGGGCCACACGTACGCCTGGACGGAGAACCCGCTCGGCGTCAACGGCTACTACCTGGTGTCGAAGGGCGAGAAGACGCCGTACCGGCTGAAGCTGCGCTCGGCCTCGTTCAACAACATCCAGGCGCTGACCGAACTGCTGCCGGGGACGCAGGTGGCGGACATGGTGGCGATCCTGGGGTCGCTGTTCTTCGTCGTCGGCGACATCGACAAGTGACGGGACGCCACCTCCAGGACCCTCGGCCTCGTCCCCGGCCCGCGCCGCCTCACGGACCGGCCGGGCGAGGGGGGCCGTCCGTCAGGAACCGACCGCGCCGCGCAGCTCACCGAGCGGGAACCGCCCGGTCCCGTCGTGCGCGGCCAGGTCGTGCGCGGTCAGATCGATGACCTGACCGACGCCCCGGTCCTCCGACCTGCGCCGCTCGGCGAGGGCCTCCTCGCCCACCACGTCCGCGAGGTCCTCGCGCTCCAGACGGGCCACCGGCCCGGTCCCTTCCCCGGCCGCCGCACCGGTCCCGGCCTCCTCGCCGGACGGCGCCTCGCCCGGGGGCCGTTCGCCTCCCTCGGGCCGGCCCTCCGCGCCGAAGAAGTCGAAGCCGCCCTCCGGCCGCACCGGGCGGCGCAGCGGGGAGTACGGCACGATCGCGGACGCGGTCGGCACCCGGGTGGCGGGCAGGGCGGACGCCGGGCGGCTGTGCTGCTCGGCCCCGGCGTCCGCCGCGTGCTTCCCCCGCTGGTCCTCCGCCTCCGTGGCGCGCTCGGCCAGGTCGCGGGCGCGGGCCGCCTCGACGGTGAACCTGGCCTGCTGGGCGGCGGCGTTGCGCGCCAGTTCGTCCAGGGCGCGGGCGGCGCCGAGATAGGCCGCCGCTGTCGTACCGCTCGCGGCGGTCAGCGCCTTGGGCACGGTCGCCGCTTCCAGGGCGAGCTGACGCCGCCCCTCCAGCGCCGTGGCCCGCTCGGTCTCCGCCGTGGCGTAGCGCCGCAGCAGCGCGGCGTGCTCGCCGCGCAGCTTGGCCAGCTCGACGCGCTTGGCCCGGAGCTTGGCGTCGAGCTTGCCGCGCAGCTCGCGCGACTCCTCGACGTCCGCCTCCAGTTCGGCCAGGCGCTCCTCGGTCTTCCACTGGTCGCTCTCGCGGCCGCGTGTCAGTTCGGCGACCCGGCGGCCCGCGCTGCGGTCCCAGCCGCGCATGACGACCGCGCCGGTGATGGCGGCGACCGCCGTCGCGGCGACGAGCCCGCGCAGCACCAGCGGATCGGCGAACAGCCAGGCGCCCGCGGCGCAGAGGACCGCGGCTCCGGCGACCGCCGTGGGCGGCAGAAGCTTGTGGAGGGGTGGGGAATGGCGGTGGCGTCCACGTGGCATGGCCTGAAATTTACCGTGCGTGGGGACCGAATGGGGCGCCGGTCGGACAATCTTTCCCGGTCCGTGGCCGGGCCCCCTCCGTTCCTCTCCCGTTTCCGCTGGAGAACTCCTTTATGCCTGTTGCGGGTTACCCGGCGAAGGCCGCGCGTGAGCTACTTCTTGACCAGACCTTTGGACTCCAGATACTCCTTGGCGACATCCTCCGGCTTCGCCCGCTCCCCATCGACCTTGAGGTTCAACTTCGCGAGGTCGTCGGTCGTCAGAGCGGCCGTCAGCTTGCCCAGGACATCGGCTATCTCCTGCGAACCGGCGTCCTTGGCATTGACCACCGGGAGTATGTTGTCGGCGTTCTGGAGCTTCTTGTCGTCCTCCAGCACCACCAGTCCGAAGCTGTCGAGTGTGCCGTCGGTGGTGGAGCTGAGGACGAGTTGGTCCACGCCGTCCTTGACGGCCTGCTTGGACTGCGGAGTGCCGACGCCCTTCGGGTCGATGCCCGCGACATCGATGCCGTAGGTCTTCTTGAGGCCGGGCGCGCAGAACGGCCGTACGGCGCACTCGTCACCTGCGGCGATCTTCACTTCGATCTTGCTCTTACCAAGATCGGAAAGCGTCTTGAGCTTGTTCTTCGTGGCGAATTCCCTGGTGACGGCGAAGGCATTCTGGTCGACGGCCTGCCCGGCCGGAAGCACCTTCAGCCCGCGCGGTTCGGCGAGCTTCTTCAGCTCGGCGACGGTCGCGTCGGCGTCGCTGGAGGCGAGGGGCTCGGCTTCGGCCGCCTTCGCGCCGTTCACCTTGGCGTTGAGGAATTCGGTGATCGTCGCGGCGTATTCCGGCACCACGTCGATCTCGCCCTTCTCCAGGGAAGGTTCGTACAGCTCGCGGTTCTTCACCGTCGTGACGGACGTGGAGTACCCGGAGCCGGCGAGTATCCCGGCGTACAGCTCGGCCAGCACCTTCGACTCGGTGAAGGCGGCCGCGCCGATGACCAGCGAGCCCTTCTTCCCCGCCCCGGACCCGGAGTCCGACCCGGCACCCGCGTCGTCCTTCTCCAGGCTGTCGCCGCCGCACGCGGCGAGCGAGACGGTCAGCGCCACCACTCCCAGTGCCGCACCCGCGATGCGCGAGGTCTTGCTCATGATGTCCACCATCTCCAAGAAGCCGAAAGGTCGGTCGTCACGCGGTCTCGCGGGCGGGGGCCGGGCCGGCCGAGGCCGCCGTACGGTCCGGGGCCGGCCCGGCCCCGGCTATGGAAGGCGCCGGGTCGACGATCCGGTCGATCGCCACCAGCGCGCCCTCGACGAGCAGCGCCAGCAGCGCGACCAGCAGGGCGCCCGCGACCACCTGCGCGGTGTTGTACGTGTTGAATCCCGCGGTGATGACGCGGCCGAGGCCGCCCTGCCCCACCATCGCGGCGATGGTCGCGGTGGCGACCACCTGCACGGAGGCCGAGCGCAGCCCGGTCATGATCAGCGGGTAGGCGAGGGGCAGCTCCACCCGTACGAAGACCTGGCGCCCCGACATTCCCATCCCCCTGGCGGCCTCCACCACCGCGCGGTCCACCGCCCGCATGCCCACGTAGGCGTTGGTCAGCAGCGGTGGCACGGCGAACAGCACCAGCGCGATCACGGTGGGCCCCGAGCCCGCGTTGCGCAGCGGGGAGACCATGAAGAGCGCGAGCACGGCGAAGACGGGGACGGCCCGGCCGACGTTGGAGATGTTGATCGCGAGGGAGCCGCCCTTGCCGATGTGGCCCAGCCAGAGGGCCACCGGCAGGGCTATCGCGCAGGCGAGGGCGAGCGAGAGACCGCTCACATAGACATGCTCCTGGAGCCGGTGCCACACCCCGCCGTCGCCCGACCAGTTGGCGCCCGTGGTCAGCCAGGACCACGCCTCTCCCAGCACACCCATGGTCACGCCACCGCCTTCGCCGTCGCACGCGCCTTCTCCGGCGTACGTATCCGGGTCCAGGGCGTCAGCAGCCGCTGCACGCCCAGGAGCAGGAGATCGGCGACGACCGCGAGCAGCACGCAGAGCACGGAAGCGGCCAGCACCTGCGCCTTGAAGAAGCTCGACAGCGCGTCCTCGATGAGATTGCCGAGTCCGCCCCTGCCGACGATCGAGCCGACCGTGGTCAGCGCGATCGTGGAGACCGTGGCGATGCGCACCCCCGCCATCAGCGCGGGCAGCGCGAGCGGCAACTCGACCTCCCAGAGCAGCCTGCCCGGTCCGTATCCCATCCCGCGCGCCGCTTCCCTGGCCTCTTCCGGAACGGATTCCAGCCCGGCCATGATGTTCCGCACGAGAATCGTCAGTGAATACAGCACCAGGCCGGTGATCACCAGACCTGCGGAGAGGCCGAACAGCGGCAGCAGCAGCGAGAACATCGCCAGGGAGGGAATCGTGTAGAGCAGGGTCGTCAGCCCGAGGACCGGCCCGGTGAATGCGGGCCTGCTCCGGGCCAGCAGTGCCAGCGGAAATGCCACCACCAGCCCGATGACGACCGAGACCACCGTGATCCACACATGCTGGACCGTGGCGTCGGTCAGCTCCTGACTGCGGGAGCGGAGATATTCACCGCAGATCCAGTCGTTCGCCGCCAGGCATCCTCGCGCGCTCATCCGTCCCCGCCTCCCCCGTCTTCCCGTGAGTATGTGTACCGCCGACCGGATTCGCCGGTGAGTATGTGTGCCGTACGTATGGATGCTGTGCGGCACCCATGTCCGGCGACCCTATCCCCGACCACTGACATTCGCGGAAGCCCGCCACATTCCAGCAACATGGCCTTCACACAACTCGCAGCACAATGGGGAACCATGATCCGATTCGAGCACGTCACCAAGCGGTACCCGGACGGCACGACCGCTGTCGACGATCTCTCCTTCGAGGTCGCGCGCGGTGAACTGGTCACGCTCGTCGGACCCTCCGGCTGCGGCAAGACCACGACCATGAAAATGGTCAACCGTCTCATCGAACCGACCGAGGGACGGATATTCCTCGACGGCGACGACATAGCGGCCATCGACCCGGTCCAGCTCCGGCGCCGGATCGGCTACGTAATCCAGCAGGTGGGACTGTTCCCGCACAAGACGGTCCTGGAGAACACCGCGACCGTCCCGCACCTTCTCGGCTGGAAACGGGGCAAGGGGCGCGAGCGCGCGGCGGAACTCCTCGACCTGGTCGGCCTCGACCCGTCCGTCTACGGCGACCGCTACCCCGAGCAGCTCTCCGGCGGCCAGCGCCAGCGCGTCGGGGTGGCCCGCGCGCTCGCCGCCGACCCGCCCGTGCTGCTGATGGACGAGCCGTTCGGCGCCGTCGACCCCGTGGTGCGCGACCACCTCCAGAGCGAGTTCCTCCGGCTCCAGGCTGCGGTCGACAAGACCGTGCTGTTCGTCACCCACGACATCGAGGAGGCCGTCAGGCTCGGCGACCGCATCGCCGTCTACGGCCAGGGCCGGATCGAGCAGTTCGACGCCCCCGCCGCCGTCCTCGGCGCACCCGCCACGCCGTACGTGGCGGACTTCGTGGGCGCCGACCGGGGCCTCAAGCGGCTCTCCGTCACGCCCATCGAGGAGGGCGACCTGGAGCAGCCGCCCGTGCTCCACCTCGACGACCCGCTGGGGCAGGCGTCGGCCAGGCTCGCCGAGGAAGGCGCGCGCTGGGCCGTCGTGCTGGACTCGGACGACAACCTGCACGGCTGGATCTCCACCGACCGCACCGGCGCCTCGGGGACCGTACGGGAGCACGCCCGCCGGATGGAGGCGTGGCTGCCCGTCGGCGCCTCCCTCAAGCAGGCGTTCGCCACCATGCTCCAGCACGACGCGGGCTGGATCGCCGTCATCGACCGGGAGGAGACGGGCCGCTTCCTCGGCGTCCTCACCCCGGCCCGGCTGCACGAGGCGCTGCGCCGGTCGATCGACGCGGACGTACGGGCCGTTCCCCGTACGGAGGTGGAGCTGGAGACCGTCAGCAGGGCCGCCTCCGCGTGACGGGCGGCCCGCGCGGCCGGATCAGGCGCCGCTGAGCCGGCCGCTCATCCACACCAGGGCCGGCGGGATCTCCCGGCGCCAGGTGTTGAAGTTGTGCGCACCGCTCGGAAGGATGATCGACGAGACCTGGGAGGGCGCCTTGACCTTGCTGATGAACATCTCGGTGTCCGCCAGGTTGCGCTCGCCGGTCCGGGAGCTGGTGACGAGCAGAGACGATTCGCCCTGCGGCAGGTTGTCCAGGCTCCACAGCAGGTCCGACCGGTTTCTGAGCCGGTCGTCGCCGTGGAAGAGGTCGCCGGTCGTCGGGTCCTCGGCCGCCTTGTAGTACGCGGAGAGGCCGACGCCCACCGAGAACCGCTCCGGATGGCGCATCGCGATCTTCAGCGCGCAGTAGCCGCCGGTGGAGTTGCCGATGACGCCCCAGCTGCGCGGCACGTTCTTCACGCGGTAGGCGCGCGACACCTCCGTCGGCACGTCCTCGGCGAGGAAGGTCTCGGTCCGCGGACCGCCGGGGATGTCCACGCACTCGGTGTCCCGTGGTGGCGCCACGGTGGGCCGCAGCATGACCAGGATCATCGGCTGCATCTTGTCGGCCTTGGCCAGCTGCCAGGCGGTCGTCGGGTAGTTGAGCCCCTTGATCAGGTTCTCCGCCACCCCCGGGTAGCCGGTGAGCACCACGGCCGCCGGGAACCGCTGCCGTTTGAACTGCGGCTGGAAGTACTGGGGCGGCAGGTAGACGTACGCGGTGCTGTCGATCCCCGATTTCCGGCCGCTCAGGGCGATTTTCTGGATCTGTCCGGAGACCGAGGGCTGCCGGCTCCCCGGCACGGGGGCGTGCTGGGTGTCCATGACCGTGACGTTCTTGCCGTCGGCCGCCGCCGGGCCCACGACCGCTCCCAGTGGCTGTTCCTGGCCGAAGAGGTCGCCCCAGGTGCCGTAGAAGAGGAAGTACTGGTTGGCCACGAGGGCGACAGCGGCGAAGATGGACACCTGCGTGGCGGCCAGCACCCCGACACGGCCGGCGACGGCCCGCGGCGTACGGCGGGACAGCCGTGGCCACAGCCAGACCGTCAGGACGAACAGCGCAACGGCCAGCACGACCGCCAGAACCAGAACTTTACGGCTGGTAAGACCCATGTCGACCGGAGCTCTTCCGTGAGATTTTCCCGAACACAGCGGAACCCGCACCCCGAAAGCCCCGTCCTAGAGGTCGCAAAATGTCCGGCCCGCGCCAAAGCAGCGGACTCGGACACCACACTCTCTCGCGGAGCCACGGGAAGCGATGTCTGTGACGCTAGATGGGGATAAATCGGGATCGGTTCCGGATCGGATGAATCGTTCGTCGGGCGCGACGGTCACCTCTCTGACCAGGCGTCCACCGGGCCGGGCGCGGCGGCTGTTCGGCGGTCCCCGGCCCGACTCCGTCCCCTGGCTGGTCGGCACCGCGTGCTCGTTCATCGGCCTGGTCGATATCGCCGCCGGTGTCTTCCCCCGCTTCCGCCACAGCCGGATGCACACCCTCGCCGAAGTGCTGCCGGGGGCGCTCGGACCGTTCGCCGCCGCGCTGTCGCTGAGCGTCGGCGTACTCCTGCTGCTGCTCGCGCACGGCCTCAAGCGCCGCAAGCGACGGGCCTGGCGTGCGTCCGTCATCCTGCTGCCGGCCGGAGCCGTCGCGCAATTCGGCTACCGGCACTCGATCGCCGGGGTCGTGCTCTCGCTGGCCCTGCTGGCCCTGCTGCTGCGGCACCGCGGCGAGTTCGCGGCGCTGCCCGACCCGCGCAGCCGGTGGCGAGCACTCGCCAACTTCGTTCTGATGGGCGCGGGCTCGATCGGTCTGGGGCTGATCATCGTCAGCGTCCATCCGCACCGGACCGTGGGCAGTCCCGGCCTGACCGACCGTCTCGAACACGTGCTGTACGGCCTGTTCGGCGCCGAGGGACCGGTCGAGTACAGCGGCACCGTGGACTGGACCGTCGGCTACTCGCTCGGCGCCCTCGGCCTGCTCACCGCGCTCACCACGATCTATCTGGCGTTCCGGCCCGAGCACCCGGCGGCGCGGCTCACCGAGGAGGACGAGCGGCGGCTGCGCGCCCTGCTCGCCCGGCACGGCGCCCGCGACTCCCTCGGCCACTTCGCCCTCCGCCGCGACAAGGGCGTGGTCTTCTCCCCCAGCGGCAAGGCGGCCGTCTGCTACCGCGTGGTCTCCGGAGTGATGCTCGCCAGCGGCGACCCCATCGGCGACGTGGAGGCGTGGCCCGGCGCCATCGAACGCTTCATGGACGAGGCCAAGGCGCACTCCTGGACCCCCGCCGTCATGGGGTGCAGCGAGACCGGCGGCGAGGTCTGGACCCGGGAGACCGGACTCGACGCCCTGGAGCTGGGCGACGAAGCGGTGGTGGACGTGCCGGATTTCTCCCTGCACGGACGCGCCATGCGCAACGTACGCCAGATGGTGAAGCGCATCGAGCGCGCCGGCTACGAAACGCGGGTACGGCGCGTCCGTGACCTCTCCGAAGGAGAGCTGGAGCGGGTCCGCCGCGCCGCCGACGACTGGCGCGGCACCGACACCGAGCGCGGCTTCTCCATGGCGCTCGGCCGGATCGGCGACCCCGCCGACGGCGACTCGGTGATCGCGACCGCCCACAGGCCGGGCGGGGACCCGCCCGGCCCCTACGGCGACCTGAAGGCCGTCCTCCACTTCGTGCCGTGGGGGACGGACGGCATGTCCCTCGACCTGATGCGCCGCGACCGCTCCGCCGACCCCGGCATGAACGAACTGCTGATCGTCGCCGCGCTGCACGCCGCGCCCCAACTGGGCGTGGTGCGGGTCTCGCTCAACTTCGCCATGTTCCGCTCGGCGCTCGCCCGGGGCGAGCGGCTGGGCGCCGGCCCGGTGCTGCGCTGCTGGCGGGGGCTGCTCGTCTTTCTCTCCCGCTGGTTCCAGATCGAGTCGCTGTACAAGTTCAACGCCAAGTTCCAGCCGCGCTGGGAGCCGCGTTACGTGATCTTCCGCTCCACCGGCGACCTGCCCAGGATCGGTCTGGCCGCGATGCGGGCCGAGGGCTTCGTCACGCTGGCGCTGCCGCGCCCGCTGCGCCGCCTCGGCCGCGGACGGCACGACCACCCGTGCGCCCACCCGGCCGCCCTCACAGGGTCCGACCACGAGGTGCGTACCGCCTAGGCGCGGGACGCGGCCCCGCCGCGGGGCCGCGTACCGCGCTTCCTCCGGCCGGGGCACCGGACACCCCATAGGGTGGGCATATGAGTACATTGCGCGGGCGTGGCACGGTCGAAGGGCTCCCCCGGTGGGACCGCTGCGCGGTCATGGGGGTCGTCAATGTGACGCCCGACTCCTTCTCCGACGGCGGACGCTGGTTCGACACCACGGCGGCCGTCAAACGCGGCCTCGGGCTGGCCGCCGAGGGCGCCGACCTGGTGGACGTCGGCGGCGAGTCGACCCGGCCCGGCGCGCCCCGGGTCGACGAGGACGAGGAGCTGCGCCGGGTCGTGCCCGTCGTGCGGGGCCTGGCGTCGGAGGGCGTCACCGTCTCCGTCGACACGATGCGCGCCTCGGTCGCCGAGCGGGCGGTCGCGGCGGGCGCCGTCCTGGTCAACGACGTCAGCGGCGGACTCGCCGACCCCGCGATGGTGCCCGCGGTCGCGGCGGCGGGCGTGCCCTTCGTGGTGATGCACTGGCGCGGCTACAGCGAGCGCATGAACAGCCGCGCCGTCTACACGGACGTCGTCGCCGAGGTCCTCGCCGAGCTGCGGGCCCGGCTGGACGCGGTGATCGCCGGCGGGGTCGCCCCCGAGCGCCTGGTCGTCGATCCCGGTCTGGGCTTCGCCAAGCGGGCGGAGCACGATCTGGCGCTCCTCGCCCACCTGGCCGAGCTGCGGACCCTGGGCCGGCCGCTGCTGGTCGCGGCCTCCCGCAAACGCTTCCTCGGCCATGTCCTCGCGGACGGCGAGGGCGCCCCGCCGCCCGCCCGCGAGCGCGACGCGGCCACCGCCGCCGTCTCCGCGATCGCCGCCCACGAGCGCGCCTGGGCGGTCCGGGTCCACGAGGTACGGGCGACGGCCGACGCGGTACGGGTCGCCCGCGCGGTGGAGGTCGCCGGATGACGGCGCTCACGGACAACGAGCAGGTCGAGCTGGCCAACACGACCTTCTACGAGGCGATGGAACGCGGCGACTTCGAGTCGCTGTCCGGGCTCTGGCTGGACGGCGACGACGAGGGCGTCTCCTGCGTCCACCCGGGCTGGCCCGTGCTCTCCGGCCGCGGCGAGGTGCTGCGCTCGTACGCCCTGATCATGGCGAACACGGAGTACATCCAGTTCTTCCTGACCGATGTCGAGGTGTCCGTCCACTCCGACACCGCCCTCGTCACCTGCACGGAGAACATCCTCAGCGGCGGCCCGGCCGAGGAGAGCGGGGAGCTGGGTCCCCTCGTCGGCCAGCTGGTCGTCGCGACGAACGTGTTCCGGCGTACACCGGAAGGGTGGAAACTCTGGTCGCACCACGGGTCCCCCGTACTGACGGAAACCGATGAGGAACCGGACGAGGAGACACCCGCCTGAGCGGGCCGCCTCGCAGTGGATTGACCGAAGCGCGCCCGGGGTAGGGGCGGGGCTGCGTGCCGGGCGTCACCCCCGAGGGGGAGCACTGTCGGTGCCCGCGGGTAGATTCGAAAGAGGGTGCGGAGCCGTCGGTACGCGGCGTCGCGCCCCTACGACCAACGACAGCAGGAGTGATTCGCGTGGACCGTGTCACGCTGCGCGGCCTCAAAGCCCGTGGGCACCATGGCGTCTTCCCCCGGGAGCGCGAGGAGGGCCAGACCTTCATCGTGGATCTGGTGCTCGGCCTCGACACCCGCCCCGCGGCCGCCGCCGACGATCTGGCGAAGACGGTGCACTACGGGATCGTGGCCGAGGAGGTCGTGGAGGTCGTCCAGGGGGAGCCGGTCGACCTGATCGAGACCCTGGCGGAGCGCATCGCCCAGCGGTGCCTGAAACACGACGGCGTCGAGGAGGTCGAGGTGGTCGTCCACAAACCGGACGCGCCGATCACGGTGCCCTTCGACGATGTGACCGTCACGATCACCCGGAGCCGAGTATGACTGTGTTTTCTGCCAACGGGCCGCAGAGCGACCCGACCGTTCAGCCGGTGCCCGCCTCGGTGGTCGCCCAGGTGGACGCCGCGGACAGCACGCTGTCCAATCCGCAGTGGGCCGTGGTCGCCCTGGGCTCCAACCTCGGCAACCGGCTGGAGACCCTCCAGGGCGCCGTCGACGCCCTGGAGGACACCCCCGGCCTCCGGGTCAAGGCGGTCTCCCCGGTGTACGAGACGGAACCGTGGGGCGTGGACCCCGGCTCCCAGCCGTCGTACTTCAACGCGGTCGCGGTGATCAGGACGACGCTGCCGCCGTCCTCGCTGCTGGAGCGTGGCCAGGCCATCGAGGAAGCCTTCGACCGGGTCCGTGAGGAGCGCTGGGGGCCGCGCACGATCGACGTGGACATCGTGGCCTACGCGGACGTCGTGTCGGACGACCCGCTGCTCACACTCCCCCACCCGAGGGTCCACGAGCGCGCCTTCGTCCTCGCCCCGTGGCACGACGTGGATCCGCAGGCGCTCGTCCCGGGACACGGCCCCGTCGCCGAGCTGCTGGCCGAGGTCGGCCGTACGGGCGTGCGTCCCCGCGCCGATCTGGAACTGCGCCTGCCCGAGTAGTCGTTGTACGGCGAAGTAGGCTCGGCGGATCGGTGCGGGACGGATGAGTACGGCGCGAGGCGGAGGACTTTCTCGGTGAAGCAGTTGCGGATCGGCGTCCTCGCCGGACTGTTCGTGGTGGCGGGTGTGCTGTCGTGGGCCGCCGCCCGGCTCTGGGACGCGTTCGGCACGCTGCCGAGCGTGCCTCTCGCGGCGCCCATCGTGCTGGCGGCGATCGCCGCCGTGCTCTCCGCGACCGCGCTCTCGCTGCGCGCCCGGCTCCGCGCCCAGCGCGAGCGCCGCCCCGAGGCGAAGGGCGTCGATCCGCTCATGGCGGCCAGGGCGGTCGTCTTCGGCCAGGCAAGCGCCCTGGTCGCGGCCCTGGTCAGCGGGGTCTACGGCGGCGCCGGCGTCTTTCTGCTGGGCTCCCTCGACATCCCTGTCCGCCGCGACCAGGCCATCTACGCCGGGTTCTCCGTCCTGGCGGGTATCGCGGTGATCGCCGCGGCGTTCTTCCTGGAGCACGTCTGCAAGCTCCCCGACGACTCCGACGACGACCACCGGGGGAACGGAGCGGCCCCGGCGGGACCGGCGTAGCGGCGGGCGCGACCGGCGGGTCCCGCCCTCAGCGAGCCGCGATCGGACGGGCCGCGGTCAGCGGGCCATGATCAGGCTCATGGCCTCCGCGCGCGTGGCGGGCACCCGCATCTGGCCGCGGACCGCCGAGGTGATCGTCTTGGCACCCGGCTTCCGGACCCCGCGCATGGTCATGCACATGTGCTCGCACTCGACCACCACGATCACCCCGCGCGGATCGAGGATCTCCATCAGGGAGTCGGCGATCTGCGTCGTCAGCCGCTCCTGGACCTGCGGCCGGCGGGCGTAGACGTCCACCAGCCTGGCCAGCTTCGACAGTCCGGTGATCTTCCCCTCGGCGGACGGGATGTAGCCGACATGGGCGACCCCGGTGAACGGCACCAGGTGGTGTTCGCAGGACGACATCACCTCGATGTCCTTCACGAGGACCATCTCGTCGTGCCCCAGGTCGAACGTCGTCGTCAGCACGTCCTCCGGGTTCTGCCGGAGCCCCGCGAAAATCTCCTTGTACGCCCGGGCCACCCGGCCGGGGGTGGCCCGCAGCCCCTCCCGGTCCGGGTCCTCGCCGACCGCGATCAGCAGTTCGCGCACGGCGTCCTCGGCCCGCTTCTCGTCGAACTCGCGGACCGGGCTGGCGCCGTCCAGCGTCACCGGGTCGGTCATGGGGTGCCTCGTTCCTGTGCCGTGCCTGTCGCATGGGCGGTCGTCCGCATACACGGATGCCGCGCCCCCACAGGCTAGAACCTGGGGGACGCGGCATCCATTCCGGGCCCGCTGGGGCGCCCGGGTCAGCTCTCCGGACGGTCCTCGGGAACCGCTTCGGTCGGCGTCTCACCGCTCGTCACCGCGGGGTGGGTGCCGTTCGCACCGGTCGCGCCGTTGGTGAGCGCCAGCTCCTTGGGCGAGAGCACCGGCGGACGCGTCGAAGGGGTACGACGCGACGAACCGGTCCACGCGGGGCGGGAGGGCCGCTTGACGATGGTCGAGAAGACCTCGGCGATCTGCTCCTTGTTGAGCGTCTCCTTCTCCAGGAGCGCCAGGACCAGATTGTCGAGCACGTCACGGTTCTCGACGAGGATCTCCCACGCCTCGTTGTGCGCGGTCTCGATGAGCTTCTTGACCTCTTCGTCGACCAGCGCGGCGACCTCTTCCGAGTAGTCGCGCTGGTGGCCCATCTCACGGCCGACGAACGGTTCGGTGTTGTCGCCGCCGAACTTGATCGCGCCGAGCCGCTCGGTCATGCCGTACTGCGTGACCATCGCGCGGGCCGTGGCCGTGGCCTTCTCGATGTCGTTGGCCGCGCCCGTCGTCGGGTCGTGGAAGACCAGCTCCTCGGCCGCGCGCCCGCCCAGCATGTAGGCGAGCTGGTCGAGCATCTCGTTGCGCGTGGTCGAGTACTTGTCCTCGTCGGGCAGGACCATGGTGTAGCCCAGGGCCCGGCCGCGGGACAGGATCGTGATCTTGTGCACCGGGTCGGAGTTCGGAGACGCCGCGGCGACCAGGGCGTGGCCGCCCTCGTGGTACGCGGTGATCTTCTTTTCCTTCTCGGACATGATCCGGGTCCGCTTCTGCGGGCCCGCCACGACACGGTCGATCGCCTCGTCCAGGGAGTGGTTGTCGACCAGCTTCTTGTCGCTGCGCGCCGTCAGGAGCGCCGCTTCGTTCAGCACGTTCGCCAGATCCGCGCCGGTGAAGCCGGGCGTACGACGGGCCACCGCGCCCAGGTCGACGTCCGGGGAGACCGGCTTGCCCTTCTGGTGGACCTTGAGGATCTCCAGCCGGCCCTGCATGTCCGGGCGGTCGACCGCGATCTGCCGGTCGAAACGTCCCGGGCGCAGCAGCGCCGGGTCGAGGATGTCGGGCCGGTTCGTGGCGGCGATCAGGATGACGCCGCCCTTCACGTCGAAGCCGTCCATCTCGACGAGGAGCTGGTTGAGCGTCTGCTCGCGCTCGTCGTGGCCACCGCCGAGGCCCGCACCGCGGTGCCGGCCGACGGCGTCGATCTCGTCCACGAAGACGATCGCCGGAGCGTTCGCCTTGGCCTGCTCGAAGAGGTCACGCACCCGGGAGGCGCCGACGCCGACGAACATCTCCACGAAGTCCGAGCCGGAGATCGAGTAGAACGGCACCCCGGCCTCACCGGCGACGGCGCGGGCGAGCAGGGTCTTGCCCGTGCCGGGCGGGCCGTAGAGCAGCACGCCCTTCGGGATCTTGGCGCCGACGGCCTGGAACTTGGCCGGTTCCTGGAGGAATTCCTTGATCTCGTGGAGCTCCTCGACAGCCTCGTCGGAGCCCGCCACATCGGCGAAGGTGGTCTTGGGGGTGTCCTTGGTGATGAGTTTGGCCTTGGACTTCCCGAACTGCATGACGCGGGAGCCGCCGCCCTGCATCTGATTCATCAGGAACAGGAAGACCACGACGATCAGCACGAAGGGCAGCAGCGAGAACAGAACCGAGAGGAACGGGCTCTGCTTCGTCGGCGAGACCGTATAGCCCTTGGAGATGTCGCCGTTCTGGAACTTCGTCTGAAGGGTCTGGGCGAGCTGGGAACCCTGGCTGCCGATATAGCTCGCCTGGATCTTGTCGCTGCCCTTGACCTTGACGCCGCTCTTGAGGTCGACCTTGATGACCTGGTCATCACCGGTGGTCAGTTTGACCTGCTCGGCCTGGTTCTTGCTGATCGCCTGGACGACCTCGCCGGTGTCCACCGTCTTGTAGCCGCTGCCCGAGCCGACGACATTCATCAGCACGACCACGGCGAGGACGGCCAGCACGATCCACATGACCGGCCCACGGAAGTATCGCTTCACGTCCATCCATACGAGGCGAAGTCGCCCCGTCCCTCCTGCCCGTAGGTAAATGCTGCTGTGAGAAAAGAGTGTTCTTCGGACGGTACCCCAGCATCATGGCCCGCGACCGCACGGGACGGCTGACAAACCAGTCTTCCCATGCTCCAACGGTGCGAAGAGGGCTGGGGTTCCCGGCCACGACGAAGCCTTTCGGTAACACTTCGCCGCACCGGGGGTGTCCGCCCTCTCCGCTAGCCGCCGTAGACGTGCGGTGCGAGCGTGCCGACGAATGGCATGTTGCGGTACTTCTCCGCGTAATCCAGGCCGTATCCGACGACGAACTCATTGGGAATGTCGAAGCCGATCCATTTCACGTCGATCGCGACCTTTGCGGCATCCGGCTTACGGAGCAGCGTGCAGACCTCCAGCGAGGCCGGCTCCCGGGATCCGAGGTTGGACAGCAGCCACGACAGCGTCAGACCGGAGTCGATGATGTCCTCGACGATCAGGACGTGCTTGCCCTTGATGTCGGTGTCCAGGTCCTTGAGGATCCGGACCACGCCGGAGGACTGGGTGCCCGCCCCGTACGAGGAGACGGCCATCCAGTCCATCGTCACGGGGGTGGACAGGGCACGCGCCAGGTCCGCCATGACCATCACGGCACCCTTGAGAACCCCGACCAGCAGCAGGTCCTTGCCCGCGTACTCCGCGTCGATCTCCGCCGCCAGCTCGGCCAGCTTCGCGTCGATCTCTTCCTTGGTGATGAGCACCGACTGGAGGTCTTTGCCCATGTCCTTGTCGTCCACCCGCATCGCTTTCGTCGTCGGCCAGAGGTCCGGAACCGACCGGTCCCGGAGACACAGCCGTAGTGCATCCGCGCTTCAGCCCTGCCGGATGACCAGTCTGCCACCCTGCCTCCTGGCCTCCACGCGGCCGGGCAGGTTGATGGCTCCCTGGCCGCGCCAGCCGGTGATCAGGCGGTCGACCTCTTCGATGTGCCGGGCGAACAGGGAGCCCGCGGGGGCGCCCGCGGCGATGGCTGCCCTGCGCAGCACCCGGCGGCGGACGGCGGGCGGGAGCGCGTAGAGCTTGGCGCACTCCAGCTGACCCGACTCGTCCCGCACGCCGGCTTCCGCTTCGCGGGCCCAGCCGTCGAGGGCGTCGGCGTCGTCGCGGGAGAGCTGCGCCGTACGGGCCAGGGCCTCGACCACACCCTTGCCCAGCGCCTTCTCCAGCGCGGGCAGCCCTTCGTGGCGCAGCCGTGAACGGGTGTAGGCGGGATCGGAGTTGTGGGGGTCGTCCCAGACGGGGATCGACTGCACCAGGCATGCCTTGCGGGCGGTCTGCCGGTCGAGCCGGAGGAAGGGGCGGCGGTAGCGTCCCGTCGCCCCGGAGACGGCCGCCATGCCGGACAGGGAGCGGGTGCCCGAGCCGCGGGCGAGGCCGAGCAGTACGGTCTCGGCCTGGTCGTCGCGGGTGTGGCCGAGCAGGACGGCGGCCGCCCGGTGGCGCTCGGCGGCGGCGTCGAGCGCGGCGTAGCGCGCGTCACGCGCGGCGGCTTCGGGGCCTCCGTCGCGGCCGACGGTCACCGCGAGCGATTCGACGGGGTCGAGCCGCATCGCGCCGAGCCGGGCGACGACTTCGGCCGCGCGGAGGGCCGAGCCGTCCTGGAGGCCGTGGTCGACGGTGACGGCGCCCGCCCGGACGGAGAGCCGGGGCGCCTCGAAGGCGAGGGCGGAGGCGAGTGCCATGGAGTCCGCGCCGCCCGAGCAGGCGACGAGCACGAGCGGGGGGCCGCCGGGGGCGGAGGGGGAGGCGGAAGGGGAGGCGTGCGGGGAGGTGGCGGAGTGCGTCTCCGCCCGTTCGGTGAGGATGTCGTGGAGTACGCGGCGGACCGCCAGGCGTATCGCCGCGACCGCAGGATGGGGACCCATATCCGGTGCCCTTCGTGATGTTATTTGGGGGGTGCCTCGGTCGGAGTAAGGACGGAGAGCGTCACTCAGAGTGCGTCGATGGTGACAGAACCGAGCCATTACCCGAGCATTGCACGCCTATCCCTCACCCACGGTCCCTCGGATGGGTGATACCTGGGGCGTTCTTCTGCCAAGGGGTCGATTCGGGTCAGGAATCGGCCTTACGGTGCACCCTCGCGACCCAATCCGCCGGTTTGGCGATCTCCGCCTTGGTGGGAAGGGTGTTCGGAGAAGTCCAGACGCGGTTGAAGCCGTCCATGCCGACCTCCTCGACCACGGACCGCACGAACCGCTCCCCGTCCCGGTACTGCCGCAGCTTGGCGTCGAGGCCGAGCATCTTGCGCAGCGCCTGGTCGAGCCGGCCGGCGCCGCTGGCCCTGCGCTGCTGGAACTTCTCGCGGATCTCGGCCACGGAGGGCACGACCTGCGGGCCCACGCCGTCCATCACGAAGTCGGCGTGCCCTTCGAGCAGGGACATCACGGCCGTGAGCCTGCTGAGGATCTCGCGCTGCCCGGGGGTCTGCACCAGCTCGACGATGGAGCGGCCGTCCTCCTCGTCGCGCTCTCCCTCGGGGCGGCCTCCGGAGAGCGACTGGGCGGCTTCGCGGAGCCGTTCGACCACGGTCATCGGGTCGACGTCGGTCTCGTCCAGGAACGACTGGATCTCGCCCTGGAGATGGTCACGGAGCCAGGGCACCCCGGTGAACTGGGTACGGTGCGTCTCCTCGTGGAGGGCGACCCAGAGCCTGAAGTCGTGCGGGTCCACGTCGAGTTCCCGCTCGACGTGGACGATGTTGGGGGCGACGAGCAGCAGCCGGCCGCCACCGTCCGCCGCGGCCGGGAGGTCGCGGGTGGCGGGGGCGAACGTCTCGTACTGGCCGAGCACGCGCGAGGACATGAAGGACAGCAGCATGCCGACCTCGACGCCGGTGACCTTGCCGCCGACCGCGCCGAGCACGGCGCCGCCCGGGGTGCCGGAGCGCCGGTCCTTCATCTTCTCGAACAGCGGCTTGAGCAGCTCGCGGAAGCCGGCGACGTTGGCCTTGACCCAGCCGGCCCGGTCGACGACCAGGACGGGGGTGTCCGGCGGCTCGTGGCCCTCGGGGATCATCCGGGTGTATCCCCGGACGTGCTCCTCCGCGGCCTTGGCGTGGCGCCTCAGCTCGGCGACGATCTCGCGCGCCTCGTCGCGGCTGACCTCGGGTCCCGGGCGCGCGAGGCGGGTCGCGGTCGCCACCGCGAGGTTCCAGTCGACCATCTCTGCACCACCGATGCTCGTCATGCGTCAACCGTACGTGCTGGCATCGCGGAGCGGTGAGGTGAAGGGGACCCGGTTCTTCCCCCGTTTCTCCCTGCTTCTCCCCTAGGGGCCCCAGGGCTCCGGGGGGAGGAACGGCCTCAGCGCCCCCGGCGGCCCGCGTCGGGGTCCCCCGCCGGGACCAGGGCCGCCGAGAGCCGGTCCAGGGCCGCCTGCGCGGTGTCGGGGGCCTCGGTGGAGCCCGCCATGAAGGCGAAGGCCAGCAGCCGCCCCCCGGCGTCCACCGCCGTCCCCGCCAGGGTGTTCACCCCGCTGAGCGTGCCCGTCTTGGCGCGCACCAGCCCGGCCGCCGACGGGGCGTCCGCGTAGCGGGTGCGGAGCGTGCCGGTGAACCGGGCGACGGGCAGTCCGGTCAGGACGGGGCGCAGCTCGGGGTGGTCGGGGGAGGCGGCGCGCACCAGCAGGGCGGTGAGGAGCGAGGCGCTGACCCGGTCCGCGCGGTCGAGTCCGCTGCCGTCGTCCAACACGGCTCCCCGCACGGGCAGTTCGAGCTTCCTGAGCCGGTCCAGGACGGCGCGGCCCGCGCCGTCGAAGCTCGCGGGCTCGCCGGCGGCGAGGGCGGTCTGCCGGGCCAGGGATTCCGCGATGTCGTTGTCGCTCTCGGTCAGGGCCCGTTCGACCAGGGCGGAGAGGGGGCTGGAGTGGATACGGGCGAGGAGCTGCGAACCCTTGGGCGCTCTGCTCCGTTCGGGTGCGCCGGTGGTGCGGACGCCCCGTTCGCGCAGCAGCGCGGCGTAGACCCGGGCGGCGTCGCCGGCCGGGTTCCCGCTGCGCGGCGCCGGTCCGCCGGCCGACGTGTCGAGCCGTCCCTGCCGGGACATCAGCGCGACGACGGGGGCGATGTTGTCGTTGGGGCCGATGGGGTGTTCGCGTGGGCCCGAGTAGAGGGACGTGTCGTAGCGCAGCTCCACCTTGGCGACGCCCCGGTCGCGCAGGGCGCGGACGGTGTCGTCGGCCAGCCGGGCCAGGCCCTCCCGGTCCAGGGTGGCGTCGCCGCCGCCGACCAGGGTGATCCGGCGGCCGTCGGGCGTGGCCCTGACCGTGGTGGCGATGCGGTGGTCGGGGCCGAGCGCGGAGAGCGCGGCGACCATCGTGGCGATCTTGACGGTGGAGGCCGGGGTCATCGGATCGCCCTCGCCCTTCCCGTACAGCCGCTCGCCGGTCGCGACGTCGACCACCGAGGCGGTACGCACCGGGCCGAGCGCGTCCGCGTCGAGGAGCGGCCCGAGGGTCTTCGCGAGCCGGGGGGCGAGTTCCGGCGGGAGTCGTGCGGGCCGTCCCGGCGTCTGGCCGCCGGACGCCTTCCCCTGCCCGGCGGTGGTCGTACCGGCGCCGCCCAGTTCGGCGAGCACGGCGGCGGCGCTGGGGGCGGGCGCGGGGGCGCGGGGGGCGGACCCGTCGTGATCTGCGCCACCCGTACGGCTCTGGGCGACCGCCCACTCCCGCTCGGCCTTACGCTGACCGGAGTCCCACGGGCCGGTCGCGGCCACCACCACGGCGGCGAGCGTCAGGCCGACGACGGCGGAACCCGCCGCGAACTGCCACGCTTTCGGCCCAACCACGGCTGACCAGCCCCTTTCGCGATCACACAGTTGCGTGGGGGACACTTAATCACTGCGCCCTGCCACGAGCGCGGCGCCCCGGCCACCATCCGTCCGTCAGGCCGGGCGTTCGGGGGGTCCTCTCCCGTGTGGACGCAGCATTACCGACATATGTGTTGATCATGGAGGAGCCACCCGTGGAGTTCGACGTCACCATCGAGATCCCGAAGGGTTCGCGGAACAAGTACGAGGTGGACCACGAGACCGGTCGGATCCGCCTCGACCGTCGTCTCTTCACCTCGACGAGTTACCCGGCCGACTACGGCTTCGTCGAGAACACCCTCGGCGAGGACGGCGACCCGCTGGACGCGCTGGTCATCCTGGACGAGCCCACTTTCCCCGGATGCCTCATCAAGTGCCGCGCGATCGGCATGTTCCGGATGACCGACGAGGCCGGCGGCGACGACAAGCTGCTGTGCGTCCCGGCGTCCGACCCCCGGGTGGAGCACCTGCGCGACATCCACCACGTCTCGGAGTTCGACCGGCTGGAGATCCAGCACTTCTTCGAGGTCTACAAGGACCTGGAGCCCGGCAAGTCCGTCGAGGGCGCCGACTGGGTCGGCCGCGCCGAGGCCGAGGCCGAGATCGAGGCGTCGTACAAGCGGCTGGAAGCGCAGGGCGGCGCGCACTGAGCACGCGACTCCCCGTGTGACCGGCGGTTGGCCGGACGGACGACGGGCGGCACACCCCTCGTGGGTGTGCCGCCCGTCCGCGTGTGCCCCGCCATGTCCCTGCCCATACTGGGCAGACGAGGGACCAGCGGGCTCGTCCGTGTGACGTGCGGGCGGGGTGGGCAGGGTGGTGCCGGGCAGGACAGGGAGCGAGGAAGCAGACAGTGGTGGCCGAGCCGGACGGTCCCGAGGACCGAAAGCCTCAGTCGGACGAGGCGCGCAGCGCCTTCACTCCGCCGCTCGGGGTGGAGCAGCCGCCGCTTCCCGAAGACGATCAGCCGACCTCCGAGTTCGCGCTGCCCGAGGGGCTCGAAGGGCTGGTGGAGGTCTCCCCCGAGCCGGAGGGCTCCGCCTTCGACCTGCCGGGCGGTACGCAGCCGAGCGGCCCCGGACCGCTCGGGAGCCCCTCGGGACCGCTCACCCCCACGCACGGCCTCCCGCTGGCGCTGCTGCCGAGGGACGCGCCCTGGCAGGACCGGATGCGCACGCTGCTGCGGATGCCGGTCGGGGACCGTCCCGTGCCGGAGAGGGTGCAGCGGCACGACGACGAGGGGCCCGCCGTGCCCCGCGTGCTGGACCTGACCCTGCGCATCGGCGAACTGCTGCTGGCGGGCGGCGAGGGCGCCGAGGACGTGGAGGCCGCGATGTTCGCGGTCACGCGCGCGTACGGCCTCGACCACTGCGAGCCGACCGTCACCTTCACCCTGCTGTCGATCTCCCACCAGCCGTCGCTGGTGGAGGACCCGGTGACGGCCAGCCGGACGGTCCGCAGGCGGGGTACGGACTACACCCGGCTGTCCGCCGTGTACACGCTGATCGACGACATCACGACCGAGGACACGGACGTCACGCTGGAGGAGGCGTACCGGCGGCTCGCCGAGATCCGCCGTAACCGGCACCCCTACCCCGGCTGGGCGCTCACGGTGGCGAGCGGGGTGCTGGCGGGTTCCGCTTCCGTGCTGGTCGGCGGTGACGCGGTGGTGTTCGCCGCGGCGGCGCTGGGCGCGATGCTCGGCGACCGGCTCGCCTGGCTGTGCGCGGGGCGCGGGCTGCCGGAGTTCTACCAGTTCGTGGTGGCCGCGATGCCGCCCGCCGCGATGGGGGTGGCGCTGACGCTGCTGACTTCGGCCCTGCACTGGGGCGGCCGGCCCTCGGCGGTGATCACCGGTGGGCTGTTCGCGCTGCTGCCGGGGCGTGCGCTGGTGGCGGGGGTGCAGGACGGTCTCACCGGCTACTACATCACCGCGGCCGCGCGGCTCCTGGAAGTCATGTACTTCTTCATCGCGATCGTCATCGGGGTGCTGGTGGTGCTCTATCTGGGGGTGCAGCTGGACGCGCAGCTCAACCCGGACGCGGCGCTGCACACCGTCGAGCGGCCGTGGGTGCAGATCCTGGCGTCGGTGGCGCTCAGCTTCGCCTTCGCGATCCTGCTCCAGCAGGAACGTTCCACGGTGCTGATGGTGTCGCTCAACGGCGGGGTGGCGTGGATCGTCTACGGCGCGATGGCGGACACGGGCAGGATCTCGCCGGTGGCGGCGACGGCGGTGGCGGCGGGTCTGGTGGGGCTGTTCGGCCAGCTGTTCTCGCGCTACCAGTTCGCGTCGGCGCTGCCGTACGTGACGGCGGCGATCGGCCCGCTGCTGCCCGGTTCGGCGACGTACTTCGGGCTGCTGGGCTTCGCGCAGAACGAGCTGGACCGCGGGCTGGCGTCGCTCTCCAAGGCGGTGGCCCTCGCGCTGGCGATCGCGGTGGGGGTGAACCTCGGTGGAGAGGTGTCGCGGCTGTTCCTCAAGGTGCCGGGCTCCGGCCGGGCGTCGAGCCGCCGCGCGGCCAAGCGGACGCGCGGCTTCTGACGCCGGGAGGGGCGCGGGTGCGGGTCAGTACCTGGCGTGCCGGCCGTGCGGGTCACCGGGACCGTCGGGCGAGTCGTCGGGCGCGGCGGGCCCCTGGTGCGTGTGGGGCGCCCGGGGTGCCTGGTACGGGTCGGGAGCCTGGTAACCGCCGGGGCCCTGGTAGCCGTTCGGCTCCTGGTAGCCGCCGGTCTCCTGGTACGGGTTCGGAGTCCCCTGGTACGCGTCGGGGTTCCCCTGATACGGGTTCGGGTGGCCCTGGTACGGGCTCGGGGTCTGCTGGTACGGGTTGGGGTTCTGGTACCCGCCGGAGCCCTGATGGCCGCCCTGCCCCCCCTGCCGCTGGTCCTGATAGCCACCGGGCGCCCCGTAACCGCCCTGCTGCTGCTCCGGGTAGCCGCCGGGGGTCTGGTACGGGTTCGGGGCCTGCTGGCCGCCGGGCGTCCGGTACGGGCCGGGGGCCTGGCCGTCGGCGGGGGCCTGGTAGGGGCCGGGGGTCTGGTACGGGTTCGGGGTCTGCTGACCGCCGGCCTGGCCGCCGCCCTGCGGGCCGGACGGGGCGGACGGGCCGGACGGAGCGGCCGGGACCTTCGGGAACCGCATGGTGTCCGCGCCGGGCGTGCCGGGAGCCGGAGCGCCGGCGACCGCGGCGGCGCCGTACGCCGCCGGGTACGCGTCCGTCGCGGCCGTGCCGGGGCCGACCTGGCCGTCGTCGACGCCGGGCTCCAGCGCCGCCGCCTTCTTCGACTTGGCGCGCGCCCGCAGGAACTCGATCACGATGGGCAGCACCGAGATCAGCACGATCAGGATGAGGATCATCTCGATGTGCTGGTGCACGAACTCGATCTTGCCGAGGGCGGCCCCCAGCAGCGTGACCCCGGCGCCCCAGAGCAGGCCGCCGATGATGTTGAAGGTGATGAACGAGCGGTAGTTCATCCGGCTCACACCGGCGATGATCGGCGTGAACGTACGGATGACCGGGACGAAGCGCGCCAGCACCAGCGACTTGGGGCCGTGCTTCTCGAAGAACTCGTGGGCCTTCTCCACGTTCTCCTGCTTGAACAGCTTGGAGTCGGGCCGCCGGAACAGCGCGGGGCCGACCTTCCGGCCGAAGAGATAGCCGACCTGGTCACCCGCGATCGCCGCGAGCACGACCAGCAGGCAGACCAGCCAGAGCGGGCTCTTGAGCGTGCCCGCCGTCACCAGCAGGCCGGTGGTGAACAGCAGGGAGTCGCCCGGCAGGAAGAAGCCGATGAGAAGACCGGACTCCGCGAAGACGATGACCAGGACACCGATCAGCCCGAAGGTCCCGATCAGATAGTCCGGGTCCAGCCAGCTGGGTCCGAGCGCAAGGGTGGTCACGGGTTCCGGACTCCTGAGTCGTTGGTCGGTCGATCGTCGAATCGGCGTGGTCGGCCGCGCACAAGCTATCAACGCCCGTGCGCACCTACAGGTTCCACCCCGCCCCGGTATCCCGCCTCCGGCCCGCTCCCCCGACCCGCCGTGACCCGCCCCGTACCCGTATCGGCCTCCGCGTCCCTTACGCGCCGCGCGGGAGCCTCCGGCAGGTGCCCGGCCGGGTCCGTTACCCCTCCGTGCGTATCCGTACGGGCCGGTCGTGCGAATCCGTACGGGTGCCGTTGCGGCTCCTCCCGCGACGTGAGGTGCGAGTCCGCCCGCGCGATTACGTTGAGTACGTGACCGCCGACGCTCCGTCCGCTCCCGCCCCCTCCCCCTCCGCGCGCGCCCTGCTCCCCCTGGTCGTGCCCTCGCTGCTGGTGGGGGTGGTCGCGGCGCTGGTGCTGCTGGGGGTGAGCGAGGTCGCGGAGCGGTTCGAGGACGTGCTGTGGAAGACCCTGCCGGACGCCCTCGGGGTGGGTCGCCACTCCGCGCTGTGGATCATCGTGATGCTGACGGCCACCGGGCTCGCGGTGGGGATCGTCGTACGGCGGGTGCCCGGGCACGCCGGGCCCGATCCGGCGACCACCGGGCTCGTCGACGCGCCGATGCCGGCCGGGGTGGTGCCGGGGCTGCTGGTGGTGACCGTACTGGCCCTGGCCGGTGGGGTGAGTCTCGGCCCGGAGAACCCGATCACGGCGGCCAACATCGCGCTCGCGTACTGGCTCGGCCGCAAGGCCGCGCCCGGCACGCCGGCCGCGCTGTGGGTGGGGCTCGGCGCGGCGGGCACGATCGGGGCGCTGTTCGGCACCCCCGTGGCGGCCGCGCTGATCCTCACCGAGACCATGGCCGCGCGGCCGGGGCCCGGCACACTGTGGGACAAGCTGTTCGGGCCGCTGATCGCCGCCGGCGCGGGCGGGCTGACCACGGTGCTGATCGCCCGTCCGACCTTCGACCTCGGCCTGCCCGAGTACACCGGGACCCACTGGGGCGACCTGCTGACGGCTCTGGTGATCGCCCCGGTCGCGGCGGCGCTCGGAATGGCCGCCGTCCGGGCGTTCCCGTACGCGCACGCCCTCTTCCGGCGGCTGCGCCACCCCGGCCTCATGCTCACGGCGGGCGGGCTGGTGCTCGGCCTGCTGGGGGCGCTGGGCGGACCGCTGACCCTCTTCAAGGGGCTGTCGGAGGTCAGGACCCTGGCGGAGCGCCCCGACGGCTGGTCGGCCGGTTCGTTCGCCCTGATGGCCGTGGTGAAACTGGTCGCCCTGCTGACCGCCGCCGCCTGCGGCTTCCGGGGCGGCCGGATCTTCCCCGGCGTCTTCGTCGGAGTGGCCCTCGGCCTGTGCGCCCACGCGCTCGTCCCGGCGGCCCAGCCCGCGCTGGCGGTGGTCTGCGGCGTCCTGGGCATCCTGCTCGCCGTCACCCGGCAGGGGTGGCTGAGCCTGTTCACCGCGGCGGTCATGGTCGCGGACCCGAACATCCTGCCCCTGCTGTGCGTGGCGACCCTGCCGGCCTGGCTGCTGGTCACCGGCCGCCCTCAGATGCAGCTGCGCGAGGACGGCACGGCGCTGCGGTGACCCGGACGTCTCCGCCCGCCGCCCGCCACCACCCGGCGAGCGGCGTCCGGCGAGCATGGCCCGACGAGCACCACCCGGCGGGCGGTATGTCCCGTACGTCCGTATCCTCGCGACGGGGGCCGCCGTGCCCGTCGTCCCAGCGCGAGGAGACCAGCCGATGTCACTCGACCGAGGCACGGACCGGGCGGCGAAGATGCCCGAGGAGGACCGGGCCGAGATGCGCAGGCTGTCGCTCAACCCGTTCTACGGGGAGGCCGACCCGGTGGGCGAGATGACCTCGGCCCCGCCGACGCACCGGCTCCCCGACGGTCCGACCGCTCCCGACACGGCCTATCAGCTGGTCCACGACGAGCTGATGCTCGACGGCAACTCGCGGCTCAACCTGGCCACCTTCGTCACCACCTGGATGGAGCCGCAGGCGACGGTGCTGATGGCGGAGTGCCGCGACAAGAACATGATCGACAAGGACGAGTACCCCCGTACGGCCGAGCTGGAACGGCGCTGCGTGGCGATGCTCGCCGCGCTCTGGAACGCCCCCGACCCGTCCTCGGCGGTCGGATGCTCGACCACCGGGTCGAGCGAGGCGTGCATGCTCGCCGGGATGGCGCTCAAGCGGCGCTGGGCGATCCGCAACGCCGCGCGCTATCCGGGCAGCGCCCGACCGAATCTCGTGATGGGCGTCAACGTCCAGGTCTGCTGGGAGAAGTTCTGCGCCTTCTGGGAGGTGGAGGCGCGCCAAGTCCCCATGGAAGGCGACCGGTTCCATCTCGATCCGCGGGCGGCGGCCGATCTCTGCGACGAGAACACCATCGGCGTCGTGGCCGTGCTGGGCTCCACCTTCGACGGCTCGTACGAACCGGTCGCGGAGCTGTGCGCGGCCCTGGACGCGCTCCAGGAGCGTACGGGTCTCGATGTGCCGGTCCATGTCGACGGCGCCTCCGGCGCGATGATCGCGCCCTTCATCGACGAGGATCTCGTCTGGGACTTCCGGCTGCCCCGCGTCTCCTCGATCAACACCTCGGGGCACAAGTACGGGCTGGTCTACCCGGGTGTCGGCTGGGCGCTGTGGCGCACCCCCGCCGAACTCCCCGAGGAGCTGGTCTTCCGGGTGAACTACCTGGGCGGCGACATGCCCACCTTCGCGCTGAACTTCTCCCGGCCGGGCGCGCAGGTCGTCGCGCAGTACTACACCTTCCTGCGGCTGGGCAGGGACGGCTACCGGGCGGTCCAGCAGACCGCCCGCGACATCGCGAGGGGGCTCGCGGACCGGATCGGGGCGCTGGGTGACTTCCGGCTGCTCACCCGGGGCGACGAGCTGCCCGTGTTCGCGTTCACCACCGCCCCCGGGGTGACGAACTTCGACGTCTTCGACGTCTCCCGGCGGCTGCGCGAACAGGGCTGGCTGGTGCCCGCCTACACCTTCCCGGCGAACCGCCAGGACCTGTCCGTCCTGCGGATCGTCTGCCGCAACGGCTTCTCGGCGGATCTGGCCGCGCTGCTCGTCGCGGATCTGGAACGGGTGCTTCCGGAGCTGCGCCGCCAGGAGCGCCCGCTGAACCGCGACAAGTCGGCCGCGACGGCGTTTCACCACTGAGGGCGTACGGGGACCACCGACGCCCGTCCGGACACGGGCACCCGGTGCCGCCCGCGTCAGCGCCGGTCGCCCTCGTGGGGCGTCCCCGTCGCGTACGGGTTCCTCTCGCCCCCGGTCAGCACCGTCACCAAGGTCTCGCCCTCCCCGGCGAAGGTGTAAGCGCCGCCCTCGACGCGCTCGATCAGACCGCGGGTCCACTCCGCGCCGGCGTCCGCCGAGTGGATCCACAGGTTCATGACCTCGCCGATGTGACCCAGCGGCCCGGGGCCGCCCTCCGGTACGTAGTGCTCGGTCACCTCGGCCCGCCACGCCTCGATCGCGCGCACCCGCGCGCCGAGCAGCTCCACGACCTCGGCCCGCGGCAGGTCGACCATGGCGCCGAGGCCCGCGGAGAGCACGTCCACCTTCTGGTCGTACGAGGTCAGCGACGCGCGCACCAGCCGGAGATACTCCTCGCGGCCGGCCGGCGTCAGCTCGTACTCGGTACGCGGCGGACCGCCCGCCGGGCTCGGCGCGACCTCGTGGGCCAGCAGGAAGCCCTGCTTCGCCAGCTGCTTCAGCGCGTGGTAGATCGATCCCGGCTTGGCGTTGGACCACTCGTGGGCACCCCAGAACTCCAGGTCGTTGCGGACCTGGTAACCGTGGGCGCGCCCGTGCTGGCGGACCGCGCAGAGCACCAGCAGACGGATCGCTGACATCCCCCCAGATTAGGCCCTGCCCCGGTGCCCTCCCCCGGCGCCGCCGGGGTCGTCGGGGAGAGTTCGACGGGCCGGCGCGAGCCGCTCGTACACCGTCACCCGCCGGCCCCGGACCTGCCGGTCGGCCACCGCCGTGAAGTGCTCCTCCAGCACGGCGAGCTTCGTTCTGTCCCGCCGCGCCGTCACCGGCCTCGCCACCCGGGCCGCGTCCGTCACCAGCAGTATCCGCCGCTGGGCCAGCATCGCCGCCCTGATGCGGTCCGGGTCCGCCTCCACGCCCTTGAGCGTCCCGGAGTCCTCCGGACTCTCGGTCAGAGCGATGTCCCGCAGACCGGCGAAGGCGGCCGGGGAGACGGATTTGGTGTCCCGGCGCGCCGACGGGACGAAGAGGACCGCGCTTCCGCTCTCCGTCATGCGCCGCACGTCCGACGCTATGGCCACGACATCGTCCACCCGGCTCGCCGGGGAGCGTTTGGCCAGCGACTGCGGCAGCAGCGCCGACGCCGCCACGGCGAGCGCCACCGGAAGAATCCACGCGGACGCTCGCGGGAACCGGGGCCGGGCCGCCCGTGTCGCCGCGCCGACGAACGTGCCGGTCAGCAGGGCCAGGCCCAGCAGGCTGAAGAGGACGTACCGGTCCAGGAACAGCGGCTGGACCAGGGAAAGAGCGATGAGGCCGAGCTGTGGCACCGCGAGCAACGGCAGCCCCACGGCCGCCACCGACAGCCGGCCGACCGCGGGCCGGTCCAGCAGCGCGCCGGCGCCACCGATCAGCAGCAGGACGCCGGGGCCGATCAGCATGTGCCAGGTCAGCGGCGGAATCCAGGACACCTGTGCGGACTGGCCCCGGCTGAAGAGAACCAACGGCAGCGCGCACACCACCGCCGCCGAGGCGGCCGTCGCCCAGCGCCTCCACACCCCGCGCCCGGCCCGCGTCCAGGCCAGGGTCGCCAGGTGCGCCGGCAGCATCAGCAGCGAGAGCCAGTTCAGCGCCCCGCACAGCAGGACGGTGCCGCCGTAGGCGACCCAGTGCGCCGTCCGGGCCCGCCCCTGGAGCGCGGACACGAGCAGCAGGGTCGAGATCCCGGCCCCGGCCGCGACCAGCGCGTACGGCCGGCCCTCCTGGAGGTAGAACTGCACGGCCGGCAGCAGCCCGAACGCCAGCCCTCCCGTCAGCCCCGCGTACCCCCCGGCCAGCCGGTGCCCGACGACCGCCACGCACCCCGCCGCCACCGCCGTGGCCAGCACCGAGGGCAGCCGCAGGACCGTGGTGCCGGGACCGAAGCACGCGAACAGCCCGTGCATCAACAGGTAGTAGACCCCGTGCACGACATCGACGTTCCCCAGCATCCGGCATATCTCGGCGGTGGAGCGCTGGGCCACCTGCCAGGTCGCGGCCTCGTCCCGCCACACGCTGCCCTGCCGGGACAGCCCCCACAGGCCGAGGGCGACCGTCCACAGCGCCGGGATCAGCCAGACGAGAACGCGGCGCCGCGAGGACGCCGTTGGAGATATCACGAAGGTGGTTCCGCCCCCTGGACAACAGTACGAGGCCCGCTGGTCCGTCCATGGACGGACCAGCGGGCCTCCCCCACCCTAGAGCGGAAACTCCGAACGGCCGTGCTGCACCGAGATCCACTTCTGCGTCGTGAACGCCTCCAGCGCCGAGTCCCCGTTGAGCCGGCCGAGGCCCGAGGCGTTCTCGCCGCCGAAGGCCACCATCGGCTCGTCGAGCACGGTCGTGCCGTTGACATGGATCATGCCGGCGACGATCCGCTCGGCGAACGCGACGCCCCGCTCCACCCGAGCGGTGTGGACGGCGCCGCTCAGCCCGTACGGAGTGGCGTTGGCCAGCCGTACCGCCTCGTCCTCGCCGTCGAACGGGACCAGCAGCACCACAGGACCGAAGATCTCCTGCCGCATGAGCGGGGAGTCGGGCCGCAGACCGGTCAGTACGGTCGGCTCCACGAGGTTGCCGCGGGTGTTCCCCCGGACGAGCGCGGTCGCGCCCTCCGCGAGCGCCTGGTCCACCAGCGCGGTCAGGGCGTCCGCGTGGGAGCTGTTGATGACCGGGCCGATCCGGGTCTCGGGGTCGCGCGGGTCGCCGGTCCTGAGCGCCGCCACCTTCGCCACGAACCTCCGCGTGAACTCCCGCTCCACCGCGCGGTCCACCAGCACCCGGTTGGCGGCCATGCAGATCTGGCCCTGGTAGAAGAAGCGGCTGAAGACCGCGGCGTCCACCGCGTAGTCGATCCCGGCCTCGTCCAGATCGTCCAGGACCACCAGCGCGCTGTTGCCGCTCAGTTGGAGCAGCGCCCGCTTGAAGTGGCCGCCGGCGACGGCCCCGACATGGCGGCCCACCCGGTCCGAGCCAGCGAAGGAGATCACCTTGGGGACGGGGTGCTCGATGAGCGCGTCGCCGATCTCCGCGATGTCCGTGACCACCACGTTGAGCAGTCCGGCGGGCAGTCCCGCGTCCGCGAAGAGTCCGGCTATCAGCCCGCCGCCCGTCACCGGGGCGTTCTGATTGGGCTTGATCACCACGGCGTTGCCGAGGGCCAGCGCGGGCGCCACCGACTTGAGCGTCACCAGGAAGGGGAAGTTGAAGGGGCTGATCACCCCGACGACACCGACCGGCAGCCGGTGGACGCGGTTCTCCCTGCCGTCGACCGGGGAGGGCATGATCCGGGCCTCGCAGCGCAGCGCGAGCCGGACGGCCTCGCGCAGGAACTCACCGGCGGCGCCGACCTCGTACAGCGCCTTGGCACGCGTACCGCCCGACTCGTCGATGATCGCCTCGACGATGTCGTCGGCGCGCTCCTCGACCAGCAGCAGCACCCGTTCCAGAACGGCCCTGCGGGTGTACGGGTTGGTCGCGGCCCAACCGGGCTGCGCGCGCTCGGCCGCGCGGTACGCCTCGTCCACCTCGCGGGCCGTGGCGACCGTGATGGCGGCGAGCTTCTCCCCGTTGTACGGGTTGAAGTCGATGATGTCCCACGAGCCGCTGCCGGTCCGCCACTCGCCGTCGATGTACTGATGCGCCAAGTCGGTGAAGTAGGACATGCGATCCCTTACTGCGGGTGCTACAGGCGGGAACTCCTGATGTGTTGTCATCGTACTGATGCCTCAGATCAATGGGAGCAGTCCGCGCAGGACGTCTCGGCTCTCCTCCGGCCCCGGGCTGTCCTCCTGGAGCCGCGCCATCACCCGTTCGTACTGGCCGACCTCCTCGCGCTTGTCCAGATACAGCGCGCTGGTCAGCTGTTCCAGGAAGACGACGTCCGAGAGGTCCGACTCGGGGAAGCTCAGCATGGTGAACGCGCCGCTCTCGCCCGCGTGTCCGCCGAAGCTGAACGGCATCACCTGAAGGGTGATGTTCGGCTGCTCCGAGATCTCGATCAGATGCCTCAACTGCCCCTGCATGACGGCACGGTCGCCGTACGGGCGGCGTAGCGCCGCCTCGTCGAGGATGGCGTGGAAGCGCGGGGCGCGCTCGGAGACGAGCACCTTCTGCCGCTCCAGCCGCAGGGCGACGCGGCGCTCGACCTCGGCGCGGGGCGCGTCCGGCTGGCCACGGGTGACGACGGCGTGCGCGTACGCCTCGGTCTGGAGCAGTCCGTGCACGAACTGCACCTCGTAGATGCGGATCAGGGAGGCGGCGCCCTCCAGACCGATGTACGTCTGGAACCAGCCGGGCAGCACATCGCCGAAGCTGTGCCACCATCCCGCGACATTGGCCTCCCGGGCGAGCCCGAGCAGGGCCGCGCGCTCGCCCTCGTCGGCCACCCCGTAGAGGGTCAGCAGGTCCTCGATGTCCCTGGCCTTGAAGCTCACCCGTCCCAACTCCATGCGGCTGATCTTGGACTCGGAAGCGCGGATCGAGTAGCCGGCGGCTTCACGGGTGATACCGCGCGTCTCGCGCAGCCGCCTCAGTTGTGAGCCCAGCAGGATGCGCCGCACCACGGAACCGCCCGATTCGGCTGCGGTCACGTCTCCAACCCTCCCCATCAATGTGGTTCTCCCCGGAGCACCCCCGAACTCCAAGTGCCGGATTCTGCCATCAAAACGCTTCACCCCGTACTCATTCGATTACGGAAATAAGAAGGCTTTGCGAAGAGGACGAAAATGGTCACGAGGAGAAAAGCTACGGAAACGGTACGGGACCGGCGAAGTCCGGCGCGTGCACGTGCATCTGCCCTTGCATCTGCCGTACGCATTCGGAACCATGGGCCCCGCGCACCTGCGCTCGTTTCGTGATTGACGTGTTGTGACGCTGGACCACCGCAGTATCGCTACGGCCGCGAATACCGGGAGTGCCTCGCATGGGGATGACTGGATCGACCATGCTCTGGCCTTTAAGGCAGGGGCTTCCTCCCACCGACCTCGCCGCAGCGGCCGGTTCGGCCTCGTGCGCCCTGCCCGCCCGCTACGAGGCGGTGCGCGGGGCGCGCCAGTTCACCAGGACCACGCTGTCCCAGTGGGAGCTGAGCGAGCGCTTCGACGATGTCGCGCTGGTCGTCTCGGAACTCGTCACCAACGCGCTGCGGCACGCGCTGCCCGCCGACACCCCGCGCGAGCCGCACGAGCCTCCCGTACGTCTGCATCTGATGCGCTGGTCGTCGCGGCTGGTCTGCGCGGTACGGGACCCGAGCCACGCCCGGCCCACGGCGCGGGAGACGGACGAGGACTGTTCGGCCGAATCGGGCCGCGGGCTGTTCCTGGTGGAGTCGTTCAGCGACACCTGGGGATGGCACCCGCTGGCCGGGTCGCTGCACGGCAAGGTGGTCTGGGCGCTGTTCCGGCTGGAGACGAGCTGACGCGCGGGCTCCCTCCGGGCTTCCTGGCGCGCGCCGGGCGTCCTGGCGCGCGGCCGACGGGCGGATCGGACCCGTCGGCCGGAGGTTGGCCGAAATCAGCTGTGATCAGGGCCACCTGACGGTACGGCCGCCGGGGCCGTCAGATGGCCGGGATCAGCTGGTCCAGATCGACCGGTCCAGATCGCCCGGTCCAGATCAGGTGGTCGATATCAGGTGGTCGAACTCTCCCGCCTTCGCGCCCAGCAGCATGGACTCGATCTCGGCGGGGGTGTACACGAGCGCCGGTCCCTCGGGGTGGCGTGAATTGCGTACCGCCACTTCCCCGCCCGGCAGTTTGGCGAACTCCACGCAGGAACCCTGGGAGTTGCTGTGCCTGCTCTTCTGCCAGACGACTCCGTGAAGCTCTGTGGCCGCCATGCCGTTGTACACGTGGTGCACAGGACGCTCCCCGAGTTGCAAGGTGCAGGTGTCAACTGTCTCGGATCATAGCTGTGTTTCATGTGCTGATGCATGAGCAAATGCACGTGCACGCGGGGTGTTCCTTTGGTTACAGACCTGGTGACCGGCGCGCCTCGGTGGTGGAGGGACCCACGTCGGCGGCTACCGGTGTACCCGCGCTGAGTAATGCTCTGGGTAGAGACGCAATTCGAGGCCCCCAGGATCCCTCCCCGCCCCCGATCCGCGGAAATCGGTCCCCGCTTACGCCATGTACCCCGCCTCGCGCGGTTCAGCCGCCCGGGCCCGGTGGCACCGGTGCGGTGGGGCAGGGACCGTCAGCGTGGTGACGAGCCGTACGGCAGCAGTGCCATCTCCCTGGCGTTCTTGACGGCGCGCGCCAGTTGGCGCTGCTGCCGGGCGCTCACCCGGGTCACCCGGCGGCTGCGGATCTTGCCCCGGTCGGAGAGGAACTTCCGCAGCAGGTCGGTGTTCTTGTAGTCGACGTACGTGATGCCGTCCCGGTCCAGCGGGTTGGGGCGGGGGGCGGGCGGCTTGCGCTGCGCGCGGCGGGTGGGCACGGGGATCAGACCTCCAGGAGGGTGTCGAAGGCGGGCGGCAGACGCCTCCAGGCGGCGCGGCCCGCGCTGTACTCGGCGTCGGTGAGCAGGCAGGAGTCGAGCAGGCGCTCGATTCCCTCCCGGTCGAGGCCGGGTGAGGTGAAGACCAGGTGCTGGCAGCGGTCGCCGTGCGGGTGGTGCCAGTCCAGGGAGGCGGCGGCCCGGCGCAGCGGCGGGACCTTCTCCCATTCGGCGTCCGGCAGCGCCGCCAGCCAGGGGCCGGCGCTCTCCACGCACAGCGCGCCGCCCGCCGCGTCCCAGTGCAGCAGGCTGTCGTGGTGGTCGGCGAGCCAGAACCGGCCCCGGCTGCGGGCGGCGGCGCAGGTCAGGTCCTCCAGCGCCGCGTAGAGCCGCTCGGGGTGGAAGGGCCGGGCGCGGTGCCAGACGTACGTACCGACCCCGCACTCGTCGGCTTCCTGGGGCAGCAGCGCGCAGGCGGGGTGCTGGCGCGCGGCGGCGGCCTCGACGTCGAAGCCGGCGAGAGCGGCCTCGGCCAGCTCGCCGGAGACGGCCGGGCCGGTACCGCTCGCCGGATCGATCCGTATCCGGCGTGCGGTCGGGTGCAGTTGGGCCAGCAGCGCGCGGTCCTCGTCGTCGGCCGACGGGTTGTCGACGACGGCGAGCACCGGCGCGTACTCCAGTTGTCTGGCCCAGGTGTCGGCGATCGTGCGCCGGTCGGTGGCCGCCGCGGCGAGCCCGGCGTCGGCCAGGTCGTCGCCGTTGCCGAGGTACGGGAGGAGCAGCGCCGGGTCGACGGCGGTCAGCACCGAGGTGACGACCAGCCGCTCGCCGTGTGCCGCGATGACCTCGGCCATGGCCCGGGGTTCGACCGAGTCCCACAGCTCGACGATCGCGAGCCGGGTCGTCCCGTCGTCCGCGAGCCGGATCAGCTCGGGTACGAGGTCCTCGCGGAGCGCGCAGCAGGCGCAGTCGTTGACGAGCGGCGCCTCGCCGGAGGAGAGCGGTCCCGTGAGGTCGCGGACAGTGCGGACGACGGTTCCGTCGGCGGCCGTCGACAGGTCGTGGTGGAGGGCGACGCTGCCGGGCACGGAGGCGAGGAGCCGGCGCACGGTGGCCTCGCGGGCGTCGGTGTGCAGGCCGCAGACGAGGGCGACGGGGAGCCGGCCGTCGGTCCCGCTCATGGCCGGGCCTCGGGGGCGCGGCGGCCGTAACGGCGCTCGAAGCGCTCGACGCGGCCGGCGGTGTCGAGGACGCGGGCGGTGCCCGTGTAGAAGGGGTGGCTCGCCGAGGAGATCTCGACGTCGATGACGGGGTAGGTGGCGCCGTCCTCCCAGACGACCGTCTTCTCGCCGGAAGCGGTCGAGCGGGTGAGGAAGGCGAAGCCGGCCGCCTTGTCGCGGAAGACGACGGGCCGGTACGCGGGGTGGATTCCGGGCTTCATCGGGGTCTCGTCCTGTCCTTTTCTGTCTCTGTGTCCGTCTGTGTGTCTGTGTCTGTGTCTGTGTCTGTGTCTGTCCCGACCGGCCGAGGGCTGTCGGTCACTGTCTGCCGGTCGCCGCCCCGAGCGCTCGGTCCGCTGTCAGCGCTCCTCGCGGAAGTCGACGTGCCGGCGGCAGAGCGGGTCGTACTTGCGCAGCGTCAGCCGGTCCGGGTTGTTACGGCGGTTCTTGCGGGTGACGTACGTGTAGCCGGTACCGGCGGTGGAGCGGAGCTTGACGATCGGGCGCAGTTCGTTGCGTGCCATGGGGTTAGTATATGGAAATGGTTTCCATTTCCAAAGAGAGGGGTGTGTGACCTTGTCCGCCCACTGCCAACTGACCGGAGCCGAGCCGGGCTTCGGCAACCAGATCTCCCACTCCCACCGGCGCACCTCCCGCCGCTTCGACCCGAACATCCAGCGCAAGCGCTACTGGCTGCCGAGCGAGGGCAGGCAGGTGCGCCTCACCCTGAGCGCCCGGGCCATCAAGACCATCGACTCGATCGGCATCGAGGCCGCGGTCGCCCGCATCCGCGCGCGGGGGGTGAAGGTCTGATGGCGAAGAAGAGCAAGATCGTCCGCAATGAGCGGCGCCAGGAGATCGTCGAGCGCTACGCCGTACGCCGTGCCGAGCTGAAGGAGATCCTGCGGAGCCCCGGCACCCCCGAGGCGGAACGGATCGCGGCGGAGCGCGAGTTGCGTCGTCAGCCGCGTGACGCGAGCGCGACCCGGGTGAGGAACCGGGACAGTGTGGACGGCCGGCCGCGCGGTCATCTCAGGAAGTTCGGGCTCTCCCGGGTCCGGCTGCGCGAGCAGGCACACGCCGGTTTCCTTCCCGGTGTGCGGAAATCCTCCTGGTAGTTTGACCCCCGTTCGGCCACTGCGTTCGGCCACTGAGAAGGGGGACTTGATCGTGCGGAAGCAGTTCGTACGGACCGGTTCGGCCACCGCCGGTCTCGCCGTCGCGCTCACGCTCGCGCTCGCGGGATGCGGCGGTGACGGGGACAGCGGCGACAAGGACAAGAGCGGGGCCGCCCCGTCCGCCACGGTCTCCGGTGACGCGGGGTCGGGATCGGCCTCGGAGGCCGCGCGCGTCGACGGCACCTGGGCGGCCGTCACCGACGGCAAGCCCGTCGCCATGTCGGTCACGTCCGGCAAGGTCTCCCTGATCGCCGCCACCCATGTCTGCGAGGGCGAGGTGACGGACATGGGCGGCGAGCCGATGTTCTCGCTCACGTGCGCGGACGGGAACAAGGACCGCGCCATGGGCACGATCGAGTCCAACGACGGCAAGACGCTGGTGGTCTCCTGGGGCGGCGGCAGGAAGGACTCGTTCACCAACGGCGCGGACAGTCTGCCGACCGACCTGCCGACCCTGCCCACGGACCTCCCGACCGAACTGCCGACCGAACTGCCGACATCGCGCTGAGGCACCACCCCCGGTGTGGTCAGCGGCCGCCCCGGATGCGCTCCCGGTCGCGTCCGGCGCGGTCGCGGCCGCGCCGGTCCCCGGCCGGCACATGGGCCGCGTCCGCCGCCGACGTGCCGTGATGCCAGCCCTCGGCGTCGGTCGCCCCGCGGACGCGGGTCGCGACCGTCTCCGGGAACATCCGGTCCGTGTGCTCGGCCACGGCCACGTCGCGCGCCGCGAGCACGGGCAGCAGCCCGGAGCCCGCGGACACGCCCCCGGCGGCCGGGCCCGCCGACGCTTCGGCCTCGGCGACCTGCGCGGCCTCGGCGGTGGCGTGTTCCGCGGCCAGGGCCAGGCGTTCGCCCAGGCGGTGGGCGTACGCCATCAGGAAGGACTGCCGGAAAGTCTTCGTCCGCTTCCTTCCCGACGCGCGCTGGGCGGCCTCCGCACGGGTCATCGCCGACGTGCCCTGCACCAGCAGGGAGGTGTGGAGCAGCTCCACCGCCTCCAGGTCCGGTTCGAAGCCGACGACCGTGGAGAAGCCGTACGCGCTGTTCCACACGGCGCGGCAGCGGTTGGCCGAGGCGACGGCGTCGAGCAGGATCGCCTTCGCCGTCTCGTACGGGGCGTCCACACCGATCCGGCACGCGCCGGGGACATCGCCCCGGTGGGTGCGGTCCGCCAGCAGCGCCTCGTCGACGCTGTGCCGCGCCATCAGCTCCTGCGCCTTGGCGGTGAGCGCCTCCGCCTCCTCGGGGTAGCCGGTCGCCTCCGCCTTCGCGAGCAGCGCCCTGATCCGGGTGAGCATGCGCGGCTCGCCCTCCACGGGGGCGAGCCGGAGGGACGCCCCCGGTACGGGCCCGGCCGGTTCGAGCGGGGGCAGCCGGGCGAGCAGCAGATACAGCTCCAGTACGGCGGTGGCGTACGAGAAGCGGTCGGCCCGGTACGGCTCACCGGCGACCACCACCGCACCGGCGCCGGCGCCGGTGCCACCACCGCTGCCCGGGGTGAAGTCGATACCCAGGTCGGCCAGTTGGCCGGTCCAGCGTGACGGCAGCCGCTCGTAACGCCGTATCTCCCCCGCGATCAGCTCGGCGAGCAGCCGCGTCTGCGGGTCGCGCAGCTCGCGGCGGACGAGCCGGGCGACATCGGCGGGCTGCCAGCCACGCTCCCACGCCAGCCGTAGGTATCCCTCGCCACGCCGCCGCAGCTCCTGGTCGGCCGCCGGGTCGGCGGCCAGCAGGGAGGCGGCCAGGTCGAGCCCCTCGCCCGCGCCGGCCCCGCCGCCGGTGGAGAGCAGCGCGGTGAGCGCTCGCTCGACGGTGTCACTCATGCGATCGCCCCCTCCGGCGTACGGATGTCCACGCCCCCGATGATCTCAGATCCCCGGTCACGACCCGCTCTCTGTCCACAGGCTGTGGATATCCGGTCCGCGCCCTCTCCCCTTACGGTGGCCACCTCCGACGGACCAACGCTTCAGGGGCATCCATGGGTGAGAACAAGCGGCGCATGCTGGCGGGCGACTGGTACATCCCGGACGACGAGGAGCTGCACGCCGAGACCGAGCGGCGCTTCGCCCTCTGTTCCGCCTACAACGCGAACGGCGGCGCGGAGCGCGCCGACCGCGCCGGGATTCTGGCCGAGCTGCTGGGTTCGGTGGGCGAGCGGGTCACCATCCGGCCGCCGTTCCAGTGCGACTACGGGACGTACATCAGCGTCGGCGACCGTACGTTCGTCAATTTCAACGCTGTCTTCCTGGACGCCGCGCCGATCACCATCGGTTCCGACGTGCAGATCGGGCCGAACGTCCAGCTCCTCACCCCTCTCCATGAACTGGGCGCCGAACGCAGGCGCGCGGGCTGGGAGCGGGCCGCTCCGGTGACGATCGGGGACAACGTCTGGCTGGGCGGCGGGGTGATCGTCTGCCCGGGAGTGACCATCGGCGAGAACACGGTGGTCGGCGCGGGATCGGTGGTGACGAAGGACCTCCCGCCGGGCGTCCTGGCCGTGGGCAACCCGGCGCGGGTGGTCCGCTCGCTGGAGCCGTGACCCGCCGGAGGAGCGGCCCGGGCGGCCGACGGGGGCAGCGGGAGGGCAGCGGGAGCGGCGAGGCGCGTAGGTGGGGCGCCCGCGCGGGGCGCGTGGGCGCGTGGGGCGCGTGGGGCGCGTGGGCGCGTCCCGCGCGCCCGCAGCTCCTCGCAGCTCAGGGGCGCGCACCCCCGCTCGTATCCCGGCTGCCGCTTCCGCGGTCGCTCCCCTCCGCGCCCCCTCCCGCGCCCTGCGCCGTGAACTCGCACCACACCACCTTCCCCCGCACCGGTCCCGCGTGATCACCCCAGTCCGACGCGAGGGCGGTGACCAGCAGCAGCCCGCGCCCCTCCTCCGCCTCGGCGGCGGTCTCCGCGTCGACCGATTCGATACCCGTGGGCCACCGCGGAGGCGTACGGGACGGATCGGCGACCTCGACACGCAGCCGGTCCTCCGCGCGCAGCAGCGCGAGGGAGACGGGACCGCGGGTGCAGCCGCAGATGCAGACGCCGTGCCGTACGGCGTTGGTGACGAGTTCACTGACCGCCAGTTCGACGGCCGCGGCCAGTTCGCCCTCCACCCGGCGCAGCGCGAGCACCTCGCGGGTATGGCGGCGGGCCCGGGGAGACGCCTCCGGTCGGTGCGGGAGCGGCATCCGGGTGAGCGGAAGCCAGCCGGGGTCGGAGTCGTAGACATCGTGCGCAAGTCCACTGTCAGTGAGCATCGTTACTCTCGGACATCAATAGGTCACCGAAAGCAACCCATGGTGCCCGAGAGGAGCCCTGTCGTGCCACATCCCCGATCCCGGGCCCTGTCGGATCGACGCGGGCCGACGCGCGGGACGCGGCGTCGGACCGGCCCCGCCGCGTCCGCCGTTTCAGGGCGTGATCACCAGTTTTCCACCGGGGTGCCCGCCTTCGCTCAACTCCTGCGCCGCTGCCGCCTCGGCGAGCGAGAACGTCCGTGCGACCTGTACCCGCAGCGCGCCCTCCGCCGCGAGGCGGGCGTTCTCCGCCAGCCCCGCCCGCCGGGCCTCGGGCGACGTGCCGCCGGAGGAGAAGACCACCCCGTGCTCGCCGGCGTCCATGTCCGCGATGGTGACGATCCGGTCCGTGCTGCCGCCGCGCAGCTCGATCGAGTCGGGGAGCGCCCCCTTGCCCGCCGCGTCGAAGACGGCGTCCACTCCCCCGGGCGCCACGGCCCGGACACGGTCGACCAGCCCGTCCCCGTACGCCACGGGGACGGCGCCCAGGGAGCGCACATAGTCGTGGTTGGCCGGGGACGCCGTGCCGATCACCGTGGCGCCGCGCGCCACCGCGAGCTGGACGGCCAGCGCGCCGACCCCGCCGGCGGCGCCGTGCAGCAGCAGGGTCTCCCCGTCCCGCACGGCGAGCTGGTCGAGCACCCGCGCGGCCGTCTCCCCGGCGACCGGGATCGCCGCCGCCTCCGCCCAGCCCAGGGCGGGCGGCTTGGCGACCACGATCCCGGCCAGGGCGTACGGCGCGTAGGCACCGGTCGCCGACCAGCCGAGCACGTCGTCCCCGACGGCGAATTCGGTGACGCCCTCGCCGGTCTCGTCCACCACCCCGGCGAACTCGGCACCGGGCACGGCGGGCAGCGGGGTCGGCGCGAGCTGTTCCATCCAGCCGCGCCGGATCTTCCAGTCCATCGGGTTGACGCCCGCGGCCCGTACCGCCACCCGGATCTCACCGGGACCCGCGTGCGGTTCCGGCACGTCCTCCGTACGCAGTACCTCGGGCCCGCCGAACTCATGGAAAACGGTCGCTCGCACAGCAGCCTCCACAGCCTGTGGTCATGGATCAGAAGGGGGTGTTCACGGGACGGGTCCGGGATTCCGTGGCTCTGGTCCCGGGTCGATCCTCCCGGTCACCGGCCGGGACCGCCTGTCGAACGGTCCGGTCCGGCCGGAGGTTCAGCCGGACCGCGGCGCCGGACCGCCGTGTCCGGGACCGCGTGCCGTCAGGCCGGGTCGGCGTGCCGCCCGGCCGGACCGCGCCGCGCCGGTCCGTTGTCAGACCCCCCTGCGAGACTCGGCGGTATGAGCGAACGTTGGGCGCTGGCGCCGGTGGAGGGCGGCGGCGCGCTGCTCGCTCCGCTGGGCGCGGACGGGCTGCCCGCCGGGCCCGTGCTGCGCGAGCCGGATCTCGTCGCGGCGGTCAGGGAGCGCGAGCCGGAGGTCGGGAGGTGGGTGTGGCGGTCGACCGCCGAGCTGTATCCGCAGCTGCTCGCGGCGGGTGTGCGCGTCGAGCGGTGCTACGACATCGAGGCGGCCGAGTCGCTGCTCCTCGGCCACGAGGGGCGGCTCGGCGAGCCGCGCTCGGCCGCCGCGGCCTCGGCCCGGCTGCGGGGCGCGCCGGTGCCGCCCGACCCGCCGCCCCGGTCGGCGGTGCCCGGCTCGCAGTCCTCGCTCTTCGAACCGAGGGCGGGCGCCGGCCTGCCCTTCGACGCGCTGCTGGAGGTGTACGCGGAGCAGAGCCGCCGCCATGCCGCCGCCGAGCACCCCGGCCGGATGCGGCTGCTCACCGCCTCCGAGTCGGCGGGGATGCTGGTGGCCGCCGAGATGCACCGCTCGGGGCTGCCCTGGCGGGCGGATGTGCACCGCGCGCTGCTGAGTGAGCTGCTCGGCGAGCGGTACGCGGGCGGAGGCGAGCCGCGGCGGCTGGCCGAGCTGGCCGACGAGGTGTCACGGGCCTTCGGCCGGCGGGTGCGGCCGGATCTCCCGGCCGATGTGATCAAGGCGTTCGCGGGGGCGGGCGTCAGGGTGAAGTCGACCCGGCGCTGGGAGCTGGCGGAGATCGACCATCCGGCGGTGGAGCCGCTGATCCAGTACAAGAAGCTGTACCGGATCTGGACGGCGCACGGCTGGAGCTGGCTCCAGGACTGGGTGCGGGAAGGCCGCTTCCGGCCGGAGTTCCTGCCGGGCGGCACGATCTCCGGCCGCTGGACGACCAACGGCGGCGGGGCCCTCCAGATCCCCCGGGTGATCCGGCGCGCCGTCGTCGCTGACCCGGGCTGGCGGCTGGTGGTGGCCGACGCCGACCAGATGGAGCCGCGCGTGCTGGCCGCGATCTCCCGCGATCCGGGGCTGATGGAGGTGGCGGGACACGACGGCGACCTCTACACGGCGCTCTCCGACCGCGCCTTCTCCGGCGACCGCGACCACGCCAAACTGGCCCTGCTGGGCGCGATCTACGGCCAGACGTCCGGCGACGGCCTGAAGAACCTGGCGGCGCTGCGCCGCAGATTCCCGCTGGCCGTGGCCTATGTGGACGACGCGGCGCGGGCGGGCGAGGAGGGCAGGCTCGTACGCACCTGGCTGGGGCGCACGAGCCCACGGGCGGCGGGAGCCGAGGACTCCGACGAGGCGGGCATCCCCCAGGACCTCGCCCCGGGCGACGGCCCCGGCACCGACTCCGGCACCGGCGCGTCGGGCGGACCGGCCGGATTCACTCCGGGTTACGCGTCGTCCAACGGCCGGGCGCGGGGCCGCTTCACCCGTAACTTCGTCGTCCAGGGCAGCGCCGCCGACTGGGCGCTGCTGATGCTGGCCGCGCTCCGCCGCGCGATCACCGGGATGCGGGCCGAGCTGGTCTTCTTCCAGCACGACGAGGTGATCGTGCACTGCCCGCAGGCGGAGGCGGAAGAAGTGGCGCGGGCCGTCCGCGCGGCCGGGGAGCTGGCCGGACGCATCGCCTTCGGGGAGACTCCGGTGCGCTTCCCGCTGACGACGGCGACGGTCGAGCGGTACTCCGACGCGAAGTGAGGGGCACGGCGGCAAACCGAGCCGGCCGACGCGGCGCGGCCGGTCGGTCGCGGGGGCGGTGGCGGTGGCGGTGGCGGTCGATTCACGTGCGGGTGGCCGAGAGGACCCGACCGAGGTGCGCGGCGGCATCAAGGAGCGCCCGGGAGCGAGCCGCGATGGTCTTGTCCCGGGCCGCCAGCGCGGCTTCAACGTCCTGCGGCCTCTGTCCCTGCCGCAGATCCGGCATCAGCGCCCGGAGCGAACCCACGCGGTATCCGGCGCCGCGCAGCTGGTGCACGATCCGGGCGTCCCGGACATGGTCCGGTGCGTACCTCCGCGTGCCGCGCGGCGGGAGCCGGTCGGGAACGACGAGCCCCTCGGCGTCCCAGTGCCGCAGCGTAGACGGGCGCACTCCGAGCGCGTCGGCGAGTTCGGAGACGCTCATCGAGTCCGACGCGCGTACGTCCGCGACCGGCTCGGCGGAAATCGCCTGCGCCGCCGCCCTCGCGAGCGCCAGCTGCTCGCGCTCCCGGTCGAGTACGGCGTGAGCCGCGTCGAGGAGTGCGAGCAGCTCCGGGACCGGGCGCCGGTGCGCGGCGCGGACGATCCGTCTCGCCTCGACCGGCCCCGTACCTGCCGCGAGGGCGCGGTAGGCCAGCGCGGAGTGCAGATGGGTCTCGCCGTACCTCCGGTGGCCCGCCGCCGTACGCGGCGCCGACGGGAGCACACCGTCGCGTTCGAGATCGCGGATCTGCTGGACGGAGTATCCGGCCCGGCGCGCGACATCGACGGTACGCAAGACCGGTGAGTTGAGAGTCGACACCCTCCATCCCCCCTCCACCAAGGCGTCGTGCGGCTCCATATCCCCACAAGCACCTTAATGAAACGCTTGAACACATGACCATGGACGAGATCATCAGCTTCACGGCGGACCTCGACGGGGTACTGGCCGTCAGACCCGGACCCGGCGACGGGTCACCGGAGATCAGTTGGGGAGACACCTACTTCTTCTACGCTCCGGACGGAGACGTCCCGGCAACGGTCCAACCCTTCGCGACGATCGTCACGAAGAACTACCCGGGCGACGAGACCTCCCGCCTGGACCGCCCGGACACGTTCCGCCTCAATATCGCCGCCGGAAAGGAAGCCTTCCTCGCCCGGACCGGCCGGACACCGCGCGACCCAGCCGCCGCCGACGCGGCCCCCGGCACGGCCGGGGCCGCCCCCGACGCCACCGATGTCGTGATCGCCCACCCCGTCTACGGCTCCCTCGGCTGGCTCGCGGTGGTGAACCCGGGCCGCCGGACCGGCATGACCGTCCGCGAGTTGCTCCGCCACGCCCACCACCTCGCCCGCGCACGCCGCGAGCGGCGTACGGGGACGACGACGGACTGAGGAGCTTCATCGGCTCGCCGAGGACACGGATCCGACAGCGCACGGGACGGGACTCGAAGGCGCCCTCGGTCCCACGACGGACGCCCACGGTGGTGACGCGCTGCCGTGCGCCACTCCTCGACCCAGCGGCCAGGTCACCATGGCGGCTCCCGCGGCGCCCAGTTGTGTTGATGAACGGCGGACACCGCGCCCAGGTCACTCAGCGCAGAACCCGAGTTGAAGCCGAACCAGCCGAACCAGAGGAGTCCCGCACCGACCACACCGACCGGAATGTTGTTCGGCCGCTCCCCCAAGGGCGCGAAGTCGAGCGCGGCGAAGCTCATCTTGATCATCATCAGAACGCGTTGGGGCGTGCCGTGCCGCCGCGGAAGAACGCCAGTCCCGGTGTCATGAGCAGCATCACGGCGGTGGCGGCGTGCAGCCAGGTCCTGGCGCCGGGAAATACGCGGGTGGCATCGGCGCGAGAGGGGTTCACCGGCGGGATACCTCGCTGAGGGGCTCGTCGGTCGGGGAGACGCAGGTGTCACGGCTTGCGCATCGCGGGCGCCGGGCGGCCGGTGTACGGCATTCCAGGTCGCGGCGTGCACAGTCGCGGTGCCGCCCAGGACGGCCGTAACGCCGGGAGCGGCCATGACCTCGGGTGTGCTGCTAGAAGCGGGCGTCCGCGAACCGGATGATCTGGAGCAGCGATTTCTGTTAACACCCGGCGAGGTCGGTGCGCCCACCCCGCACAGCGAAACCCATGCCGAGGATGCCGACCTGGGCAGGGAAGCCGACGGCGAGCGTGTCCGGCGCGGAGCCCGGGGGTGCCACCGCAGGCGGCAGCCGCTCGGCGCTGTAGTACCGGGGATCGAGCCGGTCGGGCCTGGCCCTGAGCGAGGTGGGCGGCACGTCAGATCAGCACCTCGCGGCGCGACTCGAGGATGCTCAGCACACCGTCGAAGGCCGTCCCGTTGAGGCAGTCCGTCAGAACGACCGGACGGTTCTCCCGGAGCCGGTGGGCGTCGGATTCCATGACGGCGATGCCGGTGCGGACGTACTGCGCGATGTCGATCTTGCTGATGACGAGCAGGTCCGAGTCGGTGATGCCCGGCCCTCGCTTGCGCAGCGCCTTCTCGCCCTGCGCGCTGTGCGGCAGGCCCCGTGGCGACCTGGCGTCGCGACTCCACCTGCTGCCAACCACCGGGTTCCGCGGCGCCCTGTCGACCCGGACGGCCTTCGCCTGCGAACCCCTGACGCCGGCCCTGCCCGACGGGTCACAGTGGGCCGGCCGCTACCCGACGCCCGGCATCCGAGCATGCGTAAGGCTTCGGTGCGCGGTGCGCCGGGGCGGCGGTGGCGAACGCAATCTCCCAAAAGGGAAGAAGGCCATCCTCGTCGTGCGGCTCGGCACCCTCCGGGCATGAAAAAACCCCAGGTCACGGCGAGTGAGTCCTGGGGTGATTCCGAGCCGCCTTCGGGATTCGAACCCGAGACCTACGCATTACGAGACCGAGAGCGATCATGCCGGGGAATGCCCTGCCGTGCCGGGGAATGCCCTGCCGTACAGTCTCGTGACATATTTCCTGGTCAGAGCATCTACAGCAGCTTGGCCTGTGCCACCTCGTGCCGCACCGCGCCAAAGGCGTCTGTCCACCGCCCGTCCACCGGCCAGGCCGATCGGCCACTCATCCCCGTCAGACCTCAGACCTCGCGGCTCTCACCGAGGACCGCGCACATTGGGCCGGAGGCACGACGACGACTGTGCCTTTCCTACAACGCGCGGCCACCCGGCGCCTCCGTAGGACCCGCCCCTCGAAACGCATCGGAGCCCTGGTACCAAGGGCGCCGGGCCTCCGATGCACTGCTGCACCATTCACCGGCCCTGATCCCGCGTCGGCAGGGCGTACTCCTGACACTGCGAACCACCGGCGAGCTCTCATAGCGCCACTAGGGCAGTCCCGTGGTCCGCCCTGTGTCTGCTCCGGCTTCCGGACCCCACTGCCGAATCTATCGGCACGCGCGCCGCCACTGACGTCGTTTACCAAGGGAGGACTGGTACTGCGGACTGCGGCACTACTTGTGATCCGGCGTCGACGGGTACGCCGGAAGATGTCAACAGCGGACGGGGTGCCGACGGCGCGGGTCCGGTGGTCAATCCGCGCGGCAGGACGTGTCCTTCGTGGGCATCTTGCCCTCGACGAGGTAGCGCGTGGTGGAGTTCAACGCGCAGGAGTTCCGGCCCAGGACGTAGACACCGTGCCCGCTGTCGTCGACGCTGATCAGCCGGGCGCGGTCGCCGAACTTCTCGCGCAGCATCTTCCCGCCCAGGTGCGGGGTCGACGCGTCCCGCCGGTTCTGTAGGAGCAGCACGTTGCGCGGGCCTTCGGCGTCGACCTCCACGGGCGGTTCAGCGGGGGTGTACGGCCAGAAGGCGCAGGGGGTGATGTTGGCGGTGGCGGCGCCGTACAGCGGGTAGCGTTCGCGGTCCTCGGCGACGCCTTGCCGGTAGGTGTTGATGTCCTCGGGCCACTCGGCGTCGTTACAGGTGACGGCGAGGAACACGGTCAGTGCGTTGTCGGTCGGCGACAGCGTGCCGTCCGCCGTTTCCCCGGTGGCGGCCGTCACACCGCGGGCCGCGGCCTCGTCGCCTTCGCGCAGCGTCTGCCAGGTCTGCGCCAGCGTGGGGTACTGCGTCTGCTTGAACAGGTGGCCGAATGTCAGGAGCCGGAAGAGGTTGCCGTCGATTCCCGCGACCGGAGCCTTGTCGAGCCTGCCGGCGATGGTGAGGTAGGACGCCCGTACCTGCCCAGGTGTGCGGCCCAGGCCGTAGCTGTCGTGCCGACTGGCGGCCCACTTCGCGAAGTCCGGCAGGGTCTGCTCCATGCCGAGCGCGTAGCGGCGCATGCCGTCGCGGTCGAGGTGAGTGTCTCCGATGTTGCTGTCGAGCACGATCCGGTCGGAACGCTCGGGGAACATCGACGCGTAGGCGGCGCCGAGGGCCGTGCCGTACGAGTAGCCCAGGTAGCTGGTTTTCTCCTCGCCGAGCGCGGCCCGGATCCGGTCCAGGTCGCGGGCGGTGTTCGCGGTGGTCAGGTGGCGCAGCCTGCCATCGTCGTCGTTGTCCGCGCACTGCTCGGCTGCCTTCTCAGCGACTTTCGCCTGCGCGGTGACCGCAGCGTCATCGACCGCGTAAGGCGGGATATTGGAGTAGTAGGGGCTGTCTGTGGTGAAACCGCAGCTGACCGGTGTGGAACGACCGATCCCGCGGGTGTCCATGCCGATCAAGTCGTAGCGGTCGGTGACGCTGCTGGGCAGGCCCTGGGCCACCAGCAGCGCGGACAGCGCCAGCCCGGATCCGCCGGGACCGCCCGGGTTGAGCATGAGGACGCCGCGCCTCTTGTCCGGGTCGGCGGCGGCCAGCCGCGAAACGGTGAGGTCGATCTGCTCGCCTTCCGGCTCGGCATAGTCCAACGGCACGCGCACGGTGGCGCACCGCAGCACGGTCGGAGCGGCTTCCGCCCCGACGTCGTCGGGGCACTGGCCCCACTCCACCTGAGGGGTTTTCGTCTCCTCGGCGGCGGCGGGCACAGTGATCAGTGACGCGCCCAGGCCGATGACCGCCAGGAGGGCCAGCTTTCGGCCGACACTGCTTTGTCGTTTCATGTCCAGTCTCCGCATATCGGTGCGTGGGGCGTGGTCGCGACCATCCCACTCCCTGCCCCTGGGGCACGGTCAACCGGTGGCGAGCCGGAACCGAACGGAGTTGACCGTGCCCCAGGGGCAGGGTTTTCAATGGCCGCCGGGCACGATCCTGGAGAGGGGGCTCCTGATGGCGTGGAGTACCCGTCGGCTGGCGCAACTCGCGGGGACGACGGCAAAGGCCGTCCGGCACTACCACGAGATCGGCCTCCTGGACGAGCCGGAACGGGCGTCCAACGGCTACAAGCGCTATGGCGTCAACCATCTGGTGCGCCTGCTGCGTATCCGCAGACTGACCGACCTCGGTGTGGCTCTCGCAGATGTCCCCGCGGTCGAGAGCGGTGATGAGAGAGCACGGCAGATCCTTCGGGACCTGGACGCCGAACTCGCGGCGGACATCGAACGCCGACAGCGGATGCGGCGGGACTTGGCGGCCATCATGGACAATCGGGCCGCGCTCGACATGCCCCCGGACTTCAAGACGCTCGCCGACGACCTGCCCGAAACCCAGCGATCCCTGCTGGTGGCCTACTCCAGCATCCTCACACCGGAAGCGATTGCCGCCCTCCAAGAACAGCTTTCGGGACCTCGCGGCGACCTCGAAGCGGAGTTCACGGCGCTCGAGGAGGACGCTCCCGACGACGTACGGCAGCGGCTGGCCGAGCAGATGGCGCCCGAAGTCCGCCAGCAGCACCGGGCCCACCCTGTTCTGGCCGACCTCGGGCTGGCCTCGAACCGAGAAAGGGCGCTAACGGACTCGGTCACCGTGCACGCACTGGTCGAGTTCTACAACCGCGCGCACCTCGACGTGCTGCGACGCGTTCACAGCATCCTCGTCGAGAACGACACCGCGGGGAGCGAGAGCGACGACGCCCAGCAGTGAGGGCAACGCCGGGCAGGCGCACACCGCATCTGTGCCGTCCGCGCGGCGTCGTACCGGCCTACGGAAACGAGGCACGTGCGGCACGTGGACCACACCGACTACGGTTCGCTGATGTCCAGGTGGTAGTGGCAGTGACGACGACTCGGAACACGACGCCCGCTGGAGCCCACCCCCGGATCAACGGTCAGCCGCACGAACCGGTACGGCGGAAGTAGTGGCCTTCGCCCCCGGTCGGCAGGAACTTCATGGTCCGCCGGCCCAACACCATCGCCGAGGTCCTCGCCCTGCTGATAGCCGTGCCGGTCATCGCGTCGTCGAGGGCTCGGCGGCTGTCGGCACTCATCGGTCCGGTCCGATCCGCAGTTGGCGCTGAGATCGAGCATGGTCGTCCAGCACAGCTTCGGGAGGCGGGGTCAGGTTTCTCCGGAAGCCCGGTGGGCCCGGATGAGGAGTGAGAACACGTCAGCATCTACGGGGCCACAGGCAGCGCTGAAGGTGTCCAGCCAGTACAACCAGTCCCGCACACCGGCCGCGCTGCTGAAACGAACGGGGGCTGCCGGGTACGGGCGGATCGCCAGGACTCCGCACCTGCTACGGGTGGTCGACCCGGTCGACGACACCTACCAGCGGCAGATGAACCGTCAGCTCACCGTGCGGGAGTCCCATCACAAGCTCGCCCGCGCCATCTGCCACGGCAAGCGCGGACAGATCATGCGGGCGCCAAGACGCCCAGGAGGACCGGCTCGGCGCGCTCGGTGTCGTGCCGGATGCCGAAGCACTGTGGACGACTCGCCATCTCGACGCCGCATTCGATTTGCGGGCCCGGCCCGCCGAGGAGCGCGAGCACGACTTCCTGGACGAAGACGTCGCCCGCGTCTCCCCGCTGAAGCACGCCCAACCTCAACGTGCTCGGCCGCTACTACTTCACCGCCAGTGTCCCGGCCGCCGGCGCCCGCTGCGCGATCCTGACCCGCCGGAGCTGTACGAGGACGACGACGGGAGCGGTCAGGAGTGACGGGCAGGGCCTGGCCGGTGGCGCGCGGCCCCCGGCTCAGGGTGAGTGCGGGGCGCTGTGTCGCAGGCCGTCGAAGAGGAGGGCGGTGATCTGCCGGGCCTCGACCAACCAGCCCTCCGTGGCGCGCATTCCGCAGATGCCGCCCAGGGCGCGCAACAGGGTGGAGCCTGTGACGTCGTCGCGGACGGTGCCGGCCGCGCTGCCGGCTTCGAGCAGCAGGGAGAGGGCGTTGGCCATACGGGTGCGTGCGTCGTCGAAGACGTGTGAGTCCGTCGCCATGATGCTTTCCAGCACACTGGACATCCCCTTGCCCACCGCCGCGTGGTCCACGAGCAGCAGCAGGAAGCGCCGCAGCGCCTCCTCCGGGGTGTGCTGGTCCAGCAGGACACCGGGCGTGGCGCACAGTTCGTCGACCTCTTTGCGGTAGACCTCCTCGATCAGCGCTTCGCGGGTTTCGAAGTGGCGGTAGAGCGTTCCGACGGCGACGCCGGCGCTGCGGGCGATGTCCTCGACGTGCGCGTCGGTGTCGCCGCCAAGGAACGCCTGGCGAGCCGCGGACAGCAGGGCCTCGCGGTTGCGTCGCGCGTCGGCACGCAGCGGGCGTGATGCCGGCAAGAGAACCTCCATAAGGTGAGTCCGGTTCCGTTTACGTGTACCGTTTCCGGAGTCAGGTTCATCTTACGGAGGAGAGACCCCATGCCCATCACGGACAACAACCTCGACGGCCTTCGGGTACTGGTCACCGGCGGCAGCCGGGGCCTGGGCGCGGCGACCGTGCGCCGCTTCGTCGCCGCGGGCGCGACCGTGCTGACGGCCTCCCGCAGCCGGCCCGAGGAGGACAGCGGTGCCACATTCCTCGCGGCGGACCTCTCCACGCAGCAGGGAGTGGCCGAACTCGGCCGCCGCGTCGTCGAGCAGGTGGGCGGCGTGGACGTGCTCGTGAACAACGCGGGCGCGGCGAGCGCCCCGGCGCCGACCCTGAGCCGGTCGGACGAATCCTGGCAGGCGGACCTGGAGATGAACCTCCTCAGCGCCGTGCGCCTGGACCGGGCCCTGGTGCCGGGAATGGTTGAGCGGGGCTCCGGCGTCGTCGTGCACGTCTCCTCGATCGCCAGCCAACTGCCCCAGCGCACCGAGGCGTCCTACGCCGCCGCCAAGGCCGCGCTCAACACCTACAGCCGCGAACTGGCCACCGAGGTCGGCGGGCACGGCGTGCGCGTGGTCTGTGTCCTTCCCGGCTTCGTCGTCACCGACGGCGCCACCGCCCACCTGAAGCACATGGCCGAGAAGCAAGGCATCACCACCGAAGAGGTCACCCAGCAGATCGTGGACCACCTGAACGTTCCCATGGGCCGCCCCGGCGACCCCGAGGATGTCGCCGAGATGATCGCCTTCCTTGCTTCCAGCCGAGCGAAATGGCTCACCGGAGCACAGTTCCGCGTCGACGGCGGCATCATCCCGACCGTCTGAGCAACCACCGACAGCACGAGGACACTCCATGCCCATCACCCTGACCTCCGTGATCATCGACGCCGCCGACATCGAGAAGGAGAGCTCCTTCTGGCACCGGCTGCTCGGGGGCACCCTCACCCTCACGCCGACCCACCACTTCGTTCAGGCCCCCGGTCTCCCGGTGATCGTCGTTCAGTCCGCCCCCGGACACACCGCCCCCAACTGGCCGGACGGCACCTCCCAGCAGATGCACCTCGACTTCGGCGTCGACGACCTCGCAACCGCCGACCGCACGGCCACCGACGCCGGCGCCACCCGACTGCGGCCCACCGAAGAGGTCACCCCGGAAACCCGGACCGGTAGCCGGGTCTACGCCAGCCCGGCCGGACACCCCTTCTGCCTGCGCTCGACCTGAGCCGACCGGCCGTCCATCGGGCCGCGCCTTTCGTCAAACGATCGTCCACGATCCACGGTCGAATACCGACAGCTCACGCACGGCCGAATCTTCACACCGGTTACGCCCCACCAGCCCACTTCAACAAGATCGCGTTACCAGCTCCTACTCAACCCATTTCAGAGACCTGCCCGCGCTTGATTCGCTCTGGCTCGGTCAACTGACGCACCACGAAGGCGGGCAGAGAATAAGTCCGGCGTTCACAACCGAGGCGGCCTCGGTGATGTGATCCGCGGTTACTGACGACACAGGTCGAAAAAGGAAAAGAAAACCCGCGCCTTGCCCTCGTCGTCATACCCCGCTCACAGCACACCACCTCCTGACCAGTTCAGGGGGAGATCGCCCCGTCACCGGCGCCTCCGGGTGCACCAACGGCCTCTTCCACGGGCGCTATGGCACGTCCAGCACACCTTTCGCCGGCGTCGACTCCGGTCTCCGCACCCACCGCGATCCCCGGCCCGCGCCGGCTCGGGGGCCCCAGGCAGGGGCACCCGGGCCCGATCACGTCCTGGGGCAGGGGCTGTTCGAGGGCGCTTTGCGCGTGTATCCGCCGCCGAGGCATTGCGCACGCGAGGGATCGCCTCCCGGCGCGACGGAACCGCTCGGTCCTACGAAGCGGCCGTCGCCCCTGCCCCACTCGGGGCGTGAGCGTGAAGACTGACGACCCGCCTCAGTCCATGTCGTCCGCGTCCTCCTCCATGCTCTCGTACCCGGAGCGGAAGAGTGCGGAGAAGCTGGGGTGCTGGGTGGTGTCGCCGTACTTCGGTGCGAACTCGTAAGCGGCCCACTCGCCGTCCGGCCCGATGTCGGTCGGGTCGAGCAGCCAGAAGTCCTCTCCCCGGGCGATCTCGACGGACCGGCGGAACAACTCGACGTCTTCCTCGTTGCCGGGTATGGACGCGTAGGTCTCGATCACCCGGCTGCCGGCCTCGCTGTCCCGCATCCACACGACGCGGTCGCACGGATGGACGCCGTCCACGTGGTCATCGAGGCGCGTCCACCCGTCGCTCGCCAGGAAGAATCCCCGCAGGCTGGGCGGGAACCGCACCCCGAGCCGTTCCTCGGCTGCCGCCAGAGCCTCCTGGCGAGCAGGGGCTTCACCCAGCCACAGCTCGACGTGTCCGCCTTGGTCCAGAGCCTCCAGCTGATCCTCGTCCAGGAGGTCGTCCAGCTCTTCCTCGTCGGCAAGGGTCTTCACGTACAGCTCGCCGTACCGCTGCAGAAAGTCGCGCCACGCCTCTGGCGCAGTCAAGACGTCGGCAACTTCATTGTCTTCAGGCTCAGTTGTCTCACTCATGCCGATCATGGTGCCAGGTGGCTACGACAATGCAGGGGAGGCGTCGGCCCCCTGGTGCTGGACCTGTCGAACTGCCGGGCAGTCAGGCGTTGCTGACACCGCTCCCGGTGCTGCGGGCCCGCCGTTCGGTGATGTCGCGGTACAGGGCGCCGAGCGCGGCGGCCTGGACGAGGGCGCCGATGGGAACGCCTATCAGCCCTGCGGGGCCGGCGACGAGGAACACCATCGAGGTCGGTGCCGTGACCAAGAAGGCCCATATTCCGGCGAAGCTGGCGTCTCCGGAGGAGGAGTGGGAGATGGCGTCGATGGTCACCCACAGGCACACCGCGAGAACAACACCCAAATATCCCAGGGACAGAGGGTTGACCAGGTAGTGGCGGAGATTCTGGGAAAACGAGCGACGATTCTCTTCCATGACGGATCTCCTGGGAATTCCGGAATGCCCGGTACGGTGGCTGACCTGCTGACGGTCTGAACAATGCCTTTCCGCGAGTTGCATCACATGAGTACCCCTACTCATGTTCGCCTTCGGCCTTCGCATCTGCCGGCCGGGGTCGGACATTCCGGCCGCCCATGCTTCTGACGACGCTGCACTTCCAGCCAGTCCCCGGGGGCTTCCCCCGGGGGCGCGGGTGGCAACAACGCCGGGCGCTATGCGGGCTGGCCGTGTCCGCCTGGGCGCGGGGCCCGGATCAGCCAGGGGCGTACCACGCCTGACCACCCGGTCATTTCCTCGCCTACCGGGCCGGCGCGCGGCGTTACCTGGAATGCGTGTCGCGCAGGGGTGGTCGGAGGACGGCGTGAAGGCTGTCGGTATGTACGGGTTCGGTGGTCCGGAGGTCCTGCGGGTGCTGGATCTGCCCGAACCTCAGGCAGGCCCTGGTGAGGTCCGTGTCCGGGTCCACGCGGCCGGGGTGAGCCCCACGGACGTCATGCTGCGTACGGGCGGGCACGCGGTGCGGATGCCCGGCCGTCGGCCTCCGTTCGTAGCGGGCATGGATGCCGCCGGGGTCATCGACCAGATCGGGCCCGGGGTCGAGGGGCGGCTCGCAGTGGGCCAACGCGTGGTGGCGCTGGTGCTGTTCACCGGTCCGCACGGGGGCGCCTACGCGGAACAGGTCGTCGTGCCGGCCGAGTCGGTCGTGCCGGCGCCGGGAGGGAATGGGTTTTCCCGAGGCGTCCACGCTGCCGATGAACGCCATGACCGCGCGACTGGCCCTCGACGTGCTGGACCTGCCGCCGGGCGGGACGGTCGCGGTGACCGGTGCCGCGGGTGCCGTGGGCGGCTACGCGGTCGAGCCGGCCTCGGCGGACGGGCTGACGATGATCGCCGACGCGGCCCCTCGCGATGTCGAAACGGTGCGTGGCTTCGGGGCGGACCACGTCGTCGAGCGCGGTGCCGGAATCGCTGAGCGCTTCCGTGCGCTCGTGCCCGAGGGCGTGGCCGGTGTGGTGGACGGGTCGGCCCAGACCGCCGACCTGGTGCCCGCGATCAGCGACGGTGGCACGCTCGTCGAGCTTGGGACCGGCCGAGCGGGACATCAGGGTATGCCCGGTGACGGTCCCCGATCGCATCGGCGACACGGCCGGCCCGGACACTCTCTGCCGTCAGGCCGAGGCCGGCGTGCTGACACCGCGCGTCGCACAGGTGCTGCCTGCCGCAGTGCGTGGAGACGAGGGTCAGCAGATCGCGCCACGTGGCGCGACGGGTACGAGAAGGGATGAAGTGCATGTGAGGCCCCTCACACGACCAAGCGGGAACGTCACCGCCTTTCCACCCGACCACTGTAGAGATGCCGCGCGTCGGAAGCTCTGATGTAGCGCGGCTAGAGCGTTGGACAGCACGGTCGGGAGCAACATTGAGCAAGCACATTGATAGAGCCCTGGCGCCCGCGCTCTCACTTCCTGAGCAGTCGGGACGTCGACGGCTTCCGGCCCCCACGCTGCTCGGTTTTGTCCTGTTGCTCGCCGTGATGTTCGGCGTCTCGTACGCGGTGGGACATGCGGTCGGTCCGGTCGCTCCGGGGATGCACGGGTCGAGCAGTGGCGGCGGCGCCGACGGCCACGGCGATGAGTCGGGCTCCGGTGACATGGGCGGCATGGAGATGGATCACGGGAGTGGTCGCTGATGGGCGCCGTGCCTGTGCAAGCCCTGACCGTCACCGACATCACGGTCGGCGGGATGACGTGCGCCGCCTGTGTGCGGCGCGTCGAGAAGAAGCTGGCGAAGATCGACGGGGTCGCGGCGAGCGTGAATCTCGCCACGGGCGGCGCCCGGGTCAGCCACCCCGCCGACGTCAGTCCGCAGGAGCTGGTCGCGGCGGTGGAGCAGGCGGGGTACACGGCCCGGCTGCCGCAGCCGGAGAAGGAGGCAGTCGCGACGCGGGACGACAAGGAGTCGGCGGCCGACCGTGCGGAACGGCAACGGCTGGTGGTCGTCGCGCTGCTGGCGGTGCCGGTGCTGGTGCTGTCGATGGTTCCGGCGTTGCAGTTCCGGAACTGGCAGTGGTTGTGCTTCATGCTGGCGGCGCCGGTCGCGGTGTGGGGTGCGTGGCCGTTCCATCAGCGGGCGTCGCGCGGGGCGCGGCATGGCGCGGCGACGATGGACACGTTGGTGTCGCTGGGTGTGGCGGCGTCGTTCTCGTGGTCGGTGTACGCGCTGTTCCTGGGAGGAGCGGGCCGGGTCGGGATGCGGATGCCGTTCACGCTGGTGCCGTCCGCCGCGGACGGGGTCGCGCATCTGTATCTGGAGGCGGCGGTCGGCGTGCCGCTGTTCGTGCTCACGGGCCGGTTCCTGGAGGGGCGGGCGCGGCGGGGGACCGGGGCCGCGCTGCGGTCGCTGGCCCGGCTCGGTGTGAAGGACGTCGCCGTTCGCGAGGGGCGGCATGAGCGGTTGATTCCGGTGGAGGAGCTGGCCGTCGGGGCCACGTTCCTCGTACGTCCCGGCGAGCGCGTCGCCACCGACGGTGTGGTGGTGGAGGGCAGTTCGGCGGTCGACCAGGCGCTGGTGACCGGCGAGAGCGAGCCGGTCGAGGCGGGGCCCGGGGACACGGTGGTCGGGGGCGCGGTCAACGCGGGCGGGCTCCTGCTCGTGCGGGCGAGCGCGGTCGGCGCGGACACCCAACTGGCCCGCATCACGCGGCTGGTGACCGAGGCGCAGGCGGGCAAGGCGCGCGCGCAGCGCCTCGCGGACTCGGTGGCCGGGGTGTTCGTGCCGGTGATTCTGGCGCTGGCGGTGACGACGCTGGGTTTCTGGCTCGGTGCCGGCACGGAGGCACAGGCCGCGGTCACCGCGTGTGTCGCGGTGCTGGTGGTGGCCTGTCCGTGCGCGCTGGGGCTGGCCACGCCGACGGCACTGATGGCCGCGACCGGGCGGGGCGCGCAGCTCGGCGTGCTGGTGACCGGGCCGCAGGCGCTGGAAGGGTTGCAGCACGTAGACACCGTCGTGCTCGACAAGACCGGCACGCTGACATCGGGTCACATGAGCGTGGCCCGGGTCACGGTCGTTCCCGACGGCCCGACGGAGGGCGAGGTGCTGCGGCTGGCGGCGGCGGTCGAGGACGCCTCGGAGCACCCGCTGGGCCGGGCGATCACCGTGCACGCCGTGCGCGCGCTCGCCGATGAGGTGCTGCCGCCGGTGTCGGACTTCGTGGCGACGCCCGGATTCGGTGTACGCGGCCGGGTGAACGGGCGGCTCGTCGAAGTGTCCGCCGTGGGCGACGGTCTGCCGGAAGCCCTCGGGGACGCCTTGCGTGCCGCCGAGGAAGCGGCGCACACCGCGGTGCAGGTGTCGGTGGACGGCACGGTGGTGGGACTGTTCGCGGTCGGGGATGTGCTGCGGCCGGGCAGCTACCGGGCGGTGGACCGGCTGCGTCGGCTGGGGGTGCGGCCGGTGCTGGCCACCGGGGACCGTGAGGCTCCGGCACGTGCGGTCGCCTCGCGGCTGGCCATCGACGAGGTGCACGCCGCCTGCTCGCCCGAGGACAAGGCCGCCTTGGTCGCCGCGTTGCGTGCCGAGGGGCGCCGGGTCGCGGTCGTCGGGGACGGCGTCAACGACGCGGCCGCCCTCGCCTGCGCCGATCTCGGGATCGCGATGGGCGCCGGCACGGACGTGGCGATCGGCGCCGCCGACGTGACGCTCGTGCGTGGCGAGATCGAGGCACTCGCCGACGCTGTACGGCTGTCCCGTGCTGCACTCGGCACGATCCGCGCCAATCTGGTGTGGGCGTTCGGCTACAACGTGGTGACCGTGCCGCTGGCCGTGGTCGGTCTGCTGAACCCGATGCCGGCCGCGGCGGCGATGTCGCTCAGCTCGGTCCTCGTCGTCGTCAACAGCCTGCGCCTGCGCACCTGGCAGCCCGCACCCACCGCCACCCGCCCGCACAAGCCCGGACAGCGGGCAAGGAGCACCTGGTGAACATGTCCACGACCGTCCCGGCCGCACGCACGGCCGGGAGACTGCGGCAGTCGCTGCTCGCGGCAGCCGCCCCCGTGGCCGCCTGCATGGTGGCCCTGGGCGGGCTGACCGCGTGGACGTCCCTCGGGAACGCGGGTACGCCGCCCGACCTCGCCATCACTCGTGCCCGCGTCTTCCTGCCGACCGGCGGCACTCCGGACACGGCCGCCTTCTTCCGTGTCACCAACCAGGGTGACTCCACAGACGAGTTGACGGCGGTCACCTCCCCCTCGATCGGGGACGGGATCGCTCTGAGCCGCCACCGGATGACGCCGGAGGGCGCGGCCTACCGCGACGTCGCCGACCGGATCCAGGTGCCCGCGCGCGGCACGCTGGACATGACCCCGATGTCCAGCGACGTCACCGTGCCCGCCGACCCGGACTGGAGCGTCGGTGACCGGATCTCCTTCGATCTGCACTTCACGCACAGCGGCACGGTGCGCGTGCGAGCGGACGTCGTGCGGCCCGGATCGCTCTGATCATGAGCCGCACACCGTCCCGCAATTCAAGGTAGTCGGCAGGCGGAGCCCCGTGGTTCCCGGAGGGGAAAGGAGAATCCTCACGAGTGGATGTGCGGGGACGCGCCTTTCGCGTGGGCCCGGTCCACGCCAGCATCTTTCCTGCGGAGTGCGATGGAATTCGCCTTCCCGAGCGTGCTCCGCACTCCTGTCGGCTGCCCTGATCGCCACACCCCGTCCCGGTGCGGGAGGCAGCCGGCAGGATTTCTTCTTTTCTCCGAGCACGACGGGAACCGGAAAGCCGGACCGCCCGACTACTGGGGCGGGGGATCAGTCCCCCTCTCGTGGACACCGGAGGAACGCGCATGCCCGTCACCAGACCAGCAGCCGCCGTCGCGGCCGTCATCGCCCTGAGCCTCGCAGCCACGGCCTGCGGCGGATCGGCCGATGACGACACCTCGGGCAGCCGTGCAGGAGCGACCGCCGGGGGCTCCGGCTATCCGGTGAAGGTCGAGAACTGCGGTACCACACAGGTCTTCGACAAGGCGCCGAGCAGGGTCGTCGTCATGAATGGCGCCTCCGTCGCCGAGGTCTCGACGCTGCTGGCCCTGGGGCTCGGCGACAAGATCGTGGCGAACCAGCAGTCGTACGGCATGTCCGAGGTGCCCGGCCGCGCCGAGGCGATCAAGAAACTCCCGACCGGCGGCGTCAAGCTGAACGACGCCTTCGACATCCCCCGCGAATCGATGATCGGGCTGCGCCCCGACCTCGTCCTGTCCACCACGTCGTACGGCTTCGACGCGAAGAACGGATTCGCGACCCGTGACGAACTGAAGAACGCGGGTGCGCGCACCTACATTTCCCCACAGGGCTGCCACGACGAGAATTCCGAACTCACCATCGAGGACAGTTACCGTCTCCTACGTGACATGGGCCGGATCTTCCACGTTTCGGACCGTGCCGAGAAAATCATCACCGCTTCCCGCAAGCACATCGCCGACGTCGCGGCGAAGGTGAAGGGAAAGAAGAAGCCGAAGGTCATGATGCTGTTCACCAACATGACGATGGGCAGCAACGAATTCAGCGCGGTGGTCGCCAAGGGAATCTACAACGACATTCTCGGCAAGGCAGGGGCCGCCAACGTCTTCGAGAACGCGTCGAAGACGTCGTTCGCCGACCTCAGCAAGGAGAAGGTGGCGGCCACCGACGTCGACGCGCTCGTCGTCATCGCCTACCAGGACCCGAACCCCGCGGCCTACGCCCGGAAACTGTTCAAGGAGTTCCCCCAGTGGCCGGCCGCGAAGACCAACACGTACGTGACGGTGTCCGACTCGATCTACCTGAGCCCCGACAACGACCGGGCCGTGGAGAAGATCGCGAAGAAGCTGCACCCGGACGCGTTCTGACCCCACCGGGCCGGCGCCGCGCGGCGCTCGCACTCGTCGTCCTGCCCCTCGTGCTCGTTGCCGTGATGCTGATCGCGGTCAGCATCGGCGCGGTCAACGTGCCGCTGGGTGAGGTGTGGCGCATCGTTCTGCACCACGTCACCGGCATCGGCGACCCGCCCGCCGACGGCGCTCTGGACCAGATCGTGTGGACGTTCCGCACCCCGCGCGTGGTGCTCGCCGCCGTCGCGGGCGCGGGACTCGCCCTGACCGGCGCGGTGCTCCAGACAGTGGTCGCCAACCCGCTCGCCGATCCGCTCGTGCTCGGCTTCTCCTACGGCGCCACGTTCGGCGCCGTCCTCGTCATCACCCTGGGCGGGGGAGCGGCCCTGTTCGGGGTGGGGGTGTCGGCCGCCGCGTTCGCCGGATCGGTCGTCGCGGGCGCGCTGGTGTTCTGGCTGGGACGCAGGCGGGGCCGCATGGCGCCGACCCGGCTGATCCTGGCCGGCGTGGCGGTCGGCTACGTGTTCCTGTCGGCCACCAGCTACGTCCAGCTCCAGGCCACCCCCACCGAGCTGCGCACCGTGATGTTCTGGATGCTCGGCAGCGTGGCCGGCGCCCAGTGGCACCAACTGCCCGCCGTCACCGCCGTCGTCATCGGCTGCACCGGCCTGCTCACCCTCTTCGGCCGCAAGCTCAACGTGCTCCTCGCCGGAGACGAGACCGCGACCTCACTGGGCACCGACGTCAACCGGCTGCGCACCCTCCTGCTCCTGCTCAGCGCCCTGCTGACCGGCTCGGTGATCGCGGTCGCGGGCGGCATCGGCTTCGTCGGCCTGATGATCCCCCACCTGGTACGGCTCACCACCGGCGCCGACCACCGCCGACTACTGCCGTTGTCCGCCCTGCTCGGAGCGGTCTACCTCGTCCTCGTCGATCTGCTCTCGCGCACCCTGAACCGGCCGAGCGAACTCCCGCTCGGCATCCTCACCGCCCTCCTGGGCGCTCCCTTCTTCCTGTGGCTGCTGCGCCGCAACAAGGGTCTGGACTGACACGCATGCGCCTCACCGTCGACCGGCTCCACATCACCCTCGACCGGCACCCCATCCTCAACGGCGTCGACCTCGACGCCCGGCCCGGCGACCTCGTCGGACTCGTCGGCCCCAACGGCAGCGGCAAGTCCACCCTCCTGCGGGCCGTCTACCGCTCTCTCAAGCCGGCCGACGGCGCGGTCCGGGTCGGCGACGACGACATCTGGACACTCAGCCCGCGCGCCGCCGCGTTGCGCACCGCCGCCGTCCTCCAGGACGGAACCGGCGGCAGCGGCGGACTCACGGTGATTGAGACCGTCGCCCTGGGACGGGCGCCCCATCATGGCCTGCTGGGACGCGACGGACCCCAGGACCGGCATGCGGTGGAGGGTGCCGTGGACCGGTGCGGCGTCCGGCACCTGGTGCACCGCGACTACGCCTCGCTGTCGGGTGGCGAGCGCCAACGGGTGCTGCTCGCGCGGGCCCTGGCCCAGCTGCCCCGCCTGCTTGTCCTGGACGAGCTGACCAACCACCTCGACATCCGAGCCCGGTTCGAACTACTGCACCTGATCCGGTCCACCGGCACCACGACGCTCGCCGTCCTGCACGACCTAGACCTCGCGGCCCGGTTCTGCGACCACCTCGTCGTCCTCGACCAGGGCAGCGTCGTCACCGCCGGACCCGTCCTCGACGTGCTCACTTCGGCCGTACTCGCGAAGGTCTTCGGCGTGGCCGCAGCAGCACGGCGCGACGAGGACGGTGTGGTCCGGCTCACGTATGCGGCGGATCCGCTGAGCGTGGACGGTCACGTAGCGAACTAGCGGCTTTGGTGGCGCTGTTCAGTGCTTCAGGGCGGTGAGCAGCGCCTCGCACGCCTCGGCGGCCGTTCGGGCCGTCTCCGTACAGACGCGGCGGTGTTCGCGGTGCCCGGCATGCCCGCCGCACAGCTCATGAGCGTCGCGGCAGGCGATGAGGCAGGCGTCGAGCTGTGCCGCGATCAGCGGCCGTTGCGCGTCGTCCCCGCGCAGCAGCAGCCTGGCCGTCGTGGCGGCCACGTCCGCGCAGTCGAGGTTCTGGGTGATCGCCCTGGCGAGCAGGAGGCGACGCGGAGCCCGGTCGGAAACCGGACGGGACGCGGGGACACAGCAGTCGGGCACGAGGAGCGCGCACGGCTGAGGAAGCCTCAGCGGCGCGGCCAGCCAGGACTCGACGGCTCGCAGCGCGTCGAAGGCCACGCGCTCGCCCCGGGCCGGCCGGCCGCCGCACAGCGCTGCCGCGAGGACGTGGGCGGCGAGCATGCCCGCCGAGGACGCGGCACTCATGCCCTGCCCCGGGGCGCCCATGCCGGGCATCGCGTGCAGGGCGGTACTCGCCGAGCTGCTCATCCCTGGCATGGACGGCATGGAGCCATTCTGCGGGTGGGGTGTCGGCGGGGCCGTGCAGAGCAGGTACGCGAGCCAGCGTCGCGGCAGGGACCCGCCGACGTCCGGTCGCGCCGCGGCCTGCGCCAGACACAGCATCGCGTGCAGGGCGACCTGGATTCCGACGCGGGCCCTCACCACGGTCCGCCCCGCGCGTTCAAAAGCGGACAGCCCCCAGCCGACGACTCCCGTCGTGATCAGGGCCACGAGCAGAGCCCACCACGGGACTCCGGCGCCGGACATGACGACATGCCCCAGGGCCGCGAGCGTTACGCGGATCGCCGCGAACACCCCGGTCCGCACAGTGCGCGCACACCGTCCAGCAGTCATGGCGCGCTCATGCTCCCACCTCGCCACCCGGCCTCACGGAGCATTGCCGAAACCACCACGGCACCCCCCGCGTCAACCGCCCGCCCCGGTGCTCCTCAGCGCGCGGTGCCAGTGCCAAGATGTGGCTGTGTCCGTCAGCCGGTTGTCCCGCGCGTCCCGCGCCGCGATGTTCGCCGCCGTGTGCGTCGTGCTCGCCGCCGTGGGCCACGTCTGGATGTCCGGAACGCCGCTGCCCTGGCCCGTACTCGCCCTGGCAGCCGCCGCGACGGCGCTGACCGGCTGGCTATTCGCCGCCGAGGAACGCCGACCGCGCACCGTGGTCGCGCTCACGTTGGCCGTGCAGGCGTGCCTGCACATCGCCTTCACCCTGTCCCAGTCGCTCGCGCACGCCACCACCGGCACGTCCTCCGCAGCCGCCCCCGAGCAGTGGGCCCGCCTGCTGCTCTGCGGGGACCCCACGCCCCAAGCGGCCGCCCGCGCCTACGATCTGGCGCTGCGGACCGGTCTCACCGAGCAGATGAACATGCCCACCGGTGGGCACGGCAGCGGCGCGATGGCGCACGACATGGCCGGGATGGACTCCATGGCCGGCATGCACCACATGGGAGCGATGTCGGGCACGGCGTCGTGGGGGATGCTCGTCGCGCACGTGGCCGCAGCGCTGGTCTGCGGCATCTGGCTGGCGTTGGGGGAGCGGGCCGCGTTCCGCGTCCTGCGCGCCGCCGCCGACCGGGCGTTCGTGCCCCTGCGCCTGGTCCTGGCCCTGTGCCCGGTGGCCCAGGTCCCCGCACCTGTCCGGCGCACCGTCACCACCGTCGCACCACTGCGCTCGCGGCTTCTCGTTCACACCCTAGCCACCCGAGGTCCCCCTGGAGAGCCCGCTGTCGCCTGACAGCCGGTGCCACGCGTCCGGGCGGCCGACCGCCGCCCGGACGCGCTCCCGCGCCACGCCCTGACGGGCGGCGCGGGTTCAACTCCCGTCATCCCGTGACCCACCGTGAGCTGTCCGGCCCCGCGCCGACAGCCGCTCACGCGTGCGCCCAGCGGGATCCGAGAAGGGACCTCGGGCAATGACTCCTGCCCCGTCCGCGGTGACCGACGACACGGTCACCGCCATCGCCCTTGCCGCCGCACGCGGCGACGACCAAGCCCTGGAACACTTCGTACGCGCCCTGCAGTTGGACGTGCGCCGTTTCGTGACCTATCTGGCCAAGGACGCGCAGGCCGCCGACGACCTCACCCAGGACACGTTCCTGCGCGCCCTGTCGAGCCTGCACCGATTCGAGGGCCGCTCTTCCGCCCGTACCTGGCTGCTGTCCATCGCACGCCGCGTCGTGGCCGACAGCCTGCGCCACGCGGCCGCCCGGCCACGCATCTCCGATACCACCGACTGGCAAGGCGCCGCCGAGCGCAGCCAGCCCAGGGGGCTGCCCGGCTTCGACGACGGCATCGCCGTCATGGAACTCGTCGAGGCCCTGCCCCCGGACCGGTACGAGGCGTTCGTGCTCACGCAAATGCTCGGCCTGTCCTATGCGGAGGCCGCCGTGCTGGCCGGTTGCCCAGTGGGCACGGTGCGCTCGCGTGTCTCACGGGCCCGCGCCCGGCTGGAGCGGTCTCTCACAGGTACCGCAACGCCGTCATCCGGCCCCGGCGCGCTCGAACTCGCCGCGGCCTGACCCGACACGGGCTGACGCCGCACCGCACACACGCCTGCCCCCTGGGGGGTGCGGCGTCAGCCCGCCACCACGACTCCTCCGTCCTTGCCGTGACCCCGTTCACGACAAGACGCCGGGAACTCGCCCGCCCTCGCGTCCGACCACTACACCGGACCGCCGAAAGCGGTGGACGACGTTCCGTTACAGAAGGGCCCGTTATGGCGGAAAGCCACACAGCGCAAGCTGCGACGGACATATCCACAGCCGACCCCACCCTCGCGCCCCACGAGGGCGACGCGACAGCTCCGGTCACCGAGACGCGCACGCAGCCCGGCGCCAAGCCGCCCGTGTCGTGGAGCGGCCTGCGCCCGATCCTGCTCCGGCTCCACTTCTACGCGGGCGTCCTCATCGGCCCGTTCCTGCTCGTGGCCGCTGTCACCGGACTGATGTACACCGCGACCCCGCAGATCGAGGCGGTCGTCTACCGCCACGAACTCAAGGTCACCCCGCACGGCACTCCCCAGACGCTGTCCGCCCAAGTGGCGGCGGCACGCAAGGCGGTCCCCGACGGCACGCTGTTCTCGGTGACCCCGGCCACCGGCCGCACGGACAGCACCCGCGTCGTCTTCGACCGGCCCGGCCTGCCCGACAACTACACCCAGACCGCCTTCGTGAACCCGTACACCAGCGAAGTGCTCGGCCAGGAGCGGACGTTCGCCGGCTGGTGGCTGCCGGTCCGGTCCTGGGTGGACGGCTTTCACCGGCACCTCAACCTGGGCGAGCCCGGCCGGATCTACAGCGAGATCGCGGCGAGCTGGCTGTGGGTGGAGATCCTCGGCGGACTCGCCCTCTGGCTGACCGCCCCACGCTCCCGCCAGCGGATCCGGCGGGTGCTCATCCCCCAGGGCGGGCCGAAGGGGCGCCGGCGCACCATGTCCTGGCACGCCGCGGTCGGCGTGTGGGCCTCGGTCGGCCTGCTGGGCCTATCCGCCACCGGCATGACCTGGTCCGTCCACGCCGGAGCCAGCATCGGCAAGGTCCAGTCGGCACTGGCCGGCCCCACACCGGCAATCTCCACGACCCTGCCGGGACACACCGCGCACCAGCCCACCGGCTCTGACACCCGGACGAGCAAGGGCGACGTCGGCATCGACGCGGTCGTGGCCTCCGCGCACGCAGCCGGGCTGCGCGGCGTCCTCAACGTCAGCCCGCCGACCAAGGACCAGGCCACCTACGTGGTCAAGGAGAACACCCGCAGCTGGCTCGAACGCCACGACACCGTGGCCGTCGACCCCACCACCGGCAAGATCACCGACCGCGCGAACTGGGCCGACTATCCGCTGCTGTCGAAGATGACCAGCTGGGGCATCGACGCCCACATGGGCCTGCTGTTCGGCCTTGCCAACCAGATCGTCCTCGCCCTGATCGCCATCGCCCTGATCGGCATGATCCTGTGGGGCTACCGCATGTGGTGGCTGCGCAGGCCCACCCGCACCGACGGCTTCACCCTCGGCCGCGCCCCCACCCGTGGCACCTGGCGGCGCCTGCCCGGCTGGTTCCTCGCCCCGGCCGTCCTGCTGACCGCCGCCATCGGCTACTTCGTCCCCCTCTTCGGCCTGCCCCTGCTGGTGTTCATCGTCGTCGACCTGATCGTCGGTGCGCGACGCCGGCGCCGTAACGAGCCCAAGGAGGTGGCCGCGTGATCAACGCGACCGGACTGAGGTGGATCCTCACCGCACTTTTCGTCCTGCCCGCCTGCTACGCCCTGTGGCTGGCGGCGACGCCGGGACGCCCCGTCGTCAACCGCGTCGGCCACGCCCTGCACGCGGTCATGGGAGCGGCGATGGCCGCGATGGCCTGGCCGTGGGGGATGGATCTCCCCGCAGGCCCGCAGGTGATCGTCTTCTCCGCGGGCGCGCTCTGGTTCGCCGGTGCCGCGCTCGCCCGCTCCGCGCGAGCGACGACCCGCACCGCGGCGCTGTCAGGCGCCCTGCCCCACATCGTGATGATGGCCTCCATGGCCTGGATGGCGGCGCTGATGAACGGCTCCGGCATGGCCGGAAGCATGGGAGGCGCGGCCCAGGACATGCCGGGAATGGACATGTCCGGCACCGACGCCACCAGCGCCATGACGCTCTCCCAGTCCGGCGACCAGTGGACGGCCGCACTGTTCGCCCTGGTCCTCCTGGTGCTCGGACTGCGCTGGCTGGCCCAGGCATTCGACGAGCAGCGGCTGGCCGGTGCGGCACCTGGCGGGCGCTCGGTCGCGATCCTCGCGGGCGAAGCCTCCGAGCCCGCCTGCCACGCGGCGATGGCCGTCGGCATGGGGGTGATGTTCGCTCTGCTCGTGTGAGGGCGAAGGGGGCGGGCCGCAGCCCGCCTTTCTTTCAGTGAGTCGTCCGGAGACCGCTCGCGGTTCCCGGACGACTCACTGTTCCGGATGCACCGCAGGCGCGCTGGAGCGACCACCGCGGCGCGTGTGCATCGATGGCTCGTCCCGCGATCGCGTCCGGTGTGCCGGCGCCGGGTATGACGGCAGCACAACGTGCACAACCGTCCGAAGGGAGCAGGGGCATGACCGATCTGACGGGCCTCCAAGAGGTGGCTACCTTCTGCGGGAAGTGCACCTGCGGCTGCCCGCAGCTGTTCATCGACCCCGCCGCACCGGAGGACAAGCGCATCGTCATCACCGACGACTTCGGCCAGTGCGTGCAGATGAGCGCCGACCAGTTCTCCTCCCTCGTGGAGGAGGCCAAGGAAGGGAAGCTGGACGCACTGGTCGCGGCCTGAACCCTCGGTGCAGGGTGCGCCGTCGCGGCGCACGGCAAAGGCTCCTGTGGGCGCGTAGCCCACGGGAGCCTTTGCCGTACCTGCCGGTGACGGGTGACTCGGGGACAACGGCGAGCACGTTGAGCAGCGTCGCCACGGTTCGGCTGCTGTCGATGACCGCGGTGGTGGGCACGGACGGGCCTCCAGTTCGGTCGTACGGAACGGGTGACCTGCCGCCATCACCTTATTGCACATATCTTGCAACTACGGTTTACGCGCAGAAGGAGCCTGGAGTGAGCGCACCGGTGGTGCTGGGGATCGAGTCGTCGTGCGACGAGACCGGCGCGTGCATCGTGCGGGACGGAAAACTGCTGGCCCACGTGGTGGCGTCGAGCATGGAGGAGCACGCCCGCTTCGGTGGGGTCGTGCCCGAGATCGCCTCCCGTGCCCACCTCCAGGCGTTCAGGCCGGTCGTGCGAGAGGCGCTCTCGCAGGCCGGGATGCGGCTCGGGCAACTCGACACGGTCGCCGTCACCACGGGGCCCGGCCTCTCGGGCGCTCTCCAGGTCGGCCTCGCCGGAGCCAAGACCCTCGCCTACGCGGCCGGGGTCCCGCTCTACGGGGTGCACCACCTGGCGGGACACGTCGCCGCCGACACTCTCGAACACGGGCCGCTGCCCGAGCCGTGCGTCGTCCTTATCGTCTCCGGCGGCCACACCTCGCTGCTCCTCGTGCGTGACCTGGTGCGCGAGCCGATCCTGCACTTGGGCGACACCCTCGACGACGCCGCCGGAGAATGCTTCGACAAGGTCGCCCGGATCCTCGGCCTGTCCTACCCCGGCGGCCCCGCTATCGACCGCGCCGCCAAGGCGGGGAACCCGGATGCGGTCGCTTTCCCCCGCCCCCTGATCAAGGGCGGCAACGACCCGTACGCCTTCTCCTTCTCCGGACTCAAGACGGCAGCACAGGACTGCGGGTCCACCCCCCAGTGCCTACGCCTCGGAGAGGCCACCGGATCGGCCGCCCGTCCACCGCTCTGCGCGCCCGCTGCACGCCTGTCCACCGGCTGTCCACCGGGGGCGATCATGAGGCCCCGAGCGGGCAGGATTGCCCACGCAAATGGATCATGAAAAACACAAAGGCCCAGGTCAGAGACTATCTGTCCTGGGCCTTTTCGGAGCCGCCTTCGGGATTCGAACCCGAGACCTACGCATTACGAGGGCCTGCAAGATCATCCCAGCTGATGCCGGACGATGCCACAGAGTGCCGTTTTCCCTGATCAGAGACCTGCAGCCCTGAGCTCCGTGACGTCTAGTCCACCCCCGTGCCACCCGGTCCGCTCACGCAGCGCTCACGCAGGCCAGCACTTTCTTGCAGACACGTCTCACAGCGATCACCACGTTCTGACTGTCTCCGCCCGCCTCGCAGCCGGGACGTGTCGCAGTGAGCGTTTTCAGTACGGCCACTGATCGGGTGACGGGGCGGTGTGATGTTGGGGTACGCAACGGACAGGGCTCCCGTGCCGTTGAGGGAGGTGTTCGACGTCTCAGCTCAGCAGCACAGGAGCCCTGTTGGTTCCGTATCCTGCCGCACTCGACCTGCCTCACGCCCTGGTCGAGTGGGTCACGATGCTCATCGTCACCCGCGAGGGTGACCGGCGGTGCAAACTCCTGCCGCGCCGCCGTGCACTGGTCGCACTCGTGTACCTGCGCCGCCATGACACCCTCGCCCGGATCGCCGCGCCCTTCGGCATATCCGTCGGCACCGCCCACGCCTATGTCACGGCGGTCACCGGGCTGCTCGCCGAGCAGGCACCGGGCCTACTGAAGACGCTGCGCGTGCACGATCCGGACTTCGTTCTCCTGGACGGCACGCTCGCCGAGTGCGACCGCGTCGGTGACGGTAGGGCGGACTACTCCTCGAAACACAAGCGGCACGGAGTGAACGTGCAGGTCGTCACGGACCCGGCCGGGGAGATTTTGTGGCTGTCGCCGGCACTGCCGGGCCGGACCCACGATCTGACGGCCGCCCGCACCCACAAGATTCTCCGGATCTGCGCGCGCCAGGGCGTTCCGATCCTCGCCGACATGGCCTACATCGGTGCAGGCGACTGGGTCACCACCGCCAAGCGCCGACCGCCGGGCGGTGAACTCACCCTTACCGAGCGGGCCGAGAACCGGGCCCTGTCCGCGGCCCGGGCACCTGTCGAACGAGGCATGGCACGGCTGAAGTCCTGGCAGATCTTCCGCAGATCCCGCATCAGCCCCAACCGCATGAGCGTCATCACCAGAGCCGTCCTCACCCTGGAGAAACAACGCTGAAAACGCTCAGTAACTCTCTCAGTCTGACGCCAGCGTCGCTGCGAGAAGTCCTGTACGAGACTCCAGCTCTCGGGCGACCTGCACGCGCCGCTGGGCCTGCGAGGGCTTCGGAAGCACTGTCTTCAACGCTGCCCGCACCGTCTGACGCCATGTCCCCCATGCTGCCGACCACTCGTCCACTGCAGCCGAAACAACATCGCTGTCGACTGGCAGAGCGAACTCGCCCGTGAATTTTGGATCGACGGCTAGCAATGCCACCACGGCTCTCGAGTGAGCTTCGCTCGGGGTCTCCATCAGCTTATTCTGGCCAATCAGAACATCCCCTTGATCAAGCAGCGTCTCACCAAGAGTTGCCGGTGCCGATTCATGGGCTGGAACATTCATAGTGGTGATCATTCCAGTCCATGATTCCTCGGACGGAAGGAAATCTCTAAGCCTAGGCGGAATGCCATGCTCCATCAGAATGCGGGCTGCGATAGGCGCCGGATCAAATACGGTGCGGCGGACAGCCTTCTGCTGTTGCTCGCGGCCACTTATCGTCCGCTGAGTGCGCTCCATGGCCAGATCCCGTATGGCCCGCTCGACGGCGCGGGCGGCATCATCCGAGTCCTCGCCAAACAGGTACTTCATGGCCCAGGAGTCGAATGCCTGTCGGTCTGGCTGCCGAAGCTCATCATCGATAGGCAATGCTGACCGACTCGACACGCGATTGAACAGCTCAACCATGTCCTCAGCTTGCGCCCTCGTGAAGCGAAGCGGATTAATGATGGGGAGCTGTGCAAGTTCTCGAACATAGGTATGCAGGACTCCATCCCCGCCACCCCGGCGCCCATACACCTCTGCCATCAGGTTCGTCCACGTAAGGTTTGCGACGGCAGCAAACGCGCGAGGCACCGACAACTCCGCGGGGGGAGCCGAGTAGAGGAAGTTGTCTGGAATAAGAATATCTGCTGCAAGCGTCGGAGCGTAATGACGATCCCCTCGACCCTTCAGCCAGCACACCCTGCCCTGGCCAGTCGGAATTCTAGGAACCTGAAACCAGACGGGACGCACGCGGACTTGAGGGCGGAGAGCGGGAATTCCTCCGGCTCTCCGGCTACCTTCCTTGGCCGGGAAGTCAGTTGTTTCACCGTAGTGAATGTAAGTCAGGACATGAGCCCATCGCTTTAGCTCCAACTCGCTCTTGGAGTCAGTCAGATAGAGCATCCGCCACGGGTCAGTGTCTTCCGACTCAACATCAATACGCCCATCCAACACTCCAGGACGCCGCACCATAGGCTTGAGTGCCTCACGCTCAAGCACATGCAGAGCCCCCCGACCATCGCGGACAACGGTGAGGCGTTGCCGATCTCGCTGGGATCGCAAACCCATTCGAGCTGTAATCGTCGCGTCAGTCACTTCCTCAAGGCAGAAGTAGCCGACAACTCGCGTGGGAATCCCTGATTTCGCCGGCGCGATTTCTCCGAGTCTCACGAGATTCGAGCTTGCACGACGGCGCAGCGCCCCAATGGCAGGCGGCTCGACAAGACAGGCCCCCCAGGAAGACCCCAGCTTTCCAGGAAAAGCTGACGCTGCCCCAAGGATTCGAAAATCAACCCCGCTAGTCATTACGCGCCTTCCTCCGATTCCTCAGCATCGCGGCCCGAAGCCGTTAGTTGACTTTGCGGGAAAACCCGAATATCCCAGCGGAGATCCTCGCCCACATCCGATGCGGCAGCCAGGATTTCGTCTATGACGTCTTCTGCCCGCTTTCCACGAGGGAGGTCCGTAGCCAAGAGTTCAGCCAACGGTTGCTTTAGGCGCACAAAGCGAACGAGATGATCGGAAGGAATGCTCACATTGGGCATATGCGAGAATCTCGCTGCAGGCTCCTCTACCTTCTCCGCGAGAATGATGACGGTATTCTGCTTTGCGGCGAACCAGCGCTCGACGCGGCTGTCAATCAGGGCATGCACCTTGAAATACCTGCCGAGGAATGCCAGAACAGCATCACCATATTCCGAGGCGAGCAAGTTCCATGACACGATGAAACCCAGCCGCCCTCCAGGCCGGAGATACATGTGAGCGCCCGCCACGAAGAACGCCCAAATATCCGCCTTCCCCGTAAAGTTCGGGTAGGTTGTTTGAGTTTTATTGAAATGCTTCTGCAGGAATTCGAAAACCTCCTGACGCTCCTCCGAGGTTCGGTTCTCAAAGCGAATGTACGGCGGATTCCCGACTACAGCATTCACGCTGGCCGGATACTTAAGACGCCCCACTGACGGCAGCGTCAGAGGGCTACCCTCACCGGGATACGTATCGAAGAAGTCAGTGCGGAACACTCGGGGATAGGCAGACGTCGCCGAGGAGTCAGCAAGCGTCAAATTGAAGCCAGTAAGCGAGGCTGCAAATTCGGCCAACTCAACGGCATAGACTTCCTCGAGTGATTGCTCATGTGTCGACCCGAGAGCTCGCTTCCTGTCATAGCACATCGTGACGAACGTGCCAGCTCCCGACGACGGATCGAGCACGATATCTGCGGGCTCGCGTACGGCGTATGCAGTAATCAACTCAACAACGGTGTCAGGCGTATAATGAACCCCCATGACGTGCCTGTGCTCATCGTCAAGCAGGGATTCATAGAGCCCGGGCACATAGGTTGCCGGCGACTCCCAGTCTGCACTCTTGACTACGTCGATTACCTTGCCCCAACGCGCTCCAACATCGTGCGTAGCGCTGTCACCATCAACGAAAACGATCTCATCCAGGTCCGTGGAAGAGAACTGGACCTCAAAGTCACCCGTCTTACGGCGCGCATGCTCATACAGGCTGCGAAGGTCGCTTGCGACCCTCCTGGGATCTGATGTGCTTCGCGCGATCTCCAGGTCATCCATTCCAAAACTACCCCCGTCAGGTCGCGTAGCAGTCGCGAGGGCTTGGTAGAGCATAAGACGCGTGGAGATAACGAATGCAGAGATAGTTGCAACCTGCTCAGACTCCGCGAAGAAGTGCTCCACGTTCCCATATGGATCCAGAGAGATTTCGACACCAAACTGCGATCGAAAGATCTCTAGCGTTCTCTCTCGGAATTCACTATCAGTCGCCGCTTTGCGGATTCGACCAGCCGCCTCGACTGCAGCGTTAGAAATGGCGTCCTTCAGTTCGGATACTTGCGGCGGAAGTTTCTTTTCAACGCCCTTGGGATGCAGCCTGCGGCGGTAGATCTCGGCGAATTCGTCTAGGAAGTTGCGCCAGTTTACGCTCATCTCATCTCGACGCGCAGACGCGTAATATGAGTGGCTCAATCCCTTTACGAGATCACGCTTCAGGATAGGCGTCGGCTGATGCGGCCCGTCTTGTGTTCCCCACAGCATGATCTCGCGGAAGTTGCACGTGAGAAAGTACGGGAGGCCGCGACCGATTGCCTTCTTCCAGGCGTCGATCAGGAGGGCGGGGTCATCGGCCTGCGCTATCTCCGGGCGCTTCATCTCCACACTAGCGAGCGCCGTGTGCTTTGACCGGAGCGTCAGGTCACATCGCTTGGTAGCACCGGAATCCTGATCGAATACGTGCTCTTCCACATCAGCGTGGTAGAAGATCGGATCGACCTTCTCGCCTTCTAGCTTGGCTGCCCTCGCTTCTGTTGGGGAACTAAACCAGCCGGCAAGGGTGCGCTCGTCAACAATTCGCTTGCCTTTTGCCACTCGAGTCATCCTGCTTCCTGGTCCACCGCTGCGAGTTCGCCAATCCTGATGGCGGATTCTATCCCGCCGTACCTGCTGAGTCTTGCTCCTGCGTGAACGACCGTCGGTCATGCTGCTGCGAGGTAGCGGCGCAACCAACACGGCCTAGCCTCGATCTTTCTTGACGGTCCGCCGACGGAGTTGGCGGACCGTTTGGCTTTCGGTGGCCGAGTGTGGGCAGGCCGACAGCCCGAGTGTCGCGTCGGGTGGGCGCCGGGTTCCACTTTCCCGGTGTGGTGGTGCGGATCGTTGGGGCGGCCGGAGTGGCTGGTCAGCCGGGGCTCGGCAGGGCATTGAGCCGGTCGGTTGCCTGGGTGATCTCGTCGGTCCAGGGCCATCGGGTGGTGAAGCGGAGCCGGCGGCGGCGGCCGGTGGTGACGAGACGGGCGGCGGCGGAGAACAAGCGCAGGCGGAGCTTCTTGGGTTCCCAGCGGCGGGTCTTGCCGGTCAGGGCGAGCATCGGCATCCAGGGGAGGAGGTCGAGTGCGAGGGAGACGATCTCCAGCCAGATCTGGTTCTGTGCGGTGTCGTGCAGGGGGAGGTTGCGCAGTCCGGTGTCGCGGGCGTTTCGGATGCGGTCCTCGCAGCGGGCCCGCCGTCGGTGGCGCAGTTCGAGGTCGGCGAGCTGGCCGCCTTTGCTGTTGGTGGCGAAGCAGGTCAGCCGCAGTCCGTCGAGGTCGGTGAAGCGCAACTGGGCGCCTGGGTGCGGCCTTTCCTTGCGGACGATCAGCCGCATGCCCTTCGGCCAGGAGCTCAGGTCGGGCATGTCGGTGATCTCTGCGACCCAGGCTCCGGGCCGCTCGGCGCCGCCGGCGTCGTAGGCCGGTGTCCATGCCTTCTTCGGGATCTTCAGGACGGCCTGGTGGATGGCGTCGGTGATGGTCATTCCGACGGAATACGACAGCCACCGGCCGGGCCTGGTGAGCCAGTCGAGGAAGGCGTGGGTGCCGCCGGCGGAGTCGGTGCGTATCAGTGTCTGCCGGCCCCGCCGCAGGTGTTTCGGCAGTTGTGCCAGGGTGAGTTGGGTGGTCGCGATGTGATCGCTCGCGGTGTTGGAGCCCGCTTTGCCGGGCCGCAGCAGCGCGGCCACCGGCTCCCCGGACCCGGCTGGGCCGTGGTCGACGAACGCGACGAGCGGGTGATGGCCGAAGGTCTTTTTCCAGGTCGCGGTGGCATCCTGCTTCTCGGAGTGCGCCAGGACCAGCACACCGTCGATGTCCACGATCACCTGGCCGTCGGCGGCCGGGCTGTCCGCACCGGCCAACTCCCAGACCCGCGACCGCACTTCGGAGCATGCGTCCCGGATGGCGGTAAGGGCCTTCGGCCCGGCTGCGGCGAGCGCGTCGACGAGACGGGAAACCGTCGGATCCGAGGCCACCGGCCCAAACACGTCGGGCTCGGCCCGCAGCATGCCGATGTCGGCCAGGCAGTCGCCGCCGAGCGCGACGGCCAGGGCCACATCCAGCAGGACCTTGCCCGGATCGTGCACTGTCCTCGGCTTGCGCCACGGCGCCAGTGCCGCCGATGTCGAGGTGTCCAGGCCCACCTTGCGGACCGTCTCGACCAGCAGCACCGACCCGGCCTGCGAGACCGTCCCGCGGCCACCGCCCTCGACGCGGACACGCGGGTACAACCCGATACGCTTACTCACCTGGAGAGTGCTTCTTTCCTCGCAGCTGACAGGACCCTCGACAAGTCCCATCGTTGCAGGTCAGAAGCACTCTCCGCTTGTTTAATCAAGGTATGGACGAGCGCGCTCATGAAAGCGCGAGGCTAGTCTTGGGCCAGAGGTGATCACGAACAGCGTGACACGTCTGTCAGGTGGCGAAGCGGAGCAGTGTGCTCCGCGACGGCCGACCGTCTCCCATGGCGCTTACAGCTCGCACGACCAACCCTGACCAGCAGGGTCGCAGAAGCACGGAACAGTCAGGTCTCCGTCTCGACTGACTGGCCGTGTTCGAGGTAGGCGGTCAGGTCGTTTGCTCGGGCCTGGATGGCCGCTGCGATTCGGCGTGCAAGGCGGGGGATGGTGAGCCCGGGCACTTGGTCGGGGTTGTGGAAGGCGTAGCCGCTGAGCTCGTCCGCTTGCAGTGTGATCTGCTCCCGGTGCTCAACGCTCAGGCGACCGCCATCGAAGAGGTAAAGGACCTTGTCGCCCTCTCCCTGGTTCGGCGCCCAGTCGATGGCGAGGAGGCGACCGATGTGTGGTGCGATGCCGAGTTCCTCCTGGACCTCGCGTACACAGGCTTGCCGTGGTGACTCCCCTTCTTCGACGTAGCCACCTGGGATGTCGCGGTAGTCCTTGTAGGAAGGTTCGACGAGGAGGACTCGATCGGATTCGTCGAAGAAGAGAGCGCCGGCTGCCATGCGGGGGCGGGCCATCTTCGCTTCGTGCTCGTTCTCGCTCACGGTTCGGACTCTAGCTGCCGGAGACGACGCCCAGTCTGCGGGCCAGGTCCGCCACGGGATGGGCGGGCCGGCCTCTGGTGCCACGTATCCAGCCGATGACCAGTTCCCGGCTCAGGTAGTGGTGGCGCACCTGCTCGGGGGCGGCCTGTTCGGCTTCCAGCAGGACGGCCAGGGCTTCGTCGGTGCGGTTCCAGGAGCTCAGCGCCCTGGCGACTTCGAGGCTGTGTCGTACGCGCCGCTCCACCGGCAGGGCGGTCGTGTCGATGCGTGAGCCCAGATCTGCGGCGATCTGGATGTCGCCGAGTTCGCCGGCGGTGGCCACGCAGTGGATAGCCACGTTGGTCGGGCCGAAGGCCGTCCACATGTGATTGGCGTCGGTGCCGAGTCGTTGCGCGGCCTCGTCGGCTTCGCGGAGGAAGGTCTGCGTGGTCGCCCGGTCCTCTGCCCGCGCGGCAGCCATCGCGCCGGTGAGGAACAGCGTGCCGTACACCGAGAGGTATTCGTTATTGGCGTCGCCCAAATCGGGCTGCATGACGGCTGCCGCGTCGTTCACCAGCTGGACCGCGGCTGTGAAGCGCCCGGTGGCCAGGAGGCAGTGCGTGACTGCTCGGAAGAGCGATCCCGTAACCTCGCTGCGGCCGCTGGACTGCGCTGCTGCCAGGCCCCGGTCCGCGGCGATCCATGCCAGCTCGGGCTCTCCCAGCTTGCCCAGCACCATGGCCGCCCCGTGGTAGGCGAGGGCTAGCAGCGCGTGGGCTTCCTCCGCCTCGTGCCCCGAGGAGGCGCGGGACGCGGCGAGGGCATCGGCCAGGACAAGGGGGAGACGTCGGGTGGCAAAGCCGTACCGGGATGCCTGGTAGGCATCGAGCACATCGCGCACGTTGCCTCGAAGGTCCTGCAGGGCAGGTGGCTCATCCTCGGCTGCGAGGCTCAGTAAAGGGGTGAGCTGCTTGTAGTCCATGAGTGTTTCGCGCAGCGCAGGGACGGTCCAGCGCCCGCTGTCGGCGGACCACTCCATGAGGGTCGGCTCGGCGAGCAGGTCTCCGAGGGAGATGTCGAGCGCGTCGGCGAGTGAGGTGATCACCGAAAGGCGATCAAGCTCGATCCTGTTGTTCTCCGCCTTGCTCAGCCAGTCCGTCGTCCGGCCGACAAGGCCGGCCAGGACCTCTTGGGAGAGGCCGCGCCGACGCCGGTACCAGGCGACGCGCTCCCCGATGGTCAGGTTCTGTGTCATCCCGCGCATGTCCTGATCATCACCTCGTGGCCGAAGTGGACCCCGGAAGGATTTTCCGGGGTGCCTTGGGGTGCCCTGGCTACTGTCGCAGCAGACCGAGAGCGCCGCAGGGCGATGCGAGCAACTCAGCTCGTGGCAAACGGCTTTGACCAAGGACGTTCATCCGTCCCACCCGTCTTCCTCAGGCCGAGAGATCGGAGTTTGTCATGCGCGAAACCATCACGACCGAGGGTGGCTACCTGTCCATTGAGACGGGCGCCGCCAAGCCCGGTGCGACCACGATCGTCGAGCGGAAGGGGCTCGGTCACCCGGACACCCTGGCCGATCACCTCGCCGAGCGGCTATCCCGCGCGTACAGCCGCTACACCGTCGAGCGCTTCGGCGCGGTGCTGCACCACAACTTCGACAAGCTCGCCCTCCTCGGCGGTGCCAGCGAGGTCCGCTACGGCGCCGGCCGCATGACAGCCCCTGTGCGCGTCCTGGTGAACGGGCGGGCCGCGCCCATGTGCGGGGGCGAGAAGATCCCCGTCGAGGAGATCGTCGAGGCCGAGGTCAGGGCATTCTTCGCCGAGCGGCTCCCGGAGGTGTCGGAGCACCTCAACATCACCTTCAACATCACCAGCAACTCCAGCCCCGGAGCGGTCCTCACCGGTGACGCGGTGCCGGACCGCACCCGCTGGTTCAACCCTCGTTCCATCGACGACCTGCGTGAGCGCCGGGTCCGGCTGTCGAACGACACCTCCCTCGGAACCGGCTGGGCGCCGGAGAACCCCTTCGAGTCGTTCGTCCGCGAGCTGGTGAACCACTTCTCCGGGGAGAGCGACTTCACCCTCTCCCATGCCTGGTGCGGATCGGACGTGAAGCTCATGGGCTACTGGGACGGCGAGCAGGCGGACGTCGTCCTCTGCGTCCCGCAGAAGTCGCGGCTCGTCGCCAGCCGCGCGGAGTACGTGCGGAACACCGAGAGCGTCCTCGCCGAGTGCCACCGGCTGGCCGACCTCCGTCTGCCCGGAGCCGAGACGCGCTTCCGGCTCAACGCGCGCGACGTGCCGGAGAAGGACGAGCTGTACCTCACCTACACCGGCAGCTCGATCGAGTCCGGCGACGAGGGCGTCGTCGGCCGCGGCAACCGAGTCAACGGACTGATCACGCCACTGCGGCCGATGAACTTGGAGGGTGTTAACGGCAAGAACCCCGTCTACCACGTCGGCAAGCTCTACAACATCGCCGCCCAGCGCCTGGCCCAGCGGCTGCACGAGGCCACCGACGGGCACGCGGAGGTGCACCTCGTCAGCACCACCGGCCAGCGCCTCGACCAGCCGTGGCGGATCCTGGTCCGGCTGTCCTCCCCGGAGGTCGAGACTGACAAGGTCCAAGCCCTCGTCGCGGAATCCTTGGAGGGCTTTCCCGCCCTCACGGACGAGCTGGTCTCCGACGGGATCGTGCTGAGCTGATGGAGAAGCGGACGCTCGGCGAGGTCTCCGAGGAATGCCGACGGCGGCTGGTCACACACTACGGCCCGGGAGTCTCCGGCTGGCTCGACGCCGTGCCCACCTTGATGGAGCGCGCGGCGGAGCGCTGGAAGCTCACGCTAGGGGCTTACCACGACGCCGGACATGCCTCGGTGCTCGTCACGGCCGGAACCTTCGACGGGCGCCCGCTGCTTCTCAAGGCGTGGGCCGATCCCACCCGGTTCCGCAACGAGGTCAATGCCTTACGCCTGTGGGCGGGCGGGCCGACGGCGGGCGTCGTCGAGGCGGCGGACGACCTGGCCGTGGCGGCCCTGGAAATGATCGGAGGGAGCCCCGGTGGCGGTGAACGACCGCCTCGCGAGCTTCCGACCGTGGCCGCCGCCCTCCAGGGCCTCCACACCTTCGGCCGCCGTCGGCGCCGGCCGCGTGACCTTCCTTCCCTGACCGCGTACCTCCACCAGGATGTACGCCCCAGGGTGCGGCGCCGGCTGGAATCGGTCGACGTCAGCCCGTGGCAGGAGCACGTCGACGCAGCCCTCCCGGCCCTGGTGGCCCTGGAGGAGGACTCCGCTCGATCCACCGTCCTGCACGCGGATCTCTACCGAGAGAACGTCCTCTTCGACTGGCTGGGCCACCCCCGCCTGATCGATCCCCTCCCGATGGTGGGCGACGCGGCCTTCGACTGGGCCTTCTGGACCGTGTACTACGACCTCGGACACGGCACGGACGCTCGCTTGGCCACAGCCGCCCGGATCTCCCGCATCCCCGTGCCCGTCCTCGCGCCATGGTGCAGGGCCCTGGCCCTGGACGGCCTGCTCTTCTACCTCGACACCGATGATCCGCGCGCGCCGAGGATGGCCGACGTCCTCGCATGGCTGTCGGCGCCGACCCCAAGGAACCGATCATGACGACGTACGTCCTCCGCCACGGACAGACGAACTACAGCCGGCGCTATCTCGTCAACGGCGATCCGACCAGGCCCATCCGCCTGAGCGAGGAGGGCCGCCGGTCGCTGAACAGGGGATGGAGCAGCGTCCCCCTCCACAGCGTGAAGACGTGGCTGGCCAGCGAATTCCCCCGCGCTCAGCAGACCGCCAACCTCCTGATGGGAGTCCCCGGGCCGGGACTGATCACCGATCCTCGGCTGAATGAACTCGACTATGGGGAATTCGAGGGGAACCCGTTCCTGGAATACGCCGTCTGGCTCGACGGGCACGGCGCCCACGAGCGCCCGCCCGGCGGCAGCGAGTCGCAGCGCGAGGGCATCCGCAGGATGCTCACCGGGCTGCTCGCGGCCCTGGAGCACCCCGGCCCCCGCGTCCTGGTGGCACACGGCCTGTTGGTCTCCGTGCTTCTGTGGCACCGCGAACGGACTCCTGGCGGGGCCATGCCCCTCTTCTTCCCGGAAGCCCCGTACATCGAGCCCGTCGCCATCCCCGATGACGAGTTGCCGGAATTCGTCGGGGCCCTGATGGGCGATCTTGAAACCGGCGTTCTCGATCACGCGGTCGGCTCTGGTGACAGGCAGGTAATCCGGATCGGCGAAGGGGCCGCGGTTGCTACCGTCGATCCCGTATCCCACCACTCGCCGGATCAGAAGGATCTTCCTCATGCATGATGCCCGCGCCCTGATTGAAATGGGTGCCGAAGCGGTTCGTCGGCTCGCTCGTCGCGGTTACTCCCTGGACCTGTCCGAGCTGGAGTCGCTCCAGTCTCGTCGGAACCAGAACATCCGCTCGGCTGACGAGCTGCGGGCCGAGTCCAAGCGGGTGGCGACTGAGGTTCAGCAGACGGCCAAGCAGGGCGGCGACATCAGCAAGCTGAAGGAGCGCGCCCGCGAGATCAAGGAGCAGGTCCGCGACATCGAAGCGGGGCAGGAAGAGATCGAAGCCCAGCTCCGTGATCTGCTCCTGAGCATCCCGAACCTGCCGGACGACTCGGCGCCTGATGGCGACTCCGAGGAGTTCGCCATCGAGATTCGGCGCATCGGCACGCCTCCCGCGTTTCCGTTCGAGCCGAAGGACCACGTCGATCTCGGAGAGGCCACCGGCATCCTCGACTTCGGCCGCGCGACCAAGCTGTCCGGCCCGCGCTTCGCGGTCTCCCGCGGCGCCGGCGCCGCTCTGGAGCGGGCCTTGGCCACACTCTTCCTCGACCTCCACACCCGCCGCCACGGGTACGTCGAGTACGCGGTCCCGTACCTGGTCACCCGCAAGACGATGACCGGGACCGGCCAGCTCCCGAAGTTCGAGGAGGACTTGTTCAAGACCGGTGTCGCCGACCGGGAGCTCTTCCTCATCCCGACGGCCGAGGTTCCGCTGACCAACCTCTACGCGGACGAGATCATCCCGCCCGCCGAGCTGCCGCTTGCGTTCACGGCGCACACTCCGTGCTTCCGCTCGGAGGCCGGCTCGTACGGCCGCGACACCCGTGGTCTGATCCGCCAGCACCAGTTCGCCAAGGTCGAGATGGTCAAGATCGTCGACCCGGAGACGGCGGACGCCGAGCTGGAGGAGATGGTCGGCCACGCCGAGGCGTGCCTCAAGGAACTCGGCCTCGCCTACCGGGTCATCAAGCTGCCCGCCGGCGACACGGGCTTCTCCGCCCAGCTCACGTACGACATCGAGGTCTGGATCCCGAGCCAGAACACGTACCGCGAAATCTCCTCGGTCTCTAACTTCGGCACCTTCCAGGCCCGCCGGGCGAACATCCGGACCCGCGGCGAGGACGGCAAGCCCAAGCTCGTCGCCACCCTCAACGGCTCCGGTCTGCCCGTCGGCCGCACTCTGGCCGCGCTCCTTGAGCAGTGCCAGCAGCAGGACGGCTCGATCGTCCTGCCCGAATCACTCTTCCCGTATCTCGGCTTCCGCCGTGTCTCGGCGGACGGAACACCGGAGGCATAACGTGCTCGTCGGCGTCTGCGACTTCCCTGGTAGCTACGCCTTTCCACCCGCCGGTTACGGCGGGATCGAACGATGGCTGTGGGCGGTCGCCGTAGGCGCCCGTGCCGCAGGCGCCGACGTACACCTCCTCGGGCCGGGCTGGCTCACGGACCTGGAGCACGACTGGGTCCGCAAGCCGGTCCGCCTGGAGGACATCTCCACCGGATCGCTCGCCGAGCGCGAGCTGCGCGACACGGGGTACGACCTCCTGGTCGTCGGCCACGAATACCCGTCGATTCCCGCGTGGACGCGCACCTGGAATGAGCTGGACTGCGACGTCGCCACCTTCCAGCACTCGCCCGTCTTCCAGCACACCGGCACCGCCTTCGACGGCCAGCGCTCCCGGCTCTACTGCTACTCGCCCGAGATGATCGAACGGTACGCGGACCACCAGCCGATCCCTGAGCTCGCCGTCCATCTCGGCCTCGACGAGGAGGAGCCGCCGGCCACCGCGGGCACCGAGCTCGTCTGGCTCGGCCGGATCGACGAGGAGAAGGCACCGCACATCGCCGTGCGGGCGGCCCAGATCCTTGGGCGCCGCATTCGGATCGTCGGCCCCGTCTTCGACGAGGCGTACGTGCGACGCCACGAACGGCTCTTCAGCGCCGACCACGTGAAGTGGATCGGCGAACTCGGTGGTCCCGCCAAGACCGCAGCCATCGCCGACGCCTCGGTCTTCGTCTACACGTACGCCCGGCCGTACGTGGAAGCCGGTGCCGCGGTCTTCGGAGAATCCCTCCGCGCCGGCACCCCCATGGCCGCCCTGACCTGGCGCGAAGGAACCTGCGCCCACGCCGCCCTGTGCGACGAGACGGGCGCGGTCGCGGTCGTCGACCCCAGGGAGGAAGACGAGACCGCGGCGCGAAGGCTCGCCGACGCGATCGAACAGGCGGAAAGCCTCGACCACCAGCGCGTCCAGGCGATCGGAATGCAGCGCTTCGACCCGGTGCGCCACTTCCAGGCGATGTCGGCCCGATCGTGCTGACCCGCGCCGCCGGCACCGTCGGAGACGACCTGGCCCAGCGGATACCCGGCGTACTGAGCGCCGCGTTAGGCCCCCACTGGGAGTTCACCGCCGACGGCCCCCACATCGAGATTCTTCACCCTCACCGGGTCAGCCCCTACCAGCCGCCACGCAAATCACCCACGTGGAGGGAGATCCTCGACTCCCTGGAAGCCGGCTTCGCGCGGGACGGCGCCCCACGTGACGCCTGCCTCCCACTCCGGTGGGGCAGGGAGACCGAACTGACGATCTCCGCTATCCAGGCCCTGGACCCGGTCCTCAAGGACGGCCAACCCCGCACGTATAGAAGCGGATTCATCCCGCAGCCGGTCGTCCGCTTCACCGGCCAACGGGACGCGGAAGGCCAGTTGATGGACGGCTTCCTGACCTCCTTCGTCAACGTCTCCCGAGTCCAACCCATAGGCGGCCTGGACGAGTACGGCGCCATCCTCGACGGCTGGCTCACCGTCCTCTCCCAACTCGGCTTCCACGCACGGCACCTGAGCGTCTACGGCACGCTCACCCCGTGGCGCCGACGGCAGGTCGAAGGCATCACACTGCGCTTCCGCCACCTGGACCTCACCCTCGGAGACATCGTCCTCCTGTGGAACACGGATCACCCGGACCGGATGGCCGTTGACCTCGGCACTGGGCTGGAACGCCTGGCCTGGGCGCGTACCAGGGCGAGCTGGCACCCCCTGATCTTCGGGCGCTTCGCGCAGATGGCGACACCATCGACGCTGGATGCCATCCGTACCGCCACACTCCTGCTCGGCCACGGGATCGCCCCCGCAGCCCGGGGTGCCGGCGGAATCACACGGCGCGTCATAGGCGCCATCGATCCCGAAGCCGCCCGCCTCGGTGTCAGTGCCATGGTTCGAGCCGTCTACGACTACTGGTCGCTCTTCGGCGCCTTGCGCGCTCCGTGGCCGGAGATCGCTCGCGTCATCGAGGGAGAGGGGCAAGCGGCGCGCTCGGCCCTGGCGGCATAGCAGTTGTGTGCATCGCTCGTCCTCGCCCCAAGCCTCGAAACGGCCGAAGCTGGTAGGTCGAGCCGTAGACACGCAGGTCGAACGACGAGCGACGGATGAGGCGCGGGGTTTTCCTGACCGAAAACCCATCACTCCCGGTGATCGACTTCTTACATACTGTCGGTGGTGCGTGCTGTCATACGACCGGCGCAGGGATGCACTAACGGCCTTGGATAGAGGGGGAATTCCTTCATGGCGGTTCAGCTTGCGGACCACGTTCGGGGTGACGTCCCGGTGTGGGCGCAGACACGGTGGCATGTGGGATCAGCCGCAGCAGACGGTGCCACGTGCACGGCGCACCTGTCCGCTACCTCCGCCTCGGCGCAGCTGGGCGAGACTCGATGAGCCGCCGCCCGGCGCGGCGTACTGTGCGGCGTCGGCGGGTCCGCCGTTCCAAGAGACAGGACGAACAGATCGTTCTGGTATTCGGTGCCGTGGCGGTGATCGGCTTGATCGCCGCCATCGTGCAGTGGCTGCTCACGCACTGGTGGGTTCTCGTCCTCGCGGCCGTCGTCGCCATGATCATCGGTGGCTTCTGGTACCAGAGGACCAAGCAGAGGGCGGAATGGGCACGCGTCCGTGCGGCAGCCCTGCGGCTGAGGATCGCTGAGCTGGACGGGCTGGATCACCGCGCGTTCGAGTTTGCCGTACGGGACCTGATGCGCCGCGACGGGTGCGACGCCGAGCGGCTGGGCGGCGCCGGGGACAACGCGTGCGACGTGCGCGCAGTCGACCCCGCCGGCCGAGTCTGGGCGATCCAGTGCAAGCACCGCCGTGACGGGGATCGAGGCTCTGCTGTGGGCGTCGGAGTACTACAGCAGGTCAACGGCACTGCACGCCAGATCCACGGTGCGGAGGTCGCGGTCGTCCTCACCAACGGCCGCTTCTCCTCAAAGGCGATCCCCTGGGGTGAGCAGCACCGAATCCACCTCGTCGACCGCCGTGTGCTCAGTGAGTGGGCTGCGGGATCCCGACCCTTGTGGGACCTGCTTGACCGCATCCCACCACCGCGCCGCCCTTCGGCGCTGTCCTGATGCATCGGAACGTGATGCAGGAAAGCGGAGGTGTCTGATGAATTGCTTGCCGGGAGGGCGTGCAGCGTGATCTTGACCATCAACATGGCGGTCCTGCTGGCCGTCATCATCGTCCTACGCCTTCGTCGACGTACCCAGGCCCGAAGCCGATTAGATGAGAAGGCGACCGTGATCATTGTGCTCGTTTTCGGAGTGCTGGTTGCTCCGACAGCCTTCGGTCAGGGCGTCTTGGACATAGTGACCCAACTTGCGCGCGGCATCTCGCAGTCCGGCAGCCCCTGATGCTTCCCGGGCATGCCGTTGCCGCAGTCGGCATACGCGCCGGTTGCGTCGAGGTCGAACCTCCGCCTCGCCCATGCCACGTCCTGGAGTGTGGGATCGGGGCCAGCCGCCCGCGCCAGAGGTGTGCGGAGAGGGAGCGGTTGCTGCGCTGACGGAGGTGGTGGGGAAGTCGGTGGGATGAGCGATCGCTCTCGGGGCTGGCGGCGGCGCTCCAGCCCCGAGAGCTGCAATGGCTCAGTCCAGGGCGATCAGACGCTGGGTCAGGAAACGGACTTCGGGTGCAAGTCCCCCGAGGATGTCGCGGGTGAGCTGAGTGCCGGGTCGGGCGGCGAGGTCCTGGACGGCAGTCCAGTTCTCGGCGATCAGTTGGAGAGCGTGCTGGGCCCGGTCGATGGCGTCTTGCCGGTGGGCGAGGAACTCTTCGGCGCGCTGGTGTGCCTGGCCCCATGTTATGTCGCCGCGTTCGGCGAGCTCGGCCAGGGGTGAAGTGGTGTCGCCGTCCGCGAGGCGCAGGGTGTCGGCATCGATCACGTGCTGCCGGAGCCGTTCCGTCTCCAGCCGCTCGTCGAGTGCCGCTGTGGCGTCGTCGAAGGTGAGGAGGCCCTCGGTGACCTGTGCGGCGAGGTCGGAGGCGTGCTCGCGAAGGCGGTCGTACTGGGCCTTGAGTGCGGCAGTCCGGTCTCTCTGCTCGCGGGCGGCGGTGTAGGCGGCGTCGAGGCCGAGTGTGCCGACGCGGACTTGTTCGGCCAGGTGAGGGGCGTGCTTGAGGACAGTGGCGGCGTTCGACAGGCGGGTGAGGCTGAGGCCATGGTGCTTGGCCTGGTTCCGCAGGGAGCGTTCCGAAACGGAACAGGCCATGGCGGTGATCATCGCCTGCTGGCCCTTGCTGGTGTGCCGGCGGACTAGGTTGCCGGACGTGATCAGTCTCATGGGATCGGTGCCGGTGTAGGTGGTGAAGCGGGGTTCGACTCCGGCGATCTTGCAGGCGGCGAGGCGGTTTCGGCCGTCGAGGAGGACGCCGTAGGGGTCGAGGACGATCGGCTCGTGCTGGCCCTCGGTCTTGATCGACTCGGCGAGGTCGAGCAGCTCGTCTTGGTCGAGCATCGGGAAGTGTCGGCGGCGGGGTGGATCTTCAGGGCGGGCTCCTTGTTGTCGCCTGTGGTGGTGGTGTGTGGCTGTTGGGTGGCTGTCACAGGGGCTCCTTGTGGCTGTCAGCGGCGTCGGTGGCGTTGATCGGTGGGCGACGTGGGTGTGGTGGTGGGCTGGAGGTGCCGGGCCTGAGGTCCGCTTGGCAGGAGCGCCATGGTGGAGCGGCGGCGGGCAGCTTCGGCGCGGGGGTTGGGGGCGGGGTTGCGGCTGGTGTGCTGGATGCGGGTGATCAGGACGCGGGCGGGCTGGCGGGCGCTCGTGAGTTCGCGCTGAGCGGCGGCTTCCTTGAGGAGCTGGTGGGGTTTGTGGCCGCCTGCTTCGGCGTCGGTGAGGACGGTGGCGAGGGCCGGCCAGGCGGGGTCGGTGAGGATGCGGTCGGCGTGGTCGGGGACGGCGGCCCGGACGTCGTGGGCCAGGGTTCGGCTGGCCTGATCGCTCGGGTGGCGAGCGGCGAGGTTGTCGATGACCGGGGCGAGGGCGTGGTCTGCGGCGTTGTGTAGGTGGTGGAGGGTCTGGCGGGCGGCTTTGGCCTGGTGGGTGTGGTTCTTCTCCTCGTGCCAGCGGGCGGCGATGATTGTGGCCCAGACGAGGGCGGCGAGCAGGGCGGCGAAGGTGCTGCCGTCGGGGCCGGTGGCGGTGTAGGCGATGTCGCGGGCTGCACGGCGCAGGGTATGGGCGGCCTGGTGCTCGGCTCGGATCTGGGAGCGCTGGGCGCGGGCGAATGTCTTTGCTGCGGCGCGTAGTTCGGCTCGGGAGTGGTCAGGGGCTTTCTGTGCGGTGGCCTCGATGAGTTCGCCGAGCGCCGTGATGTGGGCCTGGGTGTGGGTGTCGTCGGTCGTGCCCTGGTGGAGGGTGTCGAGGGCGTCGGTGGCCTGGTGCCAGGGGGTGGTGGGGCGCTGTCGGCGTGCGGTGGAGTGTTCTTCGGGTGCGGTGGTTTCCAGACGGGCCTTGAGCTTGGGGAGGGTGAGGTCGGGGGCGATCCTTCCGCCGGGGTGGAAGATCTGTTTCCCGTCCTTGTTAAGGTCGCCGGGGCGGCCGGCGGCGTAGCCGAGGAGGTCTCCGGACGGTCCGCGGCGGGGTTTGATCGCGATGCCGTCGGCTTCGAGGTAGGCGAGGAGTTCCTCGGCGTTGCTGGCGTGGGGGATGGCGGCGCGGATGCGGTCCTGGAGCCAGTCACCACTGGTCTGCTCCCAGCCGAGGCGTTGGGCCTTGTGCATCTCTGCCTGCGCGGGGCGCTTTCCGGCGGTGCGGTCGCCCTTCTTCAGTTGGCGCAGGCCGTAGTCGGTCTCGATCTGGCGGCAGGCGTCGCCGACGCGGATGCCGCTGCCGTGGAGCTTGGGACGGCGGCCGTCTTCGCGGACGGTGGTGGCGAGGATGTGGATGTGGTCGTCCGCGTGGCGCACTGCGATCCAGCGGCAGCCGAGGTCGTCGCCAGGCGGGGCGATGCCTGCGGCTTCGACGATGCGCTCGGCGATGTCGGCCCACTCGCTATCGGAGAGGTGCCGGTCCTCGGGGGCCGCGCGGACGGGGCAGTGCCAGACGTGGTCGGTGATCTTCTTCCCGAACTCGCTGTTCCGGAGATGCACCGGCTCGTCCAGGTGGTGGGCGAGCTGGGTGAGGGTGGCGTCCGGGTTCCGGCCGGGGTCGGGCATACCGAGCATGGCGAAGCCCGCGACGATGTGCGGGTCGAGGTGCTCGTCGTGGCGGCCGGGGCCGTAGAGGTAGGCGAGCAGGCCACGGGTGTTGGTACCGGCCGGTTTGATGGCGGCTATCACGCGGCCTTCTCCTTCTCCGCCTCGGCGGGGGCACGCAGGGCCTGGGCGAGCAGGTCCAGCAGGTGGTGCAGCTCGTCGAGACGGTGACGTACGTCGGGTGGGGTGAGGTCACTGTTGAGGGCGCGGGCGATCTGGTTGACGTTGACGCCGATCCGGTTGAGTTCGCGCAGTACCTGGGCGCGGAACATGTGGGTGCGGCGACGGTCCTCGGACAGCGGCAGGTTCGCCGTGAACCGGCCGGTGATGAAGGCGAGGGCGATGTCCGCGGTGAAGCCGGATTCCCCTTTGTAGCCGTGCTCGGCTGCTGCCTCCTGGAGCGCGGCGTGCTCGTCGCCGGTGAAGCGCAGCGGTCCGACACGGGCGGTCCGCTTGGTGCCGGTGAAGCGGCGGATCGTTGGTTGCACGCTCTGCGGTGCTCGTTCGCCGGCTGTCGGATCGGTGGCGGGTGCGGGGCTGAGGATCTGCTGCTGGACGGCGTGGAGCTCGTCCGGGTCGGGGCCGCCCTCGGCCCCGACCTCCCGGCCAAGCGCCCCCTGGCGCTGGGCCGACTCCGCCACCCCCGGGGCGGAGATCCCCGAAGACCGGCCTTGAGTCGGACTCGGGGTACTACTGGCTCCGCCCGGGGCCGTCCGTCCGAACGCCCGACGCAGTCGGGACAGCAGCGTACGGGGCTGTCCCGAGGCGGGCGGCTCAGCGGAGGTGTCGTCAGGTAGGTGCTGGCTGTGCTGCACGGAAGATGCTCCAGATGCGGCTCGGCGGACAGGATCACGGCGACCCGGCGGCGCGAGCCATCGCGTTGTCACAGGTGTGGGGATCTGCGGGGCGACCGGCGCGTGCTCGGGTGACCGGAAAGGTTCCGGTCACCCGAGCACGCGAGGCGTCAGCCTCCGGAGACCTTGATGCCAGCGGCTTCGAGTTCCGGCCGGAGCGACTCCATGACTTCGGTCTGCCGCGCGCTTCCGATCGTCAAGTTCCGTTCCTTCACGGCATCTCGCAGCAGACCACGCGTGAGTTTGCCGTGCTGGCGACCGGCGACCCGGCCGATGGCCTTCAGTTCTTCGATGGTCGCCTTCGGAGGACGGCCGCCGACTGGTTTGGCCTTCGGCACCGGAGACGTGGATTCCGTCCGCTCCTCGCCAGAAGCTTGCGGAACCTCGGCGGCAGCATCCTGCCGCCGGCCCTCGCCGTGCTCACCGACCGGCCGGTTCCGCACAGCTAGGGAGCCGATACCGGATGGGACATCGGTTGGTGCCACAAGCTGGTGGATCTGTCGCATCAGCACGCCGAACGCGACCATCGCGGCGGCCGGAGGGACGGCAGCGACCACGTAGTCGAGGAGCGGAACACTGCGCTCGCTCTCCGCGGCGCTGACCCCAGCGACGTTCAGTGCGATAGAGCCGACCGATCCGGCAGCGGTCACGGCGACCGCCCAGAGGTCGGTCGTACGCCGGAGCGCAGCCCGCAGCATGAGCAATTCACCGGCGACGATGAACGCGTCCAGGGTGGCGGGCCAGGCCCATCGGCGGATGGGGGATGCGCCCAGCCCGTGCTGGCCTGCGACATCGGCGAGGTGCGCGTAGGACAGCCAGAACGCTCCGGCTGTCAGAACCACGATGACGATGCCGGCCGCGCCGAGCACGAGCCGCTCTGCGTCGGCACGCTTCGGGCGCTGCCCTTCGGCTGGGACGTCATCTCAGGTCTGCGGCGATGACGTGGTGAGGTGCGGGGCGGTCAAGCGGGAATCTCCTTGGGGTAGTGGGTGAGGGGCGTCTTTGCCGTCTTGTGCGTTGCACGTGCAGGTCAGCGCGGTACGGCAGCGCGCTGGACGTGCCGTCTTGGCAGAAGCTCTGGCGTCTTGTCCCGACTCGGGACAGGGATGAGGCGGATCCGCCCCGGCTCGTGTGCGGGCGCCTGCATCCGCTGGGACGGCCGGTCGCGGCAACCGTCCCAGCGAGCAGGACTGTGACCTGCTGCGATACGGCGAAGACGCCTGGGACGGGGCAAGACGGATTTGGACGCCGTACCCCTGCTGGCTGCACGTCCTCAGGCGCGTGTGCTGCCGTCTTGCCCTCGGCTGCCGTCTTGCTGCTGTGTGCCCTGACCTGCACGATCACGGCAGGGACGGCAAGTACGGCAACCAGGGAGGTGGGGGTCAGCTTTCGCCGCGCCGAGCGTCGACCGGGTGGACGGTCGGGCAGTAGCGCCGCCAGGCGTCCAGGAACTTGTTGCGCGTGTAGCCCTTGCGCTGAGTCCGGTCGGCCATGCGCACGTTGCCGGGCCGGATGTCGTAGTCGCGCAGCATCCCGCTGAGCTCCCGGGAGGTCAGGCCGTGGCGTCCACGCTCTCCCCACGGGGCTTCGGCGTCCGCGTTCAGGTGGTGCAGGAGGTCTTCGGTGGACAGGCTGTCCGCCTCCCGCTGTGCGAAGAAGACTCGTCGGATGTCAGCGAGGATGCGGGCCTCACTCGGGTGGTCCTCCTCAGCTGCCACCTCGGCCGCGACCATCCGTGCGCACGCGATCCGCGCAAGCCGTGGCCAGCGACCGCCGGCCAGGTCCGCGATGATCACCAGAGGCTCCCAGGTGTCGGCGGCTCGATCCTCGACCGGCATCTCCGGCTCCAGGCTCGAAGCGTCCTCCAGTAGCGGGAGAGCCCAGGCACGGATACGGTCGCGCAGTTCGTGCAGAGCCGGGATGTCGCGTCGCGAGCGGAAGGGTTTGACCTTCTCGCCCTCGGCCCTGCGGCGCATACGGATGACGACGGATCGATCCATGACGGTGTCCGGCAGGTCACCGATCCCCGCGATGGCCGCCATGGCGAAGGTGGCGAACTTGTGCGGGGTGTGGTCGTTGCCGACGACCCGGGTGACGTACCGGCCGCGCTGATGACCGGCGTTGAGGAGGCCGCGTGTCTCCTCGTTCTTCTCCGCGACCTTGGGGCCGAAGATGGTGTCGGCCTCGTCCACCAGCAGCGTCGGCGGCTCCTCCTCGTTGATCGAGCGGAAGATGGCCGCTGGTGTGGTGTTGATGGTGAGCATCGGCTCGTGGACCGTTTCGGTCAGCACGTCCAGGAGCCGGGACTTTCCACACCGTTTCGCAGGTCCCACCACTGCCAGCCGTGGGGCGTGCTGCCAGGCGGGTTGGAGCTGCGTCGCCGCCACCCACAGGGTGACCGCGTCCAGAGCCTCGGACGAGGGGGGAATCACGAACTGGGCTATCTGGGAGCGCAGTTCATCCAGCAGTTCCGAGCCTGGCGTCGGCTCCGCGTCGGAGATGGTCTCCAGGTTCCTTGCCGGATCCGCCTCGGTGCCGTCAGCCGGACCATCGTGCATCTCCGCTGTGGCATGGGCGGCCTGGGCCGGACCCAGATGAGCGCCGGGCCGGCCGGGGATGGCTGTGGCGGGCCAGGCCGCTCGGGCGGGGGTGGAATAGGAGTCGGGGTTCTCGGGTTGCACTGGGCGGCTCCTCGTCTGGCGGCTGCGGGCTTGCACGCCCTTGCCGCCGGGTCGGATCTCACGGGATTGCTGGGGAGTCCTGGGGCCTCCGGCGTTGCACCGCCGGAGGCTCTCCCTCTTCTCGCGGGGGTCTCGGTACCGCGAGCGACCACGGACAGTACGTCCACGCCGCGCCACAGTCCAGCGCTTCTGTGTCAGCTCAGCGCAGAAATGCCTACGGCGCATCAGGTGCCTCATGCGGCCAGCCCCAGCAAGGCCAACAGGTCTGCCGTCACCACCCGGTAGGCGTTCCCGAGCCTGAGCACCTTGCACGGGTACTGGCCGCGCTTGGCCAACTCGTAGCCCTTGCTCCGGCCGAGCCCCAGCGCGCGGTTACCCATCTCCAGGTCAACGGCCGCCGGGAGCCCCAGAAGCTCCTCGCGACTCATCCCCTTCACCCCTCCGGCGTCTTCGTTCTGGCGCATGCGCACTCCATCCATGACTGAGCCCACGGCGAACGCGACCTCCGCGTCCGTCTCCAGGTCTTGGAATCAACACTAAGCGAGCTAATGTGTCTGCATGACACAACGCCGAAGTCACCATGGATCGAGCAAGGCCGACGACGAGGACGACGTCCCGGAGTGGGTGGACCAGGTCATGGCCACCGTGGCCGCCGAGGTCCGCAGACGACGGAAGGAACTGGGTTGGAGCGCACAGGACTTGGCCGACAGGTGCGCGGAGATCGGCCATCCGATCCCCCGCAACGTCATCGCCAACATGGAGTCCGGACGCCGCTCCAACCTGCCCTTGGTCGACGTCATGGTGCTGGCCGAAGCCCTGAACACCCCACCCATCTGCCTCCTCTATCCCGTGGGCTACATCGAGGACGTGCAGCGGCTCCCGCTCCAGGACTCCACTTCACCCCTGGATGCGCTGCGCTGGTTCACGGGGGAGGAGACCGATCTCGGCGCGGACGACGACATGCTCCGCTACTTCCGAGCCCATCACGCCGCTCAGGAGCGGCTGCGAAGTGCGCGACGCGACGAGGAGTACGCGCGCTACCACGCCCAGACCGCCCCGAATGCCGACCGGAAGGCCGAGGCCCTCCGCTCCCAGGCCCGCGCCGCCGAGACGGCCGACGACGCCGAAGACCGCCTGCGCAGAGTTCGCGCCTTCATCGAGGAAGAGGGCGTCACGCCCCCGTTCCTGTGGCCCGACCTAGCCGACGTAATCGACTCATCCGGGAGCGATCCCGAAACCAGCGAGGAGAATGATCTTTGAAGGGCTCCACCTACCGCCGCTGCTCCTGCCGCGACCCGAAGACCGGCAAGGAACTCGGCACCTCCTGCCCCAAGCGCAACAGCAGGAGCCACTGCACCTACTCCGTACGCCAGGAGCTCTCACCCCGCGAGGACGGCAGCCGCCGCTCCTTCGCCCGTGGCGGGTACGCGAGTCTCAAGGCAGCCCAGGCCGACCTCGACCACGTACGCGCTCTCCTCGGGCTCGCCGACTCGGACGACCCCGAGGGCACCGAACTCATCGCCGAGATGCTGGCCGAGGTCAGCCGAGAACGGTCATCTCTGCCCGAGGTCGAGGAGACGCGGCGGCGCCTCAACTCCGGTCAGGACCTCATCGGCAGCCTGACCGTCGCCGAATGGCTCGACCGGTGGCTGGCCGGCAAGCGCATACGCAAGTCCGGTCTCAACCGCTACGAGACCGATATCCGCGTCCACCTGAAGCCGCGCATCGGCAGCCGGCGCCTGGACCGGCTGCGCGTCAGCCACCTCAGCGAGATGTTCACCGACATTCGCGAGGCGAACGCCCAGATCCTGGAGGACAACGCCCAGCGGCGAGCCGCTCTCGACGAGCTGGCGACGGTGCCGTGGAAGGGCGTCGGGAACCGGGCTCGTCGCAAGGCCATGAAAGCCGCGATAGACGAGATGCCGCCCTTTCGGCGCGTCACCGGCCCTGCCACGCGACTGCATGTAAAGGCCACCCTCCGGGCCGCCCTGAACGACGCGATCGGGCAGCAGATCATCACGTTCAACCCGGCCGCCCATGTCGAGATCGACCCCGTGCGCAAGCCGAAGGCGCTCGTGTGGACGGACGAGCGGGTCGCCAAGTGGGAGCAGACGGGCGAGAAGCCGTCGCCCGTGATGGTCTGGACTCCTCAGCAGACCGGTGCCTTCCTCGACTTCGTCGCCGAGGACCGGCTGTACGCGATGTGGCACCTGATCGCGTTCCGCGGCCTGCGCCGAGGCGAGGCGTGCGGCCAGCCGTGGTCGGAGACGAACCTCGACACCCACTTCCTCACCGTCTCCTCTCAACTCGTCCAGGACGGCTGGGAGGTGGAAGCGTCCGACCCCAAGACCGACAGCGGCTCCCGCGTGGTCGCCCTCGACGACGACACCGTCGACGTTCTGAAGCGCCACCGCGAACGGCAGGAAACGGCCCGCGAAGAATGGGGCACAGCCTGGGTCGAGACCGGCCACGTCTTCACGCAGGAAGACGGCTCCTGGCTCCACCCCGGCAAGGTGACCGACCTCTTCGAGCGCCTCGTCGCCGCCTCCGGTCTCCCGCCGATCCGCCTGCACGATCTGCGCCACGGCGCGGCCACCCTCATGCTCGCCGCCGGCATCGACATCAAGATCGTGTCGGACACCCTTGGGCACAGCGACACCCGCATCACGCGGGACATCTATCAGAGCGTCCTCCCCCACGTCGGCAAGAGTGCCGCCGAGGCCACCGCGAAGCTCGTCCCCCTCCAGCGCAAGGCCGAGGCCGAGAAGGCCGCGCGCAAGGCCGCGAAGAAGGGGAAGGCCAGGAAGGCTGCGGCCAAGGCGGCCGACGTCGGCAAGGGCAGCAAGGGCGGCGGCAAGCCGAAGAGGGACAAGGCGAAAGCTCAGGCCAAGGCAGCCAAGAAGGCCACCCGCCGCAAGCCCACGAAGTAGGTCCCCGAGCGGCTCCACTCACGCACCGCTCACGCAAGCAACATCACGGCAACCCGGCCGTGTGACCCGTCATGCCCCGAGCAACAGAAAACCCCAGGTCACGGGCTATGTGACCTGGGGTTCAACTGAGCCGCCTTCGGGATTCGAACCCGAGACCTACGCATTACGAGCACGAAAGCGATCGTGTCGCCCATGATCAGGTGGTGCCACGGATTGACAGTCTGTGCAGGTCAGAGCCACTAGGAGGGAGGTTCGAGTGTCAAGCCGTGCCGACCGGTTCGAGAGGGTCCGGGCGAGCAATGGGCAAGCAGCGGGCAAGCGTTGAATGCCTGTTGACCGGCACTTATGAGCACCAGGGCGGTACACAGAGAGGGGGGGGGGGGGGGGCGCGCCCGGGGCCCCCCCGAGGAGCGCCGGTCCGGGGCCCCGGAGCGGGGGGGGGGGTGGGGGGCGGCCGCGCCGGCCGCCGGGGGCCCCCG